>NZ_CP022530.1:1257500-2457500 GCF_002237535.1 Bacterioplanes sanyensis
AGAGAACTTAGGTAAATCCGGGTTCTTAATGCCGAGACGTGATGACGGTGACTCTACGGAGTCCGAAGTGGTCGATGCCATGCTTCCAGGAAAAGCCTCTAAGCTTCAGCTACAAAGAAACCGTACTCTAAACCGACACAGGTGGGTAGGTAGAGAATACCAAGGCGCTTGAGAGAACTCGGGTGAAGGAACTAGGCAAAATGGCACCGTAACTTCGGGAGAAGGTGCGCCGGTTTTGGTGAAGGACTTGCTCCGTAAGCTGAGACCGGTCGAAGATACCAGGTGGCTGCGACTGTTTATTAAAAACACAGCACTCTGCAAACACGAAAGTGGACGTATAGGGTGTGACGCCTGCCCGGTGCCGGAAGGTTAATTGATGGGGTTAGCATCTGCGAAGCTCTTGATCGAAGCCCCGGTAAACGGCGGCCGTAACTATAACGGTCCTAAGGTAGCGAAATTCCTTGTCGGGTAAGTTCCGACCTGCACGAATGGCGTAACGATGGCCACACTGTCTCCACCCGAGACTCAGTGAAATTGAATTCGCAGTTAAGATGCTGCGTTCCCGCGGCTAGACGGAAAGACCCCGTGAACCTTTACTACAGCTTCACAGTGAACTTTGAATTGGCTTGTGTAGGATAGCTGGGAGGCTTTGAAGCCAGGACGCCAGTCCTGGTGGAGCCAACCTTGAAATACCAGCCTGGTCAATTTGGGGTTCTAACTCAGGTCCATTATCTGGATCGAGGACACTGTGTGGTGGGTAGTTTGACTGGGGCGGTCTCCTCCCAAAGAGTAACGGAGGAGCACGAAGGTCGGCTAATCTTGGTCGGACATCAAGAGGTTAGTGCAATGGCATAAGCCGGCTTAACTGCGAGACAGACACGTCGAGCAGGTACGAAAGTAGGTCATAGTGATCCGGTGGTTCTGTATGGAAGGGCCATCGCTCAACGGATAAAAGGTACTCCGGGGATAACAGGCTGATACCGCCCAAGAGTTCACATCGACGGCGGTGTTTGGCACCTCGATGTCGGCTCATCACATCCTGGGGCTGAAGCCGGTCCCAAGGGTATGGCTGTTCGCCATTTAAAGTGGTACGCGAGCTGGGTTTAGAACGTCGTGAGACAGTTCGGTCCCTATCTGCCGTGGGCGTTTGAGATTTGAGAAGAGTTGCTCCTAGTACGAGAGGACCGGAGTGAACGAACCTCTGGTGTTCCGGTTGTATCGCCAGATGCATTGCCGGGTAGCTACGTTCGGACGGGATAAACGCTGAAAGCATCTAAGCGTGAAGCCTCCTTCAAGATGAGATCTCACTGGAACTTCGAGTTCCCTGTAGGGCCCAGGAAGACTACCTGGTTGATAGGCAGGGTGTGTAAGCGTTGTGAGGCGTTGAGCTAACCTGTACTAATTGCCCGTGAGGCTTGACCATATAACACCCAAACTCGGGTGGGCGCTGAAAACTCAGCAACAAGCCAAGATATACGAACAGGCACCGCCGGTTCGCAAGAGAATTCTCAGTACACTCATGTATCCAACCTTATTTGAAGTCACGTTGCAGAACGCGTAAGACGACAACACTTCATACAGGTTTGCTTGACGACAATAGAGCTGTGGAACCACCTGAATCCATCCCGAACTCAGAAGTGAAACGCAGCATCGCCGATGGTAGTGTGGGGCTTCCCCATGTGAGAGTAGGTCATCGTCAAGCTCTTATTCAAAACCCCGGTAGCGAACGCTATCGGGGTTTTTTCGTTCTGCTGCACTGACAAATATCTTTGCGATGGTCACTGCCCACAATCTATTTCCTTGTTTGTTACGCCCACTCGTTCAAAAGGCTGACTTAGCTTCGACTGTCCAACGCCACAAACACCTTTGACTACACTTGAGTCTGAATCGCTTGGAGACGGTTATGGCTCGATATTTGGTGGTAGAAGACAGCAACGTGGTGGTGAAAATTCTCAAGCACTTGGCCAAAGCGACCCTCGGTGAAGATGTGGTGTTCGCCACCAGCATGGCCGCAGCACAGCAAGCGTATCAGCAACATCAACACACCCTTGAAGTGGCATTGGTGGATCTGTCGTTGCCCGATGCCCCAGACGGTGAGCTGGTTGATTATTTACTGGAGCAAAAGCTGCCTGTGGTGGTGTTAACCGGCTCCAGCGACTCCCACAAGCGCGATATCCTGCAAGCCAAAGGCATTGCCGATTATGTGATCAAAGAGTCGCGTTATTCCTATCAATACGCCCTCAATATGATTCGCCGTTTAAGCCACAATCGCCAGGTGGAAGTGCTGGTGGTGGAAGATTCAAAGATGGCACGCAAGCACATCCAGTTACTGTTAAGCCTGCATTGTTATCACGTGCATACTGCGGAAGACGGTGTACAAGCGATGAAACGCCTGCACCAACACCCAGATATTCAATTGGTGATTACCGATTACAACATGCCGAATATGGATGGTTTCGAACTGGTGCAAGCCATCCGTCATGAGTTTGAGAAACGCCGTATCGCCATCATTGGTTTATCCGGGCAAGGTGATAACCACCTATCGGTGCGGTTTATCAAAAATGGCGCCAACGATTTCCTCAATAAGCCATTCGAGCAGGAAGAGTTTTTCTGCCGTGTGACCAACAACATCGAAACCATTACCCTGCTGAAGGAAATGGAACAGCAAGCCAATCGCGATTTCCTGACCGGCTTATTCAATCGTCGTTATTTCCAAGACACGGCGGGTGAATTGGTGACACAGGCGAACAAGGCCAATAAACCGGTCAGTGCTGCCATCATCGATGTCGACCACTTTAAACAGATCAACGACGAGTATGGGCATCAAGGCGGGGATGCTGCTCTAGTGCATATTGCGCGACTGTTAAACGAGCTCACGCAGCCGTTTTTATTGGCTCGCACCGGTGGGGAAGAATTTTCGCTGTTAATGCCCGGCTTAAACGAAGTTAAAGCCTATGAATTTGCCGACGCTCTGCGTGCTCGAGTGGCTGATGGCATTGTCGACGTTAATGACGATGCCTATACCCGAGTGACCATCAGCGTGGGCATTGCTACGGGGACTCAGGCTGAATTGGACGAGCTCCTCAATCGCGCGGATGTTCATCTGTTTCAAGCAAAAGAAAGCGGTCGCAATCTGGTGGTCGGCGAGCAAGACTGATTGTCAGTATTCTCTGGCTCCTCTACAGTAGTCGCTCACTAGGAGGAGCCCATGAACGAAGACACTATTTTTGGCAAAATTATTCGTGGCGAAGCCCCGGCAGACATCGTATATCAGGACGAGCACTGCTTGGCCTTTCGTGATTTGTACCCCGCAGCACCGACCCACATCCTGGTGATCCCCAAAAAACCGATTCCACGCCTGTGCGATGCCGACGAGCAAGACGCGGCTTTGTTGGGGCATTTGATGTTGGCGGCCAATAAAGTCGCCGAGCAAGAAGGCTTAGGCGATCGTTTCCGTTTGGTGGTGAACAACGGTGCCGAGGCCGGGCAAACCGTATTTCATCTGCATTTACATGTAATTGGTGGTCGCAGCTTAAGCTGGCCTCCGGGTTAACTCGCGATGCAGTTGGATCAAATCCTGGCGCGCTTGCACGACGGCCGTCATCTAACCATTGACCAGTGGGCATTGCAGCCGGGTGAATACTGGGCTGTTTGCGGTACCAATGGCAGTGGTAAAACCGTTGTTTCACGGCTGTTTGCTGGCGATGTGGTGCTCAGTCATGGTCAGGTGACGAATCAACCGGGCTCCACTGAGTATGTATCGCTGGAAGCACAAGCGGAGCTGCTGGCGTATGAGCGCCACATCGATCAAAGTGATTTGCTGGATCAGCCCGACAAAGGCACCCGTGTCGCCGACTTGTTGGCACCCTTGTCGACAGCGCAGTCCTTGATCGATCGCCTGGATATCAGACACCTGTTAGACAGTGGTTTCAAATCGCTGAGTACTGGCGAAAGCCGCAAAGTGATGCTGGTGCGTGCGCTGCTTAAGCAGCCGGATATGCTGGTGTTGGATGAGCCATTTGAGGGGCTGGATCAGCCCAGTCGTGAGGCTTTGACTGAGTTGCTGGATGAGTACGTGCGTGCAGGTCATGCGCTGCTTTGGGTAGCGAATCGGTTGGATGAGTTACCCGACTGGATTACGCATTTGGCCTTTATGCACGATGCCCGGCTGCTATTGGCGGGAACGCGCCAACAGGTTGAATCGCAACCTGATCTGCGGGCGTTATTGCATTTTGATGGCGAACTGCCTGAGTTCCCCGCTGCCCCGCCACGCAACGCGCTGACAGCAGGCCAAGCTTTGGTTGAGATGCGTGATACCAGCGTACGCTACGACGAGCGAGTATTGTTTGAGCAGCTGAACTGGACGGTTCTGCCCGGCCAACACTGGGCCATTCAAGGCCCCAATGGTTGCGGTAAAAGCAGTTTGTTGCAGCTGATCACCGGTGATAACCCACAGTGTTATCGCAATGATTTGACGCTGTTTGGTATTCGCCGTGGCACTGGCGAAAGCATCTGGGACATCAAGCAGCATATTGGCTTGGTGTCTTCTGCGTTGCAGTGGCAGTACCGCGCTACCACCAATGTACTGAGCGCTTTGTTGTCCGGTTTACATGACTCCATCGGTTTGTACGCCGCCGTTGGCGATGATGACAAACGTTTGGGGCTGCAATGGCTGGATATTCTCGGCCTTGGGCATAAAGCCAACCAGAGTCTGCAGCATTTATCCTATGGCGAGCAGCGGCTGATCTTGATTGCACGTGCACTGATCAAACAACCGCCGTTACTGATCCTCGATGAACCTTGCCAAGGGTTGGACGACATTAGCCGAGAGATGGTGCTGGCGTTTATCCAGCGGCTGGCACAACAGCAGTCGATGACCTTGCTGTACGTTACTCACCACGCTGACGAAATTCCTGCTGCCATTCAATCGCGGTTGCTGTTTGAACCAAAAAACACCCAAGACGGCAGCAGGATAGTCGTACAGCAAAGCGACCTGCCTTAAGCAGCAGCCGCTAAGCTTTTAATGGTTGTTTTTACCCTCGTTAATTCTTTCGTGAATGCCGCAGGTGGGCACTTGATCAAATCGAAACATCGCAGTCGCAGTGGTCAGCAATACATCGTCAATCAGCGTCATAGTCGGCGCCAGGTCGCGGTGAATGAGCTGAGCATCGGTATGTTTGTCGCTGAGCTGGACATTCCCTGGGAAGAATCGCCTTTTCTGTTTCAGGGCTTTTTGCTCGAGTCGCAGGAAGATATCCAAGTGGTGCAGGATAGTTGCGAGTACGTGTACATCGATGTGGTGGAGGAAGAGTGGGTTGCCGATCATGGACACGCACCGGCCGCCGCACCGCGCAGTCGCACGCGCTATGTCGAAAAGCAGGATATGGCGCAGCAGCTCAGCCAAGCCAATCGCACGTACCAGGCGGCGAAAAAACAGGTCAAGCAGCTGTTAGCCAGCGCACAAATGGGGCAAGCGTTAGATTCACAGCAAGCACAAGAGGTGGTGAAAGACTGTGTCGATCGGGTGATGGGCAACCCCAATGCCATGCTGTGGCTAACGCGGTTGAAAGGGCAGGACGAATACACCGCCGAGCACTCTGTCAATGTCTGCCTGCTGGCGATATCGCTGGGGCGATTATTGGATCTGGCGCCTTACGAGCTGGAAAACCTAGGCATGTGCGGTTTGATGCACGACTTAGGGAAAATGAAAGTCCCGCCGGAAATACTGAATAAACCCGGCCCACTAGAACCCGAGGAATTTCGCGAAATGGCGCGCCATACGGTGTATGGCAAACAGCTGTTAATGAGCCGTGCTGATATTTATCCTGGCGCCATTGATGTTGCCTACAGCCATCACGAGCGTCTGGATGGCAAAGGATATCCGCGTGGTATCGACAGCCATAAAATTTCGCGCTTTACGCGCATCGTCACCATTGTGGATGCCTACGACGCCATGACCAGTGACCGCTGCTACAAACCTGGCATGTCCTCGGTGGAGGCGTTACGAATCATTAACCGTAATCTGGGCACGCAGTTTGATGCCGATATTGCCCGCACCTTTATCAGCATGATTGGTTTGTATCCGCCGGGGTATTTGTTGGAAATGACCAATGGCGAGGTAGGAATTATTTTGTCATCTAACCCGGGTTTTCAGCTCAAGCCTAAGGTCATTATGATTTTGGATGCTGCTAAAGAGCCACAGCCCGAGCGTATATTGAATCTTGCTTACAGCCCGGTGGATGATTTTGGCCAGCCTTACCAACCCCAGAATGTGTATCGCAGTGGCTGCTTCGGCATTAATGTAGGTGACTATGTGCACCGTGGGCTGCGCATTAAGGGCTTTGAATATTCACTATCGGAGCCTGAACAGGCCTGATGAAGCCTGTTCGCTATCAATAAACGGGTTGGTACCAGTGCTAGGGCGCTGACTGTTCGCCAGCGTTATTGCTGGGCGTTGATGAAGCCGCTGGCGCTGGTGGTACGGCCGCGCTGGGTGTCGTTTGACGTTGCAGTTCGTCCAGGCGTTGTTTGATCGATAACATCTGATCTTGCAGCGACATATGGCGGCGGTCTTTACCATCCAGGCCTTGGCTGATTTGATGCAGCAACTGCTCGAATCTCAACACCGCTTGTTCGGCCTGGCTTGGGTTTAAGTTCTGCAAGCGCTTGGCTTCTCGGCTAACAAACAATGCCTGTTGCGCATGGCGCAGTGCTTCTAAGCCTTTTCGTGCCGCTTCCTGCGGGTCCCCCTGTTGTAATTGAATATAGCTGCCGGTGTCATCGACCAAGGCGCTAGCTCGCTGATACGTTTGCGCAGCGGCTGCGGCAGCCCCTTCGCTGGCGGCTTGCTCTAATGTGCTGTGTGCTGGCTGCCAATAGCGCGCCAACAGGGTGCTGCGCTGCAATTGCTCCAACTGGATGAGCAGGGCGTTTAGCTCAGTCTCCGTTGGTGACTGCTGTGCTTCCAGTGCTAAAAAATGGGTCTGCAGGTTTTGCAAAAACTGCTGATACTGACGCCGCTGTACTTTATCGGCTTGCAGTTCGCGCACTTGTGCTAACCGTTGTAGCACGTTTTCGAATAACTTCTCGACCTGTTTTTTATTCGCCAATGCCAACTCGAGCAGGTTGGATGCTTCGTTGGCTTTGTTGATCAGGGTTTGGTGCTCACCCGTCAGGCTGGCTTGGCGGCTAGCGCTGACGGCTTGTTCAAGCTGCTGCGCATAGCCTGGAGAGAAAAACGACAGCCGTTGCGCTTCGCTTTGCTTTAACGCTTGCTCGGCAGTATCCAATGCCTGTTGCTGCTGGCGTTGTACGGCTTGGGTGTTTTCGTCCAAATAGCGTTGATATTCCACTTCGTGCACCGGGATGTCTGGCTGGCTGCTGCAGCCGGACAGCCAAAGGGTAGGCAGCGACAGTGCAGTTAGGACAATCAGTTGGCGATGGAAAGTGGTGATCATGGTGTAGCTACCGCTGGTGATTTAACGCTGGGCAGGCTTAGCCTGCCCGACGGACGGGTTAATCCAACAAAGAAATATCGCGCACCGCGCCTTTATCGGCACTGGTGGCGAATTTAGCATAGGCCTTCAGTGCGGTGCTGACCTTGCGCGGCCGCTCCTCAACCGGTTTCCAACCCTTAGCGTCTTGCTGTGCACGGCGCTCTGCCAGTTCCGCCTCGCTCAGCAAAACATCAATGGAACGATTGGGAATATCGATCTTGATAGGATCGCCATCACGCAATAAACCAATGGCACCACCGGCGGCTGCTTCAGGAGAGCAATGGCCAATCGACAAGCCCGAGGTACCGCCAGAGAAGCGGCCGTCGGTCAGCAAGGCGCAGGCTTTGCCCAGCCCCTTGGATTTAAGGTACGACGTTGGGTACAGCATTTCTTGCATGCCCGGGCCGCCTTTAGGGCCCTCGTAGCGAATGATCACCACGTCACCTGCTTTCACCTCGTCGGCCAAAATACCGGCGACGGCGCTGTCTTGGGATTCAAAGATCTTGGCCTGGCCATTGAAGACCAGAATTGACTCATCGACCCCCGCGGTTTTGACCACACAACCGTCTTTGGCGATGTTGCCGTACAGCACTGCTAAGCCGCCTTCCCGTGAATAAGCGTGCTCGATGGCGCGGATACAACCGGATTCGCGGTCGCCGTCCAAACTCGGCCAACGCGTGGCTTGACTAAAGGCCGTCTGTGTGGGAATGCCCGCTGGCCCGGCTTTAAAGAACTCCACCACTTCAGGCGTTGGGTTGCGCATGATGTCCCACTTATCCAGCGCGTCTTTCATGGTGGCTTCGTGCACAGTGGGCAAATCACTGTGCAGCAGCCCGGCGCGGTCGATCTCGCCCAGAATACCCATCACGCCACCGGCGCGATGCACGTCTTCGATATGGTATTTTTGCGTGTTGGGGGCCACTTTGCACAGCTGCGGCACAATGCGTGACAAGCGGTCGATGTCTTTCATATCGAAATCGACTTCCGCCTCTTGGGCGGCGGCGAGCAAATGCAAAATGGTGTTGGTAGAGCCGCCCATAACGATGTCGAGGGTCATGGCGTTTTCAAACGCTTTAAAGCTGGCAACCGAACGCGGCAGCACGGACTCATCGTCTTGCTCGTAATAGCGCTTGGCGTTGCGCACAATCAGCCGAGCCGCTTCTAAAAACAGTTGCTCACGATCGGCGTGGGTGGCCAAGGTAGTGCCATTGCCCGGCAGTGACAGACCAATGGCCTCGGTCAAACAGTTCATCGAGTTGGCGGTAAACATACCGGAGCAAGAGCCACAGGTCGGACAGGCGCTGCGCTCGTATTCGGCCACCATGTCATCGGAGGCGCTGTCGTCGGCGGCAATGACCATGGCGTCGACCAAGTCGAGCTTGTGCTCGGCCAGTTTGGTTTTACCGGCTTCCATCGGTCCACCGGAGACAAAGATCACCGGAATATTCAGGCGCAACGCGGCCATTAGCATTCCTGGGGTGATTTTGTCGCAGTTGGAAATGCACACCAGCGCGTCGGCACAGTGAGCATTGACCATGTACTCCACTGCATCGGCGATGATTTCACGTGAAGGCAAACTGTACAGCATGCCATCGTGGCCCATGGCAATGCCGTCATCGACAGCGATGGTATTAAATTCTTTGGCGACGCCGCCGGCTTTTTCAATTTCACGCGCCACCAGCTGGCCCATATCCTTCAGATGCACATGCCCGGGTACAAACTGAGTAAAGGAGTTGGCGATGGCGATGATCGGCTTGTGGAAATCGTCGTCTTTCATTCCGGTGGCGCGCCACAAAGCACGGGCACCGGCCATATTGCGTCCAGCGGTGGATGTCCGCGAGCGATACTCTGGCATGGTGTACTTCTCATTCTTGGGTAAGGGGAGGCCTAGTGTACCAGAGCCGCTGGTGGTGGGCAGTGCTACCAAGACTGTGCTGTCAAAACGCCCCGTTGGTTAGCGACCAAGCATGCGCTGTAGCGTGCGATCTTTAATAACGAAGTGATGCCAACCTGCAGCGGCTATGTGTAATATCAGTAAACCAGTAATGAAATAGCCGGCAAAAATGTGGGTGGTATGAGCCGTCGTTGCTAATAGCTGATTAATAGGGCGCATATCCTGGGGTACGGCATCGATTAAACTAATACCAAACAAAGGTACTCCGTAACCGCCGGCGGCTGAGCTAATAAATCCTGAAATAGGCATCACTAAGGTGCAGAGTAGCAGTAGACTATGGGCACCTTTTGCCACCCATAATTTGCCTTTTTCCATCCTTGTGCAGGGTGTGGGAAACCCCTTGCGTATACG
Organism: Bacterioplanes sanyensis; assembly: GCF_002237535.1. Taxonomy (GTDB): domain Bacteria; phylum Pseudomonadota; class Gammaproteobacteria; order Pseudomonadales; family Oceanobacteraceae; genus Bacterioplanes; species Bacterioplanes sanyensis_A. The sequence continues at coordinate 1,267,302 of NZ_CP022530.1, forward strand.
CCAGGCTATACGAAATGCGGCCAATGGTAATAATAGGACGCCGATAGCTTTGTGCAGACTGTAAAGGTCATATCTATCGTTCAGTGTCATGTAATAGCCAAGAGCTATAGAGAATATCACTATGAATGCTATGAGCCAATGCATAACGACAGAGGGTTTAGACAACCTAGTGCATATGGCCTTTGCGTCGCGATTCCCTTGCTGCAGTTGTACAGAGTATTCGGTCATTGCATGTACCTTCGATTAATTGATCGATCGACAGGATACTTGCGTAGGCTGAGCCTTCACTGATAGCTGCTATCAGCATTTCATCAGGATTGAAGTCTAGAATGATGGCTATGGAGGTAAGTCTATGAAGGTATTATTGGTTGAGGATGATGTGGCCATCGCCGACGCGATTCAAACTCGTTTTCAGCAAGATATGTTGCATGTTGAGCATGTAAATTCGGGTAGCCAAGCATTGCATGCTGTCAAGCTGCAGGAGTTCGCAGTGATCATTCTCGATCTTGGTTTGCCAGATATGAGTGGCTTCCAAATATTAAGTGAAGTACGTAGCCAAAAAATCGACACGCCAGTGCTGATTTTAACGGCTAGAGATGCGTCATATGATAAAGTTCACGGTTTAGATCTTGGCGCCGACGACTATGTCGTGAAACCTTTTGATTTAGAAGAAATGCTGGCAAGAGTTCGAGCTTTAATTCGAAGAAGTATGGGGCGATCTGCGCCAGCGTTAGTTTATGGTGATATCCGAATCGAACCTGCTAGCAAAACTATTTTCTATAAAAATTCTCTAATCAATTTGCCGGTAACTCAGTATAAGTTACTTCAGTATCTAATTGAATGCAAGGGGCACGTAAAAACCAAACAGCAGATTATTGATGCCCTTTATCGTTGGGAAGATTGTATCGAAGAAAACACGATAGAAGTATACGTATCACAAATACGAAAACGCATTGATTCATCGTTGATAAAAACAATTCGTGGTATCGGGTATATGGTTTCGAGGGCGCCAGAATGAAGTCGTTACAGAAACGACTTGCTGTAAGAATATCAGTCATTATGGCACTCTCTTGGTTGTTTGCATTGGTGGTAGCTAAGTATCTTGTCTGGCATGAAAGTCGAGAAATTTATTTTAATCACTCAAAAACAATCGCGGTCAACCTGCTGAACTCTTTGGCGTCAAATGAGCAGTTTGAGGGGGGGTTGAACGGTTGGAGTCAGGTTACTCGGCCAGCTTTGTTATAGTGGTAGAAGGCGGTGAGGTTTTGTATCAAACCAAAAATGCACCGGAGTACAGCGATCTTAATAGTAATTCTGTATTTGATGATAAACAAACCGGAGAACGGTGGTTGGTTAGCTCCGTGCATGACAAAAAAAGGAGCCTATTAATTTGGGTCGGATTGAATGATTTTGAGCGAAAAATGGGGGTTAGGGTTTTAATTGCTTCATTGTTTATATTTCTTTTTTTGATATTTGCATTGGCGATAACGTTGATATTGCGTGGAGTTAATTATGGGTTTCGACCGCTCAAAGAGTTGGCGCGTCAAGTGGATGGGATTAGTATGAAGCGACTTGAGCCAATTACGATGAATGATGTGCCTTCTGAGTTAGTCGCTGCTGTAAAAGCAATTAATGATTTACTTTGTCGGTTGAGCTCCAGCCTGGAGAAAGAAAGAGTTTTTTTGGACTTTGCCGCCCATGAAATGCGCACCCCCATTGCTGCGTTAAAAGCTCAAATTCAATCTTATGTGGCTTCAGGTGAATATCATTATTCGCCCAAAATGAAGAATATAGAAAATGCAGCTCACCGTATCGAAATGCTATCAGATCAGCTTCTGGAGTGGGCAAGAGTACAATCGAGCAACTGTATGGGTGCCAATATGGTGGATGTGACAGAGATTGTTCGTCAGGTGGTTGGTGACTTGATATACCAAGAAAGGATAGACATAGAACGAGTCGATATCGATATATTTCCTCCGGAAGCATTTAATGTATTGGCGAACCCAAGTCAAATTGAAATTGTAGTAAGGAACTTGATCGATAACGCTGTTAAATACAATGATAAACAAAAAGCTCGAGTTCGCGTGTCGTGTTATCAGTTAGATTCTAGCTTTCAAATAATTATTGAAGATAATGGGCCAGGTGTTGATGATGCTTACTTAGAGGATATAACCAAACATTTTTTTAGAATATCACCGGCCGATCAGAAGGGTACGGGCTTGGGCTTAAGTGTCGTGGCTGAAATAATCGAATTAAATCATGGTGAACTTCAGTTTGGTAGAAGCTCAGGTCTTTCGGGGCTGTCTGTACAGGTATCATTGCCTATGGCTTCGAGGGAATAACCCCATTCAGCATGTGCTTAGCAACACATTGGCGTGCCAAACCCAATGGGAACAAGCCACTTCCAACATTTTTTTGCTAACTAACAACCTTTAGCAGTGAACCTTTAAATGATTCGTTGCTTGCTCTTGATAGCTCGAGGGCTTAGAGCCACAACGTTGGCTTGTGCGGTTGCCAGCTATGGCATAATCGCCGCCCCTGAATCAGGGCTTTCAGGGGCGTAGCATCAATGATGATATCGTTGCCAGCCACCGATGTTCCAATAACTGCAGCACTCACCTAAAACTGAGCCGAATACTTTAGTGCCTCCACAGAGGGTTGGAAGGCTATTTTCCTTATAATAATGGCTGTTCTTTTGAATAGGCTGCAGTGATGACCCCAACTTCGCAGGATTTATGGTTTTTACCCCTTGGCGGAACCGGCGAAATCGGCATGAATATGAACCTGTATGGCCATGATGGTCAGTGGTTGATGATCGACTGCGGGGTGACGTTTCCTAAACCCGGTCGGGTAAGCGCCGATGGTACCGTGCATCATTCTGGTGAACCTGATACGCAAATGCCTGACCCAAGGTTTATTAGCGAGCGCCGCGGACAGCTGGCGGGAATGATCATTACCCATGCTCATGAAGACCATATCGGCGCCGTGCCGTATTTGTGGGAACGGCTGCGTTGTCCGATCTATACCACACGATTTACCGCCGAGGTGTTAAAGCGCAAGCTGGCGGAGCGTGGCTTACTGCATCAAGTGCCATTGCACGTGGTCAGTGTTGGCGAGCGTCGTCACATTGGCCCGTTTGAGGTGGAGTGGCTAGCGCTGACGCATTCAATCCCAGACCCGAATGCCCTGATGATTCGAACGCCGTTGGGGCACATCTTTCACACCGGCGACTGGAAGCTGGACCCAAATCCCATTGTTGGTCATGGCTATCAGCGCGACGATTTTGTGCGCCTGGGGCAAGAGGGAGTGCGCGCCATGGTGTGCGACTCAACCAACGCCACCGTGGCGGGGCACTCGATGTCGGAAAGTGAGTTGCATGATGGGCTGCAGCAATGGGTGGCCAGTGCCACAGGACGGGTAGTGGTCACCTGTTTTGGCAGCAACATTGCGCGCTTGGTTACCTTGGCGCATATCGCCGCGGCTAACGGCCGTTACCTGGGGCTACTGGGACGGTCACTACACAATATGCATCAATGCGCCCAACGGGCTGGCATTTGGCCACTGTCGGCGAAGGTGGTGGACGAAACGCATCTGGGTTATTTGCCGCCGCATGAGGTGCTGGCGGTAGCGACTGGCAGCCAGGGGGAGCCACGAACGGCATTGCGTCGTCTGGCCGCCGGCATCCATCCAACCATGGAACTCAGCGCCGGCGATCGGGTGATCTTCAGTGCACGAGCCATTCCTGGCAATGAAGAAGCCATTGGCGGTTTGATCGCACAGCTGCGCCAGCAACAGATAGACGTCATCACCGCGGAGCAATCACCCAAGCCGATTCATGCCTCTGGCCACCCGGCGCAACAGGAGTTGAAACAGCTGTATCAATGGGTACAACCTGATATTGCCATTCCGGTGCATGGTGAAGCCGAGCATATGCGGGTTCATGCTGAGTTGGCGCGGCACTCGGGAGCAGGCCAAGCCTTGACTGGGCGCAACGGTGATGTGTTTATGTTGGCGCCAGTGGCCGGCATACGACGTCAGGCGGTACCGGTTGGACGTTTGGGTTGGCACAAGGGTGGCCTGGTTAAGGTTGAATAGTGTGAACAAACGTACGTCTATGCACAGAATCTGTGCATAACTATCTTAATAACTTTTGAGTATATGGCTGCAAGGCCGGTAACCGGGCGCTGTGGTCAGATTGACGCTTTTATGACCGTTTTATGAAATCTCGCTATCTTGCTGAAAAGTCAACAAAAATAAGCCGTGATCAGCGACTTTTCCAAGTTGCCTCAGTTGCTCACAAGCACCTGTGCTTTTGCTGTGGATAAGCTGTTGTTGCATGGAGAGCGCAGCCTTTGCATTTACCGTCGCCCGGACTCGGGCTTAGCTTCACCCCCGCAGGCCTTTTTGCGATAATCGGGCGCCTTTACGGGCCATGGCCCGAATTGCTACTGACGAGAGTCACATTACTGAGATCAGATTATGAAACCGCAAATTGCTGAGTTGTTATCCGCCGCCGTCGCTAACCTGAAGTCCGAGGATGTTTTGCCTCAGGACCTGGAGCCACGAATTCAGGTGGACAACACCCGAGACAAGGCACACGGTGATCTGGCCTCAAACCTGGCGATGATGCTGGCCAAGCCAGCGGGTAAAAAACCACGCGAGTTGGCGCAGTTGTTGTGCGATGCCTTGCCTGCTTCTGAGTTAGTGGAAAAGGTCGAAATCGCTGGCCCTGGTTTTATCAACGTCTATTTGTCCGACGCATCGACCAGCAGCTTGGTGAAAACCGTACTGGAGCAAAAAAATCAATACGGTCGCAGCGATGAAGGCGCTGGCCGTAAGGTACAGGTGGAGTTTGTTTCCGCTAACCCAACCGGTCCTTTGCATATCGGCCATGGCCGCGGCGCGGCGGTAGGCGACTGCCTTAGCCGTTTGTTAGAAGCCACCGGCTGGGACGTGACGCGCGAGTTTTATTACAACGACGCCGGGGCGCAAATTACCAACCTAGCTCTGTCGGTACAGGCGCGTTGTAAGGGGCTGACACCAGAAGACGCTGGCTGGCCGCAAGATGGCTACCGTGGTGAGTACATTATCGATTTGGCCAACAGCTTTATGGCCGGCGATACCGTGGAGTCGGAAGACCAAAGCTTTACCGGTACGCAAAACGCCGACGATTTGGATGGCATTTTGCACTTTGCTGTCGCTTACCTGCGTCGTGAACAAGACCTGGATTTAAAAGCCTTTGGCGTTGGCTTTGATGTGTTCTTCTTGGAAACCTCGCTGTACAGCAGTGGCAAGGTGGAAGACGTGGTGAAACGCCTGATCGACAATGGCTACACCTATGAGCAGGACGATGCTTTGTGGCTGCGCACCACCGACTTTGGCGACGACAAAGACCGGGTCATGCGTAAAAAAGACGGCGGCTACACTTACTTCTTGCCGGACGTCGCTTATCACCTGGATAAATGGCAGCGCGGCTTTGAAAAAGTCATTAACGAGCAGGGTGCCGATCACCACAGCACCATCACCCGGGTGCGCGCCGGCTTGCAGGCATTAAATGCCGATATTCCAAAAGGCTGGCCCGACTACGTGCTGCACCAAATGGTGACGGTCATGCGTGGCGGCGAAGAAGTGAAACTGTCGAAGCGGGCGGGCAGCTATGTCACCCTGCGTGATTTGATCGATGAAGTCGGCCGTGATGCCACGCGTTACTTCCTGGCGGCGCGTAAAGCCGACAGTCAGCTGACCTTTGATATCGATCTGGCGCGGTCACAGTCTTCCGATAACCCGGTGTATTACATTCAATACGCGCACGCGCGGGTGTGTTCGATTTTCCGCAAGCTGGCGGAAGCGGGCCACAGCTGGACTGAGGAGCAGGGCTTGGCGGCATTGCCAGCGCTGGCGCTCGACAATGAAAAAGATCTGATTGTGAAACTGGGGCGTTATCCGGAAGTGGTGCGCAACGCTGCCAACAACCGCGAGCCACATCAGATTGCCAACTACCTGAAAGATCTGGCGTCCGACTTCCACACCTATTACAACTCAGAGAAAACTCTGGTGGACGACGAGTCGTTGCGTAATGCGCGTCTGACGCTGGCCGAGGCGGTGCGTCAGGTAATTGCCAACGGTCTGGACCTGCTCGGTGTTAGCGCACCGGAAGAAATGTAAATCAACGAGACGCATTGATGTCGGATCATTCCAGCAGGGTTCCAAAGTGGGTGTGGGTCTTTACCCCCACCCTGGCCGTCGCATTCGCCGGGTTTGTGTTGTATCTCAGCACCATTCCGGCCAGCGACGAATCTGGCGCGGTGCGCCAGGATGCCGAAGAGGTATTCCAGGCGCTGCAACAGCAGGCGGTGACACCACCGGTAGAAAAACCGAACTACGAGTTTTATCGCTTGTTGGAACAGCAAGAGGTGAAGGTCGATAAGGTGAAAGAGTACGTCTCAACGCCCAAAGGCACGCCTAAGCGTTACAGTTATCGGCTGCAAGTGGCGTCGTTTCGTGGCAGCGCCGATGCCGATCGCATGCGTGCTGAGTTGTTGTTGGCAGGCATGAATGCCTACGTGGAAAGCAGCACGGTCAATGACTCCACTTGGTATCGGGTCTACGTTGGGCCGTTCACCAATCGCTCGAAGATGAATAAAGCGCAAGACCAGCTGGCGCAGCGCAATATCAGCCCCTTGGTGCTGAAAACCCCGCTGGCGGCGGACGGTTGACTTTACTCCGATAGCCGACACACTTGGGTAACAGGCGAAAGGGAGTGAATGCATGTCTGTTACCTGCTCGACGCAGCGGCTGATGGTCAATACCCCGGAAGGGGATAAGGCCATGGCCTACCACCACTGGCAATCACCGGCGTCGGATGCGTTGTTGATTTGCTGTCATGGCCTGACTCACAACGGCCGCTTCTTTGATGAATTGGCCAGTGAGTTGGCCGATCGGTATCACGTGATTTGCCCGGATGTGCTCGGCCGAGGTGACAGCGCTTGGTTGGAGCAGGGCGAGCATTATGGCTATCCGCTGTATGTCAGTATCGCCACGCAACTGATTCAAACAGTGCAGCAACATTTGCAGATATCTCAGCTGGACTGGCTGGGGACCTCTATGGGCGGCCTGATCGGGCTGTTATTAGAGGCCAGCCAACCCGGTTGTGTGCGTAAGCTGGTGCTCAACGACGTTGGCATTCATATCCCGCTGGCGGCTCTGCAACGCATTGGCGCTTACGTTGGGCAGAAGCGCAGCTTTGCCAGCTTGGATGAAGCCGAAGCAGAGTTTCGTATCATTGCCGCGCCTTTTGGAGCGCTCACCGATGCACAGTGGCGCGCGCTGACACTGAGAATGTTCCGCCAGAATAGTGGCGGTGACTGGCATTACCGCTACGATCCGCAGATCTCCCTCGCTTTTAACGACTTACAGCAGGATGTTGACCTGTCTGTGCCTTGGCAGGCGGTGCAATGCCCGGTGCTGGTATTGCGTGGCTCCAACTCTGATGTGTTAACAGCCGACACTGCCGCGTTGATGGGGCAGCGTGAGGGGGTGGATGTGATCGAAATGACCGGCTGCGGCCATGCGCCGACCTTGATGAGTGCCGACCAGATCCAACTGGTGAAGCAGTACCTGTCGTTTTAGCTGCCGTGGTTACAGGCTGCAACACTCGGTCACACAATCACCACGGCAGTGCGCGTGGCCGCTGCTAGCCTGATAAGTCCAGCAATAAGGGGCTTGTGCATGGATATCGAACCAATGGACACGATTCAGGAACCTGAGCTGACGGAGCAGCGTTTGCGCCACATTCACATCGCCGCGGCGGTGAGCAGTGCGGCCATGTTGGTGTTGTCGTTTATCCTGACGGCAACGTTCTGACGGATCGAATCAGTAAGCCGTTTCTTAACGGCAAAAAAAAGCCCCGCATCAGCGGGGCTTTTTTATTTGCAAAGCGCCTTATTTGGCTTCTTTGCGCGCCTTAGCGTCCGCCATTACCGTGTCGGCAATGTTGGTTGGGCAAGGCATGTAGTGGCTGAACTCCATAGAGAACTGACCACGACCAGAAGTGATGGTACGCAGGTGGCCGATGTAACCGAACATCTCTGACAGAGGAACGTCTGCCTTGATGCGCACGCCAGTCACGCCAGCTTCTTGGTCTTTGATCATGCCGCGACGACGGTTCAAGTCACCGATTACGTCACCGACGTTGTCTTCTGGGGTGAACACGTCAACCTTCATGATCGGCTCCAGCAGCTGCGCGCCGGCCTTAGGCATGGTTTGACGGAATGCACCTTTAGCAGCGATTTCAAACGCTACTGCAGAGGAGTCAACCGCGTGGTAGCCACCGTCATGAACGTCGATTTCAACGTCCAGTACTGGGAAGCCAGCCAGTGGGCCTTCGTCCATCATGGCTTTGAAGCCTTTTTCGATGGCTGGGAAGAATTCCTTAGGTACGTTACCGCCCACTACCGAAGTAGTGAAAACGAAACCTGAGCCTGGCTCACCTGGCTTCATGGTGTAGTCGATCTTACCGTACTGACCAGAGCCACCCGACTGCTTCTTGTGGGTGTAGCTGTCTTCAACCGGCGTAGTGATGGTTTCACGGTACGCTACCTGAGGCTCGCCCACTTCCAGTTCAACGCCATAAGTACGCTTCAGGATGTCGACTTTAATGTCCAGGTGCAGCTCGCCCATACCTTTCAGGATGGTCTCACCAGAATCTTCATCAGTCTCAACGCGGAACGATGGATCTTCGGCTACCAGCTTACCAATAGCGATACCCATCTTATCAACGGCGCCTTTATCTTTTGGCTTAACCGCGATCGAGATTACTGGATCTGGGAACACCATGGCTTCCAGTGTGCATGGCGCCTTTGGATCACACAGAGTGTGACCAGTTTGAACGTTCTTCATACCAACAACAGCGATGATGTCACCGGCTTGAGCGCGGGTCAGCTCAGACTTGTCGTCTGCCTGCATCTCTACCATACGGCCGATACGTTCAGTTTTGCCGGTTGCTGAGTTAAGGATGGTGTCACCCTTGTTCAGTACGCCTGAGTAGATACGGATAAAGGTCAGGGCGCCGAAACGGTCGTCCATGATCTTAAATGCCAAGGCGCGCAGTGGCTCTTCCGCAGAAACAGTGGCGTATTCGCCAGTCTCGTTACCTTCTTCGTCGGTCAAAGGCTGAGGATCGACTTCAGTTGGTGCTGGCAGGTAGTCAACAACCGCGTCCAGAACCAGCTGTACACCTTTGTTCTTAAACGCAGAGCCACAGTAGGTTGGGAAGAACGCCAGCGTGCGAGTGCCTTCACGGATGCAACGCTTGATTTCTTCGATTGATGGCTCGGTACCTTCTTCCAGGTAAGCCATCATCAGATCTTCGTCGACTTCCAGAGCGGTTTCGATCAACTGCTCACGGTACATCTCAACGTCGTCTGCCATGTCAGCAGGTACGTCTTTAACTTCGTAGTTTTCTGGCAGGCCAGTGTCGTCCCACACGTAAGCTTTGCGGCTCAGCAGGTCAACCACACCAACGAACTGATCTTCGGTACCGATTGGCAATACCATTACCAGCGGGTTCGCGCCCAGAACGTTCTTCACCTGATCTACCACGCGGTAGAAGTCGGCGCCCAGACGGTCCAGCTTGTTAACGAAGATAATACGAGATACTTCAGATTCGTTCGCGTAACGCCAGTTGGTTTCGGATTGTGGCTCAACGCCGCCAGATCCGCAGAATACGCCGATGCCGCCGTCCAGAACTTTCAGAGAACGGTATACTTCAACGGTAAAGTCAACGTGTCCAGGGGTGTCAATAACGTTCAGACGGTGGCCTGCCCACTCACAGGTAACAGCCGCTGACTGAATGGTGATACCACGCTCAGCTTCCTGCTCCATGAAGTCGGTGGTGGACTCACCATCGTGCACCTCACCGGTTTTATGGATCTTACCGGTCAGTTTCAGGATACGCTCAGTGGTCGTGGTTTTACCGGCGTCAACGTGGGCGAAGATGCCGATGTTTCTGTACTTAGATAAATCAGTCATAGCGTTACTCAATAAGCTAGGGTCGAAATCGCGCGCCATTCTACAGGGTTTCTCTTCGATTTTGAGCACCTATATAGAAATAAATCGCCTCAAGAGCGGGAAAAAGTCTCAATAGTTAATGGCGGCAGGGCTGATCTGGGTTGCAGCACTCTTGGCTTGTGCCATTTTGGTGCAGTTGATGAAATTAAAGCTTGGCAAGACCGAGTGTATTGGGTAAGGTGCGCCCCATCTCCTCTTGCGTGCTCATTCGCAGGCACGCATGCGCATTAGGGGTTGCACTTTGCTAATCATGCTGTATAGTGCTGCGCCCTAATTGAGTGTGTATAGGCCAGTAGTTCAATTGGTAGAGCGTCGGTCTCCAAAACCGAAAGTTGGGGGTTCGAGTCCCTCCTGGCCTGCCAGATTCTTGGTGGCAGCTTCGGCTGCCATTTTTGGCTTCAGGGAATTTTCATGAGTACCGAAAGCAACACAAGCAAGTCGTCTCCGCTGGATTATATCAAGTGGCTGTTGGCTGTGGTGGTTTTTGCCGCAGCGGTTTGGGGTAATGGCTATTACACCGAAGTGGCTACTTTGTATCGCGTGCTGGCTGTCGTGGCGCTGATGTTGGTCAGTGCGGGCATTGCTTTGACCAGCAGTCAGGGCAAAGATTTTCTGCAGTTATTGAAAGAAGCCAATATTGAGCGCCGCAAAGTAGTGTGGCCGACGCGTCAAGAGACCACTCAGACAACGCTGATCGTTGTTGGTGTCGTGTTTCTGATGGGGTTGGTTTTATGGGGGCTCGACAGTTTGTTGGGCTGGCTTGTTTCGCTGTTGATCGGCTAAGGAATCCAATATGTCTATGCGTTGGTATGTCGTTCATGCGTACTCAGGTTATGAAAAGCGCGTCCAGAATACGCTGAAAGAGCGTATCGAGCTGCACGAGATGCAGGACCAATTCGGTGAGGTGTTGGTGCCTACCGAAGAAGTGGTTGAAGTGCGTGAGGGTAAAAAGCGCAAGAGTGAGCGCAAATTCTACCCCGGCTATGTGCTGGTGCAGATGGAAATGAATGATGACACGTGGCACCTGGTTAAGCAGACGCCGCGTGTGATGGGTTTTATCGGCGGTACTGCCGATAAGCCTGCGCCGATTACCGAGCGTGAAGCGGATGCCATTCTGCAGCGCGTTGAAGATGGTGCGGGTCGTCCGTCGCACAAAACCATCTACGAGCCCGGTGAAGTGGTTCGTGTTATCGATGGTCCGTTTGCTGACTTTAACGGTGTGGTCGAAGGTGTCGACTACGAAAAATCCCGTTTGCAGGTGGCGGTTACTATTTTTGGGCGGTCGACGCCCGTTGAGCTGGAATTTACCCAGGTCGAAAAGTCGGCATAAGTTGAACGGGGAGCCCTCGGGGCGCTATTACCCATTAGGAGTACATCATGGCTAAGAAAGTAGACGGCTATATCAAGCTGCAGGTTGGCGCTGGTAAAGCTAACCCAAGTCCCCCGGTTGGTCCTGCTCTGGGTCAGCACGGTCTGAACATCATGGAATTCTGTAAGGCGTTTAACGCTAAAACTGACAGCCTGGAAGCGGGCGCGCCAGTTCCTGTGATCATCACAGTGTACAGCGATAAAAGCTTTACCTTCGACATCAAAACTCCACCGGCGTCTTTCCTGCTGAAAAAAGCAGCGGGCATCCAAAGTGGTTCTGCGCGTCCTAACACTGAAAAAGTGGGTACCGTTACCCGTGCTCAGTTGGAAGAAATCGCCACCGCTAAGATGAAAGACCTGACTGCCGCCGATATGGATGCAGCAGTACGTACCATCGCCGGTTCTGCCCGTGCAATGGGTCTGAACGTGGAGGGTGTTGAATAATGGCTAAGTTGACTAAGCGCCAGAAGCTGATTGCTGAAAAAGTAGAAGCGGGCAAGGTTTACAGCATCGAAGAAGCTGTTGCTATTTTGGCTGAATTGCCAAAGCCTAAGTTCGTTGAGTCGGTTGATGTTGCCGTTAACCTGGGCATCGACGCACGTAAGTCTGACCAGAACGTTCGTGGCTCTACCGTACTGCCTAACGGCACCGGTAAAACCATGCGTGTTGCTGTGTTCACCCAAGGTGCAAACGCTGAAGCTGCTTTGGCTGCTGGCGCTGACGAAGTGGGCATGGAAGATCTGGCTGAGAAAATCAAAGGCGGTGACCTGAACTTTGACGTGGTGATTGCATCTCCAGATGCGATGCGCGTTGTTGGTCAGCTGGGTCAGGTACTGGGTCCTCGTGGCCTGATGCCAAACCCGAAAGTAGGCACCGTGACTCCTGACGTAGCGACTGCGGTAAATAACGCAAAGGCTGGTCAGGTTCGTTACCGTAACGACAAAAACGGCATCATTCATACCAGCATTGGTAAGGCTGACTTCAGCGTTGAATCTCTGAAGGGCAACCTGACAGCATTGCTGGCTGACCTGAAAAAAGCCAAACCTTCTTCCGCCAAAGGCGTATTTATGAAGAAAGTGACCCTGTCTACGACTATGGGTCCTGGTTTGGTGGTTGATCATACCGCTCTGGATATCTGATCAACAAAACGATCTTTGGGGTTGCCGCCGTTGGCGGCAGCTGTCAAAGACCGCAGGTGCAAAACAAGTATGTAGTCTGTTTTGCTTAATACCCTGCGCAGATAGTGTGTGGCCCCGTTCAGTATTCTGAATAGTCACACCGAGACTGGCTCTTCTGAGCCCAACTAACTTGTTAGGAGTTAATCGTGGCCTTAGGACTCGAAGATAAGAAGGCGATCGTCGCCGAAGTCCAGGATGCAGCGCAAAACGCTCTGTCTGCCGTTGTTGCAGATTCGCGTGGCGTGACTGTGGGTGCCATGACCGCTCTGCGTAAAGAAGCCCGCGAAGCCGGTGTTTGGGTGAAAGTTGTCCGTAACACCCTGGCACGTCGCGCGGTGGAAGGTACCGATTACGAATGTCTGAAAGACAGCATGGTGGGTCCAACTCTGATTGCATTTTCATCAGAGCATCCAGGTGCTGCGGCTCGTATCTTTAAAGCATTTGCTAAAGAGAACGACGCATTCGAAATCAAAGCTGGTGCCTTCGAAGGTGAGGTTGTTGACTTCAACATGCTGGCAACACTGCCAACATACGACGAAGCAATCGCCAAGCTAATGAGCGTCATGAAAGAAGCGTCTGCAGGCAAGCTGGTACGTACCATTGCTGCTATCCGCGAACAGAAAGAAGAGCAAGCGGCTTAATCCCAAGCTGTTTGCACAACGATTTATCGAGCATAGTGCTCCATTAAATTTAGGAATAGTCTCATGTCACTGACTAAAGAAGATATCATCGAAGCAATCGCCGAAATGTCTGTAAAAGACGTTGTTGAGCTGGTTGAAGCGATGGAAGAGAAGTTCGGCGTATCTGCAGCAGCTGCGGTTGTTGCTGGTGGTGCAGCTGGCGGCGACGCTGGCGCAGCTGAAGAGCAAACTGAGTTCGACGTTGTTCTGACCTCTGCAGGCGACAAGAAGGTTAACGTGATCAAGGCAGTTCGTGAACTGACTGGCGCTGGCCTGAAAGACGCGAAAGCAATGGTTGACGGCGCTCCAGCGACTGTTAAAGAAGGCGTATCTAAGGATGACGCCGAAGCTGCTAAGGCGGCTCTGGAAGCAGCTGGCGCTTCTGTCGAAGTCAAGTAATTTGCAATTCGTTGCAAAGCCGTTGCTTGGGCTCTAAAGTCGAAAAACGGCGAACGGCTGGCGGGGTTACCCGTCAGCCTTTTTCACGTTATGGAAATCGTGAGCTTGCTGGCAAGCTGCCGGGTTCTAACGCAAGGTAAGTGTTGGGCCGGTTGGCGCTAATTCAATGGTACAGCCAGTGGCATAGGCTACTGAGCTCTTTGGGGTGGTAGGTTGCACATCGTATGACTCACGACCGATGCTGCTCAAGCAGAATGACAAACCCAGTTGTAACTTGTCGGCCTGTAGCTGCCCGCTTAGCTATTGATGTATGCATCACGCAACGCTGCTCTCCTGGAGTGACTGAGGTCACCCGACCTAAACCAGTCACCATTGAATTAGTACTAACAGACCCAAGCCACATGGGTCTGACGACCTGATCGAGGCAACAGTCCGGGGATAACTGATGGCTTACTCATATACTGAGAAAAAACGTATCCGTAAGGATTTCGGTAAACTACCGAACGTCATGGATGTGCCATACCTGCTGGCCATTCAAATCGACTCCTACCGCAAGTTCCTGCAGGAAGGAGCCAGTGCAGAAGATCGTTCAGAGATCGGTCTGCACGCTGCATTTAAGTCCGTATTCCCGATTGTAAGTTATTCCGGGAACGCCGCATTGGAGTACGTGAGCTACCGCCTCGGCACTCCTACCTTCGACGAGAAGGAATGTATGCTGCGTGGCGTGACCTATGCCGCGCCACTGCGCGTAAAAGTGCGTCTGATCATTTACGATAAAGATTCAGCCACTAAGGCCATCAAAGACATCAAGGAACAAGAAGTCTACATGGGCGAAATGCCGCTCATGACCGACAACGGTACCTTTATCGTCAACGGTACCGAGCGTGTGATTGTATCTCAGTTGCACCGTTCACCGGGTGTGTTCTTCGATCACGATAAGGGTAAGACGCACTCCTCTGGTAAGTTGCTGTATAACGCCCGTGTGATTCCATACCGTGGTTCTTGGTTGGACTTCGAGTTCGATCCAAAGGATCTGGTGTACGTTCGTATCGACCGTCGTCGTAAATTACCGGCGACCATTCTGCTGCGTGCACTGGGCTACCACACCGAAGAAATTCTGGCCGAATTCTTCGAGAATGACAGCTATCGCCTGACCCCGGATGGCGCGCTGTTGAAGCTGATTCCATCGCGTCTGCGCGGTGAAACAGCGGCCTTCGATATCAAAGATAACGATGGTAATGTGCTGGTTGAGTCGGGTCGTCGTATTACCGCTCGCCACATTCGCCAGCTGGAAAAAGCCGGCGTGGAAGAGCTGTCGGTACCAGTGGACTACCTGTTGGGTCGTGCGCTGGCGAAAGACATCATCGACACCAGCACTGGCGAAGTATTGGCGCCTGCCAACACGGAAATCACGCCAGAAGTATTGGTGCGTTTTGGCGAGTCCAAAGTGACTGCGTTCGAGACCATTTACACCAACGAACTGGATTGTGGCCCGTTCCTGTCTGATACCTTGCGTATTGATCCGACCACCAACGCCCTCGAAGCGCTGGTCGAAATCTACCGCATGATGCGTCCAGGCGAGCCGCCAACCAAAGAAAGCGCCGAAGCGCTGTTCGAAAACCTGTTCTTCACTGACGAGCGTTACGACTTGTCAGGCGTTGGTCGGATGAAGTTCAACCGTCGTATTGGCCGTGATGAAATCACTGGTGCCGGTACGTTGGACAAAGAAGACATCGTCTCGGTACTGAAGACGCTGATCGACATCCGCAACGGTAAAGGTGTGGTGGACGACATCGACCACTTGGGTAACCGTCGTATTCGCTCCGTTGGCGAAATGGCTGAAAACCAATTCCGCGTTGGCTTGGTGCGTGTTGAGCGTGCTGTGCGTGAGCGTTTGTCGATGGCCGAATCTGAAGGCCTGATGCCACAAGATTTGATCAACGCTAAGCCAGTGGCTGCAGCGGTGAAAGAGTTCTTTGGTTCTTCGCAGCTGTCTCAGTTCATGGACCAAAACAACCCGTTGTCGGAAGTGACGCACAAGCGTCGTATCTCGGCGTTGGGCCCGGGTGGTCTGACGCGTGAGCGTGCTGGCTTTGAGGTGCGCGACGTACACGCCACTCACTATGGCCGCGTATGTCCGATTGAAACGCCGGAAGGTCCAAACATTGGTCTGATCAACTCGCTGGCGACATACGCCCGTACCAATGATTATGGCTTCCTGGAAACGCCGTTCCGCAAAGTGGACAGCGGTGTGGTGACCGACGAAATCATCTACGTATCAGCCATTGAAGAAGGTAAGCACGTTATCGCCCAGGCCTCTGTGCCGACCGATGACAGTGGCCGCCTGCAAGGTGATCTGATTTCTGTTCGTCACTTGAACGAAACAACCCTGATGCCACCTGAAAGTGTGACGCTGCAAGACGTGTCGCCACGTCAGGTTGTGTCCATCGCGGCGTCACTGATCCCATTCCTCGAGCACGACGATGCGAACCGTGCATTGATGGGATCGAACATGCAACGTCAGGCGGTACCGACGCTGAAATCCGAGAAGCCGCTGGTCGGTACCGGTATTGAGCGTGCGGTAGCACAAGACTCTGGCGTGTGTGTAATGGCTAAGCGTGGCGGTGTCATCGATTCGGTCGATGCCTCGCGTATCGTGGTGAAGGTGAACGACGAAGAAACTCTGGCTGGTGAAGCCGGTGTGGACATCTACAACCTGACCAAATACACCCGTTCTAACCAGAACACCTGCATCAACCAGCGTCCACTGGTGAAAGCCGGTGACATGGTGACGCGCGGCGACGTGATGGCCGATGGCCCGTCCGTCGATTTGGGTGAGCTGGCGCTGGGTCAGAACTTCCGCATCGCCTTTATGCCGTGGAATGGTTACAACTTCGAAGACTCCATCATGCTGTCTGAGCGTGTGGCGCAAGAAGATCGTCTGACCACTATCCACATTCAGGAGCTGACCTGTGTCGCTCGTGATACCAAGCTGGGCAGCGAAGAAGTCACCGCCGATATCCCAAACGTCGGTGAAGCCGCGCTGAATAAGTTGGACGAGTCTGGCGTAGTGCACATTGGTGCCGAAGTACGCCCAGGCGACATTCTGGTTGGTAAGGTAACGCCAAAAGGTGAAACCCAACTGACGCCAGAAGAGAAACTGCTGCGTGCCATCTTTGGTGAAAAAGCCTCCGATGTTAAAGATACGTCACTGCGCGTTAAGACCGGTACCACAGGTACCGTTATCGACGTGCAGATCTTTACCCGTGACGGCGTCGAAAAAGATCAGCGTGCACTGGAAATCGAACAAATGCAGCTCGACGAGATCCGTAAGGACCTCAACGAAGAGATGCGTATTGTTAAAGGCGCAACTTTCGAGCGTTTGCAGCGCCAGTTGGTTGGCCAAACCGTCAATGCAGCACCAGGTCTGAAGAAGGGCGATACCCTGACTGAAGACTACCTGCAGTCACTGGACGGCGAGCAATGGTTCAAGATCGTGCCGCAAGACGAGTCGCTGGCCGAAGTGCTGGAAGCCGCTGCGCAATCTCTGCAAGAGCGTCGTCAGATGCTGGACGAGCGTTTCGAAGATAAAAAGCGTAAGTTGCAAACCGGTGATGACTTGGCACCAGGCGTACTGAAGATCGTTAAGGTGTACCTAGCGATTAAACGTAAGATCCAGCCAGGCGATAAGATGGCGGGTCGTCACGGTAACAAAGGTGTTATCTCGACGATTCAACCAGTCGAAGACATGCCGCATGATGAAAAAGGTGTGCCGGTTGATATCGTACTGAACCCGCTGGGTGTACCGTCGCGGATGAACGTTGGTCAGATCATGGAGATCCACTTGGGTCTGGCAGCGAAAGGTCTGGGTGAAAAGATCGACGAATTGATTCGTCAGCAGCAGGAAATTGCCAAACTGCGTGATTTGCTGCAGCAGATCTACAACGGCGGCGACAGCCTGCGCGTTGAGGACCTGGATAGCTTTAGCGATGCTGAAATCCTTGAGCTGGCGAACAACCTGCGTAACGGTGTACCGATGGCAACACCTGCCTTCGACGGTGCTAAAGAAACTGAAATCAAGCGCATGCTGCGTCTGGCAGACCTGCCAGACTCTGGTCAAATGACGCTGTTTGATGGTCGTACTGGCGATGCCTTCGACCGTCCAGTGACCGTTGGCTACATGTACATGCTGAAGCTGAACCACTTGGTGGATGACAAGATGCACGCCCGTTCAACCGGTTCGTACAGTCTGGTCACGCAGCAGCCGCTGGGCGGTAAAGCTCAGTTCGGTGGTCAGCGCTTCGGTGAGATGGAAGTGTGGGCACTGGAAGCATACGGTGCCGCTTACACCTTGCAGGAAATGTTGACGGTGAAATCCGATGACGTGGCTGGTCGTACCAAGATGTATAAAAACATCGTTGACGGTGACCATCGTATGGAAGCCGGTATGCCTGAATCCTTTAACGTATTGGTTAAAGAGATTCGCTCTCTCGGTATCGACATCGAACTGGAAAACGAATAAGCGGATGAGCAGAGTTCAGGCGGTCATCGCCGCCTGAGCCTGACTCCAAACGGAGCTAACTATGAAAGACTTAGTCAATTTTCTGCGTAACCAGAACAACGCTGACGAGTTTGACGCCATCCGCATCGGCCTCGCCTCGCCAGAAATGATTCGTTCTTGGTCGTTCGGTGAAGTTAAAAAGCCGGAGACGATCAACTACCGTACCTTCAAGCCTGAGCGTGATGGCTTGTTCTGTGCGCGTATCTTTGGCCCGATCAAAGATTACGAGTGCTTGTGTGGCAAATATAAGCGCCTCAAGCACCGTGGTGTGATTTGTGAAAAGTGTGGTGTTGAAGTTACTCAGGCGAAAGTACGTCGTGAGCGCATGGGTCACATTGACCTGGCCTCGCCAGTGGCGCACATCTGGTTCCTGAAATCACTGCCGTCCCGTATCGGTTTGATGCTGGACATGACCCTGCGTGATATCGAACGCATCCTGTACTACGAGTCATTCGTAGTCACAGAGCCTGGTATGACCACGCTGGAAACCGGTCAGTTGCTGACCGATGAGCAGTACTACGAAGCCATCGAAGAGTTTGGTGACGAGTTTGAAGCCAAGATGGGTGCTGAAGCCATCGAAGCACTGCTGGGTCATATTGAGCTGGAAGACGAAGTAAATCGCCTGCGTGAAGAAATTCCGGCGACTAACTCAGAAACCAAAATTAAGAAGCTATCTAAGCGTCTGAAGATTCTTGAGGCTTTCCTGCAGTCTGGCAATGATCCCAAGTGGATGATCATGAAGGTACTGCCGGTTCTGCCGCCAGATCTGCGTCCGCTGGTACCGCTGGACGGTGGTCGTTTTGCGACCTCTGACCTGAACGATCTGTACCGCCGCGTGATCAACCGTAACAACCGTTTGAAGCGCCTGCTGGAGCTGAATGCACCAGACATCATCGTGCGCAACGAAAAGCGTATGTTGCAAGAGTCGGTGGATGCCTTGCTGGATAACGGTCGTCGTGGTCGTGCCATTACTGGTTCGAACAAGCGTCCGCTGAAATCTCTGGCCGACATGATCAAAGGTAAGCAGGGTCGTTTCCGTCAGAACCTGTTGGGTAAGCGTGTTGACTATTCGGGTCGTTCGGTAATTACCGTAGGTCCAAAGCTGCGCCTGCACCAATGTGGTCTGCCGAAGAAAATGGCACTGGAGCTGTTCAAGCCATTCATCTTCTCCAAGCTGGAGCACCGTGGTTTAGCCACCACGATTAAAGCGGCTAAGAAGATGGTTGAGCGCGAAACCGCCGAAGTTTGGGACATCCTGGCGGAAGTGATTCGCGAACACCCAGTGATGCTGAACCGTGCACCTACGCTGCACCGTTTGGGTATCCAAGCGTTTGAACCTCAGCTGATCGAAGGTAAAGCGATCCAACTGCACCCATTGGTGTGTGCGGCGTACAACGCTGACTTCGACGGTGACCAAATGGCGGTACACGTACCGCTGACCATCGAAGCACAGCTCGAAGCGCGTGCTTTGATGATGGCAACCAACAACGTACTGGCACCCGCGAACGGTGAGCCAATCATCGTACCGTCGCAAGACGTGGTACTGGGCCTGTACTGGATGACTCGTGAGCGTGTTAACGCGCGTGGCGAAGGCATGGTGTTGGCTGACTTGGACGAAGTGGATCGCGCTTACCGCTCAGGTGCTGCGCACTTGCAGGCGCGCGTTAAAGTTCGCCTGACTGAGCACGTGACCGACGACGAAGGCAACACCACGGTTAACACCGGGTTGTTCGACACCACCATTGGTCGTGCCATGTTGTTCCGCATCGTGCCAAAAGGTCTGCCATTTGAGCTGGTTAACCAGCCGATGAAGAAGAAGGCGATTTCGCGTCTGATCAACACCGCTTACCGTAAAGTGGGTTTGAAAGACACCGTCATCTTTGCTGACCAAGTGATGTACACCGGCTTTGAATTCGCGACCCGTTCTGGCACCTCGATTGGTGTGAATGACTTCGTGATTCCGGATGCTAAGGCAGAAATCATTGCCAATGCCGACGCCGAAGTTAAAGAGATTGAAGATCAGTTTGCCGCGGGTCTGGTAACCCACGGCGAAAAATACAACAAGGTGATCGACATCTGGTCTCGTGCCAACGAGCTGGTGGCGAAAGCCATGATGGACAACCTCAGCACTGAGCCTGTGGTCGACCGCGATGGCAACGATGTTGAGCAAGAATCGTTCAACTCGGTGTACATGATGGCTGACTCAGGTGCACGGGGTAGCCCAGCACAGATTCGTCAGTTGGCGGGTATGCGTGGTCTGATGGCCAAGCCGGACGGCTCGATCATTGAGACGCCGATTACCGCGAACTTCCGTGAAGGTCTGAACGTACTGCAGTACTTTACCTCGACCCACGGTGCTCGTAAGGGTCTGGCGGATACGGCACTGAAGACAGCGAACTCGGGTTACTTGACTCGTCGTCTGGTCGACGTGGCGCAGGATCTGGTGGTGACCGACCGTGACTGTGGCACTGAGCGTGGCCTGGTGGTAACGCCACTGATCGAAGGCGGTGACGTAGTCGTGGCCTTGGGCGACCGTATTCTGGGTCGTGTGATGGCTACCGACGTGGTTAAGCCAGGCAGTGACGAAGTGGTCGCGCCAGCGGGTACTCTGGTCGACGAGCGCTGGGTGAAAATCATCGAAGCGGCCGGTGTCGACGAAGTACTGGTACGCTCGGCGATTACTTGTGATAGCCGCGTGGGCATTTGTTCGTCCTGTTACGGTCGTGACTTGGGTCGCGGTCACCAGGTGAACGTCGGTGAGGCCGTGGGTGTTATCGCTGCACAGTCGATCGGTGAGCCAGGTACACAGCTGACGATGCGTACCTTCCACATTGGTGGTGCGGCATCGCGTGCATCGGCGGCGGACAGTGTACAGGTGAAAAACGCCGGTACTGTGCGTCTGCACAACTTGAAGACGGTTACTCGTACCAGTGGCGAACTGGTGGCGGTGTCACGTTCGGGCTCGATTGCTGTTGCTGATGAGCACGGTCGTGAGCGTGAGCTGTACAAACTGCCATACGGTGCGGTGATCTCAGTGAAAGATGGTGATGCGGTAGACGCCGGTCAGAAGGTCGCAACCTTCGATCCGCACACGCACCCAATCGTGACTGAAGTAGCCGGTCGTATTGAATTTGTTGGTATGGAAGAAGGCATCACCATCAATCGTCAAACCGACGAATTGACGGGTCTGTCGAACATCGAAGTGATCGATCCAAAAGATCGTCCAGCCGCTGGTAAAGACATTCGCCCAATGGTGAAGCTGGTCGATGCTGCCGGTAACGATGTGATGCTGCCAGGTACCAATGCGCCAGCGCAGTATTTGCTGCCGGCCAACGCCTTGGTGAACCATGAAAATGGCATCGAAGTGGAAGTGGGTGACATCATCGCTCGTATTCCACAAGAAACCTCGGGCAACAAAGACATTACCGGTGGTCTGCCACGCGTGGCTGACTTGTTCGAAGCGCGTAAGCCGAAAGAGCCTGCCATCTTGGCAGAAATCTCAGGTACCGTGAGCTTCGGTAAAGAGACCAAAGGTAAGAAGCGTCTGGTGATTACACCAAAAGACGGTGGCGATCCGTATGAAGAGCTGATCCACAAGTGGCGTCACCTCAACGTATTCGAAGGTGAAAACGTTGAGAAAGGTGAGGTCATCTCTGATGGACCGCTGAACCCGCACGACATTCTGCGTCTGAAAGGCGTGGGTGACTTGGCCATGTACGTGACCAACGAAGTGCAGGAAGTTTACCGTCTGCAAGGTGTGGGCATTGACGATAAGCACATCGAAGTGATCGTGCGTCAGATGCTGCGTAAGGTTCTGATTACCGAAGCCGGTGATTCGACCTTTATTCCAGGTGATCAGGTTGAGTACTCAGCCTTCCTGGCCGAGAACGAGCAGTTGGAAGCAGATGGCAAGGTAACGGCGAAAGGCGAGCGTGTGCTGCTGGGTATCACCAAAGCCTCGTTGGCAACCGAGTCGTTTATTTCTGCGGCATCGTTCCAGGAAACTACGCGCGTTCTGACCGAAGGTGCGGTGACTGGCAAGATGGATACCCTGCGTGGCCTGAAAGAAAACGTAGTGGTAGGTCGTCTGATTCCAGCCGGTACCGGTCTGGCATACCACGAAGAGCGCAAGCGTAAGCGTCAGGATCGTGAGAACGAGCGCCTGAAGACTACTCCTGCGGGTCTGAGTGTGTCGGCGGACGAAATGGAAGCCAAGCTGAGCGAAGCGTTCAGCGATAAATAATCTGTCAGGTTGTTCGCATTGTGAGCAGCCTTGACGCCTGGGGCCGCGGCGGGTATCCTCGCGGCCCCTTTTATTGCATCAGTTTTCTGATGCTTTTTTGAACGATATGGGAGTTTGCCAAATGGCTACAATCAACCAGTTGGTTCGTCAGCCTCGTAAGCGCAAAGTGGCTAAGAGCGACGTACCTGCCCTGCAGGCGTGTCCTCAGCGTCGTGGCGTATGCACCCGTGTGTACACCACTACCCCGAAAAAGCCAAACTCGGCATTGCGTAAAGTATGTCGTGTGCGTTTGACGAACGGTTTCGAAGTGTCTTCCTACATTGGTGGTGAAGGTCACAACCTGCAAGAACACAGTGTGGTTCTGATTCGCGGCGGTCGTGTAAAAGACTTGCCGGGTGTTCGCTATCACACAGTACGCGGTACTTTGGATACCTCAGGTGTTGCTGATCGTAAGCAAGGCCGTTCCAAGTACGGTGCTAAGCGCCCTAAGGGCTAATTGTTTATTCATAGTCGATAAGAGTAAGGCTGGGATGACAATGCCCAGGCTGACCTGAAGACCGAAGAGGGCTTATCAAATGCCAAGAAGAAGAGTTGCCGCGAAACGCGAAATTCTGCCGGATCCTAAATTCGGAAATGTCACGCTGGCCAAGTTTATGAACCACGTGATGATCAGCGGTAAAAAATCTGTCGCTGAAAAAATCGTTTACGGCGCACTGGATGCAGTCGAGAAGAAACAAGGCGGAAACCCGCTGGAAGTATTCGAACAAGCGCTGGAAGCTGTTCAGCCAATGGTTGAAGTTAAAGGCCGCCGTGTTGGTGGTGCGACTTACCAGGTGCCAGTAGAAGTGCGTCCTGCTCGTCGTATGGCTCTGTCCATGCGCTGGTTGGTTGATGCTGCTCGTGGCCGTGGTGAAAAGTCTATGGCTCAGCGTCTGGCTAACGAAATGATGGATGCCGTTGAAGGCAAAGGTGCAGCGGTTAAGAAGCGTGAAGACGTACACCGCATGGCCGAAGCGAACAAAGCGTTCTCGCACTATCGTTTCTAATTACTTCTGAGGATCTACTGAGTGCCACGTACAACGCCTATTGAGCGCTATCGCAATATCGGTATTGTTGCTCACGTTGACGCAGGGAAAACCACCACAACAGAGCGTATTCTGTTTTATACCGGGGTTTCCCACAAAATTGGTGAAGTGCACGACGGTGCTGCGACCATGGACTGGATGGAGCAGGAGCAGGAGCGGGGGATTACCATTACCTCGGCTGCGACTACCTGCTTCTGGCAAGGCATGGCGCAACAGTTTGATCAACACCGCATCAACATTATCGACACGCCCGGGCACGTTGACTTCACCATCGAAGTCGAGCGTTCGTTGCGAGTGTTGGATGGTGCCGTGGTGGTGCTTTGTGGCTCCTCAGGCGTGCAGCCCCAGACCGAAACGGTCTGGCGGCAAGCGAACAAGTATGAAGTGCCGCGTTTGGTGTTCGTCAATAAGATGGACCGGATTGGCGCGGACTTCTTTATGGTGATCGAGCAGTTGAAAGATCGGCTCGGTGCCAACCCAGTGCCGATGCATATCAATATCGGGACTGAGGACGAATTCAAAGGTGTCGTCGACCTGTTCAAGATGAAAGCCATCATGTGGAATGAGGCGGATCAGGGCACCACCTTTAACTACGAAGAGATTCCTGCAGACTTGCAAGAAACCGCTGAGCTATGGCGAGAAAACCTCGTCGAAAGCGCAGCAGAAGCGTCTGATGAGTTGATGGACAAATACCTCGAAGGTGAGGAACTGTCCGAGCAGGAAATCAAGCAAGCACTGCGTCAGCGCACCTTGAACAACGAAATTGTATTGGTCGCCTGCGGCTCAGCCTTTAAGAACAAAGGCGTGCAAGCGGTGCTTGATGCGGTGGTTGAGTTCATGCCATCACCGACCGAGGTGAAGGCCATTGAAGGTGTGTTGGACGACAAAGACGAGAGCGTTGCTCAGCGTCATGCCAATGATGATGAGCCGTTTGCCGCACTGGCGTTCAAAATCGCTACCGACCCATTTGTTGGCACCCTCACATTTGTGCGTGTGTATTCCGGCGTGATGAAGTCGGGCGATGCAGTGATGAACTCGGTAAAAAGCAAGCGTGAGCGCATCGGTCGTATGGTGCAAATGCACGCTAACTCGCGTGAAGAAATCAAAGAAGTGCGCGCCGGTGATATTGCCGCTCTGATTGGTCTGAAAGATGTGACCACGGGCGACACTTTGTGTGATCAGAACAATGTGATCACGCTGGAACGTATGGAATTTCCTGAACCGGTTATTTCGGTCGCGGTCGAGCCAAAGTCAACGGCCGACCAGGAAAAGATGGCGGTCGCTCTGGGCAAGCTTGCTCAAGAAGACCCGTCTTTCCGCGTCGAAACCGATCAGGAGACCGGCCAGACCATTATTTCTGGCATGGGTGAATTACACCTCGACATCATTGTGGATCGCATGATGCGCGAGTTTAAAGTCGACTGTAACGTTGGTAAGCCACAAGTGGCGTACCGCGAACGTATTACGTCGACGGTAGAAATCGATAACAAGTTTGCCAAGCAGTCTGGTGGTCGTGGCCAGTACGGTCATGTGGTGGTTCGCTTTGAGCCAGCAGAAGACGATGAAGAAGGTTTGGTGTTTGTTAACGAGATCGTCGGTGGGGCGATTCCGCGTGAATACATCCCCGCCGTTGAAAAAGGCATTGAGGAGCAGATGAAGAACGGCGTCGTGGCCGGCTATCCTCTGCTGGGCCTCAAGGCGACTCTGTTTGATGGCTCTTTCCATGACGTTGACTCGAATGAGATGGCGTTTAAAATTGCTGCCTCGCAGGCAACCAAGCGACTGTCGACAGAGGGCAATGCCGTACTGCTGGAGCCAATGATGAAAGTTGAGGTGGTAACGCCTGAAGACTACATGGGTGATGTAGTGGGTGACCTTAATCGTCGTCGTGGTTTGATTGCAGGAATGGATGACTCACCGTCTGGCAAGGTGGTGAGGGCGTCGGTGCCTTTGGCTGAGATGTTCGGTTACGCAACCGATTTGCGTTCAGCGTCACAGGGCCGTGCGACCTATTCCATGGAATTTGAAAAGTATGCGGAAGCACCTTCAAGCGTTGCCGAAGCAGTAATTAATAGATCTTAATTTCTTAAAACTATCTACGAGGTGTTTTATGGCTAAGGAAACGTTTGAGCGTTCCAAACCCCACGTAAACGTTGGTACCATCGGTCACGTTGACCATGGTAAAACTACTCTGACTGCTGCACTGACTCGCGTATGTGCAGAAGTTTGGGGTGGCGAACTAGTTGCTTTTGAAGGTATCGACAACGCTCCAGAAGAGCGTGAGCGTGGTATCACCATCTCAACTTCTCACGTTGAGTACGAATCTCCAGATCGTCATTACGCGCACGTTGACTGCCCAGGGCACGCCGACTACGTGAAAAACATGATCACCGGTGCTGCTCAGATGGACGGCGCTATCCTGGTATGTGGTTCTACTGACGGCCCAATGCCTCAGACTCGTGAGCACATCCTGCTGTCTCGTCAGGTTGGTGTACCATACATCGTTGTGTTCCTGAACAAAGCAGACTTGCTGGCTGAAGACTGTGGCGGTGCAGACTCTGAAGAATACGCAGAGATGCTGGAACTGGTTGAAATGGAACTGCGTGACCTGCTGTCTGAATACGACTTCCCAGGTGACGACACGCCAATCATCCCAGGTTCTGCTCTGATGGCTCTGAACGGCCAAGACGACAACGAAATGGGTACTACCGCTGTTAAGAAGCTGGTAGAAACTCTGGATTCTTACATCCCAGAGCCAGAGCGTGCGATCGACGGCGACTTCATTATGCCAATCGAAGACGTATTCTCTATCCAGGGTCGTGGTACTGTTGTTACCGGTCGTGTTGAGCGCGGTATCGTTAAGACTGGCGAAGAAATCGAAATCATCGGCATCAAAGAAACCACCAAGACGACTTGTACTGGTGTTGAGATGTTCCGCAAGATTCTGGACGAAGGCCGTGCCGGTGAGAACGTTGGTGTTCTGCTGCGTGGTACTAAGCGTGACGAAGTTGAGCGTGGTCAGGTTCTGGCGAAGCCAGGTTCGATCACTCCTCACACCAAGTTCGAATCTGAAGTATACGTACTGGGCAAAGACGAAGGTGGCCGTCACACGCCATTCTTCAAAGGCTACCGTCCACAGTTCTACTTCCGTACTACTGACGTAACTGGTGCTGTTGAGCTGCCAGAAGGCGTTGAAATGGTAATGCCAGGTGACAACGTAGCTCTGAAAGTTGAGCTGATTGCACCAATCGCGATGGACGAAGGTCTGCGTTTCGCGATCCGTGAAGGTGGCCGTACCGTTGGTGCTGGTGTTGTTGCTAAGATCATCGAGTGATCTTTAACAGCGTAAGCACAGGAAAGAGATAGCTCTTTCTGACAGGAAAGCCTCGCCAGAAATGGTGGGGCTTTTTTGTTGCCTCCAGACTAAGGTTGACACTTTTTGTACAGCCGCATACAATTCGCGTCCCTTTTACTAGGGGTAACGCGAGCTCTAACTTTTACTTTTGGGGTTTGGTAATGCAAAACCAACGAATCCGTATCCGTTTGAAGGCATTCGACCATCGCCTGATCGATTCTTCGACTCAGGAAATTGTCGACACTGCCAAGCGTACGGGCGCTCAGGTGCGTGGTCCTATTCCACTGCCTACTCGTAAAGAGCGTTATACCGTTCTGATCTCTCCGCACGTCAACAAAGACGCGCGCGATCAGTACGAAATCCGTACACACAAGCGCATGCTCGACATTGTTGAGCCAACTGAAAAAACGGTTGATGCGCTGATGAAGCTGGATCTGGCTGCCGGTGTGGAAGTTCAGATCAGTCTGGGTTAATCCGTAAGGAATTACCCCTACACAGTGCTCTGTGTAACGCCCGTTAAACTGGGCGGCCATAGTGGGTTAAAGCCCCGTACACGAGAGGAAATACAAAATGGCAATTGGTATTGTCGGTAAAAAAGCGGGCATGACTCGCGTATTTACCGAAGATGGTCAATCTGTCGCAGTGACTGTATTGGAAGTGGCACCTAACCGTGTTACTCAAGTTAAGACCGCCGACACTGACGGTTACAGCGCTCTGCAGATTACTTATGGTGAGAAGAAAGCTTCTCGCGTCTCTAAGCCCGAAGCGGGTCACTTTGCGAAAGCCAATGTTGAGGCTGGTCGCGGTTTGATCGAGTTTCGTACTGAAGAACCCCTGAGTGTGGGTGACGAATTGACTGTGGCTCAGTTTGAAACTGGTCAGTCAGTTGACGTTACCGGTACCACCAAGGGTAAAGGTTTCCAAGGCGGCGTTAAGCGTTGGAACTTCAGCACACAAGATGCTACCCACGGCAACTCTTTGTCGCACCGTGCGCCTGGCTCTATCGGCCAGTGTCAGACCCCAGGTCGCGTATGGAAAGGCAAAAAGATGGCTGGTCACATGGGCGCTGAGCAGCAGACTACCCAAAGTCTGGAAGTTGTTCGCGTTGATGCAGAAAACAATCTGCTGCTGATTAAAGGTGCTGTTCCAGGTTCGACTGGTTCCGACGTCATTGTTAAACCAGCTGTAAAGGCTAAGGGGTAAGCAATGGAACTGAAAACTAACACTGGTGCAGCCGTGGCTGTTTCCGATGCCGCTTTCGGTCGTGAATTTAATGAAGCTCTGGTTCACCAGATTGTAACTGCTTACTTGGCAGGTGCGCGTCAGGGTACTAAAGCACAGAAGACTCGTTCTGAAGTCAGCGGTGGTGGTATCAAGCCATGGCGTCAGAAGGGTACTGGTCGTGCTCGTTCTGGTACTTCTAGCTCGCCAATCTGGCGCAGCGGTGGTGTCACTTTTGCAGCTAAGCCTCGCAACTTTGACCAGAAAGTAAACAAGAAGATGTATCGCGCTGCTATGCAGTCGATTCTGTCTGAGCTCGTTCGCCAAGAGCGTCTGGTGGTGGCGGATTCTTTCGCAGTAGAAAGCCATAAGACGAAAGAATTTGTCGCTAAGTTGAAAGAACTGAAGCTGGACAACGTCCTGATCGTTGCCGGTGAGATCGACGAAAAACTGTATCTGGCCGCGCGTAACGTCCCACATGTTGGCGTTACTGAAGCTTCTGCCATTGATCCGGTTAGCCTGATCGCCTTTGAAAAAGTTCTGGTTACTGTAGACGCTCTGAAGAAACTTGAGGAGGCCTACGCATGAACCGTGAACGTATCTATCAGGTATTAGTTGCTCCTCATATTTCTGAGAAGGCCACCGTGGTTGCTGAGAAAAACTCTCAGTACGTTTTCCGCGTAGCCCCAGATGCGACTAAGCCAGAAATCAAAAAGGCTGTTGAAGCTCTGTTCGAAGTCAAAGTTGACTCCGTACGGACCGTCAACATTAAAGGTAAAACCAAGCGTACTGCTCGCGGTATGGGCAAGCGTAACGACACGCGTAAAGCGTACGTTCGCCTCGCAGCGGGTCAAGATATCGACTTCGCAGACGCGGAATAAGGGAGCTTAAGTCATGGCATTGGTGAAAACTAAACCGACTTCTGCTGGCCGTCGCCATCTGGTTAAAGTCGTTAACAGCGAGCTGCACAAAGGCAAGCCGTACGCCGGTCTGGTAGAAAAGAAGTCTAAGACGGGTGGCCGTAACAACAACGGTCGTATTACTACTCGTCACATCGGTGGTGGTCACAAGCATCATTACCGTATGGTCGATTTCAAGCGCAATAAAGACGGCATCACTGCTGTTGTTGAGCGTCTGGAATACGATCCGAACCGCAGTGCGAACATTGCTCTGTTGAAGTACCTGGACGGTGAGCGTCGCTACATTCTCGCTCCTAAAGGTCTGAAAGCAGGTGACCAGGTTCTGTCTGGTGAAGAGGCCCCAATCAAGGTGGGCAGTGCAATGCCTCTGCGTAACATCCCAGTGGGTAGCGTTGTGCACAACGTTGAGCTGAAGCCAGGTAAGGGCGGCCAGATCGCTCGTTCAGCCGGTACTTCTGTTCAGTTGGTTGCACGCGAAGGCACTTACTGCACACTGCGTCTGCGCTCTGGCGAGATGCGTAAAGTGCTGAGCGAATGCCGCGCAACTCTGGGTGAAGTGGGTAACTCTGAGCACTCGCTGCGCGAGCTGGGTAAAGCTGGTGCATCACGCTGGCGCGGTATTCGTCCGACCGTACGTGGTGTAGTTATGAACCCTGTTGACCACCCACACGGTGGTGGTGAGGGTCGTACTTCCGGTGGTCGTCATCCGGTTACGCCTTGGGGTGTGCCGACTAAGGGTTACAAGACTCGTAAGAATAAGCGTACCGATAAGCTGATCGTACGCCGTCGTTCTGCGAAGTAATTAGAGAGGATTGAACTGTGCCACGTTCATTGAAAAAAGGTCCATTCATAGACCATCACTTGATGAAGAAGGTAGAGGCCGCTCTTGAGAAGAACGACAAGCGTCCGATCAAGACTTGGTCTCGCCGCTCCACAATCTTTCCAGATTTTGTGGGGCTGACGATTGCTGTACACAACGGTCGTCAACATGTGCCTGTTTTCGTAACTGAAGACATGGTTGGTCATAAACTCGGCGAATTCGCATTGACTCGTACTTATAAGGGTCATGTTGCGGATAAGAAAGCCAAACGCTAATAAGGGGTGAAGTATGTCTGAAGTAGCCGCCGTATTACGTGGTGCTCGCTTGTCTGCACAGAAAGCTCGCCTGGTTGCAGATCAAATCCGCGGCAAAAATGTTGCGGAAGCACTCGATATTCTGACGTTCAGCGGCAAGAAAGGCGCTGACATCATCAAGAAAGTGCTGGAATCTGCCATCGCCAACGCTGAGCACAATAACGGTGCTGATGTCGACGAACTGAATGTTTCTACTGTGTTCGTTGATGAAGGTATGACTATGAAGCGCATTCGCCCTCGTGCGAAAGGCCGCGCTGATCGTATCTTCAAGCGTACTTGTCACATCACTGTGAAAGTTTCAGAAAAATAGGAGTTGGTCAGATGGGTCAAAAAGTTCATCCAACCGGTATCCGTTTAGGTATCACCAAAGACCATAACTCGGTCTGGTATGCCGGTAAGGATAAGTACGCCGACAACCTGCTGACTGACATCGAGGTGCGTTCTTTAATCGAGAAACGCCTGGAAAAAGCGTCTGTTAGCAAGGTCGTTATTGAGCGTCCAGCACAAAACGCCAAAGTGACTATTCACACTGCCCGTCCAGGCATCGTGATTGGTAAAAAAGGCGAAGATGTTGAGAAGCTGCGTAAAGACGTCAGCGACATGATGGGTATTCCGGTACACATCAACATTGAAGAAGTTCGTAAGCCGGATTTAGATGCCAAATTGGTTGCACAAAGCGTTGCTAGCCAATTGGAGCGCCGTGTGATGTTCCGTCGCGCTATGAAGCGTGCCGTTCAGAACGCTATGCGTGGCGGTGCCGAAGGTATCAAAATTCAAGTAAGTGGCCGTCTGGGTGGTGCTGAAATTGCTCGTTCTGAGTGGTATCGCGAAGGTCGTGTTCCGCTGCACACATTGCGTGCAGACATCGACTACGCAACCTACGAAGCACACACTACCTATGGTGTTATTGGTGTGAAGGTCTGGATCTTCAAGGGCGAAATCCTGGGTGGTATTCAGGAAGTTCGTGACCGCGCCAAGAGCCAGGGCAAGAAAAAATCCGGTCGTTCGTAAGGGGAATTTGTAATGTTGTTACCAAAGCGTACGAAATTCCGTAAGGTACAGACCGGTCGTAACCGTGGTCTGGCGATCCGTGGCTCTAAAGTGAGCTTCGGTGAATACGGCCTGAAGGCAACCGGCCGTGGTCGTATGACTTCTCGTCAGATTGAGGCTGCTCGTCGTGCCATGACCCGTAAAATTAAGCGGGGCGGTAAAATTTGGATCCGTGTTTTCCCGGACAAGCCTATTACTGAAAAACCTCTTGAGGTTCGTATGGGTAAAGGTAAGGGTAACGTGGAATACTGGGTAGCTCAGATTCAGCCAGGCCGTGTGCTGTATGAGATGGAAGGTGTGTCAGAAGAACTGGCGCGTGAAGCCTTCGCTCTGGCTGCTGCGAAACTGCCTTTCAAAACTGAGTTTGTTAAACGGACGGTGCTGTGATGAAAGCAAGTGAGCTGAAAGAAAAATCAGTAGCTGAGCTGCAATCTCAGCTGGAAGAACTGCGCGGCGAACAGTTCAAACTGCGTATGCAGAAAGCGACTGGTCAACTGGGTCAGACTCATCTGATCACAGAAGCTCGTCGTGACATCGCTCGCGTTAAGACCGTCCTGGCACAAAAGGCAGGTGAATGAGCATGACTGAGAATACCAAAACAGTCCGTACCCTCAGCGGTCGTGTTGTCAGCAACAAGATGGACAAGTCCGTCACTGTACTGGTAGAGCGTTTTGTTAAGCATCCGATCTATAAAAAGTTCGTGAAGCGTTCTACCAAAGTTATGGCGCACGACGCTAATAACGAGTGCCAAATTGGCGACATCGTTACTGTAAAAGAGTCGCGTCCTTTGTCTAAAAACAAGACATGGGCGCTGGTAACCATCGACGAGCGCGCCGCCAAGGTCTAAGACCGGGCGCAGTTAGTTAGGAGCGAATAGCATGATTCAAACTCAAACCATGCTTGACGTTGCCGACAACAGCGGCGCGAAGCGCGTTCAGTGCATCAAAGTACTGGGCGGCTCACATCGTCGCTATGCCGGCATCGGCGATTTGATCAAAGTATCCGTTAAGGAAGCAATTCCTCGCGGTAAAGTGAAAAAAGGTCAGGTGATGACCGCAGTAGTTGTGCGTACCAAAAAAGGTGTACGCCGTCCGGACGGATCTATCATCCGTTTTGACGTCAACTCTGCCGTACTGTTGAACGCATCCAATGCGCCAATTGGTACTCGTATCTTTGGCCCTGTAACCCGTGAACTGCGTTCTGAGCAATTCATGAAGATCATTTCCCTGGCACCAGAAGTGCTTTAAGGGAGAAGGGGACACGGTATGTTAAAGATTCGCAAAAACGACGAAGTAGTTGTTATTGCTGGTAAAGACAAAGGCAAGCGCGGTACTGTTCGCACAGTACGTAACGACGGTCGCCTGGTTGTTTCCGGCATTAACATGGTGAAAAAACACCAGAAGCCAAACCCGTACCTTCAGCAGCCGGGCGGCATCGTTGAGAAAGAAGCTGGTATCCATGCTTCCAACGTGGCCATCTGGAATCCTAAGACTGAAAAAGCTGACCGCGTTGGCTTTAAAGTCGAAGGTGACACCAAGGTACGTATCTTCAAATCCACTGGCGATCAAATCGACGCCTGATAGGACTGGGTACTGCTATGTCACGTTTAGAAAAACTGTACAAAGAAGAAGTAGTAGCCAAGCTGAAAGAAGAGTTTGGTTACAACAACATCATGGAAGTGCCAAAAATCACCAAAGTGACCCTGAACATGGGTGTTGGTGAAGCACTGGGTGATAAAAAATTGCTGGATAGCGCAGTTGCCGATATGGAAGCAATTGCAGGTCAGAAAGTCATCGTTACTAAAGCTCGCAAGTCTGTTGCAGGTTTTAAAGTACGTGAAGGCTGGCCGATCGGCTGTAAAGTAACCCTGCGTCGTGATCGCATGTGGGAATTTATCGACCGTTTGGTAGATATCTCTTTGCCGCGTGTACGTGACTTTCGCGGTATTAACCCGAAGTCATTCGACGGTCGTGGTAACTACAGCATGGGTGTGAAGGAACAGATCATCTTCCCGGAAATTGAATACGATAAAGTAGACAAGGTCCGCGGTATGGATATCACCATCACCACCACGGCAAAAACTAACGAAGAAGGCCGCGCTCTGCTGAAAGCGCTGCAGTTCCCGTTCCGTAACTAAGGAGACTGAGTCATGGCAAAAATCGGCATGAAGCAGCGTGAACTGAAGCGTGAGAAGCTGGTCGCTAAGTTCGGCGCTAAGCGTGAAGAACTGAAAGCCATCATCAAAAATCCAAACTCTTCTGACGAAGAGCGTTGGAATGCACAAATGGCCCTGCAAAAACTGCCGCGCGATTCGTCCGCGAGCCGTCTGCAGCGTCGTTGTCAGATGACTGGTCGCCCACACGGTGTATACCGTAAATTCAAGCTGTCACGTATTAAACTGCGTGAAGAAGGCATGAAGGGCAACGTGCCAGGTCTGAAAAAAGCTAGTTGGTAAGCAATTCCCGGTACGCAGCGTGATGTTTTATTACGCTGCTGTTGCCGGGGCGCTGTACAACCGAGGACTATTTAAATGAGTATGCAAGATACGTTGGCGGACATGTTTACCCGCATTCGTAACGCCCAGCAAGCGGGCCACGCGAATGTGAGCATGCCGGCATCCAAAATCAAGAAATCTGTCGCCCAGGTTCTTGAAAACGAAGGTTACATCAGCGGCTTCTCTGTTGACGAAGCTGTTAAGTCTACGCTGACCATCGACCTGAAATACTACGAAGGCAAGCCGGTTATCGAGCGCATTGAGCGCGTTAGCCGTCCTGGTCTGCGCCAATACCGTGGTGCGACTGAGCTGCCTAAAGTAGAAGCCGGTCTGGGCGTGGCGATTGTTTCCACTTCTAAAGGCGTTATGACTGATCGTGCTGCCCGTGCTGCGGGTGTTGGCGGTGAAGTCATTGCGACCGTATTCTAAGGAGTCGTCACAATGTCCCGCGTAGCAAAAGCTCCTGTCGCCATTCCAGCTGGTGTTGAAATTCAGCTGGCAGAAGACAAGATCAGTGTTAAAGGTAAGCAGGGTCAACTGGACCTGGACGTACATTCTGCCGTGGCGATCAGCCAGGAAGAAAACGTACTGAAGTTTGCGCCAAAGAAACAAGACAAGCAGTCCATCGCGTTGGCTGGCACCTTCCGTGCTCTGGTTAACAACATGGTTAAAGGCGTGTCTGAAGGCTTTGAGAAAAAACTGATACTGCAAGGTGTTGGTTACCGTGCCAAAGCGTCCGGCAAGACTCTGAATCTGTCATTAGGCTTCTCTCATCCAGTGGATTACGAGCTGCCAGAAGGCGTGACTGCTGAAACGCCAAGCCAGACTGAAATCGTTATCAAAGGTATCGATAAGCAGCGTGTTGGCCAAGTAGCAGCCGAAATCCGTGGCTATCGTCCACCAGAGCCGTATAAAGGTAAGGGTGTACGTTATGCTGATGAGAATGTGCGTCGTAAAGAAGCCAAGAAAAAGTAAGGTCTAGGCCATGAATGAGAAGAAAAAAGCTCGTTTGCGCCGTGCCCAAAAAACACGGACAGTAATCCGTGATAAGGGCTCGGTTCGTCTGTGCGTTCATCGTACGCCCAGACACATCTATGCTCAGATCATCTCTGCCAATGGCGCTAGTGTCTTGGCGACTGCTTCAACTGTTGAAGCCGATCTGCGCAGTGAGGTTACTGGTAACGTCAATGCTGCGACCAAAGTAGGTCAATTGATCGCTGAGCGTGCGAAAGCCGCTGGCATCACCAAAGTAGCGTTCGATCGTTCTGGTTTTAAATACCATGGTCGTGTTAAAGCCTTGGCTGACGCGGCTCGTGAAAGCGGCCTGGAATTCTAAGGGTAAAGATCATGGCAAATAATGAACGTGTAGAACGTAACGAAAGCGAACTGCAGGAAAAACTGGTTCAAGTGAACCGTGTTGCCAAAGTAGTGAAAGGTGGTCGTATCTTCGCCTTTACCGCTTTGACTGTAGTCGGTGATGGCGCTGGCCGTGTCGGTTTTGGTCGTGGTAAGAGCCGTGAGGTTCCAACCGCTATCCAAAAAGCGATGGAACAAGCCAAGCGCAACATGATTAACGTACAGCTGGACGGCAGCACGCTGCAGTACGCTGTTAAAGCTCGTCACTCTGGCGCTCAAATCTACATGCAGCCAGCATCGGAAGGTACCGGTATTATTGCCGGTGGTGCGATGCGTGCGGTACTGGAGATGGTGGGTGTTAAAAACGTTTTGGCTAAGTGCTACGGCTCCACCAACCCTGTGAACGTTGTTCGCGCGACCGTTAAAGGTCTGGCGCAGATGCAGTCTCCAGATCAGGTTGCGGCCAAGCGTGGCAAGACGGTCGAAGAGATTCTGGGGTAATTCGTTATGGCTAAGAAAACCGTAAAAGTGACCCAAACTCGTAGCACCATTGGCAGATTGCCAAAGCACCGTGAAACCATGAAAGGTTTGGGTCTGCGTCGTATTGGTCACACTGTAGAATTGGAAGACACGCCGTCTGTACGCGGCATGATCAACCAAGTTCAATACATGGTTAAGGTAGAAGGGGAGTAATATGCGTCTCAACGAATTGAGCCCAGCTCCTGGTTCTAAACCTGCTGCTAAGCGTGTTGGTCGTGGTATCGGTTCTGGTCTGGGTAAGACCGGCGGCCGTGGTCACAAAGGTCAGAAGTCTCGCTCAGGCGGTAAAGTAGCGCCAGGTTTTGAAGGCGGTCAGATGCCAATTCACCGTCGTCTGCCTAAGTTCGGCTTTAACTCTCGCAAAGCTCCTCTGGTGGCCGAAATCCGCCTGAACGAGCTGTTGAAAGTTGAAGGTGACGTGGTTGACTTGGCGGCACTGAAAGCGGCTGACATCATCGGTGAGAAAATCATCGAAGGTCGTGTGATCCTGTCCGGCGAAATCAACAAGGCTGTGACCGTTAAAGGTCTGAAGGTCACTAAAGGCGCTAAAGCTGCCATTGAAGCAGCGGGTGGAAAGGTCGAAGACTAATGGCTAGGCAAGGCTCACTACCGCAAGGAATGCAATCCGGGCTCGGAGAACTCTGGGCTCGTATTCGCTTTGTATTCCTAGCGATTGTTGTATATCGAATCGGTACGCATATTCCGGTACCTGGCATTAACCCAGACTCTCTGGCGCGCCTGTTTGAACAAAACCAGGGCACCATCCTGGAAATGTTCAACATGTTCTCTGGTGGTGCACTGGAGCGCATGAGTATCCTGGCATTGGGTATCATGCCGTATATCTCGGCCTCGATTATCATGCAATTGCTGACGGCGGTGAGTCCGCAGCTTGAGCAACTCAAGAAGGAAGGTGAGTCCGGGCGTCGTAAGATTACCCAGTACACGCGCTACGGCACGGTATTGTTGGCGACGATTCAGGCCTTCGGCGTGTCCGCGGGTCTGGCTGGCCAAGGAGTCACCTTCTCGACTGGTATGGACTTCTACATCACTGCCATTCCGTCCTTTGTGGCCGGTGCGGTGTTTATGATGTGGTTGGGCGAGCAAGTAACAGAGCGCGGTATCGGTAATGGTATTTCCATTCTGATTTTCGCCGGTATTGTTGCAGGTTTGCCGGGTGCTATCGGTCAGGCATTTGAATCAGCGCGCCAAGGTGATTTACACATCTTGCTGCTGTTGGTCATCGCCGCTCTTGCAGTGCTGGTAATTGGCTTTGTGGTGTTTGTCGAACGCGGTCAGCGTCGCATCACCATCAACTATGCCAAGCGTCAGCAGGGCCGTCAGATGATGGCTGCACAGAGCAGCCACTTGCCTTTGAAGCTCAATATGGCGGGTGTGATTCCAGCGATTTTTGCCTCGTCCTTGCTGTTATTCCCTGCCTCATTGGGGCAATGGTTTGGCCAGGGCGAAGGCAGAGAGTGGTTGCAGGACCTGAGCATGGCTCTGGCACCGAACTCGCCGCTGTATACCTTGTTGTTCGCTGCAGGCATTATCTTCTTCTGCTATTTCTACACGGCGTTGATGTTCAACCCGCGTGATGTGGCCGAAAACCTGAAAAAGTCTGGTGCCTTCATTCCGGGGATTCGTCCTGGTATCCAGACCGCTAAGTACATCGATGGTGTGCTCGGTCGTCTGACCCTGTTTGGTTCGATCTATATCGCCGCCGTCTGCTTGATGCCACAGTTCTTAATTGTCGCAGCAGACGTACCTTTCTACTTCGGTGGCACTTCGCTGCTGATCGTAGTGGTGGTGGTGATGGACTTTATGTCACAGGTTCAGTCTCATCTGATGTCGCATCAGTATGAGTCGCTGATGAAGAAATCGAACCTGAAGAATTTTGGCTCAGCTCGCTGAGCCGAATTTAGGAGAACGTCATGAAAGTACGTGCATCTGTTAAAAAAATCTGCCGTGAATGCAAAGTTATTCGTCGTAACGGCAGTGTGCGAGTGATCTGTTCAGATCCTAAGCACAAGCAACGTCAGGGTTAATTTCCTGACACAGTCGGGCGTAATGCGAATGGCGGCTTGATTTTTGATCAAGCCGCCATTAATATCTTGCGCCCTTTCATCAAGTAAAGTGTAACGGAGTTAGACATGGCCCGTATTGCCGGTGTCAACATTCCTGACAACAAGCATGCAGTAATCTCTCTGACCTATGTCTATGGCATTGGTAAGACAACTGCGAAAGAGATCTGTGCTGCTACTAGCATCGCTGAAGACACCAAAATCGGTGAGTTGAGCGAAGAGCAGTTGGATCAGATCCGTAATGAAGTAGGTAAGTTCACTGTTGAGGGTGACCTGCGCCGCGAAGTGCAAATGAACATCAAACGTTTGATGGACATGGGCTGCTTCCGTGGTATTCGTCACCGTCGTAGCCTGCCTCTTCGCGGTCAGCGTACTAAAACAAATGCACGTACCCGTAAGGGTCCGCGTAAGCCGATCCGCAAGTAAGTTTTGCGGTCGGACTTTTAGTGTAGCTGCATTCGACTTGTTGCAGTGTTGATATTAAAAGCAGGATTTATCAAATGGCTAAGCCACAAAGATCAACCAAGAA
Organism: Bacterioplanes sanyensis; assembly: GCF_002237535.1. Taxonomy (GTDB): domain Bacteria; phylum Pseudomonadota; class Gammaproteobacteria; order Pseudomonadales; family Oceanobacteraceae; genus Bacterioplanes; species Bacterioplanes sanyensis_A. Next base: position 1,305,564 of record NZ_CP022530.1, read on the forward strand.
AAAGGTTAAAAAGCAGGTCGTTGATGGGATTGCTCACATCCACGCCTCTTTTAACAACACCATCGTGACCATCACCGACCGCCAGGGCAATGCATTGTCTTGGGCGACCGCCGGTGGCTCTGGTTTCCGTGGTTCTCGTAAGAGCACTCCTTTTGCAGCTCAAGTAGCTGCAGAGCGCGCCGGTGAGGCAGCGAAAGAGTACGGCCTGAAAAACCTGGACGTAGAAGTTAAAGGTCCTGGTCCCGGCCGTGAATCTGCCGTTCGTGCCCTGAACGCCTGTGGTTATAAGATCAGCAACATCACCGATGTTACGCCGATCCCACATAACGGCTGTCGTCCACCTAAGAAACGTCGCGTATAAGGAGGCAGATTAATGGCACGTTATATTGGTCCAAAATGTAAGCTGTCTCGTCGTGAAGGAACCGACCTGTTCCTGAAGAGCGGCATTCGTGCACTGGATTCCAAGTGTAAAGCAGAAACTAAGCCAGGTGTTCACGGTGCAGGCCGTGGTCGTCTGTCAGACTACGGTCTGCAGCTGCGTGAGAAGCAGAAAGTTCGTCGTTTGTACGGCGTTCTGGAAAAGCAGTTCCGTGGTTACTACAAAGAAGCCGCTCGTCGCAAAGGCGCGACCGGTGAAGTACTGCTGCAATTGCTGGAGTCTCGTCTGGATAATGTGGTGTACCGCATGGGCTTCGGCTCAACGCGTGCTGAAGCACGTCAGCTGGTGTCTCACAAAGCCATCATCGTAAACGGTAAGACGGTAAACATTCCTTCTTACAACGTGAAGAGCGGTGATGTGGTTGCTATTCGCGAAAAATCCAAGTCTCAGGACCGTATCAAAACGGCTCTGGAACTGGCCGGTCAGCGTCCTGACTGTGGCTGGGTTGACGTGAATGCCAGCAAGATGGAAGGAACGTTCAAAGCGGTTCCTGAGCGCGCTGATCTCCCTGCTGAGATCAACGAAAACCTGATCGTCGAACTTTACTCTAAGTAATAGAGGAACTTAAGGGGCAGCTATGCAGCGTGCAGTGAATGAATTTCTGACACCTCGTCACATCCAGGTAGATGAAGTAAGCACTACCCACGCCAAAGTGACTTTGGAGCCACTGGAGCGTGGTTTTGGTCACACATTGGGCAGTGCATTGCGTCGTATCTTGTTGTCGTCTATGCCGGGCGCAGCAATCGTTGAATGCGAAATTGACGGCGTTTTGCACGAGTACAGCACCATTGAAGGCGTGCAGGAAGATGTTATTGAAATCCTGCTGAACCTCAAAGGTGTAGCAGTCAAGTTGCATGAACGCGACGAGGCGACCCTGAGTCTGAGCAAGGTAGGTCCTGGCGCAGTCACAGCTGCCGATATTCAACTGGATCATGGTGTTGATATTGCCAACCCAGATCACGTCATTGCTCACCTGAGCGAAGGCACTGATCTGAAAATGACCTTGAAAGTAGCGTCTGGTCGCGGCTATGAGACCGTTGAGTCTCGTAACCAAAACGACGAAGAAACCAAGGCCATTGGCAAACTCCAACTCGATGCTACTTACAGCCCGGTTAAGCGTGTGTCTTACAGCGTAGATTCTGCGCGGGTAGAACAGCGTACTGACCTGGATAAGCTGGTGATCGATCTGGAAACCAACGGTACCCTGGATCCGGAAGAAGCCATTCGTCGGTCTGCAACCATCTTGCAGCAGCAGTTGGCTGTGTTCGTGAACCTGGAAAATGAAGAAGTTGTTGAGCAAGCGCGTGAAGAAGAGGAAATTGATCCGATTCTGCTGCGTCCAGTCGACGACCTCGAGTTGACCGTGCGTTCAGCTAACTGTCTGAAAGCAGAAAACATCTACTACATCGGTGACCTGATTCAGCGCACCGAAGTTGAACTGTTGAAGACACCTAATCTGGGTAAGAAGTCTCTGACTGAAATTAAAGACGTTCTTGCTTCCCGTGGCTTGTCGTTGGGTATGCACTTAGAGAACTGGCCACCAGCCAGTCTGCGTAACGACGACAAAGTGCTGGCGTAAGCAGCGTTCAGTTAGTAAGGAATTAAACCATGCGTCATCGTAAAAGTGGTCGCCACTTCAATCGTACCAGCGCTCATCGTCAAGCCATGTTCAAAAACATGGCCGTGAGCCTGTTCGAGCATGAAATCATCAAGACGACTCTGCCAAAAGCGAAAGAGTTGCGTCGCGTCGCTGAGCCACTGATCACTCTGGCTAAAGAGGATTCAGTTGCGAACCGTCGTTTGGCGTTTGCTCGTACTCGCAGCAAAGCAGCAGTTGGCAAATTGTTCACCGATCTGGGTCCTCGCTACCAGGAACGTCCGGGTGGTTACATCCGTATCCTGAAGTGCGGTTTCCGTGCTGGTGATAACGCTCCTATGGCCTACGTCGAGCTGGTTGACCGTCCTGTGGCGGTTGAAGAAGCAGACGTCGTAGAGACCGACGGTGCAGCAGACGAGTAACATCGGCTGCAAATAAAAAGACCGCTGCTTGTCAGCGGTTTTTTTATGCCTGTAAGAAATGCAATCTCAATTCATTTCGCAGGTAGGGTGCACTGCAATGGCAAGCGTAACCCTGTAGACAGGTCGCAGCTGAGTCACACTGTTTGTTGGCAAATCGAGTTCCTGTTTGTTGTGGTGGAGATAATGATTGGAGAGCAGGTTACTATTCATGGCGATGAGTGGAAAAAAGAGGATGTTGCTGACGCAATCGAGTGGGCCAATACTCGTGTGTGGGAGCAACAACACTGGTTTGCCCCATCGCCCACTTGGGATCATGACCACTGCCAAATTTGCTGGAGGAAGCTGTTTAAATCATCCGATCCACAGCATGGTGTAGGGTATTTCAACCAACAAAATGACAACTGGTTGTGCTGCGAGTGCTTCTCTCAATTTGTACAGTGTTAGCAAAAGTGTGAGCTGTGGGAAGAGGTTCAGTGTCTGATATTGCTTTGTTTTTCTGCAGCAATTCTCGACAACAAAAAAAAGCCCCTGCGGGAGGGGCTTAAACGGGTCTATCAGAAGAGAAAATGGCTCATCCGTGAGCAAACGATCATGAACATGGTCTCTCGCTGTCTGCTGCCAGACGCAGTTACCATGTGCATTACAATAGCCTTTGTCGCCGTCAATCAGGGCAAAGGGTCGTCAAGAAGTGCCAACCCTGATTGCCCACTGTGTTACAGCCACACCAAGCTGAGTGTCGGCCAGAAAGTGATGATCAAGACTGTGACTAGCAAAATAAAGAAAAACGGCAATGTGGCGCGATATAAGGTCATCACCGGCTCGTTAAAGCGGAAGCTGGCAATAAACAAGTTCATGCCCACCGGCGGTGTGAAGTAGCCCAGCTGCATGTTTGCTAGGAACAAAATGCCCAAATGGATGGGGTGAATACCGTACTCCATGGCGATCGGCAAAATGATCGGAATCATAATGACGATGGCGGAGAAGATATCCAGCATCATGCCCAGCAGCAGCAAAAACAGCGTCAGCAGCAGCAAGAAGGTAATCGGGTCACTGATGTGCTGTTGGATAAACTCAAATACTTGTTGCGGAATACCAGCATCAATCATGTAGTTGGTCGATGCCAGCGACACCGCCAGAATCAGCAAGATGGCCCCCACCAACTTCATCGAGTCGCGCAGCACCACCGGTAAGTTGGCCAAACTGATTTCGCGGCGAATGACCACAGTGACCAGTAATACATACAGGGCGGTGATGGCCGCTGCCTCCGACACGGCAAAGAAGCCGCCGTAAATACCGCCCAACACGATAAACGGCAGTGGGATTTCCCAGCCGCAGTCCTTGATCGCTGCCCAAGCCTCTTTGCCGTTAAAGGGTTCGTCATTGGCGGGCAAATGGCGTGACTGCCAGCCGCTGTAGAGGCTCAAAGCAAGCAACATCAGGCCACCGGGTAATAAGCCTGCCAAAAACAGATCATCAATGCTCACCGGCGTTCCCAGCGACATTTGCTGCGCCACCACGCCATACAAAATCAGCGGCAAAGACGGGGCAAACAACAAGCCCAGGCTGCCCGATGAGGTCACCAAGCCGAGGTTAAACTGACGCGGATAACCGGCTTTTTGCAGCGCCGGCACCAGCAGCGCACCTAGGGCAACAATGGTGACGCCAGAGGCGCCGGTAAATGCTGTAAACAACGCACACACGGCCAATGCGACAATGGCCAGGCCACCGGGTAACCAGCCCAGCAATGCGTCGGTAATGCGCACCAGACGCTGCGGTGCTTTGCTTTCGCCAAGTAAATAACCGGCCACGGTAAACAGTGGAATGGCGATCAGTACCGGCATTTCCGCCACACGGTAGATCTCGACCGCCATGATCATTAAATCGACGTCGCTTTGATAAAAGCCCCATAAGGCGCTTGCAGCAATCACAGCAAACAAAGGCGCGCCGGCCAGCGCCAGCAGTAAAAGACAAAGGGGTACAAGAATGCTCATGCGGTTTCCACACGGCCCAGGGCGGCTTGCACGGTTTGCAAGGCAAAGCGCAGCGCCATCAGAGCAAAACTAACAGGGATGATTAATTGCATTGGCCAGGCTGGGAGTTGTGAGAATGCCTGGTCGCCATACTCGTACGCCAGTTTGACAAACTCCTGGCTGTGCCAGGCAATTACGCCGCAAACGACGCCAGCAAAGGCAGAGGTAACGATGGCGCAGGCACGTTTTAGCCCTGCACCTCCTAAGCGGTTGATCAGATCAATGGCGATGTGTTCGCGGCTGCGAGTGGCCAACAACGCGCCTAACAGCCCCAGCCACAACACCATGACACGCAGCAGCGGCGGAATCCAACCAATGCCGCCGCCAAACAGAGTGCGTGCCAAGATATCCACACCGGCCAGCAACACCATGGCCAGCAATAAAGCGATCAGTAGGCCGTCTTCCAGCCGGTGCAGCCAACGCAGCAGTGTCGACATCAATTCGCCGCTGCCGTTTGCTGACGGTAGTCTTCCAGCATTTGCTGCATCTTCTGGTAGTGTTCTACTGGATACACACCTTCGCCGGCCAGTTCCGCCACCGAGCGTTTCGCCAGCTCAGCCCAGGCTTGCTTATCGGCCTCGGTCAGAGCAACAAACTCCATACCGTTTTGCTGCAACGCTTGGCGTGCTTTGGCTTCGTCTTGCTCGTTCTGCTCGTCCATTTTGGCAAAGGTAGCGGCCATGATGTCCTCAACAATGCGCTGATCGTCGGCGTTAATTTTGTTGAAGGTTTTGGCGTCTACTACCAAGGTGCCCATCAAAAAGGTCAATGGAATATCCGTGGTATGGCTCAGCTTGGTATGCCATTGCAGCGCGATGGCGGAGGTCATGTTGGCCGCAATGGTGTTGATCAGGCCGGTCTGCAGGCTGGTGTAAACGTCCGACACCGGCAGTGCGATGGGCTGCACATCGCCGTTTTCAAAGGTGGTTTTGCTGATCACATCGCCTTCGGGCACCCACACTTTTTGCTCACGCACATCGTCTGATGTGTGCAGCGCCTGATTGGACATCAGGTAAGCAAAGCCACCTTCAGAAATGCCCAATAGTACAAAGCCTTTGTCGGCCAACGCTTGTTTGATGATCGGATCAAAGGTTGAACGCACCGCGCGTACTTCGTCCAGATTACGGAAAGTGAACGGCAAGCTGTACAACTGAGTTTCCTTGGCGATCTGAGCCAGGGCACCGGCGGCAATGGCGCCGCCTTGCAGCTGACGAATACGAATCTTACGCAGCACGCTCTTGTCGCTGCCTTGAATGCCACCAGGGAAATAACGGATCTTAACGCGCCCATCGGTGCGCTGCTTGATGTCGTCCGCAGCGGCCCGCATGTGCTTCATCCAGCTGGTGCCCTGCGGAGCCAGGGTCGCAATTTTTAGTGTGGTGGCATGACTGGCCAGCGGCATCAGCAGCAGGGCAGACAGCAGGGCTATGAATCGGATCATGGGGATTACTCGAAATAATCGGCCGATGAGGCGAGCAGTTGCTCAGCCTGACGTTGGGCCAGTCGGTTGATTAATGTAAGTCCTTCTGTTTTCGGATCGGCGGCCAACACTTCCTTAAGCAGCCGGTCGTGCAGATCTTGTTCGAACATCAAGCGCGCGTATTGTTTCGCGTACAGCACTTTCGCCATCAAATGACGTTGTTGGGTAATCTCTAATGCCCGTTCAAAGTGCTGACGACCAACTTCCGGTTGGCCACCCAGACTTAGTGGCAACTGGGTTTCCAGCACACCGAGATACACCTGAACGGTGGCGTTGTCGTAGCTTGGGTCGTACTTGGCTACCCATTGCATCAGCGCCTTGACCTTGCCGAGCTGGGCAATGGCGTTCCAGTCGTCGCTGTTGGCTTGAATCCAGCCAGCCCAGGCCGCAGCAAACGCATACCAAACGCCGATATCGTCTTCGTCGTAATCCGACTCCAGCGCCGCCAGCAGCGGGTCCAGTGGACCGTCGACCAGGGTGCATGCATCGTCGTCGTATTCGCACAGGGCGCGGCGCGCGTAATTCATGGCTTTGTCGGCCAGCAGTTTGGCTTGCTCAGGATCGCTGGAAAAAACACCCGCATAGGCACCGTAGAGCTTGGCGCCGGCGAGCAGATAGTCCTCGTCGTCCGGGTAAGTCAGGATAAGTGCGTCTAACAGCAGCAAATAGGCTGGTGCGCCGGCCTCGACCACGGCAGGGCTGTCCTGATTCATCATCGACCGTGACAAGTTTTCAGGTAAATGGCCGACGGAGCAGGCGCTGAGTAATCCGACGGCAAGTAAACTGGCGAGTGCTTTCATGGACTGTGCTCAATCACGAAGAGCGCGGATTGTACACCGTTTAACTTTGCCGTTTCATTAACCGGTCACACACTGGTCACGATGACAATAGGACGCTGTGTTCAACGTCGGCCATGGCGTAGTCGACACCCAGGCTGGACAAAATGTCGCGGCTGGTGCCATTGGCGCTGAACTCGGCAACGGTGCGCTTGGCCATAAAACAGGCGATGTCGCGCATCGACTTCACCAGCGCATAGTCTGCCGAGCTGGTGCTGAGTTGGTCGATAAAACGGTGATCGATGCGCACATAGTCCACCGGCAAGTGTTTCAAAGCTACGAAGGCCGACTGCCCGGTACCGAAGTCGGCCAGAGCGAAGCGATAGCCTAGCTGCCTCAGGGCATGCATACGCTCTGCGGCTTCATCCAGGTCGGCCAAGTGGTCGGTGTTGCTCAGTTCCAGACATAATTTACCCACCGGCAACAGTTGGTCGCAGGCTTGGCGCAATTGCTGATAGGTTTGCTCATGCAGCAATAAGTCACCACTGCACGGCAAAAACAGCCGCTCGCATTGCAAATCCAAGTCAGTTTTCGGCAGCCACTTGAGTGTTTGTTGCAACAGCCATTGTTCGATTTCTAGCGGGCGCCGCTGTGCGTGGTCACTGTAGGTCGCTTGTTGCGGTGGTAGCAGCGGTTGTCCTTCCTCCAGTGGGGCGGCTTGCAACAGGTAACTGTATTCGCCTTTGTGTTCGGGATGAAGGTGCTGAATGGGGGTTCCTAATAGGGCCAACTGATGGTGATTCAACGCCTGCAGCGATTGCTGATACCAGCGACTAACCGCATCGTCGCTAATAACATCGCTGGCCGGTGTTCTTACTGCGTTTGCTGCAGGTGTTGAGGCCGATAGGTCCTCAGAATCGCTGTACCAAACAACACGAGCACCACCGACGTCTTTGGCACGGCTGCAGGCATGGTAGGCTTGCTCGAGCAAGATGTGCGACTCGTTTTGATCACTGAGCGCGGTGGCTCCTATGCTCAGTTGAATAGTAAATGACTGGCCATCAACGTCCACGGTCAGCTGTTTGACCGCTTGCTCAATATCATTCACCTGCTGCTCGGCAGTGCTCTGCTCCGACAACGCCAGCAGCAGGCCGAATTCATTACTGCCAGTGCGAGCGATCAGCGCATCCGGGAAGCGATCGTCCAGCACCGTTGCCACGGTCTGCAAGCTGGCATCGGCACCAGCCAAGCCGTATTGGCGGTTGATCTCTCTAAACCCATCAATATCTAGCAGGCATAACAGGGTGGGCTGCGAGCTGCGTACGGCTTGGTCGAATCTGAGTTCCAGCTCGCGGATAAAATGCGCTCGATTGATCAGGCCAGTCAGGTCGTCCTGATTGGCTTGTTCGGAGAGGTCACGATAAATCTGCTCCACCAGCTTGTCGATGCTTTGGTCGACGGCGCTTTCTTGCTGCTCGTACAGGCGTTTTACGCGATCGTCATCAAAGGCACGCGCCAGCTCGGCCAAGGTAAAATCAATCACCTTCATACCGCTGTGATTGACACAGGCAAATTTGGACGCATCTTCCGCCACCCAGGCAATGGACACCGCTTGGTCTTGCTCGGTCAGCAGCAGCCAGTCGCCCACTTGCAGGTTTTCTGCTTTGCGCAAGCCATTGCCCTCGGGGGCAGGCTCATCGTCGGCCACAATGAACTCGGGCAGATCGATGGTGCCTCGGACCTCACCCTGGGACAGATGCTGCTCTGCCGCTTGCAGAATTTCATCGTGCCATTGCTGATGATGCGGTTGATTGCCGTTCATTTGATCAAGCTCGTAGCGCGCCAGCTCCATCATCGGGCGAAAGCGCTCTAGCAACTCCTGGCGGCCAGCATTTTGCGGACTAAACAGTAGTAAAACCTGGCGATACAGTTTGACGGCCCCCGAAAATCGTTTGCTGTCTTCGCCTTCACGCAGCAACAACAAGCTCAGCAGCGGTTGCCAGCCTTGTTGTAGCCACTCGACCACACAATGGGGCAGGGTGCGGCCAGCGGTATCGCGACCGATCAGATGCTCGATTTGGCGGCGGGCCTGCTGCAGCTGATGTTCGCCTTCGGCCGCCTGAGCAACACGCTCGGTATTCTGGCGCGCTTTGCGTTCGGCTTGGCGTACCAGTTGTTCGACTTGCTCCAGTAGCGCCTCAAATGCACCCACGTCTTGTTGTTCGCTGTGTTGCAGCTGTTCGATCAGTACCTGCAGGCGCTGCCCCAGTTGTTGTTGCCCGCTGGTGGTCAGTTGCCCTAGGCGGGCCACCTGATTCAGTACCTGTCTGCCAGGGTGTTGCGGGTTAAACAGCAAGCTGGCGTCTTGCAGCATTAACTGCAGAACCGGCCAGCCCAATGTTTCGATGTGGGGTTTGACAAAATCGGCGATTTGCTGTGATTGCAGCAGGTTTTGGGTGACATTTTGCAGGGTATCGATGGCGTCACGCGACTCGGCTGGCAACGCGACTTGTTGCTCCGCCAACTCACGCTCAATGTGATCGAGTACATTACTGTCTTTCAAGCTGGCTTGCGCCGCGACTTGTTGTACGGCGTGCTCGACCTCTTGCTGCGCTGCTTCAGCGACCGTGGCCTGCTCGATCGTAGCGCTGCCATCCCCTTGGCGCTGATGGCGCAGTTGCAGCAACGACTGAATGTTGGCGTACGCCTGACGCGCTTCTTGTTGGTGTTGCTGAAAGTGGCTCAGATGCGCGCCGCTGGTGGCAGGGCGGCCGCCTTGTTCTGTCAGCGATTGATTTGGCTGCTCCGCGGTTGTTGCACTCAGCGTCGAGCCAGGAGATGCATTAAACCCTGGTCGCTGCTCGGCTTTGGCGACTGCCACTTCTGCTGGGCGCGGCTTGCGATAGCGGAAGGTCATGGGAATGTGAATGTCTTTGCACAAAGCTTCAAAGGTGGTTTGCATCAGCTGTGCGGCATGTTGCTCGAACAACTCAAAGGCCAGGGTACGAGCGGCCGCGGGCAAGCGCAGCGGCTCGATGCTATCAGCAAAGGCCTCGGTTAACGTATTGGCGCCAATGGGATTAAAGCAATCGTCCACGCTGTCGGCGCTGGACAGTGTGTCGAGCAGCTGGCGAACTTCGAAGCTTTGGCGGCTAAGGCGCGACTGCAAATGCGACGCAGTCACTTTGGCCAGCAGCCAATCTTCAAACTCGGTTTGTTGTACTAAGGTCAGCTGCCACTCTTCTTGCTGCTGCGGGTGGTTGTCTCGGGTTAGCCTGGGCTGGCCATCCAGCCAGCGTTTTAACTGTTGTTGTAGGCGTTCTTTAAAGCGTTGAATCAGTGGTACGGCTTGCTGTTTAACGTGCTTTTCAAGTTGCAGCCATTGCTGTTGTTCGTTGGTGGAGCGGCCCTGATTGGCTTGGTCAAACAATGTTTCCAGATACTCAGGTAACCAGCGCTTAATCAGTCGGTCGGCAAACTCAGTGGCATCTCGGCTGAAACGCTGACGGTACTGTTGACGTTGCTCGTCGGCAAGGCCGCCGCTGGCACGATACTGCTGGTTGGACTCTTGCAGTTGTAAAAACAACCGGTCGTCTGGCGTGTGCACTTTCAAGCCGACGTCGCGGCCACGCTGAAAAATCCACTCCACCTCAATGTGTAAGCATTCGTTCTCTAGCTGCAGTTCTATGGTGTGCAGGCTACCAGTGACCGGCTGGAACTCATGCGGCCACTCAAGCTTCATACCGGAGTGAGAATAATCCACCACTTTGCAGTCGTAGGTGTGGCCATCCGCCGCTTTCAGACGGGCAGTAAAGTGACTGGAAAAACGTGGATGGTGCCTTAATTCAGCTGCCATAGAGTGCCTCAAAGCAAGTGCGGCCAGTGCGCTTGGGTCGGAATTTCAGTATAGGATGAGATCGGCTGGCTCAAGTTGGCATCGGCAAAAATGGCAGCTGGCATTGCTGCCGTATGACCGCTGCGCAGACCCAACCACCAGCGCCAGCTCGCTAAGATCTGTGCCTTGGCTGTGGTTGCCAAATGCACATTTGATTTCTATATTTCTATCTAGTTATGTTTTTGAGAGGGGACTGAGATGGCGATGACAAAGGATGATTTTTTGGCCGCCGCAATGGCGTCAGTCAATGCAGTTGATACGGCTGCTGCGGAGCAGCTCATACAGGGTAACGCCGTGGTGCTGGATGTGCGTGAACCGGCCGAGTTTGCCATGGGACACTTACCCCAGGCGGTTAACGTGCCGCGCGGTTTACTGGAGTTTATGGTGGGGCAGCATCCGGCCTTGTCTGATCAACAGGCGCAAGTTTTGCTCTATTGTAAAAACGGCGGCCGCAGTACCTTGGCGGCTCATACCTTGAAGCAAATGGGGTTTGAGCGCATCAGCATGCTGACAGGCGGGTTTGATCAATGGGCCGGCGAAGTTCAACGCGTGGAAGTGGATGCCAATGTGTATCGATAAGCGCATTTTGGCAGGGCTGTTAACCGCCTTCTTGTGTGCACCGAGCGTCGCGCAACAACGCCATGATGAGCATTTGCCGCAAGCCCGAGCGCTGACAAAACAACTGGCGACTTCGTTGCAGCAGACGTTGGCAACGACGCTTAAGGCTGATGGGCCGGTGGCGGCCATCAAGGTGTGCAATACGGCAGCTCCTGAGATCAGTCGAGCCTTGAGCCGCCAAGGTTGGCAAGTGGGCCGCGTATCGCAGCGACTGCGTAACACCGACAATGCCCCTGATGAGTGGGAGCGGGCAACGCTATTGCGGTTTGAGCAGCAACTGGCTGCAGGCCAAGATGCCACTACACTGGAGCACGGCGAGCAGGTCGACGGCCGCTTTCGCTACATGAAAGCCATCGCCACCCAAGCTGTTTGTCTGACGTGTCATGGAACTGTTCTGAGTACTGCGGTGCAGCAAGCGATTGCGCAGCGCTACCCGCTGGATCGAGCAACCGGTTATGACATAGGCCAGTTACGCGGTGCTTTTTCGTTGAGTAAAGTCATGGAGGAATGAGCAATGCAACATATTATCCGGTTACAGTGGCAGCGCCGGGGCGAGTTCTCGCACGCCGGATTTGAACGGCGCCATGAGCTGGAGTTTCAACCGCAAGTCAGCATTGCCGCGGGTGGCGCCAACAACGACTTTGGTGCTGACCCAGAACAGATGCTGGCGGCAGCCATGGCCAGCTGTCATATGCAGACATTTCTCGCGCTGGCGGCAAAAAAGCGATTGCAAGTTGAGCGTTATCAAGACGAAGCCATCGCTTCGCTGGCGCAGCGAGACGATGGAAAATTCTGGGTCGATCGCATTGTGCTGCAACCACAAGTGGTTTTTGCCGGTGAGTCACCCGCTGCTGAGACGATAAAAGCCATGCACGACAAGGCGCATCAGCATTGTTTCATCGCCAACAGCGTGACCACTGAGGTCGATATTCGCACACCTTGATCCGTGTCGCCGCCGCCCAACGCGGTTACGCTATGCTGGCAACACATGAGTTTTAGCACCGGAGCCAGCAGGCGTACATGATCATCAATCTTTCTAAAGTCATCGGACTGTCTGGTGTGGATTCCAGCGAAAATCTGCGTGCGCGCCGCTTGGGTCGCATGGTGGAATGGCCGATGATTCTGATCGCCTTCTGGATCGTATTTGAATGGTACTTGGAAGCGCGGGCAGAGCAGCCGCTGCCCTACACCCAGTTTACCGACTGGCTGCTGTGGGGCTTTTTCTTATTGGAGACCCTGATTCTTACCTGGGCGGTGGACGACAAGTGGCGCTACTTGCGCAATAACTGGAGCAACCTGGTGATTGTGTTTGCCGGCATGCCACTGCTTTGGCAAGCCTACCCTCATGCCGGTGGTCTGCGGGTGCTGCGGCTGCTGGCGATGTTCACCATGTTGATGAACATGTCGGGTACGTTTCAGAAGATCATGGGGCGGAATCATCTTGGGCCGACCTTGATGGTGAGCTTCATCATCATTGTGATCGCCGGCACTCTGATGGCGGTAATTGACCCAAACGTAAAGACGCCTTTGGACGGTATCTGGTGGGCTTGGGTCACGGTGACGACGGTCGGCTATGGCGACATTGTTCCGGGCAGCACCGCTGGGCGTTTATTCGGTTCGGTGCTGATTCTGATGGGCATCGGCTTGTTTGCCATGTTAACGGCAAGCTTTTCGGCGTTTTTCATGCAGCAGGAAGAAGAGGATTGGCGAGCGGAAGAGCGCGCCGAAGAACAAGATCAGACTGAACAGCTGTACGAAATTGAAAAACGCATGCGTCGTTTGGAGGAAAAACTCGACCGTTTGTTAGACCAGTCCGACAAGCGTTGAGCCAGCACGCCCGCCCATGGCCTCAGCCAATCGTGATGGCTGAGGTTGCCATTGGGTATTTCAATAAGCTGCTGTGCAATACGCGGCATCTGGTGCTGCTGCGAAAAAATAAGCAGCAAGTGTGTTAAGCCGATTCCGCCTGGCTAGCACATTGAATGCAAAACTCAGTATAAGGCACCGCCTCTAGCCGGCGCTGATCAATGCCTTCACCGCACTGCTCGCAAACGCCGTAGACATCTTGTTCCAAACGCTTCAGCGCATGATCAATCTGTGCAATTTCATGGCGCGATTCGATGCTGATGGCCGACAGTACTTCGTCGTTTTCTCTCTCTACCGCCTGTTCGGCGAAATCTGACGACAGTGGCTCGTCACGGTGGGTGGCATCGCGCTCGGTCTTTTCCGCTCGTGCTAATAATAACTGACGACGTTGATTGAGTTGTTGTCGAATAGCCTCGGTATTCATAATTGCATCCTTACAGCCTGGGCTGACTACGGGCTCACCGCAGACGAGCCCTGAATAAGCGGTATGCCATCAGCTTAGCCAAAGGTCAGGTGGTATCAGTTGATGCACGTCAGGGTCTGATGCTCGGGTATTTAGGCGCCTGGCGAGGCATCAGTTAGGGCAGTAACTCCAGTGCCAAAGCCATAAAGTCTTGCGATGTGACGATGCCATGCAGCTGCTGTTCACTGTCGACCACAAGCAAGCAGCCGCGCTTTTTGGTGCTGCGCAGTAATTCTCCGGCTTCGCGCAAGGGGGTATCTGCGGTCACCTTGTTGACGTCTTTGTTAAGACAGCCTTCGATGTGGGCTTTCGCCAAATAGGCACTGAGATTATGTGCACCAAACTTGTCGGTAATGCGAAATGCTTCGGCCAGAAATTCACGCTGGCTAATCACGCCGCACAGTCGTTGCTCGGCATCGATAATGGGAATATGGCGGATTTGTTGGCCGGCCATTATGCGCTCGGCATCCTCTAGGGTATCGTCGGGTGTCAGCGTAATGGGGCTGCGGGTCATGATGTCACTGACCAGTTTCATGGCATGAGTCTCCAGTTTTATCAGCAGTCGCAAACAGCTTTCCCGCCGTGCGTTGATTCTGTAAGTAAAGCAGGAAAACGCCAAACTGCTATGGTTGAAACAGGCGTTGCGTGCAGCGCACAGACATTAATGAGCGGAGATCAACATGAGCATCACGCACCATATTCGCAACTACTACGAACAGTTGGTTGCTGACGAAATCCTGCAGCGAGTGGGCAATATGCAGGGCGTAACCTCGGATTATATGGCCGACGTTGCCTGTGTGGCGCTGAATCATTTACCGCCGCGTTATATCCGCTATGAGGTGGATATGGCGTTTTACATGTCGCCAGATGAACTCAATGATATTCAGGAACGTGTCAGCCAATGCGTCACCGATGCATTGCAGTTTGTGGACCAACATAAACGCGATCTGCAAGCGTAAAAAAATCGTCAGGCAGTTGCATCCGCTGCCTGCTTTCACGGACACTGCGGGCGGGAAACAGACCGGATACGGAATATGCACGTTTTACTCGTAGATGATGATCAGGAACTTTGCGCATTGATGAAGCGCTACTTGGAGCGCGAATTGTTCCAGGTCAGCGTGGTTCACACCGCGGAGGAAGGTCTGCAAGAAAGTTTGTCTGGCAAATACCAGGCGGTGGTGTTGGATATCATGCTGCCCGGTGGTAATGGCCTGGATATCCTGCGTCGTATTCGCCAGCGCAGTGAGTTGCCAGTACTGATGCTGACTGCCAAAGGCGAGGAAATGGACCGCATTGAAGGGCTGGAAATTGGCGCCGACGATTATCTGCCCAAGCCTTGTAACCCTCGTGAAGTGTCGGCCCGATTGCGCTCCGTATTGCGTCGTGGGCGTCCGGTAGATGTCGCCAGCTCGCGGATCGAGGTGGACGATTTATCCATTGATTTTGATCAGCACATTGTTGAGCGCAATGGTGAAGCGGTGGAATTAACCGTCACTGAATTCAATATCCTCAGTGTACTGGCGCGCGATATTGGCAAAGTGGTGGAAAAAAACCGCCTGGCCGAGCAGAGCATGCAGCGTTCGCTGACGTTGTTTGATCGCAGTTTGGATATGCACCTGAGTAATTTGCGTAAAAAGCTGGGGCCAAATCGTGATGGTAAGCAGCGGATAAAAACCGTGCGTGGCGTGGGGTACCAGTACCAGCCAGAGCAATAAACTATGCGCGGCGTTTTTGTTCGCATTTACCTGGCGTTTTTATTGACCAGCCTGGTCGCCGCGATGGTGACCTTGGCGCTCGCCGCCTATTACCGTCACTGGTCCAACGACTCCATCAACTTAATCGCCCCAACAGGCGGATACATTTCTGCTGCAGAGTTGATACTGCAACGCGGTGGCGAGCCTTTATTGCTTGAGTGGCTGTTTACCTTTGAGCGCCACCCCAGTGTGAATGCCTATATTTTTGATGATCGTGGCCTTAGCCTGCTGCCGCAGGTACCTCCAGCCGTGCTGGAGTACGCCTATTCGCCGCAAAACTATCAGGCGTTAGTGAATCCGCTTGGGCGGACCGAAATTCTGGTCAAAGCTCCACTGATGTCCCACGATGGCCGCATTTATTTGCTGGTGGTGGAGTTTATTCATCCGCTGGCGGTGTTTAACTTTCCTGCGTATTTGGCTTGGGGGTTTGCCGCCGCGGTACTGTTGTTCGCTCTGCTGGGTTGGCTGCTGTCGCTGTATTTAACTCGTCCGTTGACTGATTTGCAGCACTACGTACAGGCATTGGCACGTGGCGACTTCCACTTACAGTTGCCTAGCAAGCTGACGCGCCGGGGTGATGAAGTTGGGCAACTGAGCCGCGAGTTTGATGCCATGGCGTCGCGCTTGGGGCGTGTGCTGGAAGACCAGAAACAACTGATTCGTGATGTCTCCCACGAGTTGCGTTCTCCATTGGCCCGCTCTGCCGTAGCATTAGAACTGGCACGTTTGGATTCATGCGATGAGCAGCAGGATGCGCTGGACCGTATTGAGCAAGAGAACCAACGGCTGAACGAGTTGATTGGCGATTTGCTCGGGATGGCGCGGCTGGAGGTCGATCAGAATCGCAACCACTGGCAGCATTTGGATGCTGCGGATCTGGTGGACGAAATTGTCAGTGACGCACGCTTTGAGCACTCGTCCGAGCAACTGAACTGGCATCGCCCAGCGCAGTCTTATCCCGTCCTGACGGACCCGGCGTTAATTCGCGCGGCGGTAGAGAACCTAGTGCGCAACGCGTTATTGCATACACACCCAGGCACTGCTGTCAGTGTCAGCCTGACTCAGGATGGGCCGTGGCTGGTGATTTGCGTGCGTGACCGTGGGCCGGGAGTGCCTGAGCATATATTGCCGGACCTGGTGCGGCCGTTTGTGCGCAACGAAGATGCCAGGGAGCGCAGCACCGAGGCGCTGGATAAAGGCCACCGAGGATTTGGACTGGGGCTGGCCATCGCGCACCGTGTGGCCTTGCATCATGGCGGCGATCTGCAACTAGCGAATCATCCAAAGGGCGGCTTGCAAGCAACGTTGAGCTTGCCGGTGGACAATGGCTCATGACTTTACTTGGCATTTACGGCATGCGCATGGGCTGGTGTCGTGGTTAGCGGTACACTATATTGTCAGTGAAACAATTGCAGGATAAAACCGTGCGCCATCCACTTTTCATCAGTCTCGTGCTTGCCTCAGGCGTTGCCTGGGCCGACACACCGCACAGCGGTGCTGATGGCGTGCATCTGTTTGATCCAGCGGCACCGGACCCTCGCGGCGGTTTGTCACTGGAGTGGGATAACGCTCGTCCCGAGCAGCGCCAAGCGCTGGATCATTTCTATCGCTCGCTGCAGTCTCACCGCCTGCAAGATCCAAACATGTACAACGACCGTGTCGAAAGCCTGCAGCAACTGCGTAGCATGTCGTCCGAGCAACGTACCCGCATGTTTAAGAACTTTGTCAAAGAGCAAGCCCGCCAACCCTGATCCTCCCATCTTCTCACTGATTTAACCCCGGCATTTCGGCCATAGACTGCTTTTGTATCAGCGCTAGAGTGTGCCGCTCTGATGTGCTGGAGCTTTGTTATGCGTACTCGTCTGACCGAATTGCTTGCTATCGAATACCCCATTGTGTTGCCCGGTATGAGCTGGATCTCAACCCCCGAGTTAGTGGCGGCTGTGGCCAACGCTGGCGGTTTGGGGATTCTCGCCAGTGGTCCGCTGACCGCAGAGCAAACCCGCACAGCCATTCGCCGTATTCGTGAGTTGACGGATAAACCCTTCGGCATTGGCGTGACACTGCTGATGCCCGGTGCCAAAGAGAACGCTGAAGTTGCTCTGCAAGAGCAGGTGCCGGTGATCAATTTTTCGTTGGGCAAAGGCGATTGGCTGGTGGAAAGGGCCCATCAGTATGGCGGTAAAGTGATTGCGACAGTGGTGACGGAAAAGCATGCTTTATCTGCCCAGGCCATCGGCGCTGATGCCCTCATGGTCACTGGCCACGAGGCAGCCGCCCACGGCGGTGATGTCACTTCTCTGGTATTGGTGCCAGCCATTGCGGCCAAGGTGACCATTCCTGTGATTGCGACTGGTGGCTTTGCCGATGGCCGTGGACTGCTGGCCGCACTGTCATTGGGTGCGGATGGCATTGCCATGGGGTCGCGCTTGGCTACTAGTCAAGAAAGCCCGCTGCATGCCAATACCAAACAGGCCGTGATTGAGCGCAGTGAGCAAGAGACCATCTATTCCAAGAACTTTGATGGTATTCCGGCGCGTGTGATGCGCACTGCGCGCTCAGTAAAAGAAACGCGCCGACCCATGAATTTTTTCATCGCCAGTTGGCAAGCAACGCGCGCTGCCAAGCTGGTGAACCAACCGATATGGAAAGTGCTTGTGGGCATGTTAGCCATGGTCGATAAGGTCAAGCTGCTGGCTTACTTCGGCGCCAGTGTGCCGCGGTTAAAGGCCGCAACTGAGCAGGGCGACTTGGATTATGGCGTGCAGTTTATCGGTCAGACCCAGGGGCTGATCAACGACATGCCAACGGTGGCGGAGATTCTACAACGCACGGTCGAGGACGCTGAGCAATTGCATCTGCAACAGCAGCAGATCTTTCAACCATCGGAGTGATGCTGTCATATATGACAGATTAATTTGTCGACATTGTCCTGAAACATCCTATGTTCATAGCTTCCGCGCTGGCTAAGGTGCGGAGGCATCCCGCCGGGAGCGAAGGATCTAATAATAACAATCCTCAGGACCTGCCTATGAAACTCCTTTCTGTTGTTGTCATGCTGGCTGCTGTGCTGGCCAGTTCGTGGTCGTACGCTATGTCCAAATCACCGGACAACAGCGGCTACACCGCGACTCGATATCCGATTGTGCTGACCCATGGCCTGTACGGTTTTGACCAATTGTTGGGCATAGATTACTGGTACAAAGTGCCGGAAACCTTGCGCGCTGATGGCGCTGAAGTCTTTGTCACCAGTGTGTCTAACTCCAATGCACCCGAAGTGCGCGGTGAGCAGTTGATTCCACAGCTTGAAAAACTGCGGGTGATTAGCGGTGCAGACAAGTTCAATCTGATTGGCCACAGCCATGGCGGTCCAACCGTGCGCTACGTGGCGTCGGTGCGGCCAGATTTGGTGGCCTCCGTTACTACCATTGCTGGTGTGAACAAAGGTACCCCTGTGGCCGAAGCACTGAATGATTGGAGCGAGGGCTCTGATGCTTTTGCCGGTCTGATTGCGACATTAGGCAACACCTTGGCCAAGGTGATCGATTTATTGTCAGGAGGTGGCCATCCGCAAGACATCATGGCATCGCTGCAATCAATGACATTTGCTGAGACCGAAGCCTTTAACCAGCTGCACCCGGGTGGCATTCCCGCGACGGAGTGTGGCGAGGGTGACTACGAGTACAATGGCGTGCGGTATTACTCGTGGAGCGGCGCTAAGCCGGTTACCAATGTGCTGGATCCGCTGGACTTGCTGACTGGTACCACGCGGTTATTTTTCCCTGCCGGTGAGAAAAATGACGGTTTGGTCGGCAGCTGTGGCAGCCGGCTGGGCATGGTGATCCGTGATGATTTTCGAATGAACCACCTCGACGAAGTGAACATGACGCTGGGTCTGCATGATTTAACGGAAACTGATCCGCTGACGGTTTTCCGCACCCACGCCAATCGGTTGCAGCAAGCGGGTTTGTAGCGTGTCTTGGCGCCAGGGGCTGAGCTTTGTCGTATTACTGGGTGTGGTGACCTGGTGGCTGGGCCAGTGGCGCGATGTGGATGTACAGCAGCTGCCGGCCACCTCTGCTGGCGGCCCGGCATCACGCAGCGAAGACCTCTGGCACCATGCTCGCCAAGCGCGTGATCAAGTGCTGGCATTAAATACTTACCGCGGTGCGCAAATGGACGGTGCGCTAAAGCTGCACAGCGATCAATCACTGGTGATCGACCGCGACTTGCGTCATTGGATAGATTTCCATTTGGCGGCCCTGGGAGAGGCGTCCCTGGGCCAGATGACCGAGCTGATGGAACAGCAAATCGCTGCGCTGCCACAACCGGCACGTGGTCAAGCATTGCGCTTGGTGCAGCGCTATTTACAGTATCGAGCGGCGCTGGCTGACTTTGACCGCGTTGCGCAGCGCCGTCAAACCCAAGAGGCCACCAGCTTAGAGGTACTGGCCGAGCGACTGGACTGGCAGCAGCGGCTGCGACGGCAATATTTTGATGGCAAAACCGTGGCGGCTTTTTTTGCCGATGACGAGCTACTGGATCGTTACCAGTTACAGCGCTTACAACTGGCCGATAAAAACGCCGTGACGGCGACATTACCCGATGACCTCATCACGCTCAGAGAGCAAACTCGGTTGCTGCAATCGCACCAACAGCAGGAACACACGCTGCGCGAGGAAGGAGCCTCAGATCAGCAGCTGCAGCAATGGCGAACGGAGCAGTACGGCGAAGTCGCAGCCCAACGGCTGCAGCAGTTAGATCAGCAACAGGCGCAATGGCGGCAGCGTGTTTCTGCCTACCAGGCGTACCAGAACTCGTTGATTGAGCAAGCGCTGGATGAACAGCAGCGCGCGGCGCTGTTGCAGCAGTATCGTCTGCGCCATTTTTCCAGCGTTGAGCAAAAACGTTTACCAGCTGCTCTGGCACTGCTGTCTGACGCTCATCAGTGATCGGTCAATAGCGACTGCATGGCCTCAAATAAAACCGCATTGCTCACCAGCATATGGTCGCCACATAAGGTCGGCGAAATATCTGCCGGCGGTGCCAAATAATGCCCAGCCACGGCGCCAGCCTCCAGTGCGATCAGGCGTGCAGCGGCGAAATCCCAAGGTTTTACGCTTTCGTAATAGCCGTCCAAACGCCCACAAGCCACCCAGCAGATGTCCAGCGCGGCTGATCCCAGACGGCGAACATCGGCGCAGTGGGTTAGCACTTTTTGCAGCCGCTCGATCATTTGTCCCAGATTATTTTTTTGATAAGGAAAACCCGTGGCGATCAGTGCGCGGCGCAGCTCATCGGTGCCGGAGCAGTGGATGGTTTCGCCATTCAATGTGGCACCTTGCCCGGCCTGGGCAGAAAAGAGCTCTTGCGTGAACGGGTTATAAACCACGCCTAACTCAGCCACACCGGCACGATAAAAGGCAATGGATACGGCTACCTGGCTATGACCGCGAGCAAAGTTCACCGTGCCGTCGATGGGATCGACGATCCATAATTACTCACACTCGGTGGCGGCTTGAGGTGCCAGTTCTTCAGACAAAATCGTATGGCTGGGAAACTGCTCCTGAATGGCTTGCTGAATCAAGCGGTCAGCAGCGACATCCGCTTGGGTGACTAATTCGATATTGTCTTTGTAACTGATCGTCAGCGTTTGCTGCTCGTGGCGGATAAGATGGCCAGCTTGCTGCGCCAGACGCTGCAACCAGGCTAATGAGGGCGTGGACATAAAAAGCCTCTGAGTGAAAGTGCGCCTATATAGTGACAGCTTAATTGGATTTTAAAACCCAACCGCTTGGGATTATCAAAGATTCCGATATTTCCTGCGAACAGCGCCTTGTGCTGGCGCTTGCTATTCGCTCTGAAAATATACGAACTTCTGATTCAGACCACTATGAGTGGCCAATCATCGGCATCGGTTCTAAAAAATTTTTTTCAAACGTCATTTTGTCCACCGGCTTGCTGAAATAATATCCCTGATAACTGTTGCATTGCAGGCGTTTTAACATCTCCAGTTGTTGCTCGGTTTCGACACCTTCGGCCACCACCTTTAACCGTAGGCTGTGTGCCATGGCAAGAATGGCGCGTACGATGGCTTCATCATCGACATCGCTGGTGATGTCCATGATAAAAGCGCGGTCAATTTTTAATTTACTGATCGGAAATTGCTTAAGATAACTGAGCGAAGAGTAGCCGGTGCCAAAATCATCCATGGCGAAGTTAATGCCTAGAGCATGAATGGCATCCAGCCATTCAACATTTTGCTGCACGTTATCCATTAATAAACTTTCAGTGATTTCTAACTCCAGTAATGACGGTGACAGTCCGGAGTGATCGAGAATGTCTTTAATGCGGCTGGGAAAACCATCGCTGAGCTGTCGCACCGATACATTGACAGCCACTGGCAGTGGACGGTGGCGATACATATTCCAACGATAAAACGTGCTGCATGCTTCGCGCAGAGCCCAATCACCAATGTCGTTAATCAGTCCAGTATCTTCAGCTACCGGAATAAAGTCAGCAGGGGAGATAATGCCTGCATCTGGGTGCTGCCAGCGTATCAGCGCCTCAGCGCCCAATAATTCATTAGTTTTTGTACACACCTGCGGTTGATAATACAGCTCAAACTCTTGCGCCTGGATGGCTCGGCGCAGTTCGTTTTCCAGCGTTAGGCGTGAGTTTACCCGTTGATTCATGTCGTCTGTGTAAAACTGGTAGCCGTTGCCGCCCTGGCTTTTAGCCTGATACATGGCGGTATCGGCGTTGCGCATCAATACAAATGCGTCACTGGAATCGTGCGGAAATAAACTGATGCCAATGGAACAGCTGGTATTTAATTTGAAATGTTCAATGCGATAGGTTTCCGACAAGGTGCTGATGATGCGCCGTGCCATGTGTTCTATGTCGGCGCGTTGGCGACCATCGGTAACCATAATCATAAATTCATCGCCGCCCAAGCGTGCCAGCGGGTAGTGCTCCGGAACAATGCTTTTTAAGCGTGCTGCGACTTCCTTCAATAAATGATCGCCAAATTGATGGCCGAGAGAATCGTTAATGGTCTTAAACCGATCAAGGTCAATAAACAGCAGCGCCATTAGACGTTGGCGATTGGCCTGGTGACGGGTGTAGCTAATCAATTCATCGTTAAACCAATAGCGATTGCCCAGCTCTGTCAGTGGGTCACGAGTCGCAAGGTAATTAATGTGCTGCTGCGATAACGTCTGATCCGTAATATCGACTAAAAATCCTTCGACTTCGTATCGATTATCACCGCTTTGCAATACCGAGCCGCGGTCCAATATCCAGCGCAGTTCTTGCTCCGGGCTATTGAGACGGTAGACCATCTCGTAGGCTTGCTGTTGGGTTTTATGTTGTTCCAACAGTTGCAGGTAGCTTTCTTGATCTTCGCTGGCCATCAAACTCAGTAGCGAGTTATGGCGCTCTAATCGTTGCTGTAATTCTCTGCCTAATACCGAATTGTTGTCGTGGGTGATGTGCGTTAGCAATAAATCGGGCAAGGTGGCGCGGTATATACAGCCATGCACTGTGCGCGACAGCAGGGCCGACTCGTCTTTTAAGGTTTTATTTTGTTGCAACAGCTGTTGTTGCTGCTGTGATTGATGCTGCAACCAGCGTTGCTGCAGACGAAATAGGCCGAGCAGGATGCCGACGATGGCCAGCCAGCCAGCAAATACCGGCAAAATAGTGCGCAAATATTGGCTGCTCAAACGGTGTAGCGGCGTTTCCAGCAGCAGTGCCACATCCAGTCCACGAACGTAGGACAGTAGCGAATAATAATCACGGTGCAGTTGCTGCCCGTCGGTGAGGCGCACCACACCGCCGCGCACACTGCGCCCTACAGCTTGCTGCAAGTTGATTGATACCGGCTCACCCAGTCGTGCTCGGTGGACGTCTTTACCACTGTTGCTGCTCAGCAACAGCACACCGTCAGCGCGAATCAATTGGTATTCTAAGCTGCGGTTGGCGATATCGCTGAGGGCGCGCGACAGCGGCTGGCGCTGGTTGGAAAACGCGCATAAATACCCTCGGTTGCGTATCCAGGTAATGGGTTTACACACGGCCAGGTGTGCACTGGCGGCAATGCGATAGCTGCCCGCTAATACAGTGCCGCTTTGCTGCTTAAGGTAGGCCATGTCTTGTTCAAACAAGCTCAACGGCGCTTCTCCTGCGCCCCCTGTCAGGCTGGCCTGCAGCAGTCGCTGGCCGTTGTTGCGATAAACGGCGAGGTACTCAAACGGCACGGTGAAATCTGCCAGCGCTTGTTCCAGCTTGATCGCTAGTTGGTCGGGGGATAATTGGCCGGACGATTGTGATATCGCCAGCAGGGCCTGTTGCTGGGTTTGATGAAACTGCAGCAAGCTGTTGTTGGCGGGTGCGATGTGCAGCGCCATATCATCAAACACCTGATCCTGTGCCGCCAGCCAGAAATGCACGCACAGCAGCACCACCACCAGACTGATACTGGCAGTGGCGATGACAATGGCTGAGCTGAGACGGCGCAGAATGGTGGGGGCGCCAGCCGCGGTTAGGGTATCCATAGCTCCCCGGTGCTTTTCCTGTTCGGGGAGTTTAGTTGGTATCAGAGGCTTGTGAGCGCTGCTTCGGGCCAGCTCAGAACAATTACTGAGCCTCTAGCCACAAGCGGATTTGCTGATTGACCAGCGCTGCCATCAATGGCTGTGCTTTGGCGGATGGATGAATGCCGTCAGCCTGAATCATGCCCGCTTTTAGTGCACCGCTGTCGTCTGTCAGGTCTTGTAATAGAAACGGAACCAACCGCGTGTCTTTATCGTCCGACAACTGCTGAAACAACTGCGCAAAGGCTTGGGTATAAGCCGGGCCGTAGTTGGGTGGGATTTGCATGCCTAACAACAACACATCGCCACCGGCTTGCTTGGACTGATCAATCATCGCGGCTAAGTTGTCTTTAATGACGCGAATGGGGGTGCCGCGCAGAGCATCGTTGCCACCGAGTTCGATGATCACCAGTTGTGGCTGATGTTGTTGCAGCAAAGACGGCAAACGGCTGCGGCCACCGGCGCTGGTATCACCGCTGATGCTGGCATTGATCAGACGAATATCCGGGTAGTCGCGTTGCAGCGTGGCTTGCGACAAGGCGACCCAACCTTGTTGCACTGGCATGCCAAATCCGGCACTAATGCTATCACCGATAATCAGTACCTTGGTCGCATGGGCGTGGCCTGCGACCAATAACGCCAACAACCAGAGAGTCCTTATGAGTGTCAGTCTTGCCAATAACGTCAGCACATCGTCCTCGCTTAGTATTCGTGCAGTAGAAAAGCAGGTGCAGGCCGGAAGCCATGCCTTGGCCATCTTGAAGGGCGTGGATATTGATATCAAGCGCGGCGAGAGTGTTGCCATTGTCGGCGCCTCGGGCAGTGGCAAATCGACGTTGCTTGGCATCATGGCGGGATTGGACGCGCCCACCGCCGGCGAAATTCATTTGCTGGGCCAACGCATTGACCACCTCGATGAAGACCAGCGCGCTGCCGTGCGTGCACAAGGGGCTGGATTTGTGTTTCAAAACTTTCAACTGCTGCCGGGCCTGACCGCACTGGAAAACGTCATGCTGGCGTTGGAAATTCGCACTCATGCTGAGCCGCGCAAAGAAGCGACGCGCCTGTTAGAGGCAGTGGGGCTGGGTCATCGAATGACGCATTACCCCACCCAGCTGTCGGGTGGCGAGCAACAGCGCGTGGCGTTGGCGCGCGCGTTTGCCGGTGATCCGCAAATCCTGTTTGCCGACGAACCCACGGGCAATCTAGACCGCGACACCGGGGCGCAAATCGAAAAACTGCTGTTCGACATGAACGCTGAGCGCGCCACCACGCTGGTACTGGTGACTCATGATCCGCAGCTGGCGCAGCGCTGTCAGCGACAGTTACGGATGAGCGATGGCCAGTTGGAGCAAGTGCTATGACCTTGCATCGCATGCCGTTAACACGGCTGTGGGCATTGGCCAGCCGCTTGCTGTGGCGCGAGGCCCGCTCCGGTGAGCTGACGCTGATCCTGATGGCGCTGATGATCGCCGTCACCTCCACCACCGCCATTGCCTTGCTGAGTTCGCGGTTGGAGCAGGCAATGCAAGCGCGCTCCAACGATCTTCTCGGCGCCGATTTACGCATACGTTCCACCACCGCCATTCCCCCGCCTGGGCAGATACCGCACAGGCGTTAGGGCTGCAAAGCAGTGAAACCGTGACGTTTCCCAGCGTGGTGTTGTTTGGCGAAGAGTTAGCGCTGGCGGCCATTAAAGTGGTGGACGACGGTTATCCGCTACGTGGGCGCCTCACCACCGCCAGCCAGGCATTTGGTGAACCGCAGCAGCAGTTTTCCGGCCCGCCAGCGGGCGAGGCCTGGGTTGAATCGCGGTTATTGGCGCTGTTGGGAGCCGAGGTGGGCGATCAGGTGGAAATGGGCAATGCACAGCTGACCATTTCTGCAGTCATTGTCGAGGAAAGTGATCGCGGCGGTAACTTTTACACCTTATCGCCTCGGTTAATGATGAACCGGGCCGACCTTGCCAGCGCCAAGGTGCTGGGCCCGGGTGCGCGGGTGCGCTACCGGCTGCTACTCGGTGGTGAGGAAGCCGCGCTGCAGCAGTTCCGCCAACAGATCGAACTCGATTCCAATCAACGCTTTGAATCCCTTGATGACAGCAATCAGGCGATGTCTCGTGCCCTCAGTCGCGCCAAGCAGTATCTCGGTTTGGCAGCCTTGCTGGCGGTGGTACTGGCCAGCGTAGCGGTGGCGATATCGGCGCAGCGCTATGCCCAGCGCCATTTTGATATCAGTGCATTGATGCGCACCTTTGGCTTGGCGCGCGCGCAAGTGTTCCAGTTATATGCCTCGCAACTATTGATTCTGGCGGTGCTGGCGACGGCGGTTGGTATTGGTTTGGCGCTGGCATTGCAGCACGCGTTGCTGGAGATTTTGGCCGAAGTGTTGCCAGAGCAACTGCCCGAAGCCCATTGGTCGGCCTGGCTACTGGGCGCCAGCAGCGGCACGGTAACGCTGTTAGGATTTGGATTGCCGTATTTGCTGCCTCTATCGCGTGTTAGCCCGTTGCGTGTATTGCGTCGTGATCTGGTGCCGGTGCCGTTGTCGGGCTGGCTGGTGATTGCGCTGGCATTGGCCGCATTGACGGCGCTGTTGTGGTTGTTTACTCAGGATGCCGTACTCAGCGTCGGCGTAATGTTGGGCGGTTCGCTGGTGGTATTGGTGTTGTTGCTGCTGCTCCAGGGGCTGATCAGTTTGGCGCAGCGCGGTTTGCAAGGGCGCGAGCTGCCGCTGGTGGTGCGCTTTGCTTGGCAGCATCTGAGTCGTCATCGGCGCCAGACCGCCGGTCAGATTCTGGCGTTTTCGTTAACGCTGATGGTGATGGTGGTGATTGCGGCGGTGCGCAACGATTTACTCGCCGACTGGCAAGCGAGCTTGCCCGACGATGCACCGAACGTGTTTGCCATCAATATTCAGCAGCACGAGGCCGACGGCTTTGTCGCAGCGCTGGAGCAAGCCGGTTATCAGCATCAGCGCTTGTATCCGATGGTGCCGGGGCGTTTGCTGAGCATCAATGGCACCGACGTGCAAACGCTGGAGGTCGCCGATGATCCGGCCATCAATCGCGATTTGGCGTTAACCGCAGACAGCTACTTGCCAGATTCCAATCGCATTGTTGAAGGCAGCTGGGAAGCGCTGCAAAACGGCAATGGCCAAGTGTCGATCGAAGAGCGTTTGGCCGGGCGGCTGGGGGTAGAGTTGGGTGATACGCTCAGCTTTCGGGCCGGTGGCGTCGATTTTGATGCCACCATCAGCAGCATTCGAGAAGTGGATTGGGGTTCACTCAGTCCGAACTTTTACATGATGTTCTCCGACGATGTGTTGGCATCGCTGCCGCGCAGTTATCTGACCAGCTTTTACGTCGCGCCGGGGCAGAGTGATGCCTTGACCGGCTTGATCCGCCAGTTCCCCTCCGTCACCTTGCTGGATATGCAGTTTGTGCTGGGCCAGATTCAAACCCTGCTGCAGCAGGTCACCTTGGCGGTGGAGCTGATTCTGCTGTTTGTGTTGGTGGCTGCGGTGTTGGTACTGGTGGCGGCATTGATCGCTAGCTTGAGTGAGCGCCTGCGTGAGGGCGCCATGCTGCGCACCTTGGGCGGCAGCTCTGGGTTGATTCGTCGCTCCCAGTTGGTGGAGTTCAGCCTGTTGGCGCTGCTGGCCAGTGGTTTGGCCTTGCTGGGCGGCGAGGCGGTGGTGTTGGGCATTTATCAGATCGTGCTCAACATTCCTTATCAAAGCCTGGGCTGGGTGTGGTTGTGGCTGCCACCGGTCACCGTACTGGTGCTGGTCGCGCTGGGATTGTGGCTTATGCGCCGCGCGGTCACCGTGTCGCCGCTGGGCGTGCTTCGCTCGTTAGAATAGTTATACTGTAACGTTTTTCTGGAGAGCAAAGCATGGCACGCGTCCGCACACACCTGATTACCGGGTTTCTCGGCGTGGGGAAAACCACCGCTATTTTGCATTTGCTGCAGCACAAGCCAGCGGATGAAAAGTGGGCGGTGCTGGTCAATGAGTTTGGCGAAGTTGGGGTCGACGGCGCCATTCTGGCCGGCCAGGGCGCGGTGGTGCGAGAAGTGCCAGGCGGCTGTTTGTGCTGTGTGTCTGGCTTGCCGTTTCAGATGGGCCTGAACTGGCTGATCAGTCGCGAACAGCCGGATGTGCTGCTGATCGAGCCCACTGGGCTCGGCCACCCGCGACAAGTGTTAGAAACCCTGCGCAATGAGCACTACCAAGACGTGCTCGAACTGGGCGCCAATGTCTGCTTGGTGGACCCTCGCCATCTGTCGCAGCCGCGCTACCTGGAGCACCAAGCCTTTATCGACCAACTGCAGCTGGCGGATGTAGTGGTGGCCAATAAAACCGACTTTGCCACCGATGCCGACCGGCAGTGTTTTGACGACTTTATTGCGCGCTCACAACCGGCCAAGGCCGCCTCTGAATGGCTAACTCATGGCCAGCTGGAACCACAACTGTTGTTGCTGCCGGTCGATGCCGACCGCTTGGCGATTCATCCACACGCCCACGCTCACGAAAGCCCTGCAACAGACGTACAGGCGCCTTTGGCCCTAGCGCCGGGCGAGCCTTGGCGGCGCTTTAGCAATCAAGGGCAAGGGCACTTTTCCGTTGGCTGGCTGTTTAATGAGCAACAGCAGTTTTCGCTCGATGGTCTGCGCGATTGGGTTGCGCAATTGGATGTGGTGCGCCTAAAGGCGCTGCTGTTAACCGACCAAGGACCGATGGTGATCAACATGCGCGATGGCATTGCCAGCGAAATGCCGACGCGGGCGCTGGATGAGAGTCGCTTGGAAATCATCGCCGATCAACCATTGGATGAAGCACAGCTGGAGCAACAGTTACTGGCGCTCATCGGCCATCGTCAGTAGCTCCTTGCTTGAGGCTGTCGCCAGCGTCATGCTGGCGGTCTGACAAAGGAGAATCCGATGCAGTATTGCCCGCAATGCAAAGCCAGCCTGAAGAACACCATCATTGACGAATTCAATCGCCTCGCTTGTGAAGACGACTGCGGTTACGTCTTCTGGGATAACCCCACACCCGTGGTGGCGGTGGTGGTGGAAACGCCGCAGGGCGTGGTGCTGGCGCACAACAAGGCTTGGCCGCAAGGCCGCTTCAGTGTGATTACCGGTTTTCTTGAGCGCGGTGAACACCCGCAGTTGTGTGCATTGCGGGAAACCGCCGAAGAGCTGGGGTTGCAGGCGCAACAGGCGCAGTTTATTGGCTTTGAGGTGTTTGATGGCGTTGGCACCTCCGGGGATATATTTAACCAGCTGATCATCGGCTTTCACGTGTATGCCGAAGGTGACATCGTGCTCGATGACAACGAGCTGGACGACTACAAGATCATACCGCTGGACAGCCTGAAGGGTTGGTCGTCGGCCACCGGGCGTATCGTGAGCCAGTGGTTGCAGCAACGCTCAGCGGCCGTAGATGATTGATCGCGTGCGTGGCTAAGCGAGTGCATGGTTCATCGAGGCATGGCTCATCAAGGTCAGGACCGCAGCGCTTAGGCCTTAGTGCTTAGGCCGCAGTAAGAACTAATTTCTACCCCAAGCTGGTCAGTCTGCGTTGAAATGGCACTAAGCTCTCCTGCACAGCATTGAGACTCTTTAAGGACGAACCCACATGAGCTATCAAAGCATCAATCCGGCCACCGGCGAATGTGAGTGGCAACAACCCTACCTTGATGAACAGTCGTTAGAAGAGCGACTGCAAGCTTTGCCAGCAGCGAATCGTCAGTGGTCGGCGCTCAGCGTCAGCCAGCGCGGCGCCTATCTCATGGCGTTGGCGCAGCAGCTGCGACTGCAGCAATCTTCGTTGGCGGGCATCATGACCGCAGAGATGGGCAAAAAAACCTCTGAAGCGGAGGCCGAAATCGAAAAATCGGCGCAGGTGTGTGAGTACTATGCCAAACAGGCGTTAGACATGCTCGCCCCTGAGTCACTGCCCGCCAGCCCCAGTGATGCGTATCTGCACTTTGAACCGATTGGTACCGTGCTGGCGATCATGCCGTGGAATTTTCCTATTTGGCAGGTGATGCGCTGTGCTGCGCCGACCTTGATGGCGGGCAACACCTTGGCGCTGAAGCACGCGGAAAATGTGCCCCGCTGTGCCGACATGCTGCAAACCTTGTTTGTTGAGGCGGGTTTTCCCGAGGCGGTGTTCAGCAACCTGTTTATCGATAACGAAACCTGCGCACAAGTGATTGCCGACGATCGCATCGCAGCGGTGACGTTAACCGGCAGTGAGCGCGCTGGGCGTTCCGTGGCTGCCAGTGCTGGCAAGGCGCTAAAAAAGAGCGTGCTGGAACTCGGTGGCTCGGATGCGTTTGTGGTACTCGACGGCGCCGATGTTGAGCAAGCCGCCACCACGGCGGTGAAGTCGCGCTTTATGAATGCTGGCCAAGTGTGCATCGCGGCCAAGCGTTTTATTCTTCATCCCAAGGTGGCGGATGCCTTTATCGCCGCCTTTGTTCAACACGCCAAATCATTGCAACTGGCGCCCATGGCGCGCCGCGATTTACGCGATCAGCTGCAACAGCAAGTGGACGACAGTGTGGCCGCCGGTGCAACCAGGCTGCTCGGTGGTTATGCGGGCAGTGGCTACGCCGACTACCCGGCAACCGTGCTCGATCAGGTGCCGACCGGTTGCCCGGCCTATGAACAGGAGCTGTTTGGCCCAGTGGCGGCGATGATTCGTGCCCAGGATGATCAAGACGCGGTACGCATCGCCAATGCCACGCGTTTTGGCCTCGGCGCCAGTGTTTGGGGGCCGGAGCAAGAGGCAAGGGCGATGGCGCATCACATCGTCGCCGGTTGTGTGGTGGTTAATGGCATGGTGCGCAGCGACCAGCGCTTGCCCTTTGGTGGGACCAAGCAGTCCGGTTATGGCCGTGAGCTGGCGCAATACGGCATGCGCGAATTCACCAATATGAAAACCTTAATCATTGACCGCTGAGCCACCAAGCTCTGATTGCTCCCAACGGGGCACTTGCCTGTCGAAAGAGTGCATAACAGCGCACTTCGGGCGCGCCGTCGGGAGCAATGTCAAGTCAGACAGCAACCGCCTGCAAACTCCACTGTGACTGACACGGCCAATCCCCTATAGTGGCGCCGTTCAACTGTGACAGAGGCTTTTAGTGGAGACATCAACTGCAAAACACACCCTGCTGGAAGACATCATCGCCATGATTACGGGCAGTTTGTTCGTGGTATTGGGGCTGGTATTTTTTAAAGCGGGTGGCTTTCTGACTGGCGGTATCGTCGGCCTATCGCTGGTGGTATCAAAGTTAACCACCAGCGTGAGCTTTGGTCAGATTTTGTTTGTGATTAACGTGCCGTTCTACTGGCTGGCATTCAAACGCATGGGCAAACGCTTCACCTTTAACACGTTTTTGGCCGTTGCGGCGGTGTCGGTGATGAGCGATTACTCCCATAGGGTGATTCAGCTACCGCATGTAGAGCCGGTATTGGCCGCCATTTTGGGCGGCTCGTTGGTGGGGGTTGGCATGCTGGTGCTGTTTCGCCACAACGCCAGCCTCGGAGGCATTGGGATTTTGTGCCTGTACCTGCAAGACCGTTATGGTTGGAATGCTGGACGCATTCAAATGTTGCTGGATGCCTGCATTGTGGGCATCGGGTTCTTTCTGGTATCACCGTGGATTTTGGCGCTGTCGGTTTTGGGTGCCGCAGCACTGAACGTGGTGATTGCGATGAACCATAAACCCGGCCGCTATCAGATCACCTGATCGGCCAGCATCAGCCAGCTGCTACATTGCCAGCAGCTGGCTGATCATCTTGCGGACATCTCACTAAACTATTTCAGAACACCTCGCCTGCAACTCGGCCCCGCTGCAACATAAATATCCATTTTGCTAATTTGCTATTTCGTTGCTGTCTGTTTTTAACTCTCACTCTGATGCTTTTTGGCCAACCTGGGCGGTAGCCAAATCTAACTACCACTACTCGCTGTTGTTAAACAGTGCTGGAAGAGGTGTTCAGTAAAATGTGCTCAATAAGCGCGCTGACATTTCTTGTGAACGACAAAGAGCTCAACCTGTAGGTCACACTCAAAAAGGCATGCAGAGTCTAAACAGCCACTGGTTAGGAAAAGGCGCGCTGCTATTCAAGCCAGCCTAGCAACGCATCAGAACAGCAACGCAGTCGCGGCGAACTAATTGAAGTTCTGACTACAAACACCAGTACATGCGACAACTTGATGGGTAATGGTGAAAAGGCACAATTGATAGGTTTGCCGCAGTAAAGGCGGTACTCTGGTGGTTGTGAAAGCTAGGGTGATAGTAGTCAGCTAGGTCCTAGCAAGCTGAGATACGATCCGTGTTGGGTACGCTCTGGTTAAACGGCCAGCTAAGTGAAGATGGCCACTCAATGGTGGCTAGCTCGTTATTGAATTATATGTAGAGCACTGTAAATGATTGAAGCATCGATTACGAAAGAACAATGTGAAAAAAGTCTTCCAGGCCTTGAGGTTGGTATCGACAGGCACTTAAAGGCTGAAGGCAAAAAGTTGCCATTTTTTGGAAGGTTCTGCTCTAGGATGGTTGATGGTTATGCGGACTATTTAGCATGCTATTGCTATGAGAGTGAGCAGGTTTTGTCATTCTATGCCGCTCGACGACTTCAGCAGTTCTATCTTGGTCTTTATCAGTCATCCTTGCATCATGGTGAAGCAATGGCGTTTGAGCTTGATGATCAAACTCATACTGTCTATGGGGATGCGCGCAGTGCGAATACAACGCCCTATAACTATTCATTTGCATTGATAACCAGCTGGATAACACGAAACAGCACAGCCCAAGACTATCTAGTTGGCTGCGATCTAGATCAAGTGATAGAAGCCAACCGTACTTTTGATACCGTAGTGTCTGATTTTTCTCGGCTATATAGAGCGCTACATTTACAGCAAGATGTGCGTGACGATTTGCTGATGGCAATAAATAGCCCAAGTACGTTAGAAGGCGGTAATGTTTGGGAAGAGGTCGTCAGAGACCTGTATATTCCACAACTGGATGTCATTGCTACGATTGCTTTCGCTGAAGGTGAGCAGCGTTTTAATCAGGCTATTGAAAATGCCCTGTTAAAGCATCAGCATCACTACAACGCCTATCCGGATTCAGCGGTGCCAAAAACGGCCATTTCAGTTCCATTAATGGGCCTGGCAGCCTTGGCCTACGACCGCTTGGGTTATCGCGTGACCGTCGAAAACCGTTATATCCCCCAGTGGCTGGTGGAACATCAGTATTGGTCCCAATTGCCGCCGTTGGCCGACGACAGCTTGCGGCTTAATTTTCCTGTACGGACTCGTAACCCTTTGGAGAAATAATATGAGCATAATGCAACGTTTTCCTAACTATTTCGCCGACTGCTGGTACGGTGAAAGCCGCTCGCCTGAGCAGCTGGATGCTGAGTTGGTTAGCGAGCGCTTGACCGCGCTGAACTCGGCTGATGATGAGCTGGCATTATTAAATAGCGTTAGCCTCGAAGAGCAGATGCAGCACATTAATTTATATCTGCACTACATGCTAAAAGCCGAAAGCCCAACGCTGATTTTGCAGCAACTAGCCCCTACGGTGTACGAGCTGTACAAGCTCAATATTCAGCGCTTTAACCCCAATAAAGACGCCGTGGCCGAGTATTTAACCCGCCATCTAAACGACATCGCAGCGGGTTTAAACGAAATAAACCGCGAGTTTGTCAGTTACCATAGACGCCAGGCAGGTAAATAGGGCACGTGGTATGCAGGCGTTCCCGATAGGGGCAGGTTTGCGAAGCCAGGAGTTTGATTATCCTGAGAATACATGTCGGTGGGACTAAGGTTTGATCGATAGTCGTGCCATGTCCATTTATCTTGCCTACTTTGATTAGAAGCTGTTTCACAACTTCTTTAGCACGATCATCATGCAGGCGGCGTGAAAGAAGGCTCGATACATTGAGAGCTTTCTTTCCCATCGAACCACTAATCGCCGATAATTTCCAAGCCAAGCAAAAGTGCGCTCTACTTTCCAGCGACGGTCGTACCTTCTCAGCTTTCTACCATCTTGCAGCGGCGCTTTTCTCCTGTTTCGACGATGTGGACAAATGAGATCAACGCCCCGTTTCTTTAACGCCATTCGCAGAGGATCAGAGTCTGCCGCTTTATCGTAAATCAAACGCTTCACCTTGCTCTTGCCATAGGAAACATTTAACAAAGCCTCAATCAGATTGACCTCCGCCGGTGACGCTGAGCCAAGTGTCAGCCCGATTGGAATGCCTTCGCCATCGACGACTATCATCCACTTCGACCCCTTACCACGCTTGGTTTTTCCAACACCGAGGCCCCTTTTTTTGCGGGTGCAAAACTACCATCAGAAAACGATTCTTCCCAATTTAACCGCGACTGTTGATCCAGAACGCGAAGAAGCTTACGCCAGGCTTTGACCCATGCACCTTGCTCTTCCCAGTACTGAAGGCGGCGCCAGCAGGTACTCGGTGAAGGATAGCGCTCGGGTAGATCACGCCAGCGCGCACCTGAACGTAAGACCCATAAAATGCCCTCGAAACAGGCTCGATTGCTGATAGGTTTGGGACCCCCTTTGCCACGAGGCAGGCTGGGTAAACAAGGCTCAATGTGTGCCCACTGTTGGTCGGTCAGTTCTGAGGTTGAACGTTTCATGGTGGAGGAGTTGAAGCTGATAGTTTTGATTATTATATCGGACTGAAGGTTATGAAACAGCTTCTAGTAGAATTAGTTGCCAGCGATACCAGCCGCCATACCCTGACCATTAAAGAAATCGACGCGCAGAAATTGCCGCCTAAGCCTAAGTTTTTTGCTGCTCGTGAAACCATCGAAGGCATTGATACCGATGGCAATGGCGTACGCGATGAAGTGGAACATGGTTTATATGAACTCTATGGAGAGAATCATCAGCTGTTTCGAGCCAGTTATTGGACTGCTTATCAGTATCAATCTCTTTTAATTTCTGCTGATGAAAAAGATTTGATCAAGCAGGGGCAGAATGATCGCGAGTTTATGATTTTAACTTCCTGCTTTACATTA
This sequence comes from Bacterioplanes sanyensis, assembly GCF_002237535.1. Taxonomy (GTDB): domain Bacteria; phylum Pseudomonadota; class Gammaproteobacteria; order Pseudomonadales; family Oceanobacteraceae; genus Bacterioplanes; species Bacterioplanes sanyensis_A. The sequence continues at coordinate 1,340,574 of NZ_CP022530.1, forward strand.
TATTCAGGAGCAGGAATATACGAGACCGGTGACTATTCTTCAGAGATCAAAGCCTTGGTTGTCAATACCCCAGAAAGAAAAACAGCCCTTGGTCGCGCTAATGTTTGGCTTGGAAAACAAAGGCGTAGGGCTGTGATGGCTTCAAAAGAGGAATGTGAGCAGTATGACTTCTAGCCGATTGTGAATTATACGCTTTGGTCTTTTCAGTGTGGAAATTGGCTGCTGAATAGTTGCTGCTGGTGATGTTTTTATCTCGCGCCGGAAAAACTCTGCCCAGCTAATTCGCTCTAAGCTTGCTGGCGCGATACAGGGGCGTAGCTTTGCAGCTTAGTTTGGTAGTCAGACTATGAATGCTCTCATTACCCGCTAATAGCACTCAGGCACAATTCGCTAACTGTACTTAGGCACAATCCGCTAATTGCAGCTCCTGCTGCAGCTGGTTAATCCACTCACTGATGCGTTGATCTGTCAGCTCCATTTGCTGGTCTTCATCCAGCCCTAATCCAACAAAATGTTGGCCATCCTCGGTCAGTGCTTTGGAGGCTTCAAAATCAAAACCGACGGTGGAGTAGTGGCCAATAATATTGGCGCCGCGATCGCGTACCGCATCGTGCAACATCCCCAGAGCATCGAGAAAGTAATGGCCATAGCCAAACTGGTCGCCTAGGCCGAATAACGCGACGGTTTTACCGGCAAAGCTCATGTCTTCCAATAATGGCCAGAACTCTTCCCAGTCGGCCTGCAGGCCACCAAAATCCCAGGTGGGAATGCCCAGTATTAATAAGTCATAATTTTGCATGTGCTCGGGCGAACAGTTGGCGACATCAAATACATCGACGGCGGCCCACTCAATGCGCTCTTGCAGTTTAAAGGCGACTTCTTCTGTATTGCCGGTGTCTGTACCGTAAATCAAACCGATGCGTGGCATAACGTCCTCGACTGTGTGCGCTGTTATGTGACTAGCTGTCTGAATAACTGTTTAAGTTGCTGTCTGAGTTAAATGCGTCCTTGCACACCCTCAGTCCCATTCGGTGTGCCCGCGAGGGAGAACTTTTCTCCGCGGGCTGAGTTATTGGTGTCGGCTACACCAGATGCCGCGAGATCACTGCAAAGTCGCGCAAAATCACATGCAAACGCTGGCCACAGCGCGGGTCATGTTGGCCTCTGGGCAAATGTCGCAGGGCAAAAAATGGTTGGTATAGCGCTTCGAGGCAGGCCGCTCGCCAGGGGGTGCTGGCCTTTAGGTCCAGCCCGGTATCGCGCAGTGCTCGGTACATTCGATGCAGCCAGCTTTCTTGCAATGCCCACAATTCACGTTGGCCAGCGCGGCAGGCCAGCTCCAGGCCTTGATCCAGGTAGGCATCCAGCCACTGTTGATGAACGGTGTCGCCACGAAACTGGCGAATACGCTGTTCAAGCTGTTCAAAGCGCTGTTGTGGGCTATCTGAGGCTTGTGCTTGTGGCTTTCTATCGGCGCGTTGAGTAGGCGCAGCCAGCGGAAAGGTCAGAATATTTGCAGTCGGCGATTGAGCAGCCATGAGAGTATCCCCGTAACGAATGAGAATACATTATTGAGAATCATTATCGTTTGCAAGAAAAAAATCTATCGATCGCTGAAATACGTCATCGGTATGAGCTGGCGGCACGGCAGTAAGCGGTATAGGCACAGATTTAATAGAGGCAGACTCGGCCCACGATCATGCTCAAGCCGCAGTGTTTGAGTGTTTGAGTTTCTACATCAGCACAAGTTGTCTGCGCTGGCGCGATGCCAGCATGGATGGTCACGGGTTGGAGTTGGAACGAGTGCCGCACTGGATGGCAGAAGTGGACAGCACGGCAGCATAGAGAGCTGCCATGCAGACGGAGGAGCGCGGTTTTAGCGCCACACCAATGGCTTTTCTTCGCCTCGAATCAGTTTGATCCAGCCGGAATCGTCCTCTTGCTCGCCTTCTTGCCAGCCAGCGGCAGAGCAGCGTACTTCAATTTGCAGTGCGGCATGCGCTTGGCGAGCACAGTCGAGATCGTTGGCCCACGGAGTGCGGTTTTGCTTAAACCACAAACTGGCGAAGTTTTTTTCCGCCTGCGGGTTAAGAAAGATGTCCATCTGCCCCTGGTCGGTATCAGCGCGCCAATGGCAACGCTCGCCTTGCTGCAAGGTTTGCAGTTGCGGAAAACACGTCTTCAGCCATTGCTCGATGGCACTGCTGTCGGGTTTGAGCAAATAGATTTCCAGGTCGGGGAAGCGTTCAGTCATTTTTTTCCATCATCCGCAGTACACGTAACAGAGCCAGGGCCAAGTAGCCGAGCAGGGCCACGGCACCGCCCACAGTGGCGAGCAGCAGACCCAACAGCACCAGCAATTCTTGCAGCAGCGATGGCAATAGCCAGCGATTGGCCATCACCACCATGCCCATGCCAGCAAAAAACGCACAGGCGCCGATGACAAACAAGCGCAAATTCGCGCGGTCCTGATAGGCACGTCGTCGCAACCAGCTTCGCCAGCTCATGGTGCTCCTGCAGCTCATTGTTGAGAGTTTGGGCAAGCATACCAGAGGCGCTAGAGCGGCACCTCTTTACATTAAACTTATTGCTAATGATTATCGTTTGTGTAGGATTGCGTCGCGACTGAGAATTATTCGTAATTGGTGTGGTGCATGAAAGGTGTTACTTGGCGTCTCTGGCCGTTGGCTGTCGCGGCCGTTATTGCTTTGCCAACGCAGGCCGACGATGCCTTTAACTTGAGCCATGTGGTGGTGACTGCCAGTCGGCAAGAGCAACCGTTGGCCGACACGCCAGTGCGCACGCAACTGCTCGATCGCGCCACCATTCAACGCTTACATGCCACCGATATTCGCGATGCGTTGCGCGTGATTCCTGGCATTCAGCTGCGTGAGATACACGGTAAAACCGGTGAAGAAGTCTACATGCAGGGGTTCAACGGCGATCGTGTATTGATTCTGGTGGACGGCATGCCGGTATCGGCAACCACGGGCTCAACAGTGGATGTGTCGCAGCTGTCGGCGCTGGACATCGACCATATCGAAGTCATCCCAGGTGCGGCCTCGGCCTTGTACGGCAGCGCCGCCATGGGCGGGGTAGTGAACATCATTACCCGCCAACCGCAAGGCAACTTTACTCGTTTGCGCGCCGATGTCGGCAGCTATGGTGAGCGCCAAGTCGAGCAGCAAGATTGGCCCGGCGAGCGCCATCTGGCGCTGTCTTCAGGCTGGCGCCTGGGCAGCGTGGACACGCGCCTTAGCGGCGATTGGCGCCAATCCGATGGTTACGATCTGAACGACGATACCTACAGCACCGATGGTTACGCTGGCACCAAAGCCAACATAGGGGTAGCACTGCTGCAGCGCGGCGATGATGGCTACTGGGGCCTGAATCTGGATCACTTTTTCGAAGACAGCGAACTGCGTCGTTACACCAAAGGCGGCGCCCATGGCAGTAAACAAGAGGAGTTAAGCCGCTGGCGTGCCAGCGCTGAGCTGGAGCAAGCATTGGCGGGGGGCTTGTGGGCGCTAACCGCGTTGCATGAGCGGCAAAACGACCAAGCTGATCAACTCAATAACGACGCCAGCATGCCAGCGGGCAACCTGCTGCGCGACACCGATTACCAACAGCACAAGCTCTCTAACCAGTGGAGCTACACACCCAGCAGCTGGGGCGGAGGTTTGGCCAATGTGGTGATGGGTGTGGAGTGGTTTGGCGAGCAAATCGAGCAGCACAAGCGGCAGATCAGCCTCACCGACAGCGCTGGCGATAACGCCACGGTCACCCCTTTGGCGTCGGGTTTGTATCGCATCGATGTCAATGAAGTGCCGCTGGAGCGGCGCCACAATACCGAAGCGTTTGCACAGCTGACGTTGCCCACCAGCCACTGGATGGAATGGTCGCCTGGGGTGCGTTTCCAGCACGACAGTGACTTTGGCGGCCACAGCAGCGTCAACTTGGCGGCACGCAGCCACATCGAGTTGGGCGACTGGCAGTTGCAATGGCGCAACTCCATTGGCACCGGCTACCGGGTGCCGAACCTGAAGAACCGCTATTACCTGTTTGATCACAGCATCAACGGCTACATGGTGCTGGGCAACGCCGAGTTAGAGCCGGAACAGTCGCGCAGCATTCAGACCTCCCTCAGTCTGACCGACGGACGTCGCTGGCAGCTGGAACTGTCGGCATTTCACAACCAAATACGCGACTTGATCGAAGCCGACGACACCGGCGAGCGCATCGACCAAGGTCAGGTGGCGATTTACCAGTACCGCAATTACGCCCGCGCACTGACTCGTGGGTTGGAGCTGTCGACCCAGCAACAACTGTGGGCGTTTCTGCAGCAGCGCTTGTCCTATGGCTTTTTGGACGCCCGTGACTTAAGCACCGACTTACCGCTGATTAACCGCGCCCGTCATCACATCAAAGGCATGTGGCTATTCGACATTGCCAACGCCTGGCAATTGACCCTGACCGCCGATTGGCAGCGCGGCCTCTACACCACCGTCAATGAGGCGTATCAGGCGCAATCACCAGCGCTGTTGCGTTGGGATGTAAAAGGCGAATACCAGTTTTCTGAACAGTTCCGCTTGTACGGCGGCATCAACAACCTCACGGATAGCGTGCGAGACCCGGGCGAGCCGGCGGATCGTCGCCCGGTGTATGGGCGTAAGCCTTACCTCGGCGTATCCCTGACATTCTAAGGAGCGACTCATGCAACAGACTCACCTTTCTCCACGTTTGAGCTGGCTGGCGGTAATAGCCGCAGGCCTGATCCTGAGCGGTTGTGGCAGCGATGACAGCAGCAGTAGCAATGCCGCGCCGGGCGACACTGCTGGCGGTGACACCAGTGATGGTGACCAAACCGACGGCGGCAGCCCAAGCACAGATGCTTATCAGGTTGCGCGCATTAATGCCGCCAGCTACGACAGTTGGGCGTATTTCGATTTGCTGCAGGGCAAGCAGGTGAGCGAGCAAGACACCTGGCACCTGGCGCTGCAACGCACTCAGATCAAACTTAATGGCGGGGTGTCTGGCGCTGGCGATGTCGCCGGTGCATTGCTAGACGAACAAGCCGAGTTTTACCTCGATGGCGACGCTAGCAGCTCGGTGTTCACCAACGCCGTGGCCGATACCGAAGCGCAAGCCCTGACGGCCAGTTATGACCTCAGCGAGCTGCAGTGGTCGAGCGATCGTTACAGCACGGCGATGCAAGATTGGTACGTGTACAACCCCACCACACATCAAATCAGCGCGCCGCAACAAAGCGGTTGGCTGGTGCGCCATGCCGACGGAGCAACCTACTCCAAAGTCGCGATTACCGACCTAAGCTACGGCGCCATTAGCTTGAGTTACCACACTCAGGCGGCGGTGACGCAGCAGTTTGCGGGTGAGCAACAGACGCTGACGGCAACGCTGGAAGAGGGCAGCAGTGAGCGCTGCATCGATTTTGACAGCGCCGCGGCGGTGGATTGCAGCAGTGCAGATTGGGAATGGCGTTTTGAAATTGACCTGGCCAAACGCGCCATCAATTTATGGAGCAACGGCGGCGTGCACGGCGATGGTAATGCCGCGGCATTTGGACCGATCACTGCCGAACAGCTGTCCAGTTACACCAGCGCCACGCAGATAAACGGCCAAGATTTTAGCCGTCACTACAGTACCGACAGTAGCAACAGCGTCTTTAGCGAACACAGCTGGTACGCCTACAACCTCACAGGCGAGCACAAGTTATGGCCGAACTTCCGCACCTATGCCATCAGCCTCGACAAAGACGATGCCAATGCCCCGGTATTCGCCTTGCAGGTGAGCAACTACTACAGCTTGGGCGATTCCGGCAGCCCTGAGCTGCGTTTCCGTCAGATCAATCAGGGAGAATAAATATGGACACCACACTGACTGAGCGTTGGCAGGCGCTGCAACAAAGCCAGCCGAAATTGCGTATTCGCAACGCCGCTGAGCAACTCGGCGTATCTGAAGCGGAACTGTTGGCGACGCGTCTGGGGCAAGGCGTGACACGGTTGGAAGGCGACTTTCGCCACCTTATCTGCGAAGTCGAAGCGCTGGGCGAAGTGATGGCGCTGACGCGCAACGACGGCATGGTGCACGAAAAGACCGGCCAATATAAAGACATCAGCTTGCACGGCCAGATGGGCTTGGCGCTGGGGGTTATCGATTTACGGCTGTTCTTCTCGCGCTTTGTGTTCGGCTTTGCGGTGAGCGAAGACAGCGGCCAAGGCGTGCGTCGCAGCCTGCAGTTTTTTAACGCCCAAGGTGAGGCAGTGCATAAAATTTACGCCACTGCCAATACCCAATTGGAGCAATATCAGGCGCTGGTAGAGCGTTACATCGCTGGTGAGCAGCTGGCGCCGGTGATTGCTGAACGTGACGGTCAAACTGATTTACTGGCGACGCCTGCGGCGTTGGACGTCGCGCAACTGCGCCAGGACTGGAGTGAACTGAAAGACGTGCATCACTTTCAAGCGATGCTGAAAAAGCACCAGATAGAGCGCATTCCAGCGTATCAAAGCATTGGTGCAGATTACGCTCAGCCATTGGCGGTGGAAGCTTTCGAACAGGCGTTAGTATTGGCCGCCGACAGTCAGCAGCCGATCATGATTTTTGTTGGCAGCGATGGCGTGGTGCAGATTCATACCGGTGCGGTGACAAAACTGCTGCGCACTGGCGACTGGTTTAACGTGCTCGATCCGGGCTTTAACCTGCACGCCAACACGGCCCTCATCGACCAGCTGTGGCTGGTGCGTAAACCGACCAACGACGGTATTGTGACGTCTCTAGAAGCCTTTGATGTCAACGGACGCCAGCTGGCGCTGATGTTTGGTGAGCGCCACAACGGCCAGCCCGAACGTGACGATTGGCGGCAGCTGCAAAACCAGCTGTTAGCGCGCTTCTTGCTCAGTGATGGAGCGGCGGCATGAAGATGTTCAGCGTCGCGCTGCTGTTGCTGCTGAGCCTGGGCGCTCAGGCGCAAACGCGATTGGTCAGCATCGATGGTTCCATCACCGAGATCATTTACGCCTTAGGTGCGCAGACGCAGCTGGTCGGCGTGGATACCACCAGCCGCTATCCCAAAGCCGCGACTGAGCTGCCCGACGTTGGCTACATGCGCCAGCTGTCAGTGGAAGGCATTTTATCGCTGGCGCCGACTACCGTGATTGCCACGCAGGATGCCGGGCCGCCAGCTGTGTTTGAGCAGCTCAAAGCCGCCGGTGTTGACGTGGTACGCATTGACGACGAACCCAGCGTGGCCGGCATTCAAGCCAAAATCGCAGCCGTCGCCGAGGTGGTTGGCGCAGTGGATAGCGGCCAGCAACTGCAGCAGCTGGTCGAGCAACAAGTGGCCGAAGCCCGAGCTGCGCTGTCGTCTATGCGTGGCAAGCGCGCCTTGTTGCTGCTGGGGGCGGGCAATCGCGGTTTGATGGCCGCCGGCCAAGACACTCAGGCGCAAGCGCTACTGGACATGCTCGGCTGGAATAATGTCATCGACCATCACAGCTACAAGCCACTCAACCCAGAGTCGGCGTTGGCGGCGGCCCCTGAGATTGTGCTGGTGGCACAAACGGGGCCACTGGAGGTCAGCAGTGTGCAGCAGCAATTGGCGCTCACTCCAGCGGTGAAGGATGATCGTGTGGTGCTGTTAGACGCTGGTTTGCTACTGGGGTTTGGCCCACGGCTGGCCACCGCATTGCAGCAGCTTGAACAGGCGTTAGTTGCGCAGCCGAAAATGGCAGGGCAGTAACATGCAGTGGGCGTTGAATCGTATGCGCGTGCTGCTGCCCTGGCCAGCCAGCCGCAGCCATGTGGTGATGATGGCGCTCACCGTTTTATTACCGCTGATGTTGGTACTGGCGCTGGCCACTGGACCTGTGTCGGTGCCAACGTCGCAAGTTTTGCAGTCGCTGGGCAATGTGTTGGTCGGTGCGGAGCTGTCGGGCAGCGGAGTGAGCAGCCAGCAAGATTGGATTGTGCGAGAGCTGCGCCTGCCACGGGTATTGCTCGCCATGTTGGTGGGCGCTGGGTTGGCGGTGGCCGGTGCTATTACTCAGGGCGTGTTTCGCAATCCTCTGGCTGACCCTGGGTTGATTGGTGTATCCAGCGGAGCAGCGCTGGCAGCGGTGGCGGTGATTGTACTGCAGGGGTCGCTGTTATCCGGTTATGCCGCTTTTTTCGGACCCTTTGCGTTGCCGGTGGCGGCGTTTGCTGGCGGTTTGGGGGTGACTTGGCTGATTTATCGCCTCAGCACCTGTCAGGGGCAAACTCAGATGGCAATGCTGTTGCTTGCTGGGGTGGCGATCAATGTTATCGCTGGAGCACTGACCGGCATCTTGACCTACATGGCCGATGACCAGCAGCTGCGCAGCATGACCTTTTGGTCGATGGGCAGTCTGGCACATGGCAAATGGTCAGAAATAGCGGTGTTGGCATTGTGTATCGCTGTGCCATTGTTGGCATTGCCGCGCTTTGCGGCGCTATTAAATGCGCTACTAATGGGCGAGGCGGTGGCCGGCCATTTAGGGTTTGCCGTGCAGCGCGGGAAGCGCTGGTTAATAGTCGCAGCGGCGCTGATGGTGGGCGCCGGTGTGGCGGTGGCGGGCATGATTGGGTTTATCGGCTTGGTGGTGCCGCATTTATTACGTTTATTGATGGGCCCTGACCATAAAGCTCTGTTGCCGGGCTGCGCGTTATTAGGCGCGACATTATTACTAGTGGCCGATACCATTGCCCGTACTTGGTTGGCGCCGGCCGATTTACCGGTTGGTTTGGTGATGGCGGTGATCGGTGGACCGGTATTTTTATCCTTGTTATTACAACAGTCGCGGCGGGTATTGGCATGATCACGGTAAATGAACTGAGCGTATTTAGCCGCGATAAAACCTTGCTGAAAAACATCGATTTTACCTTACAGCCAGGTCAGCGCTTAGCTGTACTGGGGGCAAACGGTGCTGGTAAATCCAGCTTGTTAAAAACCTTGGCCAGCGAGAGAGTGCTGGATGAGGGACAAATCTGGTTGGACGATCAGCCGCTGGCTGAGTACCCAGCACAGCAGCGCGCTAAACGCATTGCGGTATTGCCGCAGCAGGTGGAGTTGGCGTTTCCATTTCCAGTGCAGCAAGTGGTGGCCATGGGACGCATCCCGCACGGCGACGAGCAACACAGCCAAGATCTGCAGCGTCATGCCATGCAATTAATGGACGTCTGGCACTTGCGCCAGCGCAGCTATCCATCGTTATCCGGCGGCGAGCAACAGCGCGTGCAACTGGCGCGGGTATTACTGCAAATCTGGCGGCCGCCAACGGATGCACAAGGCAGTGAATTATCGCGATTATTATTGCTCGATGAATGCACTTCCGCTTTGGACCCGGCCCATCAGCATGCCGTGATGCAGCAGGTCAAACAGTTTGCCGATCACAATGTTGCGGTGATGGCAGTACTACACGATATTGCTCTAGCCGCCTCGTGGGCCGATCGCGTGTTGCTGTTAAAACACGGCAAAATCTGGGCCCAAGGCGATGTCAGCCTATTAGCCGAACCAGCGTTATTGCAACAAGTGTACGATTTGCCGGGGCACTTGGCGCAGCGCTACGCCGAACAAAATAACGCCTGGTTAAAGGCTGGCTAAGCTTTCAAACGGTGTGTTGGTTTTAACTCGGCACAGTGAACCTGTGCCGATAACATCGTGATGAATAAATACCTGTCGCGTTAAATAACCACTTTTTGAATATCGTCGGAATTAATAAAGGTCACCTGAAACTGCTCGTCGACAACGCACTCGCGCAGCTGTGGAACGTATTTTTTTACGTGCTCGGCTTCTAGGTGAATGTCCAAATCCTGCTGGCTGTGCCAATGCTCGATGGTAATAAAGGTGTCGCCATCAATAAACGATTCGTACAGCTCGCAGCCTCGCTCATGTGGCGCGTACTCCAATTGCAGTATGTCAGCGACACGTTTTATTTGCTGATGCATGTCTGGTTTGATGGTCGCTTTTACAATGGCAGTAATCATACATTCCCTATTGTTTGTCGAGTGTACTCGGTGAGTTCGTTGCCGTTGGCAGCGCTGCCGCCAGCCACAGGCGAGGCATCATGCCGAAAGGCTACTATTGATGACTAGTTCAATAAACCGAACACTGTGGTCCAGGCCCTGGGCACCGGCACAGCGCGAAGGAAAACCAAGGAAGCGTCGCAACAGAGTTCGGGAAGACTGAGCGAAGCTGGGGAAGGTCGGGCGCAGCGAAGGAAGGTTGAGCAAGGCAAGCACGGCTTCATATTTGAGTGTCGTCACTCATTGTCTGGCTGCGGCTGGTGTACAATGCCGCGCAGTTCCAGATTATGTCTATTGAATGCGCCGGTGTATGGCGGATACACCGGCAGAGGAGTTGTTATGCGCTTGTTTCGTATCATGAGTATTCTCGAAGGTTTGTCTTACCTGGTGATTCTATGTGTGCCACTGGGCCTGATCAGCCGCGACTATGTATTTGGCCTCGGCATGACCCATGGCGTACTGTTTATCTCCTACGTCTTGCTGTCATTTTATGCCGCTCATAAACTGCGCTGGTCGGTATTGGTGTGGTTGGCCGTATTTTTAGCCGCGTTGATACCGTTTGCCTTTATTGCGGTTGAAGTGTTTTTGCGCCGCCTGATGCAACGGCAGCAGTCACACGCACAGTGATGTTCGTATAAGGAAAACAACATGGACGTTAGATGGATTGTAATACCCCTTTTGGGGCTGCTTGCTGCAGCCGTTCAGGCTGCCAGCTTTGATTGTGAAAGAGCTTCTACCAAGGTAGAGCACGCTATCTGTGATAATAAACCGCTGGGAGAACTAGACGAGCAATTGTCCCAAGTCTTTTCCACCATTAAATCTGATGCAAATAGCAATGCGTTCTCTTCACTGCTAAACAGCCAGCGCTCATGGCTAAAACAGAGAAACAAAATCTGTGGCGGTTATACTGATGAAAACCTATCGAACTGCTTGATTGCAAAGTACCAAGGCCGGATCAAACGCTTAAAAAAATTACTCAATACTCAATACCCATCGCTGAATGAGGTATATGGCGTTTGTCATAGCGTCAGCGACAGCCAAGAAATAGTGCGTGATGGCAGCTATTCGCAACCGGAAGACGCTGTATTTGATATAAATAATGACGGGAAAAACGAAAAATCAGCGGCTTGTAGCCCCTACGGTACCAGCGATCTGCCATGTCGTGAGTTCTTTGATAGCAACGGAGATCGGGTTCGCTTTTCAGTATCGGACCCTAGATTGATTCGTGACCCTTACAATATGATGCCTATTGTCGAATATTTTCGTGCGCAGGGACGAGTGTATAGCAAGCATTCTGATCTCCAAGTAGGTACTTATATCGGCTATGTATCTCCCGACAATACCAGACATTTACTGTGCGCATGGGATTATCAGAACCATTATCAGTTTTCTCCCGTAGCTGAAAACTCTGCAGAAAATAAAGTGTGCGACGCTGTTAATCGGGGCAACGTCAACTATCTACATCTGTCTGATCCAGCCGTTATGGATCGCTCAGAAACACTTCGTGTTCGTGGGAGTCCTTCGCGCATTACTGGTCAGGGCTATTTGGACATTAATAATGATGGCAAAGATGAGCTCGTGGCTGCAGTTGAATATGCCAGTGGTTGTAGCTACCGCTATTATGATGAGCTTAGTCAGGATGGCAAGACCTTTAAGTACAGCCGTGTATCAACTCCCTTACTACAAATGCAAGGTGTTCGCTTTAGATCTCATAACTTAGATCACCATCCAGGTGCGCCGAATTGTGGCGGCACTAAGAACCGGCTATTTCGTTATCAGGGGGTGGTTTATTACCATATGATAAACGGTTCAGACCAAACGGTTTCTACTTTACAAGGCGAAGACATTATTCCCGTTTGCTTAGCCAAACGAACAATTTCTTCAGAGTTGATTGATATCTGGCCGGGAATTTGACCGGCCAATATGAACGCTAGAGAGGCTGGAAAGTTCTCTGAGCAGTCGGCTTCCGCAGCAAAGCGCCAGCTCAAATTCATCCTTTGAATCCATAAGTGATGAGTCTGTCATGCTTTGAATATGGTTATATCAGACCAGTAACCTGTCAGTTGTAACTAGGTTGAATATTTAAACAACTTTGCTCGATATTGTTGATTCAACGATGATCAGCGGCAGCGAAGGTGTTGCCTGAGGTGGTTAGTGTTTTCTTTAGGTCGGCTTGTGTTTATCCTTTGAACACCGGCTGTGCTTTCTATTTATCACGAAGACTCTCCATGACTGATCACGTATTGCCTCAACAAGCAGCAATGACTCTGCCCATAAAGCGATGTCTGACGTCTCGCCGAGTGCAGTTCTGGCTTTGCCAAGCTATCGGCTGGCTGGGTTATGGCTTTTTTGTCTCACTCAGTGAGTTCTTGTGGGATAAAGACGACGGCGGCATTCCTTGGCAGTATCCACTGTTCTCGCTGATCACTGGGCTGTTGCTCAGCTGGGCGATGCACCCAGTATTGAAGCGTTCATTGCAATGGCCAGGTTGGTGGCGTTGGCCCGCCAGTGTGCTGTGTGTGGTGGTGGCAGCGGGCATTTGGTCGGCAGCCAAAATGCTGGTCTACAGTGTGCGCCACGGCAAAACGGAGATGTTGGAGTGGATCAATTACTTCAGTTGGTTCACCTATTCGTTTTTTATCTTATTAAGCTGGGCTGCTTTGTATTTCGGCATCAGTTTTTATCGTTTGTGGCAGCAAGAGCAGCGCCGTACGTTACAGGCACAAGCGCAGGCACATCTGGCGCAGCTGCGCATGTTGCAATACCAACTGAATCCTCACTTTCTGTTTAATACGTTGAATGCCATTACCACCTTGGTGCTGGAGCAGCAGACCCAGCAGGCCGACCGTATGCTGTCGGGTTTGTCACGATTATTACGTTATGCATTGGAGCAAAATGCTCAACAACCAGTGCCGTTGTCGACCGAGCTGGAAGCGCTGCAGTGGTATCTGGACATCGAGCAACAACGTTTTACCGACGATTTAACCGTGCATTGGCATATTTCTGCAGCGGCGCAGCGCCAAAGTGTGCCCAGTTTATTGCTGCAGCCGTTGGTCGAAAATGCAGTGATTCATGGTATGGATGCCAATGGCCAGCGGGAGATCAGCGTCTCGGCCGAAGTGGTGGGTGAAGCGTTGGAGCTGGTGATCAGCGATCGCGGCGAGGGCATGGATGGCGTGGGGCAACAGCCATTACCATTGGAGCAGTTTCGTTCACGCTTGGGCGTTGGCCTGAGCAATGTACTGGAGCGCTTGGACGTGACCTACCACGGCCAGGCACAAGTGTGGCTGCAAGACCATCAACCGGGATTAAGCCTGGGTATTTCTTTGCCATTGCAGACTGTGCCGGTCGCGCCTGCGCCGGCCTCTCGAGTCAGCCTGGTATGACCCTGCGCTGCGTCATTGTGGATGACGAAGAGCTGGCCAGGCGGGGGTTGGCGCTGCGTCTGCAAGCCATCGACAACGTACAGTTGGTGGCCAGCTGCGGCAATGCCGAAGAAGTCCTCAAACACCATCAGCAGTGGCGGCCAGACTGTTTGTTGCTGGACATCGATATGCCGCGCATGAGTGGCCTGCAACTGATGCAGGCGCTGCCAGACGACCTGGATATTGTGCTGATTACCGCGCATCGTGAACACGCGTTGCAAGCGTTTGACTTAGGCGCCACCGACTATTTGCTCAAGCCTGTTTTGCCGGAGCGGTTGCAGCAAGCGCTGGAAAGAATTCGCCAAAAACGCCAGTGGCGCCAGTTGGAGCAGCAGTCATCATCGCAGGCGTTGCTGGATTGTCATACCGATCAAGGACGCTGGCAGTTGCCGATGCAGGACATCGACTGGATCGAAGCCGCAGGCGACTACATGTGCTTGCATTGCGGCGCCAGCCAGCACATCGTGCGCTCGACCATGAAAGAGTTGCAACAGCAATTGAGCGACGATTTTGTTCGCGTTCATCGCTCCCGCTTGGTCAATGTATGCCGCGTTCGCCGGTTGCAAAAAATCACCGGCGGCGATGCGCTGCTCACCCTGGCCGATGGCACTGAGCTGCGCGTCAGCCGTCGTTATCGCCATGCCTTAGACGAGGCCTGGCACCACTAAACGCACTTCGCTAACCGCTTACCGAATCTGACGCATCGGCGCGCGCGCCGGTGATAACCTTGCCTGAACTTAAACTGGGCAGCCGTGTCATCTCTCTGACTCGTTACGTCGCCACTCTACTTCTGTACCAGACAAGGAATCTTTATGAGTTTAACTGCATCAGCATTGCGCAACCCGGCCGCCGCCGCCGTGGTGGTGGCTGTGGTCGTGCTGTTCGGTATGTACAGCCTGGCGAAGTTGCCGATTCAACTGTTCCCCGATATTGATCAGCCGCGCATTACCATTAATGCTAGCTGGCGCGGAGCATCACCGGCGGAAATGGAAGCCGAAATCGTCAAGCCGATTGAAGAAGTGCTGCAAGGCTTGCCCGGTGTTAAAGAAATGCAGGCCGATGCCAATACTACTTGGGCTGAGGTGTCGCTGACCTTTGATATCGAAACCGATATGCAAAAATCACTGCTGGAAGTGATCAGCCGCATGAACCGTTTGCCAGCAATGCCCAGAGATTCAAACCCGCCAACGGTGTCGATGGCGGGCGGCAGTGGTACACCGGCATTAACGTTCTTTTTTCTGCAAAAATTACCCGGCAACGATACCCCGCTGGATGAATTTGTGCCCTTTGCGGAAGACGTCATTAAACCGCGTTTAGAGGCGATTAATGGCGTTGCGCGAGTATCGATTGGCGGCTGGAGTGATATTGGTACACAAGAGCTGGTGATTGAATTTGACCCATTAAAAGCCGCGCAGTTGGGCATTCAAATTCCGCAAATTACCTCTGCGGTGAGTGAGTCAGAAGACGTGTCTGCTGGTCGTTTGGACGTTGAGCGCAGACGCTATAACCTGCGTTTTTCCGGTCGTTATCGCCCGGATGAATGGGAAAACATGATTCTCGAATGGCGCGCAGGTCAGCCGGTGCGCTTGGGCGATGTGGCCAATGTGGCGGTCAAAGCGCGTGAGCGCAGCGACCTAGCGCGGCAAAACGGCAACGCTGCCATCGGCATTCGTATTGACCGAGAAAACGGCGCCAATGTATTGGGCACCTTGGAAGAGGTGAAAGCCGCGGTAGAAGAGTTGCGCGCAGGCCCGATCGCTGAACGCGGACTGGATATTCAACAGTCGTTTGATGCCTCGGTATTTATTAACCGCGCCATCAGTTTGGTTACCAGTAACCTGATTATGGGTGTGCTGCTGGCAGTGGGAATTTTGTGGTGGTTCTTGCGCCGCATGCGCGCCACCATGGTGGTGGCGATGGCGATTCCTATCTCGCTGTTTGGCACCTTTATCGTGTTGCATTTTGCTGGCCGTACATTAAACGTGATTTCTTTGGCTGGCTTGGCATTTGCCGTGGGCATGGTGCTGGACGCTGCCATTGTGGTGCTGGAAAACATCGTACGCTTGCGCGAGCGTGGTATGCCGCCGCGCGAAGCCGCCCTGCGTGGCAGCCAGCAAGTCTGGGGCGCTTTGTTGGCATCGACGGCGACCACCGTGGCCATTTTTGTGCCGGTGGTGTTTTTAAAAGACGTGGAAGGTCAATTATTCAGTGATTTGGCACTGACCATTGCCATCGCTGTGGTGTTATCTCTATTGGTGGCTGTGGCTGTGGTACCCATGATGGCCAAGCGCTGGCTGAGCGGCACGCAACTGAAGGATCACCACGAAAGCAGTTGGCAAACGCTCACTGGCAATATTATGCGCCTGACGGCGACGCGTCGTCGCCGTTGGCTGGTGCTGGCGGTGTTAATCAGCCTGCCGGTGGGGTTAACCGTGAGCTTAATTCCAGAGCTGGATTATTTACCGCCGGTAAAACGTGATGCGGTGGATACCTGGTTCCGTTTTCCGCCGGCGACCAATTTAGAAACCATCGACAAAGAAATCGTTACGCAATTGGAGCAACGACTAAAGCCGTACATGGATGGCGAGCGTGAGCCTGCACTGAAAAACTATTACATCCTGGTGTGGGGCAACGGTGGTGGCACCATGGGCGTGCGTGTGAAGGACCAGAGCCAAGTAAAAGAAATGGAGCGCATTATTCGCGAAGAAATTACCAGCGATTTGCCCGATACCATGGCCTTTAGTTCGCAAGGCAACCTATTTGGGCGCTTTGGCAGCAATCGCTCTATACCGATTCATTTGCAAAGCCGTGATAAAGAGTCCTTACGCCAAGTCGCACAGCAGGCCATGGGTTGGATCAATGAAGCCTTGCCAGAAGCTCAAACACGGCCAGAGCCAAGCTTAGAGCAAGCCGAACCTGAGCTGCGTTTATCGCCAAACGACAGACGCCTGCACGAAAATGGTTGGAGCCGACAGCAACTCGCTACGGTCACGCGCACCTTGGGCCAGGGAATGTACGTGGGTGAATATTTTGATGGCAGCAATCGCCTCGATATTATTGTTCGTGTCGGCGACGACCAACGCCCAGAAACGCTGGAAGACTTGCCGCTGGCAGTTGGCGACAGTCGCATTGTCCCCCTGAGTGAGCTGGCCCACATTGAACGCACTGTGGGGCCCGATCGCATTCGTCGCATTGATGGCCGCCGTACCATTACGTTAGAAGTGTCGCCGCCCGAAACTATGTCGTTGGAGCGTGCGATGGAGGCGATTCAAACTCAGGTCGAGCCAAAAATACAGGCAGTTATGCCAGCTGATGGCCGCATTACCTATGGCGGCAGCGCTGACAGTTTGCGCCAGGCCCTGGCGACGTTGACGGAAAACTTTTTAATCGCGCTGGGCATTTTATTTTTATTAATGAGTGCCTTGTTCCGCTCGCCGAAAGACAGTGCGCTGGTGGTGTTGGCCATTCCACTGGCCACCGTCGGCGGGGTGTTGGCACTGCAATTATTGAATTTGATCAGCTTTCAAACGTTGGACCTGCTCACCATGATTGGTTTTGTGATTTTGCTCGGCTTGGTGGTGAACAACGCCATCTTGCTGGTGCATCAGGCACGTATTGGTGAACGTGAAGGGCTTGATCGGCATGCCGCGGTAGAGCAAGCGTTATTGCTGCGTTTACGGCCGATATTTATGAGCACATTAACCAGTATTTTTGGCATGTTGCCGCTGCTGCTGATGCCGGGGGATGGCAGTGTGATTTATCGCGGCCTGGCCGCCGTTATTGTCGGCGGCATGATCGTCAGCACGATCTTCACCCTGGTGCTATTGCCGTGTCTGCTGCGTATGGGTGCCGCGCGCCCACATGTGCAGGAAGACGAAGACGATCAACAATGGCCTCGGGCGGCGTAACGCCGTCAACCAATAACAAGCAAAAAAGGATCACTATTTATGCGCATTTTTGTTTCTTTTTTCTGCCTGCTATTACTGGGGCAGAGCGGTGTCAGTTTGGCCGAGGGTGCTGATGCGACCTTGGTCAGCGTGGCGCCGGTGGTGGAAGCGCAGCAAGCGCCTCAAATTTGGGCGCCGGGCAATGTTATCAGCCGTTCAGATTCATTAATCGCGGCGGAAAACAGCGGCGTATTGCTGGCGGTCAAAGACGTCGGCACACAGGTGCAACAAGGCGCAGAGCTAGCGCACCTGAAGCAACGCGAATGGGAGCTGCAGCGCCAGCGTGACCAGGCCGAAGTCAAACGACTTCAAGCACGTCTGGCCTTTAGTAAACGCCAAGTGGAGCGTACGCAGCGCCTGTCTGCTAGCCAAAGTGAGGCGCGATTTCGCCTGGATGAGCTGCAAATGGAGCAGCAAGTGTTGGAGCAAGAAGTGGCACTGGCTGAAGCAGCGCTGGCTACAACTGAGTATCGTATCGAACGTGCGGTCATACGTGCGCCATTTTCAGGCGTTATTGCCGCGCGTGAAAAGCAGCCCGGAGAGTATGTGGACGCCGGAGACGGTGTGGTGCGGCTCGTGAGCCTGCAGCAATTGGAATTGAGCGTGCGTGCGCCGGTGGAGGTGCAAGCCTATGTGCAAGCCGGTGACGAAGTGCAAGTACGCAGCCCAGCCGGTGAGCTATTTGCCAGCCAAGTACGCGCTGTGGTGCCGGTGGGCGATGAACGCTCGCGCATGTTGGAAGTGCGCGTCGCTCTGCCGCACGGTTTTGTGGTTGGCCAGGGATTGAGTGTGTCGTTGCCACAGGGACAGCCGCAAACGGTGAAAATGATTCCGCGTGACGCATTGGTACTGCGCCAGGATGCGGTGTATGTCTACCGTCTGAAAGACGGCAAGGCCGAACGTTTGGTGGTCAAGCCCGGCGAAGGCAAAGCCGACAGCATCGCCATTACCGGACCGTTGCAGATCGGCGATGAAGTGGTAATCCGCGGCGCCGAGCGTTTACGCCCAGGGCAAGCGGTTCGCACCAGTTAATACCACCGTCAGCACTCAGCCGGCTGGCTCACTGTCGGAGTTGGCAAAAGCCTGCTGCAGCTGCTTGACCATCACCTGCAGCGCCAGTGGCATGGTCGTTTGATAACGATGCACGGCGTACACCGTGCGCTGCTCTCCGCTGTAGAGCGGCAATACCGGCTGTAGCTCACCGCGCTGCAATTCCTCTCTGACAAAACGTGCGGGCAACAGCGCAATGCCAAGGCCGTGGCGGGCGTATTGAATGGCTGAGCTGACGGTGTTGGTTTTCAGCATGTTGTCGCTGTGAAAGGCAACGCTGTGTTGGCCATGATGGATGCTGGCTTGCTGTTGCCAAGGCAATTGAATCAACCTGTGCTGCGATAAGACCGCCGCAGAATTGCAAGCATTGCCCGCCAAGTAGCTTGGTGCTGCTACCAGAACCGGCAGTAACTGGCCCAGAGCAATGACGCGATAGCGGCTATCGGCCAACTCGCCAACGGAAATCGCCATATCGAGATTGTGGGTCAAAATATCGAGCCGCTCATCGCTGTAGTGCATGTCTGGCAGCAGCTTGGGGTAAGTGCGGCACAGTTGCTCAATCACTGGCGTGATTAACGTGGCTTCAAACGCATGCGGTGCGGTGACGGCAATGCGTCCTTGCGGCTCGCCGAGCAGCGCATCGATATCGTCCAACACATCATTGATTGCGCTGGTTAATTGCAGGCTGCGCTGGTACACCCGTTGCCCGGCCTCAGTCAGCGTCAGCTTCCGTGTGCTGCGGTTCAGTAGCTGCACTGCCAAGTGGGACTCCAGCTGCGATACATAGGTACTCACAGCGGATTTGGTGTGCCCCAAGGCCTCGGCGGCGGCGGTAAAGGAGCCTTGGCGCACCACTTCGCCAAATACCAACATCTGATAGGGCAGTCGTCTATGTTCATTAATACTGAACATATACTTCACTCCTTGCGTAATTATCTTTTCTGATCAGAACAATACCATGGCTCCTCCTAATACCAATGCCCGGAGGCAACACCATGACACCGACCATCGAACAACAAGTACTGCAGGCCAGTCAGGCTTGGGTAGAGCAGTTTAATCGCGGCCAGTTGGACGCCTGTTTAGCCGGTTATCGCGATGACGCTGTGATGACGGTAACACCCCACGGCCGTTTTCATGGCAAGCACGAGATTGCCGCGTTTTGGCGTGAGTTTGCTCAACTGGGGCCAGCTGAGTTGGTCTATCGGGATGTGCGTATTCAAGTGATTGACGAATACCAAGCGGTTTTGTCTGCTACCTGGAGCATGAACATTGCCAGCGGTTTTATTACCAAAGAGCTGTGGGTGCGTGCGGCTATCGATGCGCCTTGGCAGTTATTAGAGGATGATTTTACCGTTAAACAGCAATGGCCAACGCCGCGTAGCGACAACAGCAAAACGGCGCTGGTCGTGGTGGATATGCAAAACGACTACTTTGAAGGCGGTGCCATGACGCTGTCTGATACACAAGCCGCAGCCGATAAAACCGCGCAGCTGCTGCACGCATTTCGCCGTGATGGGCGCCCAATCATTCATGTGCAACATGTGTTTGCCGATGATGAAAAAGGCTTTTTTGTTGCCGGTACATTGGGTAGTGAAATTCACTCGCAGCTGGCACCCTTGGCGACAGAACCTGTGGTAATTAAGTCCGCCGTTAACAGCTTTAAAGGCACCAACCTAGAGCGCTTGCTCATTGATCAGGGCATCGAAGAGTTGGTGGTTACCGGGGCCATGGCACATGTATGTGTGGATGCCATTACCCGTGCGGCAGTGGACAAAGGCTATCGCTGCCAGTTAATTATTGATGCTTGTGCTGCACCGGATATCAGTGCCACCACCAACGCCCATTCGGTAAAAGAAAGTACCGCTCATGTGTTGGGTTTCGCGTATGCCAACGTCACTACAACGGCAGCATTGTTAGCTCAGCTTGCCTGATGCGAGAGAGTGGCCACCGGTAGTGGTGGCCACGACTTACTGGTTACGGCTCGTAAACGATAGCGAAGGAGCGATAACTGATAACAATAAAGTGTGCTGAGAATCGGTTATGGCAACTCAGCTATCGCTTAACTGTGGTTTTGCAACTGCAATAGATACCCTTGAACGGCCCATTGATGCCCTTGATGCAGCAAGGCTTTGCCATCACTCAAAGCTACTTTGACCACGTCATGCTCACCATGATTATCGACTTGAACCAGTTTGCATTCGTAAAAATGCATAGTACAGGCGTAGCTCAAGTCTGTTGAAGTGGAATCAAAATACTGCATGCACTGCCCCAATGCACGAACAGGTTGGATGCGATAGCCGCATTCTTCTTGAAATTCTCTGATCAAGGCCTGGGGTAAAGTCTCACCTGCCTCGACACCACCGCCTGGAAGCAGTAAAAACCCATGCTGTGGTCGAACACATACCAGCTTTCCTTGTTCAACCAGCACGCCGTAAACAGCACTTCGAGGGATATACTCCTTGTTGATTTGGTAGCCAAATATTTTCTTAGGTTTGTTCAATAGCGGACAAGACGTGTTCATGGTGGTCATTTATCATAATTAAGCTGGACAGCTACTCTACGTAGCGACGTGGCAGCATGTAGGTTGCCGATTTATTTCAAGAAGTCTTAGACCTCTGGTGATGCCCTAAATTAGGTTGTCGCCAACATGCTGGCTGAGCCGATATCATCATCCTATCAATGATTAGGGAAGTGTATGGAATATCAGAATCTCACTAGGGTAAAGCAATACCTGATGCAAGTGGAGGCTGGTGTTGAAAATTATACCGAGCTGTTTGATGACGATGTGCAGCTGTTTATTCCTGCTCTCGGCAGCTGCGAAGGGCATGGCGCCCTAATGGAGTTTAGCCAGTGCTTGTGCCAACTGCTGGCGGCGAGCTGGAAAATGGTTGAAGAGTTAAATTATGTGGTAGTGGACGATGTGACCGTGGTGGTTGAGGTTCAAGACCCAGCGCAACAGGAGAATGATCAGCAATGGCTGGAGAGCGAAATCAAGCAAGGGCAATTTTGCAGTGTCTTTGAATTTCATGGCGAGCTGATTTCACGGGTGTTTGTGGATTTGGCCGTTGGATCTGCGGACCCAGGATGATCTTTATTATCCACGGCTGTTGAGTATGACATTGGCCTGGTTGAATCTCACCATAAAGAGAATCGGTATCATAGAGTCCATCCATGGACGGTGGAGCGATACAACTCGTAGCTTCTGAGTGACAATGTTCGGTAAATAGCATTGTTATAACTTTGTCATTAGCGTTCAATGATCGGTCTTTTGCTAATTTTGAGCCAGTTTTGTGTTGTACGCTAGTGTTAAAGAAAACCATGAATCCTCACTGAAAGCCCTGATCGATCAGTCCTGGCTTCGTCGTTTCAATGTTGAGGTATCCTCATCTAATTACCACTATTCAGGGTGTGATACATATCGCCGTGGTGGCGATGAGGACTTAGCATTTCTCTACCATTCGGATGCTCATACCGTGGTCAGTTGCGCTCCAGAGGTGTATGGCGACATTGTCGGCCAACGCATGACGAACCTGTATTCCTACGTTGAGCAAAATAGCGCGGACCGCTATGAGGTATATTTTGATGATGTTGACTACTATCTTTTTGGTCAATATCCCACTGAAACAACAGAGGCTGAAATCGTTGAGCTGACCTTAGAAAAGGATCGTCAGATAATCGAGCAGTTTATCGCGAGCTGTGATGATGAAGACATTCGTAAAGCTGATCTCGATATTGACTCGGACTATTTTTATGCGGTGATGAAGGGTGGTGTCGTAGCGGCCATGCTCGCCTCCTACTGTGGCATTGAACCATTTGAATCGTTATCTATATTGGTTCGGCCACCGTATCGTCAGATGGGGTTAGGCAAGAGTTTATTGCTACATTTGATGCAGCAGGTCCAAGCCCGACAGCGCATGGTTCGCTACCGTTGTAATATTGACAATTTGGCTTCTATTCGTTTATGTGAGTCGTTGGGTTTTCGCCCATATGGACGCATCCAAGTGTTGGCGAGATTGTGACAGCGTAACGATGACTAACGAGAAGAGAAGGTGATATGAAATCGCTACAGTTTAGCGACCAGCTTGAACAGCTGGATATTGATAAAATTTACCAATTTCTGAGCAACGACAGCAGCTGGGCACAAGATATACCACGCTCAGTGGTAGAAACGAGTCTTCGTAACTCGGTATGCATTGGTGGCTACTTAGACGATGAACAAGTGGCCTTTTGCCGCATTATTACCGACCATGCGACCTTTGCAAATTTGGTGGATGTCATTGTCTGGCCGCAATATCGTGGCCTGGGTATCGCACGCCAGCTGATGCAGGCCGTGATGGCGCATGATAGCGTTCGCCATGTGCGGCGTTTTACTCTGGCGACTGCCGATGCTCATGGCCTGTATGAAAAATTTGGTTTTCAGCCACTGGACCAGCCGCAGAGTTTTATGCAGATTTATCGGCCAGATATCTATCAAGCTCAGTGAGTAGGCTATGAAAGAACTGTCGCTATCAGTGCAGCAGAAGCAAGCCATGGTTGCACGCATCAAAGACTATTTTGAGCAGCAGCTGAATCAAGACATTGGCGGTTTTGAAGCTGAATTCTTAATCGATTTTTTCGCCAAAGAGCTGGGTGGGTACTATTACAATCAGGGGCTAATCGATGCTCAGCAGCTCATCAACGAGAAAATGGAAGAGTTGAACTACACCTTGCAAGAATGGGAGCAGCCGCAACAGTAAGCGGCTGCTGTGCAGTGACACAGCAACGCTTATAAATTTCCTTATGGGCCGCTAATACATTGGCGCCACAGCCCCATTGCCAAACTAACGATCCGTTGCCAGTTCAGCGTCACCTTTTAATATCGCCAATGCCTGCAGCAGTGCGTGATCTTTGCCTTGTTCACGATCTTGTGATGGCCACAGTGTGATGGGGTGGTCTACCGCAATACCGGTGCCCTCGAACCAGCGGTCATCCATATCCAGATATTGTTCATTCCCCAAAGTAATCTGCAAACCCGAGGGTAGTACGCGGCCTAGTACATCGGACAGTGCTCCTTGTGTGGGCTGCCCTGCCACAGTGACGTGCGGTAAGTTGCGCAGCATTAATACAAATATTTCTGCTGCGCTGGTGGTATCGCTGGAGGTCAATACCACAACCGGTTTGAGATAGGTATGCGCTGCCGGAGTTAAGCGAATGGTGTCGTGAATGGCTGTGGTACCGGTGCCGACACGCTTTTGATACAAATTTCGTTCGCTGTCGAGAAAATGACGTGCAATTACTTGGCTCACACCATCGCTGCCACCACCATTAAAGCGCACATCGATCACCAGCCCTTGAGTATCTTTTAATGCGTCGATCACTTGTGGCATCAACGCCGCGACAGCGTGAATATCGGCAAGGTGATCGTCCTGCTCGGACTCCATCGCATCGATCATTAAAACACCATAATTATCAGCGGTGGTGTACCAAAGTATATCCGCCTCGGCATCGAGGGGCTGATCGCCACTGGCTTGTTTTAGCCGAAGCTGCAGCAATAAATCGCTTTGCTGTTCGATGTATTGCAGCAGTGCTTGCACCTGTTCCTGGCTCTGTGGTGCTCCGTGTATATCGATGTATTCCTGCTGCAAATCTTGGAACAGCCCCGGTCGATTAAACCCCATACCTTGGCCGTCGGCCACCAAGGCCACGTGAGCATCGGCGAGCGGTTCGATCAGCGCAAGTAACTGCTGAATATATTGTTCACCTGGCATGCCATTCACTATGTGCTGCTCAATCTGTTGCGCATGCTCAGCCCAGTTCACCTGTCGCACATCAAACATTGGATACAGCTCGTCAAAGGTTTGTACTATGTAGGCAAATTCTTGCTCCGGGTTTTCGATGGTACCGAGCTGATCAGCCGAAATTACCCCATTCAGACACGCGGCAGGCAGCTGGTTGCGCCGTTCATATTTGTGCGAATACATCTGTACGCCGTGCTTGTCGATGGTTTGCCTTAAATACGTGTGTGTACCACGATCAATGGCATAACCGTCGCTGGTCAACTGTTGTTGGTCAACGCTACCGACTTCTGCCTGAATGCAATGATCCGTGGTGAATTCGTACCGTTGCAGCTGATTGCCTTGAATGGAAAACGCTTCGCCGTAAGCATCAGAAACCCAAATACCATCAAACGGCGCTCGCGTGTCTGGCTGGGCGTCTGGCTGCGTATCTGGTTGAACAGCCGGTTTATCTTTTTTACCGCTACTGTCTCCGCCACAAGCTGCCAGGCTTAATAGCATTGCCGTCAGTAGCAAGGTTGGCATGGGAGAAATGTTGGTAAAGGCATTGGTCGAGTTTGAAAGTAGGTGGTTCATGGTCGCGCTCCTGATCGTTTACAGCATTGTGGAGCGCCTGCCTGAACCCAACGTGAAGCAAACATGAACAGCAAATGAACCGAGGTTTTTCTTGATCACTGGTCACTCGGGGGGTGCCAGTGGTGGCGCGTGACTGACGCTACAGGGTGTTTCAACAGACTGTTCGCTGGCTACCTTTTGGCCGTAGTGTCTGTAGAATGGATCAGGTATCGATTAATAGGATTAAAACCATGTCTCAGACCCTCGAACGCTTGGGCCTGATCCGCGAGATCATGGCTGAGCAAGGCCTCGACGCCTATGTGATGGCCACCTTTGATGAGTACTTGAGTGAATACGTTCCCGAGCGCAATCAACGCTTGCATTGGCTAACGGGCTTTACCGGCTCTGCCGGTGCCGCGGTGGTATTGGCGGACAAGGCTTCTATGTTTGTCGATGGCCGCTACACAGTACAAGTGCGTCAACAGGTCGATGGCGACGCCTTTGAATATCGTCATCAAATAGAAGAACCCTTTGGCGAATGGTTAACGCAGCAGTTGGCCGCGGGTGCCAAGGTGGGTATTGATAGCCGCATGTTCAGCTTCGCTAGCTTTAACCGTTTACGTGACACACTGGATAAAGCAGGTATTGAGCTGGTGGCGCAATCGCAACATCCGGTGGATCAGCTGTGGCACGATCGCCCGGCTGAGACGATTAATAAAGGCATTACTATGCCGCTGGAATACACTGGCTTGAGCAGTGTCGAGAAACGCCAGCAAATTGCCGCCAAATTGCAGCAGGATAAACTAGACGCAGCCTTGCTGTTTGCAGCAGACTCCGTCGCGTGGTTACTCAATGTCCGTGGTCGCGATATCCCATCAATGCCAGTTATTTTGGGTTATGCGCTGATTGATGCCAATGCTCAGGTCACCTGGTTTACCAACGCTGAAAAACTGCCGGATGGTTTTTACGAGCACGTTGGTGATGGCGTCACGGTATTGAGTGAAGCCGATGCGACCACCGTTTTTGCAACGTTAAAAGATAAAAAAGTACTGGCAGACCCTGCCACCGCCAATGCCTGGACACAGCTTTCATTGCAACAAGCGGGAGCCGAGCTGATCGCAGGGCAAGACCCAGTGCTGATCCCTAAGGCCTGTAAAAATACCACTGAGCAAGAAGGCATGCGCCAAGCGCATATTCGTGATGGCGTCGCTGAGGTGAAGTTCCTCCATTGGCTTGATAATGCGCTGCATGCCGGTGAAGACTTAAACGAAGCCGATGTGGCGGATAAACTGTTTAGCTTTCGTGAGCAGCAGGATAAATTCAAGGAAGTATCCTTCGACACTATTTCGGCGGCGGGCAGCAACGCTGCAATGTGTCATTACAACCACAATAATGGCACGCCAGCACAACTGCCAAAGCAGGGTGTGTATTTGGTAGACAGTGGCGGTCAGTATTTGGACGGCACTACAGATATTACCCGCACCATTGCCATTGGTGATCCGGACGGCGAAGTGAAGCAGCAGTTTACCCGGGTATTAAAGGGCCATATTGCACTGCAAAATGCGCGTTTTCCAAAAGGGACGACGGGCACACAACTGGACGTACTGGCGCGTCAGTTCTTATGGCAGCACGGCTTTGACTTTGATCATGGTACCGGCCACGGCGTGGGCGCCTATTTAAGTGTGCATGAAGGTCCGCAACGTATTTCGAAAGCATCAAGCACCGTCGCGTTGCAACCCGGCATGGTATTGAGCAATGAGCCTGGCTATTACAAGGCCGATGCTTATGGCATTCGCTGCGAAAATCTGATCATGGTGCGCGAAGCAGAAGGTCTCGCAGGCGATGTGACCATGCTCGAATTTGAGGTGCTGACCTTGGCGCCATTCGACAAACGCTTGCTGGATACATCATTGATGACCAGCGACGAAATCGCTTGGTTAAATGCTTACCATCAACAGGTGTACGACACATTGGCCGAGCGCCTGAATGATGACGAACGTCATTGGTTGGCACAAGCCACCAGCGCCGTGTAATAACATCTACCAATCAGCAACCTGGCGAGTCTCAGGTTGCTGATACTTTCAAAGTGACATGTCTTTATTCGCTGTGTTTTACCGCAGTCGCTAACGCATCTTCTATAACAACGGCTTATTTGAGCGTTGGTTTATTGTTCTAGGAGTCGTCATCATGGACGAGAAACTTCGCTTGGCCATTGAGTTGCGCCAGCAACAACAGTATGAAAAATCCGATGCCTTGCTCACAGAGCTGGTGCAGCAACCCGAGTTTTATGGCAAAGCGTGTCTGCAGCTGGCATGGAACTGTGATGTACAAGGGCTTGAACACAAGGCCATTCCCTATTATCAGCAGGCATTGACGGGCGAGTTAAACGACACCGAACGCTTCGACGCCATTTTTGGCCTTGCCAGCAGTCTGCGTAGCATTGGCGAGTATCAGCAGGCGCAGCAGTGTTTTGAGCAGGCGCGCGAGCAATTTCCGCAACGTGTGGAGTTATTGCCTTTTTATGCAATGAATTTATACAACCTAGGTCGCTCCAAACAGGCAGTCGAACTATTACTTTCTACCCTAATAGAACAGACGGAGAATCCTGATATTCAGAGCTATTCAGCCGCCATCAAACTGTATGCGCAGGATCTGGATCGAGTTTGGTAATGTCATCTGTGGAAACTATTGCACTAACCAACGCGACGATTGAGGATGCAAGCGCCATTGCTCACATGATCGCTACAGCCTGGCAGCAAGACTTTGCTGAGTTGCTGTCTGCTCAGCACTTAGCCATGTTCACACCACAGTGGTTTTATCAGCGTACCCTAGCCGATATCGAGCAGTCAGATACTCAGGTACAGATTACCAAGCACAATGATGAAGTGGTGGCGTACCTGTGCATTCGCTATCACGGCGATGACGACACTGGTGAACTGTTCGGTTTGTATGTGCACCCTCAGTATCAGCGTCAAGGCCTTGGCCGTTTGCTGTTTGAAAACGCAAAAGTCAACTTGCACAGTGCTGGTAAATCGGAGATGTTGGTGTGGACCTTTGAGGGTGCGAAAAATAATGACTTTTACCGTCGTCTGTCGGTCAAGCAGGAGCGCCATCGTCCAATAGTCATTGCCGATGGCCATTACGCTGGCATCGGTTTTTTATATTCACTCTCTGATGTATGAAGCATGACATTTGAAGCACTGACTCTGGCGCATGCCGAGCCGCTATTAGCGTTTGAACAACGAAATCGTGAGTATTTTGAACGCCTGATCGCACCACGGCCAGACGATCTGTTTAGCAGCCAGGGAATGATTGCCAGTATCGCCGAGTTACTGCAAGAAACCGCAGCAGGACTGCTAAGCCCCTGGGTATTGATGGATGGTGAGCGCATCATTGCTCGGGCTAACCTGCATCATATTCAACATCAGCGAAAAACAGCCGAAGTCGGCTATCGTGTTGATGAACTGGCCACAGGTCAGGGAGTGGCAACGCGTTGTTTACAGCAGTTAAAAATCATTGCTCAACAGCAACTCGAGCTGACGTCATTGACGGCCAAAGTGCTGGATAATAATCCGGCATCCGCCAAAGTGCTGATCAAACAAGGTTTTGTATTTATGCAACCGATGTACGACAGCGTTTGTATTCAAGGCGTGAAGTGGCGTGGCCAGCAGTATGTTTGTACGTTAAACGATGCGAGCTAGAGCATGGCGGTAAACTATCAACAGTACCTCGGCCGTCGTATTATCGTACAGATTGATCGGCCGGTTGGTTCAAAGCACCCGAAATACGACTATCACTATCCGCTTAACTATGGCTATGTTCCTAAGACAGTGGCCGAAGATGGCAGTGAAATCGATGTGTATCTGCTTAATCATGAACAGCCACTGAGCCAAGTACAAGTGGTGATTGTCGGTATCGCTGTTCGCCACAATGACGATGAGAACAAACTGATCGCCACTCTGGATGGCCACTGCCCTGACGTCTACAGCGTTACAGAGCAGCTGTATTTTCAAGAGCAGTATTTCGATACGGAGTACGTTCTGGTCACTAGTTTTAAGCCTATCAGCAAAGATTAAGTAAGTTCGCAGTTTACAGGTTTTTCTATGGTTCAATGGTCTGTCAGGAGGATATCGACCGTGAAATTAATTGAACCGAACTTAGCTTATCAGCAACAATTTTCTATCTTTTATCATGATTTTGCGCAGAATGACCCTAGCAATGCTGAGTATTACCGCGAGGGGGTTGATGACTTTCCTCGCTATGTTCGCCGCTTGATGGATGAAGCATTAGGTCGCAATTTACGCGACGACTATGTGCCGTGTAATCATTATTGGTGTGTTAGCAGTAGCAACGAGATTGCTGGGATAATACGTGTGCGTCATCGTATTGATACACCGATGTTATCGCAAGAAGGTGGTCATATTGGTTATGACGTAGCGCCATCATTTCGGCGCCGGGGCTATGCCAGTTGGATGTTGCAGCAAGCCTTACCGATTGCATTGCACTTGGGTATTGAACGTGCGCTGGTGACGGCCGACGAGGAAAATATTGCGTCTCGCAAAGTCATCGAG
The DNA here is from genome assembly GCF_002237535.1 of Bacterioplanes sanyensis. Taxonomy (GTDB): domain Bacteria; phylum Pseudomonadota; class Gammaproteobacteria; order Pseudomonadales; family Oceanobacteraceae; genus Bacterioplanes; species Bacterioplanes sanyensis_A. The sequence continues at coordinate 1,369,958 of NZ_CP022530.1, forward strand.
AACAATGGCGGTCAACTCGAGTCGATACGCGATGCCAAGATACTGTGCGACCGGGTTGCGCGTTACTGGGTTCCCTGCGAGGTACCCGAGAGCATCGAATAAAACAGTTGATCAAGTCTATTTAGCTAGGACGTAGAAAATGACAGTGAAAGAAGTGGTGTTGGCTTACTGGCAGAGTATGCAAACGAATGACTATACCAATGCGGCTGATTGGCTCAGCGATGACTTTGAATGTCACTGGCCACAATCACAAGAAGTCATTTGCGGTAAAGCAAATTTTATTGCGTTGAACTCTGCCTATCCATCTGAGGGCGTGTGGCAGTTTGAAATCGAGCGTTTGGTGGCAGAAGGGCAGCAGGTGGTGACCGATGTCCGAGTCAGCGACGGTGTTCGCCATGACCGCGCTGTGACCTTTCATACAGTGATCGATGGTGTTATTCATCGTCAGGTGGAGTATTGGCCAGACAGTTATGACGCTCCGGCTTGGCGTGCTCAGTGGGTGCAAAATCGCAGCGATAAATAGCTCGAAAAGAATCGTGCAAGTGGCGAACAAGATAGCGCTGAAAGAAAGCGTTGTAAGAAAGCCGAGCGCAAAATCAAACAACACCCAAGACCTGTACTTGAGTGTTGTTTTTATGCATTGCTGAGAATCGTTATAGCTGTTGCTCGATTTTATTCGCAACATCTTCTGACACCCAGGTTTTCCAGGTGGCACCTTCTTGCTGCAAAAACGTTAACGCTGCGAATTCGCCGTCGGCTTGCTGGGCTTGCATCCATGCTAGCCAGCGATTCATGTGCTGATTGCTAAAGCCTCGGCGATTTAAGTACGCCATTGCCTCGGGCGCACGCTGGGCAAAACTGGCGGTGGTCACGGTATAAACGTCTGACGGTGGGTACATGGTGACTTGTGGTTCTGCACACTCGGTTTGGGTAATACACTGGCGAAAGTGTTCGGCTTTAATGCCGCTGCCAAAATCGACCATCGCCATTTCGTATTGCCCTAACAGCGCCGTTGGTGCCCAATAATAGCCAAACCACGGTGCTTGTTGTTCATAGGCTCGGGCCAGTGACCCTGCCAAAGCCGTGCCAGAGCCGGGGTTAACGATTTTAAACCCGTCGCTGTCGAGCTCCATGGCATTAAATAGCCGCTCGGTGGTGAGCTGGCAGGTCCAGCCGGCTGGGCAGCCATAAAAAGCCGAAGCCTCGGGGTCTTCCGGGTGGGTAAATAATTCGGCATGTTGGCGAATGCCATCAATGGTGGCCAGCTGCGGATACTGTTCAAGCATATAGGCGGGCACCCAAAAGCCTTCCTGACCGCCATCGCTCAGTGAGCGTCCTGCAAAAGCTAGTCGGCCTTCGTCCACCCCTTGTTGAATTAACTCGCGATTGGAGTTTGTCCACATTTCCGGGGCAATGTCTGGTTCGGATTTTGACACCATGGACGCCGTTGTCGGCTGGCTATCGCCGGGTACCAGCTGCACATCACAGTCGTAACCCATGGACAAAATGGCGGCGTCCAGATGGGCGAGAAAACTGGCCGAATCCCAGTTCATATCGGCAATGGTCACGCTGCCGCAGCCTGCATCTGCTGTTGTTTCAGCGGTCGACGACGAATCGCTGCAGCCGGACAAATAGCCGATGGCGGTGAGGACGAGCACCGAGCGGGCAACTTGCTTCATGAACAAACCTCCAAAAAAAAGCCCAATGTATCAACATTGGGCTGTGCGGTCAGTGTGCCTGAGTTCTGCTTGGCTCACCAGTGTTGGTAGGGTGCTACGCAGCGGGTGAATAACTGACTAAGCCACCACGGCTGAGTTCCAGCACTCGATCGGCAACATGGAAGTAACGATCATCGTGACTCACAACGATCAAGGTTAAGCCCTGTTGCTTTAACTCCGGCAGCAGTTCTTCATAAAACAGCTTGCGGAAGTAAGGGTCTTGGTCAGCGGCCCACTCATCCAATACCAACAGACTGCGATCCTCCAAGCAGGCGCTGACCATCGCCAAACGTTTGCGTTGGCCGGTGGACAAATCGACCACAGAGAACTCGCCATTGTCGACGCTGACGATGTGATCCAATTGCAGCTTTTTCAGCCAGGCACGCGCTTGCTCATCTTGCTGACCTTGGTCGGGCAGCGCTGCTTGTTCAAACAGATGAAAGTCGGTCAATACGGCTGAAAACATCGCCCGATAGTGGCGCCAGTCTGGCGATGGCAACTCTTGACCGTCGACTTTTACCTGGCCAGAGCGCGGGCGAATTAAACCGGTCAACAGGCGAACCAAGGTGGTTTTACCGGCGCCGTTATGACCGACCAGAAAGATCAGTTCACCGCGTTCAATATGCGCACTGACCGGACCAAATTTAAACTGCTCATTGCCCGGGTAGCGATAGCACACCTCATTCAATTCAATGGTGTTCCAATCCTGGCACCATGGCGACGCTGGCTGTCTTTGATCCTGCGGTTCGGGCAAATCCAAAGACTGCAGTTTTTTTAGTGATACGCGTGCACTGATTAATCCCGGCAACTGGTTCATGGCCATATTCATCGGCTGGCGAATAAACAATAGGGTCAATGCAAAGGCGGTGCCTTGTGCCAAGGTGCCCATATCCAGCTTAAATACCGCCCAAAAGGTCACGCCGATTAAGGCCAAAACCGTGGTGGTCATTAAATGAATGCTCACGACGATATAGCGATCGCCCAGGGTGCGATAATCACGCGCTTTTTTGGCTGGCCCTTGCATGATGTCATCCACCAAGCGCAGCCCTCGGGCCTCGTTCAATAGCAGCTCTTTGTGGCCGTCGAGGACTTTCTCGTAGCCACCAAACAGCTCGTCTTCCAGCTCACGCTCTTTGCGCAGCAGTGCTTGAAAGCGTGACGTCAGCACGCGGTTGACGGCCAGCACCAGCACCAGAGATACCAATGTCAGTGTCGCCAGCGGAGCGTTTAACCAAAACATATAGATAAAGCTGGCAACGACTAAGGTAATGCCATACAGAAAAAAGGGCAGCATCACGAAGCCTTCTTGCAGTTGGCGTACGTCTTTGGTCAGAGCAGCATAAATACGATTTCGCCCCAACGCTTGCAGGTGCTCGTATTCACAATGCAACACCTGGGCGAGTAGGCGCCCGCGCAGTTGATAAGCAACACGATAGGACAGTGTGGTCATTAGCCATTGTGAAATGACTGCCAGGGTAAAAGCGCCAAACAGCAGTGCCACAAACCAGATGGCGTAGTCAGCGAACAGCTCGCCTTGGGAGGCGACGGTCTCGTTAATAAAATTAATCGTACCAATATTGGCCAGTGCGCTAGCGATAATAAAAGCAATCGCCAAGCCCACCAGGCTGCGATTATTAGCAAACAGTGCGGCGATCAACTGCACAAATACAATCCTCCATGTGATCTTGGTGCACACAATGCCGCGCTACACGGGTTGTTATTTTTATTCGTCGCGCATGCCTGAAGGCATCGGCGACCGGGGTTGGCTTATAGTGGCATGAGCCACTGAACAAAGGTGCAAACTGGTTAGGGAACCGTTCAAAATACGCCGATTTAAACCGGAACTCAATCACGCTTTAGTAGCTTATTGAGTATCATGGCACTTAAGGCAGAGGGCGCTAGCAGACAGGTTCGTGTAACTGTTGGCTGAGTCGCTATAATGGCGCCGTTTTTGTGAATGGGCTTGAGCACAGGGTTTCTCGCGGAAGTATCCGAAGAGAGAAGTCCAAGGAGTGGTTATGAAGAAAATTATCGCATTACTGGCCATCTTGTTGGTGTATGAAAAGTGGGCGTACATTGATGCTTGGCTGAATCCCCCACCAGCCTTTGTGCAAGAGCACTTCGGTACTGTGGTGTTGTATGCCACCGAGTGGTGTGGCTACTGTCAACGTGCACGCAAGCTATTTGAAGAAAAAGGCATCGACTACGTCGAGTACGACATTGAAAAATCCGAACTGGCCAAGCAGCAGTTTGATCAGTTAGGTGGCCGCGGTGTGCCTGTGGTGCTGTATAACGGCGAAGTGATCAAGGGCTTTAGTCGCCAGGCGATCTTAAATTTGGTGCTTTAAGCCTGCACGGCTGGCGTTTATGGTAAGTGCTTTATTCTGATCTGCAGGAGTACTTATGCTGCGCTGGCTCTGGCCATTCGTAAAACCCTATCGCAGGCAGTTGGTGTTTGCGCTATTGGCGTTGGTCATGACAGCGCTGCTGACTCTGTCTCTCGGGCAGGGAGTCAGGTTAATGATGGATCAGGGATTTGTTGTCGGCTCGCAACAAGGGCTGCAGCAGTCGATCGCGGTGTTTGCGGTGCTGGTGCTGTTTATGTCGCTGGGCGCTTTTTTACGCTTTTATTGGGTCTCCTGGCTGGGTGAGCGGGTGGTGGCAGACATTCGCCAACACCTGTACCAGCATCTATTAACACTGCCACCCAGTTTTTTTGAAGACAATCTGGCCGGCGAAATTCAAAGCCGGGTCACCACGGATACCACCTTACTGCAGACTGTGATCGGTTCTTCGCTGTCGTTTGCGATTCGCAACGCGCTGATGTTTGTCGGCGCCTTGGTGTTGATGCTGTACACCAATTTAAAGCTCAGTTTAATGGCGCTTTTAGCCGTGCCTCTGTTGGTACTGCCGGTCATTTGGCTGGGGCGGCGGGTGCGCTCATTATCGCGTGACAGTCAGGACCAAGTGGCCAAAGTCGGCGCTTGGGCTGGTGAAAGTTTGCAGCATATTAAAGTGGTGCAGGCCTTTGGCCGTGAAAGTGTGGTCAGCGCGCAATTTTCTGACGCTGCCGAAGGGGCCTTTCAGGTAGCTCTGCGCCGTATTCGCCAGCGTGCGTTATTGATTTTCCTGGTGCTGTTGCTGTTGATGGGCTCGGTCGCTTGGATGCTGTACGTCGGTGGCAGCGATGTGATTGCCGGCCAGCTGAGCGGTGGTGAGTTGGCTGCTTTCGTGTTTTACGCGTTAATGGTCGCCATGTCGCTGGCAGCGGTGACCGAGGTGTACGGGGAGGTACAGCGCGCCGCCGGTGCCGCTGATCGAATTCGTGAATTAATGGCGGCACACGCCGATATTCAATCGCCGCCCGTGCAGGATGCGGACGACCAACCGCCAATCACACCGGCTGCTGCCAATGACGGCGCAAACACAGCACCTGCACCGCTACTGGTGCTTAACAATGTCGGCTTTGCGTATCCATCACGCCCAGCCTTGCCTGCGTTGAATCGTGTGCAGCTCAGTATTCAAAGCGGTGAGCGCATCGCGATTGTTGGTCCGTCGGGAGCGGGAAAATCCACCCTGCTGGATTTGCTGTTGCGCTTTCGTGATCCGCAGCAAGGCAGTGTGCAGCTGCATGGCCGCGATTTGCGTGACTGGCCTTTGGCGCAATTACGCCAGCACTTTGCACTGGTTCCGCAGCAGCCGGTGTTGTTCAGCGCCAGTGTGCGTGACAACCTAAAGTTTGCACGCCCGGATGCCAGCGAGGCAGAGTTGTTGGCGGCGGCTAAAGCCGCCCATGCGCACGATTTTATTGAACAGCTGCCCGATGGTTACGACGCTTTTTTAGGGGAACAAGGCGTCAAATTGTCCGGCGGTCAAAAACAGCGCTTGGCCATTGCCCGCGCCATCTTATGCGACGCGGATATTTTATTGCTGGATGAGGCAACGTCGGCGCTGGATGCCGACAGTGAATACTGGGTGCAGCAGGCTTTGGATCAACTGATGCGTCAGCGCACCAGTATTGTGATTGCCCACCGGCTGGCCACGGTGCGCACCGCAGACCGCATTGTGGTATTGGATCAAGGCCAAGTAGTGGCGATGGGTAGCCACGAGCAGTTGTTGCAGCAATCGCCTTTGTATCAGCGCTTGGCGCAGTTGCAGTTCGCCCATCATTAATAGAATTGATGGCACAGATGGAAATGAACAATTGTTCGCCGCCTGTGTCTGTCAGTAGCATAGTGACATTCCTAAATGGAGACGGAAACATGACCAATAGCCACAGTGCACCTGCTTGCCGCGCGTTGGTCGTTGAGGGCGGCGCCATGCGAGGCATTTTTGCCGCCGGAGTACTCGACGCCTTTATGCAAGGCAATCACTACGATTTTGATCTGGCGCTGGGTGTGTCGGCCGGTGCCACCAACCTGACCGGTTACCTGGCTCGCCGCCCTGGTAGAAATCGTCGGGTGATTACCGAATTAGCGCGGCAGCGAGACTTTTTTAATCCCGCCCGGTTCATGCGCGGCGGTCACCTGACGGATGTGAACTGGCTCTGGCATCAGGGCTTGGAACAGCACCCGCTGGATGTGCAACGGATTTGGGACAGTATGCCGCTGTATGCTGTCGGCACCCACATCGACAGCGGTGAGGCGGCTTATTGGCAAATTAACGACAGCAATCTTCATGCTGCCATGGTGGCCAGTTGTGCTCTGCCGTATTTGTATCGCGACAGTGTCGAAATCGACGGCGAGTGGTTCGTTGATGGCGGTGTTGCTGATTCCATCCCGGTGCGTAAAGCTTATGAATTAGGGGCGCGAGACATCACTGTGGTGCTGTCGCGGCCACGCGGTTATCGCAAGCTGCAGTATCCACACGGTATGATGGAGCAAGTGCAGCAGCGCATGCTGCAGCATTTGGGTGAGGAAGCGCATTTATTATCGGCGATGATGCTGCGCGCCGATGATTACAACGATAGCTTGGAATTTATCGATCATCCGCCAGCCGATTGTCGTGTGCGAGTGATTGCACCACCTGCGCAATTTGCGGTGTCGCGGCTGACCATGAATATCGACCGTTTGCATCAGGGCTACCGTATGGGCTTGGCAGCGGGCACCGAATACTTGTTGAGTTATGACGATTATTTCGGTGCCAACTTGCAGCAAACACCACCGCCGTCGCTGTTTGCACGCCTACAACGGTAGAACGTCAGTCTGTTAAGAACAGCGCCAGCAGTTCGTTAAGATATTGCTGGCCACGTTCGGTTGCGCGAATACGCTCATCGATATGCAGCAGCCCTTTCTCTTGTGCCTGGGTTAATGGCGCCGCAACCGCGTCCAACGTCAGCCTGGTACGGGCAACAAAATCCTTTACTGCGATGCCCTGGCGCAAACGCAGGGCATTCATTAGGCACTCTAAGCCGACATCGCCGCTGGCAATGTGTTGTTGTGCCGATAAAAATGCCTTGTCCGGATTTAAATAATCGCGTGGTAAGCGCGTCTTTTGTGTGCGGATAATCTCGCCCGAGGCCAAAGTGATCTTGCCATGTGCACCGGCGCCAATGCCGAGGTAATCACCAAATTGCCAATAGTTGAGGTTATGCCGCGCGGCTTTATGTGGCTGACAGAAGGCAGAGATTTCATAATGTTCAAAGCCCGCGTGCGCCAAAGTCTCAAACCCCATTTCCTGAATATCCCAAAGGGCGTCGTCTTCCGGCAAGCTCGGTGGGCGTTTATAAAACTCGGTGTTGGGTTCAATCGTTAACTGATACCAAGACAAATGCGGTGGTTCAAAACTCAACGCAATGTTCAGGTCGTCCTGTGCTTGCGCCAGAGTTTGCTGCGGCAAACCATGCATTAAATCGACGTTGAAATTATCGAACCCAGCACCTTTGGCAATGTCGATGGCGCGTCGTGCTTCGTCTCCGTCGTGTACACGCCCCAAGCGTTTTAAATGCTGCGGCTGAAAGCTCTGAATCCCCATGGACAAGCGATTGATTCCCAGCTGGCGGTAGGCGGCAAATTTGTCGGCTTCAAAGGTCCCGGGGTTGGCTTCCAAGGTTATTTCACAGTCTGCCGCAAAACGCAGGTGCTGTTGCAGCCCTCGAAACAATTCTTGGTATGCCGTTGGCGATAGCAGGCTGGGGGTGCCACCACCAAAAAAGATGGTGTCTATGTCTCGCCCTTGCACCCAGGATAAATCCTGCTGTAAGTCCGCCAGTAAGGCTTGCACATATTCCTGCTCTGGTAGCTCAGCACTGGCAGCATGGGAGTTAAAGTCGCAATACGGACATTTGCGAATGCACCAAGGCACATGAATGTACAGGCTGAGTGGGGGTAACGACATAGGGGAGATTCCGATCGGTGCCTAGGCGCAGTCTAGCAGCTGGTTAACAGGCTAAGCGATTGCAGAGGAGCGGTTGGCGGTGGGTCAATACAAAGAGCGCGCCATAACCGCTCAGTGATCGCTGTTATGGCGGGCGACCAGGGTGGGCTTCACCCTGGTTGGCATTAGGATGCTTGGCGTTGTTCGTCGCCGGTTTGATCCAGCGCGTCCAATAATGAGGTCACACGAGATTTCATTTCATGCTGCTCGTGGTTCAAGCGGGTGTTGTTCTTTTCCAGCTCGGCATTGTTGGCTTGCATGTGTTGTAGCTGCTGTTGCAGAGCCTCACCTTTTTCCAGCAGTTGCTGATTGTGCTGGCGCTGTTGCTCCAGCTGTTGTTGCTGCTGTTCCAGGCTTTGCTGCTGCTCTTGTTGCAGTTGCTCCATGACTTCCAGATCTTCGCGCAATTGTTGATTGTCTTTGCGCAGGGCTTCGATGGTCGCCACAGCTTGACGGACTTTCTGCTCTAATAATTCGAAATTATCCACGATGATACTCACACGATTAAACAGTTGATGACACGAACAAAAAACGCTGACGATTAAGCCTGCCAGCGCTGTAACAATTGTTGGATGGCTTGGCCACGATGGGAGAGCTGATTTTTACGCGTTTTCGTTAACGCTGCCGCGGTGCAGTTCTCGCTGGGCACAAAAAATAGCGGATCGTAGCCGAATCCTTGCTCGCCGTCGGCAGTGGCGGCAATACGGCCTTCCCAGCAGCCTTGAAACACTTGTGGCGTCGGGTCCTGAGCGTGTTTCATATACACCAGCACGCATTGAAAGCGAGCACTGCGTTGGCTGTCGGCAACGCCGTTGAGTGCCTGCAGTAACTTGGCGTTGTTGGCGCCATCGCCCTGACCGAAGCCATCGCTTTCTTGCGCATAGCGGGCACTGTAAATACCGGGTGCGCCCTGCAAGGCATCCACTTCTAAGCCTGAATCGTCAGCCAGGGCAGGCAAGCCGGTTTGGGCGGCGGCATTGCGCGCCTTTAAAATGGCATTTTCAACGAAGCTCAGGCCGGTTTCTTCGGCTTCGATAACACCCATGTCGCTTTGCGCGATCAACTCTATCTGTTGCTCAGCAAAGTGCTGAGCAAACAAGGCGGAGAACTCGCGCAGTTTGCCGGCGTTGCCGCTGGCAAGTACGATTTTGTGACTCATTCTTCCTCGTAAAACTTCTGCGTAAACTTCACGTTAAAGCGTCGGGTCGTGTCCTCTGGGGATACGTCCAAGTCGACATGATACAGGTCGCCATCGTCAAAACGAAAGGTGGTCAGGTAGTAGATGGCGTTGCTTTCTTTGACCTGTTGAAACGACAGCGTGCGTGCCTGGCCAATCAAGTTACGCAGTTTGCCTTCAACCTCTGCGCTCAACGCCACGGGCAGCGCTTCGCCGTCGACATTTTTCAACACCGAAATACTGATAAAACCCAGTGCTTTGGAGCGGGTAATACCATACGCTTGGGCGGTTTCTGGGGTCAGAAAGGTCGAGTTGAGGCCGATGTAGTGCACTTCGTAATCACCAAAGACTTGCTTTTGCTCACCGCGATTTTCGCCATGGGCGATCATCGCCACCGTCAGCAGCAGCACAGCCCAGGTCATTTTCATCAAACGCATCATAGTGTTTTCCGGTCAATCAACGAGTAATGTGATAAACGGCTATTTCGCCCAACATAGCCGGCCATAAGCGAATGGCCCAATGGCGCTTGTGATCGCCATCCACCACCGCCTTGTGCAAAATACGGATACCGCGCTCTCGGCACAGTACTTCAAAATCACGAAAGGTGCACAGGTGAATATTGGGCGTATCGTACCAATTGTAGGGCAGGGTTTCTGACATGGGCATGCGGCCTTTAAACATCAGATAACCGCGCGTGCGCCAGTAGCCAAAATTCGGAAAAGTGACGATGGCCTCTTTGCCGATACGCAGCATCTCTTCCAGCAGTAAATCTGGGCGCCGCACGGCTTGCAAGGCTTGTGTCATGACCACGGTATCGATGCTTTGATCGGTGAAATTGTCCAGGCCATCGTCGAGATTCTGCTCGATCACATTAACGCCATTGGCAATGCAGGCGGTGATTTTCTTGGCGTCTATCTCCAAACCATATCCGCGCACGCCTTTATGGCGCTGCAAATAACTCAGCAAGGTGCCATCGCCGCAACCTAAATCCAATACCTGGCTGCCAGGGCGAATATGGTGTTGCAGCAATTGCAGGTCATCACGCAGTTCGATAGCGCCGTTCATTGTTTCGCCATTCATACCCGTGTCTCCGCGGCCACGCGCTGCATGTAAGCAGAAAAAATATCCAGGTAGCGAGGAATCGGCAGTAAAAAAGCGTCATGACCACTTTCTGATTCCACACAGGCGTAGGTCACGTCTTTGTCTGCCTGCATCAGGGCGTTGACTATTTCTTCCGAGCGTTCGGGGGGAAGCGCCAGTCGGTGGTGAACGACACGAGCAAAAAGCGACACTCGGCGTTGCTCAGGCAATTGACCAGATCGTTATTGTAATCCGCCGCCGGGTCAAAATAATCCAGGGCTTTGGTCATCAGCATGTAGGTGTTGGCGTCGAAGCTGTTGGAAAACTTTTCGCCCTGATGGTGCAAATAACTTTCGACCTGGAACTCCGGTGAAAAGCTGTAATTGAGGCGACCCTCTTTGAGCTCGCGGCCAAACTTCTGACGCATGGCATCATCGGACAAGTAGGTTAAGTGCCCCAACATGCGCGCCTGCATCAAACCGGCTTTGGGAATGGTGTTGTGCTTTTGATAATGGCCGTCGTGAAAATCCGGATCTTTGGCAATGGCCTGACGCGCCACCTCGTTGAAGGCAATATTTTGCGCCGACAGCTTAGGCGCCGATGCGATCACCACCGCATGGCGTAAACGTTGCGGGTATTGAATGCTCCAGCGCAGCACCTGCATGCCGCCCAAGCTGCCGCCAACCACCGCCGCCCATTGCTCAATACCGAGCACATCCGCCAAGCGTGCTTGGCTTTGTACCCAGTCGCGTACGGCAACGATGGGAAAATCAGGCCCATACACTTCGCCTGTTTGCGGATTGATGCTGGTCGGGCCGGTGGAGCCGGCGCAGCCACCTAAGTTATTTAGCGCGACGACAAAAAAGTGATTGGTGTCGATGGGTTTGCCTGGGCCGATGCAGCTGTCCCACCAGCCGGGTTTGTCGTCATCCATGCTGTGATAACCCGCAGCGTGATGGGTGCCACTGAGGGCATGACAAATTAAAATGGCGTTGGAACGGCTGGCGTTGAGTTCGCCGTAGGTCTCATAGATCAGATCGTAACTGGGCAACACCCGGCCACTGCGCAACGTCAGTGGTTCATCAAAATGATGTGTCTTAGGCGTTACCAGCCCGACTGAATCGGCAGGAATAGCGTCAGGCATTGTCGCGCTCGGCCCCTGTAAAAAGCCCTGAGTGTACCAGCTAACGTAGGCGTAAACAGCCAGTTGCACTGTGTTGGTCAACGATTGATCATGCCGTATGCGATGGCTAGGCAGCCATGCGCAGCGTTATTGAGTACCTTCGTGGTATAACTGGGGTGGTAGCCAGGGTACCGATGAAAAGGAATCGAGTATGCATCAACATCGCCAAGCGCTGAGTTGGATTCGCTGTTGATGGTGGCGATTATTCTGACAGTACTGAATGAAGAATATTTGTGCTACAGCTGGACTAAAGGGCTGCAAGATGAGCAGGGTGAGCGCATTTATATTCCAACAGAAGCCGGGTTGTCGATGTTAGAGGCTGGCCGCTAATTGCAAGTGCGTTAGTCACCAGCGAGCTGTGCACTCAGGCTAAACACTCGGGTCATGCACTCCGATGCAACATAATCAGGGAACAACCGACGAAGGAGGACATATGCTAAAGCTATGGTGGTTAGTGATGATGACCGCTGTGTTGGCGGCCTGCAGCAAGCCGCTGCCAGCAGATAAACAAGCCTATGCCGGGGACTGGCGAGGTGACAATATGACGCTGCGAATTCAGCCGGACGGTCTGATCTCCTATGAGCGCATAGAGGGCAATACCACCACCAAAATTAACGCGCCGATTCAGTCGTTTGATGGTGACCATTTCAGCGTCGGTTATGGTCCCATTTCCACCATCTTTGAGGTGTCGCAACCGCCGCATCAAATTGACGGCGTCTGGTTTATGACGGTCGATGGTGTGGAGCTGAGTGCATTTTCACATTCTTATTAATGCAGCCCATTTATTTACGTCAGTTGCGCCGCCAAGATAAGGCGTCAGTCATGTTGCTGCTGCAAGACCCGGCGGTGATGCGTTTTCTCGGCCCCGGCCGGGCATTGAGCGACGAACAAGCGCAGCAATGGTTTGATGAAGCCCTTCGCGCTCAGTCGCGCTGGGTGATCGCTGCTTGTGAGCAAGACGAACTGCTGGGCTTTTGCGGTGTTAAAGAAATGGATGGCGTGTTCGATTTTGGTTATTTCCTGCGCTCGTGCTACTGGGGGCAAGGCATAGCCACACAGGCATGTCGGCTGGCACTGCAGAAAATCCAACACCGCGGCGATCTACATGCGCTGCGGGTATTTATTGCCGACGATAATCTTGCCAGCCAAGGCGTGGCAAAAAAACTGGGTTGGAAAAAGCTCGCTGCTGGTCAGCACAACGGCATCAATGGCCATTATTACCGTATTGTCCCAATCCAATCCGCAACTTAAAACAAGGAAGAACTCATATGACTGTATCCGCCAAGGCTGCTGACATGCCGACACCACTGGTCAGTAGCGACTGGTTAGCCGACCATCTGAGCTGCGACGATGTTGTCGTACTGGATGCCAGCATGGCGAATGTGGTGGGGCGCGAGCCGATACTTTATCCGCAGCCTGTCATCATTCCCGGCGCGCAGCACATCGATTTGGAACACGCACTGTGCGATCTCTCTTCCTCCGTGGTACATGCGTTTCCTCGCAGCTCGGATTTTGAGCGTGTGGTACAGGCTTTGGGCATTGATCGTGACCATCGCATCGTGATTTACGACAATCAGGGAATTTATTCAGCGCCGAGAGCCTGGTGGATTTTTAACACCATGGGCTTTAATCAAGTGGCGGTGCTTGATGGCGGTTTGCCGCAATGGTTAGCTGAAGGGCGCCCGGTAATCAGTCAGGAATCGAGGCCAAATCCAACAGCCGAAAACAGCCACAGAGTAGAGTTACAGCCGCCGACCACAGGAACTACATCGGCTCAATGTCACGACGACAATCTTTGCACCGCGCAGCAACTGCAGCAGCAATTGCATAATCCCGCCGTCGCGGTATTGGACGCTCGCTCCAGCGGGCGCTTTGCCGGCACCGCACCCGAGCCGCGTGCTGGGCTGCGCAGTGGCCATATTCCTGGTTCCATCAATTTACCCTTTGCACAGGTGTTGGATCAGCACGGTTATTTGCCCGCTGAACAATTGGCGCAGTGTTTTGCCAAGTTGGGGGTGGTGCCCTCACAGCGGTTAGTATTTTCCTGTGGCTCCGGCATTACCGCCTGCATTATTTTATTGGCCGCCGTGGTCGCCGGATACACCAACGTCGCCTTGTACGATGGGTCTTGGGCCGAGTGGGGCGCGGATAAGGATTTGCCGATTGCAGGAGGGCAGCATGACTGACAAACATTGTGTGGTGCTGGGCGGTGGTGGTTGGATGATGGGTGAGACGCCCAGCGCACTGGATGAATATATTTTGCAGTTAAGCGGCAAAGAAAACCCTAAGGTGTGTTATGTGCCGACGGCGACGGGCGACTCAGACCGAATCATAGAACGCTTTTACGATGCCAAACTCAGCCGCCAACTCAGTCATTTTCCGCTGTTTAAACCGCACTTAAACTGGCGCGAGCATTTGTTTGAGCAAGACATTATTTACGTCGGTGGAGGCAATACACGTTCAATGCTGGCCATCTGGCGTGAGTGGGGTGTGGATGACATGTTACGGCGCTGCTACGAGCGCGGCATTATTTTATGCGGCATGAGCGCCGGTGCCATTTGTTGGTTTGAGCACGGCATTACCGACAGCAATCCAGAGGCGTATTCTGTGATCGCTGGTTTAGGCCTGCTGTCTGGTTTGGCGGCCGCACACTTTAATCAACAGGACGAGAAATATCGTCTGTTTGAGCAATTTAGCCGTGAGCATCCGGACACCCGCTGCATCGGTTTAAGCGACTACGCCGCTGTGCATTTTATTAACGGTAAGCCGTATCGCCAGATATACAGTCACCCGGATGCCTCGGTGACGCTGAAAAATAGCCAGCCTGCTGTCGCTCAGCACACCTAAGCTTGTGCTACTCAATGCTGGCGAGCTGCACGGCCCAACCGTGCAGTGTTGCAGGCTTTCTGGTACAAACATCGGCTGATTGATTTCGTCAGACAGAGGTAGACATGAGTGCAATTTGGTTCGCCAAGCCCGATATCGAAGACATGAACCGACAGATGCAAGGCACCGCTTGCTCCAATTTGGGCATCGAAATTACGGAAGTGGGCGATGATTATGTACGCGGTACTATGCCCGCCGATGAGCGCACATTGCAGCCCGTCGGATTAGTGCATGGCGGTGCTAATGTACTGCTGGCTGAAACGCTGGGCAGCATGGCGGCCAATCTGGTGGTCGACCCCAGCCAACAATACTGTGTTGGCCAGGAAATCAACGCCAACCACATTCGTGGCGTACGCAGCGGTACCTTAACCGGCACCGCCCGTGCTGTGCATTGCGGCCGCAGTTCTCAGGTCTGGGAAATCCGTATTGAGAACAGCGACGGCAAACTCAGCTGCATTTCTCGCCTGACCATGGCGGTGGTGGCGGCGCAAAACCACCGTTAATTATCATCAGGCTGGCGCTCGCTGGCGGCGGCCTGCTCTGCTTCGCGAATGCGCTCACCCATACCTGGGTGGGTGCTGAGATAATCGCTCCAATCACCATCTTGGCTGATGTTAATGTCATGGCCTTCGGCCAAAGCACGCATGGCATCGGCAAAATCCTGGGCTGAAAGCCCGGCCTGCTGAGCATGTTGGTGAGCGAATTGGTCGGCCTCGCGTTCCATATCGCGCGAGAAGGCACTTTCCAGCAACGAGCCGCCAGCACCAATGATCATTTCACCCATGCCTTCGATATCGCCGAACATCATCGCAAACAAAAAACTGGTGGCGGTGGTTTGCGCCAGTTTTTTCATGCCGTGGCGGTGCTCAACATGGCCAATTTCGTGCAGCAGAATGGCGTGCAGCTGCTGTGGCTGATGTTGCAGCATGCGCGCTAAATCATCGGTAACGACAATGGTGCCGTCGGGCAATGCCAGGGCATTGGCGCCGATCATGCTGTCATAAAACACCAGCCGATAGCGCTCTACTGGCAGGCTCAGTTGCGTGAGCAAATGCTCAAACTCATCACGAATGCCTTGCTGCAGGTCGGGCGATAGCTCTGAGGGTTCTAAATAGATGTACTCCAGAGTGGAAAAGGTGTGCTGGCCGACTTGCTCGTCGATGGCGCGCGGCATCATCTCGACCCCGGCATGGGTCATGCTGGGAATGCCGTACACGATCATAAACCAGACGAACAACGGCACTGCCACCACTGCCGACAGCACACCAAGCCAGTGGCTTTCCAGCCACTCTAAGCTTTGCTGCGCCGGGCGTTGCCCTGGCCAGCGATGATTACCATCGTGGGGAATAAAGCGGCTGTCATCGCTGAACAATAGCTCGGCCGGCAACCCGGCGATCAATGGCTGATGCTGTACCTGCGCGGCACTGAAGTGCGCCAAGCTTTTGCCATCCGTGTCGGTCAGCCACACATTGCCCTCGTCATCAAAGCGCGCTTGGGCGTCAATGCTGTGTGACTGGCCTGGGTAAAAATAAAAGCCGGCAACCACGCTGACGTTACCCTGCGACAGAGAAATCGGTGTCGAACAAGCCAGCAGCCTCTTCGCCGAAGGCAGAGTGCTGTTCATCCACGGTGTTATGAATGTCGTTGATGGCTGGAGTCAGAAATACTCGCGTGTGCTCACACAAGTAACGAATCTTGCGCACCCGAGTGATCGGAAATGCCAGCCCCAAAGTGACAATCAACAACAATAAGTTGGTCGCCAGCAGCCAGGAATACCCGACGACATCGAGGTTGGAGCGAAAGCTCACCAGCTCGTCGATGCGCAGGCTTTCTAGCAGGTGGTTGCGCACGATGGCGGCGTAGACGCCGGCGACAAACGCCATGCCCAGATACACCAGCGGAAACAGCAATACTGCACCGTTTTGTACAAAGCCTGGTATTTCGTCTTCTAGCGCGCTGATGCCAACACCGGCACCGACCAGAAAGCCCAGCGTCAGGCTCAGAATCAGGAAGCTGCCAAGAGCACAAAACGCTGCCCAGTAAAAGCGTCCGGTGCGTAGGCTGACTTTCATCGGCTTGCCACCATAGGTGATGCTCTTGTGCATGAACTCAATGATTTGCTTGTGAATCCAGGGGGCGGTCAGGTACATGGTGAATACCGCCACCATCGGCAGCAGCACAAAGTGCACAAACAGGTCGCCATAGCTGCCGGTAAACGAGAAACGCACATTGCGATAAGCGGTCATGCGCAAGGTAAAGCGCAGCCCCTGACCGATCAGCCACGGCAGTAAAAAGATATAGCCAATAAAAAACACCGCTAGCAGCAGTGGCATCAAGGTGCCCACGAGATACAAACCACCAAACACCACAATGGCCAGAATGCGGCCACGCAGAATCTGCAGTGGCTGCGCCAGATAGCTGAGGCGATGGCCATCTACTTGCGTATGGCCGTACAAGTATTGGTTATTGCGCACCTTGGCCCAGGCGCTGTAAATACCCAGGGTGAGAATGCTCAACAGCAGGTTCACAAACCATAATTTGAAATAACCAGATTTGGTGCCAGTAAACTCAACGGCACAGTCTTTGGCTGCCGCGGCAGCGCTAACGCTCGACATGGTCACGTCCTTGTAGCGGATCGGTGGAAAGAGCGCAGGTTATAGCGAAATTGCCTGACCGCTGCAAACCAGCCGATTGGATAAAAAAACGACATTCTGTCTGCAAGGGCCTAGTGATGCTTCAGCGGGTGGCTTATCTGCAAAGAACTCACAGAAATATCCACAGATTCTGTGGAAATCTCATTATTTCATCCCCAGATACAAGAACTCATTGGAGTGATAAATCGCCTTGCCAATCTATTGACTTTTAGCGCTAACGGAAAACCGTCTATCTCTGGCAACACGCTTAGAAGTACTGATATCAAAGGCTTTTTTAACAACTTATGGAACTGAGCGAAATCTGAGCGTTTTTCTCAAGGGCAGGGAAAAGTAGGCCCTGGAGCACCTTTGCGCAGAATGTTCACAGATTTATGCACAGAATCTGGGGGTAACCTGGGCTTGACAATCAAAACTATTCACATGCTATGGCGGCAAATGAAGCACGGGACTCTGAACACTGCGCTGTGCTCCATCGCTATGGCAGTGCTCAGGTCTCGCGGCATCAGGCCCTACATCAGCCAAGCGGTCAATTGCACCACCAGCAAAGCCATCAATCCGGCCACCACATCATCGATCATGATGCCAAAGCCGCCATGAACGTGTTTGTCCAACCAGCGAATCGGCCAAGGCTTAACAATATCGAACAAACGAAACAGGACAAAACCATACAGCACCCAACCCCAGCCGCTGGGCAGCCACAACAGCGCCAGCCACAGACCAATCCACTCATCCCACACGATACCGCCATGGTCGTGCACACCGAGGTCGCGTGAGGTTTGCTCACACAAAACCACCCCCAGCGCAAAGCCCGCCACCAGCACGCCTAAATACGGCAGTGTCGGTACGCCTTGCAGGCACAGCCACCACACCGGCAGTGCCGCTAAGGTGCCAAAGGTACCTGGGGCTTTGGGCGCCATGCCAGAACCCAAACCAAAGGCCAGCAGGTGAATGGGGTTGCGCAGGTTGGGCTTAACGGGCGTGGTCATATGGGGTCCAGTTTACGGTCACAAAGCGAAGCATATTAAGCCTGGTCGGCTGTGGATGGGTAGCCGCTGAAATAGGGCTGGTCGTCTTCGGCAATAACGATTGTCAGCCCAGTGACGGCTGCAATCTGCTGTGCCATTGCAATAATCTTGCTCGGATCAGCACTGTTGCAGTAGCTGTCCAGGTCCACCATAGCGGGGGAATATGTGGCTGAGCCAGGCGGCAGAGACGGCTCGCTCGTTAGACCACTGAGGGGTGCCAATTGGGGTACCAAACTTAGTCCAAAGTAGGTTTGCGTTGAGTTGGTGGTGGTCGAGTACGAATGTGAGCGCACCAATATGTGCGAAAAACCGGCAATGAGCCCCTGTTGTTGGCTTTCCTCAAATAATCGTTTTTTGCACAGGATGATCTTCTCGGGATGGACCTCTAAGTAGGACGAATACGACTGGGTACGGGTCAGTTGAATTAACAAGATGAACAAGCATGCGATCACAATTAAGGCGATGATTGGCGGCTGCTCTTTTTGCATCAGCTGCCAAGCGAGACCGAGCAGAAACAGCGCAAAGAAGTAGCACACAAATTTCAACAGGCCACTGCCTTCTGAAGTAAATCGTAGCGGTTTGCTCATTGTCCTTAATCCGTCAGTGGTGTTGTGGGAGCGTCATTTTATTGTGCTAGTGGCTGCGTCTATAAGGTGTCAATCGGATCGACATCCAAATGCCAGCGCAGCTGGCGCGGCAATCGCTGTTGCTGCAGATAGTGGATTATCTGATGCAGCACTTGATGCAACGCTTGGCGTTCATTGGCGTGTACCTGCAGCTGTTGGCGAAAGCGTCCTGCGCGGCGCTCCATAATGGCTGGAAACGGGCCGACCAAGCTAACGCGCACCTGTGGGTGCTGGCGTTGCCAATGTTGAACATGCTGACGAGTGTGCTGCAACAGCTGCTCGGCTTGGTGGCGGTCCTCACTTTCGGCGCGCAACAGCGCCAAGTGAGTGTAAGGCGGCAGTTGCCTTTGTTGGCGCTCTTGCAGCAGCGACAGCGCTAACGCGTGATAGCCATTGTCGAGCAACAGGTTCAGCTGCGGATGATCGGCATACAGGGTTTGGATCCACACCTCACCAGGCATTTCCGCCCGCCCGGCGCGTCCCGCCACTTGCAGAATCAGCTGTGCACTGTGCTCCATGCCGCGAAAATCCGAGCTGAACAAACCGGCATCGGCATCGAGCACCACCACTAAGGTAACGTCCGGGAAGTGGTGCCCTTTGGCCAGCATTTGGGTGCCCACCAAGATGCAGGGTCCGCCATCATGAATATCGTCATACAACTGGTCGAACGCTTGCTTGCCGCGCACGGTGTCACGATCCACGCGCCTTATCGGCCAGTTGGGAAACAACTCAAGCAGCTGTTGCTGAACTTTTTCCGTGCCCTGGCCAATGGACTCCAACCCTGGCTGGTGACAGCTGGGGCACACAGCAGGCACGGCTTGTTGATGGCCACAATGATGGCAGTGCAAATGATGCGGCCATTGGTGCAAGGTCAGACGGGCATCGCAGCGCCGGCATTCAGCCATCCAGCCACAGTGGTTACAGGCCAGCAGCGGTGCATAACCGCGACGATTTAGAAACACCAATACCTGCTGGCCGGCTTGCAAGGTGTCGTGCATACGCTGCAACACCGGCTGAGCAAACCCTGCCGTGAGTGGTTGATGCAACAAGCTGTGCAGCATCATGCCGGGCGGTTTGGCATTGCCGGCGCGCTGCGTCAACTTGATGTGCTGATATTTACCGATCAGCGCATTGTGCAGGCTTTCCAGCGATGGCGTGGCAGAGCCCAGTAAAATCGGAATGTCGCGCTGATGGGCGCGCACCACGGCAAAATCGCGCGCCGAGTAGCGCAGTCCGTCCTGCTGTTTAAACGAGGCATCGTGCTCTTCATCAATGATGATGGCGCCCAGCTCTGGCATCTGGGTGAACACCGCCGAACGAGTGCCAATGACAATGCGCGCCTTACCTTCGGCCGCTGCGCGCCAACCCTGCAAGCGTTCGCGATCATTTAGGCCAGAATGCAGCGCCACCACCGGCTCGCTAAAGCGTTGGCGAAAGCGTTTCAGAGTTTGCGGCGTCAGGCCGATTTCTGGCACCAATACCAGTATCTGGCGTTGGTGCTGCAGCAATTGCGCGATCCACTGCAGATACACCTCGGTTTTGCCCGATCCGGTCACGCCCTCCAGCAAACTGACGGAAAACTGGCTGCAGCGCAGCTGATCCAACGCTTGCTGCTGCTGGGCATTGAGCGCCAGCGCGGGCTGTTGTTCATCGGCTGCACTGGGTAGCGGTAGCAATTGCAGGGGTTCGATCAGCTGCAGCGTTTGTAAGCGTTGCAGTTGCGCTTGAGTAAACCCTCGGCTGGTCAGTTGCTGATGTGGCCATAACGATTGTTGCTCGAACAGCTGCCATAGTGCTTGTTGCTTGCTGCCGCGCAGGGTTGGCTCGTTGGCTGCTGCAAGGCGACGCCAATGACGTTCATCCACCTCATCTAGGCGGCTGCCTTTGCGCAACATGGCAGGCATCATCAGATCCAACACTTCGCCTTGCGTGTGGTGATAGTACTGCGCCAGCCACAGGCTCAGCTGCAAGGTTTCGGCATCGAACAGCGGCTGATCATCCAGCCGTTGCAGCAAGGACTTGAGTTTGTTGGCGGCAACATCGCTTTGCTCACGCGTGCCCAGCACTACGCCAGTAAGCAACTGGTTGGCAAAGTTGACGCGAACTCGTTGTCCGGGCTGGTAGTCGCTGCGGGCGTCTTCGGCGCAGGGGAGGTAGTCAAAGCTGCGCTGCAGCGGCACGGGTAATGCGACATCGACGACAAAAAATGGCATGAAAGGCTTGCTGCTGAAAAAGGCTCTGGTATTATGCGCGTCCTTATTGCCCACGCAAGGGCAGTATTTTATGAGCCAGTAGCGCGGTGCTGTTTCAAAGTCGGAGCAGTGGCGGCGTGAAGAACTTTTGAGGTGCACTATGAAAGACGGTATTCATCCAGAGTACGCAGAACTGGTAGCGACTTGCTCTTGCGGTAACGTTGTTAACACCCAGTCTACCAAGCCAGGCACAATGACACTGGACGTGTGCTCTGCTTGTCACCCTTTCTACACTGGTAAGCAGAAAGTGGTTGACACTGGTGGTCGTATCGACCGCTTCAAAAAGCGTTTTGGCACTTTCAAGAAGTAAGCCAACGCTCAAGAAAACCCGCTTCGGCGGGTTTTTTTATGCCCGTCGTTTTTCTACCTCAGTGGCTGTGCCAATGCGCTGTTGGCGGCAGGATTGTACAAGATCATTGCAGAATGATTCTGAAGCCACTTAGTATGGTATGAGCTAACAAGGAATAAGGGGCAAGTCGGTGTCAGAAGAAAGCGAACAGTTGACCGAAGAGCAGCGCATAGCGCGCCTTGAGCGCCATGTGTCTACCAATCGCACCACGCTGGCGGTGTTGGTATTGATTGGTGTGGTGATGCTGTCGGTGGGTCTGACGGTGGCGGTGGTGAAGTTTTTGGAACCAGAAACGCCGCTGATCGATCACAGCGAATTCGTCAAACTGCAAAAGCAGGTCGAAGCGCTTACCGACAGCGCCGATGCTTACCAACAGAATTTGGTGGATGCCAAGCGCGTAATGGATTCCAGCAACGCCACGGCGTTTAAGCGCATACTGCTGGAGCAAGAGCGCAGCTATCAGACGCATCTGCGTGCTTTGAAAGACGGCATGCGTGACTTGGCGCGCATGGTGCCCGGCTCGCGCACCTGGCTGGAAATCTACAACGAGCAAATGGACGAAGCGCTGCTGCAAAGTCGCGACCGGCAAAAGTACCTGCAATCACTGCAAACCGATCGCTTACCGCAAGCCCAGCCCCTGGACCTAGACTAAACCGCCAGCACCGGGCTGGCTTAGCACCAGCCTGGGCTCTCGCTCCGATGTAGCCGCCTGATTTAGCAACTCGATGTTAGCCATCCGGTTTTAGCCATCTGACCTTACTGCCCGTTTTTGGCCACCTGACTATAGCCGGTCGACTTAGCCGCGATGATCCGACACAAACGGGTTGTGCTGGCGCTCATGGCCAAAGGTAGAGTTCGGGCCATGACCGCAGATAAAGGTAATGTCATCACCCAACGGAAATAAACGCTCGCGAATGGAGGCGATCAACTCGCCGTGATTGCCCTGCGGAAAATCGGTGCGGCCGATGGAGCCGTTAAACAACACATCCCCTACCAACGCCAGCTTGTCGTCCGCGCTATAGAACACCACGTGGCCAGGCGTGTGCCCGGGTGTGTGCAGCACTTGTAATTGCACGTTGCCGAGCTGGATCTCATCGCCATGTTGCAGCCACTGATCCGGCTCAAACACTTCCACGGCTGGAAAGCCAAACATCGCCGATTGTTGCGGCAAGCCATCGATCCAAAAACGATCGCCTTGATGTGGGCCGATGATCGGCAGTTGTAACCGCTGCGCCAGTTCATGGGTGCCACCGGCATGGTCGATGTGAGCGTGGGTCAGCAGGATTTTTACCGCGTTGACCTCAAGCTGCTGCAGTTTGGCGATGATGCGATCGACCTCGCCACCCGGGTCAACCACGGCTGCTTGCTGAGTCTCGCTGCAGACCAAAATAGTGCAGTTCTGCGCGAATGGTGTGACGGGCAAGATATGGGTTTGCAGCGGCATACAGACTCCGGTTGTGTGACTATCGCGCAAGAGTAGCGATTGTCATGGCCGCTGCAAAGGGGCAAATGCTTAGGGCACCTGTGAATAGCTCTGCACAGCTCTGCGCGAGTGCAGCCCACGCCCTAAGGCGATCGCCAGAGAACTCTAGCTCTGTATCATCGATGGTTGCTGTAGCTGGCAAGAGCGGCAAATTGGCTGCGTGATCTAGAGCCCTCGGTATATCCAGAGCGGGCACCCAATTATTCAGGGGCGCCTTAGGGCTGGCGCAGCTTTGGCGCGATCGCTGCCAGCTGTGGCATGGTCATGCCGACCTGGGCGTTGATGTAGGTTGGGTCTGCGACCACGTACTCACGGCCTTGAAAGCGCACGCTGTCGCCTTTCACCGGGCTGTTAAACGCCACGGCGGTGGCAACGTGGCCTGGGTAGTCGGTGATGATCACATCCAGCCCCAGTAAGGTAGTGACCAGATGAGCGAACAGCGCCGCGCGATCTTCGCAGTCGGAATAGGGGTAGTGCAGCGTCTCCAGCGGGAACAGGTAGTTTTCCTCGCCAAATTGCTGGTCGTCGGTTTGATATTCGAACCCAGTTTGCACTATGTGCAGCAACCGGTTAACCGCTTGCTGTTCACTTAACCCGCTGAGTAGCGGCGCCAGGTCTTTGCTGAGCGAGCGCTGGCTGACGTCCGGCAAACCGACATCAAAATAGCGGCTCAACTGCAGCTGCGGCACGCTGGCGAGAAACGCCACATAGGCCTGCGAATAGTCCACCGACAGCGTGTGTTGTTTGCCCTCTAAGGTCACCGCCAGTTGGCGTTGCTGCAGTTGGCCGTCCAGCTGCAAATCGTTTAAGCCATCAAAATGAATGGCGCGGGTGCCATCGCTGTGCTGCTCGCCATAGGTCGAGACACGGCCGGCTGGGCCTTGCTGCGTCAGCGCGTAATAAGAGCGGCCATTGAGGGTGAAAAACGTCTCGCCGAAAATGGCGTCATCACTGGCCAGTAGTACGTAAATCTGGTTGTCGTTGAATGCCACGCGGGCATCAAACCCGGCTTGCAGCAACAAAAACCAGTTCAACAATCGCTGGCTGTTTACATCCTTCTGGGACTGCTGACTGAGTTGTTGGATCAGCATCACCATGGCCCAGTCGTTGAGTGTCAGCTGTTGTTGGTGATGGCGCAGGTCTTTCAAGGTGGGTTGCCAATCTTGCTCAGCCAAGGTCTGAAAATGCTGAGCGATGGCATCGCCATGGATGCGACTGCGAAAACGGCTGTGCTGACCTTTGGGCATGGCAATAGCCAGACGCTCACCAAAAAAGGTCAGCTCGGTGCGCGGCGCCGGGCTTGGCGGCAGTGCGCTACTGGGCGGCGTTACCGGCTTGGCGATGGGCGGCGGCGTTAGTTCAACGCGCGGCGTATCGTCGGACGTAGGCTGCATCGGCTCAGGCGCTGGCGGTTGTGCGACCGGCAGTGTGTCCGGCTTTGGCGCTTGATCCTCGGGTTGCTGCTGATCGGTATCTAAGGTCTGCCATGGGCGCTTAAGAAAACCGACAAATGCCTGATCCTGCTCGGAGAGATACTGCCGGAAGGCGGTTTGCGTAGAGTTTTTCCAGCGCTCGTATTCGGACGAATCCGCCACGGCGGTGGCACTTCCCAGTGAGCCGGACAACACCACAGATGAGACCAACAAAACGCGCAGCATACAATCGTTCCATGACAGAGAGAGAACAAGCCAACGGTGGCTGGCTTGGCGAGATTCACCACTGCGACTGCGCGCTGTGAGCGCGCGCCGCAACAGTGGTTAAGCTAGGACTAGCGCAGCTTGGCCATTTCCTCAGCCATTTCGTCGAACGACTTTTCGGCCTGGAATTTTTGCCACAAAGCACGCTCGTTGTTCATTGAGGTTTTCAGTGCTTCTTTGGCCAGTGTGTTGACGGTGTCGGCATCCAAACCAACCAGTACCACCATGCCGCCGCTTGGGGTTGGCATTTGACGGAAAATCTTTGAACCAATCAGGCTTTCTTTGGTGATTTGCTTGGTCACCGAGGTGTTCACCTGATCGACGGTTTCGCTGTCGGCAGTGCCGGTGGTTTCAGCAAACTGTTTGATCATGTTTTGCACTTCGACGCGCATGATTTGCGCCAGCTCAACACGTGCCGCAGTGGCGGCCATTTGCTTCATAAAGTTCGGGCCAGCGCCAGATTTGTCGGCGTAACCAACGGCAGACAAATCCAGTCCTTCAACTGGGCCGCCACACACCCAAGTAGGCGCTTCTTGATTTGAGCCATCAGCATAAACACAGTCAGCCAGGTCTGGGCGTGGTTCGTTAGAGGAGCAACCGACCAGCGCAGCGGTCACGGCAGCAGCGAATAGAGCGCGATATTTCATGTGTTTTCTCTCCTTGAAGGAAGCCTGCTTCAGGCAAAAGTCTGGAGGGGCAGAATAAATAAAGGCGGTGCCTTTTTCTAGCATTGAGGTCAGGGTATCGGACAACTGGCTGCAACTGGGTGTTCCATTTCAGCCGCTCACTGGATGTCAGCGGCTGATCTGGTCTGCTCAGCCGGTATTAGTGCTGATGGCCGCCAATACCGTGGGCGTGGCGGTGGGCGATCTCATCCTGAGTGGCTGCGCGCACGGCTAACACTTCGACGTCAAAGCACAGATTACGGCCAGCCAGAGGATGGCTGATGTCGACATCGACCATAAAACGCCCGACCTTTTTTACCGTTACTTGACGTACGCCTTGGTCGGTGTGAATCACGCCGACCATTCCCGGCCGCCAGCGTTTGGCGCCTTGCAGGTGTTTGACCGGCACGCGTTGCATGATCGCTTCGGTGGCTGGGCCGTAGGCCTGCTCCGCGCTCAGCTCGATACGGAAACGTTGGCCCGCTTCGTGACCTTCCATTTGCGCTTCAAAGGCGGCCAGCATATTGCCATGGCCTTGCAGGTAGAGCAGCGGTTCACCGCTGCGAGTACTTTCAATCTTCTCACCCTGATCATCCGTCAGATCGTAGTGCAGCTGCACGACCGTATTAGGGGCTATTTGCATGATGTCTCCAAACAATGGCTGTGAGGTCGGTTTGACCGACCGCTCCCTTGATATTCTAGCGCGCGGCCCAATATTCCAGAACAACGCAACACACCATCAGGATGTAAGCATGACCACGATTGTTTCCGTGCGCCGTGGCGATGAAGTTGTCATCGGCGGCGACGGCCAAGTGTCTCTGGGCAATACCGTAATGAAAGGCAATGCCCGCAAAGTTCGTCGCCTGTACAACGATCAGGTAATTGCTGGCTTTGCTGGCGGCACCGCCGACGCTTTTACCCTATTCGAAAAGTTCGAAGCACAGTTACAAAAACACCACGGCCAACTGACCCGCGCAGCGGTGGAGTTGGCGAAAGAGTGGCGCTCTGATCGCGCCTTGCGCCGCTTGGAAGCCATTCTGGCGGTGGCTGATCATACGGCCTCGCTAATCATCACCGGTAACGGCGATGTGGTGCAGCCAGAAAATGACCTGATTGGTGTTGGCTCGGGTGGCAATTACGCACTGGCGGCGGCACGTGCTTTGTTGGACAACAGCGATTTATCCGCACGCGACATCGTCGAAAAGAGCCTCAACATTGCCGGTGATATTTGTGTGTTTACCAACACCAATTTGACCATTGAAACCCTGCACAACGACGGCCCAACCAATGGAGAGAGCGCATGAGCCAAATGACCCCAAGAGAAATTGTTCACGCCCTCGACCGTCACATTATTGGCCAAGACGATGCCAAGCGTGCCGTTGCCATTGCGCTGCGCAATCGCTGGCGTCGTATGCAACTCGACACTGAGCTGCGCGATGAAGTGACACCGAAAAATATTTTGATGATTGGCCCGACCGGCGTGGGTAAAACCGAGATTGCCCGTCGTCTGGCCAAGCTGGCGAATGCGCCGTTCATTAAGGTGGAAGCGACCAAATTCACCGAAGTGGGGTACGTCGGTAAGGACGTGGAATCCATCATTCGCGACCTGACCGAAACCGGTTTAAAAATGCTGCGTGAGCAAGAGATGGAAAAAGTCTCTTACCGCGCAGAAGAAGCGGCGGAAGAGCGCATTTTGGATGTGTTGCTGCCACCACCACGTCAAACCAGCTGGGACACTACTGAAGAGCCAAAAGCAGAAGACAGCGGTACGCGTCAGATTTTCCGCAAGAAACTGCGCCAAGGTGAACTGGACGACAAAGAAATTGAAATCGATGTCGCCCAAGCCAGCCAGGTGGGGGTGGAAATCATGGCCCCTCCCGGCATGGAAGAAATGACCAATCAGTTGCAGAACATGTTCTCCAACTTGGGCGGTGATAAAAAGACCAAACGCAGCCTGAAAATCAAAGACGCACTGAAACTGCTGCGTGATGAAGAAGCCAGCAAAATGCTCAACATGGAAGAGTTGAAAGAGCGTGCGGTAGAGCTGGTGGAGCAAAATGGCATCGTCTTTATCGATGAAATTGATAAAGTCGCTAAACGTCAGGAAAGCGGCTCGGGTGGTGATGTGTCACGCGAGGGCGTACAGCGTGATTTGCTGCCATTGATCGAAGGCTGCACCGTTAGCACCAAATACGGCATGGTAAAAACCGACCATATTTTGTTTGTCGCATCCGGTGCCTTCCACTTGTCGAAACCGTCGGACTTAATTCCTGAGCTGCAAGGTCGTCTGCCGATTCGGGTGGAGCTGAGTGCCCTGACGCCAGATGACTTTAAGCGCATTTTGACCGAGCCTAACGCGTCGCTGACGGTGCAGTACAAGGCACTGATGGCAACAGAAGGCTTGAGCATCGACTTTACCGACGATGCCATCGAGCGTCTGGCGCAGTTCGCCTTTGATGTGAACGAAAGCACTGAAAACATCGGTGCCCGTCGTTTGCACACCATGATGGAGCGTTTATTGGAAAGTATTTCTTTTGATGCCACCGATCTCAATGATCCGATCACCATCGATGCGGCGTACGTTGACGACAAGTTGGGACAGCTGAGCACAGATCAAGACCTGAGCCAGTTTATTCTCTAACGCTCGTTCGTTTGCCTTTGCAGCAGCGGCTCAGTGCCGCTGCTGTGTCATACCCTAAAGCGCATTCACTCCTTAAACGTACTTACAGTTTAAGCAGCGCTCACACCTTAAACCGCGATAGCAGCTCTCTCAGACGCTGGCTTTCCAGCGCTAAATTGCCTGAGCTTTGCTCCGACTGATGCATGTAATCGGCGATGTGATTGGATGAGTCGGCAATGGTGGATAGGTTGCGGGTAATTTCCGTGGCCACACTGCGCTGCTGTTCCACCGCGCTGGCAATATTGATGTTCATATCGGAAATGGTGCTCACTGCCGTGGTTATGCTGTGAATACTGTCTGCCGCTTGCTCGGCCATATCGGCGGTGGCTTTGGAGGTGGTGACGTTATCTTCCATGGCGGCCACTGCCGTTGCTGCTTGCTGTTGCAGGCGGCTGATCATGTCGTCGATTTCTTCCGTTGATGACTGTGTGCGCGAAGCCAGCGTGCGTACTTCATCGGCAACCACGGCAAAGCCACGCCCTTGCTCACCGGCGCGTGCCGCCTCAATCGCGGCATTGAGTGCCAGCAGGTTGGTTTGCTCGGCAATGCCGCGAATGACGCTGAGCACCGAGCCAATCGATTCCGTTTCGCTGCGCAAGCCTTCGACCACATGTTGTGATTGGTTGATGGTGTCTGCCAGCTGGGCAATGCGCTGTTTGGTGTTTTGCACAATTGCCACGCCGGAGCGTGCATGCTCGTCGGCGTTGCGGGCAGCATCGGCGGCTTGCTCGGCATGCTGCGCCACCCCGGCAATGGTTTGTGTCATCTCGGTGGCGCCGGTGGCCGCTTGATCTGTTTGTAAGCGCTGCTCTTCGGTCAGGTTGCGTGTATCACTGCTGCTGGCGGAGATATGTTGGCTGCAATCAGACACGCGGGTGGTGGTATCGCGTACGTCGG
The DNA here is from genome assembly GCF_002237535.1 of Bacterioplanes sanyensis. Classification (GTDB taxonomy): domain Bacteria; phylum Pseudomonadota; class Gammaproteobacteria; order Pseudomonadales; family Oceanobacteraceae; genus Bacterioplanes; species Bacterioplanes sanyensis_A. The sequence goes on from NZ_CP022530.1 coordinate 1,398,705, forward strand.
TCATGACGTTTTGCAAGCGCTCGATAAAGCGGTTGAACGAACCTATGATGCTGGCAATTTCGTCCCGCCCGCAGCCAGGCAGGCGATAGGTTAAATCGGCTTCTCCGCTGGCTACGTTGGCCATGGCAGCGCTCAAATTGGCCAAGGGTAGGCGAATACTGCGGCTGATCAGCAGCAACAGCGCCGTCACCACGATCAAAATGGCGCAGGTAAAGGTCAACTGCTGGCGCATATCGTGTGCGAACTGCTGCTGCACGCCGTCAATGTATACGCCGGTGCCAATGATCCAGTCCCAGGCGGGAAAGTGGCGCACATAACTGAGTTTATCCACCGGCTGCTCACTGCCTTTTTTCGGCCACTGATAAGCGACCAAACCGCCAGCAGAGGACGCTTTAGCCACCTTCACGATTTCGCGAAACAGGTATAAGCCATTGGGATCTTGCACTTGGCTGACATTTTTCCCCTCTAACGCAGGCTTGGTGGCGTGCATAATGACCACCGGCTTAGAGTTGTTGATCCAGAAATAATCGTCTTTGCCATACAACAGATGGCGCACCGCTTCTTTGGCTTGCTGCTGCGCGTCCGCCTCACTCATGCCTTGGCGTTGCAGGCTGTGAAAGTAACTCACCTGGCTGTAGGCCGCGTCCACCAGCTGTTGCAACGACGCTTGTTTCTCATCGGTCAGTACCCGGTGTTCGGCGCTTAGCATCTGGGCTGTTAACGCCAAAATGGCGCAAGCGGTGACGGCGAGCATCAGCCACAAACGCTGGACGATACTGAGTTGGCGTAAGGACTTCATAGGCAGACAATCCTTTGAAATAGTACACTGTCCGCTGGCGCCCTAACCTCGGTGCCGACCAGCAGTGTGCAACAATAGAAGTGTTCACAGGCTGGAAGCAGTTTAGACCAACCTTTGCCATCGACAGGACTTGCCATGATCCCCGCCGCCATCAAAGTTCAAAAGACCAGTCGTACGTTGCAGCTGAGCTATGCTGATGGCGACTATCAGCTGAGTTTTGAGTTTTTGCGGGTGTTTTCACCGTCGGCTGAAGTCCGCGGCCATGGCACCGGCAATGGCGTATTGCAGTACGGTAAAAAAGATGTGGCCCTGCTGCGCATCGAACCTGCGGGCAACTATGCCCTAAAGCTGGTGTTTGACGATGGTCATGATTCAGGTTTGTACGACTGGAAATACCTGCGCCATTTGTGCGACAACCAGTCTTCATTATGGCAAGAATACCTGCAGCAATTAGAGGCCGCAGGTCAGGAGCGCAGCTCCAATATCATTCAATTTAAAGCGCTGTAGTCAGCGTATTACAGGAGTGTCCGATTGACGGATTCCAAAAACGGAACATTTATCGATCCTAATGCCGCCAGTGAGGCGGAAAAATACGAAAACCCGGTCGCTAGCCGCGAAGCCCTGCTGGCGCTGCTAGAGAGCAGTGACCGTCCCATGAGCCACGCCGATGTGTGCGAGGCACTCAGTGAAAACGACGAAGAGCGTATCGAAGCACTGCGTCGTCGCTTAATCGCCATGGCCCGTGATGGCCAGCTGATCAGCAATCGTCGCAATCAATTTATGCCAATGAGTAAAGCCAACCTGGTGCAAGGTCTGGTGATGGGGCATCGCGACGGTTTTGGCTTTGTTCTACGTGACGGCGAAGACGACGTTTATTTATCCAATCGCCAAATGAGCAAAGTATTTCATGGCGATCGCGTAGCCGTTCAGATTCTGGGGCATGACCGTCGTGGTCGCCCGGAAGGCAAAATTGTAGAAGTACTCGAGCGTAATACCCTGCAGGTAGTCGGGCGTTACTTTGATCAAAGCGGCGTTGGTGTTGTGCAGCCGGACAACAAACGGGTCAGTCACGAAGTACTGGTGCCGCCGCATGCGCGCCACGGCGCTAAGCATGGCCAGTTTGTGGTGGTGCAAATTACGCAACAGCCTAAGCCCGGTGGTTTGCCCATGGGCGATGTGGTTGAAGTGTTGGGTGATCACTTAGCACCTGGAATGGAAATTGATGTGGCGATTCGCAGCCACAACATTCCCAGTGAGTGGCCAGATGCGGTGCAGCACGAAACCAAGCGCTTGCCGGATAAAGTCGCTGAGGCAGATAAAAAACAGCGCATCGATTTGCGTCATTTGCCGTTTGTCACCATCGACGGTGAGGATGCCAAAGACTTTGACGACGCTGTGTATTGTGAAGTGAATAAAAGCACCGGCGGCTGGCGCTTATACGTCGCCATTGCCGATGTTTCTCACTACGTCAGAACCGGCAGTGCGCTGGACCACGAAGCGCATCAACGCGGCAACTCGGTGTATTTCCCGGAGTTTGTAGTGCCGATGTTGCCGGAAAAACTGTCCAACGGCTTGTGCTCGCTCAATCCAGAAGTGGATCGTCTGGTGATGGTGTGCGAAATGACCATTTCGAAAAATGGTCGTTTGTCGGGCTACAAATTCATGGAAGGCATTATTCACTCCCATGCTCGCCTGACCTACAACAAGGTGTGGCAGATGCTGCAGCGGCCATTGAGCGAAGATGGCAAAGCCTGGCGCAAACATTACCGGCCGATTGTGGGTCACCTGGAAAACCTCTACACCTTGTTTAAGTTGTTGCGGCAAATGCGTGAGCAACGCGGCGCAATGGACTTTGACTCGGTGGAGACGCGCATTGTCTTTGATGCCGAGCGCAAGATTCAGCAAATTGTGCCGACCACACGCAACGATGCCCACATGCTGATTGAAGAGTGCATGTTGGCCGCCAACGTGTGCGCAGCCGACTTTTTCCAGCGTTACGACTTAGCGGCGCTGTATCGTGTGCACAAAGGTCCGAGCGAAGAAAAACTGGAAAATCTGCACGCCTTTTTGGGCGAGCTGGGGTTATCCATGCCGCATGGCAAAGAGCCATCGCCAAAAGATTATCAAGCGTTGCTGCAGCAAATTCAGACACGCCCAGATTCTCACCTGATTCAAACGGTCATGCTGCGCTCGTTGAGCCAGGCACAGTACGACCCAGAGAACGAAGGTCACTTTGGTTTGGCGTTTAAAGCCTATACCCACTTTACCTCGCCCATTCGTCGCTATCCGGATTTACTGGTGCATCGTGGTATTCGCCACATTATTCGCAGCGATAAAGAATGCCGCCATGTGCGTCGTGTCGACGGCGCCAAACCGATTGCTGGTAAGCATATTTATCCTTACGACCTGGCGGCTATGGTGCAACTGGGCGAGCATTGCTCGATGACCGAACGTCGCGCCGATGATGCTACCCGCGATGTGGTTGATTTCCTAAAATGTGAATACATTCGTGAACACATTGGCGAGGAGTTTGAGGGTGTTATTTCGGCGGTCACTGGCTTTGGTTTGTTCGTCGAATTAAAAGACGTCTACGTCGAAGGTTTGGTGCACGTCAGCTCGTTGCAAAACGACTTTTACCAGTTCGATCCGGTTAAGCACCGTTTGACCGGCGAGCGCACACGCCGCAGTTTCCGCTTAGGGGACAGTGTTTGGGTGCGAGTGGTGGCGGTGAATCTGGACGATCGCAAAGTCGATTTTGAGCTTACCAGTGCACCAAAGCACAAAGGGCGTCAGGCCTTGGATATGCCTAAACCGGCGCGTATGCCACGGCGCCGTGCGCAAGGCAGTGATCAACAAGAAGAGCTGGCTCCTGGACGTAAGCCGTCTGCTGCTGCCCAAGGCAAAAAATCAGCGGACGACAAAAAAAGCAAAGGCAAGAAAAAGCCCAGCAAGCGTCAGAAGCTAAACGCCAAAAAGAACACAGATAAAAAGTCTGAGAAAAAAACCGCTAAAAAGTCGAAAAAGAAGTCGGCCAAAAAAGCCAGTAAAAAATAGAGTGACCTCCCTATGAAGTTAGACGCGGTTTACGGCTTGCACGCCGTTACCACCTTGTTGCAACGCTCTGCCAATCAAGTCGCCGAAATCTGGGTGCAGAAAGGCCGAGTGGATCAGCGCATGCAACGTGTATTGGAACTGGCGCAAGAACAAGGCATCTCCGTGCGCGAAGCGGACAAAGGTTTAATGAACCAAAAAGCCGATGGTAACCATCAGGGCATCATCGCGTTTCGCCAGCCGTTGCAAGGCACCAGTGAGAAACAATTGCCGGAGTTGTTGGACCGAATCGAAGGCACACCGTTTATTTTGATTCTCGATGGCGTAACCGACCCACACAACCTCGGCGCTTGTCTGCGCACCGCCGATGCCGCCGGTGTGCATGTGGTGATTGCTCCGAAGGACAAGTCCGCACCGCTCAACGCGACTGCCGCGAAAGTGGCTTGCGGCGCTGCCGAAGTGGTGCCGTATGTGCAAGTCACCAATCTGGCGCGCACCATGAAGGAGCTGCAGGAACGTGGCATTTGGATTGGTGGCGCCGCCGGTGAGGCGCCTGCCAGCATTTATCAGCAGGATATGTCTGGCCCGCTGGCTTTGGTGATGGGCGCCGAAGGCGCGGGCATGCGTCGCTTAACCCGTGAGCATTGCGACTTCCTGATTAACATTCCGATGGCGGGTGAAGTCAGCTCGGTGAATGTGTCGGTGGCTACTGGCATTTGCTTATTTGAAGCCGTGCGTCAACGCCGCGGCTGATACGCACCAGCTGCATCGGCGCAGCCGCCGCTGTGCCGATGCAGTGTTGCCAACGTCTCCATCATTGCGTGCACCGACAGTAAGTGCGCCGGTATTAAGTGCGCTGGCAGTGCGTTAAATAAGATCCAATGCTCTGGCTTGCTCGTGCAGCTGATCGCGGAATGCCGGGTGAGCAATGCCAATTAAGGCTTTTGCCCGTTGCGGCAGCGATAAGCCTTTTAAATCCACACAACCGTATTCCGTCACCACAAAGTGGGTATCCATGCGGGTGTCCGTCACTGTGCCGCCAAGCAAGGTCGGTACGATGCGGCTCAGGGTGCCGCCTTTGGCGGTGGATTGCAGCGCAATAAACGACCGCCCACCTTTGGAGCGGAAAGCACCACGGACAAAATCGAGCTGTCCGCCAGTGCCGGAGAACGGCTGGCCAGCGAGCTGCTCGGCATTGATTTGACCGGTTAAGTCGACCTCAATGGCGGCATTGACCGACACCATGTGTTGGTTTTTCTGAATAATCATCGGGTTATTCACCCAAGAAGCCGGGTAGCCAACGATCGATGGATTGTCGTCCATAAAGTCGTACATGGCTTTATTACCCAAGGCGAGGGTAAACACGTGCTTGTGTTGCATCCACAATTTGCGCCGACCATTGAGCACGCCTTGTTCAATCAGTGACACCATCGCCGGGCTGAACAGCTCCGAGTGCAGCCCTAAATCTTTATGATCTTGCAGCAGCCCTAATACTGAGTTGGGCACACCGCCGACCCCCATTTGCAGGGTATCGCCATCGTCGATGCGCTCGATAATTAGCCGCGCGATTTGCAGGTCGATTTCACTGGGCTCGTTGGGCTGAATTTCGATCAGCGGTGTATGGTTTTCGATAATGGCGTCAATTTCCGAGATGTGCACCGAGCATTCACCAAAGGTGCGCGGCATGTTTTCGTTCACTTCCACCACGACTTTGCCGGCCTTGCGAATCACACTGGCACCATAATCGGCATTGGTGCCAAGGCTGAAATAACCGTGACGGTCCATCGGCGACACCGTCACCATAAAACAATGCGGTTCAATGTATTCGGTCAGCAGTCGCCCCACTTGGGAAAAGCTGGCAGGTACAAATTCCATCATCGCCCGACGTGGGTACTTTTTTAGCGCCTGGCGGTCATGGCCGCTCATAAACAACGGCCGTGGGCAGACCTTGTCGGCCAGCTCAGGCACGAGAATGGTGTCGCACAAGGCTTGCGTACCGTGCATGTAATACAGGTTGAGCTCGTTCAGCTGTGACTGGTGCAAAGCATCGGCGACGCCTTTCATTAATGCCGGTGGCATGGCCACGCTCATGCCGAGAATGAGGTTGTCACCATCGCGCAAATAGTCGGCTGCCTGCTGTGCGGTGGTGAGCTTTTGCTGGTAAAGGCCGTGAATATCCATGGCTGCTGAACCCTGTGTAATGAGTGGTGAGATGAAGAATTCATCCAACCTTAGCAGGCCGCTTTGAAATTACGATGACAGCCAGCAAGGACTGGTCAGGTTTGGCAGATTAGACCCGGCCAGCACCCTAGTTACTGGGCATCGGCCACTTTGTCGGTTGGCTTTGACTGGTTTTTGTGGGGCTTGGCACATGGGTTGCCATTGCTGAGCCTCCGGCTTGGGCGCAATAATAGGCGCTTGGTTTGAACTGGGCGCGACATTGAGCGCAACCCGCAACTTTAGAGGAGCGACACGTGGATTGGTGGCAGGATTTACTCAACCAAAATTATGACTGGTTCTGGGATGTGGGCATTGCTCTGTCGCTGACGTTAACGCTGGCGTTTCTGTGGCGTATGGCACGCCATAAGATGCTCGTGCTGGCCGCCAAAACCCGCAATCGTTGGGACGATGTGGTGGTAGAAGCCATCGGTGTGCCGATCAACTGGGCCATTTTGGCGATTGGTGCCACCTGGACAGCGGACATCAGTGCTCGCCACTTTGCTTCCGAAATTGTTACCAGCATTCCGATTGTGCGTCAGCTGTCATTGCTGATTTTGGTGGCGTGGGCCATCTGGCGTTTAATCAATCGGATCGAGAGCCGTCAACTGGATCAAGGCGCTGACCCTACCACGGTGATGATGGTAGGCAAGGTCGCCAAGTTGGCGGTGGCGTTTCTGATTGTACTGCCAGTGTTCCAGATGCTCGGCATTTCCATCTCTGGCATTCTGGCGTTTGGTGGTGTCGGTGGTCTGGTGGTCGGTATGGCGGCCAAAGATCTGCTGGCGAATTTCTTCGGCTCGTTGATCATTTATATGGATCGCCCGTTTAAAGTCGGTGACTGGGTACGCTCACCGGACCGCAGCATCGAAGGCACGGTGGAGTACATCGGCTTTCGGGTGACGCGCATTCGCACCTTTGATAAACGCCCGTTGTACGTTCCCAACTCGGTGTTCACCAGTATTGTGGTGGAAAACCCATCGCGCATGCTTAATCGTCGTATTTACGAGACCGTCGGTGTGCGCTATCAGGATGCGCGCAAAATCCAGCCGATTATGGACGATGTGCGTGCCATGCTGGAGCAGCATCCCGACATCGACCAGAACTGCACCATCATCGTTAACTTCAACAGTTTTGCTGCCTCCAGCCTGGATTTCTTTATCTACACCTTTACCAAAACCACCGCTTGGGTGGAATTCCACGGCATCAAGCAAGACGTCTTATTGAAGGTGATGGACATCATTCACTCGCACGGGGCGGACTGCGCTTTCCCAACACGCACCTTGCACCTCGACTCTATGCCGGAGGCGCTTCAAGCGTCGCAAAATAGCGATCTATCGATGCCAGCTGCGACTGCACAAAATCAATAAAGGCGCGGCTGATGGGGCTGGGCTGTTTGGCTTTGGGATACACCAAGCACCAAGAACGCCGCAACGGGAAGTCGGCCACTGCTACTTCCTGTAACAGCCCCAGCCGCAGCTCGGCCAAAATGCCCATCTTGGGCAGTACCGCCACGCCCATGCCGGCCATCACTGCGTGTTTGACCGCATCGTTGGAGCCCAGCTCCATCACCGCCTGCAAAGTGACCCGACGCTGCTGACAGTGCTGCTCCAGCGCCAGACGAGTGCCAGAGCCGGGTTCTCGTAGCAACAATGGGTAGTGCAGAAACTGCTCCAGCGACACCGATGTCGCAGCCGCCAACTTATGCTGCGCCGGGGCCACCGCGACCAGTTGGTTGTCGAGAAATGGCAGCGAGGTCAGTGGCCGCTCAGTGGGCACCAAACCCATAATCACCAAATCATCGCGATTGTCTGCCAGGCGCTCCAGCGCCTGCTGCCGATTGACCACGTCGATGCGTGCCTGAATGGCCGGAAATTGCTGCAAAAATAACTGCAACAAGTGCGGCACCACGTACTGTGCCGTGCTCACGGCAGCAATGCACAGGTCACCCGCCAATTGGCCCTTTAAAGCGTGTAAGTCGCTTTGCATGTCTTTTAACTGGGCGAACATGGCGGCGATGTTCGTGGCCACCACCTCGCCAGCTGGGGTGCAATACAGTTTGCGCCCGACGTATTCAAACAGAGTGTGATCCAACGCCTGTTCCAGCTGGCGGATTTGTGCACTGACCGCTGGTTGCGTCAGCCCCAATAAGGCTGCGGCTTTGCCATACCCGCCTTGCTCATACACGGCTTTAAACACCTGCAGTTGTCGCAGGGTTAAACGACTGACCAGCTTTTGTACAGATAATGGCATGAGCAATGAGTCTCTTATTCATCCATAAGTAATAGCTTATGGATAACCAAAGAAATATCAATTATGGCTGATGGAGTGGCTGGGATAGTCTGAAAACACGTGATGAATGGAGGCGCTCCCGTGTCCCAGCTAAAAAAAGTTCTGATTGCCAACCGAGGTGAAATCGCCGTTCGCATTGTGCGCGCCTGTGCCGAAATGGGCATTCGCTCGGTGGCGATTTACACCGAGCCCGATCGCTATGCCTTGCACGTCAAACGCGCGGATGAGGCCCACTCACTTGGGGAAGACCCCATTGCCGGCTATCTCGACCCATCCGCCATTGTGAATTTGGCGGCGCAAACGGGCTGCGATGCCATCCATCCGGGTTACGGCTTCTTGTCGGAAAACGCCCGTTTTGCCTATTTGTGCGAACAGAAGGGCATTAAGTTTATTGGTCCGAAATCCTCTGTGATTGAACGCATGGGCGATAAAACCGCCGCTCGCGCCAGCATGCGCGCTGCCGGTGTGCCGGTCACGCCGGGTTCCGATGGCAATTTGGCGTCGATAGAAGACGCCAAACAAGTGGCGGCGCAGATCGGTTATCCGGTGATGATCAAAGCCACCTCAGGCGGTGGCGGGCGTGGTATTCGCCGAGTGGATAACGAAAAAGAGCTGGAACAGCAGTTTCCGCGTGTTATTTCCGAGGCAACCAAGGCTTTTGGCAGTGCCGATGTGTTTTTAGAAAAATGCATCATTAATCCGCGCCACATTGAGGTGCAGATTCTGGCCGACAGCCAGGGCAGTGTGGTGCATTTGTACGAGCGTGATTGCTCCATTCAACGGCGCAATCAAAAGCTGATTGAAATCGCACCGAGTCCGCAGCTAACCCCAGAACAACGTGAATACATTGGCGGCCTGGCGGTAAAAGCGGCCGAAGCCGTCGGCTATGAAAATGCCGGCACAGTGGAGTTTTTGCTCACCGGCAACGAAGTGTATTTCATGGAAATGAATACCCGGGTGCAGGTGGAGCACACCATTACCGAGCAAATCACCGGCGTTGATATTGTGCGCGAGCAACTACGTGTGGCAGCGGGTTTACCGCTCAGTTTTCGCCAGCAAGATATCAGCTACCGTGGTTTTGCGCTGCAATTTCGCATTAATGCCGAAGATCCTCAAAACGATTTTTTACCCAGCTTTGGCCGCGTTTCGCATTATTACGCCCCCGGCGGCCCTGGGGTGCGCGTCGATACCGCCATTTACACCGGCTACGACATTCCACCCTATTACGATTCCATGTGTTTAAAGCTGGTGGTGTGGGCGCTCAACTGGGAAGAAGCCATCGCCCGTGGCGAGCGGGCATTGGACGACATGCACTTGCAAGGCATTCGTACCACCGCGCCTTATTATCGCCAGATTCTCGGTAATGAGGATTTTCGCAGTGGCCAGTTCGACACCAGTTTTGTGCCCAGCCATCCAGAGCTGCTGAAATATTCTAATAAACGTCAACCCGGTGATATTGCACTGGCCATCGCCGCCGCCGTAGCGGCCCACGCCGGCTGGTAATCAGGAGAGAGACCATGAGTGTGAAAAACAAGCCGATTGAAGTCACAGATTTGATTTTGCGTGATGCGCACCAATCTCTGATTGCCACTCGCATGCGCACCGAAGACATGCTGCCCATTTGCGAAAAACTCGACCGTGTTGGTTATTGGTCGCTGGAAGCCTGGGGCGGTGCCACCTTTGATGCCTGTGTGCGCTATTTAAAAGAAGACCCGTGGCAGCGCTTGCGCCAATTGCGTGCCGCACTACCGAATACGCGCTTGCAAATGCTATTGCGCGGTCAGAATTTGCTGGGTTATCGCCATTATGCCGACGACGTGGTGAAGGCTTTTGTGCATAAATCGGCTGAAAATGGCATCGATGTTTTTCGGGTGTTCGATGCATTGAATGATTTGCGTAACCTCGAAGTGGCGATGAAAGCGGTAAAAGACGCCGGTAAGCATGCCCAAGGTACCATTTGCTACACCACCAGCCCGGTGCACACCACTGAGATGTATATTCAGCAGGCCAAAGACCTGCGCGATATGGGCGCCGATTCGCTCACCATTAAAGACATGGCCGGTTTGCTGACGCCGTTTGCGTCTTACGACATTGTCAAAGCCATTAAAGGCGCGGTGGATTTGCCGTTGGTGATTCACAGCCACGCCACGGCCGGCTTGGGTGGTTTGTGCCAAATGAAAGCGGTAGAAGCGGGTGCCGATCGCATTGATACCGCCATTTCCTCTTTTGCTGGCGGTACCAGCCATGCATCGACGGAATCTCTGGTGGCGGCATTTCGTGATACGCCCTTTGATACCGGGCTGGATTTAGAACTGCTGAGCGAAATTGCCGACTATTTCCGTGAAGTGCGTAAAAAATACCACCAGTTCGAAAGCGAATTCACCCGTGAGGACGTATCGGTGCAGATTAATCAAGTACCCGGCGGCATGATGTCCAACCTGGCCAATCAATTAAAAGAGCAAAATGCCCTCGATCGCATTCGCGAAGTATTTGATGAAATTCCCCGCGTGCGCAAAGACTTGGGCTATCCGCCGCTGGTCACGCCGACGTCGCAAATTGTTGGCACTCAGGCGGTGTATAACGTGCTCTCTGGCGAGCGCTATAAAACCATTACCAACGAGGTGAAGCGCTATTTAAAAGGCGGTTATGGCAAACCACCGGCGGAGGTAGACGCCGCCTTGCAGAAAAAAGCCATTGGCAATGAGCCTTATTCCGATGCGCGCCCAGCCGACGCCCTGAGCCCGGAGCTGGATAAATTGCGCAAAGAAATTGGCGAACTGGCGACCAGTGAAGAAGACGTGCTGACTTTTGCCATGTTTCCAGATTTGGGCCGCGACTTTTTGCAGCAGCGCGCCGATGGCACTTTGCAGCCTGAGCCACTGGAGCCGCCAGCCAGTGCCGGTGGCCGCCCAGTGGATGCCATTTCTACCGAGTTCTTGGTGGATGTGCATGGCGAACAGTACGAAATTGCCATTACCGGCGCTGGCACCACACAAAGTGGCAAACGCAAATTGTATTTGTCGCTGGATGGCATGCCAGAAGAAGTCATGGTCGAGTCGCTCAACGAATACGTGGCCGAAGGCGCCAGCGGGCGCAAACGTGCCTCTGAGCCTGGCCATGTGACGGCAGCCATGCCAGGCAATATTGTCGATGTGCTGGTGGCCGTGGGCGACAGTGTAAGCGCAGGCCAAGCGGTATTGATTACCGAAGCGATGAAAATGGAAACCGAAGTGCACGCCAATATCGACGGCAAAGTCGTCGCCGTGTATGTGGAGAAGGGCGATCGGGTGACTCCGGGCGAGGTGCTGGTCGAAATCGAGTAGTGCTATCACACACGCCATAAAGCCCTCGGAGCTTAGGTTAAGGGGGTTAGGCAACTTGGACAAAGGGGGCTGCGGCTCCCTTTGTTTCTAGTGGGCTGCTCTATCTTGGCTAGCTAGGGCACCTCTGAATAATTCGGTGCCCGCTCCGGATCACCAGAGGGCTCCAGATCACGAAGCCGGTTTGCCGCTCTAGCCAGCTACAGCAAAAATCGGCGACACCGAGCTGAAGTTCTCTGGCGACCCCTTTGGGCGCGGGCGGCAGGTGTCCATAACGTCGTTGGCGTTGTTGAACAGGGCTAGAAGCTGTTTCATAACCTTCAGTCCGATATAATAATCAAAACTATCAGCTTCAACTCCTCCACCATGAAACGTTCAACCTCAGAACTGACCGACCAACAGTGGGCACACATTGAGCCTTGTTTACCCAGCCTGCCTCGTGGCAAAGGGGGTCCCAAACCTATCAGCAATCGAGCCTGTTTCGAGGGCATTTTATGGGTCTTACGTTCAGGTGCGCGCTGGCGTGATCTACCCGAGCGCTATCCTTCACCGAGTACCTGCTGGCGCCGCCTTCAGTACTGGGAAGAGCAAGGTGCATGGGTCAAAGCCTGGCGTAAGCTTCTTCGCGTTCTGGATCAACAGTCGCGGTTAAATTGGGAAGAATCGTTTTCTGATGGTAGTTTTGCACCCGCAAAAAAAGGGGCCTCGGTGTTGGAAAAACCAAGCGTGGTAAGGGGTCGAAGTGGATGATAGTCGTCGATGGCGAAGGCATTCCAATCGGGCTGACACTTGGCTCAGCGTCACCGGCGGAGGTCAATCTGATTGAGGCTTTGTTAAATGTTTCCTATGGCAAGAGCAAGGTGAAGCGTTTGATTTACGATAAAGCGGCAGACTCTGATCCTCTGCGAATGGCGTTAAAGAAACGGGGCGTTGATCTCATTTGTCCACATCGTCGAAACAGGAGAAAAGCGCCGCTGCAAGATGGTAGAAAGCTGAGAAGGTACGACCGTCGCTGGAAAGTAGAGCGCACTTTTGCTTGGCTTGGAAATTATCGGCGATTAGTGGTTCGATGGGAAAGAAAGCTCTCAATGTATCGAGCCTTCTTTCACGCCGCCTGCATGATGATCGTGCTAAAGAAGTTGTGAAACAGCTTCTAGCCATTTCCTGCCATTGCCGCCTTGTTCTGAACACCTGCTGCACTCGCGCAGGGCTGTGCTGAGTTATTCAGAGGTGCCCTTGACCTTGGTTACTGAAACCAGGGCACAGTTGTTAATCGTCGCCATTGACCACCGCCATGGTGGGGCTGAACGCGGTTTTCGCGTATTCTGGTCACAACATCAGCGCAAGAGGGCAGTCATTTGGAACGGGTTATTCGCGGCGTCATGCACTTTCGCCAGGACGTCTATCCACAAAACAAGGATTTGTTCGGCACCCTGGCAGAGGGGCAGCACCCCAATGTGCTGTTTATTACTTGCTCCGATTCGCGCATCGACCCCAATATGCTTACCGGCTCCGCTCCAGGTAGGCTGTTTATCTGCCGTAATGCTGGCAATATTATTCCCCCTCACAGTAATGAAACCGGTGGTATGACGGCGTCCATTGAGTACGCTGTGGCTGTGTTGGGGGTGCGCCACATTATTATTTGCGGCCATACCGACTGTGGTGCAGTCAAAGGCGCATTGGATATGGCGTCAGTGGAAGGCTTGCCACACGTAAAAGAGTGGCTCAGTCATACCCGCTCGGCGATGGAAATTGTACGTGAGCGCCACCAGCTACCAGCTGGGCATCGCATCGACGACTGTCACCTGGATGAAGCCATCGAAGAAAATGTGCTGCAACAAGTGCAACATATTAAAACTCACCCCATTGTCGCGGCCAAATTGGCCACACAAAAAATTCAACTACACGGCTGGGTGTATCACATTGACTCTGGGGAAATCCGCTGCTGCGGCCATAACAGCAACGAGTTTCATAAGTTTGACGAGTATTACGCCGAAGCGTTGCAACAGCTGGCGCAGGAAGATGCTGCCCAGCAAGCGCCTGAGTAAATTACTCGGGGTGCAGTGTCATCTGTATTAAGCGGGGCTGAAATCCCGCTTTTTCATAAGCGCGAATGGCAGCGTCATTGCCAGCATACACATCCAAATGAAAGTCGCTCACCCCTCGCTCCTGTGCCCAGGCTATTAAATGCTGCATCAACTGTTGATTGATGCCTTGGCCACGACATTCTTCCGCTACGTACATAAAACCCAAATAGCCATGCTGACGGTAATCGAGTGCAGGCTTGGTATCGCGTATTTGCACATAGCCGGTAGCAATCACCTGATCTGCGTGCTCTGCGACCAATAGCAGACTGTCGTCCTGCGTTATTAACGTCGGTAAATCATAGTACCAAGCGCCAGAGTGCTTGATTTGTGGGTTAAATGGTCGTTCGGCCTCGATCACGGCTTGCTCTAACTGCAGTAGGGCTGGAATATCGTCTTGGGTCGCAGGGCGAAATATAAGGTTCATGGTGACTCGGTGATGCTGGCTTCTATGGATGATGAAAGAGTACCGGGAAGTGGATAAGGTGTCATGGCGATTGACACTTTCGGTAATCGTTGAAAAGCCTGACATACCTTGCGGTGCGCCTCTCTATAGCTATCTACTGTATGCCAGCTTTTACACAAAATGCTTCCTTGAAGTTGGTATATTGCCATCAAAATTGACATCTAAATAAAGGAAAATTCATGAGAGCACCATTTCAAGTCTTGGTATTTCCCTATCAGTTAACTTCAGATGGACCAAAGTTTTTAATCGGCAAAAGAAGCGACAATGGTATTTGGCAAGCCATTTCAGGTGGGGGGGAAGGGGCAGAGTCTGCGCTTGATGCAGCGAAGCGGGAGCTAAAAGAGGAAGCTGGATTGGTTGGCAGTCAGTGGCAGCCGTTGGACGCCATGTGCATGCTGCCCAAAATATACTATGCCGGTCACGAGAACTGGCGTGATCATCCGTTTGTGGTACCGGAGTATTCTTTTTCTGTTCAGGTATCGGCAGAGCCGCAATTGTCTAATGAGCATACCGAGTTGGTTTGGTGCAGCTTTCAGCAAGCCAGTGAGCGATTAAAATTTGACTCTAACCGCGTGGCCCTGTGGGAAGCCAACGAAAGGCTCAACGGCATGCATGGATAAACCTCCCTATCATAAATCAAAGCAATTCAACATTTCCGATGTTGATTTTCGATTGCTACTGGTATCGCTATCGCATACCTTTCGCAATCCAAGCTTTGTGATGAAGCCACTCTGCTATGAAGCGGATCGAGCAATTACTTCAGTCTGATAGGCAGCGAGTGGCGGCATTGCATGCTGTCACTGCGCTTTATCTACAGGCTGCTATATCGCAGCTGAGTTTGTTCGTTACCTAGTTTGGGATTCACAGCATGACTTCAATGTGTTAACTGCGCTAAATGATGCTGTCGTTATCTATGTTGATCGTCCTGAGATTAGCGCCGATGCATCTCTCGTATATGAAACACAGTTGAAAACCTGTAGGTCTAAGCTGAACTGACAAGTAGGCAATCAAGCGATCATGCATTTGCGCAATGGCGATCAAATTTATCACAGTGCTGTGCATGCAATGAATTACTGGACAGAAAAAGAAACAGCGCTGGGTGTTCGATTGAATGCAGAAAGCACCACTGAGAAGACAGCACCGTTTGGTATAGAGACGCTGTTCTCTGGTCAAATCACCTACAATCCTAAGCGTCGTAAGTCAGCTTTTGTTGAGCGTGTCTGCTCTAAGGGCTTGCCTACTCAGTGACCACAGCTAAGGATTGTACTGAAGCGTTGCTTCCAGCGATACTATCGAAAAATTAACGGGTTAGGTGCTGCAGAAGTGGCATAAGCTAAAGAGAATTAAATCATGTCAAGATTAATTTTTCTAATGACCTTAAACAGATAATATTTTGGAGTGAAAATGTATATTGGCCGAATTGTCAGTGTCGGGTTAACAGAAAATGAAAAACTGTGTGTGATGTATCGGGTATCATCGCGCTCTTATCCTAACCGCGTTATTAGTGAGCTAAATGATGCTTTGGCGGTTTTGCCAGCCGAGGGCCACCAGCAAGATATCTATACCAATCCGTTTATTAGCTATAACTGCTTGCGTCATGATCAGCGCTATGCCGTGGTGGGCAATGGTACTCATGCAGACCCGATATTCGAAAAGCTGCAATCTGGTATGCGCCTGCGCGATGCCTTGGCCTCTGTGCTGTTAGCAATGGATTACGAGCACGACGAGCTGTCTACGCCTCGCATTGCAGCGATTGCAGATAAAGTTGGTCGCTTGGCGGCGTTGGGTGTGGTACGACAAGATGGCATCGAAGTGAGTGAATTCACTTTGCAGCCGGGGCAGTATCGGTACGTATCAACCTATGAAAAAAACAGCTTGTTAACAAGCCAAAGTGGGACTGGATTGGCTGTGACTAGTACTAGTGAAGCAGCTGATTTTATAATCAGCTCTGGACACTTCTCCGGGTTTAGCCATTCTGTGTCATCTGCTGCGGCATTGGAGTCATCGAGTGGGATTTTTGATGTATCGAGTATCAATAATAGCGAGCTATAAATATTATATTTCACTCAATCAATGGCTGACAGCTCAGCCATTGATTACTGGTGATAAGAGTTTAGAGAGATCTCTAGTAAGTGATAGGACTTCTCAATCCTGCCAATGTTTGATCGAAACCTTCCCCCTTAAATTTTTTCTGGTACTCACTCAGCCATCTCAGACGTACACTTTCTGCATGCTTATATCCTAACGGCGTTATGATTTTACGATCATCAAAGCCATTGGTGATGGTGTAGCGTTTTATAGGATCGTTGCATCGCACTATCTTGGGGCTGTTGATAGACATGCCATCTAGTCCGCAAACGGTATCTGATGTTATATGAATGTTTCTTTTAATGTAAGAATCGCTGTCTTCTCCGACCCTAGACAACTTTTGGTCGAGATCGCTCTGGAGATGGTTTATATAGTCTATGTTTCCTTCTAAATCACCATTAACCAATCGCTCGGCTAGTATTGCAATTCTTAGGCTGACAGCAATGGTATAGGCCTTAACTACTTTGTGGCTATGGGGTTTATAATAGTTATCGTTAAATAGTGGGTGATTTATCAGCAATAGCGAAGCAAAGTTGAGAGAGTTATGCTTTACTCTTCGCTCTGCCGAAGAAATATTGTTAAACGTGGAATGATAATCTACGACCAGGCTCTTTAAAGTAGCAAGCTTGCTCTGATAGTCAGCGACCTGCTCCTTAGCTGAGCTATTTTGAATGATATTCTTTATTGCATCTAGAGACTCTTGGCTCAATACCACTTCCCTTTGCAACTGTGTATTACCTGATCCGAATAATGCCTGAGAAAATACAGATTTTAGCTTTCCCTTTACAGCGGACTTGGCTGCGTCAATAATTAGACTGGTGACAATAGTAGAGGCAACTTGAGGTTGTTCCAGGTTAGTTGGTGCTGCTGGCTCTAAGTCTGCTGTGTTTGCGACTGCAAAGGACGATGAAAGAGCTGCTGCAACAAATATTGATAGAGTTTTTTTGTTCATTTGATAGATCCATTATCAGTGGTTGGAGTGGTATTCTGTTTTCTATGATTAATTTTATCAATAGTAATATCAAGCCTTTCCTCGGGGTTTTTATTGATAGTCTAATGATTAGTCATGATGCCATATGATGAACGTTTATAGCTTCTATTAGTGGGTGGCGATTTTAACTCGGCGAGTTGCTACTCAGACCAAGGAGCGAGCTAGATTGGCTTTGTAATGGTTATGAAATTCACCCTATGCTTATTTAACTAGAGATTAGTTCTATGCGAGTCGTTAATAGAGGCTTTTGCTCGCTGTTCACGTTGAATTGCCTACGACTTGCCTTGGCCAAGGTTTGGCTTTGGCGACATACCTCAATCACATTGTCCAGCTGTAGTTATTCCAATAGATCCAGTGAGTACAGCGGTTCTGTAGCGAATGTCTTGCTCAGGCCGACAGTTGAAGATGATGTGCTCTGTAGGCTATGCCTGCGTTGTTGTCGTTGTGTGATTTGATTGTTCACTACTATATCGTCGTCGACGAGGTGGTTCACACGCTGCAACAAGTGGTCAATGAAGAAAGCTACACAGGTCGACTCGCCTTATCGTCTGAGTTTTGGTCGCTAGTTAACCTGAATGAAGCGTCGATATTTATCAACGTTTGGGTTTATCTTGGCTGTGTGGTGAAGCCAGTTTAATAACTTTCTCAGCTCTGCATCTGGCTACGGTACCCTTTGCACTACTCGATGGTCGAAGTTCAATATAAGATCAACAAAGACGGCCATTTAAATGGTGTTTCTGTACATGTTATTGGTGCTTGCAGGGAACATCAAAGTCAACATGGTAGTGTTCATCGTGACGAACCCAGGAGCGTTTTTTTGAAAACTGAATATGCTGCTGAAGGTACGCACCGTGTTCGGTTTCAAATAACTTGGGCTGCAGCTCAGGGTCGAAAATCACCCGCCATATATCGTGGCCCTGAGCTGTGGCCTGCTGATGCAATGCCATCAGATGCGCGGCCTGCGCATCATAATCGATGCGCAGGCCGTCAAAGCGCCCCTGATTATCAAACTCGATGTCGTAGCCAAATTTATTTAACGGGTGGGTAGGCAAGTGAACGGATCGACCATCGCCATCCATCACCGGTGTCATAAAATCCACCGACAAGCCGTTGCGGTGGGTTTTATGCGGTTTAAATTCGCCACCTTGCTGAAAACCCGTTTCGGCGTATTTGAATCGTTTGTCAGGATGATTGGCATTTAACTGTTGGTATGCGCCGACGACTATGTTGTAAACGTCGGAATGAACGTAGGTGCGCCCAGCCATACGAGCGATCAGGCTATAGCCTTCAAAGTTGTCGCCATCTGCCGGCAGCATCTTTCCTTGTTCCAGCCTGCCATTATGGGTTTTGCCATAACAGGTGCTGGTGATTTCTGCATGACTGCTGATCGCCAGCACCATCAAAGCGCTAGTCAGTGTCAGTTTGAGGACTTGGGGTGTTGATCTTAGTTTCGTCATTTTTTGATTCTGAGGTTTCTACGACCTGTTACCAGTCAATCTGAATCTCGGTCCCTGTGTTTACCAGTGACATAAACTCGTCCATGTCGCTGTTGGTAAGGGCAATACAGCCATCGGTCCAATCAAACTGTTGCATCAGTGGGGCGAGCCATCCTAGACCATTGCGCTGGCCATGAACCATGATAAAACCGCCTGGCGAAACGCCCATCTGGTGAGCGTTTTCCGTATCTAACTTATTTGGATAACTAACATGCATGGCACGATAAAAAGACGAGTCTTCTTTTTTGTAGTCGAGAGTGTAACGCCCCTCGGGAGTGCGTTGGTCACCTTCTTGTTGTTTGTGACCTTGCGGGTTGCCGCCAAGAGCGATGTCATACTGCTTAACTACGGTGTCACCTTGCATCAGGTATAAAAGCCGTTCTGATTTATCGACCCAGACCAAGTCAACCTCGGCCACAGCCAAAGGCGTGAGCACCAGTGCGGCGAGTAGCCAATGGCGTAGATATCGCAGGGTGATTCGAGTACATAGCATCATAAAGTTGAGATAAGGTGTTTACCATGGAAGGTACATCTTACTGTGGAGCCATGATGGACCCAATAGACTATCAGCAATCATTGCGCCGTTTATTTGCAATCTATATCGACAGGAGCAGCGATATAGAGTTGTTGCTGGAGAGTTTGCCACTGTTTCAGTACCAGCACTGGCGTGCTGGTCAGTCCTTGTTCAACCAAGGAGAGCAGGTTGATACTGTGTATTTCCTACTGAGCGGCGTGGGGCGCTATTACTATTTATTGGCAAATGGTCTTGAGCGCAATAAGTCGTTGGTTCGTTTTGGTGGTGCTTTTGCCAGTGTAAGCACTTTGGTTCAAGGTGTACCCAGCCCGTTTTCTTGCCAGACCATTACCCCCTGTACCACAGCGGCGATTCGCTATGCGGACTTGGTCAATTTGGCTGACTGTCAGCCTGTTTGGTCTACCTTCGTGCGTCGCTTATATGAGCAATTGGCGATTAAAAAAGAGAAACGCGAGGCGGCGCTGTTGACCATGTCGGCGCGACAGCGCTATGAGGCATTTTTGCAGGACTTTGCTGACGAAGCTGAGCAGATTCCATTGCGACAAGTGGCGATGTTTATTGGTATTACGGATGTTGCTTTATCACGCATTCGCAGGGATATGGGCTTAACTTAAGTTAAGGTCGGCACAGTTAAGCATTGTTAAGTTGTAAGCCCCTAACGGAGGCTTATTATGAAACGACTACTACCCCCACACCTGTTTGTGCTGCTACTGATCAGTATGAGCCTGATTGGCTACTGGTCAGGGTCGCCGCATAACCTGGCGTTTCCAGTTAACTTAATTGGGTTTGCCCCACTTCTTATAGGCTTAACACTGGCGGTGACGGGCAAGAATCTATTTCGACGCAGACGCACCAATATCATGACTTTCAATGATCCAGATGTCTTGGTGACAGACGGAGTCTTTCGCTTCAGCCGCAACCCCATGTACCTAGGCTTTGCAATCTCCATGTTTGGGGCAGCGTTATTGACGGGTGCTGCGCTGAGCTCTTTTGTTATCACCGCCGTATTTGTTGTCGTTGTGGACCGCTGGTACATCAAATTTGAGGAGCAACGCCTGGAGGCGATGTTTGCAGACGATTTTAAGCACTACAAAGCAAAGGTCAGGCGCTGGATCTAATTAGAGTTCTAACGGCTTAGCTCTGTTTTAAAGGGCTAAACCGTTGACGCTGGTGGTACTGTTTTAGACTTTAACCGAATAGGATAAATCCTTGGCTTCATCCCCTATCATGCCGCGAAATCCCCAGCAGTAATCGGGCTGTTCCTTGAAGGTGATTTCAATGTCGATCGGAGCTATACCAATATTACGCTCGATCTGTGTGAACAAGGTTTTAATGAGCTTCTTTATGGTCTCTGGTTTACGACCCGCCATCATATTAATTTTAATAACAGTGTAGGCTTGGCTGCGATCCACTGGGTAAAAAAAGCTGCTTTTCATCTTGGGCCTGTTAGCACTATTTAGCTCTTTGCTGCTGGAAGTCAGTTCTTTCTTGAGTCAGGCATGAGGAGCGTGGTTTAACAGGTTAAATAAGCAACGAATAACGCTACTCAGGGAAGAACGGACTCCAGCCCTTCGGGGTATGGCTGAAAATCCATCAATCTGTGTTGCTCATCCTTCATTTAACTCGTTAAACATCCATCTTCGCGCCTTGATTGAGGGGTTTTTAGCTCATAACAGCGTGATCAAAATAGTGTTAACAGGCCCTAGACCAATAAATCGTTGTGCGCGCTTGTTGTCAGGCAAGCCTAGCACCTCGCCCATACACGCATGAATGGTATCCGACAGTGCTTGTTTAACCGGTTCGAGCTGAGAGTCTATGCCATAAACAACAATCATTGTGCTCGCTCCAAATGGGTCGTCATTTGTATCAAAAATTGCTCGGTAGTCATGGCTGTTATATTTCTACCAAAGCTGGTGAGATGGGGTAGCGTGATATTTTCATGCTGTCGAATCAGCTCGGCATTGGCATGCTCTTTATCATGCGTGGTATGGGCATCGGCCAGCAAGGTAATGTCGTATCCCAATGCCGCCGCACTTCGCACACTGGTATCAATGCAAAATTCACTGGCGTAGCCGCACACAATCAAGTGTTTGATTTGCTGTTGCTTAAGCAGTTCATCCAGATCCGTATGTAAAAAAGAGTCCGGCGTTTGCTTGCGAATGAGGTGATCATGTGGCGTTACTTTCAGCTCACTTTGCAGCGACCAGCCGTCGCTGCCATAAGCAAGAACGCTGTCAGGTTTTTCGTGCTGAACAAAAATGACGGCCACGCCTGCACCATGGGCCCACTCGCTAACCTGGTTAATGCGGCTAATGACTTGGTCGCGCTCAAAGGGTTGCGGCTGTGGGTCAAACAATACGGTTTGTACATCAATAACCAGCACGGCAGAGTTTATAGGGGTTCCTTGTTGGTGGGAGCATCTGTGCAAAGCACCATTATATGGTGGGCATTGGCTATCTGAGCAATGCGTTGTGGACATTGTGGGAATGTAGTCGGTATGGACGATGCAAAAGCCCTATTCGCAATTGAAGCTGCCATAACGCATGCGTTAGAAGCCGCATACTCTTCGTCATGAGCATGCTTGCTTGACCTTCCCACCTTGGGAAGGTTTATCTTGAGTCAGTATCGAATGAATACTTGGAATGAGGTGAATCATGACCACAACGAGCCACGCGACCATAGGCATTAGCTTGCCAATTGAAGGCATGAACTGCGCCTCCTGCGTTGGTCGGGTAGAAGCCGCGTTGAATAAAGTCGATGGTGTTGAGCAGGTTGTGGTCAATTTAGCGACGGAGCGCGCAGAGATTCGCAGCCATAATGTCGATCCGCAGCCCTTGATTGATGCCATTCATCGTGCCGGTTACCAAGTGCCACAGCAGGTAACCGAGCTTAGTATCGAAAGCATGAACTGTGCCTCCTGCGTGGGCCGGGTCGAACGCGCCTTGCAAGCGGTTAACGGTGTGACGGAAGTGAGCGTTAACTTAGCCACCGAGCGCGCCACGGTTAAGGGCAATGTTGAACTGCAAGCACTGCTGGATGCCGTTCAAGCCAGCGGTTATCAAGCCAGCGATTATCGAGCAAATCAGCCCAGCAATGATACGGACCAAACCGGTCAAAATGAGCAAGCCAATGCGCGCAAGCAAGCGGAATACACGGCACTGCGACGCGATTTCAGCATTGCCTTTGTTCTGACCTTGCCACTATTTATGTTGGAAATGGGCGGGCACTTTATTCCTGCAGTGCATCATTGGGTCGCCAATACCATTGGTATTCAAACCAGTTGGCTGTTGCAGTGTGCACTAGCCAGCTTGGTGCTGTTTGGTCCGGGTTTGCGCTTCTTTCGCCACGGCATTCCGGCGTTGTTGCGCGGCGCACCGGATATGAACTCGTTGGTGGTGCTGGGAACGTCCGCTGCTTGGGGCTACTCCGTGGTCGCGACTTTTTTTGCTGAGCTGTTACCCCAAGGTACCGCCAATGTGTATTTTGAAGCCGCGGCGGTGATCGTCACGCTGATTTTGCTGGGGCGCTTATTGGAAGCGCGCGCCAAAGGTCGAACCTCCCAAGCCATTCAGCGCTTGGTGGGTTTGCAGCCCAGAACGGCCCGTGTCAGACGCGATGGCGAGGTGATTGAAGTCGCCATCGCCGAGGTTGCACTGGGTGATGTGTTGGAGGTGCGCCCGGGTGAGCGCTTGCCGGTCGATGGCGAGGTGTTGGAAGGCAGCAGCTATGTGGATGAATCCATGATTAGTGGCGAGCCGGTTCCCGTTGCCAAACAAGAAGGCGATGAGCTGGTAGCTGGCACCATCAATCAACAGGGCACGTTAACACTGCGCGCCACGGCGGTAGGTGGTGACACCGTGCTGGCGCAAATTATTCGCATGGTGGAGCAAGCGCAGAGCTCAAAGCTGCCGATTCAGACCCTGGTCGATAAAGTCACGCTGTGGTTTGTGCCGGCTGTGATGGCGGCAGCAGCGATCACCTTTGCCATTTGGCTCTGGGCAGGACCGACGCCGGCGCTGAGTTTTGCCTTGGTCAATGCGGTGGCGGTGCTGATCATTGCTTGCCCGTGTGCCATGGGCCTAGCGACGCCAACGTCGATTATGGTGGGTACGGGCCGTGGAGCGGAAATGGGTATCCTGTTTCGCAAGGGCGAAGCACTGCAACTGTTAAAAGATGCGCAAGTCGTGGCGCTGGATAAAACCGGTACCTTAACGGCCGGGCAGCCAGCCTTAACCGATTTGCAGGTGGCCTCAGGCTTTGATCGTGACACGGTTTTGGCCTTAGTCGCGGCGGCGGAGTCTCGTTCCGAGCACCCGATTGCTCGGGCGATGGTCGAGCAAGCCGAGAAAGAAGGGCTTAAGTTAGCAGCCGTTAGCCAGTTCGAATCCGTCACTGGCCTCGGCATTAGAGCGCGCGTCAGTGAGCACGATGTTCACATCGGAGCCGATCGCTACATGCAGCAACTGGGTCTTGAGGTGAGTGAATTTGCGCAGACCGCGGCGCGTTTGGCCGATGAGGGCAAATCGCCGCTATACGCCGCGATCGATGGCAAGTTGGCCGCTGCAATCGCGGTGGCGGATCCGATCAAGGAAGATACCCCGGCTGCTATTCAGGCACTGCATCAGTTGGGGCTGAAGGTGGTCATGATCACTGGCGATAATCAGCGCACAGCCGATGCCATTGCTCGCCACTTAGGCATCGACGAAGTGGTGGCTGAGGTGTTGCCGCAGGGCAAAGTCGATGCGGTGCAACAACTCAAATCGCGCTACGGTCAGCTGGCGTTTGTTGGCGATGGCATTAACGATGCCCCAGCGTTGGCGCAAGCTGAGGTCGGCATTGCCATTGGCACGGGCACCGACATTGCCATCGAAGCGGCGGATGTGGTGCTGATGTCGGGCAGTTTGCAGGGCGTCGCCAATGCCATCGCTTTGTCGCAACATACGCTGCGCAATATCAAGCAAAACTTATTTTGGGCTTTTGCCTACAATACGGCGCTGATACCGGTTGCAGCCGGGGTGTTGTATCCAGCCTTGGGCATGTTGTTGTCGCCAGTATTTGCTGCCGCAGCCATGGCGCTGTCATCGGTGTTTGTACTGACCAACGCGCTGCGCTTGCGACGCTTTAAGGCCCCACACCCTCATACTAAGGCCGCTTATACCGGAGCTTGAGCGATGAATATTGGCAAAGCCGCCGAGGCCTCAGGCGTCTCGGCAAAAATGATTCGCTATTACGAATCCACCGGGCTTATTGCTGCAGCCGAGCGCACGCAGGCGGGTTATCGCAACTATGGTCAGCGCGACATTGACACCTTGCGCTTTATTCGCCGCGCCCGAGATTTGGGCTTTTCGGTCGAGCAAATGCACGATTTGCTGGCACTGTGGCGTGATCAAAGCAGAGCCAGTGCCGATGTGAAACGCATTGCCTTGCAGCACGTGGCCGAGCTAGAGCGCAAAGCGCAACAATTGCAGGAAATGAGCCGGGTGCTCACTCATTTGGCAGACAACTGTCACGGTGATGAGCGCCCAGATTGCCCGATTATTAGTGGATTAGCCCAGCCGCTGAAAGGCGGTTGCGAGGGTAGCAATCAATAGTATGAGGGTCGGTGAGATTATTTTTGCCGATTACTCGGCAATACCAACTTCCAACGAATGGCGCTAAGGCGCATGGCGAAAATCAGCACCACCGTTGCGGTGGAGGCGATGCCAATGCTAAGGCCAAGCTCCAATAAAAAAATCATCAGCAGCGAGCCACACCAGGCTGCGGTGGCATACAGCTCACCGCGAAACACCATGGGTTCATCGTTGCATAAAATATCGCGCAAAATACCGCCCGCCACGGCGGTGAGCATGCCCATGAAGGACGCCACCAACCAGCTGACGCCAACGGTGAGTGCCGCTTGCGTACCGGCAACGGCATACAACGCCAGCGCTGCAGCATCGGGTACCACATACCAGCGCGGCGACAAGCTGACCCAGCGCGCCAAGTAAAACGTCGCGATGGCCCCGAGCCAAGCCATGATCAAATAATAATGATCAACGATCCAGAATACCGGGCGGTCGAGCAACACGTCCCGTAATGTGCCGCCGCCAAGGGCGGCACAAAAAGCGATGATTAAAATACCAAATAAATCGACCTGCTTTCCTCTGGCATCCAGCACAGCGGCCGAGCCAGAGAAAATTGCCGCCAACATGGTGGACCAATACAGCACCTGTTGGGTAGTCAGGTCGTCGAGCAAGCGATCAGTCCTGGAAGCGGTTGTGCAGGTATTCAAATACGGCACGAATGCCCATCGCTTCGCCACCTACCGGACGGCCCGGCAATTTACGGTTGTTCCAGGCCATGACGTCAAAATGTACCCACGGCACATCGGCGACAAAATGTTGCAGATATAACGCCGCCGTGATGGCACCACCAAACGGCGTGCTGGCACAGTTCACTAAATCCGCGACATCGCTTTTCATAAATTCTTTGTACGGTTGGTGCAGCGGCATCGACCACACCGGGTCGGTTACACGCTCACCGCTTTGCATCAAATCACCCGCCAAAGACAGTTGGTTGGTGAAGAAGCCCGGCAATTCGGTACCCAGAGCCACCCGGCATGCGCCGGTTAATGTTGCAAAGTCGATGATTAAATCGGGCGTCTCGGCGGCCGCTTCGGTCAAGGCATCACACAATACCAAACGACCTTCGGCGTCGGTGTTGTCAATTTCAACCGTCAGCCCTTGGCGAGTATTGATAACATCACCCGGGCGGAAGGCATTACCGCTAACGGCATTTTCCACCGCGGGAATTAATACCCGCAAACGCACCGGTAAATGGCGCGCCATAATTAATTGCGCCAAGCCCAACACCTGCGCGGCGCCGCCCATGTCTTTTTTCATCAGTCGCATGGCATTGCCTGGTTTTAGGTTCAGACCACCGCTGTCAAAACAGACGCCTTTGCCCACCAAGGTGACTTTCGGGTGCTCTGGATTACCCCAGGTCAGTTGCAACAAACGCGGGTCGTGGTCACTGGCGCGGCCCACGGCATGAATCATCGGGAAGTTGTCTTGCTTCAGATCTTCCCCCGTCCACTGGCGAAATACAGCGTTGTAACGCTCGGCCAAGTGCTGGGTGACCGTTGCTAGGTCTTCCGGCATCATGTCTGAGGCTGGGGTGTTGATCAGATCGCGAGTCAGGCCAACGGCATCGATCAGGTCATTGGCTTCGCGCACGACATCGGCGTCGTCGAGATTTAATTGCGCAAACTTGCTGTCGCTTTTGCGATATCGCTCGTAACGGTAGGCGCCGCAGCCCCAGCCAAAAGCGATGGCGACCAAACGATCCGGATCGCGAATGTTATCAATATGATACTCACCAACCGGCAGTTGCTGGGCCAAGTCACCGCAAGCAAACATATCGGTTAGGTCGGAAACAACGGCAATGGCATGCCCCAGCTCACCATTATTGCCCGGTACTAAAGCCACCCCTTTGCCTTCAAAACCGCTGGCTTGCAGCCATTGGCGAGTGGTATCGGGTTGCTCCGACAACCAATGATCGTATTGCTGTGGTTCGAAAATATTGAGCGGTGTGCCGCCGCTTTGATGAGCAATCGCGCAGGACATAATCTGACTTACCATGATTTAAAGACTCGGAGATTATAGAGGAGCGCGGCGCGGCCAGCCATTCAAGCATTGCCATCAAACTGTCATGGCGCTGCAA
The DNA here is from genome assembly GCF_002237535.1 of Bacterioplanes sanyensis. Lineage (GTDB taxonomy): Bacteria > Pseudomonadota > Gammaproteobacteria > Pseudomonadales > Oceanobacteraceae > Bacterioplanes > Bacterioplanes sanyensis_A. Next base: position 1,425,745 of record NZ_CP022530.1, read on the forward strand.
TCGGCCTGTCACTGGCGTTGGCCTAAATGGCGCTAGTGCTTGAGCGAGTGACGATGGCCATGCCTCTGACCCGACGCGATTTTCTGCTTGATACCGCCAGTGCTGCGGTTGTTCCCGCCGTCTTGCCAGCCACTTTGCCTGCATTGGCTGAACGTCAGCAGCGGCAATGGGCTTTTCAACATGGTGTTGCCAGCGGTGACCCACTCAGCGATCGGGTAATTTTGTGGACGCGGGTCACACCTTTGGATGGCCGCGACCGTGTGGCTTATCAGTGGTATCTGTGCCGCGATCCACAATGCCAACATGTACTGCAGCAAGGCTATGGCGTGACCTATCAACAGCGTGATTTTACCGTCAAGCTGGACGTCGATGGTTTGCAAGCAGGGCAAACCTACTATTACTTTTTTGCCGCGCAAGGGCAGCAGTCGGATATCGGGCGCACGCGTACATTGCCCGTGGGCTCTGTTCGACAGCTGCGTTTGGCGTTTACCTCGTGTTCAAATTTCGCGCACGGTTATTTTAATGTGTATCGCGAACTGGCAGCGCGTACGGACTTGGATGCGGTCTTGCACTTAGGCGATTACATCTATGAATACGATAATCTGGACGCCAGCTTAACCACCGGACGCATTCATTGCCCGCCGCACGAAGCCGTCACTTTGCAGGATTATCGTCAGCGCCACGCTTGTTATAAAAGTGATGCGGATTTACAGCAAGCGCATCGCCAGCATCCATGGTTGTTAATTTGGGACGATCACGAAGTGGCCAATAACGCTTGGCGCGGCGGCGCTGCCAGCCACAGCCGTGATCAAGGCGATTGGGGCGAGCGATTGTCGGCCGCGGTGCAGGCGTACTTGGAGTGGATGCCGGTGCGAGAAACGTCGACGCCGGAGCAAGGGCTGTATCGCCATTTTCGTTTTGGCGATTTGGTGGATTTAAACATGTTGGATACGCGCCTGGCCGGTCGGGATCAACCAGCCACTGACAAATTAGAGCGCGACCACCCACAGCGCACCTTGCTGGGTTACGAGCAAGAGCAGTGGCTCAGTAATAACCTACACAGTGCTCAACAGCAGGGCGTGCACTGGAAACTGTTAGGGCAGCAAGTAATGATGGCGCAGCTGGGTACCAATAACCGGCCGTTTAATTACGACCAATGGGATGGTTATCCGGCGGCGCGAAGCCGACTGTTTGATCTGATTGAGCAACAAGACATTGATAATGTGGTGGTGCTGACTGGCGATATTCATTCCAGTTGGGCGTTAGAACTGCATCGTGATCCGTTTATGGACAACAGCCAGGCATTGGCCGTTGAGTTGGTGACGCCGGCGGTGTCGTCGCCTGGCATTGAGCATCGCACGCGCGCCGCCCTGGCCGCTTCGTCGTTGCAGGCATTATTACCTCATTTGCAGTTTGTCGATTTTTACCATCGCGGCTACGTTTTGCTGGATGTGACCCCACAACGCTTGCAAGCCGAGTGGTGGGTGGTGGATCGGGTCGACTCGCCGCGCTACCAAAGTCATTGCTTAAACGCGTTGCAAATCCCTGCGGGTACAGCGCAATTTACCGCCGCCACGCAATTGTCCAAACCGCCAGACAACCCGGCTGAACCTGCACCTGCTTATGCCAGTGAGCTGGCCTTTTTGCGTCGCTGGCACGGCCCAGCCACGCCACAGGCGGAGCAGATGGCGTCGCCATTGGCAGGGCGTTAACCTTTGGTGCCACCGGTTAACGCCGTATTGCGTGGTTAAAAGCTGAAGTGATCTTCGCTCATTTGCATTAAGGTACGGGCTGGTTTCACCATCATTTTGGCGTGACCTTTGGCGCGTGGCAGCATGCGATCAAAATAAAACTCCGCAGTATGTATTTTGGCGCGATAAAAGTCTGCCTGGCTAGGGTCGCGGCTTATGGCACTGTAAGCGCTATCGGCCATGCGTGCCCAGAAATACGCCATCATCACATAACCTGAAAACATCAAATAATCGACAGACGCAGCACCGACCATGTCGCGATCTTTGCGTGCCATAAAGGCAATGCGCAACGTACCCAGACGCCAGCGCAGTAAATAGCGTTTTAGCTGTTTGATCATCGGCTTCATGTCGCTGCGGTTTTGGTGTTGTTTGATGAAGTCTTTCACCACCGTATGGAATTCGTTAAACGACTTGAGTTTGCCCAGCAACACTTTGCGCCCCAATAAATCCAACGCTTGCACGCCGGTGGTGCCTTCGTACAGTTTGGCGATCTGGGTATCGCGAATGATTTGCTCCATGCCCCATTCTTTAATGAAGCCATGGCCACCGTACACCTGCACACCTTGGTTGGCCGCTTCATAACCCAGCTCGGTTAAAAACGCCTTTAGCACCGGGGTTAAAAAACCCAGCTTGTCGTCAATGCGATCGTACTCGGCCTGATCGTCACGGCTGTGAGCAGCCATCATGTGATCGGCCAGTTGAGCAGCGTAATAGAGCATGGCGCGGCCACCTTCGGCAATGGCTTTTTGCGTTAAAAGCATGCGACGCACATCCGGGTGCACAATTAAAGCATCGGCAATTTTCTCCGGCTGCTTGGTGCCACTGAGCGAGCGCATTGAACGGCGCTCACGCGCGTAGGGCAGGGCACCCTGAAATGACAACTCCGCTGCGCCGACGCCTTGAATCGAGGTGCCAATACGGGCGGTGTTCATAAAGGTAAACATGCACATCAGGCCTTTATTTTTTGGCCCGATTAAAAACCCTTTGGCGCCGTCGAAGTTCATCATACAGGTCGATGAACCATGAATGCCCATTTTTTCTTCAATCGAGCCGCACACCACGGGGTTGCGATCGCCCAATGAGCCGTCTTGGTTGACATTGAATTTGGGCACAATAAACAGCGAAATACCTTTGGTGCCTTTGGGCGCATCCGGTAGGCGTGCCAGCACGATGTGCACAATTTGCTCGGTTAAATCGTGCTCGCCCGAAGAAATAAAAATCTTGGTGCCGCTAATGGCGTAGCTGCCATCGCCATTGGGCACGGCTTTGGTTTTAACCTGGCCTAAGTCAGTGCCGCATTGCGGCTCGGTCAAACACATGGTGCCAGTCCAACGGCCTTCGGTTAGCGGCACCAAATAGGTTTGCTTTTGCTCTTCGCTACCGTGCATATAAATGGTGTTCATGGCACCGAGTGACAGGCCTGGGTACATACCCCACACCCAGTTGGCGGTGCCGATCATTTCCGATTTGATCACCCCTAACGACAATGGCAGGCCCTGGCCGCCGTATTCCACCGGTGCCGACATGCCTTGCCAGCCGCCTTCTACATATTGGCCATAGGCTTCGCGAAATCCTTTTGGCGTGGTGACGTCGCCGTCATTAAATACACAGCCGTCGTCGCCGGTTTGATACAACGGCGATAACACTTCTTCGCTAAAACGAGCTGCTTCGCCCAGGATAGCGTCGACCATGTCGGGGGTGGCTTCTTCGCCGCCGGGAATCTGCTGGTAATGCTGTTGAAAATCAAAGACGTCGTTCATTAAGAACTGAATATCTTTTATTGGCGCTTTGTATTGGATCATGGTGAGACACTCTTACTGGTGTTGATAAAGGCCCATTGGGGAGATGTAGCAGGGCAGTAGCGCAGAGTGTGTCAAGCTCGCAGGGTCAGACCATTGGCTGTGTCGCCCAGGGAAGGTGTCACATCAGACACGCCGCTAAGGCGTGCTGATCAGCGGATCGAATTGGTGTTGTTCAACAATGGCAGCACGGGTGCCGTTGGCCTCAATAATACGCAGCCCAGCTTCAAACTTTTCACGCAATTGTTCACCGTTTTGTGTGGCGCGTGAGAACAACAGATGCAGGTCTATTTCTCGCAGGGGGCGGGCCACGGTGGCCAAACGATTGCGCTCGGAGGCAGTGAAGTGCAGCGCTAATAATTGTTCACTGACCTGTCGGCTAATGGGGAAAGCGTCGATATGGCCATCCAACAGCAAGCGTAACCCCTCGGTATCGCTGTGGCTGCGGCGTAAGCGAAAGTGCTCATCTTGAACATGTTCCTGAAACTCTGGGCCGTAGGAATAACCCAGTGTGGCACCGATGCGAATCACTTCCCCCGGTTGAGGCGACCAAATTTGCTGCCAGGTGACTGGGTGTGATTTGCGAAAGAAGAACACGCTTTGTTCGATGCCTATGGGGCTGTGGCTAAACAAGAACTGCTGCTCGCGCTGCTCGGTCCAGGACCAAACTGGGGTGGCATCGTGGGCGCCGGCGCGCACCAAATTGAGGCTGCGATTCCAAGGGTAATAATGGTACTCAACGTCGATATCGACGGCGGCAAAGGCAGCGCTAATCAGATGGCTGATAACGCCGCCATGTTCTAATTGTTCGGATACATAAGGCGGCCACTCGCCGGACGCGACGGACACCACCTCGGCGCGGCTGAGACTGGTAAACAAACAGAGCAAGGGGATAATTAGCAGCCATCGATGCATAGGCGTACACCCATCAACTGGTTGTAAAAAAGCCTAGTACAAAAAAACCGGCCAACGGCCGGTTATGAAAAAGTTGCAGGTAAGGGGGCAACTACTGCTCTTGCGAGCAAGGTTTATAGGTATAAACAGCGAGCGTTATGCTTCAACAATACGCTTCATGTCGGTCATGTAACCGCGCAGTTCCTGACCAATCCACTCTACTGGGTGGTTGCGGATCGCCTCGTTCACTTCAATCAGATGTTGGTTGTCGACCGAGTTAGACGTTACGTTCAGGCCTTTGCCAATGACGTCGGTGCTGAAATGTGGCATGAACTTGTCGCGCAGCAGAGGCACCGCGGCGTGAGCAAACAGGTAGCAGCCGTATTCTGCCGTGTCAGAGATGACGACGTTCATTTCATACAGCTTCTTACGCGCAATGGTGTTGGCGATCAGCGGTGTTTCATGCAGCGACTCGTAGTACGCCGACTCTTCCACAATGCCAGACTCCACCATGGTTTCGAACGCCAGCTCAACGCCCGCTTTGATCATGGCCACCAGCATGATGCCGTGGTCGAAGTACTCTTGCTCGTCGATTTCAACATCAGACGCTGGTGCTTTTTCAAAACCGGTTTCAGCGGTTTCAGCACGCCATTTCAGCAAGTTAGCATCGCCGTTTGCCCAGTCTTCCATCATGGTGCGCGAGAACTCGCCCGTCATGATGTCGTCTTGATGCTTACGAAATAGCGGACGCATCAGCACTTTCAGCTCTTCGGCCATATCGAAAGCAACGATTTTGGCTGGGTTCGACAGGCGATCCATCATGTTGGTGATACCGCCGTGCTTCAGCGCTTCGGTAACGGTTTCCCAGCCGTACTGGATCAGCTTGGCGGCATAGCCTTCATCCATACCGTCTTCGATCATTTTCTCGAAGCCCAAAATCGCACCGGTCTGCAGCATGCCGCACAGAATGGTTTGCTCGCCCATCAGGTCCGACTTCACTTCGGCAACAAAGGATGACTCCAGTACGCCCGCACGATCACCACCGGTGGCCGATGCCCACGCCTTGGCAATGTCCATGCCTTCGCCTTTCGGGTCATTTTCTGGATGCACGGCAATCAGTGTCGGAACACCGAAGCCGCGCTTGTATTCTTCACGCACTTCAGAACCTGGGCACTTAGGCGCAACCATTACGACGGTCAGGTCGTCACGTACTTGCATGCCTTCTTCAACAATGTTGAAACCATGGGAGTAACCCAGGCAGGCGCCGTCTTTCATCAGCGGCATGATGGCCGATACCACGCTGGTGTGTTGCTTGTCTGGCGTCAGGTTACAAACGACATCCGCGGTTGGGATCAGCTCTTCGTAAGTGCCCACGGTGAAACCGTTGTCGGTGGCGTTTTTCCAAGACTGGCGCTTCTCAGTGATGGCCGACTCGCGCAGGGCGTAGGAGACATCCAAGCCAGAATCGCGCATGTTCATGCCTTGGTTCAGGCCTTGGGCGCCACAACCGACGATCACCACTTTTTTGCCTTTCAGAAAGTCACAACCGCTGGTGAACTCATCACGGTTCATAAAACGGCAGCGGCCGAGTTGATCGAGTTGCTCACGCAAGTTGAGCGTATTGAAGTAGTTGTTACCCATAACAGCCATTCCTCGTGCGTGTATAACGAAGACCCGATGCTGTGTTGTTGCCTGGGGTCTTCGTGGGATTCATAAATAAGTCGATAGCCATGGTAGGCCAAAGCCGACATTGCGTAAAATGCTATTATTGCCACGACCTGTTGCGTTTTTTGCAACGAGCCTTAAGAGATCGACATGGACTACAAAGACCTGCAGGCCTTCGCCGCCATTTGTCATCATTTCCACCTTGGCCGTGCCGCTCAGCAACTGCATATGAGTGCATCAACCTTGAGTCGGCGCTTGGCGCGCATGGAAGAAGAAGCCGGTGCTCGGCTGATCGACCGTGACGCCAATCCACTGCAGCTGACTCATGCCGGTGCGCTGTTTCGCCAGCATGCCGAGCAAACCTTGTCCGACTGGCAACAGTTGCGCTCGGCCGTCTCCACTCAGGCCAGTGACTTGAGTGGTACGTTGACGCTGTTCTGCACCGTGACCGCCAGTTACAGTTTTTTGGTCGATCTGCTGGCGCGCTTTCGTGAGCGCTACCCTAAAGTCGAGTTGCGCATCCATACCGGCGACGCCGCCGATGCCATCAGCCGTGTGCAGCGCCGCGCCGCCGATGTTGCCATTGCCGCTAGGCCAGACGCTTTGCCAGAGGATTTGAGTTTTAAAACCATGGCGCCGTCGCCGTTGCTGTTTATCGCTCCGCGCGGTCTGGTCAACGTGCCACAACTGTCTCAAGCGGACATTGATTGGTCGCAAGTTCCGATGGTGCTGTCTGAATCTGGCTTAGGGCGCACACGGGTGGACCGCTGGTTTGCGGCGCGCAACATCACTCCCAATATATATGCACAAGTGGCAGGCAATGAGGCCATCGTCAGTATGGTGGCACTGGGTGTTGGTGTGGGCGTGGTGCCCGAGCTGGTGTTGCGCAACAGCCCGATGGCGTCCAGAGTGCGGGTGCTGACGGTGGAACCTGAATTGGAGCCCTTTGCCGTCGGTTTGTGCGCACCAACGGATCAGTTGCAGCAACCCTTGCTGCAGGCGCTATGGAAGACAGCCCGGCTTTGATGTCGCATAATGCGAGCGTTCCATTAGCGATAAGACAGCGTATGACGGATAACGAAAAGCACACCGAGCAAGAAGCTTCACATCAGTGCCCAGAGTCTGATGCCACCGCGGCCAAGCCCGCTAAATGGCCTGGCCGGAAAGGTATTTATTTGCTGCCCAACTTATTTACCACTGGCGCTTTGTTCTCCGGCTTTTATGCCGTTGTCGCCAGCATGAACGGCGACTTTGAAAACGCCGCCATTGCCATCTTTATTTCCATGATTCTCGACGGCTTCGATGGTCGAGTGGCACGCATGACCAACACCCAGAGCGACTTTGGCGCCGAGTACGACAGCCTGGCCGATATGGTGAGCTTTGGTGTCGCACCGGCATTAGTGGCCTTTAGTTGGGCACTGCAGGACCTCGGCAAGATTGGCTGGGTCGCGGCTTTTGTATACGTAGCGGGCGCGGCATTGCGGCTGGCACGCTTTAACACCCAATTGGCGGTGGCGGATAAAAACTTCTTTACTGGTTTGGCCAGCCCGGCGGCAGCGGCGATTGTTGCGGGCACCGTGTGGGCCTTTAGCGAATCAGGCACCCCTGGCAGTGACATTTCCTGGTTGATGGCGCTGATTGTTCCGGGAGCAGGTTTGCTGATGGTGAGTAACTTCCGCTATCACAGCTTTAAAGGCCTGGATCTAAAAGGCAAAGTGCCGTTTGTTGCCCTGCTGGCGGTGGTACTGGTGTTTGTTGTCGTCTCCATCGACCCAGCCAAAGTGCTGCTAGGCGCCTTTATGGCATACGCACTGTCGGGCCCAGGCTTTGAGGGGTGGCAATTTATTAAGGCCCGCCGTAAGAAATGAATCATTTGTAGCGACTGTGTCTAACATTCCTGTGTTTGTTAGGTGCAGTCGTTATGTTAATCCGCAAAGATCGCTTTTCTACGCCTCCTTCCTCTGAAATTACTCCGCATTCGGTTTATTTAAAGCGGCGGCACTTTATGCAGGCCGGGGCGCTGTCTTTGCTGGCTGCTGCCAGTCCGGTACGAGCCGTAATAGACGCCGACAATGGCCGTGATCTGAGCTCTCCTGCTTGGTTGGCAAAGCAAGTCAGTTCTGCCAAACCCTTTACGGGGGAGACGAAAGAAGCCCTAACGCCTTACGATAACGTCACCGGCTATAACAACTTCTACGAGTTTGGCACGGATAAAAGCGACCCGGCGCGCTACGCCCACAAACTGACAACAGACCCATGGTCGGTGACGGTTTCGGGGGAATGCGAGAACAGCGGCACCTTCGCTCTAGAAGATTTGCTGGCCAAGGTGCAGTTAGAGGAAAGGGTTTACCGACTGCGCTGCGTTGAAGCTTGGTCGATGGTCATTCCTTGGATTGGGTTTCCGCTGGCGCAGCTGATTAAGCAATGTCAGCCTAACTCGCGTGCGAAATACGTCGCCTTCGAAACCTTACAGCGGCCAAAAGAAATGCCGGGTCAGCGCTCCGTGTTTTCCACCATCGACTGGCCCTATATAGAAGGGTTGCGCATGGATGAAGCCATGAATGATCTGACGCTGATGGCGGTGGGCTTATACGGCGAGATGCTGCCCAATCAAAATGGTGCACCGATTCGCCTAGTGGTGCCATGGAAGTATGGCTTTAAAAGCATTAAGTCGATTGTCCGCATTCACTTCAGCGAAACCATGCCAGCCACGACTTGGAATCTATTGGCGCCGAATGAATACGGCTTCTACGCCAACGTAAATCCGAATGTTGATCATCCGCGCTGGAGTCAGGCCAGCGAGCGTCGCCTACCGTCATCACTGTTTAGCCCCAATCGCATTCCGACACAAATGTTCAATGGCTACCAACAGCAGGTGGCGCATCTTTATAAAGACATGGATTTGGAGCGCTACTACTAATGCCGGTTAGTTTGCGTCGTGTGACGGTGTTTGTGCTGGCGCTGTTGCCGCTGATTTATTTGCTACAGGCGGTGATTCGTATCCAACATGGCGAGTGGAATCTACTTGGGCCAGAGCCGGGGCGTGCCATCGTCTTCTTTACTGGCACTTGGGCTTTTAATCTGATGCTGGCGACTCTGGCGGTAAGCCCGGCGGCTAAACACACAGGTTGGCGCTGGTTGTTACAGCACCGGCGCATGCTGGGATTGTTCACCTTCTTTTATGCCAGCTTGCATCTATTGGCCTACAGTGCGCTGCTATTGGAGTGGCGTTGGCTGGAAATCTCGCAGGAACTGATTGAGCGTCCATACCTAACCTTTGGCATGCTGTCATGGCTTATTCTGCTGCCGTTGGCGCTGACATCCACGAAGGGATGGCAGCGCCGACTAAAGCGGCGCTGGAAGAGTCTGCATAAATGGAGCTATCCCGCCGCCGCTTTGATGGCGGTGCACTATCTACTGCAGATTCGTTCGTCGTGGTTTGAACCCGTTTTTTATACGATTTTGGTGCTAGCCTTGTTAGGGCTTCGTCGTTGGTCTTTACTACCTGCTTCGAAGGAGAGGTTGTCTGCCGAGTGAAATTCTTTTCACAAAGCAGTTGACGGCGCTGAGCAACTCCCTATAATGCGCCGCTCCTGATCGCTGTGACGCGGCAGGCGGGCAAGAAGCCCCAGTTTTTCAATGACTTAGAGAGCTCTGTTCGAACTCACTAAGCACTGAAAAACATCGAAACAAAGCGTTGACTTTTCAGTTCATTAGCGTAGTATGCGCCGCCTTGATTCGAGATTGGATGGCTCAAAAAGCTCTTTGGTCGGCTATGTAACTGATTGATTTCATTAGAAAATATTTGAAATCAAGGGTTGCAAAGCAGAAAAAACGCTGTAGAATACACAGCTCGCTTTGATCGGAAAGATCTGGCAACGTTCTTTAAAAATCAGCATTAAGTAATTCGTGTGGGTGCTTGCTGAGATGCTCTGGAGACAAAGCATTATCAAGTAAGAACTCGTCGAAAATTCATTTAAGAATTTAAGTCAGTTTTATTCTTGAGCAAGATTTAGATTGAATATTCCTTCAATCGAAACTTTTTAAACTGAAGAGTTTGATCATGGCTCAGATTGAACGCTGGCGGCAGGCTTAACACATGCAAGTCGAGCGGTAACAGAGATAGCTTGCTATCTGCTGACGAGCGGCGGACGGGTGAGTAACGCGTAGGAAACTGCCTGGTAGCGGGGGACAACAGTTGGAAACGACTGCTAATACCGCATACGCCCTACGGGGGAAAGCAGGGGATCTTCGGACCTTGCGCTATCAGATGTGCCTGCGTCGGATTAGCTAGTTGGTGGGGTAATGGCCTACCAAGGCGACGATCCGTAGCTGGTCTGAGAGGATGATCAGCCACACTGGGACTGAGACACGGCCCAGACTCCTACGGGAGGCAGCAGTGGGGAATATTGGACAATGGGCGCAAGCCTGATCCAGCCATGCCGCGTGTGTGAAGAAGGCTCTAGGGTTGTAAAGCACTTTCAGTCGGGAGGAAAGCTTGATGGTTAATACCCCTCAAGTGTGACGTTACCGACAGAAGAAGCACCGGCTAACTCCGTGCCAGCAGCCGCGGTAATACGGAGGGTGCAAGCGTTAATCGGAATTACTGGGCGTAAAGCGCGCGTAGGTGGCTTGTTAAGTTGGATGTGAAAGCCCCGGGCTCAACCTGGGAACTGCATTCAAAACTGGCAGGCTAGAGTACAGTAGAGGGTAGTGGAATTTCAGGTGTAGCGGTGAAATGCGTAGAGATCTGAAGGAACATCAGTGGCGAAGGCGACTGCCTGGACTGATACTGACACTGAGGTGCGAAAGCGTGGGGAGCAAACAGGATTAGATACCCTGGTAGTCCACGCCGTAAACGATGTCTACTAGTTGTCGGGGGACTTGATCCTTTGGTAACGAAGCTAACGCGATAAGTAGACCGCCTGGGGAGTACGGCCGCAAGGTTAAAACTCAAATGAATTGACGGGGGCCCGCACAAGCGGTGGAGCATGTGGTTTAATTCGAAGCAACGCGAAGAACCTTACCTACTCTTGACATCCTGCGAACTTGGTAGAGATACCTTGGTGCCTTCGGGAGCGCAGTGACAGGTGCTGCATGGCTGTCGTCAGCTCGTGTTGTGAAATGTTGGGTTAAGTCCCGTAACGAGCGCAACCCTTGTCCTTAGTTGCCATCATTTAGTTGGGGACTCTAAGGAGACTGCCGGTGACAAACCGGAGGAAGGCGGGGACGACGTCAAGTCATCATGGCCCTTACGAGTAGGGCTACACACGTGCTACAATGGCGTATACAGAGGGTTGCGAAGCCGCGAGGTGAAGCTAATCTCACAAAGTACGTCGTAGTCCGGATTGGAGTCTGCAACTCGACTCCATGAAGTCGGAATCGCTAGTAATCGTGAATCAGAATGTCACGGTGAATACGTTCCCGGGCCTTGTACACACCGCCCGTCACACCATGGGAGTGGGTTGCTCCAGAAGTAGCTAGCTTAACCTTCGGGAGAGCGGTTACCACGGAGTGATTCATGACTGGGGTGAAGTCGTAACAAGGTAGCCCTAGGGGAACCTGGGGCTGGATCACCTCCTTAAACGATGCTCTAGTCATCTCAGCTAAGTGCTCACACGAATTGCTTTAATGCTTTTAATACAAGGCTCGGCCCTGTATTGCTCTTTAAAAATTTGGATACATGAGAATGAGAATTCTCAAGCGAACCGGCGGTTGCTTGATTTGATTAATTACTACCCGTAATTAATCAGTAAGCCCAACCATAAAGTTTCACATTTCATAGCTTGTAAATGTCGAGACGGTTTGGGGTTATATGGTCAAGTGACTAAGCGTGCACGGTGGATGCCTTGGCATCTGGAGGCGATGAAAGACGTGGTAGCCTGCGATAAGTTTCGGGGAGGTGGCAAACAACCTTTGATCCGGAAATCTCTGAATGGGGAAACCCACCTGTCATAAGGCAGGTATCTGCAACTGAATACATAGGTTGTAGAGGCGAACCGGGAGAACTGAAACATCTAAGTACCCCGAGGAAAAGAAATCAACCGAGATTCCCTTAGTAGCGGCGAGCGAACGGGGACCAGCCCTTAAGCTTCAATGTAGTTAACAGAACGCTCTGGAAAGTGCGGCCATAGTGGGTGATAGCCCCGTATGTGAAAACTTATTTGAAGTGAAATCGAGTAGGTCGGGACACGTGATATCCTGACTGAATATGGGGGGACCATCCTCCAAGGCTAAATACTCCCAGATGACCGATAGTGAACCAGTACCGTGAGGGAAAGGCGAAAAGAACCCCTGTGAGGGGAGTGAAATAGATCCTGAAACCGTGTACGTACAAGCAGTGGGAGCCGACTTTGTTCGGTGACTGCGTACCTTTTGTATAATGGGTCAGCGACTTAATGTTAGTGGCAAGGTTAAGCGAATAGCGGAGCCGTAGGGAAACCGAGTGTTAACTGCGCGTCCAGTCGCTAGCATTAGACCCGAAACCGGGCGATCTATCCATGAGCAGGTTGAAGGTTGAGTAACATCAACTGGAGGACCGAACCCACTGTCGTTGAAAAGCCAGGGGATGACTTGTGGATCGGAGTGAAAGGCTAATCAAGCCCGGAGATAGCTGGTTCTCCTCGAAAACTATTTAGGTAGTGCCTCGGACGAATGCCACTGGGGGTAGAGCACTGTTAAGGCTAGGGGGTCATCCCGACTTACCAACCCTTTGCAAACTCCGAATACCAGTGAGTACTATCCGGGAGACACACGGCGGGTGCTAACGTCCGTCGTGAAAAGGGAAACAACCCAGACCGTCAGCTAAGGTCCCAAAGTTACAGTTAAGTGGGAAACGATGTGGGAAGGCTAAAACAGCTAGGAGGTTGGCTTAGAAGCAGCCACCCTTTAAAGAAAGCGTAATAGCTCACTAGTCGAGTCGGCCTGCGCGGAAGATATAACGGGGCTCAAACTGTACACCGAAGCTACGGATGCACTTTGTGCATGGTAGAGGAGCGTTCTGTAAGCCGTTGAAGGTCAAGGTGTGAACCAGGCTGGAGGTATCAGAAGTGCGAATGCTGACATGAGTAACGATAAGGGGTGTGAAAAACATCCCCGCCGGAAACCCAAGGGTTCCTGTCCAACGTTAATCGGGGCAGGGTTAGTCGGCCCCTAAGGCGAGGCTGAGAAGCGTAGTCGATGGGAAACAGGTTAATATTCCTGTACTTGTTTGTAGTGCGATGGGGGGACGGAGAAGGCTAGGCCAGCACGGCGTTGGTTGTCCGTGTTTAAGCTGGTAGGCAGAGAACTTAGGTAAATCCGGGTTCTTAATGCCGAGACGTGATGACGGTGACTCTACGGAGTCCGAAGTGGTCGATGCCATGCTTCCAGGAAAAGCCTCTAAGCTTCAGCTACAAAGAAACCGTACTCTAAACCGACACAGGTGGGTAGGTAGAGAATACCAAGGCGCTTGAGAGAACTCGGGTGAAGGAACTAGGCAAAATGGCACCGTAACTTCGGGAGAAGGTGCGCCGGTTTTGGTGAAGGACTTGCTCCGTAAGCTGAGACCGGTCGAAGATACCAGGTGGCTGCGACTGTTTATTAAAAACACAGCACTCTGCAAACACGAAAGTGGACGTATAGGGTGTGACGCCTGCCCGGTGCCGGAAGGTTAATTGATGGGGTTAGCATCTGCGAAGCTCTTGATCGAAGCCCCGGTAAACGGCGGCCGTAACTATAACGGTCCTAAGGTAGCGAAATTCCTTGTCGGGTAAGTTCCGACCTGCACGAATGGCGTAACGATGGCCACACTGTCTCCACCCGAGACTCAGTGAAATTGAATTCGCAGTTAAGATGCTGCGTTCCCGCGGCTAGACGGAAAGACCCCGTGAACCTTTACTACAGCTTCACAGTGAACTTTGAATTGGCTTGTGTAGGATAGCTGGGAGGCTTTGAAGCCAGGACGCCAGTCCTGGTGGAGCCAACCTTGAAATACCAGCCTGGTCAATTTGGGGTTCTAACTCAGGTCCATTATCTGGATCGAGGACACTGTGTGGTGGGTAGTTTGACTGGGGCGGTCTCCTCCCAAAGAGTAACGGAGGAGCACGAAGGTCGGCTAATCTTGGTCGGACATCAAGAGGTTAGTGCAATGGCATAAGCCGGCTTAACTGCGAGACAGACACGTCGAGCAGGTACGAAAGTAGGTCATAGTGATCCGGTGGTTCTGTATGGAAGGGCCATCGCTCAACGGATAAAAGGTACTCCGGGGATAACAGGCTGATACCGCCCAAGAGTTCACATCGACGGCGGTGTTTGGCACCTCGATGTCGGCTCATCACATCCTGGGGCTGAAGCCGGTCCCAAGGGTATGGCTGTTCGCCATTTAAAGTGGTACGCGAGCTGGGTTTAGAACGTCGTGAGACAGTTCGGTCCCTATCTGCCGTGGGCGTTTGAGATTTGAGAAGAGTTGCTCCTAGTACGAGAGGACCGGAGTGAACGAACCTCTGGTGTTCCGGTTGTATCGCCAGATGCATTGCCGGGTAGCTACGTTCGGACGGGATAAACGCTGAAAGCATCTAAGCGTGAAGCCTCCTTCAAGATGAGATCTCACTGGAACTTCGAGTTCCCTGTAGGGCCCAGGAAGACTACCTGGTTGATAGGCAGGGTGTGTAAGCGTTGTGAGGCGTTGAGCTAACCTGTACTAATTGCCCGTGAGGCTTGACCATATAACACCCAAACTCGGGTGGGCGCTGAAAACTCAGCAACAAGCCAAGATATACGAACAGGCACCGCCGGTTCGCAAGAGAATTCTCAGTACACTCATGTATCCAACCTTATTTGAAGTCACGTTGCAGAACGCGTAAGACGACAACACTTCATACAGGTTTGCTTGACGACAATAGAGCTGTGGAACCACCTGAATCCATCCCGAACTCAGAAGTGAAACGCAGCATCGCCGATGGTAGTGTGGGGCTTCCCCATGTGAGAGTAGGTCATCGTCAAGCTCTTATTCAAAGCCCCAGTAGCGCTCGCTGCTGGGGCTTTTTACGTATAAAAGTAGAAGCTATGCAATTTTAATGATTGCTTAGCAGGTTAAGTAACTCGTTGATTTCACTAGAAAATATTTGAAATTAACGGTTGCCAAGCCAGAAAGGCGCTGTATAATGCGCCGCTCGATCTGAGAGGGTTTCTTCCAGGTCGGTCAGCGACAAGCTTCGGGAGAAGCTTAAAAAAATCGCTTGACAATCAAGGCTGCCTCATTAAAATATGCAGCCCGCTTTGATCGAAAGATCTGGCAACGTTCTTTAAAAATCAGCATTAAGTAATTCGTGTGGGTGCTTGCTGAGATGCTCTGGAGACAAAGCATTATCAAGTAAGAACTCGTCGAAAATTCATTTAAGAATTTAAGTCAGTTTTATTCTTGAGCAAGATTTAGATTGAATATTCCTTCAATCGAAACTTTTTAAACTGAAGAGTTTGATCATGGCTCAGATTGAACGCTGGCGGCAGGCTTAACACATGCAAGTCGAGCGGTAACAGAGATAGCTTGCTATCTGCTGACGAGCGGCGGACGGGTGAGTAACGCGTAGGAAACTGCCTGGTAGCGGGGGACAACAGTTGGAAACGACTGCTAATACCGCATACGCCCTACGGGGGAAAGCAGGGGATCTTCGGACCTTGCGCTATCAGATGTGCCTGCGTCGGATTAGCTAGTTGGTGGGGTAATGGCCTACCAAGGCGACGATCCGTAGCTGGTCTGAGAGGATGATCAGCCACACTGGGACTGAGACACGGCCCAGACTCCTACGGGAGGCAGCAGTGGGGAATATTGGACAATGGGCGCAAGCCTGATCCAGCCATGCCGCGTGTGTGAAGAAGGCTCTAGGGTTGTAAAGCACTTTCAGTCGGGAGGAAAGCTTGATGGTTAATACCCCTCAAGTGTGACGTTACCGACAGAAGAAGCACCGGCTAACTCCGTGCCAGCAGCCGCGGTAATACGGAGGGTGCAAGCGTTAATCGGAATTACTGGGCGTAAAGCGCGCGTAGGTGGCTTGTTAAGTTGGATGTGAAAGCCCCGGGCTCAACCTGGGAACTGCATTCAAAACTGGCAGGCTAGAGTACAGTAGAGGGTAGTGGAATTTCAGGTGTAGCGGTGAAATGCGTAGAGATCTGAAGGAACATCAGTGGCGAAGGCGACTGCCTGGACTGATACTGACACTGAGGTGCGAAAGCGTGGGGAGCAAACAGGATTAGATACCCTGGTAGTCCACGCCGTAAACGATGTCTACTAGTTGTCGGGGGACTTGATCCTTTGGTAACGAAGCTAACGCGATAAGTAGACCGCCTGGGGAGTACGGCCGCAAGGTTAAAACTCAAATGAATTGACGGGGGCCCGCACAAGCGGTGGAGCATGTGGTTTAATTCGAAGCAACGCGAAGAACCTTACCTACTCTTGACATCCTGCGAACTTGGTAGAGATACCTTGGTGCCTTCGGGAGCGCAGTGACAGGTGCTGCATGGCTGTCGTCAGCTCGTGTTGTGAAATGTTGGGTTAAGTCCCGTAACGAGCGCAACCCTTGTCCTTAGTTGCCATCATTTAGTTGGGGACTCTAAGGAGACTGCCGGTGACAAACCGGAGGAAGGCGGGGACGACGTCAAGTCATCATGGCCCTTACGAGTAGGGCTACACACGTGCTACAATGGCGTATACAGAGGGTTGCGAAGCCGCGAGGTGAAGCTAATCTCACAAAGTACGTCGTAGTCCGGATTGGAGTCTGCAACTCGACTCCATGAAGTCGGAATCGCTAGTAATCGTGAATCAGAATGTCACGGTGAATACGTTCCCGGGCCTTGTACACACCGCCCGTCACACCATGGGAGTGGGTTGCTCCAGAAGTAGCTAGCTTAACCTTCGGGAGAGCGGTTACCACGGAGTGATTCATGACTGGGGTGAAGTCGTAACAAGGTAGCCCTAGGGGAACCTGGGGCTGGATCACCTCCTTAAACGATGCTCTAGTCATCTCAGCTAAGTGCTCACACGAATTGCTTTAATGCTTTTAATACAAGGCTCGGCCCTGTATTGCTCTTTAAAAATTTGGATACATGAGAATGAGAATTCTCAAGCGAACCGGCGGTTGCTTGATTTGATTAATTACTACCCGTAATTAATCAGTAAGCCCAACCATAAAGTTTCACATTTCATAGCTTGTAAATGTCGAGACGGTTTGGGGTTATATGGTCAAGTGACTAAGCGTGCACGGTGGATGCCTTGGCATCTGGAGGCGATGAAAGACGTGGTAGCCTGCGATAAGTTTCGGGGAGGTGGCAAACAACCTTTGATCCGGAAATCTCTGAATGGGGAAACCCACCTGTCATAAGGCAGGTATCTGCAACTGAATACATAGGTTGTAGAGGCGAACCGGGAGAACTGAAACATCTAAGTACCCCGAGGAAAAGAAATCAACCGAGATTCCCTTAGTAGCGGCGAGCGAACGGGGACCAGCCCTTAAGCTTCAATGTAGTTAACAGAACGCTCTGGAAAGTGCGGCCATAGTGGGTGATAGCCCCGTATGTGAAAACTTATTTGAAGTGAAATCGAGTAGGTCGGGACACGTGATATCCTGACTGAATATGGGGGGACCATCCTCCAAGGCTAAATACTCCCAGATGACCGATAGTGAACCAGTACCGTGAGGGAAAGGCGAAAAGAACCCCTGTGAGGGGAGTGAAATAGATCCTGAAACCGTGTACGTACAAGCAGTGGGAGCCGACTTTGTTCGGTGACTGCGTACCTTTTGTATAATGGGTCAGCGACTTAATGTTAGTGGCAAGGTTAAGCGAATAGCGGAGCCGTAGGGAAACCGAGTGTTAACTGCGCGTCCAGTCGCTAGCATTAGACCCGAAACCGGGCGATCTATCCATGAGCAGGTTGAAGGTTGAGTAACATCAACTGGAGGACCGAACCCACTGTCGTTGAAAAGCCAGGGGATGACTTGTGGATCGGAGTGAAAGGCTAATCAAGCCCGGAGATAGCTGGTTCTCCTCGAAAACTATTTAGGTAGTGCCTCGGACGAATGCCACTGGGGGTAGAGCACTGTTAAGGCTAGGGGGTCATCCCGACTTACCAACCCTTTGCAAACTCCGAATACCAGTGAGTACTATCCGGGAGACACACGGCGGGTGCTAACGTCCGTCGTGAAAAGGGAAACAACCCAGACCGTCAGCTAAGGTCCCAAAGTTACAGTTAAGTGGGAAACGATGTGGGAAGGCTAAAACAGCTAGGAGGTTGGCTTAGAAGCAGCCACCCTTTAAAGAAAGCGTAATAGCTCACTAGTCGAGTCGGCCTGCGCGGAAGATATAACGGGGCTCAAACTGTACACCGAAGCTACGGATGCACTTTGTGCATGGTAGAGGAGCGTTCTGTAAGCCGTTGAAGGTCAAGGTGTGAACCAGGCTGGAGGTATCAGAAGTGCGAATGCTGACATGAGTAACGATAAGGGGTGTGAAAAACATCCCCGCCGGAAACCCAAGGGTTCCTGTCCAACGTTAATCGGGGCAGGGTTAGTCGGCCCCTAAGGCGAGGCTGAGAAGCGTAGTCGATGGGAAACAGGTTAATATTCCTGTACTTGTTTGTAGTGCGATGGGGGGACGGAGAAGGCTAGGCCAGCACGGCGTTGGTTGTCCGTGTTTAAGCTGGTAGGCAGAGAACTTAGGTAAATCCGGGTTCTTAATGCCGAGACGTGATGACGGTGACTCTACGGAGTCCGAAGTGGTCGATGCCATGCTTCCAGGAAAAGCCTCTAAGCTTCAGCTACAAAGAAACCGTACTCTAAACCGACACAGGTGGGTAGGTAGAGAATACCAAGGCGCTTGAGAGAACTCGGGTGAAGGAACTAGGCAAAATGGCACCGTAACTTCGGGAGAAGGTGCGCCGGTTTTGGTGAAGGACTTGCTCCGTAAGCTGAGACCGGTCGAAGATACCAGGTGGCTGCGACTGTTTATTAAAAACACAGCACTCTGCAAACACGAAAGTGGACGTATAGGGTGTGACGCCTGCCCGGTGCCGGAAGGTTAATTGATGGGGTTAGCATCTGCGAAGCTCTTGATCGAAGCCCCGGTAAACGGCGGCCGTAACTATAACGGTCCTAAGGTAGCGAAATTCCTTGTCGGGTAAGTTCCGACCTGCACGAATGGCGTAACGATGGCCACACTGTCTCCACCCGAGACTCAGTGAAATTGAATTCGCAGTTAAGATGCTGCGTTCCCGCGGCTAGACGGAAAGACCCCGTGAACCTTTACTACAGCTTCACAGTGAACTTTGAATTGGCTTGTGTAGGATAGCTGGGAGGCTTTGAAGCCAGGACGCCAGTCCTGGTGGAGCCAACCTTGAAATACCAGCCTGGTCAATTTGGGGTTCTAACTCAGGTCCATTATCTGGATCGAGGACACTGTGTGGTGGGTAGTTTGACTGGGGCGGTCTCCTCCCAAAGAGTAACGGAGGAGCACGAAGGTCGGCTAATCTTGGTCGGACATCAAGAGGTTAGTGCAATGGCATAAGCCGGCTTAACTGCGAGACAGACACGTCGAGCAGGTACGAAAGTAGGTCATAGTGATCCGGTGGTTCTGTATGGAAGGGCCATCGCTCAACGGATAAAAGGTACTCCGGGGATAACAGGCTGATACCGCCCAAGAGTTCACATCGACGGCGGTGTTTGGCACCTCGATGTCGGCTCATCACATCCTGGGGCTGAAGCCGGTCCCAAGGGTATGGCTGTTCGCCATTTAAAGTGGTACGCGAGCTGGGTTTAGAACGTCGTGAGACAGTTCGGTCCCTATCTGCCGTGGGCGTTTGAGATTTGAGAAGAGTTGCTCCTAGTACGAGAGGACCGGAGTGAACGAACCTCTGGTGTTCCGGTTGTATCGCCAGATGCATTGCCGGGTAGCTACGTTCGGACGGGATAAACGCTGAAAGCATCTAAGCGTGAAGCCTCCTTCAAGATGAGATCTCACTGGAACTTCGAGTTCCCTGTAGGGCCCAGGAAGACTACCTGGTTGATAGGCAGGGTGTGTAAGCGTTGTGAGGCGTTGAGCTAACCTGTACTAATTGCCCGTGAGGCTTGACCATATAACACCCAAACTCGGGTGGGCGCTGAAAACTCAGCAACAAGCCAAGATATACGAACAGGCACCGCCGGTTCGCAAGAGAATTCTCAGTACACTCATGTATCCAACCTTATTTGAAGTCACGTTGCAGAACGCGTAAGACGACAACACTTCATACAGGTTTGCTTGACGACAATAGAGCTGTGGAACCACCTGAATCCATCCCGAACTCAGAAGTGAAACGCAGCATCGCCGATGGTAGTGTGGGGCTTCCCCATGTGAGAGTAGGTCATCGTCAAGCTCTTATTCAAAACCCCGGTAGCTAACGCTATCGGGGTTTTTTCGTTGTGATTCGCCGACAACCTCGCTAGCTAGACCGAACGCCGTACTAGACTTATCGAGGTTATGGGGCTGTTGGTTACGCCAAATTCAAAGCCTCGCTAGCGCCCGCTATCGAGAGCTTGTCTTATCTGTGTCCCTGCCTTTTTACATGCTTACTTTACGACGTAGGTGCTTATCGTGGCGTTGCTATTTAGCACGGTCATCATCAACGTTGATGCCAACAATAAAGTCCCCAGCATTTTATTACCTCTGGCCCGCTACCTGCCCAGGCTCGCCAGCATCGGTGCTGATAGTGACCTTACGGACAAACGCCCTTAAACATGTTCAGTAAACTCGAGAGTGATGTTTATTGAGAGCAGCAGACAATATAGGGCCGTAAACCTCGCCCCACCAAAAAGTAGCGTGAGGAATACAGGCTCGGCTAAGAAAATAAAAGATATAAAAGATGGAATAAACAATGACGGCCGTACGATAACGGCCGCTTGTCTTCTCGGCGCTAGAAGTCGCCCCATTGATACTGCAATACCGCCAGCGCTGTCAGTGCCGCAGTTTCGGTTCTTAATATGCGAGGCCCTAATGTCAGACCATTAAATTGCCGTTGCTGACAAAGAGCGACCTCATCGTCACTCAATCCGCCTTCAGGACCCACCAGTAACGCTACCGACTCGGGCACGGCTTGTTCCTTTAAAGGGCTTTGATTATGAGGGTGCAATACTAACTTGCAGTCTGCTTGAATCTGAGCGAGCCAATCTGACAGGGTTTGTGGTGCGTGAATAGTTGGTACCTGGCAGCGTCCTGATTGCTCGCAAGCAGAGATAGCGACACGCTGCCAGTGCTCACATTTCTTTTGTAAGCGTCCTTGGTTTAATTTCACATCACAACGCTGACTCCATAATGGCGTGATGTCATGGATACCTAGCTCTGTGGCTTTTTGAATGGTGAAATCCATGCGGTCGCCTTTGGAAATGACCTGGCCCAAATGCAGTTGTAGCGGCGACGCTGTTTCTGTCTTGGAGCAGTGCGTCACATAGGCGTTGGCGGTTTTCTTGCCTACATCGGTGAGTTTGGCCGCATACTCCTGCCCACTACCATCAAATAACAGAATCGGCGCATCATTTTGCAGACGCAGCACCCGCACTAAGTGCGCAGCGGCGTTATCGTCCAGCGTGATAACCGTGTTGATGGAGAAAGGCTCAGGGTGATAAATACGCGGAGTGGCCATGGCAATGTGCTAACAATGAATGAAAGCACCATATTAACAAATCACGCCGCGCTATCCGTCACCTTCGGGCTCGTCATCTTCTTGGTGGCGAGCTTTTAGATTGCGATTCTGTAATTGAAACAGATGTTGGATCAGCAGTTCTTGCTCGGCCTCCTTCAGCCCTTCGAAGTTCACGCGTACACGGTGAGGCTTTTCTTCTTCGTCTGAGGCTTCGACTGAGATAACCCGACCGCTTAGCTCCAGGTTGGTATTTGATGGTTTCAGCTGCATATTGAGCAGCAGTTGATGGCCAGGTTCCGGTGCTTCTGCTGAATTAAATGCCATGCCGCAGGCGCTTAAATTAATGCGAGTTCTGGACTCGCTGGAAGTGAGCATGCGCTGCTGACCTTTTTGTCCGCTGCCGTTGGCTGCGAACAGGTTGAGCTTTTGGTTCAGCAACTCTGCTAAGCGCGACATCTGCGGATGATGGGACTTTAACTGGTAAATCAGGCTACCAATTTCTTGTTCGATTTCTTGCAGCTCAGTTTTCACCTGAGACGTATGGTGCTCCAGCTCCGTCAGCTCTTCCTCGCTGAGAATCTGAAAATCCAAGATGACTTCATCATCAAGACGAAAAAAACGACGTCTCTCTTCCATTATTATCTCCAACTCCCGCTACGGCTCTAGAAAATCTCGCTGGGCTGCAATTCAAAGTCTTCTGGTCTGGCGTTAACGGCATCATCAACGCGCTCGTCCGTGGGCTCGATTTCAGGTTGGTCGTCATCATCGCCCGGTTTGCTGCGCAGAATCACAATTTCCACCCGTCGATTGCGTGCGCGTGATTCGTCATCAAGGTTGTCGACCAGAGGGCGCTTATCGGCATGGCCAACGATTTGAAAGCGCGTTGCATCGAGCTCCGGTGCTATAAACAGCTCCTCGGCAAAAGAGGCCGCTCGCGCGGTGGATAACCCCCAATTGGTGCGGAAGCGACCGCCAGATACTGGAATATCGTCGGTGTGGCCTTCGACGGAAATCCTTCCCGGTACAGTGACCAACACTTCACGAATTTTATCAATCACTGGCAAAAAGCGGTCTTCAATAAAGTCAGAGCCGGAGCGGAATACACCGCGCTGCTGAATTCGGATGATGATCTTCTTGCCTGACGTTTCAATCTCGACCTGGCCTCGTGCGATCTCACTTTCCAGCTCCTGAGCCATTTGCATGGCTTCTTGCTCCACCTCTTCGTTACTGATTTGTTCTTGCGGTACAACGATTTCACGCGTCATTTCGCCCTGATCACCCTGGCGTTCTTCCTGCTGCGTCACTTCATCCTGACATAATACTTCCAGCGAGCTTTTGGTGATGTCACTGGTTTTCTGGCGAATTTCGTTGATCGGTGTCGGCTCTGGAATCGACGGGCTAAAGTGCCGTGCGATCACACTGGTGCCCTTGGGCGGATCACTGGCATTGATAACGGTCTGCACACCAAACGCGTTGCGCAGCTCCCCGGCCAAGCGTTTGAACTTCATCGCTTCCATTTCTGAAAAAGACAGCAACAGTACAAAGAAGCACATCAGCAGTGACATCAGATCGGCAAAGGTCATGACCCAAGCTGCAACACTGGGGCATTCCGGACATTCTTGTTCTTCTTCTTCAGCCATGATTAATCGTCTCCACCGGTGCGTTTGCCTTCCTGAATGTAGGCTTGCAACATGGCTTCAATAACACGAGGGTTTTGGCCCGCTTGAATGGCGAGCAAGGCGTCAATGATCATGGACTTAAGGCGGTCTTCTTCGTCTTTACGCAGTTTGAGCTTGTCCGCGACCGGCAGGGCAAACATGTTGGCGAGCATGGCGCCATACAAGGTGGTCAACAACGCTACCGCCATTGCTGGGCCAATGGCTTTGGGGTCATCCATGTTGGCCAACATAGCCACCAAACCGATGAGTGTACCTATCATGCCCATGGCTGGGCCTACATCGCCCATTTGCTGGAAGATCGAGGCACCGAGATCGTGGCGGGCGCTGGATAGACGTACTTCTTTATTGAGCAAGGTACGGACGACATCTGGATCATGGCCGTCGACCAACAGTTGAATACCGCGCGCCAGGAAGTCATCGCTGACTTCTTTACCCTCCAGCGACAGCAACCCGCCTTTACGTGCCAACCCGGCTAATTCAACCACTTCTTCAATGATTTGCTCAGGCTTACTGAGTTTGAAGGCAAAGGCTTTAACGGCGATTTTAGCGGAGCCAATAAACTGACCCAGCTCGTACTTCATCATCACTGCGAAGATGGTACCGCCGATCACGATCAACACCGATGGGACGTTGAAGAACATACCGATATCGCCGCCGAGGACCATCGCCATGCCGACAATACCAAACGCTCCGACGATGCCAACTATTGACGCGAGATCCACTATTGCTCCTTTGACACAGTTATTAGTTGCAGAGAGTTTAGCCAATCCTGGCGCTTCTTTCTGTCTTTCCTGACTTCTGTAACGCGCGCAGGGCGAGTTTGCCACCTGCCGTTCAATTAACTTAGCTGCTTCTCGCCGAGTTGACCCGTCGGAATACGCCAGTTAGTGTTGCCGCACCTTGCAGAGGCGGATTATTCCCAGCTCTGTTCATCGGCCATGGGTAAGAGAAAATGAGCGATTCAGCGCAAGAATTTGAATTTGAACCAGCACTGGAGCAACTGGAGCAGCTGGTCAATCAGATGGAGAGTGGGCAGCTGACCTTAGAACAGTCATTGCAGGCGTTTGAGCAGGGCGTAGCGCTCACCCGTCGCTGCCAGCAGACGTTGGCGCAGGCTGAGCAACGAGTGCGCTTGCTGGTGGAGCAAAACGGTGCCAGCCAGGAGCAACCCTTCCAGATGGACGGCGAGCAATGATGCTGGCGGACACGTTAGAACAGGTACAGGCACGCAGCCATCAGCAGTTAGAAGACGCACTTAATAGTTTGCAGATTGCCGACGACCGCTTGGCCAGTGCAATGCGACACGGATTGTTAAATGGCGGAAAACGTCTGCGCCCATTGCTGGTGTATGCCGCGGCAGAAGCAGTTGGCTGTCAGTGGCAGCAGGTAGATGCCGCCGCGGTGGCAATAGAAATGGTGCACAGCTACAGCCTGGTCCATGACGATTTGCCCGCTATGGACGACGATGACCTGCGCCGTGGCCAACCAACTTGCCACATCGCCTTTGATGAAGCGACGGCCATTCTAGCAGGTGATGCCTTGCAAGCCGGTGCGTTTGAACACTTGGCTCATGCCGACGCTGATATCGAGCTGCGTATGCGCTGGCTACAGTTATTAAGCCGAGCTTGCGGTGCGGCGGGCATGGTGGCTGGGCAAGCCATCGACCTGAACCACGTCGGCAAGCAGATGTCGCTTCCACAATTACAGCGCATGCATCAACACAAGACCGGCGCGTTAATTACCGCTGCTTTGGAAATGGGAGCCGCCGCCGCGCAACTGGAGGAGTCTGAACGTCAGGCGCTGCGCGATATTGGCGATGCTCTGGGGCTGGCCTTTCAAGTGCAAGATGACATTCTAGACATCGAAAGCGACACCGAGACGCTGGGCAAGCAGCAGGGAGCGGACATTGCCTTGGACAAGCCAACCTATCCAGCATTGTTGGGGCTTGAGGGTGCTCATCAACGGGCACAGGCGCTGGTCGATCAGGCACAGCAACTGATGCAGCGCTTGCCGGGAGACACCCGCACGCTGGTGGCGGTAGCGCATTACGTTGTCCACCGCGACCACTGACAGCGCTACTCAACGGCGAGCCGAGCCGGTAGAATATGGCACCTTTATGCCCTGACCGGCAGACTCACCGACCGGGATTACACCGCCTGATGTTTACCGAAATACCGTCACACCGCCCAGACACGCCATTGCTGGATAGCATTGATCAGCCCGCTGACATGAAGTCATTATCTGCCGATCAGTTGCAGCAACTGTGTACTGAGCTGCGTGAGTATCTGTTGTACAGCGTTGGGCAGTCGGGTGGTCACTTTGGCGCCGGTTTGGGGGTGGTGGAGTTGACTGTGGCGTTGCACCACGTGTTTAACACCCCAGATGATCGCTTAGTGTGGGACGTCGGCCATCAGGCTTATCCGCACAAGATCCTCACAGGTCGCCGTGAGCAGCTGCCGAACATTCGCACCGCCGACGGCCCGGCGGCCTTTCCCGTGCGTGAAGAAAGCCCCTACGACACCTTCGGTGTGGGACACTCCAGTACTTCAATTAGTGCTGCCTTAGGGATGGCGCTGGCGTTTCGCCAACAGCAATTACCGCGTCATGCGGTTGCCATCATAGGTGACGGCGCGATGACCGCGGGTATGGCATTTGAGGCACTGAACCACGCTGGCCATGAAAAGGCCGACATGCTGGTGATTCTGAACGACAACGACATGTCGATTTCCAACAATGTCGGTGCGCTGAATAAGTACTTCACGCGCATTTGGTCGAGCCGCACCTACTCCGCCATGCGCGAAGGCAGCAAGAAAGTGTTGGAAAAGATTCCGGCTGCGTGGGAATTTGCCCGCCGCACCGAAGAGCATATGAAAGGCATGGTGGCCCCCGGCACCTTGTTTGAAGAGTTGGGCTTTAACTATTACGGCCCGATTGACGGCCATGACCTGAACGAACTGGTACTGCAGCTGCAAAACCTGAAAGATTTACCAGGACCGCGCTTTTTGCATGTGGTCACACGCAAAGGTAAGGGGTTTGAGCCCGCCGAGCAGGATCCGATCAAATACCATGCGTTAAAGCCAAAGAGCGCGTCCGCTGGCGGTGTAAAGCGCGCTACCTACTCCAACATTTTTGGCAATTGGCTGTGTGACCAAGCGGCGCAAGATGAGCGCTTGGTCGGTATTACGCCGGCCATGCGTGAAGGGTCGGATTTGATTCGCTTTTCGCAGGAATACCCGGAGCGCTATTACGACGTGGCCATTGCTGAGCAGCACGCGGTGACGCTGGCGGCTGGTCTAGCGTGTGAAGGCAGCAAGCCGGTGGTGGCCATTTATTCGACCTTCCTGCAGCGTGCATACGATCAGCTGATTCACGATGTGGCTTTGCAAAATCTCGATGTGTTGTTCGCGATCGACCGTGCCGGTCTGGTCGGTGAAGATGGCCCGACGCATCACGGCGCTTTTGACCTTAGCTATTTGCGCTGCATTCCCAATCTGGTGCTGATGACACCGTCTGATGAAAATGAATGTCGTCAAATGCTGCACACTGGATACATGCATGCTGGTCCGGCGGCCGTGCGTTATCCGCGTGGCAGTGGTCCAAACGCCGAGGTGCAAGCTGAGTTAACTCCCATTCCATTGGGGCAAGGTGTGATTCGTCGGCAGCGCCAAGCGAAAGGTGGTGTTGCCATTCTGGCGTTTGGCGCACCTGTTGCGGTGGCGATGGAAGTAGCACAAAGCGAAGACGTGACCGTCGCCGATATGCGCTTTGTAAAACCATTGGATGAAACCTTGGTACTGCAGCTGGCGCAACAGCACGACAAGCTTATTACGCTGGAAGAAAACGCCGTCGCTGGCGGTGCCGGCAGTGCGGTGATGGAGTGCCTGGCCCGTCATGGTGTGACGATGCCTGTGGTGACGTTGGGTATTCCCGATCGCTTTATCGAGCACGCCGGCGTGGCGCAACAGTTGAACGACGTTGGCCTGACCTGCGAGCACATCCGCAACGCCCTGTAGCCTTTATCGAGCCGGAGTTTTTCACGCTCCACGCCAGCGACTATGCTTATTTGACAGCATTGGCAGGCAGTGGAGGGTGCTATGTACGACGCCCATGAGGACGCGGAAAAACTTGGGCAAATACTGATCGTTGATGACGAAGAGTCTGTCTGTCAGGCACTGCGTCGTTTGCTGCGCCGGAACTATCATGTCACCGTCGCCACCAGCGCCAGCCAGGCCATGGAGTGCCTTTCTGCAGAAGCGTTTGACCTGATTCTGTGTGACATGCGCATGCCGGGCATGAGCGGCGCTGACCTACTGGCGCACTGTCGCACCGAATACCCAGATATGATGCGCATTCTGATCACAGGGTATTCCGACCTAGATTCTGCCGTGCGCGCCATCAATGAAGGCAATATTTATCGCTACGTGTCCAAACCTTGGGACAACGATGAACTGCGACAAATGGTGGCCGAAGCGATCGAGATTCGTACTTTGCGTAAGGCGAACCAGTCGCTGAACAAACACATCGTGCGGCAAAACGACGAGCTGAATCAGCTCAATCAGCAGCTGCAACTCAGCAATGAGCAATTGGAATCCAAAGTGGGCGAGCGTGAAAAACAAGTGATGGCATCCAGCCGTCGCTTGCGTGAGGACATGCGCTCGGTACTGCACATGCTGGTGTCGCTGATCGAGACTCGCACCGGTGGTCAGCGTGGCAACAGCGCCAAAGCGGCGCATTTAGCGCGTGAGTTTGCCCGCTCGGCTGACGTGGTTGGCAAAGAAATCGAAGATCTCTACATCGCCGCTTTATTGCGTGATATCGGCAAAGTCTCCCTGCCCGATCAGGTGGTGATTAAATCCATTACCCAAATGAGTGTTACAGAGCGCCATGAATACGCTCGTTTTCCTGGTTTGGGTCAGTCCATGCTGATGATGTATGAGCCGTTGGCCGGTGCGGCGAACATCATTCGCTCGCACATGGAGCTCTACAACGGCAAAGGGTTTCCGGATCAATTAAGTGGCGATGCCATCGCCAGACCCGCCCGCATTCTACGTATTGTCGCTGACTATGTTGATTTGCAGCATGCGCATAACTTTCTGGGCGAACCTCTCGAACCGGAGCAAGCGCAAGAGTATTTATTGAAAATGGCAGGGCACCGCTATGATCGTGAGCTGGTGGATGTGTTTATCGATGTTCTGGAGCGAGTAGACGGCCGCTTTGCGCCCGAGCAAGTGCGTTTGCCGGTACAAGAAGCACGCGCGGGTATGTTGCTTAGTGGACCCTTTATCTCGCCAGCGGGTGTGGTTCTGTTGTCTACCGGAACGCGGCTGACGGATCACCACATTAGCAAAATGCATGAGCTGCTAGAGCAGTTTGAGGGCCACGAGATTTTTATTCACATTCATAACGAAGGTCCTGGCAGCGACAGCACACGAAGTGAAGGACAGAGCGGAGAACTGGACAACAGCGAGCAACAGAACATCGACGCGCTAGGCAGTGAAGGGACTGAAGCTGAAAACAGCAGCTCAGTGAAAAACGGCGAGGGCCAGCGCAATGACGCCAGCGACAGTCACGCAGATGACCGCGCGCCGCTGGTGGACGATGTCGAGCAAACAGCCGTGATGCCCGATCAGCCTTCGGGCTCGTCGTCCTGATGGCTGAGCATATGGCCCAGCTTGCTGGCTTTGGTCGCTAAGTAGGCATCGTTGTGTGGGTTGCGGCCAACTTGCAGCGGCACGCGCTCCACCACATCGACACCAGCGTCGGATAAGGCTTTCACCTTGCGTGGATTGTTGGTCATCAAACGAATGGCGTCGATGCCCAGGTGGCTCAACATAGGCTGGCACATGCTGTAGTCGCGCATGTCGGCGCCAAAGCCGAGCTGCTCGTTGGCTTCGACGGTATCCGCGCCTTGGTCTTGCAAGTTGTAGGCGCGGATTTTGTTCAGCAGGCCAATGCCACGACCTTCCTGACGTAAATACAAAATCACCCCACGTCCGGCCTCTGCCACGGCAGTCAGTGCCGCTTCCAGCTGGTAACCGCAATCACAGCGCATGCTGTACAGTGCATCGCCTGTTAGACATTCCGAATGCGCCCGAGCCAACACCGCCTCGCCATTGCCAACGTCCCCCATGGTCAAAGCGACATGCTCTTTGCCGGTGGCCGTTTCTTCAAAGCCGTGCATGGTAAATACACCAAAGGGTGTGGGCAGTTTGGATGATGCAACGTAGCGGATGTTCAAGGGTGCTTCCCTCAGGGGTCAATCGGGCGCGTAATACTACCAGCGACAGGCCGTTACGCCTACGCCGGGATTGAGTGTTCCGACATTCAATCCAGACCGTTACCATAACTATTCGGCAAGTGGCATCGCAGTGAGGAGCCGTTCATGGTGTGGTTAGTGGTATTGGTGGGGGTTTTGGCCTTGTTACTGGGGCCAAGTCTGTGGGTGCGTCATGTGATGAAACGCCACAGTCACGAGCGCCGTGATTACCCGGGCACGGGCGGCGATATGGCGCGGCACTTGATCAATCAACTGCAATTGCAGCAGGTCGGGTTGGAGAGCACGGAGCAGGGCGACCACTATGACCCGCGCCAACGCATGGTGCGACTGTCGCAAGACAACTTAGACGGCAAATCGTTGACCGCTGTGGCGGTGGCGGCGCACGAAGTGGGCCACGCCATTCAGCACGCCAAAGGTGAATCCCTGTTTCAGTTGCGCACGGTACTGGCGCATGTGGCTGTGTGGTCTGAACGTATTATTCCGATATTGCTGCTGGCGCTGCCGTTGCTGGCCTGGTGGCAGCCGGGGCTGTCGCGCTGGAGCCTGATCTTGGCGGTGGCGGCGATGTTGATTTCAACCTTGGTGCATTTGGTGACGCTGCCGGTGGAGTGGGACGCCAGCTTTGGCAAAGCGCTGCCACTGTTGCAACAAGGCGGTTATCTCAGTGAGCAGGATATGCAAGGCGCGCGGCAGATACTGTGTGCTGCAGCGCTGACGTACGTCGCGGGGTCGCTGATCAGTTTATTAAACGTCTGGCGTTGGTGGCGCTATCTTAAATAACGGCAGCTAGCGGCCGGGAAAACCGGCCGCTTTGTTGCTGATTAAAGCAGCATAGTGTTTTACAAGTCGTAAAAACCTTTGATGGTTTTACCGACGATTTCCGCGCCTTTGGTGGCTACATTGGTGGCGACATCGTACTCGTACACATGAGCGCCGTCGGGCGTTTCAATGCTCAGGTACACCTTGCCATCAATCACTTCCAGCGGTGATGTCCAACGCTTCTGATGAATCGGCACACCGGCCACATCGGTGACGGTTTGCGCTTCTAAGTCGATTAATACCAACTTCATGGTATGGAAGTCTTTGCCAAACGCCGACCACGATGCTTGGTCAGCGGCTTCATTGGCCATCAAAATGCGCGCTAAAACTTTGTTGTTGCCAATATCCGAGAACCAGAAAATCCGGCCGCCATCGGTTTTTTCACTGATATTGAGGAAATACTCGCCGTCGAATTCTGTCTCGCCGCTGTTGATGCGCAAAATGCCAGACGGTGTTTCGGTATTGCTGCTAAAGCCTGCTGCAATGGCGCCAACGCCGCCGTGGGACATGGTGTAAATATCGCCATTGTCCAGGCGAATCATATTGGTGGGGTTGCCGTTAACACCAATATGACCGGTGCGCTCGTCGCTGATGATTTTTAACGGCTGTGCGTTGTCAGCCAGAGGATAATCGTACACAGCAACAAAGGCGGTATCTTGCTCATCGGTGCGATATTGCGTGGCCTCTGGGCTGTCGTCCCACTTGTGGAATGCAACGAACAATTTATCGCCTTCTACGGCCAAACCGGACGGTGCAGCGACTGTGCCTTCACCGCGCACACCGGTGTCTTTATCGTGAATGGTGTAGTTGGTTTTGGCCGTCAGCAAACCGCTGGCTGCGCTGGCGGTGTACAGTACATTCGGGACGTGAGCGCCGGTGCGCGGCAGAGCCGTGGCCAGCAGCGTGTCATTGCCAATGTGACCAAACACTTCCGGCGTTTCGTCAAACAAGAAGGTATTGATCTTTTCCAACTCGCCGCCGTTGTTGGCTTGGTACGAGCTCATTTCTTTATTGCCATAACCCGATACAAACAATGTGTCGCCAACGGTGTAATAGAAATTCCAGCTGGTTTGCTCGTAACCGGCGCCTTGGGCAGAAATGGCTTCGGAGCTGAGATCGTCTTTTTGAACCAAGTACTCGATCTGATCGGCAGAGTTGGCGGCCGAGACTTTAAACGACATGGTGATGGTATTGGCGACTTCATCCGGCGTTTCTGGTGTCGGAGTGTCGGTGTTGTTATTGCTACTGCTGCTGTCACTGCCGCAGCCAGTCATGGCGGCCAATACGGCCAAGGTTAATACACTTTTGTTAAACATAACTCTTCCTCTTCTTTAATAAGCAAAACGGACTTTGGCGTAATAAGCGCGGCCTGGTTTTTGAATTTTGAAATTATCGAACAGCGCTTCATCGGTGATGTTGCTGATGGTGAGCGAAGCGCTCAGGTCGATGCTGGACAGCACGTATTCCAGCTCTAGGTCATAGGAGGTTTGTGATGGAATTTTATCTTTTTGGTCTTTATCGCCATCACTTTCCCAGCGCAGGTAATACTCTTTAACAAAACGACTGGTGGCATAAATGGAAATCTGGTCGAGATTATCGAGGTGATGCTTCCAACCCAGGCGCACGTTGGAAAAGAAATACGGCGTATTTGGAATACGATCACCACGATGCAAGTTGTCTGAGCCATCGAAATCTTGTGGCGTCTGATCGGTAATGTCTTGGTAAGTCATGTTGAGGTGAGCGCTGTAACTGTCTTGGTAATCAACTGTGGTCGACAGCTCCAGGCCTTTGGCCAGCACTTCACCTAAGTTCTCATAGCGCCCGCGGATGACCTCAGAGGGGTTATAAAAAATAAAGTCGGTGGCATCGCGGTGGAAGGCATTCAACTCTCCGCCCAGATACCAAGAGTCCAACAGCGTGCCGTAGCTGGCGCCAATGTTGGTGTTGGTGCTTTGCTCGGGTTTTAAATCCGGGTTTGGTAATACGAACTGGCCGTTGCCGAGAATCTCGTTCGGTTCGGCAATGCGGTAGGCTTTTTCGCGCGAGAACTTAACCGTGGTGCTGTCCCAGGGCTGGTATTGCAGGGCCAGGCCAACGCCGTTAGCGCTGCCGCTTTCTTTACTGGTGGCAAAGCGTTGATTAAAACTTTCCGTGCGCACCGAGCTGACTTCAGCTTGGTAATAATAATGCTTCCAGAACAGGGTGCTGCGCAGGCGCTCGTTAAATAAGGTTTGGCTACTGTCTAACGCAAAGACGTTTTTCGTCAGCTGGTTGGTGCCTGCCAATAACGTTGACTCTGGTTGCAGTGAGTCTTTGCCAGAGCGCTCGGTACGGTTCATCGACAGAGCGCTGCCAATGCTGACGTGATCGTTCAGGTGGTAACGACCAGACACATTGGCACGCACTAAGTCATCGGTGACAGTCAAACGGCTGCGGTTGCCGACCTCGCCCAGCTGGTCGCTTCTCGGTGTATAAGAACCATCCCACTGATAGCGCCGTGATGCGGTGTTGACATACGACTCATCGACCTGGCCGTTCAGCAAATAGCCTGTAAGGGCGAAATCATCGTCGCTGAGTTTGTACACTAAGGTCGACAGCCAAGTGCGGTTGGTGCTGTGGTATTGGCCATACACCTGATTCACCGTGGTAGTCGGGTGCTGCAACTCGTTGCGATTGGCGGCGGTGGTAATGCCCAGTGACAGCTCATCGGCCCAAGTACGATCGCTCAACCCCAGCTTGGCGCTGAGCATGTGCGAGCGATAGGCATCGTGAAAGCGGCGCACGCTGCCGCTTTTTTGCACATTGCCCAGCTCGTCAGTAACCGGTGCATTGTCGATTTCATAATCATTGTCGGAGTGATTAAAAAAGCCGCTCAGGCGCACAAACGCACCACTGCTGGTTTGGCTGTGCTGACTGTTAAACGAGCTGCGCACAGTATTAAACGAGCCATAGCTCACCGCGCCGTTGAGGTAATCTTCATCTGCAGCGGGCGTAATAATATTCACGGCGCCGCCGAGAGCATCGGCACTTAACGATATTGGCACCACGCCTTTGTACACATCCAGCCGCTCGGCCACGTTGACGGGTAAATCGCCAATGCGCAGTGCAGTGCCGAACGCTTCCATCGGAATACCGTCGAGAAAATAGCGCACCTGATTGCCCGACAAACCATTGATCGACAGTTCTGAATCCGACCCCAATGCGCCGCGCTGGCGGACGATGATGCCAGGGCTGGTATTGAGAATCTGCTGCAAGTCCTTGCTGAAGTTGAAGAACTCAGCGGTATCAATGGCGTTAAGATTGAACCCTGTATCAGCCACCTCGATCGAGGTTTCCGGCGCGTTGCCAGCGGTGACGGTGACGGTTTCTAGGTCGGCGTGGTTGATGTCTTCAGCCATGGCCTGTGGCACGGCGGTGAGTACAGGCAAACACAAGGCAGTCAGCAGGCGGTTCCACGGCGGGTGATTACAAGGCATTGAGCAACAGTCCCGATCAGTCAATGAGGGTCGGGGAGTTTAATACAAAGACTTATGCAAATGATATAGATTATCGTTTATGTATTAATCAAATACCCGTCTCTGGCCTGAATGGCGTGGCAATGTCGGCCATTGGTTTTATCCGTTGGGCTTGGCAGAGTTGACGGTGGGGCGCACGTATCACGCTGCGAAAGAAATACGCTAGGCGGTGAGTTGTCGACCGCTGCTGGTCTTATTGGTGTGCCGCGATGTTTGAACGACGCTCACATGGTCTTGCGAACAGGTGCGATAGATGAGTGTTAATAGCGGCGAAGTCGGAGAGGCAGTGCGAGTGTTAATGGTGTAAGGCGAAAAAAAAAGCGCTGGCCACCCTCATAGCCAGCGCTGACTCGAACTCACCCAGCATACGTCCAATACGATCATCCAGCCTGTGGTCAGATGTCGCATCTGGTTAAGGTTTGAACTGCTGCAGGGCTTCTGCTACTATCCCCACCCCTTTATCTGCCCTGGCTTGCCAGCGGCAGACTCCTTGCCTTACCGGATGGGCCGGAAGGCTATAAACCCATAAGGAGTTGACAATGCGTCACTACGAAATCGTTTTTCTGGTTCACCCAGATCAAAGCGAACAAGTACCAGCCATGGTAGAGCGTTACACCAACAGCATCGAAGCATCTGGCGGTAAAATCCACCGTTTCGAAGACTGGGGTCGTCGTCACCTGGCATACCCAATCAACGACATCCATAAAGCACACTACATTCTGATGAACGTTGAATGTTCACAAGAAGTGCTGGACGAGCTGACTACTAACTTCCGTTACAACGATGCTGTTCTGCGTAACATGGTTATCCGTCGCGACGAAGCCGTGACTGAGCTGTCTCCAATCAAAGCGGCTGAAAGCCGTGAAGATCGTCGCCGCGAAGCTCGCAGCGAAGAGCGTGCAGCTGAGCCAAAAGCTGAAGAAGCCGCGGACGCCACTGAAGCGAACGCAGAAGAATCTACTGCTGACGAAAGCGCAGAGTAATAGGAGTTTTAGTCATGGCACGTTTTTTCCGTCGTCGTAAGTTCTGCCGTTTCACCGCTGAAGGTGTATCTGAGATCGATTACAAAGATCTGGACACGCTGAAAGGCTACATCACTGAAACTGGCAAAATCGTACCAAGCCGTATCACTGGTACCCGTGCTAAGTATCAGCGTCAGCTGTCTACTGCGATCAAGCGCGCGCGCTACATCGCTTTGCTGCCTTACACTGATCAGCACGACAATTAATCGTTGTTCTGATACTTAAGCTGGTTGAGTGACATGATGATATCTCTCGCTCGATGGGCTATGACCAGCCGCACACAGGCAACTGTGGCGGCTGGTGCTGCTTTAGCCATCCCATTGTTGTTCTGGCTGGGAGCGGCCATCGTGGCACTGGTGACCTTGCGTCAGGGTGCTGCAGAAGGCAGTCGCGTATTAATGTGGGCCTCGTTGCCGGGCATTGCCTGGTTTGCAGCGGGTGATCCGACGCCCTTGGTGACCGCCTTGGGTGTGGGAGTGGGAGCGGCTGTTCTCAATCACAGTGTGCGTTTGGATTGGGCTATGGCGATGTCGGTGCTGGTTGGCATCGTATTGTACTTTAGCCTGCCGTTGATGATGACAGAGGTCTTGCCTTTGATCGTCAGCAACAGCGAAGCCGCAGTGGCGGACGCCTTGCAAGAGCGGCCAGAAGTTCTGGCGCAGGTGCAAGCGTACGTAGCCCCTCTGATCAGTGGCGGGCTGGCATCACTGTTTGTGCTGATCATTAATCTGTGTCTGTTATTGGGACGCTACTGGCAGAGTGCCTTGTATAACCCAGGTGGTTTTGGCACTGAATTTAAGCAGTTGCGGTTGCCTGTGGCAGTGACAGCACCGGTGGTACTGGTGTTGCTCATGGCCGGGCAGTTACAGCCTCAGTTAGCCGGTTTGGTGCCGATTTTAACGGTGCCATTAATACTGGCTGCACTGGCGTTGATCCATGGCGCGGTGGCCAAAACCGATGCCAGTCCGATTTGGTTGACGGTAACTTACCTCAGCCTGTTTTTCTTCGGGCCATACATGTACACATTACTAATTTTCGTAGCGCTGATGGACAGTCTGTTTGACGTTCGCGCGCGACTAAAAGACACGGCGTCGGGTGAGTAACCCCGCCCTGTAATGAGGAATTAAAAATGCAAATTATTCTGCTGGAAAAAATCGCCAAGCTGGGCGAACTGGGTGAGCAAGTAACCGTTAAGCCAGGTTACGCGCGTAACTTCCTGTTCCCACAAGGCAAAGCGGTACCTGCCACCAAAACTAACGTTGCTGAGTTTGAAGCACGTCGCGCTGAGCTTGAAAAAGCTGCGGCTGACAAGCTGGCTGGTGCTGAGTCTCGTAAAGAGAAAATCGAAGAAATCGAACTGTCTGTTGCCGTTAAAGCGGGCGACGAAGGCAAGCTGTTCGGTTCTCTGGGCAACCGTGACATCGCTGAGCTGGCGACTGAAGCGGGCGTTGAGCTGGCAAAAGCAGAAGTACGTCTGCCAGAAGGTCCTATTCGCAACGTTGGCGAATACGACATCGCTATCCACCTGCACGCAGAAGTGGAAGCCACTCTGAAACTGCACGTCGTTTCTGAGTAAGACTTTACTGCGCGGCCATGGCCGTGACAGAAAGTAGCAAAAAAGGCACTATTGGATGCGTTCAATAGTGCTTTTTTTTGCCCCACCGTTTTCCAATCGATGAGTGAATGACGCAGCCATGAGCGACGAGCACGAAACCTCCTTGCGAACCCCGCCGCATTCGGTTGAAGCCGAACAGTCGGTATTAGGGGCCCTAATGCTGGACGAACGCGCCTGGGAAGATGTGTCGGAAAGCCTCGAAGACAACGACTTTTATCGCCATGACCATCGGCTGATTTTCCGCGCCATCACCCATTTGGTGTCGCAAGAGCAGCCTCTCGATGTGGTCACCGTGGCAGAAGAGCTGGAAGAGCGCTCGCAACTGGAAAAAATTGGCGGCGCCGCCTACCTGAGCCAGCTGGTCGATATGACCCCTGCGATCGATAACTGTGCGGCTTACGCCACCATTGTGCGCGAACGAGCGCAGCAACGACGGTTGATCGAAGCCGCCAGCGATATGATGCAGCGCGCCTACGAGCCAGACGGCGACGACTCGCTGACCTTACTGTCGGATGCGGAAAAAGCCATCGCCCAAATCGCCGAAGGCAACCGCAAAGACGGCGGCCCGCAAGTGGTCGGGCCGATTCTGAAAAACACCCTCGATCAGCTCGATCAGATGTTTAATCAGCCCGATGGCCTGACCGGTTTAACCACCGGCTTTACCGACATTGATTCACGTACCTCGGGGTTACAAAAAGCCGATTTGGTGATTGTTGCGGCGCGTCCGTCGATGGGAAAAACCACCTACTCGATGAACCTGGTGGAAAACGCCTTGCTGGCCACCAAACGTCCGTGTTTGGTGTTCAGTATGGAGATGCCATCGGAATCCATCGTTATGCGGATGCTGTCGTCGTTAGGCCGTATCGACCAAACCCGTGTGCGCAGTGGCAAGCTGATCGAAGAGGACTGGCCCAAGCTGTCAGCCGCGGTCAATATGCTCAAAGATTTACCCCTCTACATCGACGACACCCCGGCGCTGACGCCACAAGAAATGCGTGCCCGCGCGCGTAAGGTGTATCGCGAAAACAACAACGACTTGGGCATGATCATGGTCGACTACCTGCAGCTGATGCGGGTGTCGGGACCATCGGAAGGGCGTACCCAGGAAATTTCTGAAATCTCTCGGACGTTAAAAGCCATTGCCAAAGAGTTTAACTGCCCGATGGTGGCGCTGTCGCAGTTGAACCGATCGCTGGAACAACGACCTAACAAGCGTCCAGTAATGTCGGATCTGCGTGAATCGGGCGCCATCGAGCAGGACGCCGATATCATCCAGTTTATTTACCGCGATGAGGTGTATAACGAGGACTCGCCGGATAAAGGCGTGGCAGAAATCATCACAGGTAAGCACCGTAATGGTCCGATTGGTAGCGACCGTCTGGCCTTTATTGGTAAATACACCCGCTTTGAAAATCTCGCCCACGGTTACGACGGTGGCGACGACGATTATTAACAGGTAGTGCATGAAATTTACCCCTGAATTGACCTTCGCTGGCGGTCGGGTTCGGCCGCTGGCTGACAGCGATGTAGAGCATTTGCTGGCCCTGTATCAACACCCCGAGTTGCCCGGTCAAAGACCGCTGGATCCCGCATCGGAGCAAGCGCAGCTACAAATGCAGCGCATGATCGAGCTGAGCGTGCAAATGGCCGCCACCCAGCGCGGCATGATGTGGCTGCTGGAAGTGGACGGCGAGGTGCAGGGCATGGTGAGCGCCTTTGACTGGCAGCCTTCAGCACTGAGAGTGACGTTGCGCGTCGACGGTTTGCCCAGCTTGCAAGACCAGCACCGAGCGGTGGCGCTGACCGCATGTATGGATTTTCTCGCCAGCAAATACCATTTGCGCAATTTTGCTTACCAATGGATATCAGGTCAGCACGAATCGCTGAAGACGCTGTTGCAGTCTCTTGGTTTTGAGCGCACGGCCGTGCTGCGCCAAGCATGGCGCACGGGCGACAACCAGTTTGCCGACATCGAGCAATATCATCTGCTGCGCTCAGAGGCCAAACCGGTGCCTGGCCGTTTGGGTGAGCAGGATAATCCTGGGCAAAATTTGGAAAAATCCTTCCACTCACCAGGAGAGTCATCATGAATTGGAATTTTGACGCCGGTGAGTTTCAGTTACGTTTGCCGGTGACTGAGCAAGATGGCGATGCCGTCTATGAGTTGCTCAAGGTCGCTGAAAGGCGAGCGCACTTGCCGCAATTAGGCATGGACGTCAGCGCGCAGGCGCTGGATGATTTGCGCCGCTGGGCGCTGCGTTTTCAATCGCGTGAAGCGGCTTGCTGGTTGATCGAACAGCAAGGCCAGCTACGCGGCCGCATTGGTTTGCAGCACATCAACTGGATGACACGCTCAGCGCGGTTGTGGTGGGAGCTGGATGAGCAAATGACACTGGCGGAGATGCAACCTGTGCTGGCGGCGGTGCTGAATTTTGTTCAGCAGGAGCTGAACTTGCACCGAGTGGAACTGAGACTGAGCCGTGGCAATCAGCAACATGGCCAGCTGGCGCAAGGCTTGGGTTTTGTGCACGAAGGCTATTTGCCGGCGCAGTTGGAGTTTGAGGGCAACAGCATCGATCTGGATATCTACAGCTGGTTGGCCAGTTAAGCAACATCATTTTGGGGTCAAGCGTCGTTCTCGCTGCGCACGCTGACCTCGATGTCTCCCTGCCAGTCCTGCTGCACGCTGACCACCATCGGCTGACAGCATATTTGGCAGTCTTCGATGTACTCTTGCTGTGGCTCGGAGGGATCGACCAAAATGGTCATCGGCTCGCCGCAATAGGGGCAGTCAATGGCGTGTTCGTGTAAGGCTTCCATGGTCATCTCGCTGTGTCGTGGTGGACTGGATGTTGCAAAACGCGCCTTGGACTTGATGTCTTAAATTGGATAACCCAATCTGAGCGTTCCCTAGATGAATGTGCACGGAGGCTCCATGCGGTTTTTGCTTTCTCTGCGTTTTTTGCTTTCTATTCTCGGTGGCTGGTTGTTGGCCAGTATGGCAGTGGCCAATGGCCTGTCGGTCCAGGTGCTCGACTGTGGCACCTTAGTCAGCCGCAATGCATCTTTGTTCAACAGCAATATCGAAACCGGCACTGAACAGGTGTTGGCCAACAGCTGTTATTTGATTCGCCACCCTGACGGTACGCTGTTGTGGGACACCGGCATGACCGATGAGCTGGCAAAACTGCCCGATGGCAAAGAAATGTGGGATGGCGCCTTTCACGTGTCGATGAGCAAAACCCTGTTAGGCCAGCTGGCCGAGCACGGCGTCAGCCCTAAAGACATAGATTACCTGGCCATCTCTCATTTGCACTCCGACCACACCGGCAACGCTAACGCCTTTGCCAAATCGACCTGGTTGGTGCAGCGCAGCGAGCATAAAGTCTCGACCGGAAAAAAAGCGCGCCAATACGGATTTAAACAAGGCGATTACAACCGCCTGCGCAAGGTGAAAAAACTCAATGGCGATCACGATGTGTTTGGCGACGGCAGTGTGGTGATTGTGCGCACTCCGGGTCATACCCCGGGCCATCAATCGCTGCTGTTGAAGCTAAAACAACACGGCCCTGTGGTGCTGAGTGGTGATTTGTACCATTTCCAGCGCAATCACGACGACCGAGCCGTGCCACAGTTTAATGCCGACGCTGGCGATACCCGCGCCTCTTTTGACAAGATCGACCAGCTGATCAAAGAGACCGGAGCTGAGTTGTGGATCCAGCACGATAAACCGCAGTTTGATCGGTTAATGGCTGGCGGCAGTGGTGAGCAGCCTGGGTTGTACTACTAACCAGAATAATTAGACGGCGAGAAAACGCGGTTCTACTTTGCCAGAGAGGTGCAAATCCAAGACAATGGACACCTGTTTGGCAAGGTAACGCAACATGACCACGCGCATCGCCATCAATGGTTTTGGCCGTATCGGCCGCTGTATTCTTCGCGCTTTGTACGCCAATGGCTATCGCCAGAACCTGCAAGTTGTCGCCATCAATGAGTTGGCGGACATCGACTCCATCAGTTACATGCTGCGCTACGACAGCACCCATGGACGTTTCCCTGGCACCGTCAGTGTGGCCGATGAGCGCCACTTGATGGTCAATGGTGATCGCATTTGCATGCGCCATGAGGCCGACCCGCAGCAGCTTGACTGGCAGGCGTTAGATATCGACTTGGTATTGGAATGCAGTGGCCAGATCAAATCCCGTGCCGAAGCCGAGATTCATTTGCAGCGCGGCGCGCGCAAAGTATTAATCTCCAACCCCGCCGACAGCGATGTCGACAACACCATTATCTACGGCCTCAATCACGACACCCTGAGTGCAGAGCAGCGCATTGTCTCCAATGGCTCCTGCTCAACCAACTGTTTATTGCCCATTTTGACGGTACTGGACGAAACCTGGGGCATTGAGGCTGGAGTCACTACCACCATTCACTCCGCCATGAACGACCAACCTGTGATTGATGCCTATCACTCGGATTTGCGTCGTACCCGTGCGGCGGGGCAAAGCATTATTCCCGTCGATACCGGCCTGCCCAAAGGCATCGCGCGGCTACTGCCGCACTTGGATGGCCGTATGGAAAGCCTGCATGTGCGGGTGCCGACCATTAATGTATCGGCGCTGGATTTGAGCTTGCAGCTCAGGCAAGCGGTCACGGTGGAGGCGGTAAATGAGCAGCTTACGCGTGCTGCTGAGCAGCGCTTCCCTGGCGTGTTGGGCATTGCTAACGAAGCCCACGCCTCCATCGACTTTAATCAGGACCCGCGCTCCGGCGTGGTGGATGCCACCCAAACTCGAGTCAGCGGCGAGCGTTTGCTGAAGTTGCTGGTGTGGTTTGATAACGAGTGGGGTTTTGCCAATCGCATGTTAGACACCGCCGAGTGCATGACCCGCTGACAAAAAAGGGAACATCCTGCGGGCCCCAGCCTCTGGGGCCGTCGTTGCCTTGCTGCTATACTCCCGCCCCGATTTTGACCATCTGCCAAGCGGCAATTGATGAGGTAGCTATGACTGTTTTGAAAATGACCGACCTCGACTTGAAAGGCAAGCGGGTTCTGATTCGTGAAGATCTGAATGTGCCGGTAAAAGACGGCAAGGTAACGTCCGATGTGCGCATTCGTGCATCATTGCCGACCATTCAGCACGCACTCGAGGCCGGTGCCAAAGTCATGGTGATGTCTCACCTCGGCCGCCCAACGGAAGGCGAATACGCCGATGAGTTTTCTATGCAGCCCGTGGCTGAGCATTTAGGCGGTTTACTGGGCCGCAGCGTTAATGTGATTAAAGATTTCTCTGCCGGCATCGACGTGGCCGACGGCGAGTTGGTACTGCTGGAAAACGTGCGTTTTAACCCAGGCGAGAAAAAAGACACAGACGAGCTGGCCCAAGCGTATGCGGCTTTGTGTGACGTGTTTGTGATGGACGCCTTTGGCACCGCTCACCGTGCTCAAGCCTCGACTCACGGTGTGGCCAAGTTTGCCCCAGTTGCTTGCGCTGGCCCACTGCTGGCGGCGGAGTTGGATGCCTTGGGCAAAGCGCTGGATAAGCCGGCACGCCCTCTGGTAGCGATCGTTGGTGGCTCAAAAGTGTCGACCAAATTGGAAGTGCTGGAAAGCCTGTCTGACATCTGCGATCAGATCATCGTCGGTGGCGGCATTGCCAATACCTTCCTGGCCGCAGCTGGCAAGCCAGTGGGTAAGTCGTTGTACGAAGCAGATTTAATTCCTGCGGCGAAAAAGCTGATGGAAAAAGTCTCCATTCCTGTGCCGACCGATGTAGTGTGCGGCAAAGAGTTTTCGGAAACCGCTGAAGCGACGCTGAAGTCGGCTGATGACGTGGCCGAAGACGATATGATTTTTGATATCGGCCCGGATTCTGCCAAGGCGCTGGCGGAGCAGTTAAAAGAAGCCAACACCATTATCTGGAACGGTCCGGTGGGCGTATTTGAATTTGATCAATTTGGCGAAGGCACTAAAGCCTTGTCATTGGCCATTGCTGAGTCAGATGCCTTCTCTATTGCTGGCGGTGGTGACACTCTTGCGGCGGTGGATAAGTACAATATCGCGGAGAAAGTCTCTTATATTTCAACCGGCGGCGGTGCTTTCTTAGAGTTTGTTGAAGGCAAAACTCTGCCTGCGGTAGCGATGCTGGAGCAGCGCGCAAACGGCTAATTAACCGTCGAAAATGCTAAAAAAGCCGGCAATGTGCCGGCTTTTTTATTGCCGCCATTCGTATAATAAGTCCGGCAGGCCTTCTTCGTTGTCGCTATTTCCTGCTGAAAAATCAAACCCGTGGGCTTGGTAAAAGTCCCGCGCTGGCTGATTTTTTTCAAAAGTACGCAGCGATAAATAACCGTCTGACTGTTGCTTGGCAACTTCCATTAATAGGCTACCAATGCTCTTGCCTTGATATTCCGGATGCACATACAGCTGGCTGATTTCGTTGCGATTGGAGGCCATAAAGGCAACCACAGTGTCAGCATCTAATACCACCCGAATATCATAGTCTTGCGGCAAAATATGCTGCAAAAAATACGTTTGCGATTCCACGCTGTGTATAGGCTCAAGGTCCAGAGCCTTGCTGTGGGCTTGGCGCCACAAGTTGACCACAGCTTGGCTGTGTTGTGGTTGGAAAGCGGTTACAACGAAGTTCGACATAGTGTCACTCAGTAGCTGAGGGGGATGCCAGCGTATCATGGTTAATAATGACCGTCGTCGCTTTATGGTGACGGGCCGTCACCATAAAGCATGCTGCTGTCGCCAGTGCGTTATAGCTTGAACTGAACAAAAATGCGATACGTCACTCGTTTACCATCACGTTTGGTGATGGGCAAGTAAATGACATCCTGGCGGTTATTCCAGCTTTTATCCATGCCAGTTGCTTGATACACCAAGTAGCGACCGTCGCCGTTATGCTGCCAGAAAATTTCGCCGAGAGGGTTGCTAAACACATAGCTGTCATCATGCTGC
Source organism: Bacterioplanes sanyensis (assembly GCF_002237535.1). Classification (GTDB taxonomy): domain Bacteria; phylum Pseudomonadota; class Gammaproteobacteria; order Pseudomonadales; family Oceanobacteraceae; genus Bacterioplanes; species Bacterioplanes sanyensis_A. Next base: position 1,469,394 of record NZ_CP022530.1, read on the forward strand.
AGTTGCACACGTGTATGCTGTAGCTGCGATCCCTCTGATTTTTTGCGTTGTGTATTCCAATATTTACCATTCAATTGCAGTGGTTTATGACTGCCTTTGTAAGTCGAGTCTGCAGCGGCGACAGGCACCGTCCAGCGGTGTAAGTTCTTTTGGCCGATGGCCTTGAGTTGCTTTAAGTTGATACGGCGTTGGTCTAAAGAATAACCTTCAATGATTAAATTGATGGTTTTAATCGACTCGCCTTGCTCGGCATAGTATTTGTCTTCAGCCAGAGCGTAGACATTGCCAAATGGATCTTTTTTGGCCCAACCTGAATCCCAAGGTGAGTTAGGAGAGTTAAATTTCGGCACATCTATGGCTGCATCGCCGCCGAATAGTTTGGCAAACCAGTTGACTCCCCCCAATAGATTGGCGGCATCTTTTGCAGCATGACGCAAAATAGCATCATCGACGTTGGGTACATTGCCGCTGGGCTGGCCCATGTTGGTTGCTAGGCTTTTGGTTTGCCCCCAGCGACCTTGCCAGTTTTCTAAGTTTCGCCCCTCAAGTCGCTCTACACCATTGCCTCGATGAGCTTGCCAGCTATTCCATACCAACCCCTCGGGTTCACCCTGACTATTGCGATACGCCGGTTGCGAGAATTTAACCAGCTGTCCCAAATCTTCAGACGATGTTAGGTCAATGGTTTGCAACCAGTCTATTTTCCAGTTTGGCTGGGTGACAGCGTAGGTATTGTAAAGCCCAACCAATGGCTTGAGGTCGGATGCTTTAGAGGTATAGTGCAGCTTGCCCGATCCTTTCGGATAAAGGCCATGAGTATTCAAGGAAACAGCAATGCGAGGGTGCCAACCGCCATTCCCATTGGATGCATCTACTTTGTCAAACGGCGTGAAGATTTCCTTGCCGTGGGCTACGGTGACGATGCCCAATACTTTGCCAGGTTGATTCTGGTTATCCAAAACAACCGTAGTGGTTTCCCAATCACCGTAGTGTTTTGCGGCATTACACCATTCAAAGTTGCGACGCTTTCCCGCTTGCGAGTGATGAAATTGCTGATAGATCTTTGCGCGAAAAATTTGGCAATCGCTAAACGGCATCAGCATGGAATAAATGAGATACAGTCGCTTTTGTGATTCTCGAACCGTCAAATAGATCGGAGTATCGTGTATCAAGTTACGCTCACCAATGGGTCTGTGAGCTAGGGCTTCGCTGCCAATGATAATGTGATCATTATCATGACGGTCTTTAACGTCAGGGCCAAGCTCGCCGGTCAAATGCGCAATCGAGGGTGATTCAGTGACCTGATCATTATGGTGCCACTGAATCGTCGAGTGCGAGAGTAAGGTTTCTATCGATATGGGGAAGGTTTGCTCATAGGCGTGAAAGAAATACTGAGGGGCTACCTTCTGTGCAATACTCACAATGCCTTCAGGGTCATCTTTATTATCAATATTGACAGTAAAGGAATGGGCAGATGTTGCCATAAACAGCCATATTAGGGCCAGATATTTTGTAATGCGCATGTATCATCCAAGCTAACAGGGTAGAAGCCAGCGATCATAGCATGAAGTTTTCAGTGCTATTAGAAAGGATTCTTTAAGGGTTTTTATTGATTAAATTATCAAATTTTCAGCTGACTTATTCTTATTTTGTATGTGGAAATTAACGAACTTAGTGCCTCATTTGGGAAGCATTGTGACCTTGATCACTGCGGTGCTGATAAATGATGACGTGGTAAAATATCAGACAGCGACCGTCGCGAATGCTTTGATTTGTGTGGGCTTGTTGTTATCTAGGCGGAGATCGAATTGCAGTGCAGCTGGTGTGACTGAATGTCGAATCATGACGTGTTACAACAGACATTAAGGTTGAGGTCTAACGCTTTAGAGTCGGATCTCAGCGAGCATGTCTTCGTCATCGTCGTCCATGCCGACTTCGATAAAACCAAAGCTGGCGTAAAAATCCTTCGCTACAGGGTTGTTGGGGTTATAGCAGATTTCGATGCAGGAGAGGTTGGAGTCCTGTTGGATTTCCTGTAGAGCCATCAACATGGCTTGGCGACCAATCCCCTTGCGCTGATGTGCTTGATCCACCATAAAGCGATAGATGGACACCTTGTCGCGCGATTCATAAACCCACATAAAAAAGCCCACGGGCTCATCGTTCAGATAGATGCCCCGCGTAATATGGCCATCATTGTAGGTTGCTTCAACCAACGACCACATATTACAAGCCACGAAGGCTTCTTGCTCGGGAGTGACATCTAGGTCGCAGATCGCTTCATAGTTGTCTGTTGTAATTGGGCGTAAAGACAGTGTCATAGGCATTTCCATAAACAAGGAAAGTACTGTCTGAGGCCGAGACCACAAAAGTTCAAGGCTTAGGAGTGCCCGAGGTGTGGATGCAGAAATGCCGCTACCTGATCGGCAGCACAGCCGACATCAACGCTTATGCCGGCATCTTTCAAAATGTTGATGCCGCGGCCATTATTGCGCGGATCAGGGTCGAGCAGGGCAACCACGATCCGTTGGATGCCGCTGCGCGCCAACATCTGTGCACAAGACGGCGTGCGTCCGGCAAAAGAGCAGGGCTCGAGAGTAACGTAGGCCGTCACTTCCGACAGCGAGCCCCGATATTGTTGCATGGCTTGCACTTCGGCGTGGTTGCCTCCAATGGCCTGGGTGTGACCTTGTGCCACTATTTTGCCATCTTTGACCAGCACACAACCGACGGGTGGGTTGGGCTGGCAAGCTGGCAATGCCTGGCGAGACACGGCCAGCGCTTGTTGCATAAAGACGTCGTCCATTGGGGCTCGAGTGACCTTGGTTCATTAATTGTCGTTGCTGTTGCGCAGCTCTGGCACGTCGGTGAGGTATTGGACAAATTCCACCTCATAGCCGTCTGGGTCGATAAAATACCGGTTTTTGCGGTATTTTCCATCACCCCCCGCTTGTGTTGGCTGGAATCCTGCGGCTTTCAGTCGATCGACCAGCTCCACCAGGTTATTGGTGACAAAGGCAAAATGTGACAACCCAATGTCGTTACTTTCCAAGTTTCGATTACTGCCCTGACCGTTGTCGTTGAATGTCAGAAATTGGTAGTCATCGCCAAAATGCAACCAACGACGCTCCGTACCGTACCAGCTGCCTTGGCCTTCTGTACGCACTTTCCAGTGGGGAAAGGCGGCGCGGTAAAAAGCCAGCGTCCGTGGAATATCGCTGACAACCAAGTTGAGGTGTTCTAACTGAATCATGATCTTCTCCTTTTTATGCGATAGCAGCGCTGAGTGACCGGCTGCTGACAGTGATAAGGTTATGACCTTAACCTAGGTTGAGGAGAAGCGCCTGTGGATAGAAATTTTTTATCGCCGTGATGGTGGTTGCCTAAAGCTGCGATGACACATTTATCAATGATGCATCGCCGCAATGGGCATAGCTGGGTATACTGCTTAACCTTTGATCGCTGCCAGCGGAGCCATGCCATGAACTGGGCTGTATTAGCTGCTTTTATTCCCACCTTTGCTTTTATTTCACTGACGCCGGGCATGTGCATGGCACTGTCGATGAGCCTTGGCATGACCATTGGTGTGCGCAGAACCATGTGGATGATGGCGGGCGAACTAGTCGGGGTGGCGCTGGTCACTGTCTGTGCCGTGCTGGGTGTTGCGGCCTTGATGCTAAAGGCGCCAACGGTATTTATTGCGTTTCAATTACTGGGCGGTGCTTATTTGTTGTGGCTGGGTTGGCAAATGTGGCAATCCAAAGGTTCGCTGGCCATTCCTGAACAGCCACAGGATCGCGACTACAGTCGCTGGGGGCTGATCAGTCAGGGCTTTTTAACCGCCGTTGCCAACCCGAAGGGCTGGGCATTTTTGGTGGTATTTATGCCCAGTTTCATTGATGCGGATCTGCCGCTGGTCCCTCAGTTGGTAATACTGATGTCGATTCAGCTGTTGCTCGAGTGGATAGCGCTGATGCTGTATGCCGGCGGCGGCTCCGGCTTGCGGCGCTGGCTATCGCAGCGCCACTCGGTACAGCGTCTGAACCGAATTGCCGGTACCCTAATGATGGGTGTGGGTATTTGGCTGGCCAGTGGAGCGTTTTAACGCCCGCGAAGGCAGCCCGGCCAGTGCGTACCTCTATTTGAGTCACCCTCTTCTGTAAAGCCTTTGTCATAGGGTATAGCCATGCTTCCAGGCGTCGCTTCGACGCACAACAATAAGGAAGCTTGCATGGTACGCATTACATCACTGGCATTGTTGGCCAGTGTCATTCTCGCTACGTCTGCCCAGGCGGAAGACAAAGTCTGCTTTTACCAGGACGCCGAATACCGCGGCACTGAGTGGTGTTACGGCGTTGAACAGGTGAGCTGGGTTGGCTCAGCAGTGAACGACAAGACCTCGTCGATCAAAACCTACGGCAACGCCTACGTCGATATTTTTGAGCACAGCCAATATCGCGGGCAGCAAGCGCGCATCATGGCAAATACCTACCGCATGGATGATCTGAACGATGGCATTAGCTCATTCACCGTCGGAGTTCGAGACAGCAACGATTTTGCATGTTTGTTTGAACACCCTGGTTTTCGCGGTACACCGCATTGCTTGCAAGCCGGTCAACAACAAACGGACCTTGACCGCGTGGCACTGGGCAGAAATAAAGCGTCATCGGTCATGGTAATAGGTGATGCAGCGGTGGATGTTTTTCAGTATCCGAATTTGCGCACTGACAAAGCCCACAGCCGCTTGCGCCGCAGCTCTTCCAACCTTGAGGTTCGACCGGGTGGCTGGCTAGAAGACGACATCGATTCTATGCGCGTGGTCCGTGAAGCGCGTGATGGCGGTGAAATCGCGATTGATATTCTGGATGCACTCAATGCGAAAGCACCAGTTAACCAGGCAAACGTGCTGACCTCTCACAATGCTTACAACAGCACCGCGTATTTTAGTGGTCAACTGATTCCAGGGCCGAATCAGCGCCGTGCTCTGGTTGAGCAATTGCAGTTGGGTATTCGTTCAATGGAGCTCGACATTCGTGCCGCCAATGGTTGGACTAAAGTGTGCCACTCCGTCGATTGCAACACCAATAATGTCACCAGCCTGCGGCGAATGCTGGGTGAAATCGATAGTTGGCTGAAAGGTGCTGATGACAACGATGTGGTGTTTATCTACCTTGAGGACGGCATTGATGGCGACACTGCAGGCTATCAGCGCTTGCAGCAAGACATTGCATGGCTGGGGGATATTGTTTACACACCGGGCAGCTGCCAAAGCCAACCACAACTGAGCATGCAGCAATTACTGGCGAATGGTCAGCGTATTTTCTTCTATAAAGACGGCGGCAACAGCGGCTGTGAATCATTGCCGCAGGTGCTGATTAATTTTGAAAGCAGTGTGGCGGTAGCGGATATCAATGTATATGAGTCATTTTTCTCAGCGACGCGCTTTCGCCGGGCATACGAGTGCGACAATTATTTCTGCAATAACACACTGACCGCTGACGAAGCTCTGATTGCACTGGAAAATGGATTGAATGCTGTGGGGATGGACATGCTGGAGGAGCAGAATCTGGACGGTGCAGGCCAGCGTCTTAACCGCCAGTTATGGGCCATTGATCCGCAAGATACTCAACAAGCGTATGCAGAAGGCCGCAGTGCGCGGATGACATTTTTCGGCACACGTTATTTGGCATTGTCATGGGATGAGGCCAGACCGTATGCGTGTCGCAACCATGCCGGTGATTGGCAGGTGACGCAAACGACCGGCACGCTGGACCTTGGCATGCAAGCCTGCGACAGCGAATATCCAGGCTATGTGTTTGATACGCCGCTCAGCGCGTATGAAGCCAAGAAACTGCGTCAAGTCATGACCTCTGGCTCTGATATTCACGTCAATTTTGGCGTAGAACAAGGGCGCTGGCAGGCTGGCAAATGGGGTGAGTTGTCGGCTCGATAAAGGCCCAACTAGACCGGATCGTGATCGATCCGGTCTTCCCTTTGTTAGCTTCTGGCTCATCCATGGCTGCATGAAGTTCACATGACGGCGTTTTATCCGGTTACTGCTAGTACCGGGTCCTTGTGGGCAGTCAAATGAATAGAACAAATACGCGAATCATGATGAAAGGCCGACAATACAAACCACTGAATCGAACGACAATGTCATTGCTAACCGGCCACTTTTTCCTTGCGAACCACGACAGTGTTGGCTAAGCGATCATGAAAACCCTGGTTTTTCTTGCTAAGGAAGATTGGAATTACCAGTAAAATATTAAAAGAAATTAAAAAACAAAACAGTAACGAGCGTTTAAACAGCTGGGGCACAGTGGCAGGGCGTAAGGTGTCGGCATCAACAATGGCCAGTTTAAATAGGCGCTTGCCTATATTGATATTCAGTGCCCAGTAGACAAAGAAAGCAATAGGAATCACGGCAAACATCAGCCACTCAATGGGCGGGTGCTGCTCCAGCCAGCCGAATTCGACTAAAAAGCGTTGCACAGTACCCACTACGCCTAGGATAACGCTGAGGTCAATTAAAATCGCTGGGATACGCAGTGCCGCTGCGTCGTCTTTATGCATGATCTCTTCCTTGTTCTCGTATGCAGCCTTGCAAGGCCGTGTCACAGCCCATTGTAGCGATGTGCTCTAAACCAGCCAATGGCGAACCATTCTAGTGGCTTAGTGGCTGCTAGTAGAAAGGGTACCGATGATCCAGCGTCCTTGCTGACCATCGGTGGGTGCTGCGATTATCCGAGCAGACGTTCCTGGTCTACCACTTCTTCATTTAACACGACGGTATGAGCGCGCTTGAAGAAGTTAAAGTCCGTTGCCGTAGCGCTGGTGTAGGCGCCCATCATTTTAGCGATGACCAAGTCGCCATTGTCGAGCCTGGGCAGCAGGATGTTTTCTGCAATCACATCAATGCTGTCACAGGTTGGGCCCGACAATACGCTGGCGAAATACTCGCTGCTGTGCTTTAACGTGTGCAGCGGGTATTTAGCGTCGTCAAATATCAAGCCAATAAACGAACCATAAATACCGTCATCCAAGTAATACCAGATTTGCCCATCACGCTCAGCACTGCCCATCACAGAGGCAATGCTGGTCATGGCAGGTGCAACAATAAAACGTCCAGGCTCTGCCAATACTTGCATGGTTTCTGGCAGTGTTTTCAGAGCTGCATTAATGGGCTGACAAAACAGCTCAATCGGCATTACCTTGCTGTTGTAACTAACCGGGAAGCCACCGCCAATATCCAGTGTGCTTAACGCCGGTAGCCCAGCTTCCACCACCTGTTGCATCAATGCAGCACAGGCGTGTATGGCATCCACGTACTTTTGTGGGTTCGCTGTTTGTGAGCCGACATGGAACGACAAGCCTTTTATGCGAATGTTCCACTCTTTGGCCATGGTGATAATCATCATCGCCTGCTCGATACTGCAGCCAAATTTCTTCGATAAATCGGCGAAAGCTTCTGAGTTTCTAAAACTCAAACGCACCAGCAATTCCACCTCATCACAGTAGCGACGGAATTTCTCCAGCTCGTTCAGGTTGTCGACCACAAACACTCGAGTACCATAGGCCAGCGCTTCACGAATATCGCTGTCGCGTTTAATCGGGTGCGTATGAATGGTGCGCTCAGGCTCTACGCCTAGTTGTTGCACCAGCTCGACCTCGCCTGTCGTCGCCAGATCAAAGCAGGCACCTTCTGCCATTAAAGTACGTACAACAGCAGGATGCGGCAGCGGCTTTAATGCAAAGTGCAAGGTCACGGTCGGCAATGCTTGTTGCAGCGCGCGATATTGCTGTCGTATAGCATCGCAATCGAGTAGCAACAAAGGTGCGCCAAACTGCGCGACAGACGATTCAATCAATTGAATCTTCTCAGCGTTTAAAGCATCTGTAGAATACGATTGAAAATCCAAAACAGAATGAGCAATAGCCATGGCCAGTATCCAACCATTCAAAGCACTTTTCAGTTATTAATAAGAAAAGTGGAGTGTCAAAAAAAGCATCGGGACGCTAAAACCTGCGACACTCCTACAAAGCTGCGCAGAATGATTTAGAGGTTCCCAAAGTGCAGTCAAAGTCACCCTTGGATAGTTGCTCTATCGCCTTGCCACAATGGTTGTGATGTACTCGGATTGGCTATCAACAAGAAGCGAGGTGATAGTAGTACCTGTGCGTCAGGACGGCAATCAAAAGTTATGGATTGATGACGATTTTTTTTTATCGTCAGGATCAAAAAGCGTTACTGCCCGCTGCCAGGCAGCGGGCACAGTGGTCATTCGATAGTGGACAGCAGCGCAGGGTTGGTGACCAAGTTGCGCACACCGTGGGCGTGGTGTTCATTGAAAGCGTTATCATCGCACCAGCGCCCGACCGATTCGATGTCGACTTTGGCCACTTGCGGGCGCACGCTCCAGCTTACCTGGAAGGGCGAGCCCTGCTCATTGTAGGCCGGTCCCGTTGTGGAGCCTGCATACTGTACCGGCGTGCCGGTGTCTGTTGGTAGATTCAACGCCTGTTGATAGCCGTTACGCTGGCCGAACTCGGTCAGGTGAGCAAAGTCGGCGGCTTGCTGATCGTTAACCAACACCAGTACCTGAGCTTCCACTCGCAGTTGGGGGTTGTGAATCGCCTCGCTCAAACAGGCACCCAAGGTTGGGCCCGGCTCAATCTGTGCGCTGGAATAGACATAGTGCAGCTCGATGGTATCGCCAGGCTGTAAGCCTTTGCCATCCGTCGAGCAGATGGCGCTGTCCACCGGGCGCAGCTCAGCGGCACTCAGTTCACCGCTGTAGAGAAAGCCTGCATGGTGATGTCCATCGTTGCTGGCCGCGTCGCGGGTAAACTCGCCTCCCTGGTGCTCTGCATTGTGATGAAAATGAATATTACACAGGTTCATTTGCTCAACCGGCGGGGCCAGATTAAAACTGACGGCGTTGTCTCCCGCTGCCATATCAATATTTCTTGGTGACTGCGGACCAAACCCCTTACCTTCTGTATTAGCGGCCAACCGCTCCCGTTGTTGTGACAGAGTTTGGCCGTCGTCTGCTGCTGAATACCGTTGGCTTTCCATGCTGGCACAGCCTGTTACTAACAGGGTGCCAGTCAACAGCGCAATAGAATTCCGTATCATGTTTAATCCTCATAAAATAAAAGGGAAGTTAGTCATCGGTTCAAGGATGTAAACCCTGATTTTATGAGGCATTTCTTTGTTGGCTACCAGTCAAGCAGCGTAATTTTTTGCCATGAGATAATAAAGAATTCTGACTGACTGCGTGAGCTGCTTCATTTATTTGTGAATTTCAATCCACTGAGCAGCGTCATTATTTCTTAGGTTATAATAGATAGGTCAACAACTGCCATGTATTGCAGAGTTGTCGCTTTATTGGATTTGCTAAAGTCTGGGTATTATCTTTGCCTTTCTAGTATCAGTACCATGCGGCCATTCAAGCGCTGGGCATACACAGCTTGATAAGTCACAGATGAGCTAGCGCAGATGACGGGGTGCAGATGACGGGGTGCAGATGACGGGGTGCAGATGACGGGGTGCAGATGACGGGGTGCAGATGGTGGAATACAGATGACGAGGTGCAGATGATAGGGGGGCAAACAGACGTACTCTGTTTAATGAACTGTCAGCAACTGAGTCATAGCAAAGCAGTTACTACCGCTTTGCCCGGATGTCATAACGCATAAAAACACTGTGTGGGTCTTCTTTATAGTCAGCAAAGGGACCACATTCATAAAATCCGTACTTTTTATAGAGTCGCCGTGCGGGCCGAAAAAACGCCATGCTGCCAGTTTCCAGCCAGAGTGTTTGATAGCCGCGTTGATTCGCTTCGTGTAGCAGTGTTTGCAATAAAGCGCCTGCCACTCCTCGGCCACGCGCTGCTTCTCTAGTGCGCATGGACTTGATCTCACCTGCGGTACTGCTCAGTTGTTTCAGTGCAATACAGCCAATGGCTTGGCCAAGTTCGCGTGCCGACCAAAAGGTTAGGTCTGCGGCTTTCAGCGCCTGCAATGGCAAAGCATGCACACTCTCAGCCGGCGATTGAGCATGCATGTCCTGTAAATGCTCCTGCAGTAGTTTTACGATGCCATCGTCGTTGAGTTTATCCACTGTGATGTTCATAGGTTGGCTCTTGAGCAAATTGGCAGCAGTGTATCAGAGTGATGACTGGCGGGAGTTGATACAGAAATTCTCACCGTGCCAATGTTGGCAAAGCCCAATTGGGTCGTGCAGAGCACGGGTAAAGGTTGGGTGATGCCATACAAGAGCGCTCCCGTAGCGTATAGACTCGCGCGTCATCACCACCCGGATTTTAACCATGAATATTCGCCCAGCATCTCGTCACGACATTGCAGCCATGCACCGCATCCGTATGGCGGTGACACAAAATAAGCTAACCAGCAGCGTGATAACTGAGGATGATTACATCCAAGAAATAGAGTATCCGGGTCGCGGCTGGGTTGTGGAAGATCGTGGCAATATTTTGGGCTTTGGTATTGCTAATCAACATCGCGCGTCGATTTGGGCGTTGTTTGTTGATCCGCTGCACGAGGGCAAGGGTTATGGCAAGGCGTTGCTAAAAACGATGGTTGATTGGCTATTTTCCCAAGGAGAGCGCTTGATTCAACTGTGTACCGAGCCTGACACGCGTGCAGAGCAGCTGTATTTGGCCAATGGTTGGCACTCTGTAGGGCTACAGGCCAACGGTAATGTATTGCTGCAACGACGCCGTCCGGGGCATGGCCAGACAGATAGGCCCGGCAACGTACCTGTGTTGGTCACCGAACGATTAACGCTACGCCCTTGGCGACAGTCGGATGCCGAGGCGCTGGCGGCGTTAAATGCCGATGAAGAATTTGTGCGCTATTTGGGCGGACAAACCTTATCGGCGGAAGACAGTTGGCGTGTGCTGGCGGTATTAGCCGGTCATTGGGCACTAAAAGGTTATGGTTTTTGGGCGGTAGAAATAACGCATACCGGTGAGTTTATTGGGCGAGTTGGCTTATGGCAGCCGCACGGCTGGCCTGGGTTGGAAATTGGTTGGGGCATTGCCCCCAGCCATTGGGGTCAGGGTTACGCCACCGAAGCTGCTCGTGCATCGCTGGCCTGGGGTTTTCAGAATTTGGATACAGAATCCATTATCAGTGTGATTCATCCTGAAAACCAAGCATCAAAGAATGTCGCTCTGCGCTTAGGTGAGAGCTTTAGCCACCGTCAAATAGTGAAGAATATCGAGTGCGATATTTATCGCATTACCCGTGAAGAGTTTACTGCAAAAGACAGGCAGTGATTGTTGCAGAAATTTTCTGATATAGTCGATGGCTTACCAAATATTTCGGCAAACATCGATTTATATAAATAGGAAGTAACCCACAGTGGAAGAACTCATTGCCCAATACACAGGTGCTGACGAAGACTCGCGCCTGACACGTCAGTACATCGCTCAAATTGAATACGATACCACCATGCATGTACTGAAGCCGTATTGGAAAGCGGGTAAAAAACTGTGTGAGTTAGGCGCTGCGACAGGCCGCTATGCGCTGGCGTTTGCCGAGCAGGGCTGTGATGTGACTGCGGTGGAGTTGGCGCCCGAGCAAGTGGAGCTGATGCGCCAACAGGCAAAAGAGCGTCAGTTGACGCTGACCATGTATGAAGGCGATGCGTGTGATGTTAGCTTCATTGGCGATGCCTCCCAGGACGTTTGCTTAATGCTTGGCCCTATGTACCACTTAACCACAGTGGAGCAGCGTAACCAGGCCATTGCTGAGGCCAAGCGCATACTGAAGCCAGGTGGTATTTTAGCCGTGGCGTATATTTCGCGCTTTTTTGTGGCTGGCTTATTTGCCAAACACTGGCCGAGATTGATGACGCCTGCTGTGCTAAATGAGCTGCTACAGCAGGGCACGGTATCGGCGACCGAAGCCGACAGTTTCTTCCGAGTCGGCTACTTTTCGACTCCAGCGGAAGCGGAAGGTTGGGTAACGCAGGTAGGCTTTAGGCTTGAAAATCACGTCGCAACCGACGGCTACGTACGTTATTTGGCTGAAAGTGTGAATCACTTTAGCCCAGAGCAGTATCAGGCTTGGTTGCAGCAGCACTTGCAGCATTGCCATGAGTCGAGCTTATTGGGCTCCAGCAATCATGGTTTGGTAATTGCCAGAAAAAGTGCATAGACCGTAATGATGGTTCACTGTGAAAGCGTTTTTTGCAGTGAACTGCTTTGCCTTGAATCTGCGGTGACGGTGCTCATGATTTATAGCGACCCGGTTAGGGTCGCCTGAGCCAGCAGCATGACCACGTAGTAGCGTACCCCCTTGCCGATTAACACTAGAATAAAAAATAGCCAAAAATTTACCCGCATAATGCCAGCCACTAAGGTTAGGGCATCACCACCAACCGGCATCCAAGAAAACAGCAAGCTCCATACACCGTAGAGCTTAAAGTAATATTGGCTTTTCTCCAGTTGCTGTTTCGATACAGGAAACCAACGCCGATCTTGAAAATGCAATAAGTAGCGCCCCAACCACCAGTTCACCCCCGCTCCTAAGGTGTTGCCGAGTGTTGCGCTCAGCCATAAAAGCCCGTGATGATGGCCCCCCATCATCATGGACACCAACACCGCTTCTGAATAGAAGGGCAGTACTGTCGCTGCTAGAAATGCACTGGCAAACAGCAGTAAATAGCTCATAGTCGATACAGTAGGCTGTCAGTCTGTTTCACAACGTCGCAAAAGGCGGTAAATAGTCGTCGATGTAAGGACGATAGCAGCAGGTATTCGGGGTGCCACTGCACGCCGACCTGAAATAAAGCAGAGGTGTTTTCAAACGCCTGGATAAAACCATCGGCATCCCAGCCAACTGCGGTTAGCGGCTCGGCTATTTTGTCGATGGCCTGATTATGCAAACTGTTTATTTTGATGGTATGGCGACCATAAACATCGACAAGGCGTGCACTTTCGTCAAAATCGACCCATTTGATCGGCAGAATGCTATTGCGGTTAGGAGTCACCTTGCGTAGTGGGCGAATATCCTGGTACAAGCTACCTCCTTGCACAATATTCAATAATTGCGAGCCACGGCAAATGCCTAAAATAGGGATGTTTGCTTGCAAAGCCCGGCGTGCGACGTCCATTTCTAGGCGATCACGTTCAGGGTCATAGTCGGCTCCGGCATCGCCGGTCATGCCGTAGTGCTCTGGTTCGATATCATTGCCGCCGCAAAGGATGACACCACGAATATTGCCACTGATGTTGGGGTTAGCAGCCGTGACGTAGCGGGCCTTGAGGCCGTGGAGGCGTACCAGTAACGAGGTTGCCCACCACGCTGTTTTTAAGCGTTTGACGGGGCCTGTGATAGCAACAACCGGCGTTTCTGCTGGCATATGGTTTCAGCCTATTGTTGAGAGTCCAGGTCGACCAGCCAATGCTGGCATTGTTCGGCCCAGTCGTTGTCCATAAAGCGCGTTAAGCGCTGCAGCTCTAAGCGAAAAATGCGGCACAGTTTGTCGAGCTGTTGCGCATCACTCGCCAGCCACTCGACTTGTAGCCATTCACGCCATATGTTATCGATGCTCCAATTGGGATTGTCGATATCGCAATTAGGTAAGCGGTAGTGCAGGGTTGGCCGGGCTGTGACACGTTTGTCGGTAATCGTTCGGCGCACTCGTTCTGCATCCAAGTGCATAAATAATGGCAGCATATCAAGGCTGCGGTTGCGCGTAGGATTGGCGAGTAAATAATCGTCTATCAATTGTTCCAACGTGGGCCGATAGCTAAGGTGAATGACCTTTTCGATGTACGCTTGAGGAAAATGGTTGATGTAGGGCGTCACCCGTCGTACTAAGTCAATATCTTCCTTCCAGACGATCCAATCATAAAGGCAAAAATAGGCGCGCATATACGCCAAAATGGTTTCGGCATCCAGCGCCGGTAGCTCCATATTCAGATGTACACCAAAAGCGAAACGCAGCGATTCCCGTGTTCCTTTGGCGCCGCGCTGGCGCAATTTACGGGTCATTTCATCTAAGCGGTGCAAGTCCTCAAGTGTAATGGGGGAGGTAACAATTTCCCAAGGAACAAATTGCTCAGCTGCCAACGAGAGCAGCTCCATCGACATATCTTCTAGCAGGGTATCTGGGTTATCTGCACGACCGCTCTCATAAGATTGAGCAAGTTGTTTCAGCTGCTGTGCATCCAGCTCCAGTAGAAATGTGCCCAGCTGGCTATTGACGAGTTCATACTCAAACTGATTATGCTTGATGACGTCTCCGCCATAGCAGTCTTGCAGTACCGCTAAAATTGTCTCGACCGGCAACCCAGCGAATTCCACTTCCACACCTATACGGCGCGGCTGTTGATCGGCCGTGAGCGTTACGGGTGGGAGGAGAGTGTTTTGCCTTGAGCGCGCCATTGTCAATCACCGGGTAATCAATGCATAGGTCACAGCATTGCATATTCAGGCACACGACTGAAAGGCCCAGTACGGCGGCTATGACTCTGGCCGTAGAAGCTTCCCGTGGCAGGCAGAGCTTGATTTTCGACTCGGGCTGTTAACACTAGTTTGCTCTTTGCTGCTTGAAGTCAGTTTTTCTTGAGTAAGGCATGTAGAGCGGATTTAACGGATTTAATAAGCAACGAATAACGCGGTTTAGTGAAAAACGGGCTCCTGCCCTTCGGGGGATGGCTGAACAGCCCTCAATCTGTGTTGCTCATCCTTCATTTAACGCGTTAAGCATCCATCTGCGCGCCTTGATCGAGTGGGGGCAGCTCATAACAACGTGATCGAAATAGTGTTAACAGGCCTTAGCCATTACGGTAGAATTCGTGACCTTTCTATGCACATGTGCTGGTTCTATGTGCTGCTAGGATGCGATCTTCCTATCGAAAGCCAACTCGCAGCCGAATGATGATCCAGCTCAGCGGCTTTTACTTTATTTCCTCTCGACCTAAGGATGTGGTCTTTGAAGTTAACCATAGCATTGTTACTGATTTTTCCTGCAACCACCACGGCCGAAATCCTGCTGCAAGGCACGGGCAACGTCGCTGGCGCAGAAGTGGAGATGCATCTCAATACAACAGAATCCGAGGGCATTACTGGTCATTACTTTTATACCCGCACCAGTGAGCCTATTGCTCTGGTAGGACAGCTCAATGACGGTGAGCTCACTCTGAAAACAGTCGGTAATGAACATATCAAAGAAACCTTCGTCGGTAGCGTTCAATTTTCTAGTGGAGAGATTAGCTGGCTACAAGGACGCTGGTATGGCGAGCACCTGATGCATGGATCACAAGCAACAGGGTATCCGTTTCATATTAATGGTCGTACTGGTCCGCTGGATGATAAGGTCATTACTTGCGATGAGATGCAACGCCTCCACAGCAGGTTTTTGTGAGGCTGGACTTAGGTTCTGGGCGCCATTCCCCAATAGAAGTCGACTATGAATGCGCGCGAAGTATTTCTCAGCTTTCTTTTATGCAGCCACTATTAAAAGTCGCGAATACGGTACGTAACGGTGAAGCGCAGCTGCCTTGGTATTGCAGTGGATCGTTAGCATCAGCACAGCGGCGCTACTTTCTTTTTGACTTAGCGCACTTAGGCTATTTTCCCCAAGGGTTTGCCGATTACCCAGCGGATGAGAGCAAAGACAAGTATTTTAACCAGTGGAGTTATCAAAGTCCCTATACGCGCTCGCTATATTCTGAGTTTCAATCTCAGCAAGCATCGGCTGAAAAGCAGTTGGCTGCTTGGTATCAGCAGCAATACAACATGGCTGAGTCAGACGCTGGCGAGTACGTGAACAAAGCAATGCGAGAGATCTCACGCTGGGCGTTCGGCGGAGTCCCATATTTTGTGCAAGAAGACCTGGTAGATGGTACCGAGGACGCCATTCATGGTCGCTCTGACGATTTCCTGGACGCGTTTGCTGCCGCTTCTGCAGCTCAACAACTGAACAGCTTACGGCGTTTGGTGGTACATCAGGCAGATATCAAGCTGTTGCAGAGTGCATTACGGTTAATCAAAAGCGTCCACTACTCCAAACGTGCAGAAAGTATTTTATCTAACGCTGTCGCTGCACCCGCTGTGTTGCAGTTGCTACTGAATGCGGGTTTTGACCCTAATCAACAAAATGACTTTGGTAAGACGGCGTTGTACTACGCGATAGAAGCCAACCAGCCGGAGAGCGTCACACAGCTGTTGGATACTGGCGCTAAGATCAATCATGGCTACCAATTAGCCAATCAGAACGACAATCGATCCCATTGTTTTGCAATTGAGCAGTGGCAACGAACGCCATTGATGCATGCCGCCCAGCACGCCGATGTGGCAATGATTAAGCTGCTGATAGCAAGAGGGGCAGATGTAACGTTAACGGATGCATTAGGCAACCGTGCCTATGACTACGCTGTGAATGCTGGGCAAGAAAACAATGCTACCTACCTAGCGTCGCTGATGGCCTCGACGAAATAACCTGTATTGGGTCATAAAACCATATCAGGTCACTAGAAGCTGTTTCACAACTTCTTTAGCACGATCATCATGCAGGCGGCGTGAAAGAAGGCTCGATACATTGAGAGCTTTCTTTCCCATCGAACCACTAATCGCCGATAATTTCCAAGCCAAGCAAAAGTGCGCTCTACTTTCCAGCGACGGTCGTACCTTCTCAGCTTTCTACCATCTTGCAGCGGCGCTTTTCTCCTGTTTCGACGATGTGGACAAATGAGATCAACGCCCCGTTTCTTTAACGCCATTCGCAGAGGATCAGAGTCTGCCGCTTTATCGTAAATCAAACGCTTCACCTTGCTCTTGCCATAGGAAACATTTAACAAAGCCTCAATCAGATTGACCTCCGCCGGTGACGCTGAGCCAAGTGTCAGCCCGATTGGAATGCCTTCGCCATCGACGACTATCATCCGCTTCGACCCCTTACCACGCTTGGTTTTTCCAACACCGAGGCCCCTTTTTTTGCGGGTGCAAAACTACCATCAGAAAACGATTCTTCCCAATTTAACCGCGACTGTTGATCCAGAACGCGAAGAAGCTTACGCCAGGCTTTGACCCATGCACCTTGCTCTTCCCAGTACTGAAGGCGGCGCCAGCAGGTACTCGGTGAAGGATAGCGCTCGGGTAGATCACGCCAGCGCGCACCTGAACGTAAGACCCATAAAATGCCCTCGAAACAGGCTCGATTGCTGATAGGTTTGGGACCCCCTTTGCCACGAGGCAGGCTGGGTAAACAAGGCTCAATGTGTGCCCACTGTTGGTCGGTCAGTTCTGAGGTTGAACGTTTCATGGTGGAGGAGTTGAAGCTGATAGTTTTGATTATTATATCGGACTGAAGGTTATGAAACAGCTTCTAACCATCGCCATGATAAAAAGCGACAGTGCTGTATAGCAGCACTGTCGCCGAGGTAAGGTTAATCCAAAAAGTCTTTGTTGGTCAGCTTGTACACAAACGTGTGATAAAAATGATTCACCACGCGCAGCGGGTTCGCTTTACCGCCAGTGCCGATCATATTATCCAGCCACACGGTTTTACCGCCGTGCTGCAGAGTGTTGTAAAATGGCGCTTCATTATTCATTTTGCCGTCAAAGTCTGACAGTGGATCAAACTGCACATTCACATGGGTAATGTACTGACTGTTATCGGCGATCATTTGCTGGCTGATGCCCAAATCTTCATAGGTATCTGGTGTGATGCCTGCTGCTTCAAAGCATACCGTCGGCGTTGCGGTGGCCAAACCAGCCACTTGTGCCAAACCACCGCCTAAACTGTGGCCCGTGAACTGCAGTTTATCGCCGTATTGCGCTTTTAATTCGTGCGCGATGGCAACGGCCTGCTCATATTGCGAGATATCGACTCGGATGTAGTCGTTCAGAATCTGGGCAATGTCGGTCATCCAGTCGGCGACACTAAATACCTGAGTGCCGCGGAACGCCATCACGTAGTCGCCGGTATCGGTGTTGTAATACAGCTTGGCATCGAATCCATCCCAGGTTTCGGTATAGCTGCGTACAACAACATACTCTTCGGTATTGCCCTCAAAATCGATGTCGGTAAATAGGTACGGCGCAATCACATCAATGGCTTTGTCCCATAAGTCGTCGTATACCCGACTGCTGAGGTTTGCCATGTCTAACGCGTTATCGTACTCGGCACCGGCCAGTTGTGCGTGTGAGGTTTGAGATAATAAAGCACCAGAAACCAGCGCTGCGAGCAGTGTCTTTTTCATAACTTCCTTCCTGTGTTTTTTATTCCTAAGGCGATTGGCCTATCTGACGCTGACTTGTGTCAGATGGGCAAAGCTAAATTGCCTTGATGACAAATTAGTTAAAGGGAAGGTGTGATTCCTTGCGTCAGATCACATTTGTTGGTGCTTTTAACGGATTAAAAAATCCACGTTTGTTAGTGATTGACGGCAATGCTTGGTGAGAGATGAAAGTGGCACATGCCGCTCTTTTTTCGGGCTGTATTTACTGATAAAAATAAATTGGAACTATGGTTTTATTTTTAGCGAAATGATTCGCTCACGCATTGCTGTGGCTAGAGCGTCTCAATTCTGTACCTGCTCTGGCGATCTGCATAAGGCGCTGTTGGCAGCCTCCATAACCTTGTTGGTGATGTTAAAAGGACTGACCTTTTCCTGTTTTCGACTTGTGCTGAAAGCCTGCTGCATTCGCGCAGAGCCAGTACCGAATTCTTTCGCTGCTGAGTCTAGTTGCCCGAATCGAGTTACCCGAATTTAGTTACCCGAGTTTAAGTGCCCGAACTCTGTTGCCTAAGCTCGTCAATGAGCGCTGTACGATCGTGTCGAATTCGTTGCAGCAATGTTTTTGGTGCATTGGTATTTGGATCATGCACGCCACTCCAGGCAATCATTTCCAGCAAAATCGGCAGCATATCTTTACCGGCCTTAGTGAGGGCATACACACGCTTGCGTTTGTCGTTTGGGTCGGTGCGTTTTTGAATCAGCCCGTCTTTTTCCAGCTGTGTTAAACGTGCGGACAAGATGTTACTGGCGATGCGTTCGTCTGAATTCTGCAGCTCGGAGTAGCTGTGCTTAGCAAAAAACATCAGATCTCTGAGTATGAGCAGACTCCATTTGTCGCCGACATGATCGAGCACATTGGAGATGGGGCAATCTGAGCGTCTGGGCATGCGGTCCTCTGGTGCAGCTGCGTCGATGAGGTCAATTCCCTGCCAACACGGTTGGCGGGCCGGATTCGATCATTATCGTAGATTACTTGCGTTTTGCAATCCATTGGTTTAGCTTGCAATCTGAAAGCTAAATAATTTGAACCAGGAGGCGATCGCACTCGCCGAGGAGACCCCATGACAGCCCCACGCATTCAACGACAGCCACTGATGCGCCCGCACTGGAGCGATACCGAGCGCGCCAACGCCGAGGCGGTGCTCGATTTTGTGCAATTGATCATGAACGACCACCGCTTTGATGAAGTGCTGGCCCGCTTTGGCGAGCAACCGTATCGACAGCACAATCGCACCATTGCGGATGGCATTGGTGGGGTGGTGGCCACGCTGCGAGCTTTGGTCAAAACCGCGCCGGAGTTTAGTTACGAGGTTAAACGCGTGCTGGTCGATGGCGATCAGGTCATCCTGCATTCGCACGCCACGCTAAAGGCCAAGCATCGTGGCGACGACAGCCAAGGGCTGAACATTGTCGATATCTGGATGGTGGAGGATGGCCGTTTGGTCGAACATTGGGACGCCGTGCAAGGGTTGAGCATGTCGATGCGCTTGTATGGCCTGCTCACCGGTGGCCAGGTGCGCAATGCCAATGGTGTTTTTTGACCCTCATTGATGCTCAAGTGGGTGCTGTTTGACCCGTTCATGGTCTGCATAAGCACCGCCTGCGCTCTAAGTTGTGGCCTGGCGGCGACTGTGCGCTTGGCCCGATCCTTGCCATTACCTTGTCCACACCGTGAGGGCAGGAGGAATAAGATGGCGCACTTTGGAAGAAAAGCGATGCAGTACACCGGCAGTTTGCTGCTGGGTGGCCTGTTGGAAAATGTCGGCCGCAAATACAGCGAGCACAACCCACAGCAAAAGCGCGAGTATCATTCGCAGCAAGGCCAGCACTACGGCACTCAATTGGATCGCAGCATGCAAAAGCCGTTTGATCAGCACTACTGGCAGTCCTTTGATGCGCGCCAGTGGCAGATGCCCAAGTTGGACATGGACATGTGGAAAACCGGCCAATACGCCTGGAAGACCACCACCGCGCAAAAGCGTGAAGACATGGGCGAGGCGCTGAAGCAAAGCGCCAAAAATGCCGTGCAAGAGTTTATGAATGACCCGCTCAAACAGGCGAAACAAACCGTCGCCAAGGTGCAAAAAGCTAAGGGTCAATACGATGCTTTTCAACACGATGGCGATACCTTGCAGCAGCACAGTAAGGATCTCACCGCCCAAAAGAGCATGGAAATGGCGCGCAGCTTGGGTCGCAACTCCATGTTGAAAGCCCCTGGTTACCTGATGCCGGGCATTCTAGGCGTGGCGTATCGCAGCTTCTTTACCGCCAAAATGGTGGGTAACTTTGGCGCCCAATACAACGAGCTGCGAGAAACCCACAACAAGATGCCTGGCACCATGAAGCAACAGCGCGATCAGCGTCTGGCTTCTTTGAACAACAACAGCGGCGATAAACAGTAGGTTTGGGCTTGGGCGCCCCCTGGTGAGGGCGCCTACCAACTCAATACAGGTGAGTGGCGCTGCGCTACTCGCTTGTTGTCTGATGCCGCTACTGCCCAGCGTTGGCTGTGGTAAGCGAGTGCCGGATGCAGCCCATCAGCCTGTGCGCTGAGCCGTGTGCTGTGCGTGTTTCGCTAAGGCGGAGAAATCGCTAGAATAGCGCCCATTCTATCTACCCAAATTAAGGTGAACTTCATGGCTTTGATCAGCATGCGTCAGATGCTGGACCACGCCGCCGAGCATGGTTACGGCGTACCAGCGTTTAACGTTAACAACCTGGAGCAGATGCGTGCCATCATGGAAGCGGCCGACAAAACCGACTCGCCAGTGATCGTGCAGGCCTCTGCCGGTGCGCGCAAATACGCCGGTGCGCCCTTCCTGCGCCACTTGATTCTGGCCGCAATTGAAGAGTTCCCGCACATTCCTGTGTGCATGCACCAAGACCACGGCACTTCACCAGCGGTGTGTCAGCGTTCTATCCAGCTGGGCTTTAGCTCAGTGATGATGGACGGCTCATTGGGCGAAGACGGCAAAACGCCAACCAGCTACGAATACAATGTTGACGTGACCAAGCGCACCGTCGACATGGCCCACGCTTGTGGTGTGTCGGTAGAAGGTGAGCTGGGCTGTTTGGGCTCGCTGGAAACCGGACAAGCCGGTGAAGAAGACGGCATTGGCGCCGAAGGCACCTTAAGCCACGACCAGATGCTGACCGATCCAGAAGAAGCAGCGGACTTCGTTAAGCAAACCAACGTCGATGCTCTGGCGATTGCTTGCGGTACCTCGCACGGTGCGTACAAGTTCACTCGTCCACCGACGGGCGACATTCTGGCCATCGACCGCATCAAAGAGATCCACAAGCGCATTCCTAATACCCACCTGGTGATGCACGGTTCTTCGTCTGTGCCGCAAGAGTGGCTGGCGGTGATTAACGAGTTTGGCGGTGAAATTCCGGAAACCTACGGTGTGCCGGTTGAGCAAATCGTGGAAGGCATTAAATACGGCGTGCGCAAGGTCAACATCGATACCGACCTGCGCTTGGCCTCAACCGGTGCCGTGCGTCGCTTCCTGGCGGAAAACAAATCCGAATTTGATCCACGCAAATATCTGATTGCTTCAATGAAAGCCATGACGGATATCTGTATCGCACGTTACGAAGCCTTTGGTACGGCAGGCAATGCCTCTAAGATCAAAGCACAATCGCTGGATACCATGTACGAGCGTTACCTGACCGGTGAGCTGGACGCGAAAATCAACTGATTCAGCGTTTAAGTTAAGTGGTTAAAGAAACCCGCAGCATGAAAGTGCAGCGGGTTTTTTATTGCGTGAAATGGTGGGGGGATTAGGGGCTGGTTTAGTTTTTTAGTACGCTGAGCGGAGTCGCACTCGACAAGCGCAGCTTACAAATAATAAGTGAGCATTGGATCGGGCTCGCGCACGATGCGTTTCTTTTCATTTTAAGCCCTTTGCCCTCCTTGAGGGACCTTATCCCTCACGCCGGGCGGGCGAACTCCCTGCTCTGCGCTGCGCAGGCCATGATCCCTTCGTTGCCAATGCTGTGGTCGCCGCAACGCCAACAGCCTGCATCCCGGCAGGATGTTGACTGGCGCTGCCGTCCTGGCAGCGCCTGCGGGCACAGCCATTAACAACTCAGGTGGCCTGCTAAGGCGCGGACAGCTTGGGCGCGAGAATGAGTTCAAGGCTTAGAGAGGAGGTGGCGCTAGGGTAAGAAGCGGCTCTGCACCGACTGAGGTAGGCATATGGATATCCAACCGGTATTTCACGCAATGACACAGAAGCCTGGCACGCTTTCCCGGTTGGCTTGCCTGTATTTCCACGGGGTGGTAGCTTAAACGCCAGAGAAATCAGTGTATTAGATCTTGAGTGCCAGAGCTTTGAGGCGTGGATATTAGGCGAGCACGCTTTTCCAGGAAAGAATGTGAAAGAAAGGAGGACATCCAATGTTAAATCAATGGCTTGGAAGAGATGCCTCGAATGGTTCTAGCTAGAAAAACAGGCACGCACACTATTAAGCTAATGAAATGGACACCCCTTCCCTAAACTGTAAAAAACGGGTATTCGATGGGAGGTTGATATGGAACAGCTGGCAATCATCGGAATTGATCTCGCGAAGTCAGTTATTCAGATTCACGGTAGCGACCAAAATGAAAAATGCTTGGTCAGGAAGAAAGTTAGACGTAACCAGCTACTGCCATTCATGGGAAAAATCCCCCGATGCCTAGTAGGAATGGAAGCGTGTGGCGGCTCCCATTATTGGGCAAGGGAAATAAGAGAGCTTGGCCATAAAGTGAAGTTAATTCCGCCCCAGTTCGTGAAGCCTTATGTTAAAACCAATAAAACAGATCAGGCCGACGCGGAAGCCATCTGCGAAGCTGTTGCCAGGCCAACGATGAGGTTTGTTCCAATAAAGAGCCCCGAGCAACAAGCACTTCTGCTGCTGCATCGAGAGCGAGAAGGACTTATAAAGGAACGAACCGCCGTTATTAATAGAATTCGATCAGCCTTTTCTGAATTTGGCATCGCAATACCAGCTGGGCCTACAAAGTTAAAAGCATGGTTGTCGCATTCTTATGGTGATTTCGAGCAAAAATTTCCTGATGTGCTTAAGCGCCTGGTTATGAGGATGCTGGATCGACATGAATCATGTTGAAACCGAGCTTGCTTTTGTTGACGAAGAAATCAATGCTCAGAATAAATTGGATGATCGCTGTAAACGCTTG
The DNA here is from genome assembly GCF_002237535.1 of Bacterioplanes sanyensis. GTDB lineage: Bacteria > Pseudomonadota > Gammaproteobacteria > Pseudomonadales > Oceanobacteraceae > Bacterioplanes > Bacterioplanes sanyensis_A. The sequence continues at coordinate 1,492,857 of NZ_CP022530.1, forward strand.
ATAGAAATTCCTGGGGTGGGGCGTTTGGCAGCGTCTGCCATTGTAGCCAGTGTGGGGAATGCTAGAGAGTTCAAATCCGGCAGAGAGTTTTCTGCCTGGCTCGGCTTGGTCCCAAGGCAGCACTCAAGCGGTGGTAAGCAGAATCTACAAGGCATGAGCAAAAGAGGCGACGCCTACATCCGAAAAATGCTGATTCATGGGGCCAGAGCTGTAATTCGACATATGAACAGGAATAATGCTCCGGTAGAATGGCTAGACAGCTTGATGAAACGTCGGCACCGTAATGTTGTGATCGTTGCATTGGCAAACAAACTGGCGAGAACTGCTTGGGCTGTGCTCAGCAGAGAACAGAAATGCATCAGATTTGAAGGTACCACGGTAGTTGCGTGAGTAAGAAATGATGTCAAAAAGGTAGAACCACAATCTGGGCACTCTGTACCTAACTACGTTCTTCGAGAACGATAAGCTGATAAGAGCCAGATTGGCGGAGTTCATCCAGGATGTGACCGAAGGGTCAGACAGAATCCGAATAGATGGCTGCACTACACCAAAGACTGATTTTTTTGCTTGCACAATGAGGGGTGTCCATAGATGTTAAGTGCTACGTATGATCAAAGTTAAGCTCGTAGAACACAAAGGTAAAAAGAGTTTAGGGCTCCATGAAAATGATTGGAGTACCTTTTCAAAGTGCTGCGACGTCATTGAAAAGGTGTTCGATGGCTCAATTGAAAATAAAGAAAGGCTTCCTACGCCAGCTGCTTTGGCCGATATTTATATTACATACCACCTAGAAAGTGGCGCTATTGATATAAACTTGGATGAAGCGTGGGGTATAGATATATTTTGTTCATCCGATGATTTGTTAACTCGGATTCAAGAGGGGATGGATTCATCGCATGATTTCACAGTCTGCACTTAACAAGTCAATCAACTTCGCGCCTACGGCGCCGGACGAAGCAAAGCTGCGCCGGTTATTGAATCGTTAGCTCACTAGGGAATATCTGAACCAATGGATTTATTTAAACAAGCTGTCGAGGAAGAGAAGCTTCACAGAAACTTTATTTCAATACTCCGAAAGTCAAAAGAAGCTGACCGTCAAGAGTTACTAAGGTGGTGCGATGGTTTTCCAGACCGAGATAATAAGTTTGTAATCGAATTTCAAACCACTTTTAATTCGAGCTTTTGGGAAATATATCTTTATGCACTTTTTAAGGAAGTTGGTATTCCAATGAATTGGGAGTATTCTTCTCCAGATTTCATGGTCGAATACAATGGGAAAGAAGTTGTAATAGAAGCAACTATAGCTGCTGCTGCATTGGGTAAAACCCCTGAATGGGAAAAGGATTTAAAAGAAGAACCACCTACAAGGTTCCGAGAAATGAATATGGAATCCATCATCCGTCTCTCAAACTCCATCATTTCAAAATATCGAAAGTATAAAGATAAATATTCTAAACTTGAGCATGTCAAAGGAAATCCTTTTGTCATAGCTGTGGCGCCGTTCGAGCAACCCCATTTTAATGTACAATGTGAAACGCCAATAATGGCTCTGTTATATGATTTTTATGTTGATGAGGATGCTTATAATGATAACCCCCACTTGTATCCAAATGGCCCACCTGATGTTAAGTTAGGCTTTGTAGAAAAAGATAATGGTTCTGAGGTTGAGTTAGGGTTATTTGAAGATGACAGTCTTTCTGAAGTCAGTGCAATTGTTCTGAGTACTACTGCTACTTGGGGGAAAGTTGAGAGTATGACAACTAGTAGTGATTCAAGATTTGTAAGTACTGTATGGTGGTCAGAAGAAAAGCAAGGTCCTATCTGTAAAATTTCAGCCTCAGAAAGTATTAGAGATGGTTTATTTGTCTTTCACAATCCTTATGCAAAAAGACCTTTAGACCCTAAGATGTTTGATCATTCTGGGATTACTCAAGTATTTGTGGATCCTGCAACAAAAAAAATAAGCAAGAAAAGAAATGGTCTATTTTTAATGCACCGACAATCGCTGAATATAGAGGCAAAGTGAACTAGAAAATCATTAAATAAGGAAAAATAGTTGGTTTTTGCTCGTGTCTCGCAAATTTTAACCGGCTATTTTATTGCCTCTTGGTGGGGTGTTAAGTGCCAAACATAGGTCGTTATGTTATTTAATATTTGGTGTTTAGATAATCAAGAAGATTTGTTCTTGGATGATCTCTATAAGGTAGAGGAATACCCCAAATTTTCTCGTTTACTCATTGGCAGTAAAGCTAGAGAAATCCCTCTTATTCTTGAGTTCTACAAAGAAATGGAAAGGCCTTTTTGCGTATTGCATGTTTTGCTTGTGTTAAAACAATTAAGACACCCATCTCAACTCCCACCCTAACCTAACACCCCGATGGAAATCACTTCCACAGCAGCTAGGCTGGGCATCTGCACCGCAAAGTGGGAGCAAAATCATACCCAAGCCCAGAAAACAACAGGTCTCATTAGAAACCACGCCCGATTACCACTGCGTATCACGCTGCGTGCAATGCGCGTTTTTGTGCGGTACGGATCATAACACTGGCCAGTGCTACGAGCATCGCCGTGGCTGGCTGGAAGATAAGTTATTGTTTTTGCCAGAAGTGTTTGCCGTTGACGTGGCGGCCTACGCCATCATGAGCAACCACTATCATGCAGTTCTATTTATCGATGTTGAGAGGGCCAATAGCTGGAACGATACGGAAGTGATAGAGCGATAGCACACGCTTTTTCGTGGCAATATGCTGTCTCAGCGTTTCATAAACGGTGACGAGCTGGGAGTCGCCGAACAAAACCGTCTGCGAACTTATGTGGACGAATGGCGCTCACGACTGTCGAGTATTAGTTGGTTTATGAGAGTACTGAATGAAGCCATTGCACGAGAAGCCAATCAGGAAGATCAGTGCTCAGGCCGCTTTTGGGAGGGCGGTTTAAATCTCAAGCACTCTTGGATGAAGCCGCGCTGGCGGCGTGCATGGCCTATGTCGACCTCAACCCCGTACGTGCCAAGATGGCTGCGACACCTGAAAAGTCAGCCCACACCTCGATTAAGCTTCGCATAGAAAAAGTTAAAGTCAGCAGGCAGCCCAACCATCCTAAGCAACAACCTAGGGAATTATTGTCCTTCGTGGGTAACCCGCGCCAAAATATACCGCTAGGTATTCAAATGAAACTTACGAATTATCGCGAACTGGTTGACTGGACTGGCCGTATTATTAGGCATGATAAGCGCGGAGCCATTGCCCAAAATACGGCAGAAATTCTTAATCGTTTAGGTATTGATGATGCTTAATGGTTGGAAATGACTCAACATTTCGAAGGCTGCTTCCATACCTTTGCCGGCAGTGAAGAAAGATTGCGCCAGGAATGTGAAACGCTGAATTATCAGCGCTCGCCTAGAATCAGCCGCTGCCGTTCCTTACTCAACCGATCAGTCTGGCTCCTCGATCGCTGAGGAGTGGCCAGAGACATCCGCGCTCGGAGCAACCTACGCGCTCAACAAGACAATCATGCGTAAATACGCATCAAACAGGCTTGTTTTGAACGCTCCTAGTCAAACAACACATGCGGTTGACAGGCCGAGGGCTTCACTGGAACAATCACCTTTAAGATGGATGTCCTATAGTTGCTTGTGATCTGGTGGTTTAAAAACAGGTTGCCCATGCCCATAAAAAGTCGATACATACGATTGCTAACATGTCACGCGTTTTGCTCTGCTTCGCAGTTTAGCAATAATTCGTGTCTTAGTTTACGCAACGTATGATCTAGGCGTTATATTTTCAAGGAAAATTATGAGTAAGATTTCAATTGGCAAAAAATTTGATCTGTTTACGGAAGAGTGGACCCCTAAAATTATTGCCGAAGCTAATGGTCAGCTTGTAAAAATAGCTAAAGGTGGTGGTGAACTTATTTGGCATCAGCATGAAAACGAAGATGAGTTATTTATAGTTTTTAAAGGACATCTCACGATACAGCTTCGTGATGAAAGTATTGAACTGGATGCTGGTGATATGTTTGTTGTGCCTAAAGGAGTTGAACACTGTCCTCGCGCAGAACCCGACACTCACTTCATGATGATAGAACCATCTAGTACTGCACATACTGGTGAGCTAGAAAGTGATGTCACTGTATCAAGTGAAGACCAAGAATGGATTTAGAGTATAATAAGGCGCAGCAATCGCTCCCGTTGGTCGCTGGGACGTGCAAAACACTATACTTTTTTGGCCGCTTCTGTGAGCGGCGTTAGGCAAAACTATGTACGAGGAAATAGATGGATATTAACCTTAGAGATATTACCAAAGACAATTGGGTGGATATGATCGACATAGAAATTTCAAAGGAGCAGGAGGATTTTGTTGCTTTGAATTCTGAGGCTATTGCAGCGTCTAAGTTTTATGATTATTACGTTAATCGAGGTGTTTACAGAGGAGATAAAGCTGTTGGTTTTATTCAGTATTATCCAAATATCGAAGAAAAAAAGCCAAGGGAAATTTTTATTGATCAATTTATGATTGACCTAAGCCTTCAGGGGCAAGGTATCGGATCAAAAGCGTTTGAACTTGTTTTGCAAGAAATTAAAAGTAGAGAAGATTGTGATTCGATTACAGTATGTTATGTTGAAGGGCATGATCGAATGAAGCCGTTCTTCGAGAAGTTCGGCTTTTCTGTTGTAGAGCAAGACGAGTTTGATGAAACAATCATGGAGCTGGCAAATTCCTAAAAGCTGTTTCATAACCTTCAGTCCGATATAATAATTAAAATTATCAGCATCAACTCCTCCACCATGAAGCGTTCAACCTCAGAACTGACCGACCAACAGTGGGCACATATGTTTACCCAGCCTGCCTCGTGGCAAAGGAGGGTGCCAAGCACATCAATAATCGAGTCTGTTTTGAGGGCATTTTATGGGTATTACGTTCTGGTGCGCGCTGGCGCGACCCTGAGCATTACCCATCGCCGAGTACCTGCTGGCGCCGCCTTTAGGACCGGGAAGAGCAAGGAGCATGGCTCAAGGCCTGGCGTAAGTTTCTTCGCGTTCTGGATCAAAAGTCGCGGTTAAATTGGGAAGAATCGTTTTCTGATGGTAGTTCTGCGCCAGCAAAAAAGGGGGCTCTGTGTTGGAAAAAACAAGCGGGGTAAGGGGTCAAAGTGGATGATAGTCGTCGATGGCGAAGGCATTCGAATCGGGCTGATGCTGGCTCAGTGTCACCGGCGGAGATCAAGCTGATTGAGGCTTTGTTAAATGTTTCCGATGGCAAGATCAAGGTGAAGCGTTTGATCTACGATAAAGCGGAAGATTCTGATCCTCTGCGAATGGTGTTAAAGAAGCGGGGCATTGATCTCATTTGCCACATCGTCGAAACAGGAAAAAAGCGGCGTCTGCAAGATGGTAGAAAGCTGAGAAGGTACGACCGTCGCTGGAAAGTAGAGCGCACTTTTGCTTGGCTTGGAAATTATCGGCGATTAGTGGTTCGATGGGAAAGAAAGCTCTCAATGTATCGAGCCTTCTTTCACGCAGCCTGAATGATGATCGTGCTAAAGAAGTTGTGAAACAGCTTCTAGGTATTATAGCTCGAGTTAACACGGTAACTCATCGAGCGCCATGGTTTAGGAAGTTTTTAGCGTCTGGATAAAACCTGCGTATTGACGGTTCCGTGCCTTCAGAACGAGATCGATTTGGGGTTTCTGATGTGCTGTACTTGAAAGTAAAATTGCTCACATTGAGTACTTGTCTACACTATGAAAGTGGAGCTGATTCGTAAAAATGTGTTTCTACGTCCCGTAATCTAACGAACGCCTTGGCCTGTCACATCAATGTAACTACAACAAAAAACGACTTGGCTACCATTCTCCGGTAGAATATGAACAAATAGCAGTATGAAATAAACGTGACTGGTTCTATCGGAGAAGATCGTATGAATGAAATAGCGCTCCTCGGGCTGGAGTTGGATAAGCTTAAATCAGTTTACAGAAAATCCTATACATCGGACGGTACTAGAAACGAAAATTCTGCGGAGCATAGTTGGCATCTCGCTGTTTCGCTTTTGGGGTTCGCAAAATATATGCCTTCTGAGGTGAACTTAGATAGATGCATAAGAATGGCTCTTTGCCATGATATCTGTGAGATTGGCGCTGGTGACGTATGCGCATATCACGATACTTCAGGGAAATATGAACGGGAGCTTGCATATATGACGGTGCTCCAAGCTCAGTTTTCAAGTTTTGGTGCCGAGGCAAAGGAGCTCTGGGCCGAATATGAAGAGGGTACTTCGCTAGAAAGCCAATGGGTAAAAGTCTTCGATAAGCTATTGCCATTTGTATTAAACCTTTCTAATGAAGGTCGAACTTGGAAAGAGCAGACGATCACAAGGTCTATGGTGCTAAAACATAACGAGTTTATTGGAGGGGTTGCTCCTGATATTCACAGCTGGATGCTAGATCAGATAGATAAAGCAGTGGATGCTGGATGGTTAGATCCTGCTTAAAATATTGGAAGTGTTTATAATTCTGTGTCATATCTCTATCCTATGTAAGAAATTTAGGTTCGGGGTAGATTTAGGTATTAACGCTAAGGACTATGAATGATGGATGTTTGGAAATTATTACTATTTATACCGGCTTGTTTTGCGCTCAATATGACACCAGGGCCAAACAATCTGTTATCTATGAATAATGCTCGGTGTTACGGATTTGCATCCGCGCTTATCGCTGGTTTGGGGCGAATCGCTGCATTTTCTGTGATGATTGCTTTGGCAGCGTCTGGCTTGGCCGTTGTGCTGTACACCTCTGAAGCTTTGTTTCTGGCTATTAAGCTGCTCGGAGCGGCGTATTTGATGTGGATTGCATTCAACCTGTGGCGCTCAGATACTAGCCCTATTGCGGATATCAAACATAGGAGTAGTCAGCTTTCTCTGGTTAAACAGGAATTTTTATTGGCGTCTGGAAACCCGAAGGCGATACTGATATTCACTGCATTTCTGCCTCAGTTTGTCGATGTCTCATCGAATGTGAGTGAGCAGTTTTTTGCCTTGGGTGTCACCTTTCTGCTGTTAGAGCTGGTAGCAATTTCAATCTACGCGGCTTTTGGTTTGTATCTGCGTCAATGGTTCTCGCGGCCTAAGCTGGCGCAGCGTTTTAATCGAGGATGTGCAACTTTCCTAGCCATGTCTGGAGTCAACCTGCTGGTCAGTCGCCAATGATCATGTCAAGTAAGTCTGCCTTGCTGGTAAGCGATGTCCGCGAGCAGCCTATGGATTGTTTTCCGTCTGTTTAACGGTTAGACGTTTTAGAATTCCAGGGGCTTATAGGCCCCTGGAATTGCATGTGGTGGATCGGTGGGTTGAGCCACTACTAGGTGGGCTATTGTACGGTGTTTATCTGAATATGCTCAGGAAAGGTCGTCGCACCCGGTTGGTCATGAACACTAAAGCTCTGATAGTTAAGATTGCTGATGGATATTCTTGCACCCTCACTTTCCGGATCGATCACCAGAAGATCAGTACCATTATTGGTTAGGCTTAATTGGTTCATATCCCACTGGCTGTTGACCGGCAGCGCCATGCCCATACCAAATCCTTCGATGGAGACATTGTCTACCCGCCCAGGGCCGTGTGTGGCGTCGTTTGATATGTCTAGGCCAACCCCGGACTTGGCCGTGCCTTCATTAAAACTGAACTGGCTAATATCTTTTCCAAAGCCGTGAATGTTTGCACCTTGCAGGCTTAAGCGCTCGTTGTAATTCAGCAATACACCGTCGCGACTGCCCCACACGGTAAGATCTTTGACAGTCGGTGACAGGGTGTCGATGTAGGCTTGCGGTGGTGAGCGGTGAAAATCGCTTTGCTCTTCGCGTCCAAGATAATTCTTGGCATGTATGTAACGAATGCGGAACCCGACCGTTGCGCCATAGGATTCATTACCGCGACTTTCTGCCATCGGCGCCCACCAAACGGGCACGGAATCGCGACCTGTGATGAGCTGGCCATTAGGGAGGTGTGACACCGGAATCGACACCCGTTTTACCCAGCCAGGGCCAGGGTTAATGATGCCGTCGCTCCAATAAATAAAACCGTGAGCGGAGGCGCCAGCGGAAACATTATTAATCAGACTGACGCGAGGCCCAGTGAGCCAAAAGCCATCGCCATCGTGGCCATAGTCCATTCTATTGGCGCGTAAGTCCGGGTCGATGGCGCCCTGGTCATCGACGGAAAATGACGAGTTGATGCTGCGTATGGCGATATTTCCCTGCATGCTGCCCAGCTCATCGCCGGCCTCGGTATAAAAGCCCGCGCCTTGCAAGCCGTAGGACACGTTGTCGATAAAATGCACGTGGGAAGAATGATTAACAAATCCCCAGCCTGGCCCTTTATAGACCACAGAACCTTTTACCGTGGCCGCCATGCTGTCGGGTTGAGTGCCTACCTGGTGAAAGTGAATGGCGTAGCGACCTCGGACATTTGAGCCACCCAATGCAACGGCATTCGCAGAAGCGGGGGCATCGTCGCCGGCACTTTCTGGGTCATCAAATATGAATTCGTAGTCGTCGAGTGGGCGGGTTTTATCGCTGCGACCCAGTTCGGTAAAGCGGGCATTTTGGATATCTACGTGAGCGCTCATAAACATCATATGGCCACGGTGCTGAATGGCAGTATTTTCAGAGCGAAACTCGATGTTTCTACTGATATTGGCGACGTACACATTCAGCTCTGGTTTGGGAGCTGTGTGATCCAACGTTAACGGCTGGTCGAGAGTAACTCGGTTGCCATTTATGGCACTGATGGTACGAATTTCGTCACTGGCTGGGTCGTTGACGACGGTGCCTGTAATCACCAGCTGATCGCCCACTGCCCAGCCAGTTGGTTCCTGGTTAAGGCTGAGTTCTGTATCGCCTTGTTTGGCCTGAGGGGTGATGATGGCCCGGTGAGTTTTGGCAGCGCCATGCATGGTGGTTTTGCCAGCTAAGATAGCCCCTCGGCTGAGTCTGGCGGCATCACTCACTGGGCCCTCGTCGATAAACACCACTTCGGCTTTGGCGTTGGCGCTAATGGGTTGCTCTGCACTGCCGATCTGCAATGTTCCATTGCATGAGCTGTAGAGCGTATCCACCAGCAAACGGGTGTTGCGGTCGTTGGCAAAGGTTAAGGCTCCGTCAATGCGGACAAGCTTTAAGCGTGTGTCCGACACACTTCCAAGTGTGACGGATACGCCCTCTGGAATTCGAGTAACGGCGCCGGTGTCGGGTACATTGCCGCCCCAGGTCGCTGGGTCAGACCAAGCACCCGATTGAGTGGCCGTGTGCGTGACCAGCTCTGTGCGCGCAAAGTCCGGCGTTGAATGGCAGTGGTGTGCGGTATGGTCGCCACTGCCGTGATCGCTACCATGGTCACTGCCATGGCTGCCGTCTTGATCGCCGTTTTGATCGTTGCCTTGATCGTTGCCTTGATCGTTGCCTTGATCGTTATCTTGATCGTTATCTTGATCGTTATCTTGATCGTTATCTTGATCGTTGCCTTGATCGTTGCCTTGATCGTTGCCTTGATCGTTATCTTGATCGTTATCTTGGCCCTGGTCGGACCCTGCCACGGGCTCTTGAGCTGTGTCTGAGCCATCGGTGCCGCCACAAGCGGATACCGACAGCGCGGCCGCGAGCACCAAAGCCGTTCTGAGTATGACAATATTTGCTAGTTGCATAGACATTCACCTGTGTAGTCTCCGTGGGCCGTGGCCTGCACAGCCAGAGATGTTGAGGGGTTGTGTGCGTCATTATGCACGGGTGGTATCGCGCACTGGTTTACATCTGCAGCGGGGCTAGCATACAAAATTGTATACATTCCACTTCGGCCACTGGCCTATAACATGCAGGGCCAGTTGGTACAGCCCCGCAAGCATGTTGAGCGTTTGCTAATGCATATGTTTATTTAAAAATATGCTAATCATCTTCAGTCGGTGTTATGTACTGAATATCAGTCTTATTATCACTGTATGTACCACCGTCGATTGTTACCTCTCCCGTAGTAGTAACTTGCATGGCAGTTTCAAAGTTCTCGATATTCAGGTTTACCAGCTGAATGCCAGTTAAATTCTGAAAATGTGCAGCATCAACACCTACCGTATTGGCGCCACCATAGCCAACCAGACGCAGATTGTTCAGCGTTATACGATTGACATAAGGTATATCAACTGCGGTTTCTTCAATGTTCCAGAGTGTTGAGCTGGAAATGGTAGAGCGTAGTTGACCGTAGTAGCTTGGGGATGGGTAAGGTATACCATCTTCGAGATGAACCCCATCACCAAAGAAATCGGTATGAAGGTAAAATACCTGAATACCACGTGTTGTGCTGTAGGCCTGGTTGTTTTCAAATTTGCCGATTGGAACATCGAAAATCTGCATTTTAGTGCCATCTGGGCCAATTAAGTTTCCATTCGGCACATTGGCAGTGTCATGGAATATTTTAATCGTGCTACCATCGTTCGCTTTTTCTAATAATCCCTCTGGCCACCAGATGTAGGCGTGACCAGAAGCTCCTGAAACAATATTGCCGGTTACCGTTACATTAGGACCATGAAACCAAAAGCCATCTCCTTGAAAGCCATAGTCCTGTCTGTGTTCTCTACTATCTGGGTCAAGCTCATCGAGGCTCTTCAATGGGTCATTTGGATTAACCGTTCGAATAGCAATATTGTTAATAAATGAACCTATTTCATCGCCAGCCTCCGTGTAATAGGCCGCTCCTACAATATTGTGTGTGACATTATTAGAGAAGTTGACGTGTGATGAGTGATTGACAAATCCCCAGCCTGGATCATCCGTTACCACACTTCCATGGACGACCGCTGGAGAACTATTTTTGTTGGTTCCACCTTTATGGAAATGAAGTGAATAACGCCCACGTACATTGGTACCCCCAAGTAAAGTAGGAGCGATTTTGGGATCCAAGTCAGTAAACTCAAGATCATCCATGATCTTTGTTTTATCAACTCGCCCCAGTTTGTTGAAAGACGCATAGTTGATTGATGCATTATTGTTATGCATCACCATGACATGACCTCTTCGATCGATGGTAGGATTTTCTGAAGTAATCTGAATATTACGCGTGAGATTTGCTACATGTACTTCGAGGTCTGATTTGGGTGCAACGTGACCCCTCGTAAGGGGGGCATCTATAACGATCTGCATACCATCTATTGCAGTTATGATAGCCGTCTCGTCACTGCTTGGATCTATAGGATCAGTGCCAGCAATGACAATGCTGTCGCCCACTTCCCACCCAGTCGGTATTGTTTTTAGGTTGAGGGTTGTGTCACCAGCACGTGGGAAGCTAGCAACGCTTTCAAACCCTGTTTTCGCGTGACCGAATAGTGTGGTTTTACCCATTAAAATAAGACCGCGGCTGATCAGCTCAGTGTCCCATGAGCGATCGATAGCACCATCATCAATAATGATAACTCGAGCTGTTACAGAAGCTTGAATGGGTGTTTGCTTGGTTCCGATCTCTAGCTCACCAGATGCTGTCGTTACTAATGTATCGACTAGTAGTTCTGTATTGAGTGCTGGATTAAAGCTCAGTTTTCCATCAATACGAACCGTTTTTAATCTTTCTCTAATTCTATTTTCAATCTGAACCGTGACACCTTGGGGAATGTATACTCTTGCTCCGGATGATGGAATAGACCCTTGTTTCCAAGTTGCAGAGTCGCTCCATGCTCCAGAGGTCGTTGCTTCATGGGTTACCTGATCTAGAGAAACAATAGGCAGAGATGTCATCATTCCGACTGGAGGGTTATTAGAATTATCATCAGCAGTGTCGTCAGAGGTGTCGTCAGAGGTGTCGTCAGAGGTGTCGTCAGAGGTGTCGTCAGAGGTGTCGTCAGAGGTGTCGTCAGAGGTGTCGCCAGAGGTGTCGTCAGAGGTGTCGCCAGAGGTGTCGTCAGAGGTGTCATTAGAAGTCTCCTCTGAAGTGTCATCAGAAGCATTATTTGAATTATCACTAGAGCCACCGCCGCAGGCGGATAGTGTCAGGATGATGAAGTAAATTAGAAAATGTCTTTTAGCATTCATAATCTGATCCAATTTTATTGGTAATCGATAGTTTTGTGTCAGCATTGATAGTGGTTACGGTTTTCTGTGCATAGAGAATAATTATGAAATGAAGGTTTAGAATAATTTGAAAAACGGACAGGACTGTTCTTTTGGCGTATTTTTTAGCCATAAGTGACCAGCCCCAACTATCATTCTGTACGTTACTCATGGTGCTTGCTTCTCCATACCGAGTTGAGGCTCATCAAGATACGATTCATTGCTATAACTTTCCGCCCTGGGCGTCCACCAAATACGCACGGAATCATGATCGGCTATGAGCTGGCCATTGGGAGGGTGTGACACCGGAGTCATGTCGATCGAGTGCACATTGGAGAAGCGGCTAACTAATCCCCAGCTAGGCGTTTTATAGTCCACAGAACCTTTCCTTGTGACCACCATGCTGCCAAATTGAGCGCCTACCTGGTGGAACTGATCGGCGCATCGCCATCGGGCATTAGAGTCGCCCTGTGCAACAGCACTGGCAGAGACTGGGACATCGTCGCTGGCGCTGTCTGCGTCATCAAATATGTACTCGTAACCATCGAGTGGACGGGTTTTATCGCTTCGGCCCAGTTCGGTACAGCGGGTATGTTGGCTAGCAACGTGAGTGCTCGTAAACATCATGTGGCCGCGAAGCTCAAAAGTATCGGGTCGTCGCATAGACATTCACCTGTTGATCTATGTGGCTGTCGGCTATGGCCGCTAACAGCAGAGATTCTTACAAGTTATGAGCATCATTATGCACTTGAGAGGGCGCGCACTGGTTTACATCTGCAGCGGGGCTAGCATACAAAATTGTATACATTCCATCTCGGCCGCTGGCCCATAAAATGCAGAACCAGTCGGCGCTGCAGTGCGAATCGGCCTACTGATTGGTTGCGAATGGCACACTGCACTCACTACTGATGCTTTGGCGGGTCTGTAGCCGTCGATTAACACCCGGCCCATCGGCATACTGTCATTCGAGCAGTTTTTATGACCTGATGACAGCCCGACAGAGTCACTTACGACGCAATTGTCATTCGCGCCAGCATGTTATGACAACGTATTGGCAGGTTTTCCAAGGTAGTTTCCCGAAGATGTTGTCAGGGTATTTAAGTCTGTGCCCCGCGCTTGTCCTGTTGCAGGGGATTCCATATAGTGAGTCGCTCCAGTGAGCTGCTCTAAAAAAGCGGCACCAAAGCTAAAGGGATGGTGTATTTTGAACAAACTTCGCTGTGTTAGTGCATTGCTGCTGACGTCTTTATCTGCTGCCTGTAGCGGTGAAAATGTTGATATTGATTGCAGCCTTTACCCGGCGCAAGATCAATCGTCGTATCTATTGCCTTATCCCGTAGGTGACGCATACAAGGTGGAGGTCACCACTGGGCATTATCGCAAAGCCAATCAGGGTGTCGGTTTGTATGCCGTCGACTTTCGCATGCCGATTGGTTCTGTCATCGTGGCGGCGCGAGGTGGTGAAGTGGTTGCCGTGCGTGAAAAATTTGAAGATAACAACGGCCAGGACTTAGCAGAAAACTACGTTTTTATTCGCCACTCCGATGGCACCATAGGACGCTATTTTCATCTGACCCATCAAGGTGCATTGGTGGATGAGGGTGACGTTGTCGAGGCCGGTGATGTGATTGCCAAGAGCGGCAACACGGGTCAAAGCGGTGGGCCACATTTACACTTCGACGTGCAAAAATGCGGCCCTAACTTACCACCTGGATACAATACTCTGCCCTGTGGCCAAACAATCCCTGTGAGTTTTCGCAACACTCAGCCTCATTCGTGCGGGCTAGAAAAAGGTGAGACCTATACAGCCTTAGCGGACGCTTGAGGTACGGGTAAGGGCAGCCAGAGTATTGGGTGCCCAATCGTTATTCGTGTAGTGACGTTCTGGAAAATTCTATACGGCGCTGCGCGAATAGCACAGACTTTCAGAATAAGACGGCGACAAAAAGAAAATGATCAATCTTTTTCAATATCGCCAACGGCATATTCCGACCCTAGCCGACGGAGAGCGACAGATAACTTCAGCTTCGTGTCGCCAACCGTTGTTGTAGAAGGCTAGAGACTGTAATACTATTTCGATCACGCAGTTATGAACTGCCCCCCCCCGCATGCCACACTGACGGCACCTCTACGCTTTGAATCAGTGTTCCAGTCAGAGAGTGTTATTGATATGCGATATAGTATTGTTCTAATCTGACTGCACGGTGTATGCATACACTGCTACGCGATATTGCTAGAGAAAGGATAATTAAATGGCGAGTTTTACTATTAAGCCCATTGCTTATGTGTCATCAACACGAGTAGACGCGATCGATGATGGCTGGGATCGAGAAACAAGTTACATCGAGCTAGACAGCACTTTTGATCAAGATGCCTTTTCAGGGCTGGAGGCATTTTCCCACGTTGAGGTGGTGTACTGCTTTCATAAGGTAGATGAATCCAACATAGTGACTGCCTCTAGGCATCCTAGAAATAATAACAGCTGGCCTAAAGTCGGTATATTCGCTCAACGAGGAAAAAACAGACCCAATCGTCTGGGTATTACTGTATGCAAGATCGCCGAAGTGGAAGGCAACAAGCTACGGGTTGAGGGTTTGGATGCCATTGATGGAACGCCGGTGGTTGATATTAAGCCTGTTATGCAAGAATTTCTGCCCAGAGGAGCTGTGCATCAGCCTGGATGGTCAACAGAGATAATGGCCGATTACTGGAAATAACTTAGTCTAAACAGTGGGGCCAACTATGCACTTAACCTGCCATTGCGGTAACGTAACACTGGTTTTAGACGCTGCCCCTGAAGAGGTCGGCGAATGCAACTGCTCCATCTGTCGGCGTTACGCTGCCCTTTGGGCTTATTGTTCACCTGATCAGGTTCAGCTAACGCAGGCAGATACTGATTTTTACTGTTGGGGTGATCAAGAGGTGGAGTTCCATCGTTGCAAGACCTGCGGTTGTTTGACTCACTACATCACCACGGATAAATGCTCAGAAGCTATCCTCGCCGTTAATATGAGGCTGGCCGATACTCAAGTATTGTCAGATATTCGGGTGCGAAAAATAGACGGTGCAGCGTTTTAAAACACGATAACCGAGTAAAGATAATAACGGCGAGCATAATGCTCGCCGTTTTTTAAGCTAACTTGGTGTTTGGCTTATTTCCAAGCCCAGTCGCTGCCTGCAACATCGGCTTCTACGCGCCAGCTATTGGGGTTCCACTTTAAGGCATTATCCAGTGCATTAATCAGCTGACCATTCTCCATTCTCCAAGTTTGGTTTGGACGATCAATACAGCTTTCCATGGTGATATCGCTGCCTTGCTGGTCTAGGCACAAGTCAGGCGCTACTTTGCTGATTAACTTGCCTTGTGGCGTCAGTTGCCATTGCTGGTTATCACCATCATGGCACCACCAGCCATAAACCACGGTGCCTGGTGAGGTGCTGCTGCCGGCAACGTCCAGGCACTGGGTTTCCTCGGTGACCAGTTGCTTCCATTCTGCCGTTGGCGTATCAACTTCTGCTGAGGCGTTAAACAGAGCCGTTACAATTGACGTCATCGGCTGTGTATAACGTGATGCGCTTGGTGCTTGATTTTGCCAGCTTTGTGGTACTGATTGAGTAACATCCCAGTCACCTTGGCCATCGTAGTATGATTTAGCCACTGCGTTTGGTGTAGGTGTCCACAAGAAGTCTGGGTGAGCGTTTTGGTACCATTCGCCACCAATCACGTCGCCTTGTGCGTCAAGTTCCAAGTCGTAGTAGTAGGTTACGCGCGAAATACCGTCGTATCGTGGAATATCGGTATTGCGGTGAGTTGGATTAGTCTCAACCATATACTGCACCTGCATTTGCACACCGACGACCGACTGTGCTTCTGAAGCGCGATATTTGGTGAACTTATCTTTGCTGTAGTCTGCCATGGCGATGGTGACGTCGGCAGGGTTGTCAGAGGTTTGATTGTTTTGCGGGTTAAAGTACTTCACTTTATAGCCTAGGATCGGCTGGTTCCAAACCTGATAGTCGTAGGTCGCATCCATGATCATGCTACGGCCAGTAATACCAATCTGGTTTAGAACCGATAAGTGCCAGGTGCCTGGGTTGTTATCAACACATTGGGAAGCAATGATACGACCGTTGTCGTCTTTTTCTGGGTTTTTAATGTTACAGCGACCACCAATAAACTTGGTGTTGAATGGAGCTTCGGCCCACAACAGGGTGCCCAGTGCTTTAATATCCGATGGATAAAATTTCAGCATCTCACCGTTGGCATCCGGTACCGTTACAGACTGAGCCGGACGAGGAAGCATGTAGGCAGCCGCTGCCCAGCCATGGCACAGTCCCATCCATCTTTCGACGCTGCCGTTGGATTCGAAATAACCTTTGCCTGAATCCCACGAGCGCTTAGTTAAGGTACGGTTTTGGTCACCCACAAGTAAGTCGTATTTTTCAGCCGGTGACAGCAAGTGACGCTCGTCAGCAGAGTAGTTTTCCAGCGGCTTAATACCGTGAGAAAATTCGTAATAGTCTTTCCAGTTATAGGCAGACAAATCACGATCGGCGTAACGCCAGGCAGCAGCACCTGAGTATAACGGCCAATACGTGTCTGACCATGGCTGCATATCCAGTTTCTTTGAGTCAGGTGCTTGCTGATCGAGAGTGCTGAGGTTTCGTACTAAGCCATTGCCAGCGTCAACCAGTCGAGCTGGGTTGTCGTTGTACAGACTGATGGCGGAAAACGGTTGAATACTCGGGCCGGTAGCATCACCTTCCGTGTCATTCAGTGTTGATCGATGGATGATTTCATTGCGCATGCGAGTGCGAAGATCCCCAATCTCTTCTGCGCTGAGATGCTGGTAGTCGTCGCCATCTTTCTCTGGCAAAGCATTCATCACCGCCTGCGGGTTTTGATGAAAACTGTTCATAAATGATTGAATCTGCGCGTCATCTGCCGTAGCAGCTAACGGAGCAGCAAAGCATGCAATAGCGAGCGTTTTTTTCACTGAGATTACTCTTCTGTCGTTAGTTTTTATGCTCCGGTTGAAAGACTCTTTCAACGGAGGGCGCGCATACTATTTTTATGAAATTTCTAAATCAAACATTTAGATGGATAAAATTGATTTAAATTTGTTTTTCTTTTTGGTTGCTTTTAAGCAAGATGAAAAGCGACATTTGTTGGTTTGAAATGTGACATATCAATACCTACGCTGGTGAGTGATTCCGTATTTCCTCCGAGAGTGATTCTGCTGATAACAGTTTTTACTTTATAACCAGTGACTCTCTTCGGCAGGCGTTGTGATGTGGGGGGAGCTCTTTGTAATGATAGGTTTGTCATCTTTGGTGTGTTTCTTATCAGTAGCTATTGTCTTATCCTCGTGAGAAAGATTCTGATCTTTGGGGTTCTGTTGTTTTTTTGATCAGCAGAGGCTTTCTATAAATGCAATGCGTATCCATGGCCTGGGCGAAACTTTAATGCTGAAAAGATGCGTGACTCTTCATGAGTGGGGCCGGCAAATGCTTACCACAAAGCTCGAGCAGCGTTGGAATATGTAGCTGTGCCCCTCTGCACTGGGGCAAGGTGCAAGGTGCAAAAGAGACGAGAAATAGGCACAACAAAGGTACAACAGAGGCAAAAAACAGCACGAGAGAGGTATGGCAGCCAGATGTGCACGGCAATGTAACAGCGCCTCAGTAGCACTACGGCGGCGTCTCGGCAGCCGCCGTGTGGAGTACTGGGCTTGGTGGATTCGGAATTTATCCTTTCATATAAGTCGACAATCGATCCACATGTCCTCGGGTTTCATCAATCAACGCACTGATTTCACCCGCCGACTCGGTGGTATTGGCAGCTAGGCTCCGAACTTCGTCTGCCACCACGGCAAAACCACGGCCCGCTTCGCCTGCGCGCGCCGCTTCAATGGCTGCATTAAGAGCCAGCAAATTGGTTTGTCCAGAGATGCCATTGATGGTACCAACGATGCTGCCAATGCGTTCCAGCACCTGGGACATGGCGCCGTGGGTTTCTTCTAACACCGCTTTTCGGTCCGAAACGTCCGATCCGTACAGTAAGATCTTCACCAGCTGTTGCTCAACGTCAAACAACGGTGCAATCGATACGGTGAGCGTCAGCGGGTTGCCCTTGTCTTTTGGCTTCAGAGTGATTTCCCGGCTTAAACTGTCGCCGCTACGGATGCTGTCAAACTCGCCGGCTTCTAAATAGTCTTTCAGGGGGAAGTAGGCTTGTTTCAACATGGCGCTTTCACTCAGGCCAGCCAGCCGCTGGGCTTCCTCGTTGGCATAGCTCATTTGGCCATCGGGGTTGAATTCGATGACGACGTTGCTGCGGTTGATGGCAGCGATACGGGTATCGGTTTCTAGTGAGCGCGACTTGGTGCTGTCTATGTTGGCTTGAATAGAAATGTATTTTTGCAGCTGACCCTGTTCGTCGAACACCGGGTTGATGGCCAATGAAATCCAGTAAGGGTCGCCATTTTGATGGTAGTTTAAGATCTCATCATAAAACGCTTCTTGTTTATTTAGCTTGTCTCGGATTCGCGCCTTGGTCTTGTCACTGGTGTGTTTGCCTTGCAAAAAACTGCCGGGTTTGCGGCCTTTTACTTCGTTAAATGAGTAGCCGGTTAATTTTTCAAAACCAGGGTTCACGTATTCAATGGCGCCGTTGGCGTCGGTAATAATGACGGAGTTGTCGGTTTCGTTAGCGACCAGAGACAGGGTCGCGAACTCTTCTCGCTTGCGTCGCTCTTCGGTCACATCACGTAAAAATGCTGTGTACAGGGTGCGTGTATCCAAGCGGATTTTCGACAGTGACAGGTTCACCCATAAGGTGCGGCCATCAAACGCATGCAGTTCTAGTTCGCGCGAGGAGCCTACAATCCGGTCTTCGCCTGTTTCACGATTGCGGTTCACCAGTGAATCATGCTGCGGCTGAATGCCTTTGGGCACCAGGCATTTGACGTTCTTACCCATAACGTCTTGGCGTGAGCAGGCCCACAGCTTTTCTGCAGCGGCGTTCATAAACACAATATTATTGTTGTCGTCGATGGTGACGACGGCGTCGATGCATTGCTCCAGCGTCTGGTCGATAATGGTCGACTGCTCGCGCTGTTGGGTGACATCCTTTAAGAACGCGGTGTAATGGACCTTGCCGTTGGTGAGGATTTTCGAGAGCGACAGATTCACCCAAAGTTTGTGGCCATCACGATGGTAGGTTTCTAGGTCCAATGAACTGCCAACAACCTTGTCTGGCCCACCGTTACGGTTGGCATTTACGTATTGATCGTGCTTGCCACGGTGTACTTCGGGCACCAGCATTTTGACGTTTTTACCCAGGACTTCTGCCGAGCGATAACCCCAGAGGCGTTCGGCGGCGGCGTTAAAATAGATGATGTTGTTGTCTTCGTTGATGGTGACCACGGCGTCGATGGCCTGGTCCAGAACCGCTTGTGTTTGCCCTGAGGGTTTTAACCATCGTGTTAACCATGTCAGCATGAAGTGACCTCTGTGCGCTGTTCAAGCGAATATCAGTGGGCATGGTTTGAGGGCCGGTCGTATTGGCCCTGCAGAGCGCCGCCTGACACTGTTGTGGCCCTCCTCCCCTGATTGACCCACGTCAACAAAGCGTAGCAGGTCGTTGCCTGTGCGCGATGCGCTGGCCGGCTCTGCCTTGAATGACCATTACTCGGGTCTACCGATAAAGGACAAACAGCAAATGGCGTCGTATCAAGAGCAGGCTGTAAGAGGGTGTAACACTTCTTAGCAACACAACATAACCGTTGGCCTCTAGTTGGCCTATTAATAGGGGCGAGCACTCAGTTAAAGGAATAGCTATGACAAACCCACACACTCACACCAACACCCATACGTGCGCACAATGTGCCTGCCACAATCCACTGTGGCGTAAGCTCGAAACGGATCAGGCAGAAGCTGATTTTAAAGCGCGATTAGAGCAATTGATCGCCAGCAACTGGGGAATTGAGCAGCAACTACCCACAGCGTTTGCGATGTATAGTGGCGGCACCATCCGGCCGATGATTGATGGCCAAACACAGGCGGTAGAGGCCATTGGCTTCGCCGGTGGCAAAGTGGTGGCTGTCGGCAGCTATACCGATGTCAGCGCCAAGATGCGCGCATTGGGCATGCAGCCGCAAGATCATATTCAATTAGCAGACGGGCATACCTTGCTACCTGGGCTGATTGAGCCGCATGTGCATATCGTTCCCACCGCTATGACCATGAGCTGGCCAGACTTAGGGCCTTATCAGGGCCAGCACCTGTTGCCGCAATACGACCCGGACACTGTGATTAATGCCGCCAAGCAGGCGCAGGCTGAACTTGGCAAAGGTGAATGGTTGCTGGGCACTGGGGTGGACCCGGCGCTTATGCCGTTTAAAGACGGTCAGCTGGATGATATTAATATTGATCGCTTGGATGCTGCGTTTGCGGACACGCCCGTGTACTGGCTGTCGGCCTCCTTGCACACGGCGTACATCAACACCGCCGCGCTACAGGTCATCGCCAAGGCGAGGCCAGAGTCTGAGCGTGATGCCTTTGTTGCCCAAGTCGTATCCCAAGGTGCGCTGCAAGAGCTGCAGCAAATGGGCTACGGTTTTGATGCCATTCCCACCGCGCAAAAGCAACAGCTACTGCTGGATCTGCCTGGTAATATCTATCGAATATTTAAAACCGCCAATGAGCGTGGTGTGACCATGATGTTTGAGGCGGGCATGCGAGACTACATGAAACGCATGCTGCAGTTGTATCAATCGCTGATGCCACAAAATGTACGGGTTGGTTTTGCCCAGCTGTGTGAGAGTGTCGATAACGCTGAGGCCATGGATACATGCAAAGCAATAACAGAAAGCGATTTATATCAGCCGTTTCAGGCGGCGGTAAAACTGGTATCTGACGGCTCAAACCAGGGGTTAACTGGTTATCAATGCGAACAGTACAGCTGTAACCCAGAGAATAATTACGGCGTATTTAATTTCAGTACATTACCACCTGACGATGCTGACGCCGATGAAAAGCCCAACTATCAGACAATGGTCAACACCATCATTAACAAAGGCTGGCCGCTGATGATTCACGCCAACGGCAACCATGCTGTCGATTTGGCGCTGGATGTGTACGAAAATGCGCTGCAAGGCGAGTCTGGATTGACGCTGCGCCATCGTATCGAACACTGCTCGCTGCTCAGTGATTACAGTGCCCAACGTATGCAAGACTTGGGTATTTCTCCGAGCTTTCTTATCGGCCACGTCGGCTACTGGGGGTATGCCTTTGATCAAGTGATTTTCAAGCAAAAGGCACAGCAGTTGGATCGCTGCCAAACCATGTTGCAGTTGAATGCTCGTATTACATTGCACAGCGATTTGTCGGTCAGTCCCATCGGGCCTTTGCGCATGATGGAACAAGCCGTGACACGAATTATGGAAAAATCCCCCGATCAAGCCATGCTTAATCCAGAGGAACGCGTTACCCGCGAGCAAGGATTGCGTGCCATCACCTACGACGCTGCCTGGCAATGTCATACCGAACAATGGCTGGGCTCTTTGGCGCCGGGCAAGCTGGCGGATTTTGTTATCTTGGCCGAAGACCCCCTGACCATCGCCGACGACCGCAAGCTACGAGATATTCCTGTGTTACAAACTTGGGTGGGGGAAAGCTGCGGTACCAAAAAACGTTGGCACACGCCTGAATAACACGGTGTCCGCTCTCGATCACCAGGAGCTTAAGATCACGAAGCCAGTTGGCCGCTCTAGTCAGATAGCAGCAATCGGCGATACAGGGTTTGAGTTCTCTGGTGCTCTCCACAGGGCGTGGGCAGCAGGCATCCATAACGTCGCTGTCGACGATGAAAAGGGCTGGTTATCTCCTGCCATCGCTACCTTTCTCCGACAGCCTGATGCACTCGCGCAGAGCTGTGCAGACTTATCCATAGGGACCCCGGTGCAATAACCGTACTGGCCTCTCCAGCAGGGAAGCCAGTGTTGATTTGCAGTCGGTTAGTCATCGACTAGGGTTAGCATCGATCATCTGCCCTCACCGGTGAGTATAAGCTACCGCAGCTTGTCATTATTCGGTGGTTGTTACTCCAAGCGTTTTAACCACCTTTTTATACCCATTAGAGGAATGGGCCGCTGATTGGGATGGCCGATCTGAGAGGTCGGCCGAACTATAAAAATCATAAGGATATTGACCATGAATATGTATGTTTTGAAAAAAAATTGCAAAACGTCGCTATTACTGGCTTTGGCTGCTGTTTTGGTGCTTGTCGGGACAAGGACTGTGTATGCATCCTCGTTGCCTGCAAAACCTTCAATGTCATTAGGCAATATTAAGTCTGAGTGCATAACTCAGCACCCAAGTGGGACAATGGTAGTGAGGTCAGAAAACGGCGCCAAGATAACCCATCCCGACGGCAGTACGTTTGATGTCGCTGACAAAACTGACTGTCAAAAGGTCGCGATGGAGAAGTCTAAAGAGCCGTTGGCGACCACCCAGTGTCCGCCGCTGCATTGGGAATATCTGAATGCACAGACCTGGTTTCCGCCGGCAGTTGTCGGCAGCTTTACAGCGAATTATACCGTGCCGCCGACGCCGGACATCGTTGGCGAACAATCATTATTTTACTGGATCGGATTGGACAGTGACTATGGTGTTATTCAGCCTGTGTTGGCTTTCTCTGACGGAGGCTGGAAATTTGCGAGCTTTATTGTCGCCAACAATAACATCCATATGAGCAGCTATATCGATGTGAAACCCAATGATGTGATTCAGGCAGCGATCAAAAAAGTACCGGGGGAAAATAGCCAATACCAAATTACGGCATCGTCTTCAGGGCAGTCTTCCAATCTGAATGTCGATATTCAGGGGCATGCCATGCCTTGGGCGATGAATGTGTTAGAGAGCTGGTTTCTGCAAAGCTGTAACGAGTTGTCCGAAGGCCCTATGTTATTTAGCAATATTGAGATGAAAGATGTTGCCGGACAAGTGTTGTCCCCGCAATGGACACCATTTACGACCCTAGTAAATAAAAACCTATGCAAATCTACCATGACGGTAAACAATAATGGGATAGCGGTCACCAAACCAGCCTACATCGGTTTAGAAGCCGGACCAATCTGGGACAACAGCGACGCACGAAATAAGTGCCCCAGTACCTGTGGCAGAGCTTGTTTGCAGTGGAGTGGGCAATGGCGTACTACGGAACCTGGCAAGCAGTCGGTGTGTGGCTGTAACTAAACCTTCGTGTTCTTAATATTATGAATAAGGCCTGGTGAAAGTCGCCAGGTCCCATTTTTTGCTGACAACACAATAAGCCGTAGTGACTACTGTAGATCAATACAACTACGGGGGTTACTCTTACGGAATGTTTTGTCGATTAATAGCCCTTTGCTATTTACCTCTGTATTATATCTATGAAATTCACACTACATGGGTTATCTGCGTTAGCTTCTGTCACAAATACTCAGAGGTACCCTAGAATATATGCAACCTATTATTACCACCTCGCGCCTGAAATTACGCCCGTTTACCGCATTAGATGCAGCACGCGTAGCTGAGCTGGCCGGCGACTCGCGTATTGCCGCCATGACGGCGAATATTCCTCATCCCTATCAGCAGTCGGACGCTACGTTATGGATTGCTCGCCATGCATCCTTGTTCAGTACTGGGCGTGGTGTTGTTTATGCGATTGTGGTCAGTGACTCTGATGAGCTAGTCGGCGCCGTCAGTTTGCCGGTTATCGATCAGGGTACGGGTACTTTGGGGTATTGGCTTGGTGTTGATTACTGGGGACTGGGCTACGCCACGGAGGCGGCCAAGGCTTTGGTTGATTTTGCCAAGCAACATCTGGGGCTACTTCAATTAAAGGTCATGCACCTAAAAGAAAATCAGCGCTCCAGGGCGGTGGTTAAGAAACTGGGCGTCACCTATATCGGTGAGCAGATGAATCGTATGCAAGGTCAAGACCGTGAAGTCTGCGTCTACTTGTCCGCTGTGTAGCGCTACCCAATTTAAGGAGTACATGTATGAACACGACCGTAGTCGGACCGGATGGCAAGCCGCGATGCAATTGGTGCGCCGCGGCTCCTGAGTTCTTCGACTATCACGATCGCGAGTGGGGTTATCCGGTGGATGACGATCGGCGTTTGTTCGAAAAGCTGTGTCTGGAAAGTTTTCAGTCTGGTCTGAGCTGGCGAACGATATTGGCCAAACGCGAACATTTTCGCGCCGCGTTTGCGCAGTTTGATTTTAATGTGATGGCTCAGTACACCGCAGTTGATGTCGAGCGCTTGCTGCAGAACGCAGGCATTGTCCGCCATCGC
This sequence comes from Bacterioplanes sanyensis, assembly GCF_002237535.1. Taxonomy (GTDB): domain Bacteria; phylum Pseudomonadota; class Gammaproteobacteria; order Pseudomonadales; family Oceanobacteraceae; genus Bacterioplanes; species Bacterioplanes sanyensis_A. The sequence goes on from NZ_CP022530.1 coordinate 1,517,280, forward strand.
GGAAAAATCGAAGCGGTAATTAATAATGCTCAAAAAGCGCAGCAAATGGTGGCGACAGAGGGGTCGCTAGCCGCTTTTTTCTGGCGCTTTGAGCCTGATGAAAAGCTGCAACCGGAGCCGCAGACGGCATCGACATCACCAGAATCGGTGGCGTTATCAAAAGCGCTGAAGAAATTAGGCTGGAAGTTTGTTGGCCCAACCACTGTGTATGCCTTTATGCAGGCGATGGGTCTGATCAATGATCATGCCAGTGATTGTGTGATGCGAATAACAGCTGATAAGGCGCGACATGATTTTAAACGCCCGGTGTCTGCTAGGACTTGTTAATTTGACTCGTTAAATATCCATCTCCGGCCTTGCTTGAAGGGCTTTCAGCTCATAACAGCGTGGTCGAAATAGTGTTAACAGGCCCCAGTTGGATGCCAAACGCCAAGCAAGTGATCAAGTCTTTAACCAAGCCATTGAGCGCAAACACTGCCGAAAGAGCAGGTAAAAAAAAGCGGCGGTGTCGAAACACCGCCGCACAGACAACAAAGAGTGGAAAGTTCACGTTACGTCTCAGTCGCTGAGTGTGCTATCAGGCAGGTAGCTGAGATTGTTTATCAGACCACAGGCATGTTGTTGAGTTCATCGCAATGACTGGCGTTTGGCTGGTTATCGCGTCTGCGGATATGGATGCCAGTTGGACAAACTGGTCAATGTTTATTCGCCGGCATTTTAACTAACTCTCTTGTCACTAATTTGGCAGATGGCCCACACACGCTGGCGTTGATGGTTGGCACAGTGCTTTTCCACTGTCCACAGAGCGCCCACGGCCCAGCTACTGGTTGTGCAAAATCCTCTCTACAACAACGACTTATCATCAAACTGCAGTCAAAACGTCATGAAACTTTCGTACCGTTTTTAGGGGTAAAAACGGTCAGCCAGTATCACTAAAACGGACAGTTTGGGGGGGCCGATGTGTCGCCTCAGGCCAACCTGTTTGTGGCGTTAGGCCAGTGCTTGCCAGAACTTTGTCAGCGGTGGTGGAATGCCCGCCATCACAACAACAACAAATCACGGAATCATCATGAAAACGTCGCTCACCCTCGCTCTCGGCGCTACTCTGCTGTGCGCTTCTGCCACCACGCAAGCTTTCACCCAGCCTACGCATAAGCGCATCGTCATGGATGCCATTGCTTACATGGAACGCCACCCAGAGACTACTGAGTACAATAAGTTGGCCACTGCCGTGCAGGCCGCTGGTTACAGCATGCAGGCGTTTGCCGAGGAAGTGGGTCAAGGCGCCTACGACGTCGATGATTTTGCCGACACCTTTATTTGTGGTGCGGTAACGGGAGATTGTGTCGAGGCACCGGTGTGGGGCGCAGGTTCGGCCATTGTGAAATACACCTCGTACTGGCATTTCCAAAACCACACCCGCGGTGGTGATGTGCACGGTAATGACTTGGGCGGCTACAACTACGATTTGCTGACGGTGTGGGGCGCCATTGATAACATGGCCGCCACCTGGCTGGTGGGCGACCACCTGGATGATGGCAAAGGTGGTATGACGGGCTGGTGCATGTTCTGGTCGTGCAACGAAGATTCTGAATACGACAGTTACGGTAAAACCGAGGCCAACTATCGCCAGGGCAGCCAGTCCAATAAAGGCATGTACGAAGACTTCGAAAAAATGCCGTTCCAGCCTATCGATAACCTGGGGCAGCACTGGTACAACCAATTCTGGCAACAACCAACCGCGCAAACCTTGGGCTTTGTGCTGCACACCACCGACTTGCTGCAGCCGCATCATACTTGGACCACCTCTGATTTAAACCACTCTGGCTGGGAAGGCTGGGTGGAAGATCACTACAACAGCTTGCAACTGAACGACGACGCGTTAATCAGTGATGCGATGAACAGCTTTACCCCGATTCCAGCTTCGCAGCGCGATATTCGTCCGTTGCTGACCGAAGGCGGCGCGATCTCCTACAGCCAGGGCGGTATCGTGCTGAGCTCTAAGGCGGCAGCGGATCGTGAGCAAGTAGCAAAAGTGGTCATTCCACACGCCATTGCCATGACGGTGCATGTTCTTAACCATGCGGCGAACCGTCTGTAATGGCACTGTGGGCACGTGGCTTACTGGCCCTATTACTGAGCTTCAGTGCCACTTTGGCGCAGGCTCAGATCGACTATCAGCTGCAAGACGATGAGCTCATCGCCAAGCTGACACTGGCGCAACAGCCGCCGTTGTTGCTGAGCAAAACTCTGATCGACGTTTTTGTGCAGCACCAGCGCACCGCAGCCCAAGCGCGTGGACAATCCGTCACCGCGCGTTTGGTGGTGCAGCAGTTGTTGGATAACGCCTTGCTGGCCGCTCATGTGCAGCAGCAATACAACGAGCAGCAGTTGTGGCCACACAATCGAGTCGGATTTGATTATGCCGTGGAACGCCAGCGCCAGCGTGTATCGCTGTTGCGCGGCTACTACAGCGGAGCCATCGAAGCGGCGGTTAAAGCGTTACCCGGCGCATCGTTGGCAGCGATTACCCAGTGGCAGCTGCCGCAAGATCCGCTGGCGGCATTTGCACTCAAGCCGGGTCTGTCGATTGCGCTAACGGAGGCGCAGCGTCAGCAGGCGATCAGTACCCCCGTGTTGAGCATCGACCTGAATCAGGACGGTCAAGCCGATGAGCAGCTCAGCGTGTGGGATCTGTACCAGCGTCAGAACGTGCAAGGACGACTGGCCATCCAGCAAGGCGACATTGGGCTACTAAAGGCCCAAGCCAGGCAGTGGGTGGGTGAACGTTTTATCGAACACTATGCGCAGCAGCGCTGGTCTGCACGAGACTGGCAAGCGTTGGAGCAAACGCTGATCAACCAGCAATTGGCCACGCGATTGCGTCAGTTGGTGGGCGTGTATGCCGATATTCACGACGACAATCCAGCCTTGCGCAGCGCCGCCGAGCAAGTGTCTGATGCACAGCTGCAGCAGGCCTACGATCAGCACCGTGACGACTTCAAAGTGGTGGAGCGGGTCAAAGTGAAGCGCATTCAATTGGCCAGCCAGCAACAGGCAGACGATGTTTATCAGCGCATTCAGCAGGGCATGGCGTTTGATGTCGCGGCGCAGCAGTTCTCGCAGCAGTCCGAGGTGGATCTGGGGTGGCTGCAGCGCGATGACGAGCAGCGCGGTTGGCTGCATACCGTCGCTTTCACTCAGCCGCAAGGTGCGGTGTCGCGACCGTTTCGCAGCCCGCAAAGCACCTCACCTGTGGTGTTTGAAATCCTGCTGATCGAAGCACGTGAAGAGGGCTATTTACCGCTCAGTGATGCCGGTGTGCGCTACGAGTTGGCGCGTGAAATTGCCACACATCAGCTGCTGCACGACTACCAGGAGCTGCAACAGCGCTTGCGCCGCCAGGCACAGATCTCGTTAAACCAGCGTTTGCAGCAGTCATGAAACTGGCGTTAGCGCTGGCCTTATTGCTGATGTTGGGTTGGGGCTGGCGCAGCAGCATCGATGTGCAGCAGCTCCCTGCGCACAGCGCGCCGCTGCAGCCAGCCGATACCGGCCACAGCCAAGCAAGCGCCAGCCAAACAAGCATCAGCGCAGCGGCCCCTGCACCAGTGCAGAGCCCAGCGAGCGCTGTTAAAGAGGCCGACAGTGTGGCGCCGACACCTGCCGATAATTGGCTGCCCAATGCCGAGGCGGTGGCCAGTCTGGCCCATGCGCGGGTAAATGGCGATGCACGTGCCCCGGCCTTGAGCGAGACGGTACAACGTAGCGCACCGACCATGGACGAGCTGGCCGACCATGATTTGTATTTGGCCTACGAGCAGCGCCAGGATAAGCAGCTCAAGCGCGCCTACGTTGAGGCCGCTCAGGTGAAAACCGCTGAGCTGCAAAGCTGGATTGCCAAAGGGCGGCAATACGGCATCAGCGACGCGCAAATTGCCCAAGCACAGCGCAAGCTGCAGGGCATTCAGGCCATGGCGGCGGAATTACAGCAACAGCATCCTGATTTGCTCAACGAGGAGTTTCGGCCACAGCAAACGCCTTGGTTGCAGATGCAGAGTGCCGATGCGTCTAATTCAGTTCAGACCCAGACCCAGCCTTAAGCACTGCGCTAGCCAGCAGAGCGTTGCTTAATCGAACGACCATCAACCAATGCAACCTGTATCATTCCGTTGATTTGATAGAGACGATAGAGAGAACAAGCAATGAGCGGACTGACCAACCTGCAACAGATGCTCGAGCAGATGGAGCCAGAACTGATGCCAGAAGAATGGGCCTTTTGCAGCGTGCCAGGCCCGCTATCGGCCTACATTGAGCTGGAGCCTTTGGCCAGCATGCAGGAAAAAGAAGGCCTGAGCCTGATTGTGCCGCAAGCCAAGGCCTCGCATCCGCTGCTGGCGGACGTTGAGGTGCTGGGTCCGTATCGGCAAATCACCCTGAACGTACATTCCAGCTTGGAAGCCGTTGGCCTAACCGCCGCGTTTGCACAGGCGCTGACACAACACGGCATCAGTGCCAATGTGGTGGCCGGTTTTTATCACGATCATATCTTTGTCACTGTGGATAAAGCCGAGTCAGCACTCATCGCACTAAAAGCCCTGAGTGATGACGCGCGTTAAACGACAAACCTTTGCCCTGGGGCCAGTGAACACTAATTAGCTCCTTGCCGCTGGAAACCAGTTTTTTCTTGAGTCAGGCATGAGGAGTGTGGTTTAACTGGTTAAATCAGCAACGAATAACGCTAAATAGGGAAAAGTGGACGCCAGCCTTCCGGGGTATCTTTGAACTCCCTCAATCTGTGTTGCACATCCCTCGTTTAACTCGTTAAACATCACTCTTGGCGCTTTAATTGAGGGATTTTTAGTTCATAGCAGCGTGATTGAACTGGTGTTCACAGGCCCTAGCGGTATCGTGCAAAAAACGCTCAAGGAGGATGTCATGCTCGAACTTGCCGATAATATCTGGGCGGTCGCTGGTGAAACCGTGCCGTTTTTCACTCTGCCGTTTGCCACCCGCATGGTGGTGGTGCGACTGCCGGACAACAGTTTGTGGATCCACAGTCCAGTGCGGTTAACGGCGACGCTGCAGCAGCGTCTGCAAGAGCTTGGGGATGTGCGTTATTTAATTGCCCCCAACGCGTTGCATCATTTGTTTTTGAGTGACTGGCAGCAGGCCTTTCCCGAGGCGCTGAGCTACGGCACTCAAGGCGTGATTAATAAGCGCTCAGACCTGCCCTTCGATGGTGTTTTGGAGGCAGATATCGAGTTGCCGTGGCACGCAGATATTCACTCGCGCTTGGTGACCGGCTCGGCGGTGATGCAAGAGTGTGTGTTTTGCCACCGTCCCAGTGCGACCTTGATCGTCACCGATTTGATTGAAAACTTCGATCGCCAAGCACTGCCGGTGGGCAAGCGCTGGCTGGCGCAACTGGCGGGGGTGGTCGCGCCCAACGGCAAAACACCGCTCGATTGGCGGCTGACCTTTTACCCACATAAAGATGAAATTCGCCAGCACATTGAGCAGATGTTGGCCTGGCAGCCACAGCGTATTGTGATGGCTCACGGCGTTATTGTGCAAAGCGACGCCGAGGCGTTCTTGCGCCGTGCGTTTGCTTGGACTGGGCTCAATGCACGCTCTGAGGAGCCAGTGGCCTAGGGTCGGTTAACACTATCTAGCTCTCTACTGCCGGAGTCAGTTTTTTCTTGAGTGAGGCGTGGGCATGAGGCGTGTGATGTAGCTGGTTAAATAAGCAACGAATAACGCAACTCAGGGAAAAACGGATTCCAGCCGTTCGGGGTATGGCTGAACATCCCCAACCTGTGTTGCTCATCCTTTATGTAACTCGTTAAACATTCATCTTTGCGCCTTGATTGAGGGAACAGTTCATAACAGCGTGATCGAGATAGTGTTAACCGCCCCTAACACTGGCCGTTTGCCACCGGCTGACGACGACATCCACCCTGTTCGCCAGTGATGCATTCCAATATTGTCCGACAATCTTACAGTTGTTGGAGTTGATATGTCTGTACCTCGCATTCCCTCAGCGCAGGAGGTGCGTCATCCGGCGATGGCGCAGCTACTAAAACAACCGCGTTTTGCCTGGCCGACCCTGATGTTATTTGTGGTCGCTGCCAGCGGCTGGTTAGCCAGTGGCACGGCTGGGGCATTGCAGCTCATTCCTGTGTGGCTGGCGGTGGGCATCAGCGCTGCGTGCGCTTATGCCCTGTTCACTGTGCTGCATGATTCCACGCACCGCGCCATTGCCCACAATGCCCGCATCAATGATGGTGTAGGTCAGCTGGCGCAATTGGCATTGCTGCCCATGCCGCTGTACAAAATGTTCCGCTTTGTGCACATGCAGCATCATCGCTTTACTAACGAGGGCATCGAACACGACCCGGACACCTACGTCAGCAGTGGCCCAGCTTGGCAGCTGCCGCTGCGCTGGATGACGTTGGATTTATCGTATTTTGCCTATTACTGGCCCAAACTCAGCCAGCGGCCGCAGGCGGAGCAACGTGAATTCTGGTTGGGCTTGCTGGTGTTGGCGTTGTTGCTGTTATTGGTGGCGGTACAAGGCCTGTGGGCAGAGTTGTTTTGGTTCTGGCTGTTGCCCGGGCGTATGGCGGTCTTTGTGCTGGCGCTGGCGTTTGATTATTGGCCGCACATACCCAAGCGTTCGACGCAGCGCGAAAACCCTTTTTTGGCCAGTAACAACCGTATGGGCGCTGAGTGGCTGCTAACGCCACTGCTGCTCGGGCAGAATTACCATTTGATTCATCATTTGTATCCGCGAGTGCCGTTTTATCGTTATGTGCGGATATGGCGCTGTGCTGAGCCAGAGTTGCGGGCGCAAGGTCCCTTGTTGGTGGACTGGAAAGGCAAACAGCTGGCACCTCGATGAGGTGCCAGGGCAGATCTTACTCGCCGTCGCGCTGAGAAGCGGCAGCGGTGAATACCACATCGGTGGAGCTGTTGAGCGCGGTTTCCGCAGAGTCTTGCACCACGCTGATAATAAAGCCGACCGAGACCACCTGCATGGCAATGCTTTGATCAATGCCAAACAAGTGACAGGCCAGTGGAATCAGCAGCAACGAACCACCGGCAACACCGGAGGCACCGCACGCCGATACCGCCGCCACTACGCTCAGCAGTACCGCGGTGCCAAGGTCGACTTGAATGCCCAGCGTATGGGCGGCCGCCAAGGTCAGCACGGTCACTGTGATGGCTGCACCGGCCATATTGATGGTGGCGCCCAGCGGGATCGACACTGAGTAGATGTTTTCATCCAGCTTCATGTCCTTACACAGCTGCATGTTCACTGGAATGTTGGCTGCCGAGCTGCGGGTGAAAAAGGCCGTAACGCCACTTTCACGCAGGCAACGAATCACCAAAGGGTAGGGGTTCGAGCGTGTCATAAACCACACCAGCGCAGGGTTGATGACCAGAGCAACAAAGATCATGCTGCCGACAATGACCATCAACAACTGGCTGTAGCCAGCCATGGCGGCAAACCCTGTGTGCGCCAAGGTATTCGATAACAAACCAAAAATGCCAATCGGGGCCAGCTGAATTACCCAGCGAATCACCTGAGACACGGCATCTGATACATCGCCCAGTGCTTGGCGTGTGGTTTCACCAGCGTGATGCAGGCTGATGCCCAAGGCAATGGCCCACACCAGAATGCCGACGTAGTTGGCTTCGGTAATGGCCGTGATTGGGTTAGCGACCATATTGCTGATCAAGGTAGCCAATACCTGGCCTAATCCTTCTGGCGGGGTAATGGCGACATCACCGGATTCCAATACCAATTCGGTGGGGAAGGCGAAACTGACAATCACCGCGGTAAAGGCCGCTGCCAAAGTACCGACCAAATACAGACCCAGCACCGGGCGTATATTGGTTTGCATACCACGTTGGCGGTTGGCAATGGCCGACATCACCAGGAAAAACACCAAAATCGGTGCCGTGGCCTTCAAGGCGTTCACAAAAATGGTGCCCAGAATGCCCACTTGTTTGGCCGTTTCAGGGGAAATCAATACCAACACCACAGCCAGGACAATGCCGATCACGATGCGGCTGACCAAGGAGGTGGCACTCATAAAGCGTTGAAAAATCGACAGCATAATAAGCTTCCGGAAAATCGAAATGCCGCAATAAGCCGGTTTTGTTTTAAACAGTCAAGGGATTCCGCAGGAATGTCGCTAAATGATGGAAATGAATGCGGTTTTTTGAGTGTTCTGCCTAGCCTGTTTTACGGTTTTTACGCCAGTATTGTCGGATGAATAAAACCAGTGGCTACTGGCCTTCGGCTGATTAAAAATTAATCATTTGAGCCAGGCCAAAGATGTGCGCAAATCAAAGGCGCGCTCAAATCAAAGGCGCGCACACATCAAAGGCGCGTACGATTAAAATCATGGCGAGAAACGTACGATAAAGATAAATGCCGTCAATGTGCGTGTGGCAAAGCGCCTACAGCAAAGACACACAGGGCACGCACATGACAGCCACGCAGGATAGCCATGAGGATAACCGCGCAGTTTAAACATGCAGAACACAGACTTAGGACACCCAGATGATGTTGGACATTACCCAAGCACTGCAGCCGCTGGCGGCGTGTTTTCTGGCGGCTGAAAACGAAAGCGATAGTGCCCTCTGTGCTCGCATACAGCTGCTGGGGTTATCCAAAGTAGAAGCGCAGCAATGGGCGCTATTGATGCCATTGGCGTTTGCCCGGGCGGCGTACCGCTTTCAACTACCACCGCTCAGCGATGAGGTTGAATGGCACGAGGGTGGGGATTGCCAGCACTTGCAGTTATCACAGCTGGCGCCCTATTCATTAGCGCTGTCTTGGGCCATGGACTGTGGTGCTATGGATGCGATATCAAGCCCGCAATACAACGCCATTGTGCGGCGCAGTGTGGAGTTTGCTGCCATACAGCAGCTGCGTCAGGGGGAGATTGCGCAGCTGCCACGGCCGATCATTACAATGTCAGAGACGCCGAACAGCTATTGAGTGGCTTCTGCTGTGGCACGAATTTTTTCCACCATCGAGCGCAGACCATTGCCGCGTGTAGGGCTCAGGTGTTTGATCAAATCGATGTCAGCGAAAAACGCTTCCATATCAAACGCTAACACTTCCGCTGGCGTTTTGTAGTTGTACGCCGTGAGTACGACGGCCAGTAGGCCACGAACAATATGCGCGTCGGAGTCGGCCTCAAAGACTAACGTGCCGTCTTGCTGGTGATGGTCGATCCATACCTGGCTCTGGCAGCCTCGCAGTAAATAGTCATCCGTCTTTTTACTGTCGTCCATCGCCGGCAGTTGTTTACCTAGGTCGATGATGTATTTGTACCTTTCTTCCCAATCGTCGAAAAAACCCAATGTATCGAGAATATCGTCCGTTGTAATGTCCCGACCAAAACGTGTAGCAGTCATAAATAAATCTCGTTACAGAGTTTGAACAAAAGTACGAATGCGCTGTGCCGCATCGACACACTCTTCAATGCTAGCGACCAGGGCGATACGAATACGATTGGCACCAGGATTCACACCATCGATCGTGCGCGACAAATAAGAGCCAGGTAATACGGTGACGTGTTGCTCGGCAAACAGCCGCTGCGCAAAGGTCTCATCGTCAATGGGAGTCTTGGGCCATAAATAAAAGCTTGCGTCACTTTGCTCAACGTCCATCACTGGCTTTAGGATGTCTAATACCGCACGGAATTTTTCTGTGTATTGTCGACGATTTTCTTGCACATGGTGCTCGTCTCCCCAAGCAGCAATACTGGCCAGCTGGCTTTGCAACGGCATGGCACAACCATGATAGGTGCGGTATTGCAGGAAGGGCTGCAGTAATTGTGCATCACCAGCAATAAAGCCGGAACGCAGGCCGGGTAGATTCGAGCGTTTGGACAACGAATGGAACACCACGCAGCGTCGATAATCATCCCGCCCCAGTCGCGCACATGCTTCCAATAAACCAATGGGCGCATCATGGCCATCGATATAGATTTCTGAATAGCACTCATCGCTGGCAAGGACAAAATCGTAGCGATCCGCCAGTTCAATTAATTGTTGCAGCTGAGCCAGACTGAGAACTGAACCGGTGGGGTTGCCTGGTGAGCACAAAAATAACAACTGGCATCGTTGCCATATATCTTCTGGCACTGCAGAAAAATCGGGGTTAAAGCCATTATCTGCCAAGCATGGCAAAAAGTGGGGCTGTGCTCCAGCCAAATAGGCGGCGCCTTCGTATATCTGATAAAAAGGGTTGGGGCTGACCACCAGCGGCTGCGGCTGGGTGCGATCAATCACCGCCTGAGTAAAAGCGAATATCGCCTCACGGGTGCCGTTCACCGGAATCACTTGCTGAGTATCGATGGCATTTAATGCAAAACGCCGCTGCGCCCAATCGGCAATGGCTTGATTCAGCTCTGGCAGACCTTTGGTGGTTGGGTAGTTTTCCAACCGGCGAATGTTGTTGATCATGGCCTGTTGCACAAACTCAGGTGCCGGGTGCTTTGGCTCACCGACAGACAGCGCAATGTGGCTCAGCTGTTGATTGGGCGTTACCGCAGCTTTCAGCTGGTTCAGCTTTTCAAACGGATAAGGTTGCAGCAATTGCAGATCAGGATTCACAACACGACACCCAGTGGCTCAAGTAAGGTTGCCATTGTAACAGTGCCGTTGCAGCACATGTAGGCCCAAGGCCGGTTCACGAAGCTGGGCTGATGACTGATGCCGACGAGATGAATCCGATTCGCACAGTTATTATCAATTACCACACCGACTGTTGACCTCAACTTAGGTTCAGGAGTTAGCGTCAGCGCTACTTTAATTGGGAGCGAGACGATGACTAAGATTGCGGTTATTTATTTTTCGGCCACTGGCACCACTCACCAGTTGGCTCAGGCGGTGGCAGAGGGCGTTCAATCTCAGCCAGGTGCCAGCGTGCAGTTGGAGCGTATTGAGGGCGAGCAGATCCATCATGGGCGCTTTGTCGAGTTGCAGTTATTGGAGCGGTTACAGCAGGTGGATGCGATGATTTTCGGCTCCCCCACCTATATGGGCAGTGTGGCCTCGCAGTTTAAGGCCTTTACCGATACCACTGGTGAGCTGTGGAGCGAGCAAGCCTGGGCCAACAAGGTGGCCGCCGGCTTTACTGTGGGTACGAACCTCAGTGGCGATCAAAAACACACGCTGGACTACTTTCAAACCTTTGCCAGTCAGCACGGCATGTTGTGGTGTGGGGTCGATATTCCCGGCACGTACGATCCGGCGCTGCGCAATCGCCTCGGCGCTCAGGGCGGTGTAGTGGTGCAAACTGCAGACGGTGTGGTGCCTGAGCGGGATCTAGCGCTGGCGTTTTATTTGGGACAGCGTGTTGCTGGTGTGAGCCAGCGTTTAGCCGCAGAATAAAGCGCTTTTAGGGCTAACGAGGCGCCGCCATGACGATAGCAACACTGCCGCGACAGGGTAGAAATATTGGCTACCGCATCGAGGGCGATGCCAATAAGGCACCCCTGCTGTTATTGCACGGCGGCCTTGGCAGCATGGACGATTTTGCCGCGGTGTTGCCGTCATTAGCGGAGCAATTCCACGTTATTCAGATGGACTTTCGTGGCCATGGGCGCTCGACTTTAGGCAACCTGTCTACCAGCAGCCCTAGCATCAGCTATGCCCGGCACCTGCAGGATGTGATTGCATTGCTGGATCACTTGGCGATAGAACGGTGTTCTGTGCTGGGGTTTAGTGACGGTGGCATTGTTGGCTATTGGCTGGCGTGCCAATACCCGCAGCGGGTGCAGCGTTTGGTGACGGTCGGTTCACAATGGCGCTTGGCGGACGATGATCCAGCACGCGCTATTTTGGCGGATGTGACCGAGTCATTTTGGCGGCAACAGTTTGCACCCGAGGTCGCCAGCTACGAGCAAAGCAATCCTGAACCAGACTTTACTCGTCTGCTGCAACAGGTTCAGTGCATGTGGCTGGATGGCTCGGGCTACCCGCAACAGCAAGTGCAAAACATTGTTTGCCCGGTATTGCTGATGCGTGGCGATGAAGATTTTTTATTATCGTTAGCAGAGACCATCGCATTACAGCAGCAATTAGCCGATGCATGTATTGCCAATATTCCCATGGCATCGCATGCCTTGCTGCAGGAGCAGCCGACGGTAGCAGTAACATTAATTCGTCAGTTTCTAGAAAATAATGAGGCTGAATAATACACCTTAAGTGGTCGCGCGCACGGTGGTTTGCTACAGTACGGCGCGCTTTAACAAGGATTTCTACTTGATTATAAAACCCGAATTGGACGTCGACGGCGACGTGCACATGCAAATTCAGCAGCTTCGCAACGAAGCGTTTCCTGATCATGCGGTTCCGCGCTCTTATTTCAAACAACTTCCACACTATCGTGCACTGAGATTTCACGAACAGCAGCTGATTGCCACCATGGGGCTGGATTATCGCGTGATGTCGGTGGGTGACGAGGTGATCAAGGTACTGGGCATCATCGACCTGTGTGTCGCACGCGAATATCGAGGTCAAGGTATTGCTGGCAGCATGCTTGAACAGTTATCGGACATGGCTTCCGAGCGAGACGTGGATTTTTTGTTGCTGATGGCCGATCAGCCTGAATTTTATCAGCGACATGGTTTTTTAGAACAAGAGCAGCATAGCCAGTGGCTGAAGATTCGCGAGCACAAGCATTATGGCATCGCGCACGAATGCCTGTACGACATGATGGTAAAACCCATATCCGGTAAGCCTTGGCCAACGGGCAACCTGGACTGGCTGGGTTACATGTATTGAGGTAATAAAACATGTTGAGCAACATTACATTCAGCCTGAACGAAGCGCAGCAAGCGCTCAATAATTTATTGAATAATCATGAAGCCATACAGTCGATTGAGGCTGCTGCACAGCAATTAATTACCGCACTTGAGCAAGGCAAGAAAGTATTGTCTTGCGGTAATGGCGGCTCCATGTGTGATGCCATGCACTTTGCGGAGGAACTCACCGGCCGTTACCGTAAAGATCGCCCAGCTTACGCTGCCATTGCGATAGCCGATGCCAGCCACATGAGCTGTGTTGCCAACGATTTTGGTTACGAACATGTTTTCTCCCGCTATGTGCAGGCACATGGCCGCGAGGGCGACGTGTTGGTGGCGCTCAGTACCAGTGGCAAAAGTCCTTCTATTTTGCACGCGGCTGAAGAGGCCCAGCAGCTCGGCATGTCGGTGGTGGTACTGAGTGGGCGTGTGCATGAACCGCTGCAGCAACTCAGCGATGTGTATGTCTGTACTCCAGCCGGGCAGTTTGCTGACCGCGTGCAAGAGCTGCATATCAAGGTGCTGCATATCTTTATTGAACTGATCGAACGACATTTTCATCCAGAAAATTATCAGCACAGTGAGACCTGAATCATTGGCGCAATGTCCATTCATTGCGCTCCCACTCACCAACTGCAAGGAGAGTCAGTGCAGACCACCGAGTTAACCCGCTACTACGCACAACGAGCACAAGAGTATGACCGAATTTACGCGAAACCAGAGCGTCAGTCAGACCTTCGATGGTTAGAGCAGCGCAGCAGCGAGCTGTGCCGAGAAAAACGAATATTAGAGATCGCTTGCGGCACGGGGTATTGGACGCAATTTTTGTGTCGCCAAGCAACGCACATCACTGCCATCGACTTCAATCAGGAAGTCTTAGACATCGCTCGCAACCGCGATTATGGCGACCAATCCGTCCAGTTTGTGCGTGACGATGCCTATACCTTAGAGCAGGTGGAAGGAAAGTTTGATGCGGCCTTTGTCGGTTTTTGGTGGTCACATGTGCCGCTCTGTCGTATACACGAATTTCTGCAGGCATTGCACAGCAAACTGCAGCCGGGCGCGAAAGTATGGTTGCTGGATAATCGCTATGTGGACGGCAGTAGCACGCCGATCAGCCGCATCGGCACGGCCGGTAATAGCTATCAGCAACGACCTTTGGACGATGGCAGTGAATACGAAGTTCTAAAGAACTTTCCGACACCAGAGGCGCTGCGTCAGCAACTCGCTGGCCATACTGACTCCGTAGACGTACTCGAGCGGACGTATTTCTGGCTGGCCGAATACCAGCTTGCATAAACGATGCTCTGCTTAATCACTCTTATGGGAGCATAGTTGCCGGCGCTCAACATAAGCCAGAGCGGCTTTTAATAGACACGTTCTTTAGTCGAGACGCCCTGGAAAAGAGACGCCTTGCAAAAGAGACGCCTTGCAAACGAGACACAGATGATTCGATTAGCAACACCATCCGACTGCAGCAACCTGGCTGTGTTGTCGGCTCAGGTCTGGTTAGATACCTACGCCAAAGAAGGCGTTAAACGTCAGTACTCTGAGTTTGTTTTATCAAACTTCACGGTGGAGTACTTTCAGCAGCTCGTTAGCCACACCGATTTCCGATTATGGCTTTGTGAACAAGGTGACGTTTTACAGGGCTTTGTTCTGGTCAATCTTAAATCACATTGTCAGTGCGATCGGTACACTGCTGGTTATGATCAAGTTGCTGTAAGTGATGTAAGCTATGAAGTTGAAAAGCTGTACGTGAGCAGTCGCCATCAAGGCCAAGGTATTGGCAAGCGACTCTTGGCTGTTATGGAACAAGAATTGGCCAGACCTTATTGGCTGTATACCTGGGTGGAAAACGATGCCAATAGTTTTTACCGGCATTTAGACTTTGCTTTGGTCGGCCAGCTTGCGTTCGAGTTTTCAGGCCATAGCATTCACAATCACGTGTATGTCAAACATCCATAGCGTTTCATGTCACGCCCAGTATATTGGATGTGGCTGCCTGAGCCTTTGCCGTTGAGCTCTTGGCGAAAACGACCGATTGAGGCTAGCAGGTAGCGGCAGGCAGGTAGAGGATGGCAAGTTGAGCTAGGGACATAATGCTGCTAACTCAGCACGAAATACATTATTTAATCACGAGAAATAGAATGCACAGCGACACTGAACGAGATCGCCGCATTGCAGCAGCGCTGGGCTGGCTACTGACGCAGCTGGATACGGTGCCGTACTCAGTGTGCGGTGGCCTAGCGGCGATGGCGTACGGCAGTCAGCGTGCGCTCAATGACATTGACTTATTCGTACCAGAAATCGAGTTTCATGCAATGGCGGCGAAATGTCAGCCATACATCAGTAGGCCAGCTGCGCGCTACCAAGGCGAGGGGTGGGACTTAGAATATCTGCAACTGATCGTGGACGGTATTAAGATAGAAATCGGCAACCCAAAAGACACGTATATATTTAATGTGCAATTGAATGAGTGGCAGCCATTGCTGATTGACTTCGATGCCGTCGACACTCATCGTTTGTTTGGTCACAACCTGTCAGTGATGCGCCAAGCTGATCTGGTCGCCTATAAGTCGGTGTTGCAGCGTGACGTCGATGTACAAGATATTAAACAAATGAAGCAATGAGAAAGAGCATGGCCAACGATTTAGGCTTTAGTTTTCAGCCACAAGGCAATGACTGCTTGATTTACCGCAATGGTAAAAAAGTGACTGTATTACGTGGTGATCGAGCCAAAGAGTTTTTACAAGCCGCCGAGCATGCCAGTGATCATGCCCAGCAGCAGCTCATGGCGCGAGTAACCGGTAATTACAAACGCGGCAACGAGCGCACTGCGAAACTGCATCAGCGTAACCGCTAGAGTCTAGCCTCAGTCGCTACAACCCAGTCTCGGGTTGGGCTGTAGCAGTCGATGTGGTTGTAGCTGTGGTTGTAGCTGTGGATATGCCCGGCCACGTCGGATGTGAGTCCAAGCAAAAGTACGCACTGCCAGGAATCAGCTTGGCTTGCTTTTTTGCCTCCGCTGCCAGGCTGGCCAGCTCTCGGGCTTGTTGCGTTCCTTGCAACAAATAAGACGGTACAATGCCAATCGATACACAAAGTAAAGAGAATGCACATTCTCTGCCGCTGCGATCACTGCTGGTAATGCAGCCTCGCTGCAGGTCGTCGGCGCTGTAGAATTGTTCAACCCCCTCAGCAAAACGCTGCAGCAAGCGCTGACACTGCTGGTGATAGTCTGTCTGTTCGCTGACAACGATAAAATCGTCACCGCCGACGTGGCCGACAAAACTCCCTTGCTGGCACTCACTGTGTAACAACCGGCCCAGCCAGCGCAGCACTGCATCGCCCTGGCGATAGCCATAATGATCGTTAAATGGCTTAAAAAAGTCCAAATCCACGTACATCAAATTGAACCCACGTTGTTCGGCCAGTAAGCGCTCGATGTGCTCATCAATGGGCACGTTGCCGGGCAATAACGTCAGTGGGTTGGCGTAACGTGCGGTTTGTATTTGCGCGTCGGTAATGCGTTTGAGCAGATCGATGGTGTTAACGATGCCGCAATATTCCCCGTCGTCAGAAATAATAAAGTGTTGCCTTAAATAATTGTCTTCCGCACCGGTCATGATGTTGCTTACCGCTTCCAAACTGGTGCGTTTATCGACGATTAGTGGGTCCTGCTGCATCATTTGCTGCACGGTTTTGCGCTCATGCAGTGCGCGTCCATAGGGCAGAGAAAAGGTTTCTTGCACCTTGCGGCGGTGCAATAACCCCACTGGCCGGTTACCTGAAGTGACCGGCAACGACATGAGCTGCGGCTGTTGGCGAAAGTGCTCATCGGCCTCGCGCAAAGTGACTTCGGGAGTAATGCTCATCATCGGTTGGCACAGAGTACCGACCGGCTGCTCCAGCGTATTGCGACTGCTGTGCGTGTGGTCACTGGGCTGATCTGGTGGAACGGTCACCTTAGGGGTCACGGCAGGGCGACCGAGTAAATAGCCTTGCCCCAGTTGAATGCCCAAGCTGCGAATGACCTTGAGCTCAGCCACGCGCTCAATGCCTTCGGCAATGACTTCACAGTTGAGCTGTTCACACAGCTGCACCACGGATGTCACAAAGGCCTGTTTGACCGTATCTTCATCAATGCGCTCGATAAAGTGACGATCAATTTTGACGTAGTCTGGCCGCACGTGTGACCACAGTTTTAAGCCGGAATAACCGGAGCCCAAATCATCAATGGCGATGCCATAACCCAGTTCTTTTAACTGGCCAATCAAGGCGCTAAACTGTGGTAAATCGTCGATCGGAAAACGCTCAGAAATCTCTAGCACCACATTGGCTGGCTGCACTCCCATGCTGAGCAAGTGATCGGTGAGATCCGCCACTTCTTCTGCGCGGCTTAAAACACAGACCGGGCTGACGTTGAGAAACAGCACGCCGCCGATACGGCTACGGGCAAAGTGATTGACCGAAGAGCGCAAACATAACCGCTCCAGCTCGGCGCTGCGCTCCACCTGCTGAGCAACCCGAAACATCAGATCTGCACGCTGCAACAGGTGTCCACTCTCGCCACGGGTGAGCGCCTCATGTCCGAGAGGCTGAAAATTACTCACCTTCACGATGGGCTGTAGAACGGTAAAAATGGCTTCCCTGCTGATCAGATCATCCAAGCTGTGTTGCAGTAACTGTGGCGGCATAGATGAGACTCAGCGATTTAACCCAGCATTGAACTGGCTAAATATGACATGTTGATGAAATTGTCGTAGATGGTCTCATTTGATTGGTCAGTACTCAACGACAACGATCAAGGTTGCCGTTGATGAATCCGTGTTGTTATGACTCCAACGGATGCACTGTTGCTGATGCCCGCGCGGGCAAGGTTTACCCGGGTAAAAACACCCCAGTTGCGTATTGAACGCGCGGTTTTGTGCGCAAATCCTGCTTTGCTGACCATGGTACAGGGCTTGCGTTGCCTTACTGGAAGTCTCAAACAGGAGAACAGTGATGCCCACTGCAGATGAACTGGTCGCCGCCAGACAGGCACTGCGGCGAGCGGATTTTGGGGTTGCGCACAGCAAAGCCACCAATATCCGCGTGCGCCGTGCCCATGGTCAGTCCGCGGCCAGCTATTACGACCATATGCTCGACACCCGCCGCTCGATGAACAAGCTCATGAGTCAAGACACAGGCAAACACTTGGTGCAGCAAATCAACACCCGTGGTGCCTACCTGGACCCTGGGCAGCGCCGTAATGAGCACGCGAATCCTTATTCATTCGTGGATATCTTCCAGGGTGATCGCAATGCGGCGCGCCCCAAACTAGACCCCCTCGACCCGATTGGCAGTGCGCAAAAAGCCTATCGCTACGATGGCACCGCCAGTGAGGGAACCGGGACGCACGTTACCTACAACTCCAACCAAGCCAACGCCAACCGCTTTATAGGTTTAGGGCATGAGCTGATACATGCTTATCGTAACGCTCATGGTATGGCCGTAAGCGCGCCAGACGTCAGCCCGATGCGTAATGAACCTGTGCTGGCTACTCCGATCGGTGGTGGCAGTACCGTCAATACCGTTGTCGGCCAGCACTCTCTGCTAAAAGAGGAGTTTGAAACCGTTGGTATTCAAGGCACGCCAGGGCATGGCGCCATTCCAACCGAAAACCGCTTACGCGCCGAGCACGGCCGGCCTGCGCGCAACGATTACTCCGGTGCCCGACCGGGTGGTCAAACCGATCAAGCGTTAGCGAGTGTGGATGAAGCCACCGACAATCGCGGCCTGATTGACCAGCTACGCGGGAAAAAGTCACCGGTGCAAAAAGTGGTGTCACATTTGGAGGACTAACGGTTTATAGCCGAATTTGCCGCCCTAGCGCTTGCGCCAGGGCGGTGCTTTTTGTGTTCTGTTTTGTGCTCAGCAGTAACGTTATAGATTTAGCGTTTGTGCGTGAGGCTCATGATGTGCTGTGGACCGGCTAGTCCACCGTGATAAATTTCATTGCTATCGTCAAACCCCGCCTTCAGGTAACAGTGATAGGCCGCCGGATTTTGGCAATTGACGGTTAACCAAAGGCGCTGGCAGTCAGGGTAATTTTGTTGCAGATAATCCGGCAGCAAGCGCACGGCTTGTGTGCCGTAACCTTGGCCTTGTTGGCGTTGGTCAATCAAAAATGAGCGCAGTCCCAGCTCGCCACAGCCAGCAAATGGCATATGACTGGCGTAACCCAGATCAAGATTAAATACCCCAATCGTCTCTTCCCCGGCGCAGACCACGTGAAGGTGCCAGTCAGACTGGCGCCGGTTAAGTAATTCTTTTGTCGTACCAACGTACGACAGCTGATCGTCGGCCACGGTTAACTGTAAAACAGCCGGGTAATCGGCTTCCGTCATGGGGCGGATGGTGAGCATGATGGTGATTCAACTCCATGAAAAGAGAGTGAAAGCAATTATTTGACGCACTGACGCCCGTGAATAATGCCAGCTTTTCGACGTTATGATTTAGCCGTACCCGGTTTCTTCGTGCAATTGTTTTAACAGACTCTGCGCAGCCAGTATTGCAATCATCGCTTAACGTTTCTTAGGTTTTGCATAGGACTGACGCGTTTCTACCTGTTGGTTTTTGTCGGATTCTGTCCATAGTTTTGGGCGCAGTTATAACAACAAATACAGCCCATCAGGCAAGGAACAGTCATCATGAAAACGCAATACTCGCTTGGCTACTGGCTTTCGCTGGCGGCGTCTGCGCTCTTGGCGCAGCAGGCTGCAGCTTTCTCTCAACCCCCACCGGCGGAGGCGCCGCCGGATCAACGGCTGGACGCCGAGCAAGCGGTGCATGAACTGGCACAAGGGTGTTATGCCATCCAATCGCCGACCAATGGCAAGTTTGTCAATCGCTATAAAAAGGGCGGTGCCATTGACGATGGATTAGGCTGGCAAGTGAAAGCCACCAGCTTGTCACAAGCTGCAAGCTTTTATTTCAAGCCGACCTCATTTTTTCACTTTATGCTCACCGATCAGGACGGGCGCTACCTGGCAACGCATTTGCCGAATGAGATCTCAGCGGGCCGCTATGCCGGTGAGTTTGCCGAGTTTAAATTGACAGCGCATCCACAAAGCGGTGGCGATTATCTGTTCAGTATTTATGGCCCCAAACTGTCCAAGGTGTTGCGGCATAACTACGGCAGCACTGGCCACTACCGCGATGGCGGTTTGTTTGTCATCGATATCCTCAATCCGAAAAACAAAGACAGCGAGACACAGTTTAAGCTGGTGGAAAAAAGCGATTGCCAGCCGTTCCCTGAGGCGCAAGTAAACGTCACCGGCGATATCAACGCCCTGCGCGGCGATGCTGCGTCGCCGGTACGAGGCACCATCGATCCACATACCCACATCACCTCATACGAATTTATGGGGGGTAAGTTTATCCACGGTGAACCGTTCAATCGCTGGGGGGTAGAAACGGCGCTGCGCGACAGCAAAGAAATTCACGGCCCCAACGGCTCGCTGGATATCATTGGCAACCTAATGGGCTATGACGATGTGAATCATCGCTACGACACACGCGGCTGGCCGGACTTCCCGTTCTGGCCTAACCATACGCAGGTGTCGCACATGCAGTACTACTACAAGTGGCTGGAGCGCTCCCACCGTGGCGGTGTGCGCATGATGGTCACCCATTTGGTGGAAAATGAAGTGCTGTGTAATGTGCAAAAAACGGTGAATCCGGCCAGCTGGATCAACCCGAACAACTGCAACACCATGGCCAGTGTGCACTTCCAGATTCGTCGCTTGCAGGAAATGCAGGATTACATCGACGCCCAGCAAGGTGGCCCAGGTAAAGGCTTCTTCCGTATCGTGACCTCACCACAACAAGCGCGTGAGGTGATTGCCGACGGTAAAATGGCGATCATTATGGGCATCGAAGTGTCGGAGCTGTTTAACTGTGGGTTAAAAGACAGCTGCAGCAAAGAAAGCATCGAACGTCAGTTGATGGAAGTGTATGACGCCGGTGTGCGCGTGATGTACCCCATCCATCGATTTGATAACCAGCTGGGCGGCGCGCGCCAGGAAGACGGTTTTATTAACGTCGGTCAGTGGTTGTCCAGTGCACGCTTTTTTGAAACCGAAGAATGCGACTCTGAAACCCGCGGGCAGCGCTTTACCAGTGGTTTCCCACTGCTGAGCGATGTGCCGGTCATTGGCGATATTCTCAAAGGCATTGGTCTGAGCCCGGAATACGACGAAAGCCGCCTGCATTGCAATCGCCACGGATTGTCACCACTGGGTGAGTACCTGGTGCAGCGCATGATGGATCTGGGCATGATCATCGAGTTGGATCACACCTCTACTCGCAGCGGTCGCGCCATTATGGACCTGATCGAAGCGCGCAATTATTCCGGTGTTATTTCTGGCCACAGCCATTTAAACCGCAAGCCAGATGGCTCTGCGCATGAGCTGCATTATCGCATTGCCCAGGCCGGCGGTATGTTGTCACCGTACAACAGTACATCGACCAACCTGGAGTGGAGCATTGGCGAGTTTATCGACATTCTCACACCTACTGGGTACTTGGTGGGCGTGCCGTTTTCCACCGATATGGGCGGCATCGGGTCACAAGCTGGGCCGCGCGGTGATGTTGCCAGCAATCCATTGCAATACCCATTTACCACGGAGTTTGGTCAGGTGATCGATAAACAGCGCACGGGCAACCGAGTGTTTGATATCAACCAGGACGGGCTTGCTCACTTTGGCATTGTGGCCGATCACATTCAGGACATTCGCGAAAACGCCAGCCCTCGTATTTACGATGCGGTGATGACCTCTGCTGAGGCGTATTTGCAAATGTGGCAGCGTGCTATTGGCAACACCTCACCGAAGTACGCTGGCGCCGCTGGGACTTATGTCTCTATTGTCGATCGTCGTTCTGGACGCTGCATGGACATACCGGGGGACGACAACAACCTCAACAACGGTGTGAATGTGCAGTTGTGGGATTGCCAACTGACCTCGCAGGATCAGAAATGGCGCTACGACAAAGCGGCCGGCATGTTCCGCAATAAAGCCAACCCTAATAAATGTTTGGATAATCGCGGTCAGGCACACAACGACGGCGAAATTATTATCTGGGACTGCGTCGACTCGGATAATTTACGCTGGGATTACCACGGTAATAAACTCGCCAGTCGCCATAACGGCAACATCGTTGCCGACGCCTACGGCGAAGGCAATGGCGCCAATGTCGGCCAGTGGACCTATCATGGCAACAGCAACCAACAGTGGGAACTGCGTGTGGCCGAGCCACGTAACGCTTGGGTGCAATACCGCAGCGAAGCCACTGGCCAGTGCATTCAGGCGCAGGGTGATCACGTCGGTGCGGTGGTCAGTATGGCCGCCTGCTCGGATAGCAAAGCTCAGCAGTGGCGTTACGACAGTGGCACGGGTTTATTGATTAATGCGCAACTGGGCGAGCTGTGCTTAGCCATTCCAGACGGCATGATTTACAACCACACACCGCTGCAACTGGAAAGCTGTGATGCCAATGCCGATCATCAGCGCTTTATTTACAGCGGTCATTTATTGCGTGCGCAGTTGGATGCCGGGCAGGTATTGGATGTGGCGGGCAGTGGTGATCAGCTGATCATGTTTGCCGCACACGGCAAGGCTAACCAACGTTGGCATGGTACCTTGCATTAGCAACTAAGTTAAACCGAGGGAGAATGAACAGCTTGCTGTTTATCCTCCTTCTTCGTTAACCCAGAAGATCCCCTCTGCCAAGACGCCTTGACGACACTCGAAGCGATGTGGTCTTGACGCATCAAATGGCAGTAACTGTCCCGCCTGTAGCTGTACAGATTCGGCCGCTAAATACAGCGTCAACACCCCTTTTTGCAGCCACAGGTATTTGCGCCGTCCAGAGCTGTTGGCTGCAAAAGTGGTCTTTCCATAACGACGAAAGCAAAATTGATAACACTCGGGCACACCGCCAGGGCCTTGGTAAAGCCTATGACATGCCATGGTACTGCTTGCACTGCTGACTAAATTTTCGTCGTTGGCTTGATAAATGTTTAATGGCAAACCCTGGCGCGGTGGTGTGACCAGATCGCCAATGCGAATATTCATAGCCTCAGCCAGCTTGGCCAAAGTATTGAGTGTCGGACTGGTTTGGTTGCTTTCAATGTGTGCAATCATGGAGCGGCTAACGCCAGATCGATTGGCAAGGGATTGCAAGCTTTCTTTATTAGCTTGGCGATAGCTGCGAATCAATGCGCCCAAGTAATCGAATGACATGCATGTCCAATATATTGGAAAAATTCGAATATATCGACCTGCTACTCAGACTGCAAGCTTACCATGACGGAACTTAATGGGTATCAACAGTTCTAGGAGAATTTCAAATGAGCACTCCCGTAATGGCGATAACTGGCGGAAACTCAGGTATTGGAAAAGCAACGGTTGCTTTGTATCTGGCTCGCGGTTATCGAGTGGCAGTATTGGCACGAACGCAAGGGCAACTATCAGCTTTGCTCACCCAATACCCGGAGCAACTGATGCTACATCTTGGTGATGTTTCTGTAATACAGGATCTGATCGATTTTTATCAGTGCTGCCAGCAACGTTGGGGTGGTATCGATGTCGTGATTGCTAATGCTGGCATTGCTAAGCCGGAAATGCTGGCAGATGTCACTAGTGATAGTTTTTCCGAGAGTTTCGATATTAATGTTAAAGGGGTATTTTTTACGGTGCAACAGGCTCTTGACAGATTAAATCCAGCTGCTTCGATTATCTTAGTCTCTTCTATTCAGGCACAGAAAGGTGCGGGAGTATGGTCTGTCTATGGAGCCAGCAAGGCGGCGGTTCGTTCTTTGGCTCGCTCCTTTGCTCAAGAGTTGGGGCCAAGAGGTATTCGCGTCAATGTGTTATCGCCTGGTGTTACAGAAACGCCTATCTTGCACAAGTTTGGTTTTGAATCTGACCATCTGAAGACATTATTGGATAACGTTAAAGTAAACACCCCTTTGCAGCGGCTTGGACAGGCAGAAGAAATAGCGCAATCGATTTTCTTCTTAAGTTCTGACGCTGCCTCATTTGTTCATGGCGCCGATTTACAAGTAGATGGTGGTTTAGCGCAGATTTAGTTCATGTCTGACTGTATATCGTCTCACCAGGATCTACGGATATCCCTGATGTATTCTGTATCTGGATTATTCTCATCCTGGTACAGATAACCATGATCTCTTAAGATACCTTGTTTAATTAATTCATCCACTAGGGAGTCAGTTTTGTCTGAAAACTGACATAACTCCTCTTGACTCCCGGTGGCAAATGGCCAGTAATTATCATGGTCAGAGATGAACTGGATCTGATCACCTTGGTTGCTCAACAGATACCAGGTAACCATGGCCGGCTGTGCGTCATTGCCGGCCAGTTCTCTTTTTTTGGCACCATTTAGATGTGTAAAGGATATTAGCTCCTTCTTCGTTTGATTGACGAGAATATACTCAGTTCCCATGGTGGTCCTATCTCTTAATTGCGGTTGGCTGGAGCTGGTAAAGATGTTGTTTTTATAAATGTCGGATGTCAATTGGCCTATGCGGCTAACACAGCAGAAACGTTCGTGCGTCATCGGCGCTTTGCTGTGGAATTTCTTCCATTGGTAGATGGCCGCAATCGGCGTAGCGAATGACCTCGGCCTGTGGCAGTTTGCGCTGAAATTTGTCCACATGAGTCACGGGAATCCACTGGTCCTGCTCGCCCCATAAAATCAGCACCGGTGCTTGCACCTGGCTCATCCACTTTTTATTAAAACCACCACGGTTGCGAATAAAGGCCAACACATTGGCTGCGGCGCTGCGGTTACCAGAGCGCATCAGCAAATCAAAATAACGCTCCGCCACCGGCCGTGATAGTCGCTCTGGGCGGGCGTAGGTGCTGCGCACAATGGTACGGACCATCATGCGCGGCAAAGACAAGTGCGAACTGATCCACCCCATCAATGGCAGACCCATCAGCATCAAAATGGGCGGCGGCACAAAAAAGAAACCGGCGCTGTCGAGCAGAATCACTTTGTCGACCCGCTTAGGGTAGCGACCGGCAAACTCCCACGACATCCAGCCGCCGAGAGAATTACCCGCCAGATGACAGCGGTCGATGTGCAAGGTATCGAGAAAGCGCGCGATAAAATCACTGTACAGGTGCTCGCGCATGCCTTGTGGGTGTGGCCCAGTGATGCCAAAGTTAGGGCAATCGACGCTGATGACACGAAAGTCTTGCTGCAGTGCCTCGCTCCAGCCTTCCCAGGTGTGGCAGGAAGCAAAGATACCGTGCAAGCACAGCAATACCGGGCCACTACCAACGTCGCGGTAATGCACATTCATGCCATCGATGCTGACATAGCGGGATTCCGGATACTCGTGGCGCTGTTGCAGCGTTGTCAGTGGGATGCTGCCGGGCTCCTGCCAGAAATCCATCCATTGGCTCCAAATACTGTCCCACATAAAGATCTCCAGGTTCGTTGTCTGGCGCCGGGATGCTGGCGCTTTGCAGGGTTAATCTAGCAGCTGTGCGGTGGGGGGAAAGGTAGGATTCTGCCAAACCGAGCAAAAGCTCGTGATAGACTGCCACTGGAGCGGGCGACTTGCCCGGTGCACACGTCAGATAAGGAAGCGATCCCGATGGAAACTCTGCTGAACATCCTCTTCTCGATTGAGTTGGTAGCACTGGTATTTGTGCTGGTGCTGTTGAAATCGAGCATTAAATTTGTGCCGCAAAACCGTGCTTGGCTGGTGGAGCGATTTGGTAAATATCAGTCCACCAAAGAGGCGGGCATCAACTTCATTTTCCCTTTTATTGACCGTATTGCCGCCGACCGCAGCCTAAAAGAACAAGCCGTGGATGTGCCCAGCCAGTCAGCCATCACCCGCGATAACATCACATTGTCGGTCGACGGCGTGTTGTACTTTCGTGTGCTCGATCCTTACAAGGCCACCTATGGTGTGGACGACTACGTCTTTGCCGTGACCCAGCTGGCGCAAACCACCATGCGCTCAGAGCTGGGTAAAATGGAGCTGGATAAAACCTTCGAAGAGCGTAATCAGCTCAACGCTTCAATCGTTACCTCGATCAACGAAGCGGCGGAGCCTTGGGGCATTCAGGTATTGCGTTATGAAATTAAAGACATCGTCCCGCCCAAATCGGTGATGGACGCGATGGAAGCGCAAATGAAAGCCGAACGGGTAAAGCGCGCGCAGATTCTGGAATCCGAAGGTGACCGTCAGGCGGCTATCAACGTGGCTGAAGGTAAAAAACAAGCGCAGGTACTGGCGGCGGAAGCTGAGCGTGCGGAGCAGGTTTTACGCGCTCAGGGTGAGGCAAAAGCCATTTTGGAAGTGGCCGAGGCCCAAGCCGAAGCGCTGCGTAAAGTCGGTGCGGCAGCGGATACTCAAGAAGGTCAAAAAGCCATTCAGTTGGATTTGGCCACCAAAGCCATCGAAGCCAAGCAAGCCATTGCGCGCGAGTCGTCTGTGGTGCTATTACCAGAGCAAAGCAATGATGCCAGCGGCATCGTCGCGACGGCTATGACCATTGTGAATCGCATTAATCAACAGCAAGCGCCTGGCGCACGCGGAGAGCAATCATGAGCGAATGGTTAGCGCAGTACCTGCCACAGGCACTCATTGTGTTGGGGCTGGTGGCGTTAATTGTGGAAGTGGCGATGCTCGGTTTCGCCACCTTTATTCTGTTCTTTGCCGGTATCTCGCTGATGGTCACCGGTTTTTTGATGCAGATGGGGGTACTGCCTGCCGATACCACCACGGCGCTGTGGAGCAATACGCTGCTGACCGGGCTTTTGTCTGTGGTGCTGTGGAAACCACTGCGGCGCATGCAAGATAGAACCGACGACAAACGCGTGACTCACGATTTTGCTGAGCAGAGTTTTGTGTTGGAGCAGGACGTCGACTTACGCGGCGAAGCGGTGCATCGCTATTCCGGCATTGAATGGCGGCTGAAAAGCCAACAGCCCGTTGCTGCTGGAACTGCAGTCAAAGTTGTGCGCACCGAAGTGGGCGTATTGTGGGTGGAAGCCATCGATTCGTGATGCTGCTTGAGTGGTTGCCCCAGCTGACGGGTCAGTTGGGGTGGCTGTTTTTCCTGTCGTTTGCTGCCGCGACGTTATTGCCACTGGGCTCTGAATGGCTGCTGTTGCTGTTGTTATCTCAAGGTTACGACGCGCTGTCGTTATGGTGGGTGGCGAGCAGTGGAAATTCCCTCGGCAGTGCGGTGAACTTCGCCATCGGCTGGTGGCTGGCGCAGCGGCTGCAACAGCGCTTGCAACAGCCCAGCTGGCAGCGCGCTCAGCGCTGGTTTCAGCGCTTTGGCATTTGGACGTTACTGTTGGCTTGGCTGCCCATTGTGGGTGATCCGCTGACGTTTATCGCTGGTATTTTCAAAGCCAACCCTTGGCTGGCCATGGTGTTGATTATTATTGGTAAAAGCGTGCGCTACGCCGTGTTAGTGCTGGGTTATCAGGTGGCTTGGTGAAAATTGATTACCGTGTGTTTGAGCCGCAATACCTGGCAGAGTTTGCCTTGCCACGCTTTCCTCGCAGCTGCCCTGCGCTGGCGGAACTGTTGTCTCAGCAACGCCTCTGGCTAAACAATAACATCATCGTTACTCAGCCGGATCTGTGGTTAACAGAAGGCGATGTATTAACACTTGAGCTGACGGATCATCAAGAGCTGGCGGTGGATTGTCGCTGGCACAACGTATGGGAAAATGACGAGTTTATGGTGGTCAACAAGCCCGCTGGTTTGCCGGTGAGCCGTACCACACGTAACCTGTATCACACGCTTATTTCATTGGTGCGCCGCCAAAGCCCTTATTACGATGCTCACCTGATGCATCGCTTAGATGCAGAAACCAGCGGCTTACTGCTGCTGGCGAAAAACAGTCACGTCGATAAGAAGTGGAAGAAAAAAGCACAGCGACTGCTGGCGGAAAAAGAATACCATGCTTGGGTATTTGGCCAACCACAATGGGATTATCTCGATCTCCAATGTGCTATCAGTGAACGTCACAGCAGTGTTATTCGTACACAAATGTACGTTTGCGAAGCGGACTCCGACGACAATAAAAAACCTCAGTTCAGTCGCACCGAATTTACGCTTATCAAAACCCAAGGCAATGTCAGCTTAATTCATTGTCGCTTGCATAGTGGGCGCAAACATCAAATTCGTTGTCACTTAGCGCACTTGGGCCACCCGATTGTAGGCGACAAAATCTACGCGTTTGACGGTGAGTATTATCTAAAACGTCTGCAGCAGCCATTAACGGCACAGGACTATCAGGTGCTCGGCGCTAAGTGTCAGCAGCTACAAGCAGTGCGCCTGGGGCTGGAACTGTATGGTCAAACGATTGATATTCGATTGCCAGCAGAGTTTGCCATTGCTTGATGGTACTCCGTCGCTGAACCAGGCAACGGCATACGCCAATATTGGCTGTGTGAATTGACTCCCGCGGGCAAATCTCGTCTGCTCTGTTGCTTTTGCGGCGGCCGCGCTATCATTTATTTATCCATCGAACCGAGGCTCCTATGTCGGTATTGCCCTGCTACAACCTGAAACTGCGCCAAGCAGACCGGGTGCTGACCAACTATTACGATGATGCGTTGCGTGACAGCGGCATCACGGTGGCGCAGTTTTCGATACTAAGAGCGCTGACTTACCTGCAACAGCCGTCGCAAAAAGCACTGCAGGACGTTTTAGTGCTGCAGCAAACCACCTTGACGCGTAACCTCAAGCCATTGATTCGCGATGGCTACGTCAGCACCATGCCCAGCCCAGAAGATAAGAGGGTCACCTTGGTATCGCTCACCGCCAGTGGCAAAGCTCTGTTCAAAACTGCCAAACGACGTTGGGACCAGGTACAGCGCCGGGTAGAGGAGCATTTGGGTCCCGATCTTACGCGCCAATTACTGGCGCTCAGCGATTCCGTACTCGAATTACGCAAATAAAATTTTGACAAATGCATGTATCTGCATGTAATAGTGGTGCATGCATATACATTTACTTGCGAGGGAGGAGCAATGAAAAATTCCTGGATTCTGGTAGGCGTGCGCCACCCGTGGTGGGTGGTGATCACAGGTGTGCTGATGATGATGGTCTGTGCGGCCGGTTTGCGTGGTTTGCAAAAGGACACACGTGCGGATGCGTTTTTGGCGCCGGACAACCCGGCGCTGGTGTACAAAGATAAAGTCCGCGAAATCTTCGGTCTGAGTGACCCCTTGGTGGTGGCGATTGAAGCGTCCACTGAGCAAGGGATTTATCACCCGGCAGTGTTGCAGCTCATTAGTGAGCTAACGGAGCAGCTGAACGAGCTGGAGATGATAAATGCCGAGCGCACTGTCAGCCTGGCCACGGAAGACAACATTGTCGGTTCTGCCGAGGGAATGGAGGTCGCGCCGTTTTACGATCTACTGGCGCAAGGCGGTGGTGCCGATATTCGCCAGGCGTTGGATAATTTTCCGCTGTACCAAGGCATGCTGGTGGCGCGCGATGGACATATGACGATCATCGCCATGGAGCTGTATGACGATGGCCAGGCCGAGCAAGCCTACCGCGCCGTGGAGGCTGTTATTGCGCAGCAGACTTTACCGGATGCCACACAGATTCATCTGGCCGGGGAGGGCGCCGTACTTGGCTTCCTGGGGCATTACATCGACCGTGACGCGTCACGTTTAAATCCATTGGCTGGTCTGATTATCACCATTATGTTGGTGGTGGCCTTTCGCCGCTTCAGCCCGGCTCTGTTGGGCAATGTAATTATTGCCGCTGCGGTGTTAATGACGCTCGGTTTAATGAGCTACGCCGGCGTATCCTTTTTTGTCATTACCAACGCCATGCCGGTGATTTTGATTGGTATGGCGGTGGCCGACTCGATTCATATTTTTAGCCATTATTATCAACTGCAAGTTGAGCACCCGCAGTGGGATAAAAAACGCTGTGTTGAGCATGCGGTTATCACTATGGTCAGGCCTGTCACGCTGACCACACTAACGACCATGGCAGGCTTTTGGGGACTTTATGCCTCTTCGTATATGCCACCGTTTGAGTACTTTGGCCTGTTTACTGCCTTAGGCGTATTCATTGCCTGGTATTACTCACTGGCGGTACTGCCTGCGTTTTTAGTGATCTTTAAACCCTCCGTCAGTCGTCGTTGGGTGCAACGCACTAACGCAGACGATGTCTTTTCTCGCTTGGTAGCGACGTTAGGGAAAATCTCATTGGCACGGCCAGCCATCACGGTATCAATCTTTGCGCTCTTCGCAATCATCGCCGCGATGTTGGCCACCGGGGTGCGAGTGAATGAAAACCGTATTAATACCTTTCATCCGTCTGAAGCCATTTATCAGGCCGACCAGACCATTAATTCGCATATGGATGGTACCAATACGCTGAATATCATCGTGTCTGCTGCTGCGCCTGAAGGACTGTTCGATCCGCAGGCGCTACAAAAAATCGCGTCATTGCAGCGCTATGCCGAAAGTTTGCCACATGTGAATGGGTCGTCTTCCATCGTCGATTATATCAAGCAGATGAATAAAGCACTGCACGAAGACCGAGCCAGTGAATATCGATTGCCGAACTCAGCAGAGCAAATTGCTCAATATTTCTTGCTGTATGCCAGCAGCGGTGATCCTGCCAGTTTGGAAGAAGAAATTGACTACGACTATCGCTTGGCCAATGTTCGGTTGAATTTGGATACCGCCTCATTTGTCGCCACACGGCCTGTGATTGAAGCACTGCAGGCTTATATCGGTCAGCACTTTAACTCCGATCAGCTGCAAGCCAACTTAAGTGGTCGTATTCATGTGAACTACCACTGGATCAAAGACTTGGGGCCAAGCCATGCATTGAGTGTGCTGATATCTCTGGGCTGCGTTTTATTGGTCTCAGCATTGTTATTCCGCTCACTGGCAGCCGGGGTGCTGGCGACCTTACCTGTCATCTTTTCCATTGTGACTGTCTATGCCGCCATGGCCTGGTGGCAAATCGATCTGGGCATTGGTACGTCCATGTTTGCTGCCGTGGCCATTGGACTCGGTATTGATTTTGCCATCCATACCTTGGAGCGTTTGCAAAAACTGATGCAACAACATCACAGTGAAGACAGTACCTTTGCTGAGTTGTATCGCTCTACCGGGCGGGCACTGTTGTTTAATTATCTGGCCATTGCTTTGGGTTTTGGCGTATTAATCAGTTCACAAGTGGTTCCGCTGACGTATTTCGGCAGCATTGTTGTGGTATCGGTGAGCATGAGCTTTGTGGCTGCGCTGACACTGTTGCCAGCCTTAGTAAAATGGCTGCGTCCCAATATTATTTATATTGGGCAAGTCGAACCCAACGCCTTTGGTGCGCCTATGTATGGCTGGGTATTGATCGCGCTAACACTGGTGGTGACAGCCACATCATCAGATGTCCAAGCCCAGACGCTGACGGCCGATGACATCGCCCAGCGAGTGAACGCTGTGGATGATGGCCAGCAAGTCACCAGCCAGCTACTAATGACGTTAACGGACAGTCGTGGCAAGCAGCGCCAGCGTCAAACCACCACAGTGCGCAAGTACTTTGGCGACGATAAAAAAACATTGTTTTTCTTTAACTCGCCAAACAGTGTTCGTGGCACTGGTTTTTTGACCTTCGACTACGCCGACTATGATCGTGATGATGACCAGTGGCTGTATTTGCCAGCGCTAAGAAAAGTTCGTCGAATATCTTCATCCGATCGTGGCGACTATTTTATGGGCACTGACTTTACCTACGAAGACATCAAACAAAATGGTCGTATCAGCCTTGAAGATTATCAGCTCAGTATCAGCGGCACAGACGCTGAGCTGATTCACTTGAGCGCAGCGGCAAAAAACAAAGAGATTGCTGATGAACTCGGTTATGGACGAGTGATATTTACCGTACGGCGCGACCATTGGCTAGTGATCAAAGCCCAGTATTTTGATCCGAAAGACAAATTGCTGAAAACCACATTGTTTGAAGACATTCGCCAGGTCGACGGAATTTGGACGCGCCACCGCCTGGTGTGCGACAACCATTTAAGTGGCCATCGTTCGGTGTTTGATTTCTCTAATGTCGATTACCAATCAGAGGTATCCGACGGTCTATTCACCAAGCAGCGCCTGCGCCGGGGGCTATGATGGCAACAGGCTATCGTTTAGCTATGGGGTTGGCTTGCGGCTTACAGCTGAGTGCGCTGATGCCTGCTACTTGCATGGCGCAATGGTTGCCCACGTTGGAATACCAACTGGCATTGACCGATCAGCAGTCGCAGGCGGTGGATGTGCAATCTCAACGCTGGCGTTTGCAGCCGCAGTGGGTCGGCCAGTATCAGGCCTGGCGCTTTAACGTTTTACCGCAACTGGAATTGCAAAGCTCAGGCCATTTACAAGGTGAGGAAAATCAAAACCGCGATAATTACCCGCCGGAGGATATTAATTATAACGGGCCACTGTATTGGCACAGTGGCCTACGCGCTGATATGCGTGAAGCTTACGCCGACTATGATGGAACTCTGTTTGCTACAGATTGGTCGCTACGACTTGGTAAACAGCAGGTGGCTTGGGGGCAGGCTGATGGATTTCGGGTGCTGGACATTATTAATCCCCAGGACTTAAGGGAATTTAATCTGCCGGATCAGCAGGATACGCGCATCGCTACCTGGATGTTGAACAGTCAATGGTCTCTCGGTGGTGATCAGATACTGCAATTGATCGTGATTCCAGATTTAACCTTCAGTGAACGAGCGCCTTCTAAAAGTCCATTTGCTATTACCAGCCCTGAGCTGACACCGACAATTACAGCTGGCCAAGCTGTGGTACGAAAAGCCACTAAACGTCCAGACTGGCGACCAGAGTGGGCGTTGCGCTGGTCTGATTTTGTGTTTGGTTGGGATGTCAGTGCTAGCTACTTTGCGTTTTTTCACGATACACCGGTGATTTATAGAGAAGTGATCGACTCCGTCGTGCATGTCTCGCCGGAATATCGCAGCAGTCAACTGTTGGGCGTGGCTGCCAATACCGTCTACGGCAGTTGGGTACACCGCTTTGAGCTGGCTTGGTTGGATCGCCAGTTCCTGATCAGCAGCGCGGAATACTCTGCGGGCATTAACGAAAGTCCGGAAGCACAGTTTGTGTATGGCCTGGATTTTCAAGGCTGGAGCAATAGTGTGCTGAGTTATCAACTGTATCTGGCGTATTTACAAGATGAGCAGCTGGGCACGGTACGTCATCAACAAAGTATTCGCCACACCATGATGATGAAACGGTCTTTTCTCAACGACACTTTGAACACCGAGGTATTTTTGCTGTTGAACCGTGACTATAACGACGGCCAATGGCGCTTAACCGGTGATTACCAATGGAATGATAACTGGGTAATCGAGTTAGCACTCGATGCTTTTTATGGCCCGGCCATCGGACCATTTGGACAATATCAACAGGCAAATCGCTTGTCGATGGGATTAGAGTACAGCTTTTAAGGAGTAAGATATGAACGCGATGACATTATTAAGGCTACGTAATGCCGTTCTGGGGCGCCTTATGCCGGAAAAAACAGCGGTAACGTTTGCAAATTATTTTCTAACCCCCCGATTACCTGCCATCAAACCATGGGAACAAGACGTTGAGCAGCGCGGCAAACGTAGTTTTTTTGGCAAAGATAATCAATACAGCGCCCTGCACTGGTCTACCGATGAAAACCGAACGGGTCAAACCGTACTGCTGGTTCATGGCTGGGAAAGTCGTGCAACGCATATGAGCCAATTAATCGAGCCATTATTAGCACTCGGGTTGGATGTGGTTGCGATCGATGGTCCGGCTCATGGACAGTCAGCTGGAACAACCAGCAACCCGGTGGCCTTTGCACACGCCATTACGGCGGCAGAGCGCAGCTTTGGTCCCTTTGTGGCCATAGTAGGGCATTCTATGGGGGGCGCGGCGGTGGCCATTGCTGGTGAATTCAGTGTCCATCCTCAAAGCTATGTCTTGTTGGCGGCGCCAGCCTCATTGCTGCAAGTACTGCAGAGTTATGCCAGCTTTGTCGGGTTGCCGTCGCGCTGTCGCCGAGAGTTTATCTCCGCTGTTGAGTCTGCTGTGGGTGTTCCTGCCAGTCGCATTCATACCGGTCAATTGCTGGCACTGTGCAAAAAACCAACCCTTATTATTCATTCGAGTGACGATGTGGAAGTTCCTGTGATGGCAGCCCAGCATATCCAGCAGTCGCTGCCCGATGCGGAGGTTTGGCATCCTTCTGGGCTGGGGCATAGGCGCCTATTAAAAGACGCGCAAGTGGCAGAGCGTGTGGCGCAATTCATTGCGGACAATACCTCTTCGATTCAGCAGAGGCGTTATGGTTAGCAGCACTATATAAGTTTTAAACGGTTAATATTCGAGCAGATTCCGCTTCGAAGTGTATTGCCGCTGACATCCTGACTGTGCGCCCGTATCATAGCGGCTTTTTCCGTGAGCAGTGCCCTATGAGTCTGAGTCAACGCTTTAACCATATTGTCGATACGGTTTGCGATGGGAATAAGGCGCAATTTGCACGCTTGACGGGCAAATCGCCTAGCCATGTCTATAAGATTTGCCGTGGTCAGGCACGGCCATCGATGCGTTACCTAGAGACAATCTACGAGCAATTGAATGTTGATATTACTTGGCTGCTGACAGGTGATCAGGCGGATCGTATACAGAAGCTGGCCCCAAAGGACAGTACCAATGATCTGGTGTATGCGCCAGTGCTCGACGTTCAAGCCAGTGCGGGGTTTGGTGCTAGCGGTTTTAGCGAAGAGCTGGAGCAGCAGTTTGTGCTTGATCGCCAATGGCTAAGCCAAACATTACGCATTTCCGGTGATCGACTGTTTTGCATTCATGTTAGTGGCGACTCTATGTTGCCAACGCTGGAAGATGGCGACATGATCCTGGTGGACCCGGCTCAGCAGCAACTGCAAAGCAATAGCATTTATGTGCTCAGTCATGCTGATGGCTTGATGACCAAGCGGCTACAGCGCCAAGGCGAAACGATTCAGGTCATCAGTGATAACGATAGCTTTTCGGATTGGACGCTGGATCCGAACGATGAGCAAACCCAAGTTGTGGGCAAAGTTGTTTGGTGCAGCCGGCGGATGAGGTGAATGCGCAACTCTGACATGAAAATGAAGGGCCAGTCTTTATTGTAGTGATCTAATTGTAGCGGATATTACGGGCGGCTGGAGTGTTAAGAAAACTGCTGTATCTAGGGAATTGAGTTTTGGTGCTGTCACTGTTGATAGTGGCTCATTGAATTGCTCAACCGAGTCTTGCCAAGGCATGGTTGCTTTGGGAGGCGCCTTCGGTGTTTCTAAGCACGACTATGGATTTTCTGGAAGGGTAGGTAATAGTCGGACAGAGATTGCTTCAATGACGATCTCCCCTTCAGGTAATATCTTTGTTGCTGTCTACCGTCATCCCGGAGATTTTAGTTAAGTATATGCCCTCTTTAGTGTAAGGTGGTGCTTATGCGCTGCTTTCAATTGCTAAATATTTCTCTAAATTTTTTTACCTATTCTCGCTAAGAATATATACATCACGAGTAGTGGCTTGTATTCAGTAGGGGTGTGCCATCGGTAGGGGATAGTTCTGTACTGTAGGGTAGGAGCCGTTAATAGAGTTGAAGCATTCAGAGTATATTTAATGAACAGCTTTCGAGGCCTCTGCTGTTAGGATTGGAACATACAGGTATTTTGGATATTATGCGCCAGCAACTTTTTAGGAGACTTAGCATGGAAGCACTGAAAGCTTCGTTGCTCGTATTGATCTTGGCCTTAGTTGGGTGCGGTGGCTCATCTGGTAACTCATCTTCAAGTGAGTCAAGTTCCAGCTCTGGCGATTCTAAGCATCTGTCAGAGCCAGAGCCAGAGCCAGAACCAGAGCCAGAACCAGAACCAGAACCAGAACCAGAACCAGAACCAGAACCAGAACCAGAACCAGAACCAGAACCAGAACCGTTTATTGCTCCTGGTGATGTTTCTTATACCGGTGCTGACTACTTCGAGCGCTATTCTGCCTTTTCTCGAGATATTATGGGCAGCTATCATCTAAGAATTTTTGGTTATGCTGGTGGTGAATATCAAGGCGTTCGGAAAATAGAAGATGTTGACTCTCTAAGTGAATTCAGTGCTGAGCAACTTAGGAACAGTGCGGACCTGATTGGCGATAACTTCTTTTGCAGTTATCAAAGCGTAAACGATGCCCAGGAATGCTCCTCAATCCACGGTGGTATCCTAGTCTCTATCGCCAAAGCAGAAACCCAATACACGGAAGTCAATGTTGTCGCTAACCTGGGTTCAGTTGGAGCGGGACAGGGTTATTTCATGCTCTACGATGTATCGTCGAGATACGATACGTTAATAGTCGCATCTGCTTGGGATGCGGAAGACCAGGGATTCGTCGCATCTAATATTGCTGGTGAATGGGACGTGCAAATGGTGACTGTTTCAAGGGAGCTGGAGCATGATGGTGTCACTGTAGAAACGGGTACGCTCAGCTGTACACAAGAGTTTTGTCGTGGAGCAAGAGAATTTGGTGGCATGTTAGGGGTGTTAGAACATGAACATGGATTTTCTGGCCCAGTAGGGAACAGTGTGTTGGAGTTTGTTTCTATAACAACGTCACCATCAGGCAATATTTTGGTGGCTGTTCATCGCCACCCAGATGACTATAGCCAAGTACATGTTGTATTTGGTGTAAGAAAGTAGCGCTTATGCGCTGCTTTTTTACAGGATCTAGTCGTTATATCATTTTTACTGTGATTGCCTGTTGTCAGTGTCGGTAGGGGATTGCTGTAGCCAATACAATAGCTACAGATTTGATCTCAAATGATGAAATTATCTAGAAAACAACTGGGTAGTTTTAGTGCAGTGCTTCTGTTTGTCTTCTTGTCATGGTTTCTCGGCCATGTGTTTGACTACGATGAGGTCAGCCATCTCGATGAGTATGCTGAACTGCTCGGTGAAAGGTTTACCCTAGTAGACAAAGTGGTCGCTGTTGGTGTGACGATGGACCAGAACTACCATGGTGATGCGGATAGAATTTACCTAAAGGAGTTCGGTAGTTCTGGACCTCAAGTGAAGTTTAGACGATCGATTGCTGATGGTGTGCTCGAGATCGTTGGCGTACATCAAGAAAAGTGGTTTATTGGTGCTGGTATTTACTATCGTGTCAAACACAAAGGTGCGCAAAAAGTTCCTGAGCTACCCATCTACGTGCATATTCCTGGCCCGGTCAATTCAGATAATCTTGGCCTGGATGAAGCATTGTATCAGCGCATACAGATAGCCGACTCTTAGAAATGTATCAGGAATTCCATTTCCTGATTTCAGCAGCTATTTTTATTAGCCGCAGCACCTCGATTCTCTAGCTTATGCCTTGCGTACTTTAATACGCCGTCCTTTTATACGGTTTTCCTGCAGTTGCTTAAGTGCATCCTTGGCATGTTCGAGCTCAATGGCAACATAAGCGGTCCAATCGAGCACATCGATTTTTCCGACCGCAGAACCTGGAACACTGCCGTCTTTGGTGAGGGCACCAAGAATATCGCCAGGGCGCAGTTTGTCTTTGCGGCCGGCTGCTAAATTTAGCGTGACATAGGGCGGTGGTTCTATCTCTGGCATGGCCTGGCTGAGGTTTTCCAGCGCCTGTTCATCGGGTGCCAGACCGGTATGTTCGATGACCCGGTCGAGTACATATTGCTCATTATGAGCGACGATATTCATCGCTTGTCCACGTTTGCCAGCGCGGCCGGTACGGCCAATGCGGTGCACATATACTTCCGGGTCGCGTGGCAATTCGAAATTAATCACTGTGTCTAAGTCGTCTACGTCCAAGCCCCGTGCGGCGACATCGGTGGCGACCAAAAAGTGCACGCTGTGATGTTTAAAGCGAGTTAATAAACGATCGCGATCTTTTTGCTCTAAATCGCCGTGCAGTGCGACCGCACTGGTGCGCATTTCTTGCAGCGCTTGCGCGACGTCCATGGTGGCTTGTTTGGTGTTGCAGAAAATGACCGCTTGGCGCACCGGATAGTGCGCCAGAATGCCTTTTAATGCTTGCATCTTTTGCGTCTTATCACAGCGGATGCTCAGCTGAGTAATGGTACTGAGGCTGTGCTGACCTTCGATACGCACCATCACAGGTTCATACTGAAAATCACGACTCAGCGCTTCAATATTGTCCGGGTAAGTGGCGGAGAATAGCAGTGTTTGTCGTTGCTCTGGAGTATGAGCGGCAATAAAGCGCATGTCTTCGCTAAAGCCCATATCCAGCATGCGATCGGCTTCGTCCAACACCAGAGTTTTGATCTGGTCGATCTCTAAGGTGCCTTTGCGCAAATGATCGCAAATACGCCCAGGCGTGCCGACAATGATATGAGCGCCATGGGCGAGTGAGCCAATTTGCGGACCAATGCTTTGGCCGCCGCACAATAGCACCACTTTAATATTGGCCATGTAGCGCGCCAGCTTGCGAATCTCGTCGGCGACCTGGCCAGCCAGTTCTCGTGTTGGGCATAATACCAAGCCCTGGGCGCCAAAAAATCGCGGATTAATCTGCTGCAAAATACCCAAAGCAAAGGTAGCGGTTTTGCCACTGCCGGTTTTTGCTTGCGCCAACACGTCTTTACCCGCCAATACTGAGGGTAGGGCCTGCTGCTGAATATCGGTCATCTGGTGATACCCCAACTGCGCCAGATTATCCAGTTGCTCGCTCGGCAGGTTGAGGGTGTTAAAGGCGTCAGACATGAACAGCAGGCTCGTATAAGAGAAAAGGCGCACAGTATACGCATCCCGGCGCTGACCGGCGAACCCGCTGTCGTTTGCTGTCAGGAGAGACGGGTCAGCTGAGGCAGGTCAGAGCGGGCTGCCAGCCAAGCTGCTGCATGGCTTTATCGCTGCTGAATATTTGTTTTAGACCATAGCCCTCAGCCCAGCGACCGTAGCGCTCACACCATTCGGAGATCGTAATTGCCTGTGCCGGACCGTCTTGTAAGCGCTGCGCCAGCTGCTGCGGAGAAGCTTGTGCGATGGCGCTGGCGATGTATTCTTCCCCAGGCTGGCCGCGTTCTAAAACCAAACGATAAAGCTGGGCCAGATCTTGGCGCTCCACCAAGGACCAGCTCAGCTCTGGAGTGTCGGGCACTGTGGTATGGCCGAGCTGTTGATATTCCCAGCGTAAAATATCGGGCAGCAGGTCGGTTTCACGATCAACCACATTGCTGGGGCTGACAATGCGTACATCGATGCCAGGCTCGCTACGTAAATATTCCATGCCATCAACCATCCACTGAAAATCCAGCGTGGATTGCTTGGCACTGTTTTCGCTAATGACATCGTTATGGTGGCCATAGGTCCAACAGCCTGCGGTGTACAACAGGGTAAGTGGCTGTTCCCGTTTTTGCGCCTGCTGACTTAAACAACGCAGAAAATGATGGTCGGTTTCGTCCATGTCGCTGGCAAAAGTACAGGCCGTATGAATGACGGCCTGCACATCGTCGGTCATGGCTATCCATTGCTCGGGTTGGGTCAAGCAACCGCGCACCACCTGAATACCTAACTGCTGTAGCGCGTGCTCACTGTCATCGCTGCGCGCCAAACCCATGACCTGATAATCGTGACGTAACAGCTCGGCGCACACAGCACTGCCAACATTGCCGCTCGCTCCCGTTACCAATACGCGTTTTTTCATACACTGCTCCAAAGTTTTATGGCGACGAAAAAAATCTAACCCGTCTCGACGAGTGCACCAATGGAGTCACTGGAGAGACGGATTATCTGTCGATGATGGCGGATTTTTCGTCTATTTGGCGGCTTGCAGCGGGCTGCCGTCACGCCAGCGCTGACGGTATTGTGCTGGAGTGCACTGCTGGAATTGGCGAAAGTTGCGGATAAACACATCCACGGATGGAAAGCCGACGCTGTGGGCCAGTTGTTTAATCGATACCTGGCTGGAGACCAGCTGCTGAGCGGCGATAAAACAGCGCCATTGGCGTAAAAATGCCATGGCACTGGTGCCGGTCACTTGCTTAAAACGCTCGGCAAAACTGGAACGTGATAAGGCTGCCACGGCTGCTAATTGCTCCAGCGTCCAGTCGTATTGATAGTCTTGCTGAATGGCCAGCATGACCTTGGCCAAGCGCTCGTCGGAGAAGGTATGCATCCAGCCCGGCCAGCGCTGTGGCGGTTGGCCAAAGCGCAGCATTTCCAGCAGCAACAGCTGCGATAAGTGCTCAATGGCCATGCTTTGCCCCGCTTGCGGGCGGCTATTTTCATCATACAGCCACCATAAAATTTGTTGTAAGCGGCTGTCGGCATCGACTTTAACGACAAACACATCCGGCAAAAAACCAACTTGGGCGTCGCGTCCCCAGTGGCTTAGTGGAGCAAAACTGAAGGCTCCGCACATCATCTGGCAGCGGGCGCCATCACCGCCAATGGTCATGGCTTCAATTTCATGCTGAGCTTTATTGGCAAACAAAAACTGTGCGGACTGGCAGCTGGCTTCATGGCTGCTGCGGATGCGGTGTTGGTGGCCATAGGGCAATAGCGCCAGTTGACCGGGCTGCAGTTCAACGCTGTGGCCAGCCTGGGTATCGATTACGCAGCGACCCGAGCGCAAATAGCTAAAAAACGCTTGCTGCGAGGCTTGCTCTTCAATGCCCCAGGGTTCACGCAGTTGCACCTGAGCAAACACTTCGCAGCGTGGTGTTAATTGCTGAATAAATTGGCTGAGAGGGTCGGGCATGATGAACCTGCAACGAACGAGACGCCGCCATAGCGGCGCCTCAGCATGCCAAAGGTTACGACGGGGTGGCAAGCGCCTCGGTGGCTGGCTCCTGTTTGGAAGTGGCTTGCGCTGGTCGCATGCGGCCAACCAGCGCGCCGGCGACTGCCAACATGGCAGCAAAGGCCAACAGCGCAATGTGTACACCCACGGTTAACCAAGGCGCGTACCATAACCAGCGATCATTCATCAGGCCATCGCCGAGCAACGCCAGCAATAGCAGGGCACTGGCAACATTTAACTGCATCTGCAATTGGCGTTTTAGCGTGATCGGACTAAAGGCCAGCAGCAAGCTGATCAGCCACACCAGCCAGAAGGTACCTTCCTCTAGCAAGGCTTGCTGTCCTGCGCCATGCAGCCATGGGTTGGCGCACAGCAACGCCGCACATGCGGTGACCAAGCCAGCGCACACGCCCAGAGTTAAGCGTGCCAGCGGGTGTGGCTTTGGCCGTTGCTGTTTGTGCGGCGCTTCTAATTTGGACAACCAAATCATATTGCCGGTGACAATCATCAGGCTCAGCGCCAGGGTCGACAGGGCATAAAAGGCTTTTAATGCGATATCGCCGAACATTACAAAATGCAGTGGCGTAACTGCGGCAAAAATACGTTGAAACGGCCCGCGCTCTGCCGCGTCCGATTGATGCACCAGCTCGCCGTCGCGAAGCTGCAAGGTCACGTTTTGCAGGTTGCTGAGCTTTTCAGCGTGATTGCCGGAGAATTTGACCAAGCCGTTGGCATCGCCATCGGCGGTGACGTGAATAAAGTGCACGTCCATCTCGGGTTGTACGATCAGTGCTTGGCGCTGCAGCTCATCCAGGCTGATGCGCGGTGCGACGGTGCCACTGACTTCGGCCTGCGGGCCCACTACCGCGGCGACGGCTTTATCGACATCGCCTTCAAATTTAGCCACCGCTAATATGGGCGACACCAAGCCTAACAAGCCCAAGATGGTGCCACTGAATGCCAAAATAAAGGCGAAGGGCAAAGTCCACAAACCGAGCAGTTTATGGTGGTCGGTGAGCAACAAGCGCCAGCTGCGTTTGGGGCGCAACATCACAAACTCTTTGCGCCATTTTACGTGGATTAAAATCCCGGCAATGATGGATAGCAGCATGGCCATGCCTGCCAAACCGACCAAATAGCGTCCGATCGGGCTGGGCAGGTGCAAGTCGGTGTGCAAATGCTCAAGCACATGGGCCATGTCTGAGTTGCCGATGGCGAGCGCTTGATGGGTGGTGGCGTCGTAGTAGCGAATATCCGGCTCTTTGCCTTCTTCAAAGTACACCAGCTGAACAAAACCGCGATCTAATTCCGGCACGATAAAATAGTCGTCGTAGTCGAAACCATCGCTTTGCGCGTTGTTAACAATGCGCTCCATTTGTGTGGTGTCGACGCCTTCGAGCTGACTCAACGTTGGCGACTGCCACACTTCCAGCTCGTGCGCGAACATGGCTGGCAAGCCGGAAAAGGTCACCACAAACAATAAAATGCCACACCAGATGCCAATCCAGCTGTGGGTGTTGTACAAGGTCTTATGAGTGGACTGTTGCATGGTTAACCTCCCACAAAATGAATGGCATTGATCAGGCCAAAGCCGATCATTAACAGCAGCATGCGACGCCAAGCCTGCAAGCCACCCACAGCCAGCAAGGCCCAGTAAAAGAAGCCGGCCCAAAAAACGAAAAAGAACACCCCACCGGCGAAAATTTGCTCCACTTCATCGCCAAAAGGCCACCACAAAGTGATGCACAGGGTGAGTAACACGGTGGCGATGAGTGCGCCGACCAGCGCCGCGCTGACGCGACTGAGGGTTGAGTTAAGACGTGGCCAATTGCCCTGACCATCAGACCAAGCCGACATACACACCTCCCACGGCACTGATGGCGGTGAGTACTGCCACGGTGCGCGGCCACCAGATTCGCAGCTGCACAAAAATGGCGGCGCACGCAATCAGGCTAAACAGCCAATAGAAGGTGCCTTGCTCCCAGCCGTAGGGCTGCCCCATCCAGGCCAAGCTAAATAGTAAAAACGCCAAACCAGCGTAACGGCGTTGCTGCGGGATGCGGTCGCTGCGATGTTCGCCAACGCCATACATAAGGTGCAGCGCCGGCCAGATCATAAAGATTCCCAGGGGCATGGTGATGTGCCTATTGTTGGTGTCCATAAACGTGGCGCGTGACACCGGAACCAGGGCCATGTGCCAGCGGTGTGGCGATAGTAAAGAAATTAGTAGCTAATGCAAACGATTTGTAATTGTACTCATAGTACTTTTTGCATTACGTGGTTGACCAGCATGGTACCGCAGCTGCGGCGCATTTGTGTGTGTTGCTCAACGAAGCCTTGTTGCTCTAACAAGGGCTTGGCACAGCGCGAGGCATCCACCGTTAGCTGTGGCAGCGGCTGTTGTTTGGCGTGATCAATGGCGTGTGTCAGCAACAGCCGGCCGATGCCTTGCTGTTGCAGATCGGGGTCAACGTAAAGGCTGTCAATATGACCCTGTGCATCCAATTCCAGAAAGCCCACTGGGCGCTGATACAGCAATGCAACAAACGGCTTTGTCGTAGCAAAGCGTCGCTGCCAGAAGGCTTTGTCTGCCGGTATGGGCGCCCACGCGCGCTTTTGTTGTTCGCTATAAATACGCTCATCTATTTGGTGCACCGCACGACAAAACACATCCACCAAGGCGTCCACATAATGGGCCTGGTAGGCATGAATTTGGGGCTGACAACAGGAACGACTGAGCATGGAAACCTCTGCATAGTTCGGCACCGCTCTGTATAAATGCGGCCGAGCTTAAATCACCAATTTTGGCCCTGGGTGAACGTCACGCTGCTGACGGATGACGTCAGCTGTTAATCGCGTTA
This sequence comes from Bacterioplanes sanyensis, assembly GCF_002237535.1. GTDB lineage: Bacteria > Pseudomonadota > Gammaproteobacteria > Pseudomonadales > Oceanobacteraceae > Bacterioplanes > Bacterioplanes sanyensis_A. The sequence continues at coordinate 1,560,859 of NZ_CP022530.1, forward strand.
TGGAATTGTTCAAAGTTCGCTGGGGCCTGTTAACACTGTGTCGGTCACGCCGGGATGAACTGAATATTCCTCAATTAAGGCGCGAATAGGGAAGTTCAACCGGCGCTTCGCATGTCTTGCAGAAGAATGACTCCAACAGTAATGATCTAGCGGTATTAACAGGCCTTAGTGTAGCGTGGTGTCTGCGGTGATTTTGCTTGTGCAACAGACCGATGCCCTCAGCGTATCAATTGACGCAATCTTTGCGTAGCTGGTCTGGCGCGAGCCAAAGAAGCGGTTAGAATGTCTCGCGATCCCGCTCGTATCGCTGTGTTTATGGCATACGCGTGACCTCACAACGACATCTCCCTTTCCCGCGATTGCATTTCGGCCGATACGAAAGGATTAGTTATGTCAGTATTTTCTAACAGTATTCTCAGCTTCTGGCAGCAGCGTTTTTTGCCAGGCAACATGGTTTTCTCTAACCAGCAACAGTCGGTGGTCATTCATCCGGATGCTGCTTACCCATTGATGCAATTGCTGCATGGCGATGATCAGCAATGGTTGTGCATGACGCCGGAGATGGCGGAGCGTTTGCAATTGCACGGGCCATGGCCGCTGACCAGCGCAGGTTTACAGGCTGCCCTGCAACAGCAAGGGCTGGAGTTTTATGGTGAAGATAACCTGTATTATTTTCCAGTCAGCCAACGTGACACCATATTGAATCGCCCACAAGCCGCACACGTGCGACGGTTAACTAGCGACGATGCCGAGCTGTTTGGTGCATTTGAACAATCGGCCAGCGAGCAGGACTTGGACGATGCCTACGTCGAGCTGGATCATTGGCGTGTGTTTGGCGCCATTGTCGACGATCGCTTGGTGGCCGCGGCCAGTATGTACCCTTGGGACAATTCCAAAATTGCCGATATGGGCGTATTAACTCTGCCTGAGTATCGTGGCCAAGGGCAGGGTAAAGCGGTGGTTCATGCCTTGGCAAAAGAGGCGTATCAGCAAGGATACGAGCCGCAATATCGCCATCAGTCGCACAACTTGTCGTCCAAAGCGGTTGCGTTAGGCTGCGGCTTTCAGTTCTTCGGCCAGCGTGATGTGGTATTGCTGCCTGAAGAATAAGACTTATGTCAGTCATGCCAGGGCTGCTAATGAACAGCCCTGGTTTTCGATTCACAAATCTTTAAATGCTTTAAAACTGGCAACGCTGTCAGCGCGTTTACGTGCTGTGACTCGGGTTTTAGGAAAGCTGGCTTTGTCGGCAAACTGGCCACGCAACTGTTGATGGACGTGTTGATCTTCGGTATTGACATAGTTGCCCGGAAATAAATTACCCGATTGATAATGCTCATCTTTATAGCGCTTCATCACCAGTGGACTGCTATTATCTTGTCCCGTTTGTGCCACCTTTTGCCTCGCTCTTTCGGTGACTTCGCACATTGCGCAGGGCGGTTTGGTTCCGGCAACGACCATGTCCAGGTGGCTAGGCTCTGGCAATGTGGAAAATACAGTAAACCCTCGGGCCATTTTAGTTCTTTCGACTTCTTGGTCATGCTTGCCAATAACATCCTCGATAATACGCTGTTCGGCATGTTTGCCTTGGGTGTTGCTGGCCATGCTGATACTGCCTTGGTCGCGCAAACTAGAGCGCAAGTTGCGTAGCATGGCTGAGTGGCTTTGTTGGCGGCTTTTCAGGCCGTTCATGTAGTTGCTGGCTGACATATTAGTGTCGGCGTTTTCCTGCACGTAGCGATCTTCAATTTCCTGTCGGGTGGTGTGTGAAAAAGCATTAAACACGCCATCATCTGCGACAAACTGATGCAGTTGCGACAAGTGTCGTGATTGCTGGCTGTTAATGCGCATTTGCTCGCGAATTTTGGTGCGTTCGGTGTCTGAGCCAGCAAACAGCAGCTGGTGGGTCAGCCCCTCGTTTTGATCCTCGAAATTTTGCACGACGCTTTTTACTTTATTCGCGTCCGACAGCAATGCTTGAAGGTGGCCTGGAATATGGCTGTCATCTTCGGCATTGGTCCCGATCATTAAGCGGCCACCTATCACGGTGGACTGCGCTTCAGGGGTTCGTGCCTGTTGTGCACGTTGCTTAGTGGTTGTGGATTTCTCAGAAAACAAGTCGTTGGCAATCAGTGCTGCTGTGCTGGTCCAGCGCAGCACTTGAGCCACCCGGGCGCGGCCTGAAAACTCTGTTTGTTGATCCAGCAAGTGAGATTGCTGATTGCTGGCTTTTTCATTAAAGGTTTTAGGGCTGTGCTGCCCGTGCTTGTTTCCCACACCAATCTGCTTATCGCTGCTCGACGTCGATAGTGATTTGGGCAATTGTCGCGTTGTCGATCGGGCACGGGTGGTTTGCATGGCTATCTCGCTCGCTGCGTTTTGTATTCGCTGAGCAAGACCTGTTCCAGCTATATGGGCCAAATTGGCTGTTTAGATCGCTGTAACTGAGGTGATTTAGACCCAGTTGGGTCTTTTTCCTAGCAACGTTGATATGGGGATGAAGGGACGCTTTGATTGACGCCATGTTGCCATGGAGATAGTCTTCGCACGCCAGTTGGAATAGTGATGCTCTCATTTGTCTCACCTGATTGGTTATTAAATAGCGGCATTACGTGACGAGCCGCTTTGATTAAATATTGCACAGGTATGTGAACAATGAATAATCGTTTTTCTTCTTCGCTTTTGCTGACATCGGCCATCATCGCACTGGCTGGCTGTGGTGGTTCATCCGGTGGTGGATCCTCCTCGGGTAATTCTCTTGACAGTGGCAAGGCACTGTTTGAGCAATTCAAGAAAATTGAAGAAGCATCAAAGAAATCAGAGTTTGAAACTCAAGCAGAATATGAAGAAAGAGTTTCTAAGTTTTTTAATAACCTTCCGGACTTTACTCTGGTTGATCGAGTCAGTAAGGACAGTTATTACCTATTTACAGGCTTGCATGCAATCGGTTATGACGCAGAAATGCAGGAGTTGCGAATAACTCAGCCGGATGATGACTTTTCGCATGACTTAGAAGGGGTTACATATACAACCACTACGATTATTGGTGATGTTGAACTGGATGTTGCTAGCATTGAGCTTGAGCTGGCAGGGCTAGACTCATTAGGCAAAACCTATGCTACCCGCGAAAATGTCTGGCTTTTCCTTGATGAATATCGAGACTATGATTTCTATGCAGCAATTCCAATGGCTCCTGATATGGCTGAAAGTATGATGGATGCTTATCAGTATGAATATGTGATTCGCTTCAGCCAAGATTACATTGATGATAATGGCATGTATTGTCAGAACTATGTTGAGAACTGCGAGGCTCGATTAAAGGCCAATGTGACCAGTGTAGTACTAAAGAACACCGAAACTGGTGAGATGTATTAATCTAAGATCAAACCCCGATGAATGAGCGATTTATCGGGGTTTTTGAAACATCGATCTATGGCTCCAGCCCCAACTCCTCTACACTAATCTCTCGCATTTTAAACTTCTGGATTTTTCCCGTCACCGTCATCGGGAACTCATCGGTAAAGCGAAAGTAACGCGGGATTTTGTAGTGGGCGATTTGCTCTTTGCAAAACTCACGCAGTGTGTGCTCGTTTATATCTTCGCCAGTTTTTAATATGACCCAAGCGAGCAGCTCCTCGCCGTATTTTTTATCCGGCACACCCGTCACTTGCACGTCGGCTACCGCAGGGTGAGTGTATAAAAACTCTTCGATTTCACGTGGGTAGATATTTTCACCGCCACGAATGACCATATCTTTGCTGCGCCCGACAATGCTGATGTAGCCGTCGTCGTCCATGCAGGCCAAATCGCCGGTGTGCATCCAGCCGTCGCTGTCGATGGCTTGCTGCGTGGCCTCGTCATTGTTCCAGTAGCCCAGCATCACGCTATAGCCTTTGGTGCACAGTTCGCCAATTTGACCTCTGGCCACCAGCGCGCCATTCGGATCAATGATTTTGCTTTCCAGGTGCGGGTGGGTGCGACCAACGGTACTGACGCGTTTTTCCACAGGATCGTCAGCCTGGGTTTGGGTACTGACCGGGCTGGTTTCTGTCATGCCGTAAGCAATTTGCACCTGCTGCATATGCATTTTTTCCATCACCTGCTTCATAACTTCCACCGGGCAGCTGGCGCCCGCCATAATGCCGGTGCGCAATGAGCTAAGGTCGTAGTCAGCAAAATCCGGCTGCGCCAGCACGGCAATAAACATGGTCGGAACGCCATATAAAGCGGTGGCTTTCTCGTCTTGCACGGTTTGCAGCACCGCACTCGGGTCGAAGGCGTCTGAGGGGTAAATCATGGTGGCGCCATGGCTAATGCAGCCAATGTTGCCCATGACCATGCCGAAGCAATGGTAAAGCGGCACGGGTATTACCAGTTTGTCTTGCTCGGTAAAACCTTGTTGTTCGGTGACCAAATAACCATTGTTAAGAATATTGCGATGGCTGAGCGTCGCGCCTTTGGGAAACCCGGTGGTGCCGCTGGTGTATTGAATATTGATGGCTTGATCGCAGTGCAGTGTTTGCTGCCGGGCGCGCAGTGCGTCGGCTGAGCTGCGATCTGCCAGCTGCAGCAGCCCGTTCCAGCTCAGCATGCCAGGCATAGCGGTGTGGCTTAAGCTGATCAGCGTGGTCAGATGGGGCAAGCGCTGGCTGTCGAGAGCGCTGTACGCCAACTCCGGCAACAGCTCATTAAGCATGGCGCTGTAGTCTGAGTCTTTAAAGGTGTCGGCGCTGATAAGCACAGAGCATTGTGACTGTTGCAGCGCATATTCCACTTCGTGCAGGCGATAGGCCGGGTTGATGGTGACCAATATGGCGCCAATTTTGGCCGTCGCCAGTTGCGTAATGCACCACTCGGCATTATTCGGTGACCAAATCCCCACCCGATCGCCGACATTCACGCCGATGGCCAGCAGAGCTTGGGCGCAGCGATCAACTTGCTGCTGCAACTGTCGGTAGCTCCAGCAAATATTTTGGTGGCGTGAGATTAAAGCCAGATTGTCGGGCCAGCGCTTAACGCTGTGATCGAAGCAATCGCCCAACGTCACGTTCAAAAGCGGCTGCTCGGTTGGGCCACGGCTATAGCTGTCTTGGTGCGGCATATGCGATTCCTTGCGCCATGAAAGACCGGTATGAAAGACTGTCACAGTCGGCAATGTGAGCGCGCTTTTCAACACTACTAATGGATGAGTCAATAGAGGTCAGGCCTCGCTGGTATGCAGTGTGAGAGGCAGAGCAATAAGCTGAGAGAGGGGTAGATTGGGTTAGCAGTGGCAGGTCGTTAGACAGCCAGCGCGGATGCTGGGGCGGCAAGCAGCTTCGCCGAACTACACTGTGGGCAGCCTAGGTACGGCCAGCCATTCGTAGCGCATCGCTACTTACCTGCACACACGCATTGCAATGCGTGCGCTTGAGTTATAGTGTCGGATTCCATCATGAACAGCAGTACAAGAGACATACCGTGACCTGGCAACCCGATAGTTGGCGCTCACTGCCAATCCAGCAACAACCTCACTATGACGACCCCGACGCGTTAGCACAGGTAGAGCAGCAGCTCAGCGCTTTCCCTCCGCTGGTGTTTGCACAGGAAACCCGCGAGCTGTATCGCCAGTTGGGTGAAGTCGCACAAGGCCGTGGCTTTTTGCTGCAAGGTGGCGACTGTGCTGAATCCTTTAGCGAGTTCGGCGCCAATAAGATTCGGGACACCTTTAAAGTCATTTTGCAAATGGCTATCGTCATGACTTACGCCGGCCATTGCCCGGTGACTAAGGTCGCGCGTATGGCGGGTCAATATGCCAAGCCGCGCTCCAGCGATAACGAAACCATCAATGGCGTGACTCTGCCGAGTTATCGCGGCGATATTGTTAATCAGTACGACTTTACCGCAGCAGCGCGCCGTCCTGATCCGCAACGCATGCTGGATGCTTACCATCGCTCAGCAGCGACCATGAACCTGCTGCGCGCTTTTGCTCAAGGCGGTTTGGCCGATCTGCATCAGGTGCATGGTTGGAATATGGCGTTTGTGGAAAACAATCCACTGAAAAACGAATACCAGGCCCTAGCTGATCGCATTCAGGATACCCTGGCCTTTATGAATGTGGTGGGGATTAACTCTAATACCCATCCGACCCTGCACGAAACGCAGCTATTTACCTCCCACGAGGCCTTGCTGCTGAACTATGAGCAGGCATTGACCCGGGTCGATACCCTCACAGACAAATACTATAACTGTTCGGCCCATATGCTGTGGATTGGTGAGCGCACCCGTCAGCTGGACCACGCCCATATCGAATTTTTCCGGGGTATTCATAACCCGGTAGGGGTTAAGGTCGGCCCGAGCATGCAGCCTGACGAGCTGATTCGCTTAATCGACGCGCTGAATCCAAACAATGACCCTGGCCGTTTAACCCTGATTACTCGTATGGGGGTGAATAAGCTGGGTGAAGCCTTGCCATCTTTAGTGCAGGCTGTGCAACGTGAAGGTCGCCATGTGGTGTGGTCATCAGATCCAATGCACGGCAATACGCGTAAGGCCTCTAGTGGCTATAAAACCCGTAATTTCGATGATGTCATCGGCGAAATTCGCGAGTTCTTCGATGTGCATCGCGCCGAAGGCAGCCATGCCGGCGGTATTCATCTGGAAATGACAGGTCAGCACGTCACCGAATGCACGGGCGGTGCTTATCAAATCAGCGAAGACGATCTGGCCCAGTGCTATCGCACTCAGTGCGATCCGCGTCTCAATGCCGATCAGGTATTGGAAATGGCGTTCCTGGTGGCCGATCACTTAAAGCCTTAGCGCTTCTCCCCTATGTACAGGCGCCAACTTCGAGGCGCCTGTCGTCAGCTTTTTTCTACCGACACTAGCTCAGACGGTTCTGCACAATCATCGCACCGGGGTTTGCCAAAGTTTCGCAGTTATCCGTTTTTCTTTAGGGACTCTCTTTAAGGACAGCCATGAAAACCATCGCTTTGAGTGCGGCCGAAGAACTGGCTCGCCTGCATCAGCCCGATTTTATAATTTTATATGGCTCCATTGCTCGGGGTGATGCCACTGCCAGCAGTGATATTGATATCGCCTGTTTTTGCCTAGCACCTGATGTGAAAAAAGATCATCGCTTGTTTGACGGTGTGCCCTTGGACGCCTGGTTGTATGCCAGTCATGAGGCTGACGCCAGCCGGGAGGAGTTTTTACGCTTTGTCGGCGGTGAATTACTGCTCGATCAGCAAGGTCAGGGCCAGGCTTTTTTACAGCAGTTGCAGCAGCGCTTTGAGCAAGGCCCAGATCCTTTGAGCGTCGATGAACGCCAGCATATAGTTGCTTGGAGCCACAAAATGCTGCAGCGCTCGCGCCAGCAGGATATTGAGTCCTTGTATCGGCGTCACTGGTTGCTGACGGACTTGTTAGAATTTTATTTTAAGCTGCGCCAGCGCTGGTTCTTAGGCTCCAAGGCGGGCTTTTATTATTTGCAGCAGCACGATGCTGAGGTATACGAGTTATATCAGCAGGCCTTGCAACAGGGCGGCGATGCGGTGCTACAACAGTTAGTACAGGCCGTCGTGGGAGATGGCTAGGAGAGGGCTAGGAAAGGCCTAGAGAAGGCGCGCGAAGTTAGAAGGAAGGCAGGAAGCCACTCAACACACTGATCCACGCACATTTGGATCCTTGGCTGGTGCAGACCACAGCCCTGTAGCAAAATACGCACTCTGTCAGCATCTATTCCGTGGAGAAGTTATGTTTACCGGCATCGTGCAGTCCGTCGCTACTTTGGAAGACGTTCAAGACCACCAAGGCATTCGTACTTTTGTGATTCACTTTGAGCCCGGCTTTTGTGATGAGCTAGAAATTGGTGCCAGCGTGGCGGTGGATGGCGTTTGTCTAACAGTGACGGAATTGCTGTCTGAGGTGCGGGTAAAATTTGATGTCATGCTGCAAAGCTTGAACATTACCACCTTAAGCCAATATCAGAAGGGTGACCGCGTCAATGTCGAGCGTGCGGCCAAAGACGGCGCCGAAATTGGCGGCCATCCGTTGTCGGGTCATGTCGACTTTAATACCGAGGTGCTGGACGTGCGTCAGGTAGAAGACAATTATTGCATTCGTTTTGCGTTGCCGGATGCCTGGAAGCGCTACATCTTCCCCAAAGGCTATATTGCCTTAAACGGTGCCAGCCTGACCTTGGCGGAAGTGGATAAACAGCAAGGTTGGTTTGAAGTCTGGCTGATTCCCGAAACCCGTCGCATGACGACCTTTGAAGATAAACAAGCCGGCAGCTTGATTAACGTTGAAATCGAGCGTGGCACCCAAGTGGTGGTGGATACCGTGCGCGATACCCTGCAAGAAAGCCTGGGTGAGCTTCTGCCGCTGTTTGAAAAATTATTGCAACAGCAAGGCATCGATGTTGATTCACTGGGGCAGAGTGCTAAAGCCTTAGTGAACAATGACAAGGAAGATTAATGCAGCCTGTCGCTGAGTCATCTGAACAACGCGCTGTATTATTTGATTTGGATGAAACCCTACTGGATCGCACAGCCTCGCTTAAGCAGTTTGCTCTGTGGCAGGCCACTGGCATGTTGCGCAACCAGATCAACCATGCCCAGCAGTTTTGTGATCGTTTTGTGGAGCTGGATGATAATGGCCGGGTTTGGAAAGATCGGGTTTATCAACAGTTGACCGACGAGTTTGCGATTCAAGGCTGGTCGATGCAGGAACTGCTGAGCAGTTACGAGTTGTGTTTTTCAGGCTTCTGCCAAGAAAAGCCGGGTGTCAGCGCTGCGATCAAATCACTGCATCAACAGGGGTATCGCTTGGGCCTGATTTCTAATGGTAAAACACCGTTTCAAGAGCGTAACTTTCAGGCCCTGGGGCTGTGCAAGTATTTTGATGTGGTCATTGTCTCTGAAGCGGTGGAACTGAGAAAACCCGATGCGGCTATTTTTCGACTCGCTTGCGAGCGTTTAGATGTGCCCGTGTCGCAGGCTATTTTTGTGGGCGATAATCCCATTGCTGATATTCAAGGTGCTCACCAAGCAGGCATGAAAACTGTCTATATACCGGGATTTTTTGGTGAGCACTGCGTCGAGGCCGATCGCGTCTGCTCACACTTTGAGCAGCTGCCTAAATTAGTTCAAGAGTTGAAGCGCCTCTGAATAATTTGGTGCCCGCTCTGGGAATCATTTGGTACCCACTCGGGCGCTCGCCGTAGGGCGCGGGCGGTCGGCTCCTATAACTGCGATATCGATATTGAAAGGGCTGGCAATTTCCTACAATCGCTGTCCTGTTTTAACAGTCTGCTGCACTCGTGCAGAGCTGTGCACAATTATTTGGAGGTGCCTTATACATGGATTTATCTTACCGCCCAGTGAATCTGGCCGAAGATCTTGAGCGCTGTCTGGCGTTTCGCCGTGACACCTGGCAAGTCAGCTTCGGCAGCTTGGAGGGCTATTGTGATGATGATACTCAGCGCTGGTTTGAACATTTGACCGCCGATTATCCCAATGAGTTTTTGCACGTATTCTCGCATCAACATTGTATTGGTCAGTTGGAGTTTCGCTCTGGTTTGACCAGCGAAGATGGTAAATCAATGGGTTATATTAACCTCTTTTACCTAACCCCTGATATGCGTGGCTCGGGGGCTGGCCAAGCCATGCATGATGAAGTGACGTGCCGGTTGCGCCAGGCTGGCTGTGAAATAGCCATGCTGCGTGTGATTCCTGGCAATGGCCGTGCCGAACGCTTTTATCACAAAAATGGCTGGAGCGCCCGTGGTGAGGTGGATGCCAAGCGCGGCCAGCTAATGATTAAAAAATTGATAGAGCCTTAAAACACAATGACTCAGCGAATTCTTACCGTGGTCGCAGCCAATCCGGCATGGCCGCAGATGTTTCAGCAAGAAGCACAACGAATAACCGACGTCCTAACGGCAAGTAACCTGCATGCTGTGCAGCATATCGGCAGTACCTCAGTACCGGGGCTGGCGGCGAAGCCCATTATCGACATACAGCTGCAAGTGCATGACCTTAAGGCACTCGACGATGAGTCTGACGCCATGCAAGGACTTGGCTATGAAGTGAAAGGCGAGTTTGGCATACCGGGTCGGCGGTATTTTCGAAAAAGTAGCCAGCATCAGCGCACGCATCATGTACACGCATTCGAAACGGGCTCAAGCGCTGCCGTCCGTCATTTGGCGTTTCGCGACTACCTCAGAGCTCATCCGTCTATTGCTGAGGACTACGGCAAGTTAAAGCTGCAGGCGGCACAGCTGTGCAACAATGACATGGACTTCTATTGCGATTACAAAAATGAGTTTGTCCAACACCACGAAGCGTTAGCGTTGCAGTGGTATCAAGTTGAAGCGGAGTCATAATGACAACAGCAACTGAAAACCATGCAGAAATAACCCTGCAATTGTTATCAGCAACCGGGCCAAAAGATGCCGTGTATGCCTTGTTGCGCCAGCTACGGCCAGCTTACAGTCAAAAAGCCATGAGCGAGCAAATTAATAAGCAGCAGTCACAAGGCTACCAGCTGGCCTATGTCGAACGGCACGGCGAAGTGGTGGCTGTGGCCGGGTTTTACATCGGTGAAAAGTTAGCCTGGGGCAAACACTTGTATGTCGATGACCTGGTCACCAGCGATCAGCATCGCTCTGCCGGCATGGGCAAGCGTCTTCTTGATTGGCTGAAACAATACGCGATCAGCCAGCACTGTCAGCAGCTGCATCTTGACTCGGGTGTACAGCGCTTTACTGCTCATAAGTTTTACTTGCGTGAAGGTTTCAAGATTGCCAGTCATCATTTTTCGATGGCACTTTAATGCACAATCGGTAAGAGTTTATCGTTAATTATGAATGATATTGAAAGAGTTTTGGAATTTGTCATTGCCATTGAGAAACTGAAAGATGTGCAGCGCAAAACCCGACCAGTGGGGCTTGATCGCTATGAAAATTCCGCTGAGCACAGCTGGCATGCCTGCTTAACCGCACTTCTGTTTAAAGACTATGCCAATGAAGATATCGACATTGAGCGGGTGATGAAGATGCTGTTGATTCATGACCTGGGCGAAATCGATGCAGGCGACACCATTATTTACGCCAGTGAAACCGTCGAAAATAAACAGCTGGAGCAGCAAGGTGTGGAACGTTTATTGGCGTTATTATCCGAAGAGATGCGCCAACCGTTGCTGGACTTGTGGGTAGAATTCGAAACCGGTGACAGCAAGGATTCGCAGTACGCTCGTGCGATTGATCGTGTGCCGCCGTTGTTGCACAACCTGCATGGTGATGGCCACAGTTGGAAGCAGCATGGCATTAGCCTAGAGCAGGTATTGGCGGTTAATACTCGCATTGGCAAAGGCAGCGATGCGCTTTGGCAAGTGATACGACCCAAGCTGGAGCAAGCGGCCAATGATGGCCTGATGACTCAGGAGCCTTAAAATGAGCATCATCTGTCAGACCGAGCGGCTAAACATTCGTGAATATCAGTTAGCCGATGCCGAGGCCATTTTACAGCTGTTTAATGAAGACGCCTTTATTAACAATATTGGCGACAAACAGTTGCGCACCATAGCCGATGCTGAGGCTTATATTAACGACAAGTTACTGGCCAGTTATCAGCACTATGGTTTTGGTTTGTATTTGCTCGAAGATAAACACACGGCCAAGGCCATCGGCATGTGCGGCTTGGTGATACGCGCGGAACTTGAATATCCAGATTTAGGTTACGCCTTACTGCAGCAATACGCTGGCCAGGGCTACGCCCATGAGGCTTGTATTGCCGTTCTGAACTGGGCAGCGCAGAACCTAGCGCTAGAGACTATTCAGGCTGTCACCTTGCCAACCAACCAGCGCTCCAATCAACTGCTGCAACGCTTAGGCTTTACCCATATTGGCAGAAAAGCTCTATACAGCAGTGACAATTATCTTTACCAAATTCGGCTAGAAGCACCATGACACCAGAGCAGCAACAGTATTTGCAGCAATATCTTGATCAGCTACCTGCAGATCAGCAGCCACCGGCTACGCAAATAGTGGCTGAGCACTTTTGCGCCGATGAATATAACGCCAATGAATGCGCCCGGCTGATCAATATTGGCCAAAAGACAGCCACCTGCAGTTTAAAATCGGCGTATGAGATCGAAAATGAGCCGTTACCATCTGTGGGGCGCTTAACTCTGGTCCTGAACTGGAGCCAGCAGCCGGTGTGTATTATTCGCACCAGCAAGGTCACTATTTCCCCCTTTAATCAAGTGGGGCCTGAATTTGCCGCCGCAGAAGGCGAGGGTGATGGCAGTTATGAATGGTGGCGCGATGCGCATGTTAAGTTCTTTAGCCAGTATGCGGAGGAAATAGGTATCAAGTTTACTGAAGACTCTGAGCTGGTATTAGAGCATTTTGATAAGGTCTATCCATGACAGTGGTTGTTCGAACGGCAGAGCAGCGTGATGCTCAGGCTCTGATTGATTTGTTCCAAAAACTAGATCAAGAAACTCAGCTTATGCTGTTTGAGCCGGGCGAGCGGCCCACAACCCTAGACGATCAAGCCCTGGCCTTGCAGCGTTTTAATCAAAGTCATAATCAACGCATTTTTGTTGCAGAACATGGCTCTGAATTGCTGGGCTTTGTGGCTTGCATCGGCAACCCCTGGCAGCGTAATCGCCATGTTGCCAACTGTGTGATTGGTGTGAGTCAGGCCTGGGCAGCTCAAGGCATCGGCACACAGCTGATGACACACATGCAAGCTTGGGCTGAAAAGCAAGGCTTGCATCGTTTGGAGCTGACCGTGATGGAGCACAACCTAGCAGCCATCGCTTTGTATCAGCGTATGGGTTTTGAAAAAGAAGGCCTAAAGCGTGGTAGCATAAAAATAAATGGCAACACTATTAATGAATGGTTGATGGCAAAGCTCTTATTGCCATCACAGATCAGCATCAAGGAATAGAATGTTTAGCAAGATAGTCGATGACGAAATCACCTTAGCACTGGTTCAGCCCAGCTTTGCCAAAGAATACTGGGCAGTAGTTGAGCAGCAGCGAGAGTATTTATCACAGTGGCTGGCTTGGCCACAGTTGGCAGATGGCGAAGCCTTTTTTCTGAAGTTTATTAAAAACTCACTGCATGATTATGCCGATGGCAAATCGTTGACCTGCGCCATTCTGTATTTAGGGCAAGTGGTCGGCAACATCAGCTTTAACAGCATCAACCATGGCCTTAAAAAAGTCGAAATTGGCTATTGGCTGCACCAGGGCTATCAAGGTAAAGGCATCGTAAGTCGAGCTGTGGCCGCACTCATTCACATGGCCTTTAATGATCTTGCCATGCAAAAAGTACAGATCTCTGCGGCTGAGCAGAACCAGCCCAGTCGTGCGGTGTGTGAACGCTTAGGCTTTACCCTAGAAGGCATTATCAGTCGGGCAGAAAACATTAGTGGTCGGGTGGTCGATCACGCCGTATATGGCTTAAGCCGTGATCATTGGCTAGAGAGGCAGGCATGAAGGTTCGCCCCTTTCAAGACACTGATGCAGACGCCTTGTATCGCATCTATTTAGAACCGGACGTGTTGGCCAACAACGCCTATTTGCCGTCCATGTCGCGAGCTGAGTTTGATAGGTAAGGCACCTCTGAATAATTCTGCACAGCTCTGCGCGAGTGCGTCAGGCTTTCAGAACAAGGCGGTGATGGTAGGAAATGGCCAGCCCTTTTCAACATCGCCAACGATGTTATGGAGGCCTGCCGCCCGCGCCCTGCGGGGAGCGTCAGAGAACTCCAGCTCTGTGTCGCCGATTTTTGCTGTAGCCTTGCTAGAGCGGCAAGCCGGCTGCGTGATCTGAAGCCCTCTGGCGATCCAGAGCGGGCACCGAATTATTCAGAGGTGCCTTAAATCACATGGCACACAACTTTGTGGCCTGTGATGACGATGGCAATGTGATGGGGCATTTATGCATCCGTAACGCCGCCAAGCCCAGAATAAAACACATTGCCTCCTTTGGCCTGGCGGTTTCAAGTAACTATAGGCGTCGTGGTGTGGCTCGGCTATTAATACAGCATTTATTGGATTTTTGCTTTAACTGGCTCAACGTTGTTCGTATCGAGCTGTCGGTACACGCGAATAATGACGGCGCCGTAGCGTTATACCAATCTTTCGGTTTTGAGCTTGAAGGGCGCCAGCGCCAAGCCGTGTATGTCAACGGCTCATACCTGGATACATTGTCAATGGCGCTGCTGCGTAGCGATATTTAAAGTGTCAGGCTGCAGGGTGATGCTCACGCCAATGGCGGGCAATGTCGGCACGCCGGCACACCCAAACCTGATCATGCTGCTGCACATAATCTAAAAACCGCATCAGTGCGGCAGCGCGACCTGGTCGGCCTACCAGCCGACAGTGCAAACCGATGCTGAGCATTTTGGGGCTATGCTCGCCTTCGGCATACAGCACATCAAAGCTGTCTTTTAAGTACTGATAAAATTGCTCGCCGCTGTTAAATCCCTGGTTGGTAGCAAAACGCATATCGTTGGCATCCAGGGTGTAGGGCACGATTAAGTGCGGTTTGCCGTTTTCCTCGATCCAATAAGGCAACTCATCGGCGTAGCTGTCGGCGTCGTAAAGAAAATCACCTTCTTCGCAAATTAAGCGCCGTGTATTAGGGCTCATGCGCCCGGTGTACCAGCCCTCTGGGTATTGCCCGGTAAGGCGCTTATGAATGTCCAACGCCTGGCGAATGTGCTCGCGCTCAACGTCTTCTGGCACGTACTGATAGTCGATCCAACGCAGGCCATGGGAGGCAATTTCCCAATCGGCAGCCAGCATGGCATCGACGGCAGCAGGGTTGCGCTCCATGGCCATGGCCACACCAAATACTGTGACGGGCATCTGGCGTTCGGTAAACAGACGATGTAGGCGCCAAAAGCCTGAGCGTGAACCGTATTCGTAGATGGATTCCATGTTCATATGGCGCACACCTTCGAGCGCCTGGGCGCCGACGATCTCAGACAAAAACGCCTCCGATGCCGCATCGCCGTGCAGAATGCAGTTTTCGCCGCCCTCTTCGTAATTAATCACAAACTGCAGCGCCACTCTGGCTTTGCCCGGCCAGCAGACCTGAGGGGGAGTTTGGCCGTAGCCGATTAAGTCGCGAGGATAGGTCATGGTGAAATCCTGTCTGGTTGGTCAGCTCGATTGTAGTCGCTAGGCGACTGGTTGCATACGGCCGTTGCATGGCTTGTGCACAAATCAGGCACATGCCAGCGTTAACACGGAATGCGTCAGCTTCGCTGGCTGGCCTGTTTGGCACTTGCCGCCAGCGATCAAGTTCGCTGAAGTGTGCAGGATGAAACAGAATCGTCATCACTCGTTCATGTATTGAAGGCATTGTGCGTTCATCCATTCTAGCGAAATAACCTTGGCAAAAACGTGCTTATTTCGCCCACAGTAAACCCTAGCAATATAGGCTTATTATAATTATGTCTCGATTCTCACTGTCTCAATCACTGCTGCGCTGGTCGTTGGCCTCCGTGTTAGCCACTGGTTCCATCGGCGCTTGTGCCATGACCAACCCTAAGGATGTTGGTGACGCCAACGGCGATGATATCGACGTTATTAACGATGGCATCATTGCCTGTACCGACTACAGTGCGGTGCAGCAGGCCCCGGCATTTAGCTTTCCTGCTCAGCAAGACTTCAAATCCTTTGGCAACCGTCTGTTGGCGTTGGATAAACCGTTCCACATGGGCCATGACAAAATCGTCAGTGCCGGCCAGGCCACCTCTTTGGTCGGTAAATTTGATTATGGCGCCGTCTTTCATAAAGACTTAGAAGGTGAAGAGGTGCAGGCGTTTATCACCGGCAGCGGCAAAGACGATTGGCAATATCTGGGGCAATTTACCACCAATAATGATGGTAAAATTTTTGTTCCAGTGGATGGCCAGCAGGAAGGCCAATATGTGGTGCGCATGGTGGTGCTGGGCGATTTAAGCTACACCGACGTGTATTTAACCGCCATTGAGGCGGGCCGCAAAGCGGTAGTGTTTGATATTGATGAAACCCTGACCAAAAGCGACCTGGAACAAATTCTGGATTACACCGGCATCGAAGCGGCAGACCCGCGCCCAGCGGCAGGCCAGCTGGTGCAGGAATACATCGACCGCGGCTATCACCCAGTGTTTGTGACCGCTCGTACATACTGGTACGCCAAAGGCACTCGTCGTTGGCTGCGTGACACATTAAACCTGCCAGACTTTACCCTGCGCACCACCTTCGCCAATCAGCAAGGCTTGTTTGAAACCGCGCAGTACAAAACTGAAGTGATGCAGGCCATGCAAGACGCCGGTGTTGAGTTTGTGCGTGCGTATGGTAATGCCGATACCGATGCCGAAGCTTTTGCCAACGTTGGTATTCCACTATCAGAAACCTACATGATTGGTGAAAATGCCGGTATTAATGGTACACAAGCCATCACCGCTGAAGGTTACCAGCAGCATATTGCCGATGTGGTATTAAATACGCCGCACAGTGGTTGTCAGTAATATTAAAACGATCACACGATAACGGGCGCTTAAGCGCCCGTTTCTTTATGTACCACAAAAGGTTTTTAAAACCTTCTCACCCTCGGCCGGTGGTTGCTGGTAGGCAAGGTGCTCTGGCTGTTCATCAAACGGCTGAGTAATGATTTCTAGCAGCTTATGAAACGGGCGTAAATCGCCGTCTTCTTCTGCGGCTTTAATGACCTCAGCGACTCTGTGATTGCGTGGAATATAGGCGGGGTTCGTGGCCAGCATTTGCTGTTGTTGCTGCTCAGGTAACAGTGCGTCTTGCGCTTGGCGCTGTTGCCAGCGCACATGCCAGTCGTTAAATAATTCCGGGTGATTAAACAACTCAGCTACCTGGCGATAAGCATCGTTGTTTTCATCCTCGCCACAAAGCCAAGATAAACGGCGGAAAAACAAGGTGTAATCGACCTCGCCTTGCTCCAGTAGTGCCAATAGGTCATCCACCAGGGCGCTGTCACCATCATGCTCTGTGCTCAACCCCAGCTTGCGACGCATGCCGGTCAGCCAGGCTTGCTGGTGGCGCTGTGAATATTGCTCTAGACACTCTGTTGCTAATGCTACCGCCGTTTGCTCATCGTCGCTGATTAATGGCAATAGTGTTTCGGCTAGGCGCGCCAGGTTCCATTGGCCAATGGCGGGCTGATTGTGAAAGGCGTAGCGACCGCCACGATCAATAGAGCTAAACACCTGCTCTTTGCGATAGGTGTCCATAAAAGCGCAGGGGCCATAGTCGATGGTCTCGCCACTCACCGTCATATTATCGGTATTCATCACACCGTGAATAAAACCCAGCTGCATCCAGTGAGCAATCAGCTCTGCTTGGGCTGTGCATATGCTTCTTAATAATGCCAAGTAAGGCTGCTCGCTGTTTGCTGCTGGCGAGCAAAGAATCTCCGGAAAATGTCGTTCAGTGACATGATCGGCCAAGGTCTTTAACGCATCGAGATCGCGGCGCAAAGCAAAATATTGAAACGTACCTACACGAATATGGCTGGCGGCAACGCGAGTAAATACTGCACCAGGTTCTAGCCGCTCACGCACAACCGTTTCACCACTGGCGACCGCCGCTAAGGCGCGTGTGGTGGGCACACCGAGAGCGTGCATGGCCTCGCATAATAAATACTCTCGCAATACCGGCCCTATGGGTGAGCGGCCATCACCACCACGAGAAAACGGCGTGCGACCGCTGCCTTTTAATTGCATATCAAAGCGTTGGCCCTGATCGTCAACCACCTCGCCCAACAACAGCGCGCGGCCATCGCCCAGTTGTGGATTTAACTGACCAAACTGATGGCCGCAGTAGGCCATGGCGATAGGCTCGGCACCTTCATGCAGGCGATTGCCCGCAAACCACTGTGCCAGCTCCTCATCGCTGGCTTGGCGGGCGTCAATGCCCAGCTGCTCGGCTAAAGCACTGTTAAACGCGATTAACTGTGGCTCAGCCACCGGCGTTGGCTGAGTGGCGGCATAAAAGTGCTCGGGCAAGCGGGCGTAGCTATTACGAAAGGGAATCTGCATGGCCTAAACCTGAGTAAAACAGTCAGGATAAAGGTGGGGGAGGGGGCTGTCTAGGTGTGGGTAAGTATTGCGCTGAGCTGCACTGCACTAAAGCGAGTGGGAGTTATACTCGATATTTGCGGCTTACAAATAATAAGTGAGTATTTGGTTAGCCTCGCGTTTTAGGGCTGTATAGCGCTAAGCGCTAAGCCCTATGCCCTCCTTGAGGGATCTTATCCCTCACGCCGGACAGGCGAATTCCCTGCTTCGCGCTGAGCAGACCGTGGCTCCTTCGTTGCCAATGTTGTGGTCGCCGCAACGCCAACAGCCTGCATCCCGGCAGGATGTTGGCTGGTGCTGCCATCCGGGCAGCCCCTGCGGGCACAGTCATTGCCAACTCAGGCGGCCTGCTAAGGCGCGGAAAACCTGGGCGCGAGAGCGAGTTTAAAAATTAGAGCGACTGTCACGACAGTGCTGCACCTAAACAGCCGACATATTCTGTCGCCTAGCAGCCTTGCCTGTAGAGTCGCCCAGTGATAGATTAAAATCAATAATATCAACAGCTTGTAGTCTAAAGGCCCGAGCTGCGCGGCCAGTGGCTGAAGAGATACTAGAAGCTGTTTCATAACCTTCAGTCCGATATAATAATCAAAACTATCAGCTTCAACTCCTCCACCATGAAACGTTCAACCTCAGAACTGACCGACCAACAGTGGGCACACATTGAGCCTTGTTTACCCAGCCTGCCTCGTGGCAAAGGGGGTCCCAAACCTATCAGCAATCGAGCCTGTTTCGAGGGCATTTTATGGGTCTTACGTTCTGGTGCGCGGTGGCGTGATCTACCTGAGCACTATCCTTCACCGAGTACCTGTTGGCGCCGCCTTCAGTACTGGGAAGAGCAAGGAGCATGGCTCAAAGCCTGGCGTAAATTTCTTCGCGCTCTAGATCAACAGTCGCGGCTAAATTGGGAAGAATCGTTTTCGGATGGCAGTTTTGCGCCAGCAAAAAAAGGGGGCTCGGTGTTGGAAAAACCAAGCGGGGTAAGGGGTCGAAATGGATGATAGTCGTCGATGGCGAAGGCGTTCCAATCGGGCTGACGCTTGGCTCAGCGTCACCGGCGGAGGTCAAGCTGATTGAGGCTTTGCTAAATGTTGCCTATGGCAAGAGCAAGGTGAAGCGTTTGATTTACGATAAAGCGGCAGATTCTGATCCTCTGCGAATGGCGTTAAAGAAGCGGGGTATTGATCTCATTTGTCCACATCGTCGAAACAGGAAAAAAGCCCCACTACAAGATGGTAGAAAGCTGAGAAGGTACGCTCGTCGTTGGAAAGTAGAGCGTACGTTTTCTTGGCTTGGAAATTATCGCCGATTGGTGGTTCGATGGGAAAGAAAGCTCTCAATGTATCGAGCCTTCTTTCACGCCGCCTGCATGATGATCGTGCTAAAGAAGTTGTGAAACAGCTTCTAGTAATGCGCGTTTTCTGGAAAAAATGTGGCAGAAAGCAAGTTGCTAAGCTTTTAATCAAGAGGTTACGATAGATTCCTTGAATGGTTCTAGCTGGCAAAATAGGCACGTAAACTATTAAAATTTTAGCTGCATACAACCTGCCGCATTGAGTAAGTGTCAATTTTTGGTTGGTAGGGGTTTTTATATGGAGAAGTGCAATAAATGGAAAATTTTACATTTATCGAAGAATATAATGACCTATTTGTACGATTTGTAAGGTACATTGCTGGCCAGAATTTTGATAGATGCCTCATAAGTATGGAAGGCAAGCCTTTCAGATTCGAAATACAAGGCTTTCTTCAAACTGATTCAAATCTGAGATCTGATCTTAAGCAGTGGCCGGAATGGATTGCTCTTGATAAAAAGGTTCAAGATTGTGGGGGTGATCCTTTAAATCATTACTTTGTCTTCGGGTATCAATTTTCAGATCTTCTTAATTCCATAAGGTTTGTAAAAACCCATGTGGTCCCAAAGTTTGAAAGTCACTTGCCTCATTTGGGTAATATTATTCATGATCAGACTATTTTGAATAGAAGCTGTTTCATAACCTTCAGTCCGATATAATAATCAAAACTATCAGCTTCAACTCCTCCACCATGAAACGTTCAACCTCAGAACTGACCGACCAACAGTGGGCACACATTGAGCCTTGTTTACCCAGCCTGCCTCGTGGCAAAGGGGGTCCCAAACCTATCAGCAATCGAGCCTGTTTCGAGGGCATTTTATGGGTCTTACGTTCAGGTGCGCGCTGGCGTGATCTACCCGAGCGCTATCCTTCACCGAGTACCTGCTGGCGCCGCCTTCAGTACTGGGAAGAGCAAGGTGCATGGGTCAAAGCCTGGCGTAAGCTTCTTCGCGTTCTGGATCAACAGTCGCGGTTAAATTGGGAAGAATCGTTTTCTGATGGTAGTTTTGCACCCGCAAAAAAAGGGGCCTCGGTGTTGGAAAAACCAAGCGTGGTAAGGGGTCGAAGTGGATGATAGTCGTCGATGGCGAAGGCATTCCAATCGGGCTGACACTTGGCTCAGCGTCACCGGCGGAGGTCAATCTGATTGAGGCTTTGTTAAATGTTTCCTATGGCAAGAGCAAGGTGAAGCGTTTGATTTACGATAAAGCGGCAGACTCTGATCCTCTGCGAATGGCGTTAAAGAAACGGGGCGTTGATCTCATTTGTCCACATCGTCGAAACAGGAGAAAAGCGCCGCTGCAAGATGGTAGAAAGCTGAGAAGGTACGACCGTCGCTGGAAAGTAGAGCGCACTTTTGCTTGGCTTGGAAATTATCGGCGATTAGTGGTTCGATGGGAAAGAAAGCTCTCAATGTATCGAGCCTTCTTTCACGCCGCCTGCATGATGATCGTGCTAAAGAAGTTGTGAAACAGCTTCTAGTACATTGATGTCTGGAGAAATGTCATTTGGGGGGATGAAAATAAGCAGATATGTGATATTGATACAAGGGTTGAAAGTTAATGGGAAGATTGAATTAGAAGGTTTCGGCTACTTTGACGCGATCATGGAGAATATAGAGGAATATCCAGGGTTCTGGTTTTGTGGCACTCCCAGTCACTTATATTCTGCATTCTATACCGAAAAAGAAGAGATACTAAGTAATGGATTTCTTTGTAGGCTGATGACTGCTATTCGGACCTACCAAGAAAAGGACATTCGTTTCGATAGTGTTTTAGTAGAATCGAAAGGTGTTATTGGTGAACCCAGTTATACGCCTTTTCATGGTTTGTCGTACAGAGAAGACACAGCATTATTTGGGACAGAAGCTCCATGCTTAATGAAGTTGAATCCAGAAGATTCAAGAGAGTTTGCCCAGCATGTTTTAAGTATGATTGCAGGGTTGTCCCATATGGAGATTTGCTGTGAGTATTACAATTATTCTAAGCTTTCTCCTAAGCACCTTCAGGTTCCAACTTCGTTTATCTCTGTTGAGTCGATTTTTCCAAATAGCAGTAATGATAAGCAAAACACACTTGCAAGATTGATTGTTCATTTGCTAGATGAAGATGATGATTTTGGAGAGCTTGTAAAGAATTATTATCGTCTAAGAAATAACATTGTTCATGGTAACAAGAGTGGTGAAAGAAAAATTCTTGAAAGAATTGGTAGAGATCATTTGAATGCTCCAGGTTTGAATGAAATTTTACGAAGACTATTTGTTAATTTGGCAGATAAAAATTGGAATCCTGCCAAGGATACGAAAACCTTAAACAGGAAGCTAGCAAGAAAAAATACAACCCGGACGCCCACTCGAGTTAACAATAATAGATAGCTATGTTCACGGCCTGGCGTTCAGGCTACCACGTCTCAGCAGGCCGCCAGAGTTGGTAATGGCTGTGTCCGCAGGGGCTGCCCGGACGGCAGCACCAGCCAACATCCTGCCGGGATGCAGGCTGTTGGCGTTGCGGCGACCACAGCATTGGCAACGAAGGAAGAACGGCCTGAGCAGCGCAAAGCAGGCTGAAAGCTATCTACGTTGCTTCTGCTGCGTTAAAAAGCGCTCGTGCGCGAGTCCGACTCGCAATGCTCACTTACTATTTGTAAGCTGCGCTTGTCGAGGACGATTCTCTCGCTTTTTGCCTGGCAGAAACTGCCTCGATGAACGCTTTCAGTCGCTCGTCGGCCCAGCGTGAGGGATAACCTCAACGAGGGCATAGGGTTTAGCTTTTAAAAACTATATGCGCGATAACAAACGTGCCTCCCTAAGAGGGCTGTCATTAGCGTGCGAGGCTATGATATTTTTTAATACCGTTCAGCTATAGGAAACGGGATACTAACGGGACATCCACTCTAAGCTTTGACGGTGCTCTCGCGCCAAAATTTTCCGCGCCTTAGCAGGCCGCCTGAGTTGGCAATGGCTGTGCCCGCAGGGGCTGCCCGGACAGCAGGGTAATCCCCCCGAAAAATAACAGCAGCCAAAAGTAGAATTTTCTCGTAACCTAAGCGCAGGAGATTCTGCATGAAAAAATCACGCTACACAGACAGCCAGATCATGGCGATTCTCAAGCAATCCGAGGCTGGCACGCCTGTGCCGGAGCTTTGCCGTGAACATGGTATGAGCAGCGCGACATTTTACAAATGGCGAGCCAAATACGGTGGCATGGATGCCTCCCTCATGGCACGTATGAAGGAGCTTGAGGAAGAAAACCGACGCCTCAAGAAAATGTACGCCGAAGAGCGCCTCAAAGCTGAGATCATTCAGGAAGCCATGGCAAAAAAGTGGTGAAGCCCCAGGCGCGGCGTATGCTGGCTCAACCATCTGTCGTTGAGCGCAAGATCAGCATTCGTCTGGCCTGTCGGATGTTCGCCGTGAGCGAAACCTGTTACCGCTATCAGCCCAAACTCAGTGACGAAAACGCTGACATCGCCCACCGACTTATAAAGCTAACTGATGCAGAAAGCGACTGGGGTTTTGGGCTTTGCTTTGACTACTTACGCAACGTCGAGGGGCATCCATGGAACCACAAACGTGTTTATCGGATCTATTGTGAGCAGGCATTGAATTTACGTATTAAGCCTCGGCGTCGATTAAAACGACAGGTGCCTGAGCCACTGAAGGAGCCCATCAGGCCCAACCAAATTTGGTCAATGGACTTTATGCACGACCAATTAGCGGATGATCGTCACTATCGGCTATTTAACGTCATCGACGACTATCGGCGTGAAGCACTGTGCACCGAAGCGGATTTTTCATTGCCAGCCCCCAGGGTTATTCGAGCACTGAATCAGCTACTGGAGTGGCGACCGAAACCCACTGCAATACGCTGTGACAATGGGCCGGAGTTTATCAGTAACGAGTTTGTTAAGTGGGCCAGACTGCATGGTATTCGAATTGAATACATTCAACCTGGAAAGCCTCAGCAAAATGCCTATATCGAGCGTCATAACCGCACAATGCGTTACAGCTGGGTCAGCAAGCATCTGTTTGAATCAATTGAGGAAGTGCAGGAGTATGCAACGAACTGGTTGTGGTTTTACAATCACAAACGGCCACACAAGGCCAATGGAGGCAAGCCACCTTTGATGGCAGCCTAATTTCTACTTTTAGCGGCAGTTAAAAATGGGGGGATTACACCAACATCCTGCCCAGGCCAATAACCCCTACCCCCCAAACGGCGCCACGCCAATTAACCAAACATGCCCCACCATGGCAAAGGCCGCCCAAGCCACTAAACCAAGCACCACAGCGATGACATCGCGGACAATACCAACAGCCGGGTATTGTTTGTCAGCGGCGCGGTCACGCTTGCGCAATACAATAAAACCAAACACCGCCCAGGCCAAAAAGCCGCCAAATAACAGCACATCGTGCAGGCCGCCGTTAGCGATTAAGTGAGACAGTGCCCATACCTTGGTCGCCAGTAGCATAGGATGGCCAATGCGAGCTTTGATATGTGTGCCAGGCACATAGGTGGCCAGCAGTAAAATAAAGGCGGGCAGGGTAATCAGTGCGGCGAGGTGGCGTGTCCAGGTTGGTGCCAGCCATAGCCAGGTCGGCTCCAGTCGCGCTTGTCCATAGCCAATAACTAACAATGCAAACCCTAACAGCGAGGCAATTGCATAGAGGCCTTTCCAGGGCAGAGCGCCTAATTGATGTATTCGTTGCTGGCGCCAATTTGGCGCTAGGAAATTAATCGAATGTACGCCAAGAAAAATCAACAAACCAACAATGAGTAGGAGCATGGGCGGGTTCTCTTATCGTGATCACGGTGTGATCACTGTACTCAGTTGCAGCCGCCGGGGGAACCGCAGGCAGAGGGTTTAATTGCTATCAGCGGCGATGATTGTGGCGACTGTGTTGCTGCATTTGGTGCTGCAAGCATTGCAGGGCAGGCAGCCAATGATGCTGTACTAACTCGGTCATGGCGTGCTGGATCGGCACCCAACGGCGCTGGCGATATTGCTCTGGCCATTGCGCATGCTCAGTGAAAACTTGCAGCGGAAACACCTGAATTTGGCAGGAAGCACCCCATTTTTCGATGTCCATCTGACTCATCGGCTGAGCGTGACAGTGCCCCTCTACGCCCGCTTGCTCCGATGCGATTTGAATGGCGGACTCTTCAGCAAATAGCCCAGGCTCTAGTGGACCTTGGCAAAACGTCCAGCGCTTGTCTGCGCGACTGCGAATTAACAAAACTTCCATGCCAATATCGGCGCGACGATAAGGAATGGTGGCCACCTGCTGATAATAAAATGCCGGCTTACGCCGCCATTCCAATCCTTGCATACCACGAAAAGGGAAGGCTCGCGGCAGTTCACGTGCGCGCACTAATTGTTTGAGTTCGGTTTGCTGTAGCTCCGGCAGTTGTTGCTGGGGCAATAACTTAAACCAGGCCAAGCTGGCGGTGGGGAGTAATTTTCCGTCGTCTGGGTAGGGTGGTGGTGTGTCACTCAGCTGCTCAATCAGTTGCTCCATCCCTGGGTTGTGGCCGACAAGCAGCGGTCGTTGCGATGCTGGCCCTGGCGCATCGGCCAGTCTTTCTGCCAGAACTTCCAATAAGGTCGCTGGGCTGGCCATGTACAGGCGTCCGTCCAGGGAAATGCGCTGCGGATTGATCCCCATGGCGCGTGCACACCAATGTGCGGTTTGCTGCGCGCGCGTCGCAGGTGAGGAAATGATGCTGGTGGGAATGCACTCGTGTTGCCATAACCAGGCACCGATGCGCTCGGCATCACGCTGGCCGCGTTTTTTTAGCGGCCGGCTGATATCCGGGCAGTCCACCGACCAATCGGATTTACCGTGGCGCAGCAGCAAAAACTCATCGCTCATGAGGCCCTCCCAGGGCTTTTCATGCATGCCCGATCAGGGCTATTCGGGGCGTGATGCTAGCCCACAATCTATCTATGCACGATTTAGCCAGCTGGCGCGGCTATTGGCAATACACGGCCAACAGTGGAAGCGGTGAAAGATGTTGATGTGTTAGAGAGGTGTGAGGTGCCAGGTGTTAGGTGTTAGGTGTTAGGTGTTAGGTGAGCAGTGACCACGTGAGAGGAGGCAGCACCAAACAGAGTGGTGCTGTGAGCTGCCCTGGCAGCTCAACCGTTGGGATCATCCTGATAAGCGCCAACGTAGGCGGAGCGTGGCTTAGCTGAGAGGTTGGCCAGGCGTTTTAATAAATACGGCTCTGCTAGGTAGACGTCATTGAGGTAGTCCTCCGGCACCCACATCACGGCTTGTTGGTGGCGGTCTGGCTCTGGCCCATTTTGCGGTGCGTAGCGCCCTTTTAACTGGCAATGAAACACATGATCGACGATGTGCCGGTAGACATCTTTGCTGCCCGTGCGTTTACGGTAATAGTCCGCCACCCACACCATAGAGCCCACTTGCACTTCAGCGCTGAGCTCTTCCTGGCATTCACGCTCTACCGCCTGTTCGAGAGATTCGTTCGGCTCTAGCTCGCCGCCTGGCAAGCCAAAATAAACCCCTTTTTCCGGGCTGAATTTCTGAATCATCAGTAACCGATCTTGGTGGCGAATCAGCGCACGCACGGTGTTACGAATTTGCGGTTGTATCTGCATTGGAACCTGGGTTTGAGACAACATGATCCTCACGCTCCTTATGACACTTAGATGACAAAAAATCAGAATATTGGCCAAGCACGCGGTGCTCAAACTAACGCGGCACGATGAGCGGCAATATCAGTCAGACTCATCAATTTATCAGCGTCGCAGCGACTTGCCATTCAAGCTTGGTGAATCTCTGTCAAGAAAGGTCCCGGAACTTAATACCCCGTCATTTCCAAATAACCCACACCCACGGCTTGTTCTTTGTCGAACACCTGTACGGGCCCTTCCCAGTAGGGGAATAAGGTATCGAGCCAGGCATTGGCGGAGCGGGCTTTAATTTGCCACTGACGGTTTAACTCTGGCAATGACAATTGCCAGCCGGTGGGAATGCGCTTTTCGCCTTGTGCGGTATCAATAACGTCAAAGCCCGTGGGCGTTAGCTGAATATCGTCGCTATTTAATGGCGTGACCTTATGCTCGGGCGTGATCCAGCTGCCGGAGTAATAATGCTGCTCTGAGTCGCTGTGGCGCAGACGAAAGGCCATCAGTTTATGGCCGTCGGCCAGTTGCAGTGAAAACCAATCCCAACCGCTTTGATTTTGCGCCAACGGCTGTGAGCTCCATTCGCGATCGAGCCAGCCCTGGCCAGTTAACGCGACGCTATCGTTAGAACGGGGCTGCCACTGGCCAACAATATTGATGCTGGGCTGGCTGTAATAATAACTGGCCTGACCTTGCTCGGATTTTTGGCTAAAGCCTTGCTCGCCGTGCAACACCCAAGGCTTGTTGCTGCTGAGCTGCAGCGTGAGCGGCTGGCCCTGAATACTGACGGTTAACCTCCCCGGTAGTGGTGAAGGGCCATCCCCCAGCCACTGCCAGTCGTCCAGCCAGGCGTCAAATACAGGTTCTGCTTGTACACCGGCCTGGCCAATGCCGCCACGGGCAAAGCGCTCTTCGTACAGGTGTGTATCGCCTTGGCTAATAGCGGCGTGTGCCATCCAACTTTGGCGACTGGCCCAAGGGGAGTCATTTTCTAGGTCCTGTTGCTGAGCAACCTGTTCTTGGGCAAACAGGGCCTGGCGAAAAAGAGTAAAGTGCACACCATAATGTTGGCCGTTGGCGCCCTCGAGGTTGGCGGTTAGGTACCACCACTCAATGCGAAAATCCGGGTGAGAGCCGTGATCGCGTGGAAAATCTAATGTATAGCCCGGGAGTACCGGCGCAAACTGCGCGGCACCGTCGCCGTCGCGCAATACCTGATAAACGTCATTTGCCTGCTGGCCATAGCCAAGCCCAGCCCACAGCAATAGCGCCAGCACTGGCGCTGCGCAAAACCACTGCCTCATTCGTCGGCCCCCAATTGCTTTAACGCATAAGGTAGGCGCTGGCGCACTTGCAAGGCGGCGATGGCAAAGGCGATGGCGGTTACACCCAAACACAACAGCGCCAATAACAGCGCAGGTCGGCCTTGCCATTGCAGCGGCATGGTCCAACCAAACGACAACACGTTGATGTCATGAATCAATAACCAGGCCAGCGCGCTGCCCAGGGGAATGGACAGCGCCCAGGTGAGCATTAAACACAGTGCCAATGGCACCGCCGTGAGTTGCAGCCACTCGCGCCAACTCACTCCCATAGCGCGCCAGTGGGCATAGTGCGGTAAACGCTGCTGATGAATAGCGAGCAAGGCGGCCAATAAGGCGATACCGGCGACGGCAAAGGTCAGGGTATTGATGGCGGCCGTCATGGCAAAGGTGCGATCAAAAATCCGCAGCGAAAGCTGCAATATGGCGCGGCGGTCGATCCAATCACCGGGCTGGGCACCGGCCTCAACTAACGCCTGTTCTACCTCGGTCATATTGGCGTCTTCATTTAGCCACAGTGCCAGCCCTTGAGGTTGTGCACTCGGCCACAGCTGTGCCACACGCTGATAAGGCAGATAAAACTGAAAATAGGGGTTGCCATAGTCGTAGTAAAAACCAGCAAGGGTAAAGCGCTGTTGCTCACCATTGCCAAGCGGCAAATAAATAACATCGCCTAGTTGTTTACCGGCTAGGTGTTGCACTTGCTCATTGGCCAGGATGCCGTCGTCAGGCCAAGCTGCTCCGCTTTGTGGATAATTCTGGCTGGGTGGATAACTCTGGCTGGCCATGGGCAGCTGTTGCACATCCGGCGCGCTGGGGTCGAGGCCGCGAATTAGAGTCGGGCGCTCTTGCCAGCGCAGGCGCAAACCATTGCGCTGATGGCTATCCAGCAGCCAAGCATGTTGGCTGAGCTGGTGGGCATCGAGCTGCTCGCTTTGCACGTAGACATCGGCGGCAATGCGTTGCTGCAGCCAGTTATCCAACGCTTGGCGAAACGAGCCGACCAGATTATCGACACCAAAGTTGGCGGTGAGCGCCAGCAACATGGCCATCAGCGCCGGGCGCAGTGGCCCTAGCTGAACTTGCCCTTCTGCCCAACACCATTGCGCCAGCCCAGGCTTGGCGTTTTGACTGAGCCCATGCAGACATTGGCTTGCTAGCCAGGGCAACAGCCAGGCGCCAGCAAATAACAGTACCGCCAACAAGGCAAAGCCATGAGCGAGTGAACGGAGCCAGGGGTAGGACAACAGCGCCAACGCCAGCAAAACCAAGGAGCTGATGGCCAGGCGGCGTTGACTGCGCTGTTCTTGCTGCAACAAGTCTATGCCTTGGCGCTGCGCCAGCACATCTTGGCGGCTGCGTTGCCATAGCGGCCATACCAGGGCCATCAATAGCCCAACACTGGTCAGCAGCCAGGCCTGCAGCAATACCTGAGGCTGTAGCAATAAACGCTGATCCAATACGGCGCCATAAAGATGTTGCAGTGTTGCAGCGACGGCGGGCAGTAATAACTGGCTTAGGCCAAAGCCCGCAGCCAGCCCCAGGGCGGTGCCGATTAAGCTTAGGGTAAAACCCTCCAGCATAATGGCGCTAGTGAGTGTGCGGGCACTCACTCCCAGTTCACGCAGCGTGGTCAATGTGCTGGCGCGGCTGTGCAGGGCAAAGCGCACGGCGTTAAACACAATAAACAGACCGACGGCAAAGGCCAGCAAACTCATGGCATTGAGGTGAATGTGCAAGCTGGCGGTCAGCTCGGTTAAATCTAACGGTTGCTGATTGCTGCGACGTTTGAGCTGGGGGGCGTATTGGCCAAGCCATTGATCCAGCCGCTTAAGTTCGGCGGGATTAATGGCACCGACGGCTAAATAGCTGAGGTGGGTTTCGCCCAAGGTGATGGCCGCTGCACCTATGTCCATAAACAGGCGTTGGCCTTGGCGTGGCTGGCTATCAATGACGGCCGGTGGCAGCTGGCGACCATCACGCAGGGTTAATCGTTGCCCGGCCTGTAATGGCAGCGAGTTGGCCAGGCTGGCGGGCACCCACACGGCGTAAGGCGGCTGGCTCAGTTGTGACCAGGCGTGCATATCGACGCGACTATTGCTCTGCGCTTCCGTTGGGCTTGTGCGGCTGGCACCCATGGCCATTAAATCCGTGGCGATGAGCGTCAGTGGTTGGTTATCTGGTGTGCTCAAACGCAGCTCTAGCACTGGGTAGACTTGGCGAAATCCAGCGCGGCGCAGGGCGACATAATCGTTTAAATCGACTCGACCTTGGGGCGATTGAATCCAATGGCTGGCCTGAGCATCGAGCAGCAGGTCGGCCTCGGCATAGCTGGCACGGGCATGGGCATTAATGATGTGCACCGCCGACCACAAGGCCACGCCGGTAATCAGGCCGAGCAGCAAAAACAGCGTTTGACTGGGGTGGCGGCGATAATGGCTAAGCAGTGTTAGCCAGCTCCATAACAACGACCTCAAAGCAGCGACCTCATAAAAATCGCTTCACGCTGATGGCTCGGCGTGTAAACGGCCATGGTGCAGACGCCAGCTGTGATCACAATAGGCGGCCATGGCTGGGCTGTGGGTGACCATCAGCAAACTGCTGCCGTTATCGCGCACCAACTGACTGAGCAGCTGCATCACTTGCTGGCTGGTGTTTTCATCCAGATTGCCGGTGGGTTCATCGGCCAATACCAAAGCAGGGCGGTGCAGCAGGCTGCGGGCGATGGCCACGCGCTGTTGTTGGCCTCCGGACAGCTGCTGCGGCAAGCGTTTTAGTAGCGGCCCTAAGCCAAGTGTTGCAATGAGGTGCTGGCGAAAGTCATCGTCAAGGTGGCCGCTTAAGCGCGCTTGCAGAGACAGGTTATCGAACACAGTGAGGGTCGGGACCAGATGATATTGCTGAAAAATCAGGCTGAGTTGAGTGCGGCGCAATTGATTAAATTGCTCATCACTAAACTGATGTAGTGGTTGCTCTTGCAGCCAAATTTCACCGCCATCGGCGCGATCTAAACCAGCAATTAAGTGCAATAGTGTGCTTTTACCGCTGCCGCTTTCGCCCAGCAATGCCGCCGATTGGCCAGCTTCTAGCTGCAGCGATGCTTGCTGCAACACGCTGACCTTGCCGTCGGGTTGATCAAAGCTTTTATTCAGTTGGTTAATACGCAGCATAAACACCGGCTTCCAGCGACTGTGCTGTCATTGTTACCTGTTCGCCCGGGCTTTGCCACACTGTAAGAATCTGGAAGCTGTGGCGACTCACCAGCAACTACCCATCTGATTGGAGATCACTGCATTGAAAAAGTTAATCACGCTGCTGCTGAGCCATGGCCTGGTGGCGGTATTCGCCTTTGCTGCAGGCATTTATACCCTGCCGATTTTAATAGCCGAAGCACCTCCGAGTGCAGCGCTTTGGCAGCAACGTGAGCAGCAGGTGGTGTATCGCACGGCATTTGATCATCAGCGTCAAGACAGCGACTGGCTGCATCGCGGCCAAGGTGAGGTGCTGGTAGGGCGCGATTTTGTTTCGTTTCAGGGCTCGCTGTCGCCAGGGCCAGATTATCGCTTGTATTTCTCGCCCGAGTTTGTCGAAACCGAGGCCGACTTTTTACGCTTAAAAGAGCGCATGCTGAACGTCGGTGATGTGCGCAGCTTTGACGGTTTTGATGTGCGCTTTAACGCAATCGACTTAGAGCGTTATAACAGCGTGATTGTTTGGTGTGAGTCGATGAACGAGTTTATTACTTCGGCGCGTTATCGCTAAACGCTGAAGTTAGGCCTTAGGTCAGCACGGCAGTGAGAGAAGCCAAGTACAAATAAGTGTGACTTGGCTTCGCCGGGTGAGCGGCTTTTATCCTGGCAGTTCAGACAGAATGAACTTGTCCCATAACTCGCGGTAGCGCTCTCGATGCCAACCAATATGGCGTATGGCTTTTTGATTGACGTCGTGTGGATGAACGGTTACTGCCGACTGCGGGGCGCCACTGAAAAATTTGTGCAGGTCGCTAATGCTCTTGGGCGACATCATTTCATCATCGGAAAATGACAATATCGTCATGGGCGTTTTTACTCCGGCAAAACGCTCCCTTAACCAGTCACCTTCGTGGCCCACCGCATAGTCCTCGTTCAAACACCATCGGCGCCATTGCAGCATAACGTCTTTCGGTAAATCGCACATGACCTTGAGTTTTTTGCCGGGAAAATAGCCGAGTAAAGGTACGGTTAATGGGACTAAAAAGTACCAAACCAACCAGACAATGCGTTTGGTGGGGGCGGAGTTGTACCACCATGTGCCAGTACCTGATGCCACCGTGATGATTTTATCCAGACGGTTGGTATAGCTGTTTTCCATCATGCCCAGCATATGCCCACCCACGCTATGGCCAAACCAAATCAGTTTTTGCTGCGGAAAGTGCTGCTGTGCGTAATCTATCACGGCTGAGCAATCGTATTTGGCCCAGCCGAGCTTGTCGCTGCGGCAATGTTTGACATGACCATCCACCGACAGCCCCATACCATTATAATCAAAGGTAATGACGTGATACCCTTGCTTGGTCAGCCACAACGCAAAATCATCGTACAAATACTGCCCGACACCAGTGGCGGGGGCAATAATACAAACGCCTCGCGCTGTTTTTTGTGTTGCAAAAACATGAGCAACAATGGAGTGTCCTCCAGCCGTAGCAATGTCAATTTTTTCTTTCATGTTGTCACCTCAGATTATTTTGCAAATGAAATAAGCCAGAGCTTTTTCACTTATTTCTTATTAGTAGCTGCGCTGAGTGCTTCTCGGGATATTCGGCGGGTAAGATTAAAATCGCCGCATAATAAAGTTTAAAAAGCGCAGTACAGTGTCAATTTCTTCCGGTTCAAACTCGTTCGTGAAGATGCTGTTCAGCTCCTGCAAATACGGCTTGGCCTCCTGACTTTTCTCCAGCCCAGCTGTGGTGGCGTACAGCTCGCTGCGACGTGCGTCTTGCTCGCTTTGCCGTCGTTCGATCAAGCCATTGCGCTCCATGCGCTGCAGCAAGCCGGTGACGGCGGGCTTTTTCAGTTGCAATGCACGGCCCACATCCGTGTGTGCACAGCCGGGCGATTGGCCTATGTACATCAAAGCTGCAAGCTGCGCGGCGCTGACGCCAAGGGCCTCTTCACAGGCGCGATCCACATGGCTGTATAAGCGGTGCTGAGCCATGTTCAGCAAGAAAAACAGACGACGGTCCACAAGACTCCTTGTTTAGTTTGCTAGCGAACCATTTAAGTTTATATGCGAACTATATGCCAGTGCAAGTGATTCAGTTCAAAGAGGCTGCAGTGATGATGGCTTAATCACAGACGGGCAAATATCCGCTCTGTGTCAAGGCATGGCAGCCAGGAACGAGCGAGGCTGTCCTCTAGTGATGGAGCATGCTGTTTGTCTGCTGGCAAAGCATCGGCTGGGGGCTGTGCCTTAAGACCCCAGCCCTTCAGGGTATGGCTGAACATCCCTCAATCTGTGTTGTTCATCCTTCATTTAATTCGTTAAACATCCATCTTCGCGCCTTGGTTGAGGAGTTTTCAGCTCATAAAAGCGTGATCGAAATAGTGTTAACAGGCTCTAGCGTCTTTCAACAGCAGCAGTTCAGTATCGGTCGAACTGAGACAAGTTAAACCCTCGTTCACCAGCACGGTATTCGACTCCTCTGATGAGCGGTTTTCTGCCTACCATCAGTCGGCAACACAGTTAGAAAAGCGCCCCATAACGCTTATATTATTTCTCCAGTGGGTTACGCGTGCGAACGGGAAAGTTTAGACGTAGGCTGTCTTCGGCTAGAGGCGTCAATTGTGACCAGTCTTGCTTTTTCACCAGCCAAGCTGGAATGTAACGATTCTCAACGGTGATGTGATAACCCAAACGGTCGTAGGCCAAGGCCGCAAGGCCCATGAGTGGCAGTGAGATGGCGGTTCTCGGCACGGCTGAGTCTGGGTAGGTCGTGTAATGGTGGTGATGCTGCAATAGGGCGCTATGAATGGCTTGATTAAAACGAGTTTCGCCCTCTTCGAAGGCGATGGTTGCAATGACATCCAGTTGTGGAAAATACAGATCACGGACCACATCGTGCCATACGTGGTTGCCCGCCAACGTCGTTGGGCTGTGACTGGCCATGAGCAGTGCATCTCGAATATCTTGCTGTAAATACAAAGAGCGATACAGACGAGAGAAATCGGCAACAACACTGTCGCTATTTCGATCGGCCGTCAGGGTTGAATCAAGTTCGCCACTCAATAGCCATTGCTGCGCCTTTTCGTTGCGTGTGATCCAACTGCTAAGAAATGCCGTCGACCAAGTCATGGCATTGATGCCAGGTTCTCTTTGATCTCCGTACACTTTATGGCGTGTGTCATCTAGCTCGAACTCGAATTCTTGACCGGCATAAATAGATGATTGCAGATGACCTAAAGCAAACTGCTGAAGTCGGCGCATTAAATAAGGACTGATATCACTGACTGGCTGTATGTAGGCATCAACAGCTAAATACGTTTGATAGTTTTCTGTTTCGTATTTGGTGAGCTTGCTTAAGGAACCTCTGAATAACTCGGTGCCCGCTCTGGATCACCAGAGGACTCTAGATCACGAAGCCGGTTTGCCGCTCTAGCCAGCTATAGCAAAAATCGGCGCCACAGAGCTGGAGTTCTCTGGCGTTCCCCACAGGGCGCGGGCGGCAGGCCTCCATAACGTCGTTGGTGATGTTGAAAAGGGCTGGCCATTTCCTGCCATCACCGCCTTGTTCTGAACGCCTGCAGCACTCGCGCAGAGCTGTGCAGAATTATTCAGAGGTTCCTTAATACGGCAGTGCGTACTGATAATCCTCAATGTCTTCATCAATGGTGATACCAATATACGGAATACGTTTATCGTACATGTCCCGAGTGATGGACGCAGCAATCATAATTCTACCTCGACTTTGCTGTTGTCAGGATAACGCTTGGGTAAGCCTAGGGCACCTAATTATTCAGGGTTTCTCCAAACTGCTCTGGCTGTATTGGAATCCAATCGGTAAGCTGCGTGGTATGAAAGATCAACACATTTTCTGGCGCGATGAGCGCCTGCCGCACGTTGAATTGCGCCTGGTGAGAGAAGGGCGCAACGTATGTTATGCCCCGCATAGCCATGAGCAGTGGTCGATGGGCGCAATTATTAATGGCCACAGCAGCTTTGATTATCGTGATCAGAGCTTTGATATTCACGCTGGTGATTTGGTGCTGATGAACCCCCACTGGGTGCACGTCTGTAACCCTGTGAGTGAAGCCTGGGGCTATTGGATGTTGTACATCGATCGCCATTGGCTGGCACTGTTGCGTTATGAATTGGGCACCACTCACTCAGCGCAGTGGCAGGATATTTCTCAGGCGGTGATGGCCGGTCCGTCGCATTGGTTTGCGGATTATTGCGATATGGCCGAAGCCTTGATCGACAACAATATCGAAGTGCTGGAAAAGCAGTCCCGTTTACTGGAATACCTGTCTGCATTGATGCTGGAATTGGCACCAAGGGCTGATGCCTGCGTGGCCGAAAACCCGTCAAGCAACCGGACGGATTTAACTGCAGTGGCGCGCATTTTGTCTGAAGCATTGTCGCCAGCCCCTACTTTGCAGGAGCTGGCAGAGCTGGCCGGGTGCAGCGAGGGGCATTTGGTGCGTTCCTTTAAACGCCAGTACGGCTTGGCGCCGCATGCCTATCTGCTCAATGCGCGCATCCAGCAAGCGCGACAGTTATTGCGCCAAGGGATGAGCATTGCGGAAACGGCACTGGCCACCGGTTTTAGCGATCAGGCTCATTTCCAACGGGTATTTAAAAAACTCACCGCAGCCACACCTGGGCAGTTTGTACGCCAGCGTTAAGGCGCTACTGCGCTACTGTATTAAGGCCGCGCAGCTGATCAGCAGCAATAAAGCCAACGACCGGTTTAGCCACTTGAGCCGCTCGGGCTTGCGAATATGAGCCTGCAGCCAGGCCCCTGCGTACAGCCAGCAACATAATGAAACCCAGCATATGGGGGCATAAATCGCGGCAAACAGCCACAGCAATTGCGTATCGCCGCCACTGGCGTAAGCGCTGATGCCGGAGGCCGAAGCCAGCCAAGCTTTGGGATTTAGCCATTGCATCAGTGCACCGGCCCAAAAACCTGGGGCGTTGGTGAGCGACTCGCCGGGTAACTCACCTGAGCTGATCAGTAACTGCCAAGACAGATACAGCAGAAAGAGCACCCCGCCCCAGCGCAGCAAAGCCGCCAGCTCCGGCAGCGCCACCAACACGCCGTGTAACCCAAGCCCGGTGGCAATAAACAGAGCGATAAAACCAAGTGTGGCGCCGCTGACGAACGCCAGCCCAGTGCGCATTTGACGGCGGCTGCCGCTGCTCAAACTCACCAGATTGACTGGCCCCGGTGAAATGGATGCGGCGAGTGCAAAGCTGGCCATGGATAGCGACAAGGTAATGCTCATAACAACTCCTGTGAGAACGTCTGGCCACTATGCTCGCTGGCCAATCCTGCGTATTGCACAAAACTGATCTTGCTGGCTCGTGCGCCACGTGTGCTCTGGAGAGCACAATGGACAGGTAACCGACAGCACCTACACTGAAAATCCACTCACTCATTCAGGAAGATGACGATGAAACAGTTAGGCTTGTGTTTGCTGCTCGGTTACTGGTCGTGCATCAGCGCCGCTGGCGAGCTATCGGCTGCTGCCATTGAGCGTTGGTTATCCTCGCAGCCTGCAGTGGAGGCTTGGGGCGATGAACACAAAGACGCGTTTTCTCATCGCAGCGACAACTCCATGCTGGAGGTGAAGGACTTTATCGAACCGTTGCAGCAAGCTGGCCTGTACGGCGAAATGAAGTCATTGCTGGGCCGCCACGGCTACGATACGCCAGAGCAATGGGCACAAGCGACGGTACAGATTGTATCGGCATATGCGGCGACGCAACTGCGGGCGTCACCGATGGAAAGTGACCCTGATTTTTTGCGCCAGCAACTGCAGCAGCTGGACAACCATCCGCACATGAGTGCCGAGCAAAAGCAGGAAATGAAAAACATGATGCTGGCGACCATCAATATGATCGAACGGTTTCGCCAGGTGCCGGATGCTGATGTCGCCGCGATTCAGCCTTACTTGTCACAGTTGGATCAGCTGATGGGGGATGGCAGCGAGTCATAAGAGCGCCATGGGCGTCATGGTATACTGTTGCGCTACTAATGATATTTTTAGCAACAGAGGTCATGGCCGTGAACAGCAAGCGCATTGCAATCATATACACAGGTGGCACCATCGGTATGCAGCCCAGCGAACACGGCTTGGTGCCTGCCGAAGGCTACTTAGCGCAGCGCTTGCAACAGGAACCCAGGCTGGCGGCGGCCAGCGTTCCGGACTACGAGTTGATTGAATATTCACCGCTGCTGGACTCGTCCGACATGTTGCCGGAGCACTGGCAACGCATTGCGCAAGACGTGCATCAACGCTACCACCAGTTTGACGGTTTTCTGGTATTGCACGGTACCGATACTCTGGCCTACACCGCCTCGGCGCTGTCGTTTTTACTGCCGGGGTTGGACAAACCTTTGATCGTTACCGGCTCACAGTTGCCACTGGCTGAGCCGCACAGCGATGGCCATGATCACATTGTCGAAGGCTTGATGCTGGCGGCGAAACCCGTCTGTGCTGGGGTCAATGTGTTGTTTCACCATAAGCTGATGCCGGGTAACCGTGTGACCAAAAGCTCATCGGTGGCGCTGGGGGCCTTTACTGCGCCCAACGCAGCGCCGGTGTGGGTGATGGACGCCAGCTCCGGGCCGTCTCCGTTGGACGTCAAAACCCAGCCAGGCTTGGCGCCTCAGGTTCCGCGCTTGCAGCCGTGTCGGATCGGTATTCTGACGTTGGCCCCAGGCATGGCCATGTCAATGTTGACGCACTTCTTCGATCAACCGTTAGATGCAGTGATTTTGCGCAGCTATGGTGCGGGCAATGCGCCGCAGGCGGACGAGTTTTTGCGTTTGATTCGCCAAGCCCACGAAGCTGGGGTGGTGGTGGTGAACCTGAGCCAGTGCGATCACGGCGGGGTGGCCATGGGAACCTATGCTGGCGGCAGTGCGCTGGCGCGGGCGGGCGTTATCTCAGGTGCGGATATGACGCTGGAGGCGTGCTACACCAAGTTGGTGGTGTTGCTGAGCCACTATGACAGCGTCGATATCGTGCGCGAGCGCATGCAGCTGAATCTGGCGGGCGAATTAACCGCCTAAAAGTATTATTCGCTGGCAGACACCGCGCCTGCGACGGTGTCGTCCAAGGCAACAAACCAATCGTTAATGGACGTCACTTTTGAATGGCGCGCGGAGGCAAATTCGCCGCCTTCAGCCACGTAGCGCAACTTTTGTTGTGCGTCGATAATGGCAATGGAAGGAATGCCTTTACCCACCGGGTCGCCAAAACGCTGGGTAAATTCCATGTTTTTATCCCAGTGACCAATGTCCACATGCATAACGATGTAGCGCTGCTGAACTGTACTGGCTAACGGCTCTTCGGCGAGTTTTTTATTAAAACTACGGCAATCTGGGCACCACTCAGAACCGAATACAATCAGGATTTGCTTGTGCTGCTGTTGCGCCAATTGAGTGCTGTTTGCCAGCAGTGCCTCGACATCTGCATCGGGGTTGTAACGATAGCTCTGCGCCGTTGCTGCAATGCTAAATATCAGAGCGGCTAAACAAATGAGATATTTCATGGGGTATCCTTACGCGAATAAACAGCAACAGCTAGGTTGTCTGTCAATTTATTGAGAAGCGTGTAGATATATCACAGAAGCGTAGAGGGTGGTGTATTATTCACTGGCAGATGGTGCCTATGGATGAGTATTGTTGGTACTGCATGCGATGCAAGTGGCTGCGGCAGCATTTATCACATCACATCGCTAGCAGCACATTCCTTATAAGTTCCACTTGGCCGTGTTAAGGCCTGCCGCGCACGCCGATTAAATTGCCAAACGGGTCCTCAAACTGGCACATGCTCAAACCGTTTTCAATTGCCATCGGGCCGCGATAAAGACGAGCGCCTAAGTCGCTGAAGTGTTTGAGTGTGGCGTGCCAGTCTTGTGTCAACCAATACAGCACTACACCATGTTTGCCACTGCCGACTTTGTCATCGGCTTGTACTATTTCTAATGAAAAACCGCCGATATCCAGCACGGTAAAATCAAATTCGGGCAAAAAGCGCGCTTTGGCGGTTGGAAAAGCGCGTTGATACCAGTCCAGACCCAGCTCGATATCTGGCACATGTACTAACAGCGCAGCCGGAGTCATCAGGCTTTTTTAACAAATTGCGCAGTGACCATCATTTCACCGGCGCCATCGACCTTGCAGTCCAGCTGATGATCTTTGCCATCAACGATGCGGCGAATAACGGCTTTGGTGCCAATTTTTAACACCAAAGAGCTGCCTTTCACTTTCAGATCTTTGGCCAGGGTGATTTTATCGCCTTCCGACAACAGCGTGCCGTTGGCGTCTTTGGCGGTGGGTGTGGCGTCTTCTTGTGCGGCTTCTTCTGGGTTCCATTCAAAACCACATTCCGGGCACATCAACAGACTTTGATCCGGATACACATACTCAGAGTTGCATTGCGGGCAGGGCGGGTAGGACATGAGACTATCTTACGTTAGTGAGTTGGGTGTCATTCTAAAACGTGGGGCGTGGCTTGCCGAGTCTTGACGAGTGAAAAAACGTACTGAGTGTGTGGAATAAAACCGGCATGAGCGGTCAGTACTGACAGTGCGCGAAGTAATAGGGTTCTTCGCCGGGCTTGAGACACAAGCGCTAGTCCGAAATGTTGGCGGTATACTCGACGCTCTAGCGCCGCGGCTGCTTATGCGAGTCGAGGGCCCTGGCCGTGACATCGACTATCTTGCAAGGAAACCAGCATGACAGATATCGCCCAAACTCCGCCGCCGCCCTATTACGCGGTGATATTCAGCAATGAACGCACCAGCGTTGAGCAAGGCTATGAAGACACCGCCGAGCGCATGATGACATTGGCAAAGCTGCAGCCTGGCTTTTTAGGGGTAGAGTCGGTGCGCCATGGTTTAGGCATTACTGTGTCTTATTGGCAAAGTCTGGAAGCCATTCGTCAGTGGAAGCAAAATGCAGAACACCTACAAGCCCAGCGCCAAGGCCGTGAACAGTGGTATGACAACTTCACCATAAGAATTGCCAAGGTTGAACGCGAATATAGCCTTTAACGAGGTCATGGCGATCCGGTTTGAAAACCAATATCGCTAAAACACTGTTGCAGCGCGGGTAAACACCCTGCGTGAGCCGCTGTGTTAGTTTGGTGCCGTATTCTTATCAGGAGAGAGCAACATGCCTTGGTTAGACCCTTACCAAACCACTGTGTTAATGCTGGGGTTGAGTGGTTTGCTGTTTTTCATTCAGCTGATGGTGGCCGATGTGGTGGGAATTTTATCGGGTCATACCCCGGGTGCGCTGGTGGAGCAAAACCACCAACGCTTGTTGTTCCGTGCCAGTCGGGTGATTGCCAATAGTAATGAAAGCATCGGTATCTTTATTTTATTTGTGCTGTTTGGTTTTTTAACTTCGGCAGCACCTGAGTGGATGAATCGCGGTGCGGTGGTCTATTTTGTCGGGCGCCTTGGGCATATGGGTTGTTATTACCTTAATTTAGCAATCGCACGCAGCATCGCCTTTGCGGTGAGCTGTGTTGGGCTGGTGATACTATTCGCCGCGGGTATGTATGCTTGGTGGTAATGCTCGCTTTTGCTGTCGCTGGCTAGAACGGCAAATCGGCTATAAGGTTTAAACCCAGGCCGAGCGCCTAACTATTCAGAGGCTCGCTGGCTATTTGCTGATACCTTCAGTAGTGTTGCTACAGCCATTGTTGTCGCTGGAGGAGGTAACTGATGCCCATGTTATTGCAGCTGAGCAAAGTGTTTCAGGCTATTGCGATTGCCATCACAGCCTTGGTCAGTGCGCAAACGCTGGGGGTAGGCTTTTGGTCGATGGTAAGCCTTGCGGTGGCGTTGCTGCTGATACTGTCGGTCTTCTGGCCGATACTGCATTGGCCAGCCATTTGGGCTGGGCGGGTGATTGGCCTATTGGCGCTGTTGGCATTGGCATTATTGCTATTAGCTGGCACGGCAGGCGGAGCGTTTCATTTTTCTGACAGCAGTCAGATCATGGCCAGCGGGCTGTTTTTTATGTTTGGTTTTTCCATTTTGTTGTGGCTGTTCGCACCATTGAGCGCTGGGAGTGAGGAGCAGTCTTAACGCTGTATCGGCTGCTCCTTTATTTGCCCTTTTTTTCTGTTGCCCGGTCTGTACTTTCTACGACCCGAGTCGCTTTATCACAAGCAGAATTACTGCAGTGATTGGAGTTAAAAGATTGCCTTGGCAAGCGGATGCGCGTACCCAGCGGGTATCGCCGCTGAAGATACTATTTACCTTCAACCACCAAAGGCGTGGGAATGTGCTCCGTGGTCTGGCCATCCAGTGCGGCATCAAAGAATCCCACCACTTTCTGTGCATAAGCGTCCGGGCTTTGGCGGTAAGCGTGGGTGTGTTCGGCATCGTCCACCTGCCACAAGGTGGCTCTGCTGGTGCGACTGAGCGGTTTCATTAAGCTGCGCCCCTGAGCAACCGGTGTGTATTTATCGCCGCTGCCATAAATCATCAACAGGTCTGGATTGTGTTGGATGTTCTCTGCCGCCAGGATGGGGCGCATGCGTCGCTCGCCCGCCGGGTATACCCACATGGTTAATTCCAGCGCCAGTTTGGGTAATGGGTAGTGCGACCAAAAATCTAACAAGGTGGCAAAGGTCGATTCCAACACCGCGGCTTTAAAAGGATGGCTGGGCTGGCTCAGAGCACATAGGCCGGCGGCGGCTCCCATCGACGCACCGAGCATTCCCAATGGTAACTGCGGATAGCGCTGTTGCATAAACAGCCCGGCTGCCAACACGTCCAGCGGATATTCCATATGCGTGGACTCGCTGTCGCCAAAACCGTTCAGATCGAACAACAGCACATGATAGCCAGCGCGGCGGAGCAATTCGGCGTGGCCGTAGCGCATCCAAAAGCCTTTGGCTGCAGCTCCCATGGGATGACACATCACCACGGCACCTTTGGCGCGGCCACGAGCATCGCCAATTAGCCCGGCTAGCGGCGAGCCCACATGGGACTCGAAACTGACGGTTATCCAATCGTTGCGATCGGCATCTTTTGGCCAGCGCCAGGGCACTTCAAAGCGACCAAAAAAGGGCTTCTTAATTAGGCGATACAGGGCTTTCATGCGGGTTTACTCCAACTGTCGAGAGTGTTCATGTTACGCAAGGCAGGACCATGACTTGACGGGCATAAAAGACTTTTCGCATGCTATTTCGGCAATCTGTGTCGCCATTGTGGCGACAAGCCTGTTTGAGGGAAGTGGATGAAGGTATGTATTGTGCTGTTGCCCTATTGCTCGTCGATGAGCGTGGCGGCAGCGATGGAATTTTTCGAAGTGGCGAATGCGTTGTCAGCTTACGCTCAGCAGAGCACAGATGAGCCGGTGTTTCAGGTGAGCACGGCGTCGCCAGACGGTCAGGCGGTGATGTCCAGTGGCGGCTTGTCGCTGCAAGCGCAGTACAGTTTTGCTCAAGTAGATGAGTGTGACCTGGTGCTGATCCCTGGCTTCTTGTTTAAGGTCACACCGCTGCTCGCGCAGTTGCAGTCGGTGGTGCCTTGGCTGCAGCAGCGCTATGAGCAGGGTAGCTACATCGCCAGCATGTGCACCGGTGCGTTTGTCAGTGCTGCAGCGGGTTTGCTGGATGGGAAACAAGCGAGTACGCACTGGCTGTTTGTGGATAAGTTCCGTCAGTTGTACCCAGCAGTAAAACTGCGCCCGGAAAAAGCCGTGACCGACGACCAACGGGTGATGTGCTCGGGCGGGGCCACCACCGGCGGTGATTTGTTGCTCTACATAGTGCGCAAGTTCTGCTCGCCGCAGCTGGCGTTAGAGTGCTCAAAGAAAATGCTGATGGACAGTGGTGAGCGCCAGCAAACGGCGTATGCCAGTGAGCAGTTTCGACGCCAGCACGATGACCCCGAGGTACAGCGGGTGCAGTTGTGGCTGGAGCAGCATTGCCACCAAGCCATCGTATTAGACGATGTTGCAACGCAGTTTGGTTTTAGCAGCCGCAATTTTGTCCGCCGTTTCCGTCTCGCGACCGGGGCGCCACCGGTGCAGTACTTGCAGAACCTGCGGCTGGAAAAAGCACGATTATTGTTGGAAACCACGCGCATTTCATTTGAGAAAATCACTCTGCAAGTTGGCTACGAAGACAGCAACTCGTTTCGTCGATTGTTTAAGCAACGTGTGGGTTTATCGCCAGCGCAATATCGGCAAAAGTTTCTGCTCAACTGAACGGCGTAACGGCGTTTTTATGCCCGTTTAACTCCCTCAAATTGCCTTAAATCGAGGCTGTAATGCAGGTGTTTGATGGCGTTAGGTCTTACTGATCTAACGCTCTATACATGTCCTGCTTTGCCTCAGCCGGGGTGAGTATATTGCGTTGCAATTCAGGCCAACAAAGCCTGCGATTCCGCTAAGTGACTCCTGTTCTCCTAGTCTCGAAAAACTCTAACTGGAGATGACGGAGGTATGTGCAATGAAACTGCTAAAACTACTGACCTTTACCCTGACAGCTGGCCTGCTAACGGCCTGTGGCGGTGGTAGTGTGGTGCCCGATGCTGACAACGATCAAGTGATCACCCTGGGTGATTCGATTTTCGATTTGTCCAATGAGTTGCAGCTCAACTTAGAAGACTATGCG
The DNA here is from genome assembly GCF_002237535.1 of Bacterioplanes sanyensis. Taxonomy (GTDB): domain Bacteria; phylum Pseudomonadota; class Gammaproteobacteria; order Pseudomonadales; family Oceanobacteraceae; genus Bacterioplanes; species Bacterioplanes sanyensis_A. The sequence continues at coordinate 1,604,135 of NZ_CP022530.1, forward strand.
GGAGAGACCTTCCGTAAATACACCCGCAGTGGTGCAGAGCTGGAAGGTGGATTGGTGGCGCCGTCAGTGATTGAGCAGTATGCGCAGGCACGCTCCGACAATGCCGATATCGATACCGTGGTGATGAATGGTGGCGGTAACGACATCCTCATTCCGGTGTTGGCAATGTTTGATCCCTACAATTGCAAAACCCAGTGGTATCAATTTGGTCGTTTAAGCACGCGCTGCAAAAACTTCATCGATGATTTGTACGTCGATGGCGTTAACTTGCTCAATGATATGGCGGGGGATAACGTCGAGCACGTGGTGTACCTCGGTTATTACTACACCAAAAACGGCGTATTCCCGTTAGACAGCTTGGAGGAAGCCGTGGACTACGGCAATGCCACGCTGGACAGAGCTTGTGCCAATGCCGTGCTGGACTGCCAGTTTGTTGATCCTCGCGCCAGCATCAACGACCGCGACATCATTCTGGATGGCATTCACCCAGCATCGTCGGGCTCGAAAAAACTGGCTGATCTGATTTGGCCGGTACTGCAGCCGCTACTGTAAGGTCGACCTTGTGAAGTGGCGTTACACCCTGACAGCAGTGGCCTTAGCCACTGCTGTTGCTTGGGCAATACAGCAGCCGCTGGATGTTATCGAGCTGGCCTCTGAGCCGTCGGTGGAAACTGCATCGTCAGGGCACTCGTCAGCTGCAGCAGCAGGTTCCAACCTTGACGCTAACAACGCCTGGGTCGCGCACTTTCAGGCGCTGCATGGCGAGGCCGACAGTATTGCGCAGCAGCTGGCGATTTATCGCGAATACCATCGGTTAATCAATCGCATGGTGCCATCAAGCTTGCTGGATAGCGCATTGCAGCAAGCCTATCCCAATCGGTATTCCGCATTGCAGGCGCTGTTCGACGGTTTAGATCGCTATCAGCAGTGGCTACTGCAGCAACATAAAACTCTGATCGCGTTAACCGAGCTGGAACGCAATGCCCGCTTGTGGCAACAACGTCATGCCTTGTTTGGCGAGCAAGCACGGCAAATTTGGCAACAGGAACTGGATCAACATGAGCAGCAGCGGCTGGCAGTGCAGGCTGAGTTACAGCGGCTGCACGATACCGAGCAACCACTGCAGCAAATCTGGTTTGATTTGCAAAGTACATTGTCGCAACCGCTGAGCCAGACCCAGGGCGTCGGCACAGCGGCGATGGCCAATGTGTTTTTTGGACTCGATTCGGTGCAGCGACAGCTGGCGGCCATGCCAGCCGACCAGCGCCAAGCGGCCATCGATCAAGCCAGACAACAGATGGGGTTTAGCCAACAGCGCCGCGATTGGTTGGCCCAGCGTGACCAGCAGCGTGAGCAGCGCTGGCAACGCGGGTTGAGCTATATGCAGCAACGCCAGCAACTGCAAGCGGCGTATCAGGGCGCGGAACTGCAGCAGCGCTTGGCAGCTTTGCAACAGCAGGTGTTTGGCCATGAAGCGGCCACCATCGCCAAAGAAGAACAGCAAGGGTTTTATCGCTATCAGCGCCCGCGCCTCTATGGTCGCAACTAAGCGCTGGCCACCTCTCTCTTCTAGCGAGTTACAGCCGAGACTGGTGGCTGCTTGGAGGTTCAGTATAATCGCCGGCCTTTGACTGAATCTGCCGCGGAGTCGCCATGGCCGAACCACATACCCAAGTACGCTGGCAATCACGCCGTGCCTTTATTCTTGCCGTCACCGGTGCTGCTGTTGGCTTGGGCAATATCTGGCGCTTTCCCTACATTACTGGCGAGAACGGTGGCAGTGCCTTCTTGCTGCAATACGTGCTGTTTATTCTAGTGCTCGGCCTGCCGGTGATGATGGCGGAAATCATGATCGGCCGTAGCGGTCGAGCCGGGCCGCTGGCGGCGCTGACAACACTGGCCAAAGCCAATGGTGCCAGCACGAACTGGCGCTGGTTAGCGGTGTTTGGTGGGCTGACGCTGTTTTTGATTCTGTCGTTTTATGCCGTGGTGTCTGGTTGGTCACTGGCGTATTTGGGCAAGTCGATCAGTGGTGACTTTGTCGGTGTCAGCGCAGCGGAGGCAGGCGGGCAGTTTAATGGCTTTTTGCAAGATTTGCCGTTGATGCTCGGCTGCCACATTGCCTTCTTGTTGATGACCATGGTGGTGGTGGCGCGTGGCGTCAGCGCCGGTCTAGAGCGCCTGAACAACTGGCTGATGCCACTCCTGTACCTCTTGCTGCTGCTGCTGGCGGGTTATGCCGTGACTACCCCAGGATTTGCTACCGCCTTGCATTGGTTGTTCTGGCCCAACCCAGACGCATTAAGCTGGCAAGTCACGCTTGATGCCATGGGCCATGCCTTTTTCACCTTGGCGGTCGGCGCCTGCGCTTTGATGGCTTATGGCGCATACATGCCAGAGCAGCAAAGTCTGCCGCGCGCGGCGGTGGCCGTGGCAGTGCTGGATGTGGTGGTGGCCTTGCTGGCTGGTATCGCCATTTTTGCTGTGGTGTTTAGCCATGGCATGGAGCCCGCGGCTGGGCCGGGGTTGATGTTTGTCACTCTGCCGGTGGCCTTTGCTGAGGTGCCGGGCGGCACCGTGTGGTTGTCGGCGTTTTTTGTGTTGCTGGTATTAGCGACCTGGACCAGCTCGATCAACCTGGCCGAGCCTTTGGTGGCCATGCTGGTGGATAAACACTGGTCACGGCCGTTAGCTGCGGCGGTGGTTGGCCTCAGTGTGTGGGGCTTGGGGCTGCTGGCGGCGCTGTCGTTTAGTTTGCTGGCTGACTGGCATCCGCTGGCATTTATGGCGGTGTTTGAAGGCAAAACCTTGTTTGACCTGCTGACCAGTATTCCCCCGGATTTGTTTTTACCCTTGGGTGGGCTGTTTATTGCCTGGTTTGCGGCGAAAGTACTCAGCTTTGAGCAAATGGCAGCGGCGCTGGGCAGCGCCAGTATTGCTCGTTATTGGCGCATGACCATTGTGTGGTTGTCGATTCCGCTGTTGCTACTGATTTTGCTGGTGACTCTCTATCGCTGGTAGTGCGCATATAGCGCTTATCGCTAGTGAGCTATAGCTGCTGCTTCAGTGTTTGCAAACGCCGTTGCTGCTCTTCTTTTGGCAGCGGCACTTCGCTGTGCTGCGGCAGCGCGGCGGGCAGATCGATGTCCAGTTGCTCGCCGTTTTGCACGCGCTCAAGCAACAGCTCATAGTTGCGCTGAAACACTGGCAAGGCTTTGGACTCTGGGCTGTTGGCGAGAAAAAACCAGTCGCTGGCGCGGCCTGCAAAGTACACCGCCGGATGACTCCAAGGGTATTCCTTTTTCGGTGACGGCGCCCGGCAGGCCTCCATGTAGGCGGCGTGCACGTCGGGCAATCCCAGTACATTAGCTCGGTCACAGCGGCTCACCACATCGTGTACGGTGGGAAGAAACTTGCTGTCTTTGACCGCTTTCTCGGCGGCACGCATGATCACCTCGCCGGAATACTCCAGCAGTAAGCGAGACCACAAGCGCTTGCCCATGATCAAGGTATCGTAATCGGGAAACGCTTTGAGAAACTGATTGTGGTAGTTAAAGCGAAACAGCTCGAACACTTGATTGATCGCTTCTTTCTGCTCGACATTGGGCTGCGGTGCATCAGCCTGTGCGGCGACCTCACCAGCTGGTGTCTTTGAGACGTTGGACGCTGGCTTCAGCTGTTGCGTAATGCGGTTGAGCAGTTGCTGATTGTCCATCTGACACTCCTTGAGTGGTCGGCTGCGCCAAGCGCCGTGCCCATTGTTGTTTCACGTATTGCAAGAAACGGCTGTTCCAGCTGTTGTGTGCCTGGCCGGAATCGCGCCAGTACAGTACAAACTCGCCCACCAGCCTCTCGGCAAACTGGCGGTCAATATGTCCCATGGCGAGAATATCAAAACAATCCTCCGCCGGTCGCCATTGCTCGCTGATCGGCGCCGGTAAGCTGGAATGTTCAACCGAGGCACTGTATCTGGCCCATTGCTGGCGCACGTGCTGAATGAATTTGCTGTTCCAGGTTTTAAACGCGTCACCACGCTCTGACCAATAGAGCACAAACTCAGGCACTGCATCGTCAATAAACTGCGGATCGACCCCTGCACGTTGCAGGATCTGGCAGGCATCCTGGCTTGGTTGCCACTCAGCGGCGATTGGCTGCGCTTGCTCTTGCTGTGGCTGAAAGCCGGTGCGTTCGATGTGGCGTTTTTCACGCTGGGCATCGTTTTGGGTATAGACCCAGTGCTGCTTGACGTGGCGAAAGAAGCGCGTATTCCAGTCGTTCCGATTGGCGCCTTGCTCTTGCCCTTGCAGCATAAAGACATCGCGCTGGTTCATGGCGAAGCTGCGCGGAATGCCATGTTGTTCCAGACGCTTGAGTGTGTCTTCTTGCGGTTGCCAGTGGTGTGTCAGCGGCCGGTGTTGATGCTCGTGTGTCGCCGCCTGATTGGCCTGGTCGTGAGTGCTGCTGTGTTGGCGTTGTAGTGCTTTGGGGGTATCTCGACTAACAGAGTTCTGGCTTTGTGCGCCTTGGTTGGCTGTAACCGAGGTGGCAGCGCTGTGGTGGAACGTCGCTTGCGGTGCTGGCTGGGCCGTGGCAAAGCTAAACGCCAGCGCATGGGCTTCTGCAAAACCAGGGCCCTGCAGCTGCAGTAGCCCCTTGTCCAATAAGCTGCCTAAAACTCGGCGCACGCTGATGTCGTCCCAGAACGGCAGCTGCTGGCGCAGGGCGTCGGTAGTGACTTGAATGACGGGCCCCATTTGTGCGCAGGCCGCGTCGTTCAGCACGGTCAACAGCACGGCTTCTTCCAGGCCGATGGTGGCGGCCAGTGTGGAAGACAAAGCAATGGTCCGATCAGTAAACAGCGGGTGGCTGGGCATGCATTCGCATCCGGCAGGTAAGTTGATACATAATGCCGGCATTGTACTGTGTTTGAACCGCCACTTAACAGCGGCTGTCGGCTGAACGACAGCCGTTTTGTTTTTTTGAGGAACGTGAAAGCTATGACGCGTGCAACTCGGGCCGAAATTCATTGGGCCAACCTGAGACACAACTACCAGCTGGCCCGCCAGCGCAGTACCGGCAAGGCGCTGGCGGTGGTGAAAGCGGATGGCTACGGCCATGGTTTGGAAAACTGCGCGCGGGCGCTGGGTGATGCCGATGGCTTTGCCGTGGCCTGTGTCGATGAGGCCATTCGGCTGCGTGAAGCGGGCATCAAGCGCTCCATTCTGGTGCTGCAAGGTGCCTACAACGTTGAAGAATGGCAACTGGCTGAGCAGCTCGGTTTGCAGTTGGTGATTCACCACACGCAACAACTGGATGATGCCGCCGCTGCGCAGCTAGGCAGCACTGTGTCGGTGTGGCTGAAGATCAACACTGGCATGAACCGAGTGGGCGTGTTTCCACAGCAAGCCAACGATTGCGTGGCTCGTATTCAAGCGCACCCACAGTTGCAGCTCACCCATGTGATGACGCACTTTGCCAACGCAGATACCGCCGTCATCGACGATGTTGCGGCGCCCATGGAACGTTTGCAGCAGGTCTCGCAGCAGTTGCCGGGGGTGGCTGTCAGTGCTTGTAACAGTGCCGGGTTACTGGCAGACAACGGCATTGAAGACGATATCAGCCGCCCTGGCATCATGCTGTATGGCAGCTCGCCGCTGCTGGCGCAAACGGCATCTGAACTGGGGTTAAGGCCGGTGATGAGCCTCATGTCAGAAATCATTTCCATTCATGCTGTGGCCAAAGGTGACGCCGTCGGCTATGGCAGCAGCTGGGTGGCTGAGCGCGACACCACCTTAGCGGTGGTGGCCATTGGCTATGGTGATGGCTACCCGCGCCATGCGCCGTCGGGCACCCCGGTGGTGGTGGCAGGGGTGGAATGCCCGCTGGCTGGGCGGGTGTCGATGGACATGATTACCGTCGATATTACCGACCATCCACAGTGCGCTGAGTTGCGCATTGGCAGCGAGGTACAGCTGTGGGGCGATCAGCTCGATGTCGATCGTGTTGCCAGCGCCGCAGGCACCATTGCGTATGAACTGTTTTGCCGCCTGACACCCAGAGTCAAGCGCATCGCGGCAGACTGACGGCCGTTAGATCATCGCGCTCACGTATCAGCCAGGTGAGCGCGGTATGCAGGAATACAACAAATCAGCCATATCACACTGTGAGGTTCCGTCATGGATGAAAAAGCCCTGGCCGATTACTTGGCCAATAAACCTGAGGCTGAGTTGGAATACCCCTTTGGCCCCGACGCAAAGGTGTACAAAGTGGCGGGAAAGATGTTTGCACTGCTGTATAGCCAGCAAGGCTCTGCCCGCGTAAATCTCAAGTGCAACCCAGAGCAGGCGCAGCAGCTGCGTGATGTGTTTGATGGCGTTGTGCCCGGCTATCACATGAACAAACGCCACTGGAATACGGTGATCATGGGGCAGGATGTGCCGGCGGCAGAAGTCCAGCGCATGATTGATCACTCTTATGGGTTGGTGATTTCCGGGCTGCCCAAGGCGAAACGACGCCATTTCGAGACCTGCTACGCGCCGGAGCAGTTATATTGTGACTGAGCGTTGGCCGTGCAGTTAGCCACGCGGAATACCACTCATTCACACACGCTGAGAGTTTCTTATGATCAAAGCTTATGCTGTGCAGCAAGCCGGTGGCGAGCTGCAACCGTTTGAATACGATCCAGGTCCGCTGGCCGATCACGATGTGGAAATCGATGTTGAGTATTGTGGCATCTGCCACAGCGACCTGAGCATGATCAACAATGAGTGGGGAATGTCGCAGTATCCCCTGGTGCCGGGCCACGAAGTGGCTGGCAAAATCGCAGCGGTGGGCGCTCACGTAAACCATTTGGCGGTGGGCGACCGTGTTGGTTTGGGCTGGCACTCGAGCTACTGCGGTGATTGCAATACTTGCCTAGACGGCGACCACAACCTCTGCAGCGACGCGCAGGGCACCATTGTTGGCCACCACGGTGGCTTTGCCGACAAGGTGCGCGCGCAGGCTACCAGTGTGGTGAAATTACCCGATGAACTGCCTTCGGAAGTCGCCGGACCGCTGTTTTGTGGCGGCATCACGGTGTACAACCCGATGCGCCAGTTTGACCTCAAACCAACGGCGCGAGTCGGTGTGATTGGCATTGGCGGTTTGGGCCATATGGCGCTGCAATTTCTCAATGCGTGGGGCTGTGAAGTGACGGCGTTTACCTCCTCCGACAGCAAGCGTGAAGAAGCGCTGTCCTTGGGTGCCCACCACACCTTGAACTCGCGCGATGCGCAAGCACTGGAGCAGGCCGCGGGGCGTTTCGATCTGCTGCTGTCGACGGTCAACGTCAAACTGGATTGGAACGCTTACGTCAACACACTCAAGCCGAAAGGCCGCTTGCACCTGGTCGGAGCAGTTCTGGAGCCATTGGACATCAGTGTTTTCCCACTGTTGGCAGGGCAGCGCAGTGTTTCCAGCTCGCCGGTTGGTAGCCCTGCGACCATTGCGCAAATGCTTGAATTTGCCGCCCGCCACGACATCAAGCCGCAAGTCGAAGTGTTTGCCATGCAGGATGTGAACAAGGCCATCGACCGCTTGCATCATGGCAGCCCACGCTACCGTGTGGTGCTGAAAAACTGATGCAACCAGCGCTCGAACTTCGCAGCTACAGCGAAGAGGTACAGGCACACCAGCATGAGTTTCATCAGCTGGTGTTGCCGGTACATGGGCAGTTGGAGATGACCCTTGAGGGGCGTGCCGGTTGCGCCACAGAATCGCGTCTGGCACTGGTGCCTGCAGGGACCAAACACGGCTTTGCTGCCCCCGTCGATAACTGCTTTGTGATCGCCGATATTCCCACGGAGTTGATGCAAGGGATTGAGCAGTGGCCAGCCTTCCAGGCGTTAGATGAACCACTGCGCCATTATGTGCGTTTTTTATACAGCCAATTGCAATGTCATCAGGGCGGTGCCGCCGAGCGCCATATGCTGCATTTGTTGCTGCAGCTGCTGCAACAACGCCACAGTGGCGCTGCAGTGCCTAGCGATCAACGCATGTTGGCGGTGCGCAGCTATATGGACGAACACTTTAATCAAGCAATAACGCTGACCCAGCTGGCGGCGGTGGCGCATTTGAGTGTGCGCCAGTTGTCGACACGCTTTCGCGAGTTTGAAGGGGAAACACCGCTGCAGTATTTAACCCGAGTGCGCATGCAACGTGCGCAGTGGTTATTGCAGGCCACGCCACTGTCGGTGCAGCAGGTGGCAGAGGCGGTGGGGTACACCAGTCTGGCGGCGTTCAGTGATCGCTTTCGCCAGTTTAGTGGCCAATCTCCGCGCTATTTTCGCCAACACGCAGCGCGCTAAGCGCCATTTGGACAAACTTTTCTGCCATCTCAAGAAAGACGCTTTAGCAGCGCTCGCTATCCTATAGCCTTGTTTTATTCACTGACAGACCGTGCCATGACCGCTGCACAAAAAGCCACTTGGATTGGCAGTATTTCAATTTTATTGTGGGGCACACTGGCGTTGATGACGCGCCTGACCGACGGCGAAATTCCGCCGTTTCAGTTAATGGCGATGACGTTTTTTATCGCCTTTTTATTAATGGCCGTTAATTGGTGGCGCCAAGGTGACAGTGGACTGCGCTATTTACGTCAACCGCGTTTGGCCTGGCTGTTGGGTGTGGGCGGCTATTTTGGTTATCACTTTTGCTATTTTCGCGCCATGCAGTTAGCGCCAGCCGTCGAAGTGAGTTTATTGGCGTATTTGTGGCCTTTGCTGATTGTGTTGCTGTCGGCGCTTTTGCCGGGCGAACGGCTGCGCTGGGCGCATTGTGTTGGCGCACTGCTGGCGCTGGCCGGGTGCTGGCTGCTGCTGGCAGGTACAGGGGCGCCTAGCACAGAAATCAGTGCTGACATGGATATTGGCACGGGTGTCGAAACTGGCGGGCAAACTGGCGGCGAAACTGGTGCTGAGACTAATCCTGATTACATTTTTGGTTACGCCTTAGCGCTGGGCTGCGCGGTGATTTGGTCCGGCTATTCTGTGGCCAGTCGCACCACCAAAAGCGTACCAACGGCTGCGGTGGGATGGTTTTGTCTGGTGACGGCGGTATTGGCCGCGGTCTGTCATGTGTTGTGGGAAAGCTTTGTATGGCCATCACAGTGGCAGCATTGGCTGGGCATTATCGGCCTGGGTTTAGGGCCGGTGGGCATCGCATTTTTTACTTGGGATTACGGCGTAAAACATGGCCATATCCAGCTGCTGGGGGTGCTGGCCTACGCCGCGCCGCTGATTTCTGTGGTGCTGCTGCTGTTGGCCGGTGAAGGCCAGTGGAGCGTTGGGCTGCTGCTCGCTTGCATCGCCATTGTCGGTGGCTCGCTGCTGGCGGGCATGGCAAAGCGTAGTTCTGCCGCTGTGTGATTTGATTCTCGTACTGCCTCGCTCAGACTCTGATTGACCGCCGCTGTGTTGATCAGCTTTGAGGTGCCGCAGCCATTTGGCTGCGGTTTTTTTATTTCCGGGATTTAAATCGTTAATAAATAACCGCGATTACGTACGGTCTTGATTAATGTCGGCGCATTGGGGTCATCGCCGAGTTTGGCGCGAATACGCGAAATGTTAATATCAATGCTGCGATTGCAGCCGTCGTAATCAATGCCGCGTAAATTTTCGAAAATATAATCGCGGGACAATATTTGCCCTGCATGGCGTGCCAACAACCACAGCAGTTCATACTCGGCATTGGATAGGGATACTAACTGCTGCTGGCGCATCACGGTACGCGCAGCGTCATTAATGGTGAGATCATTAATGGTCAGGGTGCGCCCTTGGCTGGTGACTTGTGGGTTCGACTCACTGCGGCGCAACAGCGCTTTGACATGTGCCAGCAACACACGCGGTTCGACCGGTTTATGCACGTAGTCATCGGCCCCCACTTCCAGCCCCAGAATTTCATCAATATTGTCGCTGCGTGCGGTCAGCATCAAAATCGGGCCATGAAAAAAGTGGCGTGCCTGTTTGCACACCTCAAAGCCATCCAGCTCCGGCAGCATGATATCGAGAATGGCTAAATCTGGGTGTTGACGCAGCAGCGTAAGACCAGCGGTGCCGCTGGCAGCCGTGCTCACCTCAAAGCCTTGAGCCTCAAGGTAGTCACTGATCAAGCCCGCCAACTCGGCATCGTCTTCAATAATGGCTATGCGTTTTGCGTGCATACGTTGGCCTGTTCATTGACTGCGGTATTGTAGGCTCAGCTGAGTAAGCTGGCGCTGATACTGATAAATATCCTGATTGGAATCGCGATCATGATACTGGTGGGACAGTGCCAGCTGCCAGCCTTGGCGCCATTGCCACTGCAGTTCCAATTGATGTGCGATGCCATCGTCCTGACGTTTGAGGCCATAGCGCGTATCTGTGTGTTGATAGTCGCGCTGACTGATGGCGCTGCGCCAGCGCCAGTGCCATTGCTGCTCGAACATCGTCCATGGCTGTGTCCACTGTAGGCTCCATTCCTGTTCGCCATAGCGTTCACTGTCGCCTGATAGTCGTGCCTGGCGTAAGTTGGCGGCGATGGCCAGCTCTGCCTTGCCGAGCTGATACTGATAACCCGCCATTTGGCTGTAACGAGTGCCTTGGCGATCGTCGTCAGTGTCGCTGAGATAACGCCGAGGGTTAGCTTCCAGGCGCAGACTAACACGATGATCGGTGCTCGCTTGCCAGCGACCCGACAGTGTTAGGTAGCTGTAATTGGCCAGCGCATCGTTGCCTAAATAAATGTGGCTCAGTCCAATGCTGGCGTGCCCTTGAATACTACTTGTCAGTGGCCATTGGCCGCCTGCGCGCAGGTTAGCAAAGCTCAGGTTGGAGTCGCTGATGTCTTGGTAGCGCTTGTCGTACAGACTAAAACCGGCGTAGTAGCGTGATGCCGAGGGAATACGGTTGGACAAGTAGGTGAGGTCATACTGCAGACCAGCAAAATCATCGGCGTTTTTGATCGACTCGCCACTGAGTTGACCGATGTCCAGTTCGGCATCGTCTGGGCCTATGGTGGCGTTATCATCGTGGCCGGCAAACAGCTGTGCCCGCTGCAACCAATGGGCCTGGGAGTAACCTTGGCGCTGGCGTTCAACGCCGGCTAAAAAGCGCTCGATATTAGCGCGCACCTGATCGGGTACTTGCTCGGCATGCAGGACGCTGGCTGCCCATTGTTGAGCCTGATCAAACTCACCTAACTGCAAGTAGCTAACGGCCAATTCGAGTTTTAAGCGCAGCTGTTGTGGATTTTGTTGCAGCGCTTTGGACAACACGTCGATGGACTGTTGCAACTGACCTTGCTGGCGCAATTGAATGCCATGCTGCAGTGGATCAGGTTGTGTTTGAGCGTCGGCGAAGGCGCGGTTGGATAAGGCGATGACGGCCAAACCGATGATGGCCACACCGAGGCCGCGTGATGTTGACGACCAAGTCAGCGGAGAGAAGAAACGCTGTTTCATAAGACTACTGTGGGCCTCCTTGCAGCATTTCTGTGCCAATAATCTCGTCTGGAATGTCGGTGCCGGGCGGCGGGAAATCCAGCTGTTTTTGATAATCCAGCAGGTAGCTTTCGTCCAGCTGATGCAGCAAATTTTCGGCGCTGCCAGCGATGCCAGTGCCATAGCGATTGGGTTCGGAGGAGGCGTCTGTGCGCGGCGCCTGCTTAGCGTCTGTCTGTGCGGATGACGCAGCAGGTTGATCAGCCCAATGGCCCCAGCTGTGATCGTTTGCTGGTGGCTCAGCGTAGGCCGGCGCACTGGTCACTGCGGCGAGCAGTAAAAGAGCGTAACGGTAATTCATAACAAGTACCCGATAGGATCAGACGTCAGAGTACCGTTAATACAGCCGCCATAGGTGGCGCTCGGGTATCGGCTTTGTATCAACTATGTATCAAGCGCTGCTGGCTGATCAGGCCACGGCTTTTTGCGTGATGATGGGCAAGATGATGCTCACTGCACAGCCACCTAAAGTGGCGCTGCGGTCTATGGATACGCTGCCCTGATGCGCCTCGACGATGCGTTTCACCATCGACAGTCCAAGCCCAAAACCTCGCTCGCCGGTGGCGGTTTGGCGGCTGTGGTCGGTGCGATAAAACGGTTGCCACACCTTGTGGATATGCTCGCTGTTGATGCCGGGGCCATTGTCTTCGATGGATACACGGACATGCTGGCTGTCGTCTTCAAGCCTAATCGCAACGGCAATCTGGCCACTGCCGTAACGACGCGCATTGCTGATGAGATTGTCTAACGCACGTTTTAGTAGCGTTGGCTCGGCAGCAACGGTGAGGTTCTCGTTTGTGGCTAGGTCGAGCTCAATGTGCCAGCCGGACTCGTTTTGAGTAGTTGCAATCGCATCCCGCAGCCAAGGCGTCAGCGCCAGCGGTTGATGGCTGGGCGTGTGTTGCTCTAACTGTGCCTGAGTCAAAATTTCAGCAGTGAGGTCGTTGAGGTTGTGTAGATCGCGGCGAATACCAACGAGCAGCGGATGGTCTTGTGCTAATGCGAGTTGGTCTTGCAGAGCTTGCAGACGAAACAAGCAGCGAGCCACTGGTGTGCGCAGCTCGTGAGCGATGTCGTTACTTAACTGCCGCTGTGCGCTGACCAGATTGATGATGCGGGTTTGCATGCGATTGACGCTGTCGGCGATGGCATTGATCTCATCCTGACCCGGCAAGGTAATGGCGTGTGGACGCTCACTGCCCAGCAGAGCAATGCCCTCCTGCAATGCGTGCACGCGCTGCGCCAACCGTTGATTCAACCACCAGCCGATCAGCAACAGCAGAATTAAAGCGATGCCAACAATGCCCACCAGCCAAGCGGCTGGGTAGGGATCAAACAGCGGCACTGGCCCCAGTTGAATGACATCGCCACTGTTTCCCAACGGAGCAATCACGCGCATGCTGGTGGTTTGCGCGGTATCCAATTGGGTAATGATTTCGCCGGCTCGCAGTTGCCGCTGTTGTGTTTCACTTAAGGCCACATCGGTTAATGGGTGGCGGTTAAGCCCTGCGGGAAACCACCGACTGAGCTGCTGAAAGCGCTGCTGCCGCTCTGTTGCGGGGTAGCGCCCGAGATCATTGAGCACCAGCACCAGTGCCGTGCGCAGTAGGGTTGGCTCGAAGCTATCCAGCGTCATGTGCAACTGCTGTTGCTGTGCCATGGTGGTGCTGATTGTGGCGCTGATTGTGGCGTGATCGCCAGCCACGGTGATATGCCATGAGGTGTCATTGATTGCCGCCGGTGATGACGTCAGTTCGACTTGGGCTGGGCTGACCAGCTGCTCAAGAGCGTTTAGCCAGGCCGTTTGTCGCTCGCCTTGATGACGCGCCAGACCATCGGCGGCTAACAGCACCACCCCCAGTGCCTGTTGCTCTAAGTATTGCTGCCAGCGCCACTGCTTTTGCCCATAAACAGCCGCGGCTGCAATGGCTGCCAATAACAGGCAAGACAATAAAACGGTCAGATAAAGCCGCAGAAAGATTCGGTTCATGCTAGGCGATGGCGTCTGATGAATGGCTACTGCTGGCAGAGTGCCGCTCCGATGGTGGCGATGCAAGGACTGTGATGATGCCACGGCCGGAGCGACAGGGGATTAGCCTGCTAAGTCAACTGGGATGCCATCCTCATTCAGCTCAATGGTGCCCACATCAATGGGAAACGCGTTGTCAGGGTCAACGGCAAAGTCTTGTGGCACATCGACGCTGATATCATCGCCACTGGGTGGCAATGGGGCGGCGCCCGGGTCGGTGTCCAGACCTAAGAATGGTGTACCCGCCAGTTGCGTGCCGGCAGCTAAATCGGCGCCACTGGGCATGGCGATGTCGGTTTGCATCAGTTCTGCGTCGCTAACGCCAGGGGCTGACAGATCGTGACTGCTGCTCCATTCCCCCCATTGCTCGGCTTGGGCGGTTATCGCGGCGGCAAGCCAGAGGCTGGCCAGCCATGGCAGTTGTTTTTTATTCATGGTGTTGCTCCTCAATGGTTTAAGTCGCCAACCTGTGTGGTTGGTTGCTCCATACTGACGAGGAATGGCGGTTGGGTCTGTGTCGGCCCTGTTGGCCAGATGTTGGTTAGGTAACAAGCTTTGTTACACGGTCTGTTTTATCGGCTGAAATGGTGGACTAAGGCTTTGCCTCGGGAGGCAACCCCACGTCGAGCAGTGCCCCCTGGTCACGAATTTTTTTCAGGCCCAGATTAAACTGGCGCAGCAACTCGACACTTTTGGGATTGCTTCTCGGCAGCAGCAAATGACCACCGTCTTGTCGCACAGGCTTGGGATGAAAAGTAAACAGAGCGCGTTGCTGGGGCTTAAAATCGGACTGCAAAAAGCCCAGCCCAGCGTGCTTATCGATGGGAAACAGATCGATGCGGTCATGCAGTAGCATGGTAAACAGCATGCGGTCATCGTGCGCCGTGCTGGAAGAAAAGATTTGCTGCTTTTGCGCTTGTGCGAATTCCTCGCCAAAGGCTTGGCCGTCGTTACTGTATTGCGCAATGCCGACACGTAGCCCCTGCAAATCGCTGTAGTCGCTCCAGTCGAAGTCGTAAGCAGTGCGGTGAAAAAACACGGTTTCGGCCAACATCACGGCGTTGCTGATGTGAAAATTCTGCGCTCGTTCTTTGGTCGCAAACCACACGCCGGTGCCGTCCACCATGCCGCTTTGTGCCATTTTGAAAGCCCGCGTCCAAGGGTAAAACTCAAACTTCACCTCAATGCCTTGGGCGGCAAAGGCTTGCTGAATAGCATGCGAAGAAAGACCGAAGTGAAGCGCTTTGCTGTCGTGGTAGGGCGGCCATTCGCCGATGGCGATGCGAACCTGCTTAATGTCCTGCTGCGACTCATGGGGCTGTTGTTGGACCTGTCGTTGAGGCTGGTTTTGGCCCGGGTCTTGACCAAGAGCCAAGAGTGGAAAAACGCACAATAACAGCAACCAGATACGCATAACTTAGGCTCCGTCGCTGGAGCCGCCCTGATGGAGCCCTCCGGCGTGAGTAACTCGAACTGCTGTAACCATAGTCGTCTTTGTTGCGTGCAGCAGAGGTGAGTCAGGTTAGCGAGTAAACAGCGAATAAGTGGGTGCTTGAAGGTAGGAAATGCGGGCCAACAGTGTTGGCCCGCTAAACGGTGGTAGCCGTTAACGTGGAGCTTACAGCAGCTCGATGGCCATTGCGGTGGCCTCGCCGCCGCCAATACACAAGGCAGCTACGCCTTTTTGACCGCCGGTGTTTTTCAGCGCGTTCATCAAGGTGACCAGCAGGCGTGAGCCGGTGGAGCCCACAGGGTGGCCCTGAGCGCAGGCACCGCCATAAATATTGACCTTGTCAGCGTCTAAGCCCAGTTCATCGATCGGCATCATGGCGACCATGGCAAAGGCTTCATTGATTTCGTACAGGTCAACGTCACTGGTGCTCCAGCCGGTTTTCTCCAGCAGTGTCTTAATGGCACCGACAGGCGCACAGGTGAACTCACTGGGGTGCTGTGACTGTGTGCTGTGCGCGACGATGCGCGCTAACGGCTGCAGACCTTTGGCCTTGGCAGCACTTTCGCTCATCAGCAGCAAGGCTGAGGCGCCGTCAGAGATAGACGAAGCGTTAGCCGCGGTCACGGTGCCGTCTTTTTTGAACGCCGGGCGCAGAGATGGAATTTTTTCGATATTAGCGTTGAACGGCTGCTCATCTTGCTCAACCAAGGTATCGCCTTTGCGCGTGGATACCGTTACCGGCACGATTTCAGCGCTGTTCAGGCCTTTTTCAATGGCATCTTTAGCGCGTGTCAGTGAACGGATGGCGTATTCGTCCATTTGCTCACGGGTGTAGCCTTTCTGATCGGCCATGTCTTGCGCAAACGCACCCATCAGCTTGCCGGTTTCGGCATCTTCCAGGCCATCGAAGAACATGTGGTCCTTCGGCGCCGAAGCATGGCCCATGCGGTAGCCTGTGCGTGCGTTTTCCAAAATATAAGGGGCGTTAGACATGGACTCCATGCCACCGGCAATGGCGACTTCGACCGAGCCAGCCTTGATGGCATCGTGCGCCATCATCGCCGCTTTCATACCAGAGCCGCACAACTTGTTGATGGTGGTGGCGCCGGTGGCGTCCGGTAAACCTGCTTTGCGCATGGCTTGTCGCGCTGGGCCTTGTTTCAGGCCTGCCGGTAGTACGTTGCCAACAATGACTTCTTGCACGTCGGCGGCATCAATACCGGCGCGCTTTACCACCTCGGCGATGGCAATGGCGCCCAAGTCGGTCGCTGGCACACTGGCCAGACTGCCTTGAAAGCCACCCATTGGCGTCCGTGCGCCGGCCACAATGACCACTGCGTCTTGATTCGACATAACCATTTGCTCCTGAATCATGGGAAAAACCGCATTCTAGGCCATGACGACCTGGCTGCACAGTGTGAGTCAAGTCGGAAAACTACGGCGGGGATTAGTCGGGTAGTACCTGGGTGTGGCTGAGAGCGTAGCGGGGCATGGTCGTTTGTAGCCCTACCTGCAGGCTCTCGTACTTGCGAAAAAATGATCTAAAAATAAGCACTTAGACAGGTTTGCAGGCTGTCAAAGCACTGTTTTGGTGCTGATTTGGGCATCTCTCGGGTTACATACAGATACAAAAACTGCGATCCCTCTGGCTGGAATCATACTTTCGAGTGATGAGGGTGCAAGCGCGCCACTTTATAGTCGTCGTATCTTTTAAGAACCGTCCTGGCGTTCTGAAAGTGCACCGATAACCATAAAAACACAGACAGGTAGCAATATGGTGAAGAAGACCCTTCTCAGTCTGGCTATTGCAGCGTCGGCTGCAGGAATGGCCGGTTGTCAGCTCAGTAGCGTTGAAGACAACAATAAAGTCGACGACACACCAATCACTTCAGGCCAAGATGGCGCCGAGCGCAGCTCTGTTTCGCCGATTTTTTCTCCTGCCAATGGCTTGATGCCCGCTAATATTGACTTGCTGTTCTCGGCAGCATCAGCGACTGATGGCACCGCGCAGCTGAGTTCTGCCACGCTGCCACCAGAAGTAGCGATCAATAAGTTGCCAGGTTTCTCAACTACCGCTGCTTTTTACTTACCTTTTAACGGTGCACTCAACCCAGAAACCGTCGCTGCTGGCAGTACGGTATTTTTGGTCAAACTGAAAAACGCCGACGACAACGCCGCTATCGACCCACTGGATATCTCCTCAATTGTGGCGGCCTTCCCGGAAAACCCAATCGCTGATGACAGCGTGCAGTCGGTGTTCCAAGCGGATTACGTACAATTGGCGGACGGCTCCCACGCCATTCGTGTGATGCCAACCGAACCGCTGGAGCCTCGCACTAAGTACATCGTAGCGGTAACCGATGGCATCAAAGGTGCCGATGGTTTGCCGGTTCGTGCCTCAGCAGATTACGAGCTGCTGCGCGGCGAGTTAGAACTGCCTTCTTCGGCCCTGGCGCCGGTTCGCCCTGCAATCCAGGGTTGGGAGCAGATCGCTGGTGGCTTCTTGGCGCAAGCATCCGCAGGTGCGCTGACGCAAAAGAACATCGTGTTGAGCTACGCCTTCACCACCAACTCAGATTCCAAAGGCCTGACGCGCTATGCCGCGCCAGCGCTGTTTGTGAAGGATCAGCTGCCACTGGCCCAAGCTGAAGGGTTGCTGGACGGCGCGCAGCCTGGCACCACAGATTTGATCGCAGCAGGCGTGGTGCAAGCGGGCGGTGGTAATCCAACCGACCCAGAGCAAGTGGCCGCTGCCAAGCAAACACCGCAATATGAAGCAGCGCTGTACAATACCATTACCTCACTCGACGATGAGCTGGGTCTGCCTGTCGGTTTGAACATCAACACCGCTGTGCAAGCACCGGCTCCGCGCGCCGTAAACATCATTGATGTCACGGCCGTTGCTGGTGGTGTGGGCATTCCAGCCAATGCCCTTAACCCGGCATTGCCAGCCACTGCCACTGTTTATCAGGGTCAGATTCAGCTGCCACGCTTCTTGGAGCTGCCGGTTAAAACCACCGAGTTGACCCCAACAGGCATTGGCGCCGCGATGGCAGCCGATGCCGATTGGTCTGCCAACACTGGCCTGGGTGCCATTCTTGATGGTGCCTTTGGTAACGAAGCTGGCACCACACCACCGAAAGACGCCGATGGCAGCACCAACGTTACTTGGCGCTATCCATTCCCTCAACCGGTGGCGACCACCAATGGCATTAACTACGCGCCGTTAATGGTGACCTTGCCAAACGGCGAGTGTGGTGCTGAAGTGCCGGTCGTTATGTTCGTACACGGCATTACCTCTAACCGTGCATCGTCGTTGGCTTATGCTGCGTCACTGGCCGACAACTGTGTCGCTACTGTGGCCATCGATTTGCCAACTCACGGTATTGCGCCAGTCAGTAGTGACAGTAATGGTCAAGCTGTTGATAACTCGCTGCTGTCGTTCAACGTTGATCCCGCCAATGCACAGTTCACTGGTTCGCCATGGGCAGGGGTAGCGGCACTGGATGCGACCTTCTCGAACTTGCAAGAGCGTCACGGCAATGTGTTCCAGGATGGCAACAGCATCCGTAAGGACATGGTGTTTAATGCCTCACCTCTGGCGACAGCTGGCGAAGGCGAGGCCGTACGTGAAGGCACCTCTGGTTCGACCTTTATCAACCTGAGCAACTTCACCCGCACGCGTGACAACATGCAGCAGGCGGTGGTGGATCTGCTGAACCTGAACGCATCGTTAGATAACATCGACAACACTCTGCCGGTTAACTTTGACCTCGATAAAGTGTTTGTTGCTGGTCACTCGCTAGGTGCGATTCTGGGCACTACTTACGCGGCGGTGAACAACGACGCGTCTGTGCTGGCTTACAACAGCAATCTGAACCGTGTTCAGGGTGTTATCTTGGCCAACGGTGGTGCGCACGTTTCCAAGCTGCTGGAGAACTCAATCTCCTTCGGTCCAACCATTTTGGGCGGCCTGGCAGCCGCTGGCGTCGAGCAAGGTACGGCCAACTTCGAAACCTTTATGCACGTGATTCAAGCCACCATCGACGTGGTTGACCCAGCTAACTCAGCGAAAATGCTCGCTGCTAGCGGCACGCCTGTGGCGCTGTTCAACATGGTGGGCGGTGCAGCACTGCCAGCCGATGCGTCGGGTGTGAGCTTCCCAGATGCGTTGAAAGTAGCGGGTGTGTTCTTGCCGGATCACACGGTGCCAAACTTCGATTACTTCGGTAACGAAGCTACCAACCCATACGCGGCCTTTGCCCCTGCCTTGGGTCTGCAAGCAGGCATTACTACGGCACAAGCACCGATGGCGGGAACCAACGGTTTAGCCGGTGTGATGGGACTGGAAACTGTGAATGCAGCCACGGACGTGACCGCGCTGACAACGCCAGTGCAAGTTCAGGTGCGTTTCAACCAAGGTACACACAGCACCTTCGCTGCCTCTGATGTACCAGCTGCCTTTGGGGAAATGGTGCGTCAAACATTGATGCTGGTAAATGGCGCCTACAACACTCCAGCGAACACGTTGAACACCAGTGTTCTGGAATCTAACTAAGGTCTGGCGGAGTAATAAAAATGACAAGCAAAGCCAAGCAAACAGTCTTCAAAAAAGCCCCGCTGGCGCTGGCGCTGATGGGGGCGATTCAAGCTCAGGCGCTGGAATTTAATTTCGGCGATGTGAATGCGCAGTGGGATAACACCGTCAGCTATGGTATCGGCTGGCGTGTGGAAGATCGTGATGAATATCAGATCATGCCGGGTAATGGTGGTAAGGGATCGTCTTACAACTACGACGACGGCACGCTCAACTACGACAAGGGTGATATCTACACCCACGTGTTGAAGTGGAGCTCGGATTTAGAAATCAGTTACGAAAACTACGGTGCCTTCTTCCGTGCGCGTGCTTACTATGACGCCGCCATCATGGATGAAGATACCGACTTCAAACCGCTGATCGATGAAACCAAAGACGCGGCGGGTAAAGGCGCCGAGCTGCAGGATGCGTATGTGTGGGCCGATTATTACCTCGGCGATGCACCGGTGAGTTTGCGTGCTGGTCGCCAAGTGGTGAGCTGGGGTGAAAGCACCTTTATTCAGGGTGGCATCAACAGCATCAACCCGGTAGATGCTTCTGCTTTCCGTAAGCCCGGCGCTGAGGTGAAGGAAGGCTTATTGCCAGTCAATATGCTGTATACCTCCATTGGTCTGACGACCAATGTCTCGTTAGAGGCCTTTTATCAGCTGGAGTGGGAAAAAACCCGCTCTGACCCATGTGGCACCTTCTTCTCAACGGTGGATTTCGTTGCTGATGGTTGCGGCCCTGTGGTGTTGGGTGGTGATGCAGACGAGCGCGATATGCTGGAGCACCGCCAGTGGGAGATTGACACCAACGTGCCGATGACTGAGCGCGTTGCGCCAATCACCGAGCGCTTGTCCGACAATGAAGCGAAAGACTCAGGCCAGTACGGTATGGCTTTACGCTGGTATGCCGAAGAGCTGGGTGATACCGAGTTCGGCTTCTACTACATGAATATCCACAGCCGCTTGCCTTATATCTTCGGTGCGGTCAGCAACCAGGACCGTTTGGGTGCAGTTGATGGCGTGCTTGGCGGCGGTAGCTCTGACCCAGTCAATGAAAATGCGTCCTATAACTCTTATCGCCCTGTGTACCAGATTGGATATCCAGAGGATCTCAAAATTACTGGTATTAGCTTTGCGACTTCAACCGAGAGCGGTGCGTCGATTTCTGGTGAAATCAGCTACAAGCCAGATGCCCCAGTGCAGTGGAACGCATTTGAGTTGATCCTGGCTGGTAACGCCGTGCCATGGAGTCGCTTGTATCAGCAGCGTGCCGCTGAAGCTGGCGGTACCGAAGAGGCTCGCCGTTCATTGTATGGTGAGTTGTCGCAAGGCTACGACGAGTTTGATATTTGGCAGATTCAAAGTACTTACATCAAGTTCTTTGACCGTGTGATGGGCGCTGACCGAGTGGCGTTAATTGCTGAAGCTGGCCTGACCTATGTCGATGGCTTACCGGACACCGACGAAGCCCGTTATGGCCGCTCAGGTGCCTACGGCATCGGTAATAACGACGGTGTGTTTGCCGGTTTGCCTGAGTCTTACAACCCATGTACGGCCGACTTTTTGCCAGACGGAACCACTGGGAATAGCTCCAAGAATACTCAGACCAAGCACTGTACCGACGACGGTTACACCACTGAGCTGTCCGCGGGTATTCGCGCGCGCGTGTCGGCCACTTACAACAACATGTTCTCTGGTGTGAACGTGACGCCACAGCTGAGCATCGCCTACGACGAAGGCAACGCGCCAGAGCCGGGCGGTCAGTTTGTCGATGGTCGTTTGACCACGGGTCTGGGAGTGAACTTTGTGTACCTGAATCAAACCTCGTTTGATGTCAGCTACACCAACTTCTCCGGTGGTGATTACAACCAGCTCAAAGATCGCGACAACATTACATTCTCGGCTAAGTACTCTTTCTAAGTTAGAGCTCAGTGCGAACATTATTGAGGTTTAAAACGATGTTGAACAAATACAAACAATGGGGCGGCGCGTTAGCGCTGTCCCTGATGGTCGCTTCTGCACACACGGTGGCGTCTGAGGGCGACGCTGCGAAGCTTAACAATGAGCTGACGCCGATGGGTGCGGTGAAAGCGGGCAGTGGTGATATTCCAGCTTGGAGTGGTGGTTTAACTGCAGCGCCTGCAGGTCACGAGAAAGGTAGCAAACCAACCAACCCTTTCCCGAATGACAAGCCTAAGTTTGTCATCACCGCGGAAAACTATCAGCAGTACGCAGGCCAGCTTAGCGATGGCCAAAAGGCGATGTTTGAAAAGTACCCAGAAACATTCCGTATGCCAGTGTACGAAACGCGTCGTACCGCAGCTTATCCGCAGTATATTTACGATGCTACTAAGCAAAACGCCACGCAAACCAAGCTGGTAGCCGGCGGTAACGGTTTGGAAAATTACGTTCAGGGTGCTCCCTTCCCAATGCCAGAAAGTGGCTTGGAAGCCATCTGGAACCACATCGTACGTTACCGTGGTGGCAGTGTACGCCGCGTAGTTGGCCAGGCAACGCCACAAGCGAACGGTGATTACACCATCGTGCGCTTCCAGGATGAGTTTACCTTCCGTAATAAGCTGTCTGACTTTGATCCGACGCAGGATCAAAACGTGCTGTTCTACTTCAAGCAAGACGTACTGTCACCGGCGCGTCTGGCGGGCAACGTACTGCTGGTGCATGAAACTCTGGACCAGGTAAAAGAGCCACGTAAAGCTTGGGTTTACAACGCAGGTCAACGCCGCGTTCGTCGTGCCCCACAGGTGGCCTATGATGGCCCGGGTACTGCTTCAGACGGTATGCGTACAGCGGATAACTTCGACATGTTCAACGGTGCGCCCGATCGTTACGACTGGAAGCTGATCGGTAAGCAAGAGATGTACATTCCTTACAACTCTTATAAGCTGAAAAGCGGTGATCTGAGCTATGACGACATCGTTAAAGCGGGCCACATCAACCAGGACCTGACTCGTTACGAGCTGCACCGCGTTTGGAAAGTCGAGGCGACTTTGCAAGATGGCAAGCGTCATATCTATGCCAAGCGTGTGTTCTACATTGACGAGGACACTTGGCAAGCATCGGTCATCGATCACTATGATGGCCGTGGTGAGTTGTGGCGTGTGGCGGAAGCGCACAGCCTGATGTACTACGACTACTTGGTGCCTTGGTACGCGTTGGAAGTGCTGTACGACCTGAACTCAGGCCGCTACTTGGCGCTGGGCCTGGATAACGAAGAAGACAATACTTACGAGTTTGGCTTTGAACGTAGTCAACGTGACTACACTCCGGCTGCGCTGCGTCGCTCTGGCCGCCGTTAAGCGAATGGCCCTTCGGGGCCACTGCTGTGCCACTTTTTGTGGTCATAAAGCGATCCTTATGTGAGGGTCGCTTTTTTTTGTGTCCCGATTTATCTCAGTCCGGCTATCTGGGTCCGGCTTTAACAGTTATCTGATCAAGGCGACTCTCGGCAGAGTCAGCGCTGTATTGCTGCTTTGAATAACGAACGACTTATTATTTCCAACAGCTGTTCATGGCGTTTAACTACAATTCTACTGGCTAGCGATCATGATAAATCGCGGCAGTTATGTGAGCAGGTAAATCAAAAACAGTTAATAAGGACTGCATAAAACTGGCTTAGGGCTGTTTCACAACCTGTATACCGATTTGACTTCAAATGACGTACTCTTATAGGCTGATTTGTTGGGGCTGGTGTTGGGTCGCATATGGAAAGTATTTCTTCTCACGCTGTACAAAGTCTAATGAACTATTTGTCCATTGTTGGGCTGTCCCGTGATGACTGTCTTGACGCGATTGGCGTGACACAAGCCGAGCTCAACCGTAAAAACCTCATCGATATACAAAAATACGAAAATCTTTATTGCTTTGCAGAATCAAGATTAAATGATCGAAGTATTGGTTTTAACTACGGCCAACATATTGAACCCAGTCGCTGGGGGGTGTTAGGAGAAATAGCGTACACCAGTAGTACGTTAGAGCAAGCGTTGCAAAGTCAAAGGCAATATCAGTCCATTGTTGGAAGTTCGGGTAATCCGAGTTTTTCTGTTGAGAAGCAATCAATTATTCTGACCTGGTCACCGAGTGGTCGCTATAACTATCATATTGCTGAAGAGCTGCTGACAAGTTGGGTAGCATTCGCCCGAAGAATGACGGCAACTCACCTCTCGCCAGAGCGTGTTTGGTTTTTCCACGAACTCGCAAGTGCCGAAAGGAAGCATCAATACGAAGCTTACTTCGGTTGTCCTGTGATTTTCAGCGAAATGGGAAGACCAAATACCATTGGTTTATCTATGCCTAAGGACGTTATCGGTATTCCTTGCACAACGGCGAGGCCAGAATTAAACCGAACGTTAAAAGTTTACGCCGACTCTTTAATGTCGCAATACTCAATCAACAATTCAGTCTCTGTTGCTAAAGACTATATTGCAAGTAAGCTACCTAATGAGGTGCCATCGTTAGACCAGTTGGCCGCTACTTTATCTATATCAGAGCGAACACTGCAGCGGCGATTGATGGAGTTTGATTCAACCTTTAAGCAACTCGTAGACGAAGTGAAATGTGATATCGCTTTACATTATCTAGTCAATACTAAACTGAGCTTTCAGCATATATCGGATCTGCTAAATTTTTCTGAGCAAAGTGCCTTCAGCCGCGCGGTCAAACGTTGGACAGGAAACTCCCCGGTCGCCTATCGTCAGAAATATCAGACTTTCGTGACTTGACTTCACGCGCCAATCACGCTGTCAGTTGATGTCATTGCTAATTAGTTCTTAAAGTCTACTATTGAGCCTCAAGACGCAATGCCGCCAGTATTTGGTTATCTCGATGGAAGCAGCACAAATTTATTTTAACCCTGACAATCAATGGCTACTCAATGTGGTATTGGCCAGCATGGTGTTGGGCGTTGCGCTGAACATCAAAGTGGCGGATTTCAAACACGTATTAAGGATGCTAAAGGCTGTCGTTGTAGGGTTGATGGCTCAGTTTTTACTGCTGCCTATCACAACATTGCTACTGACGCTTATCCTTGAGCTACCGGCTGGAATAGAACTGGGTATGATGCTGGTGGCTGCCTGCCCTGGCGGTGCAATTTCAAATTTCGTCACTCAGTTGGCGGGTGGAAATACCGCTTTATCCATATCAATGACTGCGATAGCCAGCACGCTTGCTGTTGTTATGTTGCCATTTAACTTTATATTTTGGTCACAATTTAACATCGAAGCGTCTGGCTTGTTAACAGCTATTAGTGTTGATACTTCCGGTATTGTGGTGAGTCTGATATTTATATTGGCGCTTCCATTGATAGTGGGGCTGCTGGTTAATTATAAGTTGCCTGAAGGGGCGAGAATACTTCATCGGTTTTTGAGTGTGACAAGTACATTGGCACTGATCGCTTTTGTTGTCGTTGCAGTGTTTCGTAATAAGCAGATCTTTTCATCAAATATTGAGATGCTACTGATGGTGGTTTTTATCCACAATGCATTGGCGTTTACATTGGGATTTTTCGCTGGTAAAGCCTCCAAATTGAATGGTCGAGACATCAAGGCCACGACTATCGAAGTAGGTATGCAGAACTCTTCACTGGCCATTGCCATTGTCTTTACTCAGTTTGATGGTGAAGCAGGGATGGCGTTGATTACCGCAATTTGGGGCACTTGGCATATCGTCTCAGGGTTGTTGATTGCATTGGTATTTCGCTATATCGGAAATCCCTCTGAAGGACGAATGCCTAATCCGACAAAAGCAGCGAGGTTAAGTAAGTAGAAATGAAGATTTTAATCACTGGTGCCTCTGGTTGTATTGGTTCGGCATTGGTCAAAAGGCTGATTTCCTCAGATCTAAAGAATACTGACGTAATTGAAGGTCCGCTGGAAGTTTACGCAACCGATATTAAGAGCAATCCGTTCAAAGAAGAGCCGGATTTTGTATATCGCCAGCTCGATATCTGCTCCGATGAGTTTTATGACTGGGTTTCTGACTTGACTCCAGATGTTATTATCCACTTAGCGTCTGTGTTGCAAATATCCAAAACTTTAGATCGCTCGAAAGCCTATCAGATAGATGTTGTTGCCACCGATAGGCTGCTTTCAACTGCCACTGATATCGGTGTTTCGAAATTCATTGTTACTACCAGTGGTGCGGCCTATGGCTACTATCCTGAAAACAATGATGGACCAATTAGCGAAGACAGGCCAGCAATAGGCAACTTAGACTACTTCTATTCTGCTCATAAAGCTGAAGTTGAAGCTATTTTGGCAAAGTACCGTGAGCTTTCACCCGAAATGAAACAAGTAGTATTTCGTCCGGGGGCCATTATTGGTCCTGACTTTGATGGTCCGGTGGTGAACCTGTTTCGACAAAAGTTCATCACCGGGTTGCTAGGGTATGAAGGTTTATTCAATTTCATCTGGTCGGAAGATGTGGTCGACTATTTGATAGAAGCTGCAACCACCAGTGTGGAAGGTGTGTATAATATTGCGGGTACAGGTGTTGTATCCCTAAAGCAAATAGCTAAAAAGCAAAAAAAACACTACCTTCCTCTGCCACCAGTCCTAGTTCAAATGTTGCTCGGTATATTGAAACCGTTGGGTATTAGTCAATATGGCCCTGAGCAAGTCAAGTTTATAAAATATCGACCCGTACTCGATAATAAAAAAATACTGAAATATTTTAAGCATCAACCTAGATACAACACTGAAAATGCGTTGTTGGCTTTCTTGGGTCAAATGGAGAAAGATGGATGAAGAGTCATTTGTTTCGATATCTACTGTGTGTGATTACTTTTTTAATCGCTTCCATCAGTGCTGTTGCGAGTCAAGTTACCGTTGTGGATGAGAAGGGTAACCCTTTGAGTAACGTGATGGTTACACAAACGCCGCTGGAAATTTACCAGCTGGATAAATCTGATCACGGCTATGTTCCAGAGAGAACATTAGCCTATATTGATCCGTCTCATACGCGATTCACCGATGATAAAGGCCAAGCCAGGTTTCTACACTATCAAGGTGAGCCAGTTCGAATTAGGATACGAGCGCCTGAGATGGCTGATGTGATGGTTGAAACCGTTGGTGGGGACGCCATTGAACTGGAAATGAAGCCCATCACGGATGCACTAAAACTGGCGGAATCTCGCCCCGCCAATACCTGGTTAGCGGCGCTTGATTTTGGCCAAGATGAAGCCGCTGAGGAGTTAAAGAAACACTATATATTGCAATGCGGCTTTTGCCATCAACAAGGCTCTGCTTTTTTTAGGCGCCCACGTGCTCGGGAAAACTGGCAGGAGATCATGGATCGAATGATTGGCTATGGGGCACGAATCCATGATAATGCACAAGAAACCCTCCCCGATCTCTTGGCAACCGAATATCGACAACTTTACGAGAACCCTGCCAGCATACCGAAAGGCACAAGCTGGTTGCCGATGATACAAGAGTCTCACATCACGTCATGGCCCATTGGCGATGCATTCTCGCAAATGCACGATCTGCTGCACCATTCTAATGGTCTGATTTATGTAGGTGATAACCTACAAGACCGTATGTATGAGATTAATCCAGAAACTGGGGAATTCACCGTTTATAAACTGAAGCGTGAAGTCTACGACGAGCATGGTGGCTTGATGGGTGCTCGGTTAGCTTCATTTCCGAAACACGAAACGTATGCCGGTATTCACTCTTTTGCCGAGTCTCCAAAAGACGGTAATATTTTTATTACCACTTCTTATCAGCAGCGTTTGGTTGAGTTTGATCCAAAAACCAAGGAGTTCACTAACCATCATATGGATGCGGGTTATTATCCGCATACCATTCGCATCGATAAGCAAGATAGAGTTTGGTTCACTATGGCTTTGTCCAATCAAGTCGCCATGTTCGATCGCGTAGAAAAACGCTTTGAACTATTTGACTTGCCGTCAAGGAATACTCAGGAAAGCCTCACCATTTCTTTCATGGGGATCATTCTAAAGCTAATGGAGTGGGGCGTTCCAATTGCCAACTGGGTTAGCATTGATGAGCAATCTTCCGGCTTACCTATGCCATACGGTATCGATATTACGCCAAATGGCGATATTTGGTTTGCCAGACTACTTGCTGATTCTATCGGTAAGATTGATGCCAAAACCAAGCAGGTGACAGTTTACGAAACGCCGTTTAAGGGACCCAGACGATTGCGAACAGATTCAAAAGGTAATCTTTGGATAGCGGCGTTTCCAGAGTCTATGATTGTTAAGTTTGATCCTATAAAGGAGGCCTTCACTAATTATCCAATCCCAGTTTATCCGCTGGGCAGTGAATCCCCTTATTCACTCAATGTCGATACCGAGCGTGATATAGTTTGGATCAATGGAAACACGTCAGATGCGTTATATAGCTATGAAATCGACGCAGATAAGTGGACACACTATCCAATGCCGAAGCGAGTAACCTTCACCCGAGACGTTGAAATTGCGCCAAATGGCGATGTGTATACGACCAACTCTAGCTTTCCCAGCTGGCATATCGAAGACGCGCAGCCTACTTTGATTCGCTTAAAACCAGTCTATTCGATGAAGTAGCGACGGGATAGTAAGGTATCGTTTTATGAGAGTTAACCTATTTCTGTTGTCATGCTTGTTCGCTTTTTTAGCCGGGCATATGGTGAATTACAGTGTAATATTCTTGTCACTTGAGATGTTTAGCTCTCATGCGCTGGCTGGATTAGGGTTCGGTCTGTGTTTTATGCCACCTATCGTTTTGGGGTGGGTGGCCGGTGTCTTTTGTGATCGATACTCGCCTCGCAGCGTTATTCTTATTGCGCAAAACAGTTACCTCGTCAGTTTTATCTTGCTTTCCTTGGTCGTTTACGATGTGGATGGCATGGCATTGAATAGCAAGATCGCACTGATATTGATTGCGGCGTTTTTCTCGGGCATCGGTTGGTCTTTTGTTGCTCCTGCTCGTTTTGCATCGCTACCCTTCTATGTTGATCCGCATAAGCTCACATCGGCCTCTGTTGCCCTCAACTTAGTGGTGATGACAGGGTTTGGTCTTGCCCCTCTTGTACTTAAATTTATTCAAGTAAACTGGAGTTGGACTATGGTGATGATCGTTGGAGCTATTTTTACTCTGCTGTCCACTGCTATTTTGTTGCCATTGTCTTATAAGTTTGTTGGTAAGAAAGAAGAAAAGGCCAAGCAGGAGCTCCTGGAAGTGGTTCAGTTTGTCAGGCAATCTAAGCCTATTATTCAGCTGCTATCTTTGGCTGCCATTACCTATGCATTGATGGGACCCATGCAGGTGCTTTTGCCGAGTGTTGCTAAAGATATACTGAATCTTTCCGACATGTCTCAAGGCCGATATCTAAGTTTGGTGGCACTGGCACTCATTTTTGGGGGCGTAGTGGTTATGTTAGTGAAATCGCGCTTGCACTATGGATGTTTTTTGTTTTTGGCAATTAGCCTAGCCGGTGTGGGTATTGGCACGCTGGGGTTATTATCCGTTTATTCCGTATCTGCTTTGGTGTTAGTGATTGCCGGCGCATTAGGGGGGATGGCAATCAGTTTGATCGTTGCAGGGTTACAGTATTACGCTCCCGATCATCTGCGCGGTAGAATTATGAGTGTTTATACGATCATTAGCCAAGTCATTCCTGCGACGTCCGGTATCATAGCCGGCGCGCTCGCATCATCCGTCAATCTAACACCGGCATTGATCGCCTTTGGTGTGTTCATCCTTTTGTTTTCCATCATCGGATTCTGGCGATTTAATGCGCTACGGCGTACGGCCAGACTAGTCTAACTACATCGAGTGATGCTATGGCGATCTCGTGCTTAAAATTGCGGAAATGACGGGTTGGAAACCGATAACCAAGTCATTCTGGAGGTGATCTGTGCTTTATCCACTAGCAAACAAGGTTGCAATAGTCACAGGTGCAGCAGGAGGCCTAGGTCGTTCTTTGTGTGACGAATTGCTTGCTAGAGGCACTCGCGTTATGGCTACAGATATTGATAGTAACGGCCTTGAAGAACTATCCCGTCAGATCGACTCATCTCGCTTGAGCACCTGTGTCTGTGATGTCACCAAGTATGATAGTTGTACGAACGTTGTTGAAATGACCGAGAAAACCTTCGGTGGTATCGACTTACTATTAAACAATGCTGGCGTTACCCATTTTAACCGCTTTCATGAAGCCGAAATAAAAGCACTTAACACTGTTATCGACATCAATTTGAAGGGCGCTGTTAACATCACTCATGCTTGCATGAATAACATTATTGAGCATGAAGGTTTCATTGTAGGACTATCCAGCGTTGCGGGGTTTTCTCCATTGTATGCACGTAGCGCATACTCAGCGAGCAAATACGGCTTGGCCGGGCTTATGGAAACCTTAAGAAGCGAATGTTATGAATACAACGTCAGTGTGCTCAGTGTTTTCCCTGGATTCATTCAAACCCAAGATGATAATCACGAATCTGCAAGCAGCGCTGATGTAAATAGTAGCAGAACGAACGGTATTGCAAGGCCTGGCCAGGCAACAGCGACACCAGGAAAAACCTTACAACCAGAAGAAGCTGCCGCAGCCATTGTTAACGCAATCGAAAAGAAGAAACGGGTATTACACTTGGGGTCTTTAGCGAAAAGTGCCTATTGGCTTCATAAAATAAGCCCTTGGCTCTATGAAAAAGTCATGCTGAGGAAAATATCTATGGAGTTGAAAGCAGTCTAGAAATTATTACTTGATAATAAGTACGATAGCTTCGGTAGGAATTTTCAGGCAATACTTCAAAGTGTTTTACAACGAGTATCATGCCGGCGGCCGTTCAACCTGTCGGGGAGGCTTTGTAGTGATCGTTGTTTTGGCGCTTACGGGATACACAGGTAAACAGAGGTGAGACAAGTTGGCGCTTGAGTTTCCAGCTTGAGTTTAAACATCTCACGATCGCACCGTGGCCCAAGCACCAAAGCAAAAAATGACATCAGCGGCTGGTAGGGTGCGGTTTTGACCAACAAGACATTCGAAGAAAGGTGTGTCGAACTTATGTGTCGATTTTGTTTCGCTTTGGTTCGACTTGGTTTTTAGCCGTTGGTGAACGCTATGCGAAAAATCCTGTATCCATTTGCTTAGCAGGAGCAGCCATTCATTAGGATGAATTCAGGCTTTTGTATGTCGCTCAAAAACGTTGCAGAGGTTCGTCAAACAAGCTGGCTTGCTGTTCTCGCAATGCCAACAGGTGTTGTGACCAAAAAGCGTGGCCGGTAAACCAAGGGAAGGCACTCGGAAAGGCCGGGTCCGACCAGCGCTGACTCAACCAAGCCGCATAACGCGCAATCCGCAATGTGCGTAGCACCTCAATACTCACTAACTCCTCACTGGGGAAGGGACGAAATACCTCGTAACCCTCTGCGATGGTTCGAATTTGCGCCTGTTGCTCATCGCGCTGACCACTCAGCAGCATCCAGATGTCTTGAATGGCCGGCCCTTGTAGGCAGTCGTCGAAGTCGACGAAAAACAGCGCTTGGTCGCGTAATAGCAAGTTGCCACTGTGCAGATCGCCATGCAGGCGCAAGGTGTTCCACGGCAGCTGTTCAGGCAACTGCTGCGCCAATGTTTGCATGGTGCTTTGATAGGCGTCGCGATAATCCTCCGGCATCAGGCCGGAAGCCAGCACTTGCTGCGCCGCTTGGCTTAAATCTGCTGCCGGCTGAATAGTGTGGCGATGTTGAAAGGGTTGCCGTGCGCCCACTTGATGAATGCGTGCCAACCAACGGCCAATCAGCTCCAGGTCGTGCTCGCGGCTTAACTCTGGCGCATGTCCTCCCCGGCGCGGAAACAAGGCAAAGTGATAGCCGTTGGCGTTGAACAGGGTGTCACCTTGGTGCTGCAGGGGTGCCACGACCGGCACGTCTTCTTCGGCCAGCTGCAATAAAAAGGCATGCTCCTCTGCGATGGTGGCGCGACTCCAACGATTGGGCCGATAGAACTTGGCGATCACAGGCTGCTCATCTTCGATACCCACCTGATACACCCGATTTTCATAGCTGTTGAGCGCTAAAATGCGGGCGTCGCACTGAAAACCAAGGGACTCAACGGCATCCATCACCGAGTCGGGAGTGAGGTCTGAATAAGGCAGTTCTGGGGTGGTCATAAATCAACTCGGGGTTGTAGTACAGTTGTATCGCAGGGCGAGAGTAGCGCAGTTATGTCGCGGGGCGAGATTTGGTGGCTCGCGCCAAAGCCCAGCATCCTACCAGTTTTACCCCCCTCTGTTTTAGTAACTGCGCCGCACGATGCATCGTGGCTCCGGAGGTCATGATGTCGTCGACCACCAATATATGCCCAAACTCAGATACATCAGGCAAGGCAGATGGCGGCAAGCACTGCAGGCTGTGTTGTAGGTTGGCGTGGCGCTGAGCCACCGATAGGCCGCGCTGATCTTGCTGCGCTTGCAGCTGGAAAAGACTCAATAGCGGGCGATCGATGCACAGTGCGACACTGGCGGCTAAGGATTCGGACAAGTTAAAACCGCGGCGCAGGCGTTTATAGCGGCTGGATGGAATAAAAGTCACGGCATCTGGCATCACCGCTGGTGGCGCGAAGTGGGACCTGGTCAGCTGGTTCAAGCGATCATGCCAGTGCAAAGAATGTTGATCTTTACAACGTAGCACCCAGCGATCGATCGGAGCCTCGTAGGTAAAGGCTGTGCTGGCATACTCAAATGCCGGTGGACGTCGCTGGCAGCGGCCACAGCGGCGCATGTCGGCTACTGCAGCAGGTTCTGCACATTGGCTGCAAGCCAATAGGTTATGGGGTAATTGCTGCTGGCAGCTGTGACAAAGAAAGCGTTGCGACGAGTCCAAACCGCCCAAGCACCATTCACAGGTCGATTGCGCCGACATAAAGGCAGTCAACTGTTGGTTGATAATTGACCAGAGGTTGCCCGGATGTTTCATCTAAGTTGACCGCTACCCGGCCCAGTTTATGATTTTCACCACAACCATAAGCAGGATTAGGGGCAGGAGATGACCGTGGCACAGCAAAATACGACAGCTTTGCGACATGATTGGAGTGTGGGCGAAGTGCAGGCGCTGTTGGCCAAGCCGATGAATGATCTGCTGTTCGAGGCACACAGTGTTCATCGTCAGCACTTCGACCCTAATGCTGTTCAGGTCAGCACCTTATTGTCGATCAAAACCGGCGCCTGTCCGGAAGATTGTGCTTATTGTCCGCAAAGCGCGCGCTACGACACCAAGCTAGAAAAAGAAAAGCTGATGGAAGTCGAGGCGGTGATCGAAAAAGCCAAAGCGGCCAAGGCCGCCGGTTCGCAGCGTTTTTGCATGGGCGCAGCCTGGCGCTCGCCGCGGGAAAAAGACATGCCCTATGTCGAAGCCATGGTGAAAGGTGTGAAAGAGCTGGGGCTGGAAACCTGCATGACCCTGGGCATGCTCGATTCTGACAAAGCCAACCGCTTGGCAGAAGCGGGGTTGGACTACTACAACCACAATCTCGATACCTCGCCCGATTATTACGGTGAAATCATCACCACCCGCACCTACAGCGATCGCCTAGAAACTCTGGATAACGTACGTCAGGCCGGCATGAAAGTGTGCTCTGGCGGTATTTTAGGCATGGGCGAATCACACAAAGATCGCGCTGGCTTACTGGTGCAGTTGGCCAATTTGCCGCATCACCCTGAGTCTGTGCCGATCAACCAGCTGGTGCGTGTTGCAGGTACGCCACTGGAGAATCAGGAGGCGCTTGATCCGCTGGACTTTATTCGCACCATTGCCGTAGCACGCATCATGATGCCAGCGTCTCATGTGCGCTTGAGTGCGGGTCGCGAAGAAATGACCGATGAAATGCAGGCCATGTGCTTCTTTGCCGGTGCCAATTCCATCTTCTATGGCGAATGCCTATTAACCACGCCCAACCCAGCGGCCAACAAGGACCAGGCGCTATTTGCACGCTTGGGTATCAACCGCGACCACCAAGTAACCGAGGCGCCAAAAGAGCTGGAAGAGCTGCTGGCCGTCAAAGAAAACGCTCAGGCCACTTATTACGACGCTGCACGAGCATAAAGCGACTAACTATAAAGAGGCGCTGTAAATAGAAAGGGGCGATAGACCGTGCAACGACATCGCCTTGACCTAAACCACTTCTCTATGGGCGAATAGATACTCGTCTGCCGGCTACTTTTCTTGAATGCTGCTGCGATTGCAGCGGCTGTCATATGTGACAGATTCTGCCGACGCCCACCATCTGGTATTTCTGATTGGCTTTGATTATATTTTGACCAATGAGCCAAAAACCATCATGGGAGGCAAATATGAACATTGGATCTACCACCGGGTCAGCGTTTACCAGCGCAACCACGGGTATTGCTCAGGGTATGGAACAGGTCCGGCAGGCGGCTCAGCAAGTTAATGATGCCACCACCACCCGTCCTGTTCAGGATGCACCAGAAGTCAGTGAAGGCTTGGTCAACCTGCGTGAAGGTGAGCGCCAGGTGGAGGCCAATGCCAAGGTCCTGGAAGCTGCTGATCAGCAGTTGGGCACACTGATTGATATTCAGGCCTGATGGTTGGCCAATATGCAAGTGTCTGCAGTACCTGTTGCTCTGACAGCCACTGGCGCGACCTCGCCAGTGGTGAGCCCTCGTTCGCCGGTACCCTCTAAGCCGGAAACTCAGGGCAATGCGGCCTTTGCCCCAGTCTCTGCGCCGCAGAGTACTCCGCAAGTCTCAGGTGAAGACACGTATTCTCCTCCAACACGCAGCGCCGCGCCGGCCCGAGAGGGCGAGTCCAGCACCGATGTATCTGTTGACGATGTCAGCAGCAACCGTGTGACGCCAAATAATGAAGACGGCCAAGGTACAACGCCCGAGCAGCGCGTTGAAGAAGCGGTGCAGGAGCAGGAGCTGCAGCAAATTCAGCAGCTCAAGCAAACTGATGCCGAGGTGCGAGCACATGAGCAAGCACATGCGGCGGTGGGCGGCAGCCTAGCCGGTGCGCCAACGTTCACCTACAAAAGCGGCCCCGACGGTGTGCGTTATGCGGTGGCCGGTGAGGTCAGCATCGATGTCAGTAAAGTCAGCGGCGACCCTCAAGCCACGCTGGAGAAAATGGAGCGTGTTCGTCGCGCCGCGCTGGCACCCGCTGAACCGTCTGCACAAGATCGGCAAGTCGCTGCACAAGCGGCCCGCTTAGCGACCGAAGCTCGAGCTGAAATCGCCTCCGAGCAACGTGAATCAACACGCTTGCAAAGCGGTGCCGTCGAACAAGAGCGCCAGGAAGCCCGAGCTGAGCTGCAAGAAGCGCGTGAAAAACAGCGCGCAGCTGAAGAGAAAGACAAGGAAGACGAAGTCAGCATCTCGGCGGCGGAACGCTTCGCCGAATACAACGCCAAGGTACGGCGCATCAACGAAACCCTGCTGCGCATTTCACAGCCCTCTCCCATCAGCGCTGGCCAGTTACTCAACGACATTGCCTAGCCTCGCGGTGCGGCTAGCCGCCTAGGTTTTCCTTCTATCGCCTGTTTGGCGTGATTTCCCCGTACTCGTATTAAACCTGTATCGAGTCTCGCCTTGCGCAGCTTGCCTAGCGTGTCGTACTGACGATTCGTCGAGTGCGAATGCTTGACAAGGCGAAAGGGCGAACGTATGTTTCAAACACTTGTTTGAAAGGACGATGCTGGCTGTCTGTTTGTGATCAGCCTATCCTGATGATCCATCGTCGATTACAACGGCAGCTGCGGCTGTAAAAGATAACCGGCAACGAGGTCTGTCCCATGCCAGAATATAAAGCCCCTCTTCGTGAAATTAAGTTTGTAATGGATGAACTGCTGGACATGCCTCAGCACTATGCCAGCATCCCAGCCTATGCCGACGTTGCTACGCCGGACATGGTCGAAGCCATTATTGCCGAAGGTGCCAAGTTCTGTGAGCAGGAGCTGGCCCCAATCAACCGTACCGGTGATATCGAAGGTTGTACTCGTCACGACGACGCTTCCGTAACCACTCCGACTGGCTTTAAAGAAGCGTACGCCAAGTATGTAGAAGGTGGCTGGCCGTCACTGGCACACGAGGTGGAGCACGGTGGTCAGGGTCTGCCAGAGTCACTGGGCATTGTGATGTCGGAAATGGTTGGCACGTCTAACTGGTCATGGGGTATGTACCCAGGTCTGTCGCACGGCGCCATGAACACCGTCGAACTGCACGGTACTGCTGAGCAGAAAGAAACTTACCTGACCAAGCTGGTATCGGGTGAGTGGACGGGCACCATGTGTTTGACAGAGCCACACTGCGGTTCTGACCTGGGCATTTTGAAGTCCAAAGCAGAAGCCAATGCAGACGGTTCTTACAGCATCTCTGGCACCAAGATTTTCATCTCAGCCGGTGAGCACGACATGGCTGAGAACATTGTGCACATTGTGCTGGCGCGTCTGCCAGGTGCACCAGAAGGCACCAAAGGTATTTCACTGTTTATCGTGCCTAAGTTCCTGCCAAATGAAGATGGCACCCCAGGTGAGCGTAACGCTGTCACTTGTGGTTCGATCGAGCACAAGATGGGCATCCACGGTAACTCAACCTGTGTGATGAACTTCGACGGTGCCAAAGGCTGGTTGATTGGCCCAGAAAATAAAGGCCTGAACTGCATGTTCACCTTTATGAACACCGCACGTATTGGTACTGCGCTGCAGGGTTCTACCGCTGCAGAAGCCTCATTCCAAGGCGCATTGGCGTACGCCAAAGATCGTCTGGCAATGCGTTCTTTGTCAGGTCCAAAGGCGCCTGAAAAAGCGGCCGACCCAATCATTGTTCATCCAGACGTACGTCGCATGCTGCTGACTCAAAAGGCCTTCTCTGAAGGCGGTCGTGCACTGGTGTACCTAGCGGCACAACAGAACGACGTGGTGAAAAAAGGCGAAGACGAAGAAGCACGCAAAGCGGCTGATGAGCTGCTGGGCTTTTTGACACCAATCGCTAAAGCGTTCCTGACCGAAGTGGGCTGTGAAGCCACCAACTTGGGTGTACAGGTGTTCGGTGGCCACGGCTTTATCGCTGAGTGGGGCATGGAGCAGCTGGTACGTGATACCAAGATTGCGACCATTTACGAAGGCACCACGGGTATTCAGGCGTTGGACCTGCTGGGTCGTAAAGTGTTGATGACTCAAGGCCAAAGCCTGAAGAACTTCACCAAGATTGTGCATAAGTTCTGCCAGGCAGAAGAAGGCAATGAGCAGATGGCTCAGTTTGTTGAGCCGCTGACTGCGCTGAACAAAGAGTGGGGCGACCTGACCATGAAAGTGGGCATGGGTGCAATGAAGAACCGCGACGAAGTGGGCAGTGCCTCGGTCGATTACCTGATGTACTCAGGTTATGCCGTGCTGGGTTATCTGTGGGCGCGTATGGCCAAGGTTGCACAAGACGCACTGGCAGCCGGCACCACGGAAGAAGACTTCTACAAAGCGAAAATCGCCACGGCGCGTTTCTACTTCACCCGTATCATGCCGCGCACCAAAGGCCATGCAGAAAGCATGTTGGCGGGTGCCGATACGCTGATGGACATCGCTGAAGAGCACTTTGCATTCTGATTGATCTGAGGCAATTTGCTGATTCTTAAGTACGAAGAAGCCGCGCTTGAGCGCGGTTTTTTCGTACTATTCTCTGGGCTAAGATCGCAGAGACGCTACACTAACCCCATTTTGATTGCCCGCGCTCTGTGGGCAGCTCGTCAAACTAATCAAGAGGTGAGTCATGGCTGATTACAAAGCACCGTTGCGCGATATGCGCTTTGTTCTGAACGAAGTATTCGAAGCAGATAAGCTCTGGTCTTCTTTAGCCGGTCTACAAGGTGCCGTCGATACCGAAACGGCCGAAGCAATTCTCGACGAGTGCGGAAAAATCGCCAGCCAGGTACTCGCACCCATCAACCGTGAAGGTGATGAAGTTGGTTCTACTTGGAACGATGGCCAAGTAACGGCTGCGCCTGGCTTTAAAGAAGCCTATCAAACCTACGTCGAAGCGGGCCTCAATGGCTTAGGTGGTAACCCAGATTTCGGCGGCATGGGCATGCCAAAAACACTGGTCGGCCAGGTCGAGGAGATGATCCAAGGCGCTAACATGTCATTCGGCTTGGCGCCGATGCTGACCGCCGGTGCCTGCTTGTCGATCAATGCGCATGGCTCCCAAGAGCTGAAGGAAAAGTACCTTCCTAACCTGTACTCAGGCCAGTGGGCTGGCGCTATGGACTTGACTGAGCCTCATGCCGGTACCGATTTGGGCATCATTCGTACCAAGGCAACACCGAACGCCGACGGTTCTTTTGACGTGACGGGCACCAAGATTTTCATCACTTGGGGCGAGCACGACATGGCGGAAAACATCGTGCATCTGGTACTGGCTAAAACGCCGGATGCACCAGCGGGCCCGAAAGGCATCTCTATGTTCTTGGTGCCTAAGTTCCTGGTGAATGACGATGGCTCTTTGGGCGAGCGCAACACCATGGGCTGTGGTTCGATTGAGCACAAAATGGGCATCAAAGGTTCTGCCACTTGTGTGATGAACTACGATGGCGCCAAAGGCTGGTTGGTCGGTGAAGAGAACAAGGGCCTGGCGGCCATGTTCACGATGATGAACTACGAGCGCTTGGGTGTGGGCATTCAGGGCTTGGGAGCCGCCGAAGCGTCCTACCAAAATGCCGTTGAATACGCACGCGACCGTCTGCAAAGCCGCGCGCCTACAGGTGCTGTGAACAAAGACAAAGCCGCTGATCCGATCATCGTGCACCCAGACGTACGTCGCATGCTGCTGACGCAAAAAGCCTTTACCGAAGGCAGCCGTGCATTCTCGACTTACGTTGCCAAGTGGTTGGACATTGCCAAGTTCACTGACAACGAAGACGATCGTAAGCACGCTGATGCCATGCTGGCATTGCTGACGCCGATTGCTAAAGCCTTCCTGACCGACGCTGCGTTGGAGTCGGCGATTGCAGGTCAACAGGTGTTCGGTGGTCATGGCTTTATCCGCGAATGGGGTCAAGAGCAGTATGTGCGTGATATTCGCATCACCCAAATATACGAAGGCACCAATGGCATCCAGGCACTTGACCTGATGGGTCGTAAGGTAGTGGCGAACAATGGCGCTTTCTATCGTTTGTTTGAGCAGGATGTGAACGATTTCATCGCCTCGCACGAGGGCAATGAAGCGGCGTCTGAGTTTATTGAGCCATTAAAAGCCGCGCTGGAAAACCTGACGGATCTGACTCAGTGGGTCATTGATCAGGCACAGAAAGACGCCAACGAAGTGGGTGCGGCATCGGTTGAGTACTTGCACGTATTTGGCTACACCGCACTGGCGTACATGTGGGCGAAAATGGCCCTGGTTGCGCAGGGCAAAGATGGCGAAGCCTTCTACAAGGGTAAAGTCGCTACATCTCGCTTCTACTTTAAGCGTTTGCTGCCGCGCTACATTGGTTTGACCGCTGCAGTACGTGGTGGTGCTGAGCCTCTGTTTGAGCTGGATGACGAGCTGTTCGAAACGGCTTAATTCATCGCCAATAAAAGAGCCGCCCGCAGGGCGGCTTTTTTGTGGCCACGCTTTCGCTGGGCGCTATGAGTTCAGCCGTTTGTTGGATGGCGGTTACTCCATGAATCCGGTTAAATAGACGCCTGTCTATTGGTTGGGGTTGGAAGCGACTGTGGAACAAGACAAGCGGGTTGAACGGTCGCGTCGCCTGTTGATGTCGTCGTTATTGGCATTGATGGTGGAGGAGCCTTACAGCAAGATATCCGTTGCCCGCATTTGCCAGCATTCTGGAGTCGCTAGGCCGACGTTTTATCTGCATTTTCACGGTAAAGACGATTTATTGCGCGGTTATATCGGCAATATGTTTGCGGACTTTTACCAGCAAATTGATCCGTATCTGACACGCTCGCTCGACGCCGATCCGATGATCGCAACGCTGATGTTTCGCCAATGGTCAGATAACAGCGAATTTTCACGGGTGTTGCTGCAAGCCGATGTGGAAGCTTTGATTCTGACGGAATTTAGTCGATATGTGCGGCGCATCATTGAACGTTTTGTGACCGTCCATCAGCTGCCATTGAAGCACAGCGGCCAGCTGGACTACGTGATTGATTTTTTAACCGGTGCGTCTTTTATGGTGATTGCGCGCTGGATTCGCGAAGACTTTCCGATTACCGCAGAAGAAATGGGCGAGCTGTATGCGGACTTGATTCGCCCTGGGCTATTAAACGTGTTGCTGGCGGGGAAGTTGTAGCAGGCCTGCAACAGGCCTGCTGATACGGCTACTCGGCGATCACGGGAGCCGCAGCTGAACGGCGCTTACTGTCGACGCGACGCTCATGGATTTTACGCACTTTGCGCTGTGCTTTATCAAAGGCATGGCGAATGGCCAGATACATATCCTCATGTTCGGCTTGATCGTGTTGGTCATGCGTAATGGCAACAGTTTCACCGGGTAACCCGACCTCAACAGAAACGTGCGCCAACTTGCCCTTGTTGCTGCGATTGTGGGGCAAGGCAACCACCGCGCGAATGCCGGTAATGTCGTCATAAGTGCTGGTCAGCTTGTCCGCTTTATCGCGAATATGCTGCTCGATAGCGTCGGAGTGGTCGATGTCGCGGAAGCTGATTTCCAAACCTTTCATAAAAACTCCTTTGATCATTAACGGGCGGTATGTCCGCCTCTGTGTATGAGCATGGATGAGTTGCGCTGCGCGCGCTATGCCCTAGATCAAGTCTTTTCATGTCTATACTGACGTTGACAGTGAGTCGATTTGGACGAAATCTTGGCTCTATCTCAGCGGGCAGAGCACAGCGAGAGGCGACTATGCACCCATTGATTGCGTTTTATTCGGGCACAGGGACAGACCACCGTGGGCGCACTCTGAGCGGTATTTTGTCCTTCAGCAACGCTGAGCTGGAAACCTGCCATGACTACATTCAGTGGCTGTTCCCACTGTTGGAGCCCAGCCCTTTCAATCCAGAAGCTCCGGTACTGACCGATGAACTGATTCGCGCATTCAAGTCCAGTTCGGCATTGCAAGCAGAGCTGCATCGTGTGTTGCTGCGTATGACGCAGTTTTTTGGCGTGGCACTGCGTGAAACGCCGCAGGGGTTTGAGTTGTTGCTGCCACAAGATATTGAACACTGCCACTGGATGACGGCCGATAATCATAATCACCGACGTTTGTCGCGCATGATGGCCTCGCTAAAACTATTGGGGTTGGAGACTCATGTGGCGGCGTTGTGGCAAGGGCTACAGCAGCTGGCGGTGCAGCACCCTGAGGCATTTAGCGCGTCGACCATCACTCATTGGCGTCTGGCTGCGTCGGGCGATGGCTGTGGCGGGATTTGACGGCAACACAGCGTTGCCATCTCAATGCAGTGATCTGTGGTAGAGTGCTGGCAGCACGGTGACGGACTGGCGATGCAGATCTACAACTACCCAGTGGTCTTCTTTGACCTCGACGATTCCCTGATCAATAAAGACGCCAACAGTTTATGGATTAAGTGGCGTTTTAAGCATGAGCGTTGGGCGCTGGTGGAAGCCAGTCAGGCACTGGCGTCCTTGTATCGGGCGTACAAAAAAGGTCGGGTGACGCATCGGCGTCTGTCCAACTATTACCGCACTCGCACACGTGGCATGACACTGGATCAGTATCGCCTCCAGGTGCAGCGTTTTTTTCAGGAGCGCGGTCGCCTGCATATATACCCACAAGCAGCATCATTACTCTTTGCATACCGGCGCCAGGGAACGCAGTTGGTGATGATCACAGGTTCCGACGATGTCGTAGCGGCGGCTTACAGCGAGGCGCTTGGCATTGATAATGTCATCAGCAATCGCCTCAAGGTGGAACAACAGCGCATTACCGGGCTGGAGCTGCCTATGTGCTACGGCGATGGCAAAGTGGCGCTGGCGGCGCAGTTTCTGCAGCAGCAAGGGCTAAGTTTTGCCGATGCCGCTTTCTACACAGACAGTCACTCCGATTTGCCGTTGTTGCAAGCCGTCGCCCAGCCAGTGGTGCTGAACCCCAACAGCGCACTGCGCGAGAGCGCGCTGCAACACGGTTGGCCGTGTCTGGATTGGCGTCAGGCCTGAACGTTGTTTGGCAGTGTTCCCCGGCTTAGCCATCTGCTATAGTGCTCCGCCTAACGAATTTTACTCTCGGAGTCTGCGGTGTTTTTTCAATACAGCCGCTCTTTGCAACAGGGACAACACCTGAACCGTCGATGGTGATGCTGAACACACTGGTTTAGTGGTCGCAGCTATGCGGCTGTGTTTGTGTTTTGATGGCAAAGGTACTCTATGACTCCGCAACAATTTACTGCTCTGGCACAACAGGGCTTTAATCGTATCCCCGTGGCCCGAGAAGTGTTGGCCGACCTCGATACGCCGCTCACCACCTATTTAAAGCTGGCTTCCCAGCCTTACACCTATTTATTCGAGTCGGTGCAGGGCGGCGAAAAGTGGGCGCGTTTTTCCATTATTGGTTTGCCGGCTCGTGAGGTGCTGACCGTCCACGGGCAGACAGTTCGTCTGCAACGCGATGGGCAGACTATCGAAGAGCGGCAAGTGGATGATCCGCTGCAATATATCGACGAGTTTCAACAGCGGTTTCGGGTGCCGGAAGTTGAAAACCTGCCAAAATTTAATGGCGGTTTGGTTGGCTACTTTGGCTATGACACCATTCGCTATATTGAACCTAAGCTGAAACACAGCTGCCCAAAAGATGATCTGAACACCCCGGATATTCTGCTGATGGTTTCGGAAGAAGTGGTGGTGTTTGATAATCTCAGCGGTAAATTGCACTTAATCGTCATGGCCGACCCCAATCAACCTGAAGCGTATCAGCAAGCGCTTGAGCGCTTGGAGCAATTACGTCAGCAGTTGCGCTCTCCTTATCAAGGTCATATCGGCCAGGTAAAAACGCCAGCGCAAGTCAATGAAAGTGATTTCACCTCATTGTTTGGGGAGCACGCGTTTCAGCAGGCGGTGGCTGATATTAAAGATTACGTTTTATCTGGCGACATAATGCAGTGTGTTTTGTCGCAGCGCATGCAGGTTCCTTTTGATGGTGACCCGGTCGATATTTATCGCGCTCTGCGCACGCTCAACCCATCCCCTTATATGTATTGCCTCAATCTTGGGGATTTTCATGTAGTCGGCTCATCTCCAGAAATTCTTGCGCGCTTGGAAGACGGCGAAGTCACTGTGCGCCCCATTGCGGGCACACGCTATCGTGGCAAAACAGAGGCGGAAGACTTGGCGCTTGAGCAAGAGCTATTGTCAGATCCAAAAGAAATCGCTGAGCATTTAATGCTGATCGATCTTGGCCGCAATGACGTTGGCCGCGTTGCTAAGACCGGGCAAGTTGAAGTCACGGATCAAATGATCGTTGAGCGTTACAGCCACGTTATGCACATCGTATCGAATGTAAAAGGCCAGGTACGCGATGGCATCAGCGCTATGGATGTACTTCGAGCCACGCACCCTGCCGGCACTTTAAGCGGTGCACCTAAAATTCGTGCCATGGAAATTATTGATCAGTACGAATCGACCAAACGTGGTGTATACGGTGGTGCCGTGGGGTACCTGAGCTGGAATGGAAATATGGATACTGCCATCGCCATTCGCACGGCAGTTATTAAAGATGGCGTATTAAATATTCAAGCTGGTGCCGGTGTAGTTGCAGATTCGGTACCTCGTTTGGAATGGAAAGAAACCATGAATAAAGGCCGGGCGATGTTCCGTGCCGTGGCAATGGCGGCTGCCGGTCTAGACCAGTAAGTGGGCGTAGAGGAAAAACACCATGTTGTTGATGATTGATAACTACGACTCGTTTACTTACAACGTCGTGCAGTACTTTGCTGAACTGGGTGCCGACGTCAAAGTCGTGCGCAATGATGAAGTCAGCGTGCAGCAAATTGAAGCGCTACAACCCGATCAGCTGGTGATTTCTCCCGGCCCTTGTACGCCGAATGAGGCGGGCATATCCATGGCTGCGATTGAACACTTCGCTGGGAAATTGCCCATTTTGGGGATTTGTTTGGGGCACCAGAGCATCGGCCAAGTGTTTGGTGGCCATGTGGTGCGTGCGGGGCAAGTCATGCACGGCAAAACCTCTGCGGTTTATCACAAAAACAGCGGCGTGTTTCGCGGTTTAAAGAATCCGTATCGTGCAACCCGATACCACTCGCTGGTCGTGGACAAAGATCGTTTGCCCGACTGCCTAGAAGTGACTGCTTGGACACAAAATGACGACGGCAGTGTCGAAGAAATCATGGGGATTCGACACAAAACATTGGCCATTGAAGGCGTACAGTTCCACCCAGAATCCATACTGACCGAGCATGGTCACGACTTATTAAAAAATTTTTTAGACGCTCACCGGTGAGGTAATCATGGAAATACAACAAGCTCTGGCTCGTGTGGTCGAACGCCAGGACCTCAGTACTGATGAAATGATCGCCGTAATGCGCCAGATTATGACCGGGCAATGTGATCATGCTCAAATCGGTGCTTTTTTGGTGGCGCTGCGTATGAAAAGTGAAAGCATCGATGAAATCGTCGGTGCGGTAACGGTTATGCGCGAATTGGCATCCGGTGTTCCGGTAACGGCTGAGCACGCCGTCGATATTGTCGGTACCGGTGGTGATGGCGCTAATTTATTTAATGTATCGACCGCTTCGGCCTTGGTGGTGGCAGCAGCTGGTGGTGTTGTTGCTAAGCATGGGAACCGCGGCGTGTCTTCGAAGTCGGGCAGTGCGGATTTACTCGAAGCCGCTGGCGTTAATTTAGAGCTGACGGCAGCACAGG
This sequence comes from Bacterioplanes sanyensis, assembly GCF_002237535.1. Classification (GTDB taxonomy): domain Bacteria; phylum Pseudomonadota; class Gammaproteobacteria; order Pseudomonadales; family Oceanobacteraceae; genus Bacterioplanes; species Bacterioplanes sanyensis_A. The sequence continues at coordinate 1,648,552 of NZ_CP022530.1, forward strand.
TGGCACGCTGCATTGATGATTTGGGTGTTGGTTTTATGTTTGCGCCAATGCATCACAGCGCTATGAAACACGCCATTGGCCCGCGCAAAGCGCTGGGCATGCGTACCATTTTTAATATTTTAGGCCCGATGACCAATCCTGCCGGTGTTAAAAAGCAGCTGATTGGTGTGTTTAGTAAAGCGCTACTGCGACCGGTGGCAGAGGTGTTGCAGCGCTTAGGTGCGGCTCACATTATGGTAGTCCACTCCGAAGATGGCTTGGACGAAATCAGTTTGGCGGCGCCAACTCATGTGTGTGAACTGAATAATGGCCAAATAACAGACTATGTCATCACGCCAGAGCAATTAGGCGTGCAGTCTCAAGTATTGGCCGGGTTGGAAGTAGACAGTGCTGAGCAAAGCCTGGCGCTCATTCGAGATGCGCTGGGTAAGCGTGATACACAAGCCGGACAAAAAGCAGCGGACATGTTGGCGCTGAATGCTGGAGCCGCTATTTACGTCGCCGACTTGGCCAGTAGTTTAAAGCAGGGAGTCGATATGGCCGAAGACGCTATCTATTCCGGCTTAGCGTTGGAAAAGCTGCGTGAACTCAGTAGTTTTTCAAACTACATCGATGCCGACCTGGAAGGAACTCAATCATGAACACACCAACAGTGCTCAAGCGTATTCTCGATACCAAACTGGTTGAAATTCAGCAGCGCAGTGCAAAGCAAGCCTTGGCGGAGATTAAAGCCCAGGCGCTCGATCGTGATGCTAGCGAGCTGCGTGGCTTTTATAAGGCAATGCGCAATAAAGTAGATCAAAGGCAGGCGGCAGTTATTGCCGAAATCAAAAAGGCATCGCCGTCCAAAGGTGTATTGCGTGAGCACTTTGAGCCCGAGGCCATAGCCGAGTCGTATGAGCAAGGCGGTGCTGCCTGTTTATCGGTTTTGACAGATCGAGACTATTTTCAAGGCCATGAGGACTATTTACTGGCAGCGCGTAGCGCTTGCTCTCTGCCGGTGATTCGCAAAGACTTTCTGATTGACGCGTATCAGATATATGAAGCGCGCCTGTTAAATGCTGACTGTGTGCTGTTGATCGTATCCGCCTTATCCGACATGCAGTTGCAGGATCTGGCGGGTCTGTCTCATGAGCTGGGGATGGACGTACTGGTCGAAGTGCACGATGGCGAAGAGCTTACTTCCGCATTGAAACTGTCGACACCGCTGATTGGCATCAACAATCGCAACCTGCACACCTTCGGGGTGAGTTTGCAGACCACCTTTGATTTGCTACCACGCATTCCAGCGGATCGTTTATTGGTGACTGAAAGCGGCATTCTTTCAAAGCAGGACGTGCAAAGCATGCGTGAGCACGAAGTGCATGCCTTCTTGGTGGGCGAAGCCTTTATGCGGGCACCAGAGCCCGGCGAGGCGCTTGCAGAGTTGTTTGAAGGAAGGTAAGACAGTTTTGCCATAAAAATTGTTAACTGGCGTAACTGGTGGTGTGATCTTGTTCGCTTTCCACACAGTTTGTTGGTTGATAATTGCCCAACTGTAAGTTAAATTGCGCGCCCTTGAACAGTTGGCGCGCAATGAGGCAAACAAGGATGTTAACTAGCAGTAAAGCATTTCTCTCTATTGGTATCTTGTCAGTTGCACTTCCTTGCTTCTCACAGTCTTTAGTAGTCCCTGATGGTTCCACTGAGACTGGCGTGCAAATGGATGAGTTCGGTCGCACTGTGGTGTCAATTGCACCAGCCGACCGCGACCGTATTAGTCACAATCGCTATACCGAATTTAACTCTGCTAGCAATGGTCTGCTACTGGATAATCAGCAGCAAGCAGCACGAACCATCATCAATGAGGTGACAGGAAACAACCCGTCAGAGTTTTTGGGTGAAGTTAGGGTTCTTGGCACACGTGCACACGTAATTATTGCTAATCCTAATGGTATCTCTGTAAATGGTGCTGAGTTCTTTAATACCGGTGGTCTGGCGCTGACGACAGGTGCCCTAGGGTTTGTTGAGCGTGAGGACTCATTGGGTAGAGTTCGTCGCAATGCCACGGCGTTGGTAGAGCAGGGTGAAATCTATGTTGGCGCGGATGGCCTATCGGGCATTATTAGTCATTTAGAGCTGCTCAGTAAGACTATCAAGATCGAGGGGCCGATCACCAATGTCTCTGACGACGATTTTACCAATATCAACCTCGTCACTGGTGCTTCTAGCAGCGAGTTTAACTCAGCCCAATCCTTTACCGATCCGACTTTAAACTGGCGCACAACGAGCTCATCCGATATCGCTTCGACTGAGCTGGCAGTGGATATCAGTTCGAATGCGTCATTTAGCGCGTCACGAGTATTGATGATGGTCACGGAAGATGGGGCCGGTGTAAGAAACTACGGCGATATTGCAGCAACGGCCAGTACCTTCAGTTTATCAACTGACGGCAAGGTCGAGTTCGGTGGCAGTGTCATTGCAGCAGCAGACGTAACGGTTGAGGCTGCAGAACTTGATCTAAGGAACAATGACGATGAACAGCAGAGTATCCAGTCAGTAACCGGACAGATCGTTCTTAAGAGCAGTGGTGACAGCACCATTGAAGGGTATTTAGTACAAGCCAGCAGTATGGCGGATGAGGGTGCGGAGCGCCAAGAGACAGTCAAGTTGGATGTGGCTGGAAAGTTACAACTTGAGTCGTTGTCTGCAGATAAGCGCACAGTCCTGTTTGCCAATCAGAATGTCGCAGTGCAGGCTAATGAGGTGGTGAATCATTCATCACGTATTTTGGCAAATGGCGATGTGATCGTTAACGCACAGTCTTATATAAATAATGTGGTTGTATCTGATACCGGTACCAACGGTGAAGTCATCTCTTCCGAAAGAGATGGACGCGCTCTCTGGTATACCTTGTATACAGATAATGAAAAAATTTATACACGACACGTTGACTTTGGTGAGCCAGATGCTGGCAGACTTCCATCTGAGGTCATTTCAACAATAGGTAATATTAAGTTTAATGTGGAGAGCTTTTCGAATATTGGAGGGTCGATCATCTCTAATGCAGGAGATATTGACATAGAATCTGATGGATTTTCCAACTCTGCATTAGCTGTAGGCAAAACATGGCTTAATAGCCGATGCAACATAGGTGGTTGTGATCGATATGGTGGCAACACAATGGAGTTGTTAGGAGGCGACATTCAAGCGGCAATGGAACTCCGTATCACTGCAAACGATGCTGTGAATAAGGGTGGCCTACTGCAGGCAGTAGGGGATGTTACCATCGATACTCAAACATTCCTGTCTCAAGGCATGCCTGTATACGATGTTATATCTCGTCCAGGTGGACTGCGCACATACTTCCTTAAAAGTATGGGCATCTGGACGCAGGTGGATCAAGGTGGAAGCTTGATATCTAACATGGGAAAGATCACATTTCTAGGTGAGAATAATCGAATAGATGGAGGGAATATCCAAGCCGCCGAAGGTTTAGAGGGAGAGTACAGTATCGTGCGTGAGCCGACGACGCAGGACCTTATAATTCAGCGGGAAATTGGTGTATTCCGGAAAATCTACTAATGCATTACATACTTATCATCCTAATAGTGCTCAGCGGCTCCGTGTTTGCTGCTGATCCGGAAACCGAATTTGGCCAACAGTTCTTAGAACGTCAGAAGCAAGAGCGTGAACGTCAGTATTTGGAAAACAAGCAAGAGAATTTACAGGTTATACCAACCAGTCCAGACTTGCCGTCTGAAGATGTCTGCTTTGATATCGAAAATATACAAATCAATGGCAATACACTCTTGAATCAACAAGATATTTTGTTTGTCCTTGAAAAGTATCGCGGCCAATGTCTGGGTAAAAACGGTGTCAACTACCTGATGCAGGACTTAACCGCGGTGTATGTGCAAAAGGGCTACATTACTACGCGTGTGTATATTCCTCCTCAAGATCTCAATCTTGGCACGCTCAAACTGATCGTCATCGAAGGTGAAGTGGAGGGCGTGATTCTTAATGATGGCGAAGAATCTGATAGCAGAAAGCTTTGGTGGGCAATGCCATCACTCAGCAAAGAACTTTTTTTACCTGATATAGAACAAGGTCTGGATCAAATAAACCGGGTACGATCAGCTAGCGCGACCATGAAGTTGTGGCCAGGGAGTGAGCCAGGTTTGACCAAGATCCAGATTGTCAACCAGACCGACGATGAGTTTCGTGGGGAAGTTGAGTTGAATAATGATGGTCAAGAGGATACCGGAAAAACGAAGGTCCGTGTCGGGCTTGAAGCTGACAATATCTTGGGTATTAATGACTCTACTAGCATAAACTATATTGGCAGTCAGAATACAAATGCATTAGCTGCAACAGCAAGTTTTCCGTACCGCTACTCGTCATTTAACTTCTCTCATAGCTATTCTGAGTATTTAAACATTTTGCCTGAACAGACTGACTTATTTGGACAGTCTAACACCAGTACATTTTCGTGGGATTATTTGCTGTTTCGTGATTCTTCGATGCGTGTCAACTTAGTGAACTCGCTCTCTGTGCGTCGCTCAGAGCGCTATTTGCTTGGGGTTAAGCTGTCACCACAGAAAATTGTACCGTATCGTGTTTCCATCAATGTATCTGAAAACCTGCCTTGGGGATACTACTCTATGGAGCTTGCCGCAGCTCACGGCAGTAAATGGTTTGGTGCGACCTCGGATCCAAGCCAATTGCCAGATTCAGCTCCTCATGCGCAGTTTTCAAAGGTAGAGTGGCGTTCATCGATTGCCAAATCTGTGACATCGCTTGGTAGCTATCAAGTGAGCCTCAACGGTCAGTATAGCGACAAGGGCTTATACAGCTCAGAGCAAGTTCATATTGGCGACCGCTCTTCTGTTCGTGGTGGTGAAACGACCATTGCATCAGGAGATAGCGGTTTTTACATAAGAAATGACTTTAATATTAATGTCCCCGCTGCTGGCCTAAGACAGATCGGAGTCTCTATTCGGCCCAGCGTCTTTATTGACTATGGACACGTCTTTGCTGATGAGAACAGCATAGGCGAAGAAGCCACGGGGGGGGATTCGGTCTCAATGCAAGCTATAAACGTGTTCGGCTACAGTTTGTTTGGGCACATATCCTTAATACCAGCGTAAAAGAAGCACGTCGCAGTAATAGTGCATTTTTATCACTTTCTACACAGATTTTTTGATGACAATGGCAAAGATGATGATAGCAAGTCAACGGACTGAGATGGCAGTACTGGATTCAATTCGTAATCAACGTAATAGCTGGCTGGCTAAGGCATTGGTCTACTGCATTTCTGTGACCTTCATGGTGCCAGTAGTCCCGGCTAGCTATGCAGCAGGTATCGTTACAGATCCAAATGCTGAAGTGCGTTTTCAGCCTCAGGTTAACATTCATAACTCTGTACCAGTGGTGAATATCGTCACACCGGATAATACAGGTTTGTCACATAACCGGTACGAGCAATTTAACGTTGATAAAAACGGTGCTGTATTAAACAACTCGCTAGTGTCTGGCACCAGTCGCCTGGCCGCTGAAATCATCGCCAACCCAAATCTGAATGGTGTCGCTGCTAGCACTATTTTGAACGAAGTTACATCGTCCTCTAATACCAAAATGCTGGGTGCTTTAGAGGTGTTTGGTGAGTCTGCTAATGTCATTATTGCCAACCGAAATGGTATCACCTGTAACGACTGTGGTTTTATCAATACTGACAGGGTCACTTTGACTACTGGTCTGCCTCAGTACATTGGTAACGCGTTGTATTTTGATATCACTGATGGAACCGTGACCTTTGCTGGTGAGGGGGTCGATCACAAACTGTCCCCTGAAATCCTGGATGTTTTTGCTCGCTACATCGATGTAAACGGTGAGGTGCAGAGTAGCCAACAGTTAAACCTGATCTCTGGCGCCTTGAGCCTGAACTACACAGATTTACTATTGGGTGAGGTGGATGTAACCCCTCTTGCTGCAGATGCTGCAGAGAATCGCACATACGCTATTGATGCATCGATTTTTGGAGCCATGCAGTCAGGTAAAATCAGCGTTATGGCCACAGAAGAAGGCCTTGGCGTGCGTAGCGACAGCTACTTATTTTCACAGTCCGATAGCCTATTCATTGAATCCGCTGGTGATATTGCCTTACGTGACGCTGATTCCTTTGTCGGCATCGAAATATCAACGCCAAACGATGTTGAAGTATCTGAAGATCTGGTCGCGAACACACTTGTATTGACTCAGTCGGATAACTTTCGCAATACAGAGCAGTCCGAGGTTACTGCAGACATTGTCAATCTGTCATCTGACACGTCTATAGAGCTTCATGGAGAAGTGAACTCTCGAGAAACAGACATCAACAGTCAATCCGCATATATCTCTGCTGACTTAATTTCATTAGGTGATATTAAGCTTGACGTAAATGCTGTGACGTTGAACGGTGGTGAGATAGTAGCCGATGAAGTCCGGTTTAACTCGGATTCTATAAATATGGAGGATGCACTATTGTCCTCATCCTTTATTGATTTTGATGTTAACGATTCTTTGCTTGTCGATGAGTCAGAATTGGTAACACAAGAGTTGATTTTTGATGGTGGTGCTTTTGCAGTATCTGGTACATCAATAGCAGCGGACTTGTTTGCCGCTAAAAGTGGCGTATTCGATGCCAGCAATAGCTCCATCAAGGCGGGCACCTTGAATGTCGATGCGAACAGCAGTCGTCTTGTGGACAATGATATTCATACAGTGAACTTTTCGTTGGCGACTGAAGATCTGGACTTAAACCGAACAGCCATTGTCTCTAAAGACCTGATGCTTGAATCAGGCAAGATATTTTCACGAGACGGTCGATACCAAACAGAGAATGCCACCATTTCTGGCGAGAACGTTACTCTCGTCAGGGATCGGTGGACTGTGCTGAGTTTTGATCCCAATGAAGGGGTAAGTACAGTTGCAAACTCTAATGGTCAATTTGTATTGGATGCAAGTCAGCTGAACGCAGTCAAAACCAATGTCGTTGCGAATGTCATTAGCTCTGATGGCGATGTCACAATTCTACAAAATACTAATCTGAACGCCAACGAACTATCATTAAACGGCAAGCAGCTGACGATCGATAATAATAGCAAAATATCCTCATCGGAAAGCACGAGAGTTGCTGCTCAGCTGGTCGACTCCCAGGCAGACTTTGACGTAAATTCTCTGGTTATTGATGCCGACAGTCTGAGCTTGGGCGGTAAGTTATCTGCATCCAGCTTTGTTAATCTTAACGGTGATGAAATTCTGCTGAGTCAGGCTCAAGTAACTACCGATACTTTCAATGTCTCTGGTGACACTCTTGAGTCCAATCTAACGACCGTTGTCAGTCGTGCATTTAATGCCTCAATTGCTAGTTTGATTGATCTTGAGACCATGCAGATTAATAGTGACAGTATTGGTTTGCGATCCCATACCATTAATTCCGGTCCAAAGGTAAGCCTTGAGGCAAATGGTATCGCGGTACATGCAACGGACTTCTTCAACTCTGGAAAGCTCTATGCATCTGATTTCTTCCGTGCTGAGCTAGAACGCACCTTTGAAAATAGTGGAAAAATCATAAGCTATGATGATTTAACCATTGCGGCGGAGACCATTGGGAATAAAGCATCTGGCCAAATTGCTTCCATCACGATGGATATGCAGGCGGATGATATTGATAACCATGGTGAGCTTGGCTCTGATGCTCTAAAAATATCATACGGTACGCTCAGTAATTACGCTAACTCCAGTTTGGTGGCAGAAAACCTGACTTTGAGCGCTAGTGATGCAACATCGGTTCTATATAATGAAGGCAGAGTTTCTATAGCGCAGTTGATGTCTTGGGATAATGAGCTGCGAGAAGCTGGAAATTTGTCTAACGTAGGTCAATTAGAAGCGGGGGAGCTAGATTTATCTGGTTTAAACCATGTGTCTGTCGGCTCCAATGGTACTGTTAACGTCAAGCATGGTGTTAGTGGCGAGATCGGCCGTTTATCTCAAGCGGGTGAGTTCTCCTCGGATAGCCTTCATTTAACAGCCGATGCGGTAGATAACTTTGGCAAATTACAAGCAAATATTGTTTCTTTAAATACCGCCGGTGATGTGCACAACTCAGGTGTAATAACATCAGAGAGCATCATGCTAACGGCTGACGCCATAATTAACGACCATGATGCAGAGATAACGTCACAGTATTTGCAGACAGAATCGGTAATGGTAGAAAATCATGGTTCGATTGCTGCCAGCGAGCTAAATATTCGTGGAGCATCTGATGTTGCTACATTCAAAAACTATGGAGATGTGGTCCAGCGCAATGAGTTTGCTGGTGAGCAACATGAAGGTGGAAGCCTTGTACTGAAGCAGTTCGACAGCGTCGAAAATGATGGTCAGATTGAGGCAGATGATTCAATATTTTTGATTGAACTGTCATCAATTCTGAATGGAGTGGGTGATGATAGTGCAACGATTCTGTCCTCCGGCAACATTGAAGCCAGTGCCCATAGCACCATTCAAAATGCGGGTTTGTTGGTTGGTAGAAGTGTAAACATAAGCGCTAAAGAGTTAGTCAATAGCGGAAAAATCTCTGTCACCAGTGCTGAAGTGAATATAGGGGAAGCTTTTGATAACAGCGGTATTCTCTATCAACGTGATGAAGCACTGAGTGACGAATATGTAAATGTGAATGCAGCTACTTTTGTGAACGGTGAAGACGCGGTTACAGAAGTGATTCGTGGCGTTTTGGACTTATCGTCGGGTACCCCGGGTACGCTTATTAATAAAGGCGTACTGGCAGAGCGCAGGGAAGCAGCCAACAGTGGGCTGGCGATGCGTGGTATTGGCGCACTGCAGAACTCTGGGCAAATCAGCATGTCGGCAGAACTGTCGATTACTGGCGGTGATTTTCATAATGAGGGTAGCGATGCTTACATTGGTGTAGGTGTTCTCAATTTCGATGCGCTGCAATCTCTCGTAAATGATGGGTCTTTGGTATATGACAATGATAGCCGTATTGTGGCGCAACAGTTCAATAACACAGGTACTGTCGCCAGCACGGATGAAAACCAGCAAGTAGCATTGGCTCTAGATGCAGATGCACTCACCAATGCTGGGCGTGTTTCTACGTCAGGTGGCTTGAGCGTCAATCAGAACGTCGCGGGTACCATCACCAACCAGGGGCTCATATATGGTCAGCAGGTTCATATCGGTAGTGCGACCCAACGCCAGGTAGCTGTCACTAACAGTGGTGCCAATATTCAAAACCCCACCGGCGAAATGGTAGCGGGGGGATTCAGAGTGGCAGTGGTGATTTGGCTATTATTAGCCAATCGTTTACCAACCATACGAACAGTGATCAGGGGCAACTCACCAGTGCTGGCGAGTTGCAACTTGATGTGAGCAGTACGGTTGAGTTGCAAGGCACGGTGGAGTCCGCTGGTGCAGTGTCCATGAACTTGGGTGCTTTGGACTTGCACAGCAATGCCAACATACGCTCGGCTTCCGGCAATAGCAGCATCCAAGTGGCTGGTAATGCCAACATCGAAGGCCAAGTGCTGCTCTCTGGCGCCAGTCAGGTGAGTGCTTCAAACTTAAGCAATACAGGACATATCCAGGCTAGCCAGTTGGGAGTGTCGGTAGCAAATACGCTCAATAACAGCGGTAAGCTGGTGACCGATAGTATTGGTGTTAATGCGGCGACCATTACCAACAGTGGCCAACTGCACGCCAATCAACAAACAACACTGTCGGCCGTTAATATTAACAATACCGGTACTCTGACTAGCGCCCAGCAAATGTCATTAAACGCGGCTGGTGGTACGTTAAGTAACTCAGGTACGGTCAATGCTGTTCAATTAAATGCGTCGGCCAATCGTATTAATACGGGAGCCGGTAGCCTAATAAATGCACAAAGTGCCAATCTGACCGCCAGTCAAATTGAGAACCGTGGCACGCTGAATCAAGCACAAGGCGCCGGCCAGTTCACACTCTCAGCACAATCGATTGCCAACCTTGGTGCGAGCGCACTGATGGACATTACTCGTGGCGTCGTACAAACGGCGGATCTTCGCAATGAAGGGACCCTGGTCAGCGAAGGTGGCAGTGATTCGGGCCAGTTGAACATTCAGGGCTTGGAAACACTGGAGAACAGTGGTCAGCTGTTTGTGCACACTGACCTTAGTGTCGCTGAACAGCTATCGAACAGCGGTAAAATCCAAGTAAACAATCTGTCTGCACAAAGCCTTAGCAGCTTTGAAAACAGCGGTGATGTGCGCGCCAAAGAGGTTTTGCAATTAGGCAGTCAAAGCACCCTAAATAATGAAGGCAACCTGCTGGCGAAAGAATTGGAGTTAATCAGCCAGAGCCAAGTTATGAACAGCGGCCTGATGCGTGCAGACACCAAGTTGGTGATTGACGGCCAGCGTATACAAAATATGGATGGCGGAGAAATATCGACCACGAATGATCAAGCAACACTGGAGTTGACCGCCAATCAAACAGCAATCAATCGTGGCAATATCATCGCTAAAGGTGATATCGATATGAATGTTGCCCACTTTGATAACCGTGGCAATATGACGGCTACGCAAACTGGCACACTTAAGCTCGATAGTCTTGATAATAGCGGCTATATCTATGGTAAAGATATCGTTGTCGGCAGCCAAACTCAGTATATCACTGAAGATGGATTGGCCAACAGCCAGGGAGCTAGTGGGAGTTCCGTCACCGGTTTGGTTGCAAGAAACAGCCTTACCATGTTTGTGCGTGGTTTGTTACAAGCCTCGTATCACTCTAAGTTAATTAATTTAAATAGTGATCAAGACCTTCAAGTTGCCGGGTCTATTATGGCGGACGATGCACTGAATATCGACGCCAAAGGCCTTACCGTCATGGACACAGGTACCATTAGTATCAATGGTGGTCAGCCAGAAAGTGTGTGGAAGCTCGATGGTGATCTGATGAATCAGGGCAGTATCACTTCAACAGCAGACTTAAATATTACTGCCAAGCAGTTCAGTAACGAAGCCAACGTTGCCACCAATGGGTTGCTCAGTGTAAAGGTTGATAACTTAATCAATTCCGATGCAGGCGTATTGTCAGGTGTTGCAGGGGTATCTATTAGCGGTGAAAGTGACTGGGCCCAATCTCTGTTGAACGAAGGAAGTATTATATCTGGAAGTACTTTAGATATTGAGTCTAAAATCATATCGAACAGATCTAAAATATCGGCCAAGGGTGGCTATTGGAACTTTGACGAGTTAAATAATGCAGAAGAAGCTACGATTGTAAATATAGGAAGCCATGTAATTGGTTCATCTGCAAGTCGTGCTGGCTCTATCAGAAACTCTGGCGTTATTTTTTCAATAGATGCTAGTTATTTTATTGAAGACCTTATTAATAGTAACACTGTATACAGTCTCAATGGTTTAGTTGTCGACTCTGCTGGCACTGGTCACGAAGATGGTGGAATTGTCAATAAAGGTGATTCATGGATTGGTACTAGTGGCGGACTAAGTCTGGTTACAACAACGTCGTTGACTAATCTCGGTACAATTAAGGCTGGCGCCGTTGATAGTGTGATCGGTGCATCTGTTATCAATAATGGTGATGGTTCATCACATGTCGGTACTATATCTTCTGATGGTAATCTTACCTTAGATGCAAGCCAGTTCAATAATTATGGCTATCGCGACTCGTCTGCAGTAAAAGCCTATTTTGATAAAGTCATTTCGTACTCTTACGCGAGTTGGACTAAAGGAGATCCTAGCGATTACTACTGGCAGCATAAGGTGGGTTTTGCATACGGAGAGTTCGAGAAAACTAATCATCGAAGTGCTGTTTTTAGTGGTGGAGATCTTATCTTTGAGGGCAGTGTTCTCAATAAAAGTAGTGATATTAGTTCGCAGGCTGATTTGACGGTTGCTGGTTCTGTTAATAATGTTAGTGATGTTTTTTCAGTTAATTATTCTCAGGCGGAATTTCTTCGAGATACAAATAATAATAAGGTCAAAACAAAGAACTACTTTCAATATCTGTCCAAATATCGACACAATGCCCAGCCAGAAGATCAGGACTATGATGTCTTCCTTCATGTGACAGACAACATTTATAGAAATCCGAGTAGTGGAACGAATGATAGTCCGAGCAATTACTTTTTCCGTGGACCCTGGGCAATCGATGAAAGTAATTCTTGGGGTGCAATTAGTGTAACCAATATGGGCTCTGCTACCTTAGAAAACCCATTTACTGTTGCTGTAATTTCAGCAAAAAATGGTAATTTCAACTGGGGTGGTAGTCTCAGCAATAATGGCTACATTGCCAGCAGGAACTTCAGTAGTGCACGTAACGACCATGTTCCAGGGATGGGAGGTGTAGGCAGTGGAGCTGATCAAAAGCTAGGCGAAGATGCAGAGACAGTAGAAGAAGAGTCGATTGACTACGGTGATGCTCCTGAACAAGCTGAGGCTCAGGATGTTGATACTAATGCAGGGCATAGTGGCTCTGATGCAGCGTCTGGCACGACAGATAATGAAGTTGCGGATATAGATCAAATAGGTGTGGATATGCCTGCTGATAGCCCAGATTTTAGCAACGGTGTCTCTGGCCCCAATATTATTGATTTGGGCCGCGTCCCTGAAAGTGCTTTGGTCCTATTAAATGTACCTGGTAGCGGTTTCAGCTATGAGGATCTCAATGCGCTGAGCCTAGGAGGTGATAAAGACCCCGACGAGCTGTCTAGTGATGAGGCTTTACGTGCGATGCTGGCGAGCCTTGGGCAACGCCAGGGTAACAACCAGGGAGTCATTAATGATGGGCAGAAGAATCCTTTTGAATTAAGCACACCAACATTGTACGACTTGCCTGATGAAGTACGCGACATGGTATTGTCTGCTCTCAATTACGACCCGAACCCGTACTCCGCACTGGAAAACTTATCGGATGCTCAACGACCAGAGGTAAGTGCTGAACCTCTGTACAACCCTATCGAAGAAGCTGAATTGATTCGCCAAGCTGCGATGCGTCAGTCCGGTGCAGCGTATTTTTCGAATGAATGGACATCGGCCAAACAACAGCGTGATGCCATGTTCAATAATACAATGGACTACTTGGCAGCTAACAATGATTTGACTCTAGGCGATGCTCTAACAGCAGAGCAAATTGCAAAGTTAGAGGCGCCATTATTGTGGTATACACGAATCAATATTGGTGGGCAGGAAAAACTTGTTCCAACAGCGTATTTGCCTGAAGCAACACTAGCACAAATGACTGTGCCGACTGCAGGCACTATTGATGCTGATACAATGGTTTTGTCAGGTATTGACGAGTTTGCCAATACTGGCGCCATTAATGTATCAGGGCATGCGTCGATAGATGCCAATACTTTTCGAAATGAACGGTTGGTGCAATCTCTGCATGGTGTTGACAGCGAATATACCATTGTTGATGAAGGTGCAGCGATTAATGCTGGTAGTCTGGCGATAACCACCACTGAGGACATCAATAATATCGGTGGCAGCATAAAAACCGATGGCAATTTGATACTGGATGCGGGTGGTGGCATTAATCTCACAGCGATTGAAACGCGCGAATACAACAAGTCTGGTAAAAACATTGACGAGCGCAACGGCTATGTCACCAGTACCATCGAAGTTGGGGGGAATGCTGAGCTTTTAGCAGAAGGCGACATCAACAGCCAAGCTGCGAGCGTATCGGTCGAGGGTGATTTGGACCTGGACGCAGACAATATCAATCTGCTGGGTGTGACAGAGCGCGAGTATACGCAACGCCATACCGAGAAAAGTGGCCGCTTTAGTTCGTCGAAAACCACCGAACAATGGGAGACGCAAACCTTTAAAGGCACCACCTTTGATGTCGGTGGTAATACCCGTATGACCGCAGAAAATGACATCAATATGGTCGGTACCACCATTGAAGGCGACGGCAATATTGGTCTCAAGGCGGGCAATGACGTTCTGATTACCGCCGGCATCAGCCAGGAAAGCTACAGCAAAGAAAAGTCCGGCAAAGGTGTTGTTACCACCAGTGGCCAGCAAAAAGGCCACATCACGCAAACCGCCGTGGGCAGTAACTTGCATGCCGGTGGTAACTTAACCATCGACAGTGATGGCGGCGATGTCAGCATTTTAGGTTCCACCTTGCGTGCGGAAGAAAACCTGCTGCTGGGTGATATGAAAATCCAGCGTGATGAGACCGGCGCGCCCATCCTCGACGAAAATGGCCAGTACATTACCGAAGACGGTGAAAGCATTGCCAACCTCACCATTGGCAGCGTCGAGCTGAAAGACGAAGAGTGGAATGAAAAACAATCCGGCCTCAAAGGTCCGTTGAAAAAACTGGCCCAAGTCGCGGCCTTTACCCTCAGCGCTACCGGTGCTGCGCAGCAGATGCAAGCGCTGGGCATCGATACCGAGATCACCATTGCTCGCAGCGAGTCAGAGCGCACCGAAACCACCCACCACGCCGGCTCGAAAACCACCGCAGGTGGTAACCTAGTGGCCAGGCTGGATGATCATCTGCAAGTTAACGGCAGTGAAATTGGCGCCGATGGCAGTGGCCTGTTGCACAGTAAGAGTGCCACGTACGACACCACGGTGGACACCAAGACCACCACCGAACAACGCAGCGAGGAATCCGTCAGTGCCGACAGAATGGCGTTGACCAAGGACGAAGCAACGATCGCCTCGGCGACCCATACCGACCATACGGAAACCAAGACCACGGTAGAGCAGACAGCCAACGTTACCAAGCTGAATTTTGGTGGTGGCCTCTCCTCCAATACGGTTGAAGACACTGAGTTTAACGGCGTGTTGGCGGATATCGGAGGCGATGCCAGCATCACGGGTGGCAACGTTCGCTTTGGCTCAGCCAGCACCACCAACAGCACGGTCAGCGAAGAAGAAACCGTCGAGACCAGCTACTCCGTGGGCGTGCGCAACGCCTATGTCGACACTGCCTATGCCGCCGAAGCCGTGGCCGACGCCACCAGCGCCGTCGGTGATGCCAAAGATGCACTGGACGATGCCAAACGCCGCGTTAAGGACGGTACCCTGGCCCAAAGCGCGTTGGATGACTACCGTGCCAACCTGGCCGCCGCTCAGGCTCAGCTGGCCAATGCCACCATCGCATTGGGCGCTGCCGGTGCCACCGCGGCGGGCTCTACTGCCACAGGCGGTTTTTACGCCAGCGCCGGTGTGAACCGCAGCGAGACCAGCAAACAAAGCAGCGAATCGCACACCACCCAGCACGGCAGTGAGTTCAAGATCGGCGGCAACGCCATCATTACTGCCCGCGATGGCGGTGCCATTGATCTTATTGGCTCCAGCCTAGACGTCGGCGAACACCTGTCGCTCGATGCCGATGACGTGAACATCCTCGCCTCGGCGAACGAAAGCCGCAGCGATTCTTCCGAGCAAAGCCGCAGTGCGGGCTTTAGCGTGAGCACCAGTGGTGCTGAGGGCGCCAGCGCAGCGCAACAAATGGCGGCTGCTAGTGGCAGCGCCAACGTCAATATGCAGAACAGCGACAGCGACAGCTCCAGCAAAACCTACAACAACAGCAGCATTAAAGCCGGCAGCTTCAGCAGCACCAGCAAAAACTTGCACTTGGCCGGCGCCAACGTCGAAATCACCGGCGATATCGACATCATCACCGACAACCTCGTCGTTGAAAGTCTGCAAAACGAGTCGCGCAGCAGTCACAGCAGTGAAGGCGGTGGTTTCAGTGCCTCCAGCGGCGGCGGTGGTACCGTTAGCTACAACAACACTGATGGCAGCAGTGAGCGCGCTTGGACCGACAACCAGACGACCCTCATCGGCGGTGGCAACGTCAATATCAACGCCAAAAACACCGAAGTCCACGGTGCCGTGGTGGCCAATGCCGTACGCAATGAAGACGGCAGTCTCACCGACTTGGGCAATCTGAACCTGATCACCGACGAGCTGACCGTCACCGACCTACAAGATACCGACGTGAGCGAAAGCAGTGGCGTGAACCTATCGGTATCTGTGTCCAGTGGAAAAGACGAAAAAGGCGAGCACCAACTTAGCAGCAACAGCACCACCGTCGGCCTGACCAACCAAGGCCACCGCAAAGAGCAAACCACCGCAGGCACCTTGGGCGGCGGCACTATTACTCGCCGCGATGGCAGTGAGCACGAGTTAGGCGATACCAATCGCGACCTGGATCAGCGCCAAGTCGTGACGTTGGATCAGCAAACCGGCGGCTTAAACGCCACGGTCACGGTGGACCACCGACTGCTGTCGGAGGAGGGTCGCAATGAAATCAAGAAAACCTTCGTTGATACGAGCCAGCACGTACAGGAAATCGCTCAAGCAGCGGATGATTTGACGAGCACCGATATTGATACGCTCGCGGCTTTGAACAAGGTCGATGAGTACGCCACCAACCGTAAGGTGATCGCTGAAAAAGCCGCCGACGAAGCAGAGCAGAATAAGCTGCGTGGTGACGAAGGCGCTGAAGGCAGTCAAGAAGGCTTGCAGGAGCTGAGTAATGCTCTGACAGATGCGCATGGCTTGGAGCAAGGAGCAGAAGTCGCTCTGTACGACGGTTCACAAGTCAACGATGACACCGTCGCCATCGATAAAACCGCTGTTAATAAGTCTGAAGTAGCGGGTGCCTACCACGAGCGTGACCAAGGCATTTACGTCAACGTCGACAAGACCGACATGACCGACAGCACTGCGACGGTCACGACCTTGGTGCACGAACAGACCCGTCACCAGATGGCCGAAAACGGCGACACTGGCCGCCTGTCTCGTGATGACCAAACCACGTTGGCACATGCGGCGGGTGAGCGTGCCGGTGATGCCTGGGAAGCCTACAGCGATCTGGCCGGCGTAAGTACCAAGGGTGGCAGCACGGCGGCCCAATGGCGCGAGACTCAGCGCCACAGCGCTGCGGTGCAGCAAGGCACTCAGAACATGGCGGCCATCAACAACAACGAGCTTAAGGCCCGTCAGCTCAATGCCAATGAAGCCAGCATGATGGATCAGGCTCGTGCCGCCATCGATAACAGCGGCCTCAGTGATGCCGAAAAAGCCGCTCAGAAGAGCCGCCTAGATGACTTGGCGTGTGCCGAGGTGCAGTGTGCAGCGGGTGTGAACTCAAATGATCCGCGGTATGGCGAGCTTGTAGCAAAGCAAGAGCGCGGTGAAGCAATAAAGCAAAACGACAACACCGACATCATCGACATGATGGGGGATCTAGGGGTTGAAACGGTTGCTCAAGAAGAAACGACCATCAAAAACAGCTTCTTGGGTACTGATCGTGTAGTCACCAGCGAAGAACAACAGTTTGAGTATGGTCTGGCAGACAAAGCCGACGATGCACTGGGTGCGCAGGAACACATCACCGCCAAAGTCGACGGCCTCGTGCAAGTAGCAGGTGGTGTAGCAGGTACTGCCAGTGGTGCGGCTATGACTGTCGGTGGAATAGCCACGTGTGCCCCATCCGCTGGGGTCGGGTGTGGCATTGCAACGGCCGGTGTTGGAGTGATTGCACTCAGTGGAAATGAGGTTACAGAGGGAGTTAATAAACTACGCGCAGACCACCAGTTTGGAAATGGGCAACGCGTTTTGGACTCGTTCAGTTCAGAGACGCACCAGGGTGAACATAGCCCAATAGAAGACCTTGCAGTGAGCGCAGGCACGTCTGCAGCATTGGTTTTGACGAGCAAAGTCGGTGGTCGTTACGTCGATGATGTTGTCGATGCGGTGAGTGATAAGGCCCCGGATATCAGTACTGCCCAGCGAGCGGGTGGTGTTGATGCGGATGAAATGATTGCGCAGGATGGGCCGACGTACAGCGGTGTCAAGCATGAGCAAAATTCGTCAGATAGCGTCAATCAGTCAATGACTGCTGATGGAAAGGAGCCAGCTTGGACGGATAATACCGTTGTCACGAAAGAGACTTTGTTGCCAAACGATAGCAATCAATTGGAAATGATTGTCACAGAAGGGCAGCTAGATGCGATTTCAGCGGGTAAGCCTGCAATTGGTGGTTGGGCAAGCAAAGATAAGTTGCCGGATACTGTCCAGGATGCAAGGGATGTTACAGCGGTTAAAAAAGAATGGAAAAATGACAGCACCGAGGATCTGCATGTCATTACAATGCAGCCTAAAGCGCCAATCACTGGCAATTCGGGCAGCGCAAGGGAAATGTATGATGAAGAACTAGACCGTACGCTCCCGGGCGGTGTAACTCAGTTCGAGTTTGAAGATAGGCAAGAGGCTTTCCAGAATCTAGAAATTATTGATAGCCGACCGCTGAGGCCTTCAAGTGATAGCTCGTCTGCTCGTAATTTGAATGAGCAGAATGTCAATGCTAGCAATCATTCAGATTCCAGCAGTGTAATAGAAAGTCAAGCCCGTAGTCAGGACGTTGAAAAAGTAGTTACAAAGGAAACAAAGCCAGATTTCATTGTGTCACCTAATGGTACGACGATGCCCACAAACAAGGATTTCAACTTGGTAGACTCTAATAAACAAGGTGGTGATTGGTTTCAGATTCATAATAAGCATACTGACGCTAAGGTGGATGGCTCTCCGCATACTCATTATCCTAAGCAGCACGCTAACAGTCGTACGCGAGAAATAAAAAGCACCGATGGTGCAGACATTGATCGAGCAGATCAAGCACTAAGAGATGGTTTGATGAGAGAGCGATTGGACAGAAAAGATAAAGGTGGACAGCTTTGACTCAGTTTGTGCTAGTCGCTCTAGATAATAAGCCGGAAGGACATTTATCGCTTATTGAACTTAATGAGCTTAATGATAGTTTTTTGGTTAAGGCTGCTGATGAGCTATTCATCAGCACGCCTTTAGATAAAATTTATTCATTGGATATTGATGGTTTGTTTTTGGATGCTCAGAAATCTGTACCCGATGTTCCGTTTGAGAAAACAGAGCTTTACGAATCGATAAAGTTGATTTCTGGTAGTGCGAGTGAAATTATATTCTGGTACGGATCTGAATATGGTGATTTGGATTGCGTTTACGATGAGGATGAGTTGCTAGTAAGACTGCAGAGGTCTATATCAGATTCATTTTGTGAGGCGTATGTCCATTTCAAGAAGCCTGTTTAGGTTGTTTTTTAATGTTTCAGGTCTAGGGCTGGAAAAGTTCTTGTTTGCATTTCCAAGTGCCCGAGTGTGAGTTGCGAGAAAGCAAACTAGCTGGGAATATGTAGAGTATGTTCTGGTTGAGAAGAGTAGTAATGCGGTCCTGGTATCATCGGACAGATTTGCAGGTATAATCGTATATTCGATGATGGGCGGCTATCGCCAGTTTGTTTTTCTGTTGGTGTCGATCGTGTGAAAAATTGAATTAATACCGAGGTCATCGAGTTATCGTTCTCGTTCTCGTTCTCGTTCTCGGTTTTTGTTTGTAAATAATTAAACGTGTTTTTTAAGTTTTTTAACTAAGTCTGGGAGCGGTTGTCCGCTACAGATCTAATGATCATGGTTGTGGGGTGGTTTTTGTATTGGTGTTTAATGAAATTTTGGTAAGGAGGTGAGGATTG
This sequence comes from Bacterioplanes sanyensis, assembly GCF_002237535.1. GTDB lineage: Bacteria > Pseudomonadota > Gammaproteobacteria > Pseudomonadales > Oceanobacteraceae > Bacterioplanes > Bacterioplanes sanyensis_A. Next base: position 1,668,121 of record NZ_CP022530.1, read on the forward strand.
GGATGATTTAAAGCAGGTGAACGGTGGTTCAGGGCGCGTCCCGGGAGCGATTCAAGGGCTTATTTCTGATGATGAAAGTGTGCAGGAGTCTTCTTGTTGGGCGCTCGATAATCATGTGGTTTTCAAGGTGATATATATCAATCGGCGTCTTCTGTGATTCCATTTTTTTTTTTTTTTTTTTTTTTTTGAATTCTAGTATTAAAGATAATTTCTGATCGGGGTTATGTTTATGACTTGCTGTTGTGGTCAACCAAAACCGGACACTTTTCTAGAAGCTGTTTCACAACTTCTTTAGCACGATCATCATGCAGGCGGCGTGAAAGAAGGCTCGATACATTGAGAGCTTTCTTTCCCATCGAACCACTAATCGCCGATAATTTCCAAGCCAAGCAAAAGTGCGCTCTACTTTCCAGCGACGGTCGTACCTTCTCAGCTTTCTACCATCTTGCAGCGGCGCTTTTCTCCTGTTTCGACGATGTGGACAAATGAGATCAATACCCCGCTTCTTTAACGCCATTCGCAGAGGATCAGAGTCTGCCGCTTTATCGTAAATCAAACGCTTCACCTTGCTCTTGCCATAGGAAACATTTAACAAAGCCTCAATCAGATTGACCTCCGCCGGTGACGCTGAGCCAAGTGTCAGCCCGATTGGAATGCCTTCGCCATCGACGACTATCATCCACTTCGACCCCTTACCACGCTTGGTTTTTCCAACACCGAGGCCCCTTTTTTTGCGGGTGCAAAACTACCATCAGAAAACGATTCTTCCCAATTTAACCGCGACTGTTGATCCAGAACGCGAAGAAGCTTACGCCAGGCTTTGACCCATGCACCTTGCTCTTCCCAGTACTGAAGGCGGCGCCAGCAGGTACTCGGTGAAGGATAGCGCTCGGGTAGATCACGCCAGCGCGCACCTGAACGTAAGACCCATAAAATGCCCTCGAAACAGGCTCGATTGCTGATAGGTTTGGGACCCCCTTTGCCACGAGGCAGGCTGGGTAAACAAGGCTCAATGTGTGCCCACTGTTGGTCGGTCAGTTCTGAGGTTGAACGTTTCATGGTGGAGGAGTTGAAGCTGATAGTTTTGATTATTATATCGGACTGAAGGTTATGAAACAGCTTCTAGTGCGTCATTCAATCTTAGAGAAGCCGACCAACCAATCACTCAAAGGAAAGAGATCTATTAAGTTACTAGATATATTCCCTTCCACATACTTCCCTCCAAATTCATACGGGTTAGACTCAGAAAATGAAAAAACATCAAACACATAGTTCTTAATGTAAATAACTTCATCTTTATTCAAAGAACTTTTTCTGGTGACAGAGTAGTCCAAAGCTGCATTAAAATCCTTCAATGCCGCACCCTCATCACCCAACATATAAAGCGAAAATCCACGCAAAAGAAGAAACTCCTCATCAAAAACAAGACGATACCGAGCTGAAGCATCCAGGCTTGACAAAACCTTGCCGTAGTTTCTCTTTGAGTAAAAATACAATGCTCTCGACCAATAAAAGCTCCCCAAAACCACCTTAAGAACCAATAGCAACCTACTCAAATAGTTCCGATATCTCATTGACATTTTTAACAACATCCCTTACGAAATTGGTGATTGTCCTACTAGACTCTTTATTTTTCGCCCCCTCTTCAGGTTTGTCACCTGTACGCCTATCATTCTCGTACAAATCGTTATCCACATGACGATTGTCAAGCGTTTCAGGGCTAGTATCTTTCATCCGCTCCTGATAAAGCTCACGGTTTGACTCAGCTTCGCGTCTTCTATTCGCAAGGCTATCAAAGCCAGTTTCGTTATCAACATCGTACTCTACTTTCTTACTGCGGCTTTTATCCGCATTTTCTCTTATAACTTCAATTAACGAGTCATCTAGCTGGGAAGACTTTTTGCCTAAGTTTTCGAATGTATCTTGTGCCACATCATCAGCTTTCTTCACTCCCTTAGCCGCTGGGAATAGCATCCCAGCTGCAGCCAAGCCAGTATCCAACACGTAGTTTGGCGCTTCTTCAAACGTTTCACTGCTAAATGAGTTTAAAACACGCTGCCCAACATCAGACTCGTGATTCAATGCACCATCGATATTGTCGCGTGTCTGCTGGGCCATATGCTCGGTAAAACCGAACCCATTTTCTTGGTTGTCCAAACCGTCTACAACCGGTGCTGCGACCACCAGTACCCCATTGACTGCTGCTTCTGCTGCGTTGTTAACACGCTCAGCAAACTCTCGGGTATTTTTAGAAGCAAAATCTTGGGCCTCATCCCCCGCGTCGTACTCAAACTGCTGCTCGTCTGAGGTCACAACACGATCGGTACCCAAGAAGCTGTTTTTGATGGTCGTTTCTTCTTGAGCAACCGTTTCAACCCCTAGATCCCCCATCATGTCGATGATGTCGGTGTTGTCGTTTTGCTTTATTGCTTCACCGCGCTCTTGCTTTGCTACAAGCTCGCCATACCGCGGATCATTTGAGTTCACACCCGCTGCACACTGCACCTCGGCACACGCCAAGTCATCTAGGCGGCTCTTCTGAGCGGCTTTTTCGGCATCACTGAGGCCGCTGTTATCGATGGCGGCACGAGCCTGATCCATCATGCTGGCTTCATTGGCATTGAGCTGACGGGCCTTAAGCTCGTTGTTGTTGATGGCCGCCATGTTCTGAGTGCCTTGCTGCACCGCAGCGCTGTGGCGCTGAGTCTCGCGCCATTGGGCCGCCGTGCTGCCACCCTTGGTACTTACGCCGGCCAGATCGCTGTAGGCTTCCCAGGCATCACCGGCACGCTCACCCGCCGCATGTGCCAACGTGGTTTGGTCATCACGAGACAGGCGGCCAGTGTCGCCGTTTTCGGCCATCTGGTGACGGGTCTGTTCGTGCACCAAGGTCGTGACCGTCGCAGTGCTGTCGGTCATGTCGGTCTTGTCGACGTTGACGTAAATGCCTTGGTCACGCTCGTGGTAGGCACCCGCTACTTCAGACTTATTAACAGCGGTTTTATCGATGGCGACGGTGTCATCGTTGACTTGTGAACCGTCGTACAGAGCGACTTCTGCTCCTTGCTCCAAGCCATGCGCATCTGTCAGAGCATTACTCAGCTCCTGCAAGCCTTCTTGACTGCCTTCAGCGCCTTCGTCACCACGCAGCTTATTCTGCTCTGCTTCGTCGGCGGCTTTTTCAGCGATCACCTTACGGTTGGTGGCGTACTCATCGACCTTGTTCAAAGCCGCGAGCGTATCAATATCGGTGCTCGTCAAATCATCCGCTGCTTGAGCGATTTCCTGTACGTGCTGGCTCGTATCAACGAAGGTTTTCTTGATTTCATTGCGACCCTCCTCCGACAGCAGTCGGTGGTCCACCGTGACCGTGGCGTTTAAGCCGCCGGTTTGCTGATCCAACGTCACGACTTGGCGCTGATCCAGGTCGCGATTGGTATCGCCTAACTCGTGCTCACTGCCATCGCGGCGAGTAATAGTGCCGCCGCCCAAGGTGCCTGCGGTGGTTTGCTCTTTGCGGTGGCCTTGGTTGGTCAGGCCGACGGTGGTGCTGTTGCTGCTAAGTTGGTGCTCGCCTTTTTCGTCTTTTCCACTGGACACAGATACCGATAGGTTCACGCCACTGCTTTCGCTCACGTCGGTATCTTGTAGGTCGGTGACGGTCAGCTCGTCGGTGATCAGGTTCAGATTGCCCAAGTCGGTGAGACTGCCGTCTTCATTGCGTACGGCATTGGCCACCACGGCACCGTGGACTTCGGTGTTTTTGGCGTTGATATTGACGTTGCCACCGCCGATGAGGGTCGTCTGGTTGTCGGTCCAAGCGCGCTCACTGCTGCCATCAGTGTTGTTGTAGCTAACGGTACCACCGCCGCCGCTGGAGGCACTGAAACCACCGCCTTCACTGCTGTGACTGCTGCGCGACTCGTTTTGCAGACTTTCAACGACGAGGTTGTCGGTGATGATGTCGATATCGCCGGTGATTTCGACGTTGGCGCCGGCCAAGTGCAAGTTTTTGCTGGTGCTGCTGAAGCTGCCGGCTTTAATGCTGCTGTTGTTGTAGGTTTTGCTGGAGCTGTCGCTGTCGCTGTTCTGCATATTGACGTTGGCGCTGCCACTAGCAGCCGCCATTTGTTGCGCTGCGCTGGCGCCCTCAGCACCACTGGTGCTCACGCTAAAGCCCGCACTGCGGCTTTGCTCGGAAGAATCGCTGCGGCTTTCGTTCGCCGAGGCGAGGATGTTCACGTCATCGGCATCGAGCGACAGGTGTTCGCCGACGTCTAGGCTGGAGCCAATAATGTCGATGGCACCGCCATCACGGGCGCTAACCGAGGCATTGCCAGTGATAGTAAACTCACTGCCATGCTGTTTAGTGCTCGATTCGCTGCTGTGCTTGCTGGTTTTGGCACTGGTATCATGGTAAACGTGGTGGAACAAGCGGTACTTGCCCGGTATCGCACAGGTGTAACCACTCGCAATGCACTATTGCAGCTGAGATTGTTTTGAGAGACTATCTACTAACGATCAAATCTGGCTTTCCCTAAACTAAGTCAATCGGTATTTTCATGTTCACTAATGTTAGAAAGTTAAACTCCAACCGTGAAGAGATAACCCGAAATAAGCTAGACATTGCTCAGGAAGAGTGCTTTGGTTTTTCTTGGGATAGCGGAAAACTGGTATTTGACCGCCCTGTTTTTGTCTCAATCATCAATAAATCAGAGTATGCCTTGGTATCAGAAATTGAAAAGGGCGGTTTCATCAGAATATATAACTCACTTGGCAACGAGGTAACGTCAATACACCCACCCAAAAAGAATGATAGAGACCTAGAGTTCCTGTACATTCAAAAAAACAAGGATAACGGGGATATTATTGGGCTAATATTCACTGATGGAAAAACAGACTATCGGTATAAATATTCACTAAAATACGGAATACAGTCAGACCCTGTAGAAATCGGAAAATAGCCCTCCGTATCGCTTCGACTTCAAACACAAAAGGTCCCATCAAATAATTTAAAGAAGAGTCTCATCACCACCGCAAGAATCTCTATAAACGCTCTACTAACTGATGCCTCCTCGTAGTTCGCATTTAGTTTCTTACACATGCAAACAAACGCTAAAAATAGTCTGGATACACCACAAATAAAGGCTCCAAAGTCAGGTGACCTAAAGACTTCAAATCAAATGAGAGCCTCTCAATTTCTCTAGCATAGTCCATGCTATCAAATACAAATACTTCTTTTCCAAACTCAGTTTCAAGTTCTCATGTTACCGAGCCGTCAAAATGTCTAACAGAAACCCCATCCCAACTGTAGTGGTCTAATTCACCCGGACACCTCGTTAAGATAGTATTCATACCAACCGAGGTGAACGATGATAGCAGAGAAAAAACGACGCAAGTTTACGCCTGATTTTAAGAGAGACGCAGTGGCTTTGATCACCGAGCAAGGCTACTCCTTTGCCAAAGCAGCCCTGGCGGTTGATACCAGTGAGAACAACCTTCGACGCTGGAAAAAAGAACTGGAACTCGAAGCTTTAGGCGAGTCTATAGCGGCCGATGAGCGCGCAGAACTGAAGCGCTTGAGACGTGAAAATAAAGAGCTGCGCTTAGAGAAAGAAATCCTAAAAAAGGCCAGTGTAGATTCAATCGATCATCGCAACACCTTTTTTGATCATGTCTGATGGTGTCCTAAACTTCAATGTCTTTCTTGGCCTTTCATTTAGTTCCGTTGCAACCTCGTTCAATCGATTCTGAGTATGTAATGACAGGTCCGTTTTTTTAGGAAAATATTGGCGAATCAGGCTATTGGTGTTTTCATTTGTGCCTCGTTGCCACGGACAGCCAGGGTCACAGAAGTAGACAGGTATACCCGTTTCTCTGGTTAAATCGGCATGCTTCGCTAGCTCCATACCACGATCCCAAGTCAAAGATTTTCTATATTTGGGTGGCACTTGATTAAATGCAGATAGCAGAGCTTGGTGAACTGATTCTGCGTCCTTGCCGGCGATTTTTAGGACGATAGTAAAACGCGACTTTCTATCGACTAGCGTGGCAATATGTGTGTTGTTCGAGCCAGATACCAAGTCTCCCTCCCAGTGACCAACAGACCTTCTGTGATTGATATTCTTTGATCGCTCATGGATCGAAACTCCGTTAACTATGTTCGTGAAGCTTCTGTCGCCACTTCAGCGATGATGCTTGCTATGACGCATTGGTCTACTTCGACGGAGGTACTGGGAATAGGAGTGGTGAATCACCCCTTTAGCCCGGACATATATCGATTTATAGATCGTCTCATGTGAGACTTGCATTAATTTGTTGGAAGAGTATTTATTGCGCAACCAGCCTGAGATCTGCTCTGGTGACCACTTCAGTTCAAGCTTTGACAAGACTATTTGCTTTAGCTCTGAATTAAGTTCTAGAACGCCTAGTTTAGGCCGCCTAGCCATGTGGTTCGCACGAGCATCCGCATTAACAGCTTTATAGAAACGCCGCCCGTGATTACGAGCAACTTCTCGGGAGATAGTTGATGCGGAACGGTTCAGCATACGAGCAATGGCTCTAAGTGACATTTTGGCTGATAATGCAACCCTGATCTCTTCTCGCTCAGATAGCGTTAGATGCTGAGAGTTTCGTTTGGGAGTGGCTGGTTTTATACCACCCGAGTCACGCAACGCAGTGAATATTGTGCCTGGAGCAGCATTAAGTACCCTTCCAATGTCATTGAAACCCATACCTTGTTTCCAAAGCTTGAAAATCAGATCTTTCTCTCCCTGAGTAAATGTTCTCTTGGCTCGTTTCATCAAAAGCACTCATGCAAATCACTAGATTAACTGAACTGTTGCGATGATCGATTGAATCTACAAGCGCCTTCTTTGCGAAAGAAATGAAGTAAAGTACAGCTTCATTCGCCAGTGGGAAGGTGACGGCGGTGTCACGCTGCTATGCCGAGAGATGCAAGTCAGCACCAGTGCCTATTACGACTGGCTCCGACGTGATGGCAAACATCCTGATAGCCGAGCGTGGCACCTGAAACAGCGCATGAAGACGTTGTTTAACGAGTCGCGACAAAGCTTGGGTAGCCGTCGACTGGTGAAATTACTGCGCAAAGAAGGCTTTACCATGGGTCGCTACCGGGTGCGATCGCTGATGAAAGCACTCGGCCTGAGCGTCCGGAAGAAGAAACGGTTTGTGCTGACCACCGACAGTCAACACGCGCTGCCGGGGGCAGAAAATGTGCTGGATCGAGCGTTTTCTCCGAGCGAGAAAAATCGTGTGTGGACGACGGACATCACTTACATTTGGACCTTGCAAGGCTGGGTTTATCTGGCGGTGGTGATCGATTTATATTCGCGCCGAGTGGTGGGTTGGCATTTGGATCGCCATATGGAAACCGCGCTGGCCAGTCGAGCGCTGATGATGGCTATTAACTTGCGCCGACCGCCTAGAGGGCTACTCCACCACTCAGGCCGTGGCAGTCAGTACGCCAGCCATGCTTACCAAGCACTGCTGAAACAGCACGGCATGGCGTGCTCCATGAGCCGCAAAGGAAACTGCTGGGATAACGCACCAACAGAGCGTTTTTTCAGTAGCCTTAAACGCGAGTGGTTAACGGGAAATATTTACGCGACCCGAGAACATGCTGTGGCTGATGTGAGAGAGTACATTGCCTATTATAACGCTCGCCGTTTACACACGACGCTGGGCGATGCAACACCGATTGAATATGAAAAATGTGCTTAGAAGCTGTTTCATAACCTTCAGTCCGATATAATAATCAAAACTATCAGCTTCAACTCCTCCACCATGAAACGTTCAACCTCAGAACTGACCGACCAACAGTGGGCACACATTGAGCCTTGTTTACCCAGCCTGCCTCGTGGCAAAGGGGGTCCCAAACCTATCAGCAATCGAGCCTGTTTCGAGGGCATTTTATGGGTCTTACGTTCAGGTGCGCGCTGGCGTGATCTACCCGAGCGCTATCCTTCACCGAGTACCTGCTGGCGCCGCCTTCAGTACTGGGAAGAGCAAGGTGCATGGGTCAAAGCCTGGCGTAAGCTTCTTCGCGTTCTGGATCAACAGTCGCGGTTAAATTGGGAAGAATCGTTTTCTGATGGTAGTTTTGCACCCGCAAAAAAAGGGGCCTCGGTGTTGGAAAAACCAAGCGTGGTAAGGGGTCGAAGTGGATGATAGTCGTCGATGGCGAAGGCATTCCAATCGGGCTGACACTTGGCTCAGCGTCACCGGCGGAGGTCAATCTGATTGAGGCTTTGTTAAATGTTTCCTATGGCAAGAGCAAGGTGAAGCGTTTGATTTACGATAAAGCGGCAGACTCTGATCCTCTGCGAATGGCGTTAAAGAAGCGGGGTATTGATCTCATTTGTCCACATCGTCGAAACGGGAGAAAAGCGCCGCTGCAAGATGGTAGAAAGCTGAGAAGGTACGACCGTCGCTGGAAAGTAGAGCGCACTTTTGCTTGGCTTGGAAATTATCGGCGATTAGTGGTTCGATGGGAAAGAAAGCTCTCAATGTATCGAGCCTTCTTTCACGCCGCCTGCATGATGATCGTGCTAAAGAAGTTGTGAAACAGCTTCTAAGGAACAACATGAAAATATCTATAGGCTTTTCCACGAATTATTTGTCGCGGTTATCATGCAAGCGGTGTGAAAGAGGGCTCGATATATCGAGGGATTTCTTTCCAATATGTTGATAAAGCATTGAGGAAAGCAGATGAATTTATGACCTACGCTCCCGGGAGGTGTGCCTCAGTTCGAGTTTGAAGATAGGCAAGAGGCTTTCCAGAATCTAGAAATTATTGATAGCCGACCGCTGAGGCCTTCAAGTGATAGCTCGTCTGCTCGTAATTTGAATGAGCAGAATGTCAATGCTAGCAATCATCCAGACACCAGTAGTGTACTAGAAAACCCAGTCCGTAGTCAGGGTAATCCCCCCATTTTTAACTGACATTAAAAGTAGAAGTTAGGCTGCCATCAAAGGTGGCTTGCCTCCATTGGCCTTGTGTGGCCGTTTGTGATTGTAAAACCACAACCAGTTCGTTGCATACTCCTGAACTTCCTCAATCGATTCAAACAGATGCTTGCTGACCCAGCTGTAACGCATTGTGCGGTTATGACGCTCGATATAGGCATTTTGCTGAGGCTTTCCAGGTTGAATGTATTCAATTCGAATACCATGCAGTCTGGCCCACTTAACAAACTCGTTACTGATAAACTCCGGCCCATTGTCACAGCGTATTGCAGTGGGTTTCGGTCGCCACTCCAGTAGCTGATTCAGTGCTCGAATAACCCTGGGGGCTGGCAATGAAAAATCCGCTTCGGTGCACAGTGCTTCACGCCGATAGTCGTCGATGACGTTAAATAGCCGATAGTGACGATCATCCGCTAATTGGTCGTGCATAAAGTCCATTGACCAAATTTGGTTGGGCCTGATGGGCTCCTTCAGTGGCTCAGGCACCTGTCGTTTTAATCGACGCCGAGGCTTAATACGTAAATTCAATGCCTGCTCACAATAGATCCGATAAACACATTTGTGGTTCCATGGATGCCCCTCGACGTTGCGTAAGTAGTCAAAGCAAAGCCCAAAACCCCAGTCGCTTTCTGCATCAGTTAGCTTTATAAGTCGGTGGGCGATGTCAGCGTTTTCGTCACTGAGTTTGGGCTGATAGCGGTAACAGGTTTCGCTCACGGCGAACATCCGACAGGCCAGACGAATGCTGATCTTGCGCTCAACGACAGATGGTTGAGCCAGCATACGCCGCGCCTGGGGCTTCACCACTTTTTTGCCATGGCTTCCTGAATGATCTCAGCTTTGAGGCGCTCTTCGGCGTACATTTTCTTGAGGCGTCGGTTTTCTTCCTCAAGCTCCTTCATACGTGCCATGAGGGAGGCATCCATGCCACCGTATTTGGCTCGCCATTTGTAAAATGTCGCGCTGCTCATGCCGTGTTCACGGCAAAGTTCCGGTACGGGTGTGCCGGCCTCGGCTTGCTTAAGGATCGCCATGATCTGGCTGTCTGTGTAGCGTGATTTTTTCATGCAGAATCTCCTGCGCTTAGGTTACGAGAAAATTCTACTTTTGGCTGCTGTTATTTTTCGGGGGGATTACCGACCGACAACCAAACGACCCTCATCGGCGGTGGCAAGGTCAATATTGATGCCAAAAACACCGAAATCCACGGTGCCGTGGTGGCCAATGCTGTGCGTAATGAGGACAACAGTCTCACCGACTTGGGCAACCTGAACCTGATCACCGACGAGCTGACCGTCACCGACCTACAAGATACCGACATGAGCGAAAGCAGTGGCGCGAACCTGTCGGTGTCTGTTTCCAGTGGAAAAGACGAAAAAGGTGAGCACCAACTCAGCAGCGACAGCACCACCGTCGGCCTGACCAACCAAGGCCACCGCAAAGAGCAAACCACCGCAGGCACCTTGGGCGGCGGCACTATTACTCGCCGCGATGGCAGTGAGCACGAGTTAGGCGATACCAATCGCGACCTGGATCAGCGCCAAGTCGTGACGTTGGATCAGCAAACCGGCGGCTTAAACGCCACGGTCACGGTGGACCACCGACTGCTGTCGGAGGAGGGGCGAGAGGATATCGTTGAGAGCTTTAAACTAGCGGGCCAAGCAGCCGGCCAGGTGGCGGATGCGACTATCGATGGTGTGGACTACGTTGCCGATGAAATTGCCGTTCTGGGCGATGACTTGCCTGAAGAGCTGCGTGCGCAGCTAGGGGAGACGGGCGAACTTTTTGTTGATGACATGATTCGCAAAGACGCAACGGATGAGCAAATCGCCGAAGTGTTACAGCGAGAAAAAGTCAGTAGTGGCTTGGGCGGAATTGAGGAGTACCGTCGCGAGAAAGAAGAGAACCCGGATCAGTCTCTGATTGTACAGTCACCCTCGGATGACACTGCCGGAGACTCAGGCCTGGCTGAAATACCTGAAACCGGTGAGATGGGAGTCATTGTTGTTCAGGCAGACCCTAACAACATTGATGTTTCCACTGCTGAAAAAGCCACTGCGGGTATGGGAGTGGTTAGTCAAGATATTAAAGAAATATCTGAGGAAAACCCTGAGTTGGCGATGGTCGTTCAAGGTGCACTTGTGGCTGCCACAGGAGCGGGCGGGGCTGTAAAGGCATTGGCTTCAGAATTAGCCAATCGCACTCTGGAAGCCGTCGCCGGCGATGAAATGAATGATTTGGCCACCACGCATGTGAATCATGGTGGAGGTTTTGTTACAGGCGGAACGGCAGAAGAGTTTGCCAGTGGCGTTGAGCAAGAAGAACAGGACCCAGGCTCTCGCTCCAGTGAACTGGGTAAATCGGATGTGGACATCCGAGATGGCCTGGTGTTTGCCGGTAGCGTTCTGCTGGGAATCGACGGCGTACGTGGAGGTGGCAAAGGGCCGAACCAGAGTAATGTTGATGGTGGAAATCCGGGGAGTGGGTCTAACACCACCTCTGCTAGTGATCGCCAGACAGAGATAAATCGGACGACGGAGGAGTTTGGGAGTGGTCCAGATACACCATCAAATCCAAACACGCCGCACTCTGATAATAATATTGGCCAAAATAATCCAGCCTATAACGCTGATGGTCAGCAAAAGATTTCAAACAATGACGGAGCCTCTGATAATCGGCCGCTGAACAATGATGATCTACTTTGGACTTCTTGGAAGCACTATCAAAAAGTAACGATCGGCGATAAGTCTTACGCTGTTATCGGAAATCGAAATTATAGCCATCACGCCGTTGATAGAATGCAGCCTAGCGGACTGGGTGCACCTGCTGGTACTCTAGGGGCGGGGCGTAATGTGACTCCGAATATGGTTGAGCATGTGATTCGAAATGGAACCTCAACGACTTCTATGGTCAATGGAGCCCCTAGAACAGTGTATAAGTCTGGAAATGTCAGTGTTGTTACCGAAAATGGTGGTAAGACCGTTGTTACAATTTTGAGGAAAGGTGATTAATAATGACTGCTCTTATTTACCCCGATATGATCCGTGCTATTTTACGGGAGTGTGAAAGTCTTATTTTAGGAACAGGCTCTCTTGATTCCTTGCAAAATGTTGTGCAGCAAGGAGAGGCTACAATAGTAGCGGTTGAAGAGAAAGACATACGAAGCTACTTGACGAGCATGGAAGGTGATTTGGAGCTAATTAGATTTACTTTAAACGAAAAGGATCATTTGGTGGCCAGTCAAAAAGTTGCCAGACAAATAATAGATTTTCTGGAACAACGAGGTGCGGCAGAGTTTATAAATAAATCTGAGTGAGGGTTGCTTCTTCGTATTAATTTTAAAGTGCGATACAACAAGTATACAACAGGGACACCCACCCTAAGCTGTCACGTAGGTGGCAGCCCACTCCGCAGCGGCTAGGCTGATATTAGTTACCGCAGAGCCGGAGTGCCGCTATGACCAAGCCCAGAAAACATCAGGTCTCCCTCGACGCCACGCCGTATTATCATTGCGTATCACGCCGTGTGCGGCGTGCTTTTCTGTGTGGTACGGATCATATGACCGGCTAAAAACAACAAGGACACCCACCCTAAGCTGTCACGTTGGTGGCAGCCTGCTCCGCAGCGGCTAGGCTGATATTAGTTACTGCAGAGCCGGAGTGCCGCTATGACCAAGCCCAGAAAAAATCAGGTCTCCCTCGACGCCACGCCGTATTATCACTGTGTATCACGCTGTGTGCGGCGTGCTTTTCTGTGTGGTACGGATCATATGACTGGCCAATGCTACGAGCATCGCCGTGGTTGGCTGGAAGATAAGCTATTGTCTCTGCCCCAGGTGTTTGCAGTGGAAGTCGCTGCTTACGCCATTATGAGCAACCACTATCACGCTGTTCTATTTATTGATGCTGAGCGCGCCAATCACTGGAGTGACACGGAAGTCATTGAGCGCTGGCACACGCTATTTAGCGGCAATATGCTGTCTCAGCGTTTCATGGATGGTGACGAACTGGGCGTGGCTGAGCAGAAGCGACTGCAGATTTACGTAGAAGAGTGGCGCTCACGCTTGTCTAGCATCAGTTGGTTTATGCGGGTGCTGAATGAGGCCATTGCGCGAGAAGCCAATCAGGAAGATCAGTGCTCTGGTCGCTTCTGGGAAGGGCGTTTTAAATCTCAGGCGCTGCTGGACGAAGCTGCACTGGCAGCGTGCATGGCCTATGTCGATCTTAACCCGGTGCGGGCAAACATGGCCGCCACACCAGAAACATCAGCGCACACCTCGGTGAAGCGGCGAGTCGAAAAAGCCAAAATCAGCAAGCAGCCAAACCACCCCAACCAACAAACCAAAGGCTTATTGCCGTTTGTTGGCAATCCTCGGCAAAACATTCCACCAGGCATTCAAATGAAGCTGACGGATTACCTCGAACTGGTCGACTGGACTGGCCGCATTATTCGCCACGATAAACGCGGCGCCATTGCCAAAAATACGGCGACCATTCTCGATCGCTTAGGCATTGATGAGCAGCAATGGTTAGAAATGACCCAACATTTCGAAGACTGCTTTAAAACCTTTGCCGGAGGTGAAGAAAAATTACGCCAAGCCTGTGAAACACTGAATTATCAGCGCCCGCCAGGGCTTAGTCGCTGCCATTCGTTACTCGACCGATCCGCGTGATAACATCTTGCAACCATTCAGCATAGTCAGAGAAATCTGAGATTAGCCAACGTCTCAATTACCGACCCTCGCTTAAAACCCATCAAAATTGCTTGTTCAAAGCAGTTCTGTTCGGAAAATTCTCATGCTCGCTGTTGTCAGGAAGAGACCGTCTTAAGCTCGGGCCTGTTCAGGTTAGACCTATGTGATGTTGACCCCTGGGGTGGATGTCCTAGTTGACCTATGAAAAGTGAAAGCATCGATGAAATCGTCGGTGCGGTAACGGTTATGCGCGAATTGGCATCCGGTGTTCCGGTAACGGCTGAGCACGCCGTCGATATTGTCGGTACCGGTGGTGATGGCGCTAATTTATTTAATGTATCGACCGCTTCGGCCTTGGTGGTGGCAGCAGCTGGTGGTGTTGTTGCTAAGCATGGGAACCGCGGCGTGTCTTCGAAGTCGGGCAGTGCGGATTTACTCGAAGCCGCTGGCGTTAATTTAGAGCTGACGGCAGCACAGGTGGCACGCTGCATTGATGATTTGGGTGTTGGTTTTATGTTTGCGCCAATGCATCACAGCGCTATGAAACACGCCATTGGCCCGCGCAAAGCGCTGGGCATGCGTACCATTTTTAATATTTTAGGCCCGATGACCAATCCTGCCGGTGTTAAAAAGCAGCTGATTGGTGTGTTTAGTAAAGCGCTACTGCGACCGGTGGCAGAGGTGTTGCAGCGCTTAGGTGCGGCTCACATTATGGTAGTCCACTCCGAAGATGGCTTGGACGAAATCAGTTTGGCGGCGCCAACTCATGTGTGTGAACTGAATAATGGCCAAATAACAGACTATGTCATCACGCCAGAGCAATTAGGCGTGCAGTCTCAAGTATTGGCCGGGTTGGAAGTAGACAGTGCTGAGCAAAGCCTGGCGCTCATTCGAGATGCGCTGGGTAAGCGTGATACACAAGCCGGACAAAAAGCAGCGGACATGTTGGCGCTGAATGCTGGAGCCGCTATTTACGTCGCCGACTTGGCCAGTAGTTTAAAGCAGGGAGTCGATATGGCCGAAGACGCTATCTATTCCGGCTTAGCGTTGGAAAAGCTGCGTGAACTCAGTAGTTTTTCAAACTACATCGATGCCGACCTGGAAGGAACTCAATCATGAACACGCCAACAGTACTCAAGCGTATTCTCGATACCAAATTGGTTGAAATTCAGCAACGCAGTGCAAAACAAGCCTTGGCGGAGATTAAGGCTCAGGCGCTCGACCGTGATGCTAGCGAGCTGCGTGGCTTTTATCAGGCAATGTTCAATAAAGTAGATCAAGGGCAGGCGGCAGTTATTGCCGAAATCAAAAAGGCATCGCCGTCCAAAGGTGTATTGCGTGAGTACTTTGAGCCCGAGGCCATAGCCGAGTCGTATGAGCAAGGCGGTGCTGCCTGTTTGTCGGTTCTGACAGATCGGGACTATTTTCAAGGCCATGAGGACTATTTACTGGCAGCGCGTAGCGCTTGCTCTCTGCCGGTGATTCGCAAAGACTTTCTGATTGACGCTTATCAGATTTATGAGGCGCGCCTGTTAAATGCCGACTGTGTGCTGTTGATCGTATCCGCCTTATCCGACATGCAGTTGCAGGATCTGGCGGGTCTGTCTCATGAGCTGGGGATGGACGTACTGGTGGAAGTGCACGATGGCGAAGAGCTTACTTCCGCGTTGAAGCTGTCGACACCGCTGATTGGCATCAACAATCGCAACCTGCACACCTTCGAGGTGAGTTTGCAGACCACCTTTGATTTGCTACCACGCATTCCAGCGGATCGTTTATTGGTGACTGAAAGCGGCATTCTTTCAAAGCAGGACGTGCAAAGCATGCGTGAGCACGAAGTGCATGCCTTCTTGGTGGGCGAAGCCTTTATGCGGGCACCAGAGCCTGGCGAAGCCTTGGCGGAGTTGTTTGATTGATATTTTACAGATAAAAAAACAGCGGCTAAAAGCCGCTGTTTTTTGTCTTAGTTAAACTGAACTGGAATAGAAATCGCAGTTTTACATATCCGACTTTCGTCGCAACCAACGAAGTGCAAAACAGTCTTAGCTGGAACTGAGGCAAATCGATCGCTCAAGTCGATGGTCTGACCTGCGCAATTGAGATTTGCCAGTGTGCCACCATAGGTACAACTGAAATTAATATCGCCAGTAATTTCATCGATGCTGCTGATGAATAAGTCAGTTGTGAAGCCGTCGTTTATCAGTGTTTCACTGCTCACATCCTGCGTAGTGAAAACTACACCAATCACTGAGTCGCTACCAGCTGGAATGAAGTTGATGTCTTTCGGAGCCAGACTGATGCTGAACCGGCCTTGTTCAAGGTTGCCATGTACTTGGGCATAGGTAACGTTTTCTTCAGTGATAGCTTCAGAGTTACCTTCAACCGTTAGGCTATCGAAGTTAACAAAACCATCTGACAGTTCGTCTACTTTTGCAAACTCGGTTGAGTTAGTGACACGGTATGCCGAGCGATCGACAGTCTCTTCTTGCGCTTCACATTGAATCAGCAAGCCATTGAAGTCGAATGATCCATTAAAGCTGTTACCGCCTACGCTGATGCGACCATTTGAGCAACTCACCTCATCGGTACCGACTGAGATAGAATGATTATCAAGCTGCTCCGGCGACAGCTGACAGCTTGCGCCCTCTGCCAGAGTAATGGTGTTATCAACAGCTTCGCAGTAGTTGGTTTCTGGCTGCGGAGTAGGATCAACTGGATCGGTCGTGTCGTCGTTCGAGGATGACGAGCTACCGCCGCCGCCACAGGCAGTGAGTGAAGCAACAACAGCGAGAGATAAAAGATGTTTGGTCATTGGGTACTGTCCCTGAAATAAATAATGAGGCCATCTTTGATGGAGCGCTGCATTGTAATGACAACGTAATGAAAATAAAGAAGGACGTGTAGAAATAATGAACAGTGCGATGCGTGTCGCACTTTGGCTAGGGTGTCGCTGGTGGGCCAGCGACCAAGTGGGTGGTTTGTGATTATTAATCTGGGTAGGTTTGGCGGATGCGGGTGATATCGTCGATGTTATCGATCAGAATTTGCACAAGTGCTGGGTCAAAATGTTTACCAGCTTCTTGCTGAATCAGATCTAGAATATCCTCCAGCGGCCAAGCATTTTTATAACAGCGATCGCTGCCAAGTGCATCGAACACATCTGCCAGGGCCGTAATTCGCCCAGCGATATGAATATCGTCGCCGCTCAGCCCGTTGGGGTAGCCGCTGCCATCCCAGCGCTCATGGTGTTGCCCGGCAATGATGGCTCCTAGCTTCAAAATGCGACGGTCAGATTTGCCCAGAATATCGGCGCCGATTTGGGCGTGGGTTTGCATCACCGTCCATTCATCCGCATCGTGCTTGCCAGGTTTGTGCAAAATGCTGTCTGGAATACCGATCTTTCCAACATCGTGCAGCGGCGAGGCCAGCTTGATCAGGCTGGCTTCATCCGGGGATAAGCCATAACGCAGGGCCAACAACTCGGAAATTTTTGCCACCCGCTTCACATGGGCGCCGGTTTCTTTGGATCGTTTCTCAACGGCTTCGCCCAGCATGTACACCAGTTCACGCTGTGTCTCGAGAATTTCATCGCGCATCAGTAGGTTTTCATAGGTGATGGCAACATTGGTGGCGTAGATTTCCAACAGCTGTTTGTCGAGATGGGAAGGACGCCCTTGGCATGCGACGTACAGCAAGCTTTCACTGCCGCGGTCGGATGAGAAGTAGCCGATGTAGTAGTCCTCAAAATAGAGGCTACGTTTCTCCGTCATGGCTTGCTCAAAGCCTTGGCGGATCAGTTCTGGAATGTTGTCGAATGAGTCCACCTCCGATAGTTGCTGCATATCACCGGTGGCGGCCAGCACACGAAAGCGCCGTGAGTCGTCGATTAACGCGCCGCTGGGTGTTGAGCTGGAGCAATACAAAGCGCTTTGCTCCAAGCCCAGTAAGTTAGTCACCTGCTCTAGTACCGCCGAGGCAAACTTGCTCAACTCGCCTGAGCTGAATACCTGCGCCGATGCCTGTATGACTTTTTCTAAGCCACGGCGATGCTCATCCAGGATGCAAATATCCCGATAGCTGCGCAGCGTGGCAAACATCAACGTGTTGAGCTTGGTGGTGGTGAGTTCTGTCTTGTCTTTGTAGTCGTTGATGTCAAACGTGCGAATCACTTCTTGCTCAGGCGCTTGGCCTGGTTGGCCGGTGCGCAGCACGATGCGTGTGTAACGGTTGTTCAGTTCTTCGCGAATGTAGCGAGCGACATTCAGCCCAGCGTGGTCTTCTTCCATAACGACGTCGAGCAACGCCATGGCGATGTCGTCGTTTTTCGCCATCACCTCACAAGCCTCTTCGCCGCTGTAGGCGCTGATCAGCTCGACCTTGCGCCCGTCAAAGCGAAAGCCGTTGAGCACCATGCGGGTAATGCGATGCACGTCTGGCTCGTCATCGGCCACTAATACTCGCCACGGACTTCCTGTTTCGCGGTTCTGTGACACTTTGCCGACGCCATCGTCGTCGGCAAACAACAGTTCGTCATTCATTCACAGCTCCGTCGGTAGGGTTACTCTGGAGTTTAGCTGTTTTAACGAGGTTTGGTGGCTGACATGGTAGGGCGAGTGCCAAAAACCACCATGGTTTTGCCTTTGACCGACACCAGACCTTGCTCTTCCAAGTCTTTCAGGACTCGGCCGACCATTTCACGTGAGCAGCCCACGATGCGGCCAATCTCTTGGCGAGTGATTTTGATCTGCATGCCGTCTGGGTGTGTCATGGCATCTGGTTCACGGCTTAAGTCCAGTAGGGTTCTGGCTACCCGGCCGGTGACATCAAGAAAGGCCAAATCACCGACCTTGCGCGTTGTGCGGCTTAGGCGGTTGGCCATCTGTCGGAACAGGCGGAACATCAGCTGGCTGTCCTCTTCGACCAGTTCGCGGAACTTGGCGTAGCTGATTTCAGCCACTTCGCATTCTGTCTTGGCTTTGACCCAGGCGGTACGGGCTTGTTGCACTTCGTCAAACAGCCCCATTTCGCCGAAAAAGTCGCCCTCATTCAGGTAAGCCATGATCATTTCACGGCCGTCTTCGTCTTCGATGATGACAGTCACCGAGCCTTTCAACAGGTAATACAGGGTATCGCTTTCTTCGCCAGCGTAGATCAAGGTGCTTCTGGCGGGGTAGCGGCGCTTGTGACATTGCGCCAGGAAGTCCTGCAGTGGCTCATGTTTATCGGGCAGCAATGGAAGACTCATAGACAGGTCCAAACGTTAATGGTGGTCATACCCAACACTGCAATGATGAAAGAACAACAGTGGGGCAATTTTTATTAGGACTATAGCAGTCGCTGGCAAAGTTGCCGACAGAGCAGGTTGTGATGGCCCTGACAAAGCTGCGTAATGCTACTCCACAGGTGCATGCCTGTGGTACCCTCCGCAGCTTTCAAAATTGGGATGGTGATCAATGAAAGCGACAATCAAGTGGGTTGATAACGCCATGTTTTTGGGCGAGTCGGGCAGTGGCCACAGTGTGGTGATGGATGGCCCTGAAGATCACGGCGGTCGCAACATGGGCGTCAGACCCATGGAGATGCTGTTACTAGGCCTTGGCGGCTGCACCAGTTTTGATGTCATGAGCATTCTGACCAAACAACGTCAGCAGGTCACAGATTGCCAGGCGCAGATCGAAGCCTCACGCGCCGACACTGTGCCCAGCGTATTCACCGATATTCATATCCACTTTGTTGTCACTGGCAAGGCGTTAAAGCCTGCGGCCGTTGAACGTGCTGTCGCGTTGTCGGCAGAGAAGTACTGTTCTGCTTCCATCATGCTGGAGCAGGGGGGCGTCAATATTCGCCACAGTTTTGAAGTAATTGATGAACAATAACCTCGCTCGAAGGAGGACTCGCACGTGAATGATCAGCTGCGCTTGCACGGCTTTAACAACCTGACGAAATCGCTGAGTTTCAATATCTACGATATTTGTTACACACAAACGGAAAAAGAACGTCAGGAATACATCGCGTACATTGATGAGCTCTACAATGCGGAGCGGCTGACCAAAATCCTGACCAATGTGGTCGATATTATCGGTGCCAACATCCTTAATATTGCTCGTCAGGATTACGAACCAGAAGGTGCGAGCGTGACTATGCTGATCGCTGAGCATGAAATGCCGCCTAATGAAGAGTTCACTGAAGAAAAGCCGGGCCCGTTAAAAGACTCAGTGGTGGGGCATTTGGACAAAAGCCATGTCACGGTGCACACCTATCCGGAAAGCCATCCATATGCGGGCATCAGCACCTTTCGCGCTGATATCGATGTCTCTACCTGCGGCCTGATTTCACCGCTGCGGGCATTGAATTACCTGATTCATAGCTTTGAATCCGACATCGTCGTGATGGATTACCGAGTGCGCGGCTTCACTCGCGATGTTGATGGCATGAAGCACTACATCGATCATGACATTAACTCGATTCAAAATTACCTGACCGAAGATACGCGTAATGCGTATCAAATGATCGACGTGAACGTGTACCAAGAAAATACCTTTCACACGAAAATGCTGCTGAAGGAGTTTGAATTGGACAACTACTTGTTTGGCGAGGGTGTTAAAAGCTTGAGTGCTGAACAGCGCACCGAAGTGGAAGCTAAGTTGCGCAAGGAAATGTTGGAAATCTTCTACTCGCGCAACATGCCTTAGCGCTTTCATGCCTGTCGTGATTTCGGGGCGCCGGGAGCAACCGAGCCTCGAAACCCGCTGGCGGGCTTAAAGCAAGCATGGATCGTTTCGCTATGTCATTGATTAGTACTTGTGGCAAAGCATTGATACTGGTGAGAGAGCAAGACAATAACGGGTATGGCCAGCACCATTGGTCATACCCGTTTTGTTTTAACGACGCTTATCTTGCCGCTCGCGCTTAGCTTCGACTTTGCTGAGTTGCAGTGTGGAGGTTCGGCGTTCCATTAGGGTCAGGATCGCAATACAGGCTGCGATGATGACCAGCATCCACTGTGGGTCTGCTGTAAACATAAGAAATCCTCGCATGACTTCAACGCCAGCTTAGCAGCTGAGAACGTTGCACACGGGCAAGTGCGTGAAAGTCGGGCAGCAATCACCAGCGATATCGAACCCCAGCGTGCCAGTCCCACTGACCGACCCGATTGTAGGTTTGCGTCATCAATCCCGGGCGGTGATAGCCCAAGCGAGCATTGAGATGCCATTGGTTCAATGGCAGCCAGCTAAGGTTTAACGCCGAGCGATAGCCAGCAGGTGCTGGGGTGTCGGGCAGTAATGAGCTGTAATCTTGGCTACGGCTTTGCCATTGCCAGTCCATTGCCCAGCGCAGCTGTGCCGAGACAATGTGCACCAGCGCAAATCTGGCTTGTGCGAACTCTGCACTGATGGTACGAGGTTGTGTGCGGCTTTCACGCCCGCGCCAGCGGTACAAGCCGATGCTGGCCGTAGTCCGCCATGGCTGCTGAAACAAGTATTGGTCACCCTGCCACTGCACTTCATAGCCATGCAGCTGCTGCACTTCGTCACTGTTGATCAGTTGCACTGAGTTATCTGTCAACGCTTGCGCCACCAGGCTGTTGTGCCAGGTCTGGCGAATCCAACGCAGCTGCCAAATGTCATTGTCGAGCGACTCATGCCTCCAGCTCAGTTGCATACGATTGAGGATTTCCGCCTGCAGTTGTGGATTGCCCACCAGTGCTCCATCGACGGATAAGCGTTGCTCGCTGCTCGGCAGCTGACTGTGTTGGCTCAGTTGCCAATGCAGTTGGTTGCGATCGTCGTATTGGTAGTGCAGATGCACAAAGGGCAACCAATGGGTGTCGGTATTGCGTTCTTTTAAAGCCATCGGACCCGAGCGCCGCAGGCGTTGCTGATAGCTCTGCATACGATAGCCAAGGGTCATGTGCAGATCCGGATTTAATTGCCAGCGGTCGCGCAAGGTTAAACCGAAGCTGTCTTCGTCCAAACGATACCGCGAGCCGCGTGACTGACGCCGTTGCTCGTGTTGCAGCTCGGTCTGAATCTGCCAGCGATGCTCCCCTTGCAGGCCTTCCAGTGTCGCCAGCCACTGCCATTGCTGGGTATGTTGCTGCAAGGGGGAAAAATCCTGCTCAAACTGGCTGATGGTTAGGCGATTGCGTGCACCAATGCTGGGCCAGCTATGGCGTGAATTCAGCTGCAGGCGGGCGCTGTCGGTATCGACTGGGCTGGCATCTGGGTTGTTTTGTTCAGCTGCAATCCACAGCCACTGTGCGTCGATGTCATGGTTGGACCACTGCCACTGTTGCTGGCCACTAAACAGGCTTTGCTGGTCGTCAAAGCGCGAGCCACTGTGCATCAGTTGCCACTGCTGCTGGCGCGAGTTCCAGCGCAGTGCCGCGGCTCCGTCTTGTGAACCGGTCAGTCTGACTCGCAGTTCACCCCCAGGAGACGTACTGCTGGCATTGTGCAATTGCACTCGAATAATGGCGCTGCCGAGCCCCAGTGGGTCTGGGTTGTCGGCATCCAACTCAATGCTGGCGACCGCTGCCGCTGGGATGCTGGCGGCCAGGCTCTGGCCTGAACCGTCACGATCTGGCAAGGCAACGCCATCTATCAGGAGGCGTGTCTGGCCGGAGGGCGTGCCCGATACTTGGATGCGCCGTTGATCAGCGTCGCCGCTGATGCTCACCCCAGGCAGTAGCTGCAGCATATCGAGCAGGGTTTCTGGCAAATGTGCGGCAAAGTCGTCCGCAGTGTAGGTGTCGGCAACGGCCGGCTGTGCGCTGAATAGCAGCAGCAACAGCCAACGCATGAGGTTATTGCTGCGAAGCCAGCAGCAGTTTGAAGCCATTGGCTTGCACCATGATCTCGACCTGACGAAAGTGCTGCTGCGCCCAGTCTTCATAGGGTAAATGCCGATTGGCAACAATCCACAACTGGCCATCTGCGGTCAGGCGTGTGGCGGCATCGCGAAACAATCGCTCAGCAAAGTAGTAGTCGGTGTGTTTGCCCTGATGAAATGGCGGATTGCAGATGATGTAGTCGAAGCGCTCATTGAGCTGGTCCAGGCCATCACTGGCAACACAGCGAACCGGCTGTTGCAGGCGCAGGCTGTTGAGTTCGGCGCTGCGCAGCGCCAAGGCATCGACATCACTGAGCGTCACCGACAACGCTGGGCTGCGTTGTTTAAAGGTCAGGCCGATCACACCGGCTCCGCACCCCAGGTCCAACAGCTGCCCATCGGCGGGCGCCGGCAGATGCTCCAGCAACAGAGCCGTGCCTGCATCTAAGCGGTCGTAGCTGAATACACCAGGCAAGGCGACAAAACTGCTTTGCTCCGCCTGAAATGAGCCAGCGGCTTTTAGCCAGTTAAAGGAAGAGCTTTGTGTCAGCTCCAGCTGCCAAAGGCTGCAGCGCCGAGCACTGTCGATCTTGTGCGCTTGGTGGCCTGCTTTGCTGGCGGCCGATCCGATGCTTTTACCGCCGGCATCGTTGGCTGCCACGGCCAACACCTGCTCAATGTGCTGACACGTCGCCAGACCTTCAAGCAAGGCCAAAGCCAAAGCCTTAGACTTAGGCCACAATAGGATGACGGTGGTGGCGGTGAGCTGCGAAAAATCCGGCACCGTGTGCAGTGCGTTCACGCCCGCTTTGGCAAAGGCTTGTTGTGTGCTGAGATCCCAGCTCCAGACGGCAATGCTTTGTTGCTGTAACTGTGCCGCAAAGTCGGCGTCGATGGATTGATGGCCACAGATGACGAGCGTATTGGCGTGCTGCCAGTCGTTGTGACGCAGCAATAATTGTTGCTCTGCACTCATGCGGGTGCGCCAGTGAGCAGATCGCGGATATTGAGTGCAGCTTGCTGTACGTCGTCCTGTAAGGCGATAACGCCCAATTGGCGTAGCGTGTCATGCAGTGTGGCGGGTGCTCCGCTTACGAATACTGGCCGACCGGACTCAACGGCAATGTCTTTCACAAAGCCTAACTGTTGTTGATCGGCGGTGCTTGGCAGCTGCAGCAAAGCGGCCTGCCAGTTCATGCTGGTCAGGCATTCAACAATGTTGTTGGCGCTCAACAAGCCATTCATCCAGATGCAGCGCAGACCCATTTGCTTGAGCAAAATGGCCGTTAGCAGCAGTTCGATGTTGTCGTCTTGGCCGACGCTGGCGACTAAGATGCTGGCCTGCGGCTGGCGCTGGCTTTGCTCAGACAAGCGCCAGGCTAGCCGTGCGTGCAAGAAGCCACTGTAAAAGCGCAAGCGCGCATGACCCAGCGGCTGGGTAACGCTGTCGCGCAGCTGCGCGTAGATAGGAATCAGCAGAAAGCGCAGAGCAATATCAATGGGGAAAAACTGACTGACTTCGTCGAAGGTTTTGCCCAATTGCTGATCGTCGAAAGCTTGTACAGCTTCTGACAATTGCTCGCGGTACTGATGCCATTGAGACGGCTGGGTTTGCAAGCCGATGCCGATGTCCGAGGCGTCTTGGTCGTGGTCGAGCATGGCTCTGGCTTGGGAAATCGGGATGCCGCGATTGAGCAGAGTGACCACTTGTTTGATCAGGCGAATGTCGTCTTCGGTGTAAAGCCGATGGCCTTTGGCGGTACGTTTGGGGGTAATCAGGCCGTAGCGACGTTCCCAGGCACGCAGGGTAATGGCATTCACCCCGGTTTCATTGGATACCACCCTGATGGGGTAATACGCGGCCTGTGGTTCATCGTGTGGGCTGGTCATCGCGGGCTCTTACTGCACAACATAACGGTACAACATTCTATAAGCAGTTATACACAATGTAAAAGCAGTGTGGGAACCCGGTTGCATGCTGTGGGTCTGAATGGTTCAGCGCTGACAGCGACCGTTCGAAGCCGGTTTAGCGCGACTCTCTTTCTTTAAAGGCGCTGCCTATAGTATGGTTAGCCGGTCACTGACATTGGAGACAACACATGGTCACCGACCTCAATAATGGTGGTCCTATTAGCCTTGAGCTGCTGAAGAAAGCGGTGGATGCGTCCAACGACGGCATCGTTATTGCCGAGCAAGAAGGTGAGGATAATATTCTCATTTATGTGAACCGCGCGTTTGAGCGGTTGAGTGGCTACAGCGCCGATGAGATCTTGTATCAGGATTGTCGTTTTATGCAGGCCGGTGACCGTGCACAAGACGGCTTGGTCGCTATCCGAGACGCGATTCAGGAAGGTCGCTCCAGCCGGGTTGTGCTGCGCAATTATCGCAAAGACGGCAGCCTGTTCTGGAATGAGTTGAGTATTTCGCCGGTTTACAACGATGATGACCAGCTGACCTATTACATTGGTGTGCAAAAAGACGTCACGGCACAAATCGAAGCTGAGCAACGTGCCGTCAAAGCAGAGCAAGAGCTGGCGGAGCTCAAAGCGCGGCTGGCTGAATAATCTAAAGCTGGCTGGCTGAAAACGAAAAAAGGAGCGCAAGGCTCCTTTTTTATGGCTGCAATAGCGAGGGCTTAGCCCTCGTACGCTGCAGCAGACTCGGTAATCATCTTACGGGCAGCTTCGGCGTTGTCCCAGCCTTTAACCTTCACCCATTTGCCTTTTTCCAAGTCTTTGTAGTTTTCAAAGAAGTGGCCAATCTGGTCACGCAGGAGCTGCGGCAGATCGTCGACATCTTGCACGTCGTTGTACAGTTGCGTCAGCTTCTCGTGTGGCACGGCCACCAGCTTGGCGTCTTCACCGGCCTCATCTTCCATGTTCAAAACGCCGACAGCGCGTGCACGAATCACAGAACCTGGCTGCACTGGGTAAGGCGTGACCACCAACACATCCAATGGGTCACCGTCGTCCGCCAGGGTGTGTGGGATGTAACCATAGTTGGCTGGGTAGAACATCGGTGTTGCCATAAAGCGGTCCACCAGCAGGCAATCCATATCCTTATCGATTTCGTACTTGATCGGCGCGTGATTGGCTGGAATTTCAATCACAACATAGACGTCGTTCGGCAAGTCTTTGCCAGCAGGAATTGAGTTGTAGCTCATTTGGGTGATCCACCACGTTGAGTAATTTAAGGTGGGCGGATTATAGCCGCAAGCATTGTCCTCTGTCAGGCGCACCATCAGTCGCTACTCTGGTTCGCAGTCTGCTTGGTTTACCAACCCCGGATTTGTTCCTAGACTGACGAGGCGTAAAGTAACTGATGACTTTTTAACATGAGAACTTGGCCTTGTATGGTGCTGGCGGCGTTGGCCGCTGATGCTGTGTCCCTGTCTTTGGAAGACGAATTTTTGGCAGATGAAATGGCACTGGACAGCCCATTTCAATTGGAATCTGAACTGCCGGTGGTGCTCACCGCCTCTCGCTTACGTCAAGCTCGTGCTGATGTACCGGCCAGTGTGACGGTCATCGAGGCCGAACAAATCGAAGCCTGGGGCGTGCGCACCATCCCAGAGTTGATGCGCTTCGTTCCCGGTATGTTTCTTGGCCACGGTGACAATGAAAACAATGCTTCTGTCACTTATCACGCCGGTAACCCGAATTTAACCCGGCGAATGCAAGTGTTGGTCGATGGCCGCTCGGTGATCCGCCCTGGCATTGCGGCCGTGGTGTGGGATGACTTGGCGGTAGCGATGGAGGACATCCAACGTGTTGAAGTCACGCGTGGACCTAACTCTGCAATTTACGGCGCCAATGCGTTCTTGGGGGTGATTAACATCATTACTCGCCACCCTGCAGATAGCACCGGAACGCGCTTGCGCTACCGTGTTGGCAATCAAACCGTGCGTGACGCTTTTGCCAGCACCGCGGGCGTTTCTGGATTGAGCAGTTATCGCATCAGTGCCAATTTTCAAGGCGACGACGGCTATGACGGCAGTGCGCTGCGCAATGGCGGCGACCAACTGCGTGATTCCAAACGACATGGCTTCGTCAACGGTTATTACCATCGCCAGCTCGCCCCTTGGATGCAGTTAAATGCTCAAGCGTCGCTGAAGCGAGGTCATACCGACATTCGCCGTAACGGCGATGAGGAATGGTCGGAACCACTAGATCAAGATACCGACCAGCAGTACCTGTGGGGGAAATTACAACTCGAGCATTCGATGGATCACACGTCTCATTTACAAGCCTATTGGCACCGCAATGAACGCCTTGTGGGCTCTCCTGTTTGTGTACCGACCATTACCTTTGATCCGGGATTATTCGGCTTGTACCAAACCAATCCCGACTGGGTGAATACCATATTGTCTGGCAACGAGCAGCTGCTCGGGCTGCTGCTGGGCGGCGCCGATGCCGAGCAAATCAGCAGTCTGACTGGTGTCACTGTGAGTGACGCTGAGGTGGCTGAGGCCATTGGGGTCTTGGCGCGGGCGGTGAACCCGGCTGAGCCGGAAAGTTTTGCCAATCTGAGTGAAGTCAGTTGTGGTGATATCGACTGGAATATGGTCGAGCAGCGCTACGATTTGGAATGGCAGGATACTTTTGTCTGGTCCGATACCGTGCGTACGGTGGGCGGCATTAACTTTCGCCGCGACCAAGCTGACTCGGATACCTACTTTAATGGGTATGTGAAAAATGACACTTACCGTGCCTTCGGTAATCTAGAGTGGCGTTTTTTCGACGCTTGGTTGATGAACCTGGGCGGTACCTACGAAAGTGAGGAAGCCAACGACAGCGTATTCTCACCGCGGGCGGCAGTGAACTGGCTCTTGTCGCCGCAACACAGTGTGCGCTTTGTGGCATCACAGGCGGTGCGTTCACCTGACTTGCTGGAGCAAGAACCGGAATATGCGCTGGAAGCCAGCAACTTATCGGAAAACTACTTGGGTCTCGATAAAGCCACCTTTTTCATGAACCAAACGCCAGACTCTCGCGACTTGGATCATGAAAAAATCACCAGTTGGGAACTAGGTTATTACGGCAATTTCGCTTCCATCGGGCTGGAATTAGACGTCAAACTGTTTCGCAACTTTCAGACAGAGTTGATATCTGACCCCATTAATCTGCAAACCATCAGTGTGCGCTCGGATACCAAAATGCGCGTGCAAGGTGCAGACCTGCAAGCGATTTGGCGTTTCTCTCCACGGGATATGTTGTGGTTGTCAGCGGCCTATGTCGACGCCAATGTTACGCCGGGTGGCAGTGCTGCGGGCCTCAGCGAGAAAGATCTGCAAAGCCTGCAAAAAGTGGAGCTGCGCTCCAGCGCCAGGGACAGTGTCGTCGCCAGCTGGATTCATAAGGGTGACAGTTGGCGTCTAGCGCTGTCTCATTTTTGGCACGATGCTTACGGCGATGAGTTCAAACAGAATCGCCGCTATCGGCGTATGGAGGCCAATGTGAACAAGTATTGGCAAATTGGGCGTTATCGCCCCTATGTCGGCGCTTTTTATCACCGTATCATAGACAACTCGCCGTTGATTTATATTGAGCAGCGATACAATACCAAACATTTGTACCACCTCCAGCTCGGGCTGGATTTCTAAAGAGACGGCAGTCGCATGGACGCAATGCAAGTACAGCGATGGATCACCATCGCTGTTCTCACCTTGGTATGTTGGGCCCCCGCCAGTTGGGCGGCCGACGTCATGGTGTTTGGGCATCGTCCTCACCCTTCCATTCAAGCATTTGCGAAGCAGTTGCAGCAGCAAAGCCAGCACACTGTATCGATGACCACCCAGGTCAGTGAGTTAAGCAAGGCCGATCTAGTGGTGGCTGTGGGTGCACAATCTTTGGCGGCTGTTGCCGGCGCCATCGACTCGCCGCTGGTGGCGGTGTTTGTGAGTCGAGAGCAATATCTGGCACACGCTCAGCAAGTCAAATCGGCCGTATTTATTGAGCCATCTTTATTAAAACAATTACGTTTGGCACGCGCGTTAGTTGGTCCAGAAAAACGCCTAGGCGTACTGTTGAATAACCAACAGCAATGGACAGATTTGACCTCCATGGCGTTGCCCGAGGACGGTGAGCTCGCCGGTATTGGCAGTGTTTCGATTCAGCAGCTGGATAATTTTGACAGCTTAAATCACGCCTTAGTGGCGCTGTTAAAAGACAGTGAGGCTTTGGTCGGCGTTTACGATACTGAGCTGTATTCCGCTGCCAATATTAAAAACATTCTCATCACAGCCTATCGGCAAAACGTGCCTTTAATCGGCCCTTCGAATGCTTATATCAAAGCTGGCGCATTGGCCACTTTGCACAGTGATTTGAATCACGTCGCGCAGCGCACGGTGGAAGTCATCGACGCAGGGTTGTCCGGGCAGTGGCCGGCAGCCGACTACAACCCATATTTCGATGTGCGCTACAACGATCAAGTGGCCAGGTCGCTTAACATGGTATTGCCGGAGGCGGCAGACATTATTCCAACGCTGCAGGAAGCGCCGCAGTGAATATGCGCCAGTGGTCGATTCGACGGCGTATCACCCTGGTCGGGGCGATACCGGCGTTGATCACAGTGATCATTTTAACTGCACTGCATTTGTGGCAGCAGTGGAATGACGTCAGTGAAGACAACGCCCGCACGGCAGAAATTCTGATGGCCAACTTAATGGCGGCGGCCGAGTATCCACTTATTTCTGGTAACTACAGTCTACTGGACCCGTTAGTTGAGCAAGTGTTGGCGCAGCCGGCGTTTGTGTTGTTGCGTGTGAATGCGCCCAACGGCAGTTTGCTGTTGGAGCAGCAAAGCCTTGAATACCCGTCTTTGGACCCACAAGACGTCGACTTGCAAGCGTATCCGGTTACGCGGGTGGTAGAAGCTTTGTCCGATTTTTCTGACTTTGATCAACCGCAGTCGGAAATCGAAACCATTGCGGTAGTAACGCTGGGCATATCACACCACTACATTCGCCAACAACAGCTGCAGACGCTGTCGCAAACGCTGTTATCTGGCGCTGTGGTGGTCATGCTGGCGGCTTTGCTGGCGCAAATAGCGGCCATGGGAATCATTCCACCGCTGGAAAATCTGTCGCGTTTTATCGGTCGGTTGGCCCTTGGCAATGTGTCTGGGCGCATGACGGTGGATCAGGGCGCTGAAATTGGTCAGCTGCAAGAGTCGGCCAATCAGCTAGCGCAGTCCCTTGAGCAAGCCAGAAAAGATCAGCAAACCTACACGCGCCAATTGATGACGGAACAACAAAAGACGCAAGCGGCCAGTCGGGCAAAAAGTGAATTTTTGGCGATGATGAGCCACGAACTGCGCACGCCGTTAAACGGCGCAGTGGGCATGCTGCAATTGATGAGCCCAGACAACAGCGCGGAGGAATTTGCCGAATTTAAAGGCATGGCCGAGCAATCATTAACTCACCTGACGCAATTGTTGGAAGACGTGCTGGTGGTGGTGGACATAGAAAAAAGCCGGTTGACCGTCAGGCCAGAGATGCACCAGGTGGCACCATTGCTGGAAAATTTACTAGTGTCCTTTCGCCAGCGCGCGTTGAGCAATGGATTATCGCTGGTGGTGGAATACGAGCACAGCCTAGATGGTATTAATCTGCGCCTCGACCCATCGCTGCTGCGGCAAACCGTTCGGCATTTAGTCGACAACGCCATTAAGTTCACAGAGCAGGGCATGGTGGTGGTCAGGCTGGCGTTAGTCGAGCAAGAGACGGCCAAGCATTTATTGGTCGAGGTCACCGATACCGGTATCGGCATCGACGATGAACACAAAGAGAAGGTGTTAGAAGCCTTTGCTCAAGCCAACTCGTCGTTCAGTCGTCGTTATGATGGGGTGGGATTGGGCCTGACCATTTGCAATCATATCTGTCAGATTGTCGGTGGCCATCTGCGTATCGAAGATAACGAACGTCAGGGTACCCGAGTGTTGGTGGAGCTGCCGGTGGAGGTGCTGGATGATGACAGCACCTCGTAGCCACATTAACTTCATAGCTACATCAGCTAGCGCTCTGATTTTTTATGCCAGAGCGCTGCCAGTTATTGGTGGTAGCGTTCGACCGTTTCCACTTCGTTGGCAGACCCCATGACCACAGACACTCGCTCATGAATGCCTTGCGGCTGGATGTCCATAATGTCGTTAAACGCAGTGGACGCTTTGCCGCCCGCTTGCTGAACCAAAAAGCTCATTGGGTTGCCTTCATACATTAAGCGCAGCTTGCCCGGCTTATTCGGCTCGCGGTTGTCGTAGGGGTACATGAAGATACCGCCACGCGTCATGATGCGGTGAATCTCAGCCACCATAGACGCAATCCAACGCATGTTGTAGCGCTTGCCCAGTGGCCCTTCTTCGCCTTGCAGCAAATCGCCGACGTAGGTTTGCATTGGCTGTAGCCAAAAACGCTGGTTGGACATGTTGATGGCAAATTCTTTGGTATCGGCGGCAATACGAATCTGCTCGCGCTGCAGCACGAACTCGCCAATGCGTGGATCCAAAGTAAAGGAATAGACACCGTTGCCCAGCGTCAGCACCAAAATCGTCGACGGCCCATAGAGCACATAACCGGCCGCCAGCTGGGCATTACCCGGCTGCAAGTAAGCACTTTCGCTTGCGGCATCTGCGCCCTCGCGAGCTGGCAAGATGGAGAAAATGGTGCCCACGGTCACGTTGATATCAATGTTGGAAGAACCGTCCAGTGGATCGAACAGCACCAACAGGCTGCCCGCTGAGTTGGCTGCAACGGGCAGCTCTTCTTCTTCACTGGCCATGCCTTTAACCGCTGGTTGTGCGGCCAGCACGTCTTTGAGGATATCGTTGGAGATGACGTCCAGTTTCTTTTGGCACTCGCCTTGTACGTTTTCTTGCTCGGCACTGCCCAACACGCCTGCTGCAGCACCCAGTTGAATGCGATGCGCGATGTCTTTGCAGGCCACCATCAGGCCGTCAATGACATTGATCAGAGCTGGGTTATCACTGTGCTGTTCAAGAAACGTACGTAAACGTTGCATGTTGATTCCTGGGTTGGTCGAAAAGTGCGCGCAGTCTACCTGAAGCGATGACAAATTTCAGTGCTGTGAACAGAGGAACTTGGGCGCCAATAGCACTGCCAGTACACTATGCGCTACAAGTGACAGATACAGGCGGTGGCAGCACCCATGCATGTTCATATTTTAGGCATCTGCGGCACCTTTATGGGCTCCTTGGCACAGTTGGCAAAAGCCCTCGGCCACCGGGTCAGTGGCAGTGATGCCGGGGTTTATCCGCCCATGAGTGATCAGCTGCAGGCGGCTGGTATCGAGCTGTACGACGGTTGGTTGCCCGAGCATATCGCAGACGATGTGGACCAGGTCATCATTGGCAACGCGCTGTCTCGCGGCAACGCCATGGTGGAGTATGTGCTGGAGCGCGGCATTTCTTACACCTCTGGGCCGCAATGGCTGCACGATCACGTATTACCAGAGCGCTGGGTGCTGGCGGTTGCAGGCACCCATGGCAAAACCACCACCAGCTCTATGCTCGCTTGGATTCTCGACTGCGCAGGCATGGCGCCGGGCTTTTTGATTGGTGGCGTACCGCAGAATTTCGGTTGTTCTGCGCGTTTGGGCGACAGTCCGTTTTTTGTTATCGAAGCCGATGAATACGACACCGCATTCTTTGATAAGCGCTCTAAGTTTGTGCATTACACACCGCGCACCCTGGTGGCCAATAACCTTGAATACGATCATGCTGATATCTTCCCGGATCTGGCCGCCATCGAGCGCCAGTTTCATCACCTGATTCGCACCATTCCCGCCACTGGCCAAGTGATTGCCCCAGCTGATGACACCGCACTGCAGCGTGTGTTGCAGCAAGGTGTATGGTCCGAGCAACAGCACTTTGGTGAAGGCAGTGACTGGCACTGGCAGTTGCATCAGGCCGATGGCAGCGACTTCTCGATTTGCTTTCAACAGCAGCCCATGGCGCGCGTTCGCTGGTCGTTAAAAGGCCTGCACAATGTTAGCAATGCGCTGGCGGCGGTGTTGGCGGCGCGTCACGTCGGTGTTGCGCCAGAAACCGCAGCGCAAGCGCTGAGTCGCTTTCAGTCGGTTAAGCGGCGGTTAGAGGCCGTTGGCACCGCGGGCGGTATTCAGGTGTTTGATGACTTTGCGCACCACCCGAGCGCCATTGTGAGTACGTTGCAAGGCGTGGCGGCCGGCTTGAAGCAAGAGCAGCGCTTGATCGCGGTGCTGGAGCCACGCTCAAACACCATGAAAATGGGCGTGCACCAGCAGGCGTTAGCCGAGTCGGTCGCAACAGCGCATCAAGTACATTGGTTGCAGTCCCCCGGACTGGACTGGTCGCTGCAGTCGCTGGCCACAGCGGAGCATCACTATTGTCATGATGACAGTGAGCAGTTGCTGGCGGCCTTAACGGAGCAACTGCAACCGGGGGATCAAGTGGTGTGCATGTCCAACGGCAGTTTTGATAACCTTCCTCGCCGCTTGGTCGCGGCACTGCAGCAGCGTGAGGTCAGCCAATGAGAGTGTGTGTCGCCATCACCGGCGCTTCTGGGTCTTTGTACGCGCTGCGTTTGATGCAGGCGTTGATTCACGCTGGTGTAGACGTCGATGTAATTGTGTCAAAAGCCGCGCAGCTGGTGTTTGCTACGGAAACGCCGCTGTCACTGCCGGGCAAGCCACAAGCACAAGCGCAGGTATTTCGCCAGCAACTGCAAGCCACGGAACAGCAGCTGCGGGTGTTCGCGCGCGAAGACTGGATGGCGCCTTGGGCCTCTGGCTCTGGGCAGCCTGGCCCGGTCGTTGTGTGCCCATGCAGCACTGGTACTTTGTCGGCCATTGCCACCGGAGCGAGTAATAACCTGATCGAGCGCGCGGCGGATGTGGCGTTGAAAGAGCGCCGCCAGCTGATTTTGGTGCCACGCGAGACGCCGTATTCTGAAATTCATTTACAAAACATGCTCAATTTAACGCGCATGGGGGCGGTGATTTTGCCAGCCAGCCCGGGCTTTTATCACCAGCCAGACAGCATCAACGATTTAATCGATTTTGTGGTCGCCCGTATTTTAAATCAGCTGAATATTTCTCATCAGCTGATGCCCGCTTGGGGCAAAGATCATTCACCTGAGGATCCTTCATGAACAACGAACAAGCGACCGCCAAAGAGACCGATGCTGGAAAGTGGATCGGTATTGGATTTTTTATCGGTATCGTCGTGGCCGTGTTAGCGCTGGAATATTACGGTTTCATTCAACATTCGGAAAAAGCCGACGCGGCGATTATCGATCGCTTCCAATTATTGTCGCTGGCGCCTGAATATGAGACGCGTGTCTCGCCCAAGGAGTCGGGCAAAGAAGGTTTTTGCGTCAATGGCTATTTGTTGCTGCGCCCCACCAATGGCAATGCCACGGCAGGCATTTTAGTCGATGGCAAAAACCGTGGTATTCGTTGTCGCGATGGCTTAGCTGTATCGGATCAGCAAGCCGAATCGCAACAATAAAAACTCCCTATTCAGCAAACTCCCAGTCTGGCATTAAGTATCACTGCCTGACTGGGTGCACACCGGCATTAATAATGTTGGTGGCCATCACTGGAATGATGGTGACGTGTTGCTCTTGGCTGCGCGTTGCGCGCAGAAAAACTGCTGTGCACGGCACCTTTGTAGCAGTTTAAAATCCACGGAAATGCGTTGGTGACGTAATAGCCATATTGCCCATCGACGCTCATGCCATTGCACTCGTCTAAATCTCCCGATCCTGCTTGGTACTGATAATCGCCGCGAAACTGGCCGTCGTAGCTGCTACTGGCAATGCTGCCGACGCCTGCGACGGGCGTCTGATAGCCGTTGACGTCCTGACGCTGACCCGTTTTCAGCACATAGCTGGAGCGCGCTGCACGAATGTTGCCATTGTCGTTAATGCACGGGCCAAACACCGGGAAGCCATCGGCGGCAAAGCCAATCACACCTGAGGCCGAGCTGGCGCTGTTGCAATCCAATACGTACATGGCTCTCGGGTCACCATGGTAATGGTAGGTGCCATCCGGCTGTGAATGGGCGTTGTGGCTGTCGGTGCCAAAGCCATTTAACGGTGACATCGGATCGTAGCGCCACGGGTTGTCGATTTGATCGCCGCCGCAGCCGATTTTCTCACGTCCTAGTGCCTCGTTGCCGACGCCGTAACAGGCTGCAGCCAATAAGTCGACGGTCGCGCCGTTAAGAAAAATGGCGTTGGTGACGCCCAAGTTTAGCGCCGTAGCAGCGTTGGCTTGGCTGGGGTTGCGAGTCACTTGGTAGTCGCCGTTTTGCTCACTGACCGCCGTGGCGAATTGAGCGTCGCCATCATGAAAGTCATGATTGGGAATTTCGTTCACCACAAACCGGCACTCGCTGGCGGCGCTGGTGAGTGTGACTTGGCCAGTAAAAGCGACATTACGGTTTACGTCGGTCACCGCCGAGCGAAACTCACCGACATAATCGGCACAATCGCCGGAGCGTTGGTTGAAGGTGGCATTGGTAATATCGATCGTGCCGTCTGGCTCTGGCTCTGGCTCTGGCTCTGGCTCTGGTTCAGGTTCAGGTTCAGGTTCAGGTTCAGGTTCAGGTTCAGGTTCAGGTTCAGGTTCTGGCTCGGGTTCAGGTTCAGGTTCTGGCTCGGGTTCAGTCGGCGTGGTGGGCTGCTCAGGGGTGTCGGAGTCCGATGAACCGCCACCTGAGCCGCAACCGAGTAGTGTGATAAAAAAGCAATAACCTACGATTCTGGCCCAGTTCATGATGCATTCCCCAGCGTTTGGATGTGGTAATCCTAGCTGAGGATGCACATGGCGGCGACGCCAAAAGGGCAGACTGGGCCTTTGTTGCGTTCGCGTTAGGAGCCGACGCCGCATTCGGCACAGCGGTCGATCAAGGCTTTTCCTAAATGCAGGTTGGCATTGACGTCACGCAACGCGGTGCGCAAGCCTTCTTCCACCACCGGATGATAAAACGGCATATCCAGCATTTGTGGAATGGTCATCTTTTGCTGATGCGCCCAAGCCAAAAGGTGGGCAATGTGCTCGGCTCTGGGGCCGGCCATTTCCGCGCCTAAAAACAGTCCCGTGCCTTGCTCGGCATACACCCGCAACATGCCCTGATTTTTTAGCATCACGCGCGAGCGGCCTTGGTTTTTAAACGACACCTCTCCGATGGCGAAGCAGGCTTGGTCATAGCGCTTAACAACATCGGCGTAACGCAGCCCCACTGTGGCCAATTGCGGATCAGAAAAGACCATGCCAATGGCGCTGCGACGCAGTCCTGAGCGTACATCGTTTAAATCCGCCAATGAACGCCCAGCGTTGTCGCCGGCGATCTTGCCTTGGTCGGCGGCTTCATGCAGCAGGGGAATCTGGTTCGACGCATCGCCAGCAATGAAAATTGGGCTATTGCCAATTTGCATGGTGTACGGATTGGCGATGGGCACTTCGCGCTCATCCAGCGGCAGATCAAGCTGCTCCAGCCCGAGCTTGTCGACATTGGGGCGACGCCCTGTGGCGGCTATCAAGTAGTCCACGGTAATGCGTTGATCACCGTCGTACACAATCTCGACGCCGTCTTCGCTGCGCTCGATGCTGTCCACCTGAGCATCGGTATTTATGTAGTGAAATTGATCGGCAAATGCTTCGCTGGCGGCGGCTTTAACTTCTGGGTCGGAGAACGGCCCCAGCGCACCACCGACACCAAAGACACTGACCTGAACGCCCAAGCGACTGAGTGCCTGACCCAGCTCTAAGCCGATGACGCCAGGGCCAAACACCGCGACTGAAGCGGGCAAGTCGTCCCATTCGAACACATCGTCGTTGACGATCAAGCGGTCTTTGGCGGCATTGAAAAAGCTTGGGTAGCTGGGCCGTGAGCCGCTGGCAATGACGATGCGCTGGGCACTAATGCGGCTGGTGTCGTCGTTATCGTGACGGACTTCCAGCGTGTGCTGGTCGATAAAACGCGCATAACCACGCAAACGATCCTGCTCGTCAATGCTGTCGACGGACTCCAACACAAAGCCAACAAAGCGATCGCGTTCCGATTTCACCCGTTGCATCACCGCTTTGCCGTCGATTGCCGGCGGCTCAGACATCACCCCAAAGGCGTGACTGTGGCGTACTTCATGGGCGGCATCGGCGGCGGCAATTAACAGTTTGCTGGGCATGCAGCCAACACGGGCACATGTGGTGCCGTATACGCCGGCCTCGATCAGCACCACAGAATCTGTGTGTTCTTTGGCGGCGCGATAAGCGGCAAGGCCGGCGGTGCCGGTGCCAATGATGGCGACATCTTTGTGCAGGGTGGACATGAGTTACCTCCGTTCAATTGATGCAACCAGTATGCGCACGACACCTTGTTAGCTAAAGTTGATTGATTCTATTCAGCTAATAGCTACGAAGCATTACCACTCGCCGCTGTTGGCCATCGAAGCCCAAGGCTCTTGTGCAGGCAGGGAATCACCTTTTTGCAGCAGTTCGATCGAGATGTTGTCTGGGCTGCGAACAAAAGCCATGTGGCCATCGCGTGGCGGGCGATTGATGGTCACTCCGGCGTCCATCAAAGTTTGGCAGGTGGCGTAAATATCATCGACCAGATAGGCCAAATGACCAAAGTTGCGACCGCCGCTGTACGACTCATCAGAGTCCCAATTGTGGGTCAGCTCCAGCTCCGGCGCGCCTTCTTCGGTGGCTAGAAATACCAATGTGAATTTTCCGGCCGGTACGTCTTTGCGGCGAACTTCCTGCAATCCAAGCAGATCGCAATAAAAATGCAGTGAGGCATCTAAGTCGGTGACACGCACCATGGTGTGTAAATATTTCATCGTCTCTCTCTTGTCATCGTTGTGTCCTTACCATACAAAAATGCCCGACCGCTACAAAGCGGTCGGGCAAAACGATTGATCAATTGTTTGCAGGCTAACGCTACGCTCAGCTAGCGTCTTCCAGGTACGCCGCCAACTCTTCACTGCCACCGATTAATTCACTGCCAATGTACACCTGAGGCACGGTTTCGCGACCGGTAATGGCGCGCAAAGAGGTGGTGCTGGCATCGCGGCCCAGTACGATCTCTTCAAACTGAATGCCAGCGGCTTTCAGATCTTGCTTGGCACGGGCGCAGAATGGGCAGCCTGGCTTGGTGAACACGGCCGCTGACTTCGGCAACTCTGCCTCGGCATTGATGAAGTTCAGCATGGTGTCGGCATCCGACACTTCAAACGGGTCGCCCGGCTTTTGTGGCTCGATGAACATTTTTTCCACCACGCCATCTTTCACCAGCATGCTGTAGCGCCAGCTGCGTTTGCCAAAGCACAGGTCGGCTTTATCCACCAGCATGCCCATGCCATCAGTAAACTCGCCGTTGCCGTCGGCAATCATGCGGATGTTTTGCGCTTCTTGGTCCGCCGCCCAGGCGTTCATCACAAAGGTGTCGTTCACACTGACACACACAATCTCATCGACGCCATTGGCTTTAAATACGGGCGCCAGCTCGTTGTAACGCGGCAAGTGCGTGCTGGAACAGGTTGGGGTAAAAGCACCTGGCAACGAAAACAGCACCACGGTACGGCCTTTAAAGATGTCATCACTGTTGACTTGCACCCATTCATCACCGACGCGCGTTGGCCAAATAACAGATGGAACGGTTTGACCTTCTTTGTTGATCAGTTCGGACATGTATAACTCCATTGGAAGGATTGCGTTGAATTCGAAGTCAGTATGCGTCGCTGGATTCGATTAGTTAAATCAATAAATTAAATTCGCATGTTAGTTTTTGACAATGTATGAACTGAGATCAGGCACTATGTATACTGTCCGCCTGTTGAAATCTGGTGACATGCCCATGTTGTTGCAAAACAGTTCCGATCTAATTGAGCGCCAGCAGCGCACACGTCTGGCCAATGGCGATGTGGTCGATCTGGCTTGGTTGATTAATGGCCAGGTGTTGGCGGTCAGTGCCAATGCCTTGGCGTTGTACAGCCGCGCAGAAGCAGTGCATGACGAGTTAGGCAATGGGTTGCTGGCCAGTGTGGCCATTCCGGCGGAGTTGTCTTTGTCGCTGCAAGACGGCGGCTACATTCAAGAGCATCGCGCTGGTTATGTTGGGTTAAGTGATCAGCGGGTATTGCTGATCACCTTGAACGATGTGCAACTGTTTGCCAGCAAACAAGACGCGCTGCGCAATCAAAATGAACGTGCGCGCCTGCCGCTCGCTGCGGGCTAGCATCTAGCTAACACCGCAGTACATCCCACCAGTCATGTGCTGGCGGCATCACCATCACAGCGACCAGCGCACGCCCACGGCAGCTGAGTTGACATCCGTGGTGACCTCGCCGTTGAGGCGGGCGCCGGCCGATTGCAAATTGTTCTGATCAATATCGCGCTGCTGCTGCAAGGTATGCTGGAATCCGGCATCGACAGTGAGCTGATCATTGATGGCGTAGCTTAAGCCGACCGACAATGCGCGGTAATCGGCAAAACCAAAGTCGATGGTGACGTTGTCGTCATCAATCGGCGACTGATCGTAGGCAAACCCAGAGCGCAGCGTCAGCTGTGGTGACAACTGATAGTCGACACCGGCAGCAAAGCGATAGGACTCGTTCCAGTCATACACCTGCGGTTCAGCGGTCAGTGCCGCTACGGTGCTGTTGCGGCTCTGGATCGCCAACTCTTTGTAACGTGACCACTTGCTCCATGACAGATCTGCCTGCCACGACCAAGCGCCATGGCGCTGAAAGTAGCTCAGGTTGAGCACTTCCGGGGTGCTGATTTGTGCGCTGCCAGCGGTGGTCACCGACTCCAGCCCGGCAATGTTAACCAGAGTTGTTGCGCCATCTGGAAAGCTCACCTTGGCGCTGCCGGTGAGTTCATGAGTAATGCGACTGCGATAATGTAGCCCCAGCCTAGCCTGCTCGCTCAAGTGGTAGACCGAGCCGACCGAAAAGCCGACGTCGGTATTGTCGCCTTCCATCTCAAATCGACCGTCCAGCGTACTACTCCCTAGTAGCGCAGGATCGACGCCTAGGGAGCTGCAGGTGGCTGGGTCGAGCTGCCCCAAACACAGCGCCGGTGTATTGATGGCAACCACCTGTTTAGCACCGAGGTACTGCAAGATCATGCTGACGCCAAGGTCCAATGATTTCGTGGCTTTAAAGCCCAGCGCTAGGCCCAAGTCGATGCCGGTGATATTGCTTTCGCTGACCTGATAACGAGAGACGGAATCGCTGCCAAAGTCGGTGCCGGTAGCGTAGGGGGCATTGATGTAGACACCCGCTGCCAGGCCATCACGAACTTGCTGCACATAATAGAGCGTCGGCAGCAGGTCAAAGTTATCAGCCTCGGCGTCGTCTCCCTGAATGGCAATGCTGCCGTCGCCAGTGGTGGCGTCGCCGTCGAACTCAGACTGCACAGAAATGGCAGATAAGTTGATGGCCATCTCGTCGCCCACCAACAGCATGGCGGCGGGATTGTAGTAAGCCGTGGAGGCATCGCTGCCAGATGCGGCGCCACCGGAAAAGGCGTTGCCTAAGCGCAGGGCGGATTGTTCATCGACATAAAACCCCTGGCCGGAAGCGGAAGCGGCGGCCAGCGCCAGGGCGATGGTCAGACACGATCGTTGCATGATGTCCATTCTCTTATTATTGGTGTGGTACGAAAGTACCTAAAATGCTTGAGCAGGTAAACCACACTGAGATGACAAAGAAGTCAGAAAGAGGCAGCTGCCAGGCGCGCTGACTGGTGGCATAATCGGTACACCTTGTCTCCCAACTGGAATGTGCGTGTGGTAAACACCGGTTTTAATCCTCTGGTCGTGGGCGCTGATCGCCCTGTTGGTCAACATCTGATTCGTTTGCTGCAACAGCAAGACTATCTGTGCAAAGGCGTCACGCTGGAGTCGCGTGAACGCATCGCGGCCGGCGCTGGCATGCCGGTGATGGTATTGGTGCCATCCATGTGGCGAGCGGAAGACTTGGACCACGTTCCCTATTGGCTGGAGTGGGCGCAGGAAGAGGACATGCCGGTGCTGCTGGTGTCGTCGATGGCGGTGTTCAAACCGGCGGTGGACGTCAGCTACAACGAGCAGTCCGATGCCTTTGATGAGTCGACTTTGGCCAGCAAACTGTTGCAACTGGAAAACCAGACCAAGGGTAACCCACGGCATTTGATCCTACGCCAGGCACAGGGCTTTTCGTTGCAGGGTGGCGATTACGCCAGCGACTGGTTGAATCAGATGCGCTCTGAGTCGTTGCTCGAGTTCGATATGCAAAAACCCTTTAACCCGACGCCGGCTGACGACATTGCTGACGTGGTGTTGGCCATGCTGAAGCAAAGCTTTTGCGTCGATGGCTTGTGGGGGACGTACCATTTTGGCGGCGTGGAGCCGGTGTCGTCGTACGCATTTGCTGAGGCGTTGCTGGCTGAGGCCAGCCAGTATGAAGATCTGAGTCAGACCGATTTGCGCTCACGTGAAGGCGGCATCATGCCATCTGTGTGGGCGCCGAAAAGCGACCATACTCATCTGTTTCATACGTTTGGAATTCAACCCAAAGCCTGGCGGCAGGGGTTAAGTCGATTGGTGCGGCGTTTTTACCGCGCAGAGGCCGACGAAACGTCGGCTTCTTAATGCAGGTTCAGGCTGCCGGACTCTTGGTATAGGCGCATCAGCTTATCGGTGATGACGCTGCGAATGCCATCGCGCTCCAGGTTAGACAAGCTGTGCAGTTCGCTTAAACGCAAGCGATGCAAGTGCAGGCACGGCAGCTTTTCATTGAACTCGCGCAGGTCACCTTTCATCAGTACCGGCAAAAACGGATCGTCGGTGTTGGAGCGACGCAGAATCTGACGGATGCCTTCCTGGAAGGGGATCGGCACCGAGCGCACTTTTTTGTCTTTGTGTGAAATCACCAGGTACAGGCCCTGCTTACCGATCAGGTTGCCAGGAATCACGTGTAAGCCAGTGGAATGCACGGCATCACGGTTGAGGTGACTGAAGGTGTCATGAAACGCGTATGGGTCTGGCAAGATGACCATCTGGCGGTTGGCTTCTTCGGGAAAGAAGATGCTGTAGTTGGTGTACAGCTGGCGCACCGAGGTGGAGAACACGCAAAAACGATTCTCGAATTGCTGAATAAATGCAATCGCACGTTGGTGCTGATGCAGTTTGTCCAGGTCCCAGACCAGATCGGAATTTTTCTGTTGCACTGCAGTGTTCATAGCCAGCCTCTCGTTGTTTCTTCGATGCCTGCTCAAACCGCATGATCGGCATTGGGTGTCATCTTAAGCGATATCCAAACAATTTCTATGGCCGTTGCTGACCCTTGTCGGTAACTGACGCTTTTTGTCAGTTCTGGATATTTACTCATCAGTTTCTAGTATAGGTGGGTGCTCGCCTAGGGTCTGTGAACTGGCCTGCAAGCCTGCTGTTAACCAGTCACCAATCCGCCAACACAGAGGCCTGCGACCAATTCACTGAGTAATAGCCAAGGATTGTCACCGCTGCCTTTGATGGCGCTATCGGTCTTCTCAGACAGACGTAATGCGTCATACAGTTGCGTCATGCTCAGGCGTTGCAGGGCCTTTTTGTAGGGTGTTTGCTGACGTGGCCAGATGTTTTGCTGCTTGAACGCAGCGCTGAGTTGTTGGCCGGAAAGGCCGTGCAAGGCAATTAGCTGGCGAATTTTGCGATTTAAAGCCCCAAGAATCAAAATGGCGTCCACACCCTCGCTGTGCAGGTGCGACAGCATGCGACTGCTGTGGGCCAAATCGCCTTGCAGACAAGCATCGGCCAGGCCAAAGGCATCAAAGCGTGAGCTGTCGCCAATGGCGTCGTTGATCAGCTCTTCGCTGATGTTGCTCTCGCCCAATAAGCGCAGTTTTTCAATTTCCTGCACCGCTGCTAGCAAATTGCCTTCGGTTTGCTGAGCCAGTGCGGCCAAAGCCGCCGGTTCGGCGTGCAGCCCGGCACTGTGTAGGCGCCGTTGCAGCCAACCGTTGTATTGGCTGCGCTCAATCGGCCAGATGGGTAAAAACACACCGGCTTTATCCAATGCCTTAAACCAGCCGGTGCGCTGCGCTTTAGCGTCCAGCCTCGGCATGACCACCAGTAGCAGGTTGTCCGGATTGGGGTGCTCGGCCAGTGCTTGCAAGGTGGTGCCTTTGTCGGACGGCTTGCCGTTGGAAATGCGTACCTCCAATACCCGGCGCGAAGCAAACAGTGACATGGCATTGGCTTCGTCACGTAAGGTGGCCCAGTCGAACCCAGCTTCGGCATGAAACAGCTCGCGCTCTTCGATGCCTTGCTGGCGCGCAGCGGCGCGAATGGCGTCGCAGGCTTCCATCAGCAACAGAGGGTCGTCGCCGGATACCAAATAACACGCTGCTAGGCCTTTTTTCAGATGCTCCTGCAGCTGGTCTTGGCGCAGCTTCATGGTGCTTCCAGTTGCGTGAACTGCAGGCGGCGCATCAGCTGATTGGCCAACTCCTGCTGCAGGGCTTCACGTTGTGCGCGTTCGGTGTTTTGCGTACCGGTGACATTGTTAATGTCGTTGGCGAAGATGCGTCGTGCCTCGATCTCATAGAGCACATCACTGTCCGACTGCTGGCGCTGCAAGCGCGCCTGCAAGCGGGCGTTCAGTTCGTACTCAGATACCTGGCCGTCACTGCCAACAGACAGTTCACGGCGCTCGATATCGGCAGCCGAGATCCACAACTGCACTGGAGCATCGTCAGCACGTTGAGTGAGCAACACACCGCTGTATTGCAGTTGCAAACGCAGGTGTTGGTTAAAACGTTCGCTGGCTTGGCTGTGCAAATGCATAACTTGCATCGCCGCCGACAGATCTGTGCTGCCGCGCAGCTGCCAGCCGCAGCCTGAGAGCATCAGGCTGGCCAGCAACATCAGCGTGGTGAAAGTGTTAGTTCGCAACGATATTCACCAGCTTGCCAGGTACCACAATCACCTTGCGCACGGTTTTGCCATCGATCTGCTTTTGCACCGCGTCGTCGGCCATGGCCATGGCTTCCAGTTCGTCTTTGCTGGCGGCGGCTGAGGCTTCCAATTTGGCGCGCACCTTACCGTTAACCTGCACCACCAGCTGAATGCTGTCTTTCACCAGCGCTTCTTTATCAACAGCGGGCCAGTCGGCATCCAACACCAGGCCTGTTTGGCCAAAGGCTTGCCAAATCACCTGACAAATGTGCGGCGCAATTGGGCTCAGCATGCGCACGATGGCTTGCAAACCTTCATACACCACAGCGGCACCTTGGCCTTGGCTGCGATCGGCTTTTTGCAAGGTGTTCATCAGCTCCATGATAGCGGCGATACCGGTATTAAAGTGGTAACGACGGCCAACGTCATCGCTGACCTTGGCAATGGTTTCATGCACTTTGCGGCGCACGTCTTTTTCGTCCTTGCTCAGGGCCGCAGTATCGACGGCTGCTGGCAGGCCATTGCTGATCAGTTCATGGGCCAAACGCCATACACGTTGTAGGAACTTCTGTGCGCCTTGAACGCCGTTTTCTGACCACTCCAGAGTTTGCTCTGGGGGCGCAGCGAACATGGTGTACAAACGCACGGTGTCGGCGCCGTAAATGTCGATGGCTTCTTGCGGGTCCACGCCGTTGTTTTTCGACTTGGACATCTTAATCATGCCCTCGTGCTTCAGCTCTTTGCCATTCCACAGGGCTTTGACCAAACGACCTTTGTCGTCGCGCTCGGCTTTGACGTCTTTCGGCGCTACGTATTCTTTGCCGCCTTTGTCGTTTTGGTAGCTGAACGCATCGGCCAGCACCATGCCTTGGCACAGCAGGCTAGCAAAGGGCTCATCGCCCTTCACCAGGCCAACGTCACGCATCAGCTTGTGGAAGAAACGCGCGTACAACAGGTGCAAGATGGCGT
Organism: Bacterioplanes sanyensis; assembly: GCF_002237535.1. GTDB lineage: Bacteria > Pseudomonadota > Gammaproteobacteria > Pseudomonadales > Oceanobacteraceae > Bacterioplanes > Bacterioplanes sanyensis_A. The sequence goes on from NZ_CP022530.1 coordinate 1,712,549, forward strand.
GCTCAATGCCACCGACATATTGGTCCACTGGCAGCCAGTAGTCGGCCTCGGTTGGATCCACCATCTGGCTGTCGTCCCACGGCGAGCAGTAGCGAGCGTAATACCAGGACGATTCCATAAAGGTGTCGAAGGTATCGGTTTCGCGGAATGCGGCTTCGCCTTCAAATTCGATGTTTTCGAACTCAGGGTTGTTTTTAATCGGGCTGTTAACCCCGTCCATCACCACATCGGTCGGCAGTTCAACCGGCAGCATGTCTGCTGGCGTCGGCACTTGCTCGCCGTTGGCTTTGTTGATCATAGGCACAGGGGTGCCCCAATAACGCTGACGGCTAACGCCCCAATCGCGCAGGCGGTAGTTGGTTTTTACCTGGCCTTTGCCGGCATCGGTTAACCATTTGGCGATGGCGTCAAAGGCGGCATCAAATTCCAGACCGTCAAACTCACCTGAGTTCACCAGCTTGCCTTTTTCGGTGTAAGCCGCCTCCGCCAAGTTAATATCTTCACCCTGATTGTCAGGTGAAGAGACCGGCTCAATCACCTGAGTGATGTCCAAACCGTATTTTTGCGCAAATTCAAAGTCACGTTGATCGTGGGCGGGCACCGCCATCACGGCGCCAGTGCCGTAATCCATCAGGACAAAGTTGGCGACCCAAATCGGCACTTCTTTGCCTGAAATTGGGTGAATCGCCGTCATGCCGGTGGCGATGCCTTTTTTCTCCATGGTGGCAATGTCCGCTTCAGCGGTACCGCCTTTTTTGCACTCTTCGATAAACTCGGCCAGCTCGGCGTTGCCTTCGGCAGCTTCGGCGGCCAGCGGGTGGCCAGCGGCGACGGCGACGTAGCTAACGCCCATTAAGGTATCCGGGCGAGTGGTATAGACCTCCAACGTATCTTGTCGACCCTTAAGACCAAAGTGCAGCTCAACGCCCTGGCTCTTACCAATCCAGTTGCGTTGCATGGCCACCACTTGCTCAGGCCAGCCTTCCAGTTGGTCTAAATCATTCAGCAGTTCTTCGGCGTAGTCGGTGATGCGAATAAACCACTGCGGAATTTCTTTGCGTTCAATCGGGGTGTCACAGCGCCAGCAGCAGTTGTCGATGACCTGCTCATTGGCCAATACGGTTTTATCGTGTGGGCACCAGTTCACCGCCGACACTTTTTTGTAGGCCAGGCCTTTTTCGACCAGCTGAGTGAAGAACCACTGCTCCCAGCGGTAATACTCAGGTTTGCAGGTCGCCAGTTCGCGGCTCCAGTCATAACCAAAGCCCAGTGATTTCAGCTGGCCTTTCATGTAGGCAATGTTCTCATCGGTCCATTTGCCAGGCGCGGTGTTGTTTTTGATGGCGGCGTTTTCTGCCGGCAAACCAAAAGCATCCCACCCCATTGGCTGCATGACGTTTTTGCCCTGCATGCGCTGGTAGCGGGAGATCACATCACCAATGGTGTAGTTGCGCACGTGACCCATGTGTAGTCGACCGCTGGGATAAGGAAACATGGATAGGCAGTAGAACTTTTCTTTGTTGGTGTCGACGACAGCCTTAAACACCTGGTTCTCTTCCCACTGCTGTTGCACAGTGGCTTCAATTTCCTGCGGTTGATAGGTCTCTTGCATCATGGTGATCTGTTTTTTGGGTGGAGGTTATTAAGAGCCAGCAGTTTACCGCAATGGTGCCGGTGGAGCCATGGCGCAGCCGGTCAGGCGATGGTGACGAGAGTTAGCGGTCGGTATCAGTGGCCAGAGTCGGTGGCCACAATCTGTCGTCACAGTCGAGGACTCGAGTGGCGGTGCGGCATTGAACTTCGACCAGCAATGTAAACCGCCGTACGCGTGGCTCTTGATGCAGGTCAGCTTTGGTGGCGGTTTTTTGACCATTTGCCCAGTCGACTATTGGCGCCATTTTGCAATCGTCGTAGGGTGGTGATCGCTGATTAACACTGCGCACATGGATGAACAGTGTGGCTGTCCAAGCGGACTGACGTGCATCAGCGGTTTCAAGCAGTAATGCGTAACGGAAGTACATGAAGACACCATGAAAACACTCCCAAATACAGCGTACCCAATCGCGCTTGTCGGCCGCATCGCCGCACTGATTATGTTGAGCTGCTGTGCTCTGATGACTCACGCCGAGTCGGTGGAAGACATGCTGGCTCAGATGGTCGTGATTGAAAACAACACCGCCTTGCGTCAGGCCGCCATCGCCGAAGGGGCGGAGCGCGCACAATTATGCTTTCGTTGCCACGGCAAAGATGGCAACAGCACGCGTGACTACATTCCCAATCTGGCCAGCCAGAACGCTGCTTACTTGTTTACCCAGTTTGAAAAGTTTGCCGATGGTTCGCGCCAAGACTATGTGATGAATGCCTTGGCCAAACATTTAACCGCAGAAGAGCGCATCGCCATCGCGTTGTACTATTCACAACATGAAGTGGTTGAGCGTGAGCAACCAGTGGCCGCTGCGGCCGAAGGTGAGCGGGTGTATAAGTCAATGTGCTTTGCATGCCATGGCGAAGCTGGCCATGGCAATGCCCAATATCCTCGCATCGCTGGGCAGCCCTACGAGTTTTTGCAGAACACCTTGCTCAAGTTTCACAGCAACGACTCCGAGCGCCGTGACTCGCCCATGGTCTCCATCATTCAAAACCTCGATGAAGCGCAGCTGAATGATGTGGCCGCGTACATCGCTCATATGCCCTAGCGAGCTGCTACGCTGTCGCAGCTCCTAGGGTCTGTTAACACTATTTAGCGCTTCGCTGCTGGACGTCAGTTTTTTCTTGAGTAAGGCATGAGGAGTGTGGTTTAACGGGTTAAATTAGCAACGAATAACGCGACTCAGGGAAAAACGGACGTCAGCCCTTCGGGGTATGTCTGAACGTCCCTCAATCCGTGTTGCTCGTCCTTCATTTAACGCGTTAAACACCCTCTTCGCGCCGTGCTTTAGGGGTGTTCAGCTCATAACAGCGTGATCGAAATAGTGTTAACAGGCCCTAGTTTTTTGGCGATGCGACATGTCTGACTTCTCTTTTACTGCAGCCATTGGCAATGACCCAGGTTGGCGCTTTTGGATCGACCGTGGCGGCACTTTTACCGACCTGGTGGCATTAACGCCTGCAGGTCAGTTGGTGACGCACAAGCTGCTGTCGCATAACCCTCAGCATTATCCCGACGCCGCTGTCGAAGGCATGCGTCAGTTGCAGTTGGCCCACGCGGATCAGCCCAGCGACATTCTCGAAGTGCGCATGGGCACCACAGTGGCCACCAACGCTTTATTAGAGCGCCAAGGCCAAGCCACGGTATTGTTTGCGTCTCGCGGTTTGCGCGACCAACTGCAAATCGGTTACCAGGCACGGCCCGATATCTTTGCTCTGCATACACCACAACCGCAGCCGCTGTATGAACAAGTGTACGAGGCTCCCGAACGGGTGTTAGCAGACGGCACGGTGGAGTTGGCATTGGATGAAGAAGCCTGTTGGCTGCAACTTCAGGAAGCTTATGACCGTGGCTTTCGCGCCATCGCCATTGCCTTAATGCACGCCTATAAATTTCCGCAGCATGAACGCCAGCTGGGCAAATTGGCGCAGCGCATCGGTTTTCAGCAGATTTCTCTCAGCCATGAGGTCAGTCCGCTGATCAAGTTGGTGTCGCGTGGTTCTACCACGGTGGCGGATGCCTACTTATCGCCGGTGCTCAAGCGCTATGTCGAGCAAGTTCGCCAAGCCATGCCGCAGGTGGACCTGCAGTTTATGCAATCCAATGGCGGGCTGACATTGCCCGACCACTTTGCCGGTAAGGACGCGGTGCTGTCTGGCCCGGCGGGTGGCGTGGTTGGCATGGCCAAAACGGCGGCGCGTGACGGCTTCCACCAAGTGATTGGCTTCGATATGGGCGGCACCTCCACCGATGTCAGCCATTACGCAGGTGAACTTGAGCGTGATAGCGAGACGCAAGTGGCCGGAGTGCGTTTGCGCGCACCAATGATGAAGGTGCATACGGTGGCCGCTGGCGGCGGCTCGATTGTGCACTACAGCGATGGCCGTTTGCAGGTTGGTCCAGAGTCGGCGGGTGCTTATCCGGGTCCGGCTTGTTATCGCAACGGTGGTCCGCTGACGATCACCGATTGCAATCTGCTGCTAGGACGCCTGCAAGCAGCGCATTTCCCCGCTATTTTTGGCCCACAGCAAAACCTGCCACTGGATCTTGATGGCGTGCGTCAGCAGTTTGAACGGTTGGCACAACAGGTGTCGGCCAGCAGTGGCCGTCGCTACAGCGCCGAGCAGCTGGCGCAGGATTTTTTGACCGTGGCGATCGACAATATGGCCGCTGCGATTCGCGCCATCTCGGTGCAGCGCGGCTACGATCTGGATTCTTATGTATTGAATGCCTTTGGCGGTGCCGGTGCGCAACATGCGTGCCGTGTGGCTGACAACTTAGGCATTGATCAGGTCTATTTACACCCCTTGGCGGGCGTGCTGTCGGCCTACGGTATTGGTGTTGCCGAACCACGTTGGCTGGCGGAAAAATCCGTCGACGGCGCACTGGCGCAGTTGCAGTCCAGTGCTATCGAGCAGCAAGGTTTTGCGCCTTTGTGGCAGCAATATTTGCAGCAATTGGGGGCACAAGACGATGCTGACACCACGCGGCGCGTTTATTTGCGCTACGACGGTGCCGACACACCGCTGTTGGTCGACTTTGCCGATGCGCAAACCATGCAGCAGCAGTTCGAGGCTCAGCATCGACAACTGTACGGTTTTATTACCCCGCAGCGCGCCATTTTACTCGATGCGGTGCAGTTGGAATGTGTGGTGAATAAGGTCGCAGCATTGGAGCTGCCAGAGGTGCCTGCCATCACCAAAAACATGTCGTCCGACAAGGTTTCCATATACCAGGACAGCGACTGGCAGTCGGTAGACGTGCTGGCGCGCACGCAGTTAGCGGCTGGACAAACCATGGACGGACCACTCCTCATTACCGATTCAACCTCGACCATTGTGGTCGACCCTGGCTGGCAACTGCAGGTGTTGGACAGCGGTGCTTTGCTGTTAAGCCAGCAGCCTACCAACCAACCGAAAGCCCAACAAACAGCCCGACAGCAAACCCAACAACATACCCAACAACAGGGTACGACTGAGCGTGACCCACTGCGGCTAGAGCTGTTTAACCACATGTTTATGGCGGTGGCCGAACAAATGGGGTGGGTGTTGGAGCAGACCGCCAGCAGCGTCAACATTAAAGAGCGCCTCGACTTCTCCTGTGCGCTGTTTGACCGACACGGCAACTTGGTGGCCAATGCACCGCATATTCCGGTGCACTTGGGGTCTATGGGCGACAGCATTCGTGTGGTTATGGCCGAGCACAGCGACATGCGCCCTGGTGATGCGTTTGTATTGAACACGCCCTACAACGGCGGTACGCATTTGCCTGACATTACCGTGGTCAAACCTGTGTTTACCTCGGGCTCACAGCCGGCATTTTTTGTCGCAGCGCGTGGTCATCATGCCGATATTGGCGGCATCAGCCCTGGTTCCATGCCGGCGACCTCAACACACATCGAGCAGGAAGGCGTAATGCTCGACAACTTGGTGTTGATGCGTGAGGGCGAGTTGCAGGAAAGCGACATTCGCCAGGCTCTCGCCAGCGGTCGTTATCCCGCGCGTAACCCAGAGCAAAACTTGGCTGACTTGGCGGCGCAATTGGCGGCCTGCGAAAAAGGCGCACAAGAGTTGCAGCGCTTGTGCCAGCAATACGGCGAGGCGGTGGTGCAGGCCTACATGGGGTATGTACAGGACAATGCTGAGGAAACTGTGCGCGAGGCGCTAAAACAATTGCCCAGTGGCCAGTTCCAATGCCAGATGGACGACGGCAGTCAGATTGCCGTCAACATCGACGTCGACCAAACCCTTGGCCAAGCACTGATTGATTTTATTGGCAGCGGTTATCGTCCCGAGCAACTGCAGCATCCCGGTAATTTCAATGCACCAACGTCGGTTGTGCATGCGGCGGTGCTGTATTGCTTTCGTGTATTGGTGGACAAGGCCATACCGCTGAATGCCGGTTTTTTGCGGCCGTTAAATATTCAGGTGCCACCAGATTCTATGGTGGCGCCGCAATACCCTGCGGCGGTGGTGTCAGGCAACGTAGAAACCGCCCAGTATCTGGTTGATTGTCTAATGGGGGCAATGAATCTAATGGCCGCCAGCCAAGGCACCAACAACAACTTCACCTTTGGTGATCAGCAGTATCAATATTACGAAACAGTGGCCGGCGGCACTGGCGCCAGCGCCCAAGGCGATGGCGTTGATGCCATGCATGCCCACATGACCAACTCGCGACTGACCGACCCAGAGGTGTTGGAACAACGGTTCCCTGTGGTGTTGGATTGGTTTCATATTCGGCGCCTGTCTGGCGGCGATGGGCAGCACTGCGGCGGCTGTGGTGTTGAGCGTCACTTGCGCTTCTTGCAGCCGATGCAAGCCAATATCATTAGTGGCCGCCGACAAGTGGCCGCGCATGGTTTGCAGCAAGGATTGGCGGGCAAAGTCGGGCACAACTTTGTATTGCGCCGCGGTGGTACCCTGCAGCGTTTGCCCGGCTGTGCCTCGGTAGAGTTGCAAGCTGGAGACACGTTCTGCCTGCATACGCCTGGCGGTGGTGGTTATGGCGAACCTTGACGTTATATATCCCAGCGCCGCTGTCGGGCATTTGATCGGCTGTGTTAAACTGCCGGTCAAATTCCTGAGCCAAGTATGAGAGAGCACCATGGAAGTAATGGACGTCATCAAAGATCAGATCGAAAACAACGACATTCTGTTGTACATGAAAGGGTCACCGAACCAGCCAATGTGTGGCTTTTCCGCCCAGACCGTACAAGCGGTGATGGAGTGTGGACAGAAGTTTGCCTACGTTGATGTGTTGTCCAACCCGGATATTCGCGCCAACTTGCCAAAATACGCTAACTGGCCAACATTCCCGCAACTGTGGGTGAAAGGCGAGCTGGTCGGCGGTTGTGACATCATCACCGACATGCATCAAAAAGGTGAGCTGAAGCCACTGCTGGAAGACGCTGCCCCAGCGGAATAATCGCGTTTCGCTAAGCCCGGCGCCCTTGAGGTAGCCGGGCTTTTTTGTGCCCGCCATTGGCGCTGGCGACATCGTTCGCAGCCCATCCAAACGCCGGAAAACCTTACAAAATACCACAAAATTGAGAATTATTTTCATTTTGTTTGGCTTTTGCTACTATCTGCCGTCTCAAATTCTGAACCTATTGTCTTACTTATAAAGGTAATAATTACGATGAAACTGGTAAAAGGCATTTCCGTCCTGTCTGCAGCGATTCTGCTGGCGGCTTGTGGCAGCGACGATGACGACAACGATTCCCCAGTGGCGCCGACCACCCCAACAGCGCCTGCCAATTACGAGTTTGCCAGCAAGGTGGTTGACGGTGAATCATCCGTGTCTTACGGCGGTCAGGTAGCGCGCAATGTGTTGATCAGCGAACTCAAAGCGTTGATCGGCAGCCCGCTGTTGGCCTCAGAGCTGGGCAGCAATGACTCAGCAATGGAAGCCGTGGCGCAGAAACTGCAGCTGGTTTATCGGGTCGGCACGAGTACTGTTGATGGGCAGACCTATAACCTGACTTCACAGAATGCTTATACGCTAGCGACAGAGGCAACACCGGTCGGTATTTCAGTCAACGATGGCACACTGGTGCAGGCTGGCTATGGCGATTTGAGCAGCGATAAAAACCTGTACAGCAAAATGGCTGGTATCGACAATTCACTCGCCATAGGTGAGTTTGTTGGTTGGGATATCGCAGCCGATAGTGAAGACGCGAAACCCGATGCACTGGTACAGAGCTGGTTTGCAGCAGTCGCAGCATTAGCAGCTGACGAAAATCATCAAGGTAAAGACTATGTTTCAGCGACAGGTTTGGATTACCAACAGCTGACCGAAAAATTCTTGCTGGGCGCCGTAGCATTCTCACAAACGGCCAATGATTATTTAAAAGCCGACAAAGGCCTGTTGAAGCAAAACAGTGCGGGTGATAAAGACGGTAGCAAGCCATACACCGCACTGGAGCATCAGTGGGATGAAGGCTTTGGTTACTTTGGTGCGGCGCGTGACTATAACAGCTACACCGACGAGCAGTTGAAAGCGCAAAAAGATCACGACACCAACAACGATGGTCAGATTGATCTGGAAGCTGAGTTTACCTTCCCGATGGCTCAATACGCCAATAAGCGTGATGCCAGCATCGAAGGTTGGGACACTAGCAAAAAAATCATGGATGCCTATCTGAAAGGCCGTCAGATCATTGTCGATAATTACGGCACTGATCCTGTGGCTGGCGAAGGCTATCATGCGGAACTGGTAGAGCAGGCTGAGATTATTGTCGAAACTTGGGAAGAGATCTTTGCCGCCAACGTTATTCACTACATCAATGGCACCTTGGCCGACATGCAAAAAATTGGTGGCGATGATTATGACTTTGACGGTCACGCCAAGCGCTGGAGCGAACTGAAAGCTTTTGCTCTGGCACTGCAATTTAATCCTATTGCCGAAATTGATCTGGATGAGCTGAAGCAGCTGCACAGCCTGATCGGTCAGGCGCCGGTATTGGAAGGTGGCAACATCGAAGCCTACAGCACTGCACTGACACAAGCGCGTGCACTGCTGGCAGACGTATATGACTTTGAAGGTGACGTTAGCCAGTGGTAATCACGGCTGCTAATTAACCAAGAGTTACAGGGCTGTCCGCTTGCGGGCGGCCCTTTTGTTGTTTTTACGCGGAGTTTTTTAATGATGAAAAAGTCGGCTTTAACCTTGATGTCTTCAGCGCTGGTATTAGCGGCTTGTGGCGGCGGCGGTGGTGGCGGTTCGTCATCCGATGGCAATACCAGTGCTGATGCTTGCACGGCGCTTAATTCGGATAGCTTTAACTGCACGCAAATGCTGGCAGAGTTAGACCAAGTTCAATACCAAGCAACAGAACAGTTCTCGACTCAGTTAGCTAACTTGCAGCAACAAACCGATGCCTATTGCGCAGCGATTGGCAGCCAACAGCAAGCAACGGCTCGCATGGCGGCACAGCAAAGCTGGCAGCAAACGATGCTGACTTGGCAACAACTCGAGGTGATGCAATTTGGCCCGGTGGAAGAATATCGCAATGCTTTTTATAGCTGGCCATTGAGTGTGAATAAAACCTGCAATATGGACGGCGTGATTGCATCGGGTAACTTTGCCGCGACCACTCCACAAGTGCGCGGTTTGCCAGCGGTAGAATATGTGTTGTTTGCTGATGCACCGCTGGCCAGCTGTAGCGATGCACCGGCCGAAGCGTCGGACGCTACTAAGCGCTGTGAATTTGCCCAAGCCGCGATTGAGTCCATGCGCACCAATGTGGCGAATTTAAGCTTTGATTTAAGCAGCTATGATCCGGCCAACAGCCCTGGTGGCCAAGCCGCAGCACAGCAAATTTTTGATGCCATGTTCTACGTCTATAACCAAACCAAAGGCGAAAAACTGCAAAAAACCGTATTGCCGCAAAATGCCAATGACGTGTTTAAACCAGAAAAGCTGGAAATGGCCTTTGCGGATATCAACGCCGAAGCCGTTGCTGCGAATTTGGAAGGCGCCAAAGCGCTGATGACAGCAGGCAAAGGCAACAACGGTGGTTTTGCTTCCTACCTAGTAGCGGCAGGCCAAGCCGACCTGGCCAACTCGATGCTGACTTCTTTGCAGGTTGCCATCGATGGTGCCAAGGGTTTGGATGCCAGTATGCGTGACATTGTTACCACTGCCGCAGCAGACAACAGCGACGGTGATGTCGCGAGCTGCATTAATGCCACCGCAACAGCCAGTGGCTCAAATGTGTTGGAGTTATGTGCACTGGATGCAAAAATTAAAAACTTCAGTGATGATTTAAAAGGCCAGATGGCGCTTAACTTGGGGCTCAATGTCCCTCGTGATGCCGAAGCCGACGGCGATTAAAGCCGCCAATAAAAAGGGCACTTCTAGGTGCACTACTGTCCCACAGTTTCGTGGTCACAAAGCGATCCTCATTTGAGGGTCGCTTTTTTTGTGTCTCGATTTATCGGGTCTCAGTAGTTGTTTTAGGGTTTTCCGGCTGAAAATGTTCAGTTGCAGCACTTTCATCATCCGGGCAACCGTCCACCCTTGCTGGGCGCTGTGCCGAGCGATGGCCATCAGCAAATACATGATCAGAGCGATCCATAACTGAGTCAGCACGGCATTGCGGCTATGGCCTACGAACTTGTTAATCTTCAAGCAGCTTTTAATCGCTTTAAAGAACAACTCGACTTGCCAGCGGTCTTTGTAAATCGCAGCAATGGTGCGGGCAGACAACTCAACATTATTGGTGAGAAACTCGTAAAACTTACCGCTATCTCGGTCTTGATAACCCACTCGGCGTAGCAACGGGGCGCTTCGCTTCTTTGCGTGTGCACTGGTGAGTTCAATGACCTGATCGCTGCGAACACCGGAATGAGCGATGACTTCACGTCGCTCTCGCACCTTGTACACGGTGCCTGCACGTAGGCGTGTGACAAAGAAAACCCCTTGTTTGGTCAGGTTTCCGAACCATTCGTAGTCGATGTAGCCCTTATCAAAGGCGACGATGCTGCCCTTAGGAAACTTAAAACGTCGGCCTTGAACCATGTCGTTTTCATGCCCATCTCCAACGGCAACGTATTCTGGAATATCCGTCGCGTGGTTCAGCCCGATGCTTAATTTAACGTTGGCCGTGTCCTCACGGTGGCGCGCCCAGGGGAAGACCGGCGAAGAGAGATCGATGGCGCTGGCATCCAAACTATACAGCGGGTTTTTAAAGCGGAATTTATGTTTTCCCGGTGACTGGCTATGTCGACTTAGTAGCTGATAAAAAACCGCTTGATACAGCGCTGCTGGCTGTTGCTCATTCAGTCGTGCCAGCGTTGTTTTGGCGATGACTTTGGCGCCCAAGTGATACAGCTTGTCGCTTTGAGCTTCTAGGTTGGCTTCGATGTCACGCAAACTCTGGCGGTCAGACATCTGCCCCAGCCCCATGGCCACAAATTGATCCCACCGACGGGCAGAGCGCAGTTTTTGGCCAACATGATGTCGAGCGGCCAGCCTCTCGAATTCATGTCTCGACACGGGTTTTAGGAGTTGGTGAAACGCGGTGTTATGATGTGGCAAAGCCTGAATCCCTTTGGTAGTTGGTGTCTCGACAACGTCAGTTTACCAAGGTGGATTCAGGCTTTTCTATTTAGCGCCACAACTGTGGGACAGTAGTGACTTCTAGGTGCCCTTTTTATTTATCGTAACTATCCGTTTTTTAGCCTGCACTACTACCAGCGTCAGTGCTTGATTCTCCATTTTCACCGCTACTGCCATCTGATGGCCCACTGTCACCTGTGGTTGGATCTTGTGCGTTGGAATTATCGTCTGAGCTAGCGTCACCATCATCCGTGCTTGAATCTTCTGAAACGGAATCATTGTCTGAGCTAGCGTCGCCATTGCCCGCGGTTGGGTCATCTGAGTTAGAGCCATCGTCTGAACTAGAGTCATCGCTGCTGTCGTCATCCGAGCTGCTATCGTCACCGGCAGCTTCATCTTCGGTATCATCGTCTTGCTGACCGACATTGCTGTCATCTTCGCTGCCGTCGAGAATAAACTCAGCATCACCGGCTTCGATATTGACTACCTCTGTACCAGCAAAGGTTAATTCGTCAGCCGCTTCAGGATCATCGCTGCTGGCATCACAGGTATAACTCAGGGTGTAGGTGCCTGGTTCTAAAAAGCCCAATTCAAATTCAAACTCACCATCGTCGGCTTTTACCAAGGCCGTCAGTACCGGGTCTCCATCGTTACCTTGTAAATCTTGTGGTGTTGTTTCGCCTGAAAAAACATACACAGCGCCATCATCCAAAGAGGCATCGGCACATTGAGCGGCAATCAGTTCTCCGGCCACTTGGCCTTCAATTTCTCGTGCGGTTTCATTGCTGACCAAGCGCATCACGGGTTTCATCATCACGCCGCCGCGACCAGGGTTGCTGTTAAGGGATTTGCGCAAATCAAAATCTACGGTGAAGTCTGCGCTGCCGGTATCGGGCACAGTAAAACCAGACACCAGTTTGAGCTCAGGATTATTACCCGGCAGCCATAGCTCTTGTTGGCTGCCGTCTTTCATTTCGACATAAGAGTCGAGGGTTCCGTCTAGGCTGGCATTGGCTTCTAACCGCACCCACTCATAGTTGTCGGCAGGTACTTCAACAGCGTCCAATAGCTCGGCTGAGCTGCTGCCTTGCAGGCTAAGCAGATCAATGGCTATGGGCGCTGGAAAATCAAACCGCAGGGCTTCGCCTTCGGCGGGTTTAATACTGACGCCGGTAAACTCCACGATGACCTTGCTGGCGTCATCGACAGGAGCGTCGGTGATATCGAGGGAAAACTCGCCTAGGCCATCACCGGCAACGCTTCCTGCACCGTTATTACTCGAACCATCCGAATTACTATCGCCGCCCGAGTCACCGCCACCGGACCCTCCACCGCAGCCGACCAAGGTGAGTGGGGTGGTGATGGCTAACAATAGGGCGAGGCGTAACGGGGTCATGGCACTTTCTCCTGACAGCTAACTGATCATTCATCAGACTTCTTTATCAGGTTATGCCGATGATTGCTGCAGCGCAGCCAGCATGGGCAAAAACCGGCTGACTTTGTGATGCTCTGCACGCACTTTTGGGCTAAACAATACGACCGTGCAGGTGATTCTCCCACCAAATACCCGGCTTAACGGCCGTTGTGATCGGTGTAAGCGTGCCATCTTGCCAGCGCCATAGCTCACCAGCGCCGGCACTGATCCAGGCTGAGTCGTGGTATAAATACACGCCCTTGCTGTATTGCATGGCATGGCGTTGTTGCAATTGATGAGGCTGCGTTTGCCACTCGCTGAGCAGGTGGCCGCGTGGGTTGCTGATCAATGCCTGGCCAGCCAGTGGTGAAGATGCTTTAAAGGTGCGCACGCTGGCGGTATAGCCTTGCATGTCCCAGTGCAACCAGTCGTTATCGGTTTCGAGCAGCGTCAGCTTGGCGCTGTTGGCGTCAGCAATGGCGACACACGGAGGGCGCTGATCTTGGCGCTGATACTGGCAGCCGACCAAAGCTCTGCCATCGGCCAGCACATCCAAATGACGCACACTCAACGCCTGTTTTGGAGACTGCCAGCGCTGTTTTACCGCACCGTTATTGGCGTCTAGCAACAGCAGCTCCGATTGCATCTGCTCAATATTGAGTGCTGTACGGCCGGTATCCGGATGCGTGCGCACCCCGGTGTTGGCAACCCACAGCTGCTGTTGCTCGTATACCAATTCATGCGGTCCGGTGCCGTGTGTTGGCCAGATCGCTTGCAGTTGCAGGCTGCGGGCATCGATCACCAGGATATGCCCCTGTCCGGCGACGTAATCGCTGGCGGTAGCAAACAAATGCTCACCGTTGTCAGAGACCACCAGGTGTCCTTCGAAGTGCATATTTTTCGGAGGCAACAGGCTGGCCTGCAACTCGCCATGCAGATGGTACCGTCGCAGCGGCGCTCCCGGTTCTCGGGAGCTGACCAGCACGCTGCTGGCGTCAGGGGAAAGCTCGGTCATGTGCACGCGCTCAGGCACCGCGAAGTCCGCCACTATGTGCCCGCGTGCATTCATCACCATCACGCCATAGTGTTGGCGCGTGGCCTGGTCGCGATACCCAGAGGTCATCCACACCGATGAAGGCCTAGCGTGATAGACGCCTGCTGCACCAGCTAGGCTCATGGCACTGGCTGCACATGACAGTTGCAGAAATTGTCGACGACTTAACCTCATGATGAGCGCCTCAAAAGCAGTTGTTGAGAAAGCGGTAACGTGTGCTGCGGCAGCGGCGCCCGATGAGCACCGCTGCGCCAGCTGCCAAACAGACGGTCCCACACCGCCAGCATCGAGCCAAAATTACAGCGACTGCCGCGCATGCTGTGATGGTATTGATGCTGCGCTGGGCTGATAAGCCAGCGCTCAAAATAGCCATAGCGAATGGGGATATGGCTGTGACGCAAATTAGCGCCCAGCAGGTTGAACATCAGTACCGTGCCACTGATGCCGAAAATCAACCAGGGCTGTGAATGCTGGCCAAACAAAAAGAAATAACTGCCGCTCAAGCCGCCGTGCAACAGCGCGGTGCGCCACTGATACAACAACTTTTCCAGTGGATGGACACGCAAAAACGTTATTGGAGTCAGCACATTGGCCGCATGATGTACCCGATGAATGCGCCACAGCCAACGAGTGTGCAAAACACGATGCAGGCCATAGCGGCTGAGGTCATCCAACAGCAGCAACAGCACAGCGTACAGCAACGCAGAAAAGGGGCCATGCCATGGCGCCCAAGGCGCAGGTGAAGCTAGTGCTGACCAACTCTCGAAACTGATATTAGCGACGTACAAAATTAGCACCAAGGTGGCACTGCCGAGCGCAGCAAACAACGCGATATTGATGGCCACGAGAACATAATCTTGCCGCGCTGAGGGATGCCACCAGTAGTCGCGGCTGAGCCATTGACGCAGCAAACCTGCACGCTGCGACCAGTGGCGAGCGGCCCAGGCCAGCGCCAATAAGGCAGAGCTGAGCCAGAACCCCCAAAAGGTGCGCTGCGCTGGCTGCAACAGCCAGGAAAACCAATCGCTAAGGGATAAAAGCGTCATCAGGTAGGCAGTGGTCGGGGTTGCAAAACTATGCAAATGATAACCGCGATTATTCTTAATATCGAATATCGTTTTATGGTTAAATTGGCCACCATTTTTTCAGGCAAAGAGGTGTGGTTGTGTCGCATTGGGGGTCTGCTGCGGTTGCTATGGGGTTGTTGTTGCCGGTGGCTGCAACAGCGCAAAACGAGGTCGATCTCGACAAGGTATACATCACTGGCGGACAGGGTCAGGTGTTGAAACAACCCGGCTCCGCCACCTTGATCGATCAGCAAGCGCTGGAAACGTTTGAATACACAGATATCCACCGCATACTCACGGCTGTTCCTGGCGTCAACTTATACGAAGAAGACGGCTACGGGCTGCGTCCCAACATCGGTTTGCGCGGCACCAGCCCGGATCGCAGTAAAAAAGTCACCCTAATGGAAGACGGCGTGCTGTCAGGCCCGGCACCGTATTCGGCGCCTGCGGCGTACTATTTCCCCAATGTATCGCGCATGAGCGCGGTGGAAGTGTTTAAAGGACCGTCTGCCATCAAATACGGCCCGGCCACCATTGGCGGTGCGGTCAATCTGGTCAGCCGACCGATCCCTTATTTGCCTGCCGGCGAGCTCGATCTGCAATACGGCAGCGATAACTTTCAACGCTATAACGGCTGGTATGGTCAGGAATCCGGTCAGTTTGGCTATTTGCTCGAAGGTTTGCGGGTGCAAAGCGATGGCTTTAAAGAGCTCGACGGCGGCGGTGATACCGGCTTTGAGCGCAACGACCTGAACCTCAAGCTGAGTTGGACGCTGCCCGGCGAAGTCGCACAGCGTTTTGTGCTCAAGGCTGGCTACGCCGACGAAGTATCCGATGAAACCTACCTTGGCCTGACGCGCGCCGACTTTGACGACGACCCTTATCGTCGTTATGCCGCCAGCCAACTGGATCGCATGGACTGGACACATCAAAGCTTGCATCTGATGCACCAACTGGATTGGGGAGATCACAGCCTGACCACGGATGTGTACCGCAACACCTTTGAGCGCGACTGGTTCAAGATCAATGGCTTTGGCGGCAATGGCCCGCTGTTGCAAACCGTATTAAAAGACCCAAGCGGCGTAAACGCGGAGTTTTATCGTGTGCTCACCGGCGAGCAGGCGTCGGCCAACGTCAACGAGCAGCTGATGATCGGCAGCAACGATCGTCAATACGTCTCGCAAGGGGTGCAAACGCGCTTGAACACCAGCTTTGCTTGGTTGGCGGTGCGCCACGATGTGGAACTTGGTCTGCGCTACCACCAAGACACGGTCGAGCGCTTGCACAGTGAAGCCGCTTACGACATGCAAGTGGGTGGTCGCTTACAGCAAGCGGCAGACGTGGCCACCACACTTGATAACGAAGGCCAGGCCAAAGCGCTGGCGGTGTATGTGCAGAACGATATGCGTTGGAACGACACCACCGTCAGTGTGGGGCTGCGTTCGGAGCACATTGATACCGAAGAAACCACCTACGACAGCGTCAGTGGCGAACAAACGGGCAAAGTCGACAGCAGTGAATCGGTGCTGTTGCCGGGCGTTGGTGTGTACTCGCAGCTTACCAATACGGTTGGTGTGCTGGCTGGCGTGTACCAAGGCTACAGCGCCACCACGCCAGGCAAAGACGGTGACACAGATCCGGAAGAAAGCATCAACTACGAACTGGGTAGCCGCTATCAAGGCGAGCTGGGTCAAGCAGAACTGATCGCCTTCTTTAACGACTACACAGAACTGACCGGCACCTGCAGCTTCTCGAACGGTTGTGATAACGCCGTTGTCGACAGCCAGCTTAATGCGGGCGCGGCGCAGGTTTATGGCGTCGAGGCCAGCTGGAATAAGCACCTGTTTGCCGGTGCGCACATCATTCCACTGTCGTTCACCTACACCTATTCGCATGGCGAGTTTGATGCCAACTTTGCCGACGACAGCGGCGTGTTTGGCGATCGCAATAACAACATTGTTGCTGGCGAAGAACTGGCCTACTTGCCGAAGCATCGCTTGAACGCACAAGCTGGTATTGAGCGTGGTCCGCTGGCGATGAATGTGTCTGTTCTGTATCAAAGTGATATGCGCGACACACCCGGAGAGGGCAGCATTCCTGCTTCACAGCGCATCGATGCGCACACCGTTGTGGATCTCTCGCTGCGCTACCGGGTGTTGCAAGACGTGTTGCTGTATGCCACGGTGGATAACTTACTCGACCTAGAGTACGAAGTGGCATCCAAGCCTTACGGTTACCGCCCTGGCAAGCCACGCAGCGCTAACTTAGGCGCGAAAGTAAGTTTCTAGCACCCCGCTACTACACCGCTACTACACCGCTACTACACCGCTACTACACCGCTACTACACCGCCACCACCAGCGGCGCTCGCCGCTGGTTTGTGTTCCCATGAGTGACGTGGTTAGATGGCGCAGTTATTTGCCACTCTGACCTGCTACAGCATGGAGCTGACGCCACCTTCCTCTTCGCACTGGGCCAACAGCCTGGAACAAAAGTCCTTGTCGGCCCGTATGGCCAGCAAAGCCCGTTTACCGGCCGCGGCGCAGCCGTTATTGGCGCGTGCTTGGAAGTTACAGCAGGTACTGCAATCGCATAAGTTGTGCTGGCTGGTGGCGGCTGCGGGTTATGGCAAAACACAGCTGATGGCGGAATATGCGCGCGCGCAGTCGCAGCAGCAGGCGGTGTTGTGGATGTCCCTCGATCGCGATGACGGCAGCGCCGACAAATTCTTGCGTCATTTTCTCGAACTGGCTGAACGTCAGCTGCCCGGCATTGCAACCGATGCGCTGGCGCATTGGCATCTGACGCAGCAACGCGGCGAAGTCGACACTGGTGGCGTGCTGTTATTGTGGATTCAAGAAGCGGCCAGTTTTGAAAAGCCACTGTTGCTCTGTTTGGACGATGTTCATGCCTTGCAGGATGAGCACGCCTGGCGGGTGCTGAGCCTGATCATTGAACAACTGCCCGACAACATTCAAATGCTGCTGACAACGCGTTATCTGCCGGCCTCTCATGGCCGTTTGCATTTATCGGCCGACATTGCCTGGCTCAACGAAACGCAACTGGCCTTTAGCGATGAAGAGACCCGTCGTTGGCTACAGGCCGCTGACGTTCCGGCAGTAGAGCGTTGGGCCACCGAGTTGGCGGATGCATTGCTGGGTTGGCCGGCGGCGCTGCGTATCTGGCTGAATCAGCGGCCAGCGCATCAGCCACCTTTGTCGCCATCGCACATCGCACGGCCATTTGATGATTACCTGCAGGGCGAAGTGTTGCAGGGGGTGGCACCTTCGTTATTGCAGTTTTTGTGCAAGCTGGCGGTATTCGAGCAGTTTAATGAGGCACTGCTGCTGGCGTGTTTGGAGCAGCCCGATGATCATGCGTTGCTGCATCAGGCGCTGGCGAGCAATCTGTTTATCTCCGCGCAAACCAGTCATCCAGGCTGGTTTCGCTTGCATCCTTTGGTGGCGCAGCGCTTGTCACAACGCTTGCCGTTGCAGCAGCGGCTCCAGCTGCACCAACGCGCCTTTGCCTATCTGAGCCAACATCAAGAGCCGGTGGCGGCACTGCAGCATGCGCGCGCAGCGGGCTTGACCCATGAGGTGGCCGACTGGGTCGAGCTGGAAGCAGAAGCCATCCTCGCCAACCTGGACATTGCCGGCTTGCTGGCTTGGTTTGAACAGGCTGGGCCAGAGCTAATCGAAGCCAGCCCTCGCAGCATGCAAATGGCGGCTTGGGCGTGGTTATTAACCCAACAGCAAGAGCATGCAGCACCGCTGCTGCAAAAGTTACAGCACAGCGATCTGCCGGCCGCCGAGCTGTATGCCTTGCAAGGTTACAGTGCGCGTTTGCAGGGGCAGTTGGTGAAAGCGCAGCAATTGTGCGAGCAGGCGTTGCAGCAGTTGTCTGCACAGCGTTATAGCCTGCGTATTTTGATGAGCAGCACGCTGGCGCATTTGTCGTTATCGCGCAACGACCCAGATGGTGCCCGGCTATGGAATCGCTACGCCCAAGATGTGGCGCGCCAGCATCGGGCCACGGCGATGGAAGCCCTGGTTCAGTACGACTATGCGCGTATTGAGCTAAACCGCGGCAACATTAATCGTGCTCATCAGATCATTGAGCAAGCGCTGGTGTTGTTGCAAGACAGCCGCGAGCCGGTGGCGCCGCTGCCACGTGGACGGTTGCTGCTGTATCGCGCTTTTTTACTGTGGCTGCATGGCCGGATCGAGGACGACGGTCAGGTATTGGAGCTGCTGCAACAAGGCATGGCGGATGCCAGTCGTGCACACGATACCGCCGTGTGTTACGGCTTTGCCGTGCATGCCATGCGTGCCACTGCGCAAGGGGAAAGTGATCGCGCGCTGGATTGGCTGGATCAAGCAGAAAGGCTGATGCAGAGTTGGCGCGTGGCGCAGCCCAGTTACGACTGGCTGCTGTTGGTGAAAGCCAATGTCTGGATTAGCCAACATAAGTTGCAGCGCGCTCAGGGCTGCATCGACGAAATTTGTCGTGGCCAGCTGTGTCATGAACTGCCAAGCCCAGAAGTGTTCCCCATGTTGCCCGGCTTGGCGGCGGTGACGCAGGCACGTTTGTATTTAATCGCGCAGGATTACGATGCGTGTCTGGCGCAAGCTGAAAGTTGGCTGCAGCACAGCCGCGGCAGTTTGATGAATCAAGTGATGCAATTGGTGCGCGCCGGTGCATTGCAATCACGCCAGCATCCAGACAGCCATCTGATTCAAAGTCGTATTCAGCAATTGCTGGAACGGCAAGGCATTCAAATGGACATATCGGTATGGTTACCGACTGGCAATGCGGCCATCTCCTACAACGAAGAAATGCCAGACTCAGTTGCCCAATTGAGTGCACGCGAGCTGGATGTGTTGCGCAAAATGGCGCAAGGCTACTCCAACCAAGAAATTGCCGATCAGCTGTTTATTTCCCTGCATACGGTGAAAACCCACGCGCGCAAAATCAATGTGAAGTTGGGCGCTAAAAGCCGTACCCAAGCCATTCATAGAGCTAAGGAAATGCTCTTGTTATAGGCCACGACTGTGGCAAATGATAAAGAATTCAGCTACACCCAAGGGTAGGCAACGCAAGCAGAGCTGAAGGAATGGCCGAACATCTTACGCTAATTGTTTCCCAATCTGACAGTCGGGACCTGATCCAATGGTTGGCACCCGACTATGAATGTTTGTTGTCCAAACCGGACGATGAACTGACCGCAGACGATGAACTGGCGTTAATTCTGGTGGATTCCCGCTCACTCAGCCAATGCGATTTGGCCGCTATTTGCCGTCAATTACGCCAGGCGCATTCGAATGTGCCGATGGTGGTGATTCTCGAGCACGATGAACTGGACGTCCGACTCAACCTGTATGAAGCCGGCTGTGACGATTGCCTGCAGGCACAAGCGTTGAAGGAGCTACGCGGTCGCATCGACCGTTTGGCGATGAATAAAATTGCCAACGACCAGCTGCGCATGCAATTGCAGCAAGCCAACGAAATGGCTTTTTTGGCCATGACTGGCACGTCCGATTTGGGCGTGAATATTCAATTTTTATTAGACAGCCATCATTGCACCAACTTGGATGAGTTGGGCATGCGTCTGTTCCAAGCGCTGCGCAATTATAATTTGAATTGCAGCTTACAGTTGCGCAGTCGCTTTGAAAGCAAAAATATGGAAGCCAACGGCATGGCCAAAGCGATGGAAAGCTCCTTGTTGAGCGCATGCGCGGATAAAGGACGTTATGTAGACTTCGGTCGTCGTTCCATTATGAATTATGGTCGTGTGTCGGTGCTGGTGAAAAATATGCCGGTGGACGATGATAAAAAATACGGCGCCATCAAAGACAATTTATTTTCTTTACTGCAAGGCGCTGATGCCCGCATTGACGCATTGGATAATCAAAAAACTCTATTGTTAGAGGGTAAGCTGATTCGTGAGATGGCGATGCAAATGCGTCGTTTAGTCGACGATGTCGATGAAGCGCAAACCGTTGTAATGCGCGATATTGCCGATGTGGTAGAAAACATCTCCGAGCAAATTGAAAACAGCATGCATGTACTGGGAATGGACGAAGTGCAGGAACAGAAAATGCGCGCCATTTCAGAAAATGCGGTTCAAGAAACCACACGCATTTTTAACGAAGGCATGACGCTGGATCAAAACCTACGCGACTTTCTCTCTGTGGCAGAGCACTTGCTGGCCAAGCCGCACTTACCGATAGAAGCGTTACAGCGACTGTTGGAGTCCGGGCAGGCGCTGCAGCTCAAACACTAGCCTGCAGCTCCTACCATTGGCAGCCATCCGTGCGGCTATCGCATTCGGGTTTGCGGAACTTCAACGTCATACGATCGCTTTCACCAATCGCCAGATACTTGGCCTTGTCTTTATCGCCTAAGCGCAACGACGGTGGCAGAGTCCACACCCCTTTGGGATGATCTTTGTTGTCCAGAGCATTGGCATTCACTTCACTGCGACCGACCAGCTCAAACCCGGCGGCAGTGGCCAGTTCGATGACATAGTCTTCAGACACGTAGCCGCTATCGACCATCTGCTCGCGGCTAAAGCTGTTGGGTGCGCGATGCTCGACCACACCGAACAGGCCACCCGGTTTTAGCGCAGCAAAAGCCGCGTTGAACACTGCTTGTTCCTGGCCGTTACGCATCCAATTGTGAACATTGCGAAAGGTCAGCACACGGTCGGCGCTGTTGTCTGCTGCCAGTGTCAGATGCTTGGGCGGTTCCAGAACCGTTAATTGAATGTTTCCATACAGCTCTGGCTGGGTCAGAAAGTCGTCCTCAAATTGACCGCGCAAGCGTTTAAAGAAGCCGACGGGCGACTCTGGATGCCAGTGCGCAGCAATTAGCTGACCTTGGTCGCGCAAATACGGCGCCAAAATATCGGTGTACCAGCCGCCACCGGGCCAGATCTCGACCACAGTTTGCTCTGGGCTCAGCTCAAAAAAGCTCAGTGTTTGCTGCGGGTGACGATATTCATCGCGTGCACGGGCGCTATCATCGCGATGTGCGTATTCCGTCAGCTGCACCGGGCTGGTCACAGTTGTCAGTGCATAGCTGTCCGTGCTGGCGGGCATGTGACTGGTGGCGCAGCCGCTCAATGCCAAAGCGACGGCAGAAGTCATCAACAGATGACGCATGGAACTCTCCTTGATATGCAATTAGTGGTGAGGCAATGCCTTGGTGCCATCCAAACAGTCACTTTCGCCTAAGTCCACCTCCCACGGCGGATTTGGACGCACACTATCGATCACATAGTCGACAAATGAGCGAACTTTGGCCGATAGGTGTCGGTTGCTGGGGTACAGCGCGTGAATGGGGTTGGCTTCAAATGGCCAGTCGCATAACACCGGTACCAGGTTACCGGCACGAATGGCAGAAGCGGCGATCAGCGTCGGCAGCGGAGTGATGCCAGCGCCAGACAAGGCCAAGGTGTACAGGCTGGCGAAATCGTTCACCTGTAACTGCGGCCGCACTTGTACAGTGTGGTCTTCGCCTTGCTCGTTGGTCAGATGCCATTGCATAAACTGTGCGGCAGTTAATAAACGATGATCGCGCAGCTGGTCTGGGTGGCTGGGGCTGCCGTGCTGGCGCAAGTAATCTGGGCTGGCACACAGCAATGCCCGTGCATCGCCTAAATGACGACCAATCAGGGACGAATCCTCCAGCTGGCCAATACGGAAGGCGACATCGATGCCTTCTTGCACCAGGTCGAGCTTTTGATCGCTCAGCACCATATCGACATTCACTTGCGGATGACGCTCCATAAACTCGGCCACCAGCGAGCTTAATACCGTCGAGCCAAACAGCACGGGGGCGGTGATGCGCAGCGTACCGGTGGGCGTGCTTTGCATTTGCGTCACGGCGATGTTGGCTTCTTCAATTTCGGACAGAATCCGCGAGCAGTGGTTGTAGTAGGCGGTGCCAGTGTCTGTTAAACGCAGGCTACGCGTAGTGCGTTGGATCAGGCGTACGCCGAGGCGTTCTTCTAGTTGGGTAATCTTGCGACTGACCGTCGATTTGGGCAGGCCTAAGTTGCGTGCTGCGCCGGTAAAACTGCCAGCGTCCACCACGTGGACAAAGATGGCCATTTCGTTGAGGTCAAACTCTTCTCGTTTTCCAATCAGCATAAGGGCATTCCTTCACAGGTATGGTTCCATTATGGCGATGATTGTTGAGATTTAAAGAACAATGTGACAAAAAGATACGTTATTGGCCCGCCGTGTAGTGGGCAGCTTTATTGCCGCTTAAAACTGACAGGTGTTAGCGATTAATACATTGAGCATCAGTCTAGATCGGAGGTTTGCCGCACAGCGCCTTGCTCTAGCTGATAGAGATGAAACAGCAGCACCAGGATCGGCATGTTCTTGGTCAACGGGCCAAAGGGATGCAGCCAGAAGCTTGGGTCGATGAAAGTCAGCAGCAGTGAGTAGGTCAGCACAACCCAGATCTGCACTTGGTAGCACCTGCGCCGCTGCACCCCAATGAGTACCCAGATGCCGATGGCAACGTCCACCAGACTGCCTGAGTAGATGGCGACAGTGGCCAGCCAGCCGTCGATGCCACCATTGGCCAGCACCTGGTAGCCCACATCCTTGGCAAAAAAGACCGAGGTGATGCCAGTAAACAGCCACAGGAAGCTGAGACTGACATTGGCTAATAAATGCGTCGATTTATTCATAGGGTCAGGCTTAAACAACGGAGAGCGGTTTAAAAATCATCAGCCAGAAAACAATTAGTACGGCCAAGAATGCAGGCACCCCCAGTGCCGTCCACAGGCGCATGAGTCGGTGAAAGCTCGGGTCCAATACGCCGCTTTGTAGGGCATCTTCAGCCAGGGCTTTGAGTTTATATTGAATGACCACCACGGGTATCCAGCACAGTCCAATAAATACGAACAACGCCAGCACTGCTAAAAACCAACTGGAGGTAAACGAATAGCCAAGCTTCATCATTAGATAGAGGCCACTTAGGAACTGCACTAATACAGCCGGTGCGGTAAATATCCAATCGGCCAATACTACGTGTCGTGCCGTAACAGCGATGGCATTAATGTTTGCGGAGCGATGGGCCATAAACATAAAGAAAGCGATGCCTGCCCCTGTGCCGGTGATAACAACGGCGCCCAGCACATGAATCATTTTAAGCACAAAGTAATTATCCAATGTGCTCCTCCGTTGTGTGATGAATGGCGAGGTGGCTCACCTCAGCGTCAAACTCCGCCAGTGTATACATGTCCAAGCAAGCACTGGCTCCGCGCTTTGTTAACTGCCCTGCGATGAGTTTTTTCGCCAGAATAATAGCGGAGATGGTCGGAATATATGGCCCGACGCCTTGTTCTGCACACAGAGTCCAGGTGATGGTTTTGGTGCGGCTGTGTTTATCTGTACCGGTGAGTGTGATTTGCATACCACCGGTGTCGGTACCAAAGCGTTCAAACAGTTCGCTGCATTTAAAGATAGGGCGTGTGAACTTAGACCAGTCTTTCACCAAACCCACTCGCGCCAACAGTGCCATAAACACCATGCCAAAGTGTAAAAAAGACAACTCCAAACCGGCCTGAAAGGTTACGTTCTTTACTGTCGGATAACGTTGTGCAAAGAGTTCTAAGTCGGGAATATCAATATTGGCCAGCCAGCGCTTGCCAATACGGCGGCCAAAATCGACCCTCCTGGGCGACATCCAGCCGAATCTGTCTTGCCAGCGACCGTTGATGTACACAGGAAAAGCATGGCCGGTATAACTCAAAATAGCGGCTACGGTTGCTTCACCACGTTCGGCTTGATTGCCAGGGGCGATGGCGAAATCGATGCTGTGCAGCGATTCAAAGCGATCGCTAAAGCCATCGATAACCGTGGAAGAAAGTCCGGGAACTGAACTGGCACCGGATACCAGCAACACATCATTCGCCACAGCCTGTTCCTGCAGCGCGGAAATGTCACAGACAAAACGTCGGTCATCGGCGAGGTCAATGTAGTGACTGCCGGCGGCGATACAAGCTTGCGCGACTTGATAACCTTGCCCTTGAAAAGGACCGCTGGTGTGAATGACCAAATCAGGTGCCAGTGCAGCCAAGGCATCATTAAAGTCGCTGCTTTGTATATCAAGCCTGGCGGCCTGCAGTTCAGCCTGACTACCAATACCTGACAATTGTTGGCAAGCAGTATTGGCTTTGTTGAGGCTGCGCCCTGCGATGATGATGGTAATACCACCAACGTCGGCTAGAGTCTCAGCAATGCGTTTACCAAAATTGCCGTAGCCGCCCAGAATGACAACGCGGGTGACAGACATCGGTTAATTCCCTCTAAACTCTGATTAAATAACAACAGCTGGAGGCGCATAGTATCGTTTTTAGCAGCGGCTTGTTAGCTACTATCTCTCACTCTTGATTGCTAGGGAGGCGCTCAATCGAACAAATGAATGTTTAGATAGACGCAATCTTAGGGTCTGTTAACACTATTTCGATCATGCTGCTATGAGCTGAAAACTCCTCATTCAGAGCGCGAAGACGGATGCTCAACGACTTCAATGAGGGATGAACAACAGAGGCCAGCAGTTCAATCGATGGGGGCAGTTTAAAAAGCAATGCCACGCAGTACAGTGTGCTGACCATAGCGATAATGACCGTGTTATCATTTCCTACTTTTACGGTCATTCCCATGCTTTCGACTTCTCGTACGCGCATCGACACTCTCTCCACCTGTCATGCGGATAAAATATTGGATTATTATCAGCGCAATAGACAGCGCTTGGCGCCTTGGGAGCCAGTGCGTGGTGATGATTTTTGGACATTATCTTATTGGCAACAGCGGGCTGAAACCAGCCAACAACAGTTTGCCGCAGGGGATGCCTTTCGTTTTGTGGCGATAAATCCAAATACTGACCAAATTATCGCTGTTTGCAATTTTGATAACATTGTTCGCGGGGCGTTTCAGGCTTGTTACCTTGGTTACTCCGTCGATGGGCATTATCAGGGGCAAGGGTACATGACTGAGGTGCTGGCGGCGACGATCGATTATATGTTCACCGAAGTGGGCTTGCATCGCATTATGGCCAACTATATGCCGGTCAACCAGGCCAGTGGTCGGGTATTGGAAAAGCTTGGTTTTGAACGGGAAGGGCTAGCTAGGCACTACTTGAAAATCGCCGGTCAGTGGCAGGATCATATATTGACGGCCAAAATTAACGACGAGCGGTAAATTAGCGCAGCAAAACGTACCACTCAGGCCCTTGGCCTGGGTGGTACGAATGGCTGGCTTAAATCGTGGCTTTGATACCAAAAGAGATGATGGTCGGCAAATCGGTCACTTCTTCACGATTGCTGTAGTCGGCGCCTTCATACTCATAGCCAACTACGTTGTCACGGCCATACAGGTTGAGTACTTCGACGTACAGATCCATATCCCAGTTGCTAAAGTTGAAGGTACGGTCTGCGCGCACGTCCAGTTTGTGATACGCAGGCAAACGCTCTGAATTCACACTGCCGTATATCGGGTTATACAGTTCCGGATTGTCCGGATCTTTTACGGCGCCTTCCAGTGGTGTGATCAACTGGCCACTTTGGTAGCGCCACTTTACCCCGACTTCCCAGTGCTCGTTCAGCTTGTAGTTGGCGACAGTATTGATAATGACCGGTTGGTCGTAGTTATAGCTGAAGTCACGATCGGTTAAATTGTCGTGGCGGAAAGTACGGGAATAAGCCACCGAAACCCAACCATACCAGCGGTCGGTAAGATTTTTGTTTAGGAAAAACTCAACGCCCCAGGCTTCACCGTCGGCATCGTTGGTGTAGCGTGGTAAACCATTGTATTCTTCGATGGTTAAATCGCTGTACAGCGGCTCTTTGGAAGGGCGACCGACGATAATGTTATCGAGGGTTTTGTAGTAGGTTTCCACCTTCCAGAAAAAGTTATCGTTAATTTCATTTTCCAGCCCCAGTTCATAATGATCGGCGGTTGGCTGTTTTAGATCCGGGTTACCAAACGGCACGACGTATTGGCCAAAATTATCCGGCAATATGTGGTGTTGGCCGTACGCTTGGGTAAAGGTCCAGCGCGGTGTGAACTGCCAGCGGCTTTGAATACGAGGCTCGGCAAAACGCTCGTCGGTGTAATCGTCTTTCGACAGTGCCAGTCCTGTGGTCAAATTCCAATTTCGTGTGACTTGCCAGCTGTCGGCAATATGGGCATCGAGATTCAGCACCACCGGCTTACCACTGCCAATCAGCTCTTCTGTGCCGTCGATGATACGACAGTCCGGGTCAAACTCATCGCAAGGCGGTGCTTCAAAACGACCGTCATAACTGATGTGGCTTTCCGTCACCTCAACACCCCATTGCAGTTCATGCTGGAAGTTAATCGGGTAGGTGAACTGGCTGCGTAAGTTAAAGTCGTTCACTTTAACGTCAATGCGATTCTCCACACCAATGTTAAAACCAAACTTCTGTTCCAAGTGTGACAAGCCAATTTTATGGCTCATGCCGTTTTGATAGAACTTGGTCCACAGCAAGCCTTGGCTGTTGAAGAAAGCTTCAAAGTTGATGTCGCCGCTAAGGCCAGGGTCTTGCAGAACTTCGTCTGAATCGTCGGCAAACTTTAAGCCGGCTTTATCGCGTGCCCCAATAACCTGAAACGCCAGGGTTTCGCTATCGCTGATACGATATTCATATTTACCCTGGTAATCGTAGTATTCCGGTACTGTGGTGAACTCGAAGTCTTCATCGTCGAGAAAGTTTTCAATGTAGTACTGGAATAAACTTTGACGGCCGGCGATATAAAAGCTCTGATTTTCACTCAGCGGCGCTTCTACAAACACACCGGCTTTGAGCAAGCTTGCATCAATCACCACTTGGCTGCGATCGTAGTAGGGGGAGCGCGACGTCGCCTCAATCACAGCGCCGGTGGCGTTGTTGTATTGTGCTGGGAAGGCCGCTGTTTCCAGTTTGAAGTCTTCAACAACGTTGTCGCTGAGAATACTGCTGGAATCGGTGTGGAAAATATAACCGACGGGTAAAAAGTCGACTAAATAGGCGTTGTCTTCAGGCGAGGAGCCACGTACCGCAGGTTCGGATTCATTACCGCCGCCAAAGGTAACGCCGGGCAGACTTTCAATCGCACCCAGTGGGTCGTTGCCAGAGCCTGGCAGCTTTAACAGTTTTTTGGTGGAGATTTCGGTCAATGGCTCTTTGGCGCCGCTGACTTCAACGGTATCTAAAGTGACGTCGTCTTCCGCTTGCGCGCTAAGACTCAAACCTGCGCACAGCAGGGCCAGAACAGATCGACGCCCGACACCGGCGGGGCGAAGTTCGCGAAACACATCAGACATGGGTCATCCTTCCTGAACGGGTCTGGTTTTGGCGGCCAGTGTACCAGCCTAAGCTGAATCAATTGTGAACAAATGTCGAATACTGATAGCGAATATCAGCTTCAATGCCATCGCCGGCATCGTCTTGAATGTTGGTTAAGCCAACATAACGCAATAAGCGCTGGTTGTTGCGGTCGTAATACAGCTGAATCGGATCCAGCAACCAAGCTAACCAGCGCGACTGCAGCCGCATTTCCAGTTGTAGCTGTTGCTCATCAACCGCCACGGGGATGATGCGAAAATCAATCACATCCTGGCGCGCAGGTGCCGCAAATCGAAAGCTGACGGTGTTGCCATCGAGCAATTGCTGCCACTGTTGGCGTACAAACGTATCGAAGCCAGAATCAATGACCAATGGTTGCTCGCCAGGTTCAATGCGAGCGCTTTGCTGCTGTCCTTGTTCTGTCACCCGCATGATGTAGCCTTGCTCAGTGAGCTCGACCTGCTCGGCATAATCACGGCGTTGATCCTGCAATAAAAAAGAGGGCGCGATGGGGTTGTCGCCATATTGGTTTGACTTGGTGGCGATCAGCTCGCCATCGGCATTGAAATAGCGCACCTCGCGGCTATGGGGTTGTTGCTGCTGATACACTAGGGTGTGCTGTTCGCGGTACAATAAACGGTCCGTACCGGGCTCAAATGCTAAGCCCTCATAGTTGAGGGTATCGGCTTGCACGGGCAAGCTCAATAGGGCACTGATTATCCAACCAAAGAGGCGCATTGCTTTTTCTCCTGCCAGCTGGCTGCCAACATTAACAGCGCCCAAAACAACGCCAGTGCGACAAAACCTGTTAGCGTAATGTCCACGGCTCCGAGTTTCATTCCAGCAAAATAACTCCACGGTGCGCCTAAAAAACCGAGCAATACTGCCCAATGTGTGCGCTGCATTAGCCAAGCCAGGCTGTGACGTAATGTCGAAGCAAAGGCTAGCCATAGCACCATCAACCACACTGGCACCAACAGGCCATCGCCATCAAACTGTAACCAGCCAAGGTGCATAAATATTGTGTCGACACCAATACCAATAGCGCTGAACAAAGCGAGTAATTGCCATTCGCCAGGTTTGAGCAGCCAGTAGTGCCAGGCTAATAGTCCCACCAGAGCCAGCAGCGCCCACAGATTGCCGCCCAGCACACAGGCCAGCCAACACAGCTGAAAGACGACAATGTTGCCCACCATTTTGAGCCGCGGCGACATATTATGCTCCCAGCAAACCTAATACCGGCGGGCGGCGATTCAGCGGTTTGGCAAACATCAAATGCACATCGCCAATCACTCGCTCGGCAAAACCACCCTCACAATAAGCGAAATAAAAGTCCCACAAACGAATAAAGTCATCGTCGTAGCCCAGCTCACGTATCTTCGCTGCTTGACCTAAAAAGCGCTCTCGCCAGCACGCCAACGTTGTGGCGTAGTGTGGGGTGATGTCTTCCAGGTGTACCATTTTCATGTCGCTGGCGCGGGTAGCGGCGCTCTGAATGGCCGTTACACAGGGAATAAAACTGCCAGGGAAAATGTAACGCTTAATAAAATCGACCTCGTTCTTCGCTTGTTCATAGCGTTGATCGTCGATGGTGATGGCTTGGATCAATGCCAGGCCATCGTCTTTCAGTAAGCGGCTACAGGTATTGATGTAGGTATCCAGGTATTGATGGCCTACCGCCTCGATCATCTCAATGGACACCAGTTTGTCGTATTGACCGGTTAAATCTCGGTAATCGTCTAATAGCAGGGTGATTTTTTCCTGCAGGCCTTCTTCTTCAACACGGCGCTTGGCCCAGTCGTATTGTTGCTGCGAAATGGTGGTGGTAGTGACTTTACAGCCATAGTGTTTGGCAGCGTGAATAGCCATTCCCCCCAGCCCGTGCCAATTTCCACCAAATGATCGTCAGCGTTCAGCTGCAGCTTCTGACAAATACGATCCAACTTATAGGTTGAGGCTTGTTCCAGCGTTGCTTCGGGCGTCGGGAATATAGCGCTGGAATACATCATGGTGGGGTCGAGGAATAACTCGAACATGTCATTGCCCAAATCGTAGTGAGCGGCAATATTGCGGCGTGAGCCTTTTTCGGTGTTGCGGTTCAGTGCATGAAAACCACGCAGCGCCCACTTGCCAATGGTCGCCCACCCACTGTCGATGCTGTCGACCACATCTTTATTGCGTGCCAACAGACGAATCAATCTAGGTAAATCGTCACAGCGCCAGTCGGCTGTCATATAGGCTTCGCCAGCACCGACGCTGCCTGTTAGCGCAATGCTGCGATAGGCTTCAAAGTCATCGATGTAGATGCTGGCGTGCAGCTCGGGATGCGGCTGGCCAAATTCATGGCATTGCTCGCCCTCATAAATTCGCAGCTGGCCAGTATGCAAACGCTGCAAGGTAGAAAACAAACCACTGCGACACAAACGGTCGAGCCAGTGCATGGAAGAAGGGCTAGCCGTGATGGTCTTCATTTGAATATCTCCTGGCTGGAATCGGTGGGGCGCTTTTGCGCTTGTTGCCAATCATGGTGAGGCTGGTTGTTTGGGTGCGAGTAAAACGGCGACTTTTTTAGCCACAGCTGTAGGGCATTCCAATAAATTCCCCACCACACTTTCATGGTCATCAGTGGGTACTGTCGCAAAACCTGTCCCATGGCAGCTGAGGTCATTGGCTGGCGTTGCAGCATCATAGTGGCGTCAAAGTTTTTGCTGTCGTGCTGATAGGTTTCCATATGAATCAGCAACTGCTCAGCTGGATCTTGCATAACCCAGCGATATTGCATGGTTAACGGATTAAACGGTGACACATGAAATACTTTGTCAAAGCGGTATTCACGTTTGGCAACAGCGTGCTGATTCCAGATCTTTACCGGCGCGACGGCTTGTTTGCTGGGCGTATTGAGCGCGCTGAGAGTGTAATGGAAACGCTCATCCCAAGGAGTATTGGTGATTTCTGCTAACACGCCTGCCAAGCTGCCGTCCTCGCGGTAGCCATAATAAAAGCTGACGGGATTAATCAAATAGCCAAAGTAGCGCAGATTGGTCAGCAAACGGACACGCTGAATGCACTCACCGGCTTCACTGGCAAAGGCATCAATCACCTGCTGCTTTAAATCGGCCGCCGTATTGTGTTGTGCCTGATCGGCGCCGTAGTAGTCGTTGCGATTAAAGCGGGCGAGCGCAGGGCGACGATGTGACCATAGGCGATGTAACGACATGACGGCGTCCACTTCATCCAGATCCAACATCACCATAAAGACGTTGTAACTGAGCTGGTGCGTCACCGGTGCAAACCGACGATGACGCACCTGACCCAGATACAAGCTGCTGTGCTCAATGGCGCTCACAGCGATACTCACAGCGATACCCCAAGGCGTTCGGTCACGCGCAGTGCGCTGCGTACACCGTCTTCATGAAAGCCGTTAAACCAATAGGCACCGCAGTAATGCGTGCGATTAATGCCACTGATTTCTTCATGCCGCTGCTGCGCTGCCATGCCCTCCAAAGTGAATACTGGATGTGCGTATTGAAAACGGCGAATGATTTTATCTGGGTTAATATCGGCGGTTTTATTCAGCGTAACGCAAAAGGTTTGTGCCGCATCTTCGTAATTTTGCAACCTATTCATGTAGTAGGTAACGGCGACGGCATCTCTGCCAGAGTGAGTTTGCGGGTCAATATGATAGTTCCACGCGGCCCACGCGGCTTTGCGGCGCGGTAGGATGCCGGCATCGGTGTGCAGCACAACATCGTTCATTTTATAAGGAATGGCAGATAGAATTTTTTGCTCTTCCAATGTCGGCGTGTCGAGCATGGATAAGGCCTGATCACTGTGACAAGACAGAATTACTTGGTCGAACCGTTCACTGCCACGCGGCGAATGAATAACCACATGGTCGCTGTGCCTTTCGATACGCTGCACCGGCTCATTTAATAAAAAGCGCTCACTGCCAACTTGCTGCTGAATCTTTTCCACATAGGTGCGTGAGCCACCACTGATGACGCGCCACTGCGGTCGATCGTCGACGCTTAGCATGCCGTGGTTATTGAAGAAGCGAATAAAGAAGTACACCGGGAACTGCATCATCATGTCTTCACTGGCGGACCACACGGCCGCACCCATGGGAATGATGTAATAGCGGCGGAAATAGTCGCCATAGCCTTTGCGTTGCAGGTAACTGCCGAGGGTTTCTTGCTGGTCTATGTCATCGGCGTCCAGCTCGGCACGTGTTTCGCGGTTAAACCTGAGTATGTCGCGAATCATAAACCAGAACCTGGGGCTAATTAGGTGACTGCGCTTAGCGAACAAGGAGTTCAGATCATGGCCGTTGTATTCCATATCGGTCTGTTCGCATTTAACACTGAAGCTCATGTCCGAGTTTTCGCTGGCTACGCCCAAACGATCCATCAATTGAATGAAGTTGGGATAAGTCCAGTCGTTAAACACGATAAAGCCGGTATTCACCGGATAGCTGCGATTGCCTACCGCAACATCGGTGGTTTGGGTGTGGCCGCCCAGATAATCATTGGCCTCGTATACGGTGACATCGTACTGCTCATGCAGCAGATAAGCGCAGGTCAGGCCTGAAATTCCAGACCCAATAATGGCAATGCGTTGGCGATTCATGACGAGGAACCTTGTGGTAAACGAGACATTCGTGAAGACAATTTCAGCCGCAAAGGTGCGGGCAATAAGCCGAGCAGCTTCAGTATCAGAGTAAAGCGTTGGGGAAAATGAATGGCGAAGCGACGTTTTTCTAATCCAGATATAATACGCTCGGCGGCATCCTCGGCGGTAATCATCATCGGCATTGGAAAATCATTTAGGTCCGTAAGTGGCGTTTTAACAAACCCTGGCAGCACCACAGACACATCAATGCCGATGTGTTTGAGATCGGCGGCCATGCTTTCCATAAAATAATTAACCGCTGCTTTGCTAGCGCCATAGGCTTGAGCCCGTGGCATGGCCAGCCAAGTTGAGCTGCTGCTCACGGCAACCAGATAGCCAGCTTGGCTGTTTTTCAGCAGTGGCAGAGCGGCTTCGACGCAGTGCGCTAAACCAATAAAGTTGGTTTGCATAACACGCTCGATCAATCGCGTATCAAAGTCATCAACATCAACGTATTCACACGTGCCCGCATTGGCGATGACCGTATCCAAACCGCCATGATTTTGGATAAATTCCGCAGCGTTGCGTACTGACTCCGGATCGGTAACGTCCACTGCCAAGGCGGTGACGTTGCTATGAGCGTTGGCCAGATCGGCCAATTTGTCTTCACTGCGTGCGCTGACATAGAGATGTTTACATAGCGGCTGCAGCGCCTTAGCTAAGGCCTCACCGATACCACTGGAGGCACCGGTCAACCAGATGGTTTGTTGCTGGAGCGCTAAGCCACTCATGCTGACATCCTCCGTTTCAGCCAACTAATTGCAGAGCTGAGTAGCGGCAGCTGTTCGTACAGCATTTGCCCGGCATCAAAATAATCACGGTGATACACAATGCGATTGTCTCGGATTCTCAGTTCGCTAATGCCATCAACACTCACCACATTGCCACTGGCAATGCGTGGGTGGCGATATTCCATGATCCAGTTGATGGTAATGCTGTCTCCGCTCTGCCAAGTTTGCAGAAACTGAAAGTCAATGGCGGTGACGTTTTCATACAAGCCGGTAAAATAATCGGTCAGTGCATGAATACCTCGGATATGGTGAAAGGGATCTTTAAACTCGATGTCAGCATGATAACAATCGGCCAGCATGGTGCGGCTGACATGATCACGACGCATAGTTTTGTAGAGGGTTTTAAACGTCTGCTCGACCTGATGCGTGTCCATTACGCCTTCTCCTGCTGAGCGATGCCATTGGACGGTTGCGGTTGAGCGCGCCCCTCTGCCAGGATCTTGGCTGGTACCGGATTTAAGTCGTAGACAATGCCCATCCAGCTCATGATTTTTAATACGTAGTAGGTGATATCAACCTCCCACCAATAAAAACCCTGGCGAGCGGAAACCGCCCAACGGTGATGATTGTTGTGCCAGCCCTCACCCAGTGTCAGCAGCGCCAAAAATGCATTATTGCGGCTTTGGTCTTTGGTGTTAAAACGACGTTTGCCCCAAATATGTCCTAACGAGTTGATGGTTACCGTGGAGTGAAACAGCAGCACGGTAGAAATAAAGAAACCCCATACCACCAGTTGCAGACCCGAAGTGTTGAGCTGCGGCGCGACGTAGGCCAGCCCCTCGCCGCTGATAAACAGCAGCACTACCAATAAAAATGGCGCAAAAATGTCGTAGCGATCAAGCCAGCATAGCTCTGGGTAGCGGGCGAAGTCCTTAATTCGGTGCCATTGTGTTTTAAAGCTGGCATCACAGGTAAACCAGCCCACGTGGCTCCACCAGAAGCCGCGTTGCACTGGCGAGTGCAAGTCGTCTTCAGTGTCTGAGTGATGGTGATGGGCACGATGATGGGCTGCCCACCACAGCGGCCCGCGTTGTGCGGCCATATTGCCCAGCAGCGCAAAAATAAACTGCCAGAACCGATTGGTTTTGTAGGCGCGGTGAGAAAAATAGCGATGATAAAAGGCGGTAATCGCGAACAGGCGCAGCCAGTAGAGTGCCACGCACACAATAACGGCGGTTGCGCTGACAGGAATAAAAAACGCCACTAAACATGCCAGGTGCAAAAATACAAAGGGCACAGTGCGCACCCAATTAAACTGCGTACTGGTCATGGGTTCATCGCCCTCGACACTCGAGTCGATCCAGCGCATGACATTACGCCAGCGGTTTCCATCTCCATATTTCATGTGGGTTCTCACTCGATTAAAGACGGTTGCACGGCATCATTATTTGCTTCAGCCATGGTTTGTTTAAAGGCATCCAGTGCACGCTGCCGAGCGAACTTGTGTTCGACAATGGCGGTTGGATATTGGTTCTGCTGACACTCCAGGGAGTTAGGCTGATGCCGGCTTTTGGCCGGTAAAGTGGCCAATTCTGCTACGTAACGCGCAATAAACTCCCCGGCGCTATCAAAACGTTGCGACTGGGTGGTGGGGTTGAAAATGCGAAAATAGGGCGCCCCATCGGCACCGGTAGACGCGCTCCACTGCCAACCGCCATTGTTGGAGGCTAAATCGGCATCGACCAGATGTTGGTTAAAAAAGGCCTCGCCGCGGCGCCAGTCGATTAATAAATGTTTGGTTAAAAACATCGCGCTGATCATACGCAGGCGGTTGTGCATCCAGCCAGTGTCCAGCAATTGTCGCTGTGCGGCATCGACGATGGGATAACCCGTTTTGCCTTCACACCAAGCTTGAAAGTCCCGTTCAGCGGCTGCACTGGTGCGCCAGGGCACACCCTCGGTTTCAGGTTTGAAGGCGTGGTGTTTGCACAGTTGTGGAAAAGCCACCAGCAAGTGTCGGTAAAATTCTCGCCAGATTAATTCGTTGATCCAGCTGGCCAGCCCAGCCTTGCCGCCACTGAGCTGACAGCCATTCTTTTGCCATGCGGTGTACAAACATTGGCGCGGTGAAATCAGTCCCAGCGACAACGCGTAGGACAAGCTGCTGGTACCTGGGCTGGCGGGGAAATCACGAGTATCGGCGTAATAACGCGCGCGATGCTGTAAAAACTCTTCCAGCTGCTCGTGCACTGCTAGTTCATGGCAGTTCCACAATGGATCGTTTTCTGCAGCTGGCAGCGCCGCGCTAAGCTCTTTGACGATGTCCTGCAGGTCAGGGGTGATTGCATCCACCGGAGGCTGAGGTATGGCCAACGGCGCTTGGTTGTAGCGATCAAATTGTTGCCACCAGGCGCGCTTAAAGGGCGAATACACTTTAAAAGGCTGCTGTTGGCGGGTCACCACTTCTCCAGGTGGAATCACACACTGGTCGTGAAACTTATTCACACCGATATTTTGCTGCTGACACCAGCGCTGTAGCTCAATGTCACGCTTACGCTCATTGACCTCGTATTCCAAATTAAAATTGACGTCAGAGACAGGCATATCGGATGAGGCCAACCGCTGTATCAGTGCCTTTACATCATCAACGCTGCTGTGGAAATCACCGCTGTTCAGCACAAGCAATGGAATATTGAGGTCGTGCAAGTGTTGCTGTAAGCCATGCAGGCTGTTGATGAGTAACTGCCACTTGCGTTGCCCAAGGCCATGCTGTTGCCACTGTTGCTGGGTTAAGCAAGTCACTGCCAGTACCGGTTGGCCCTGCTGGCAAGCGTGAAATAAAGCCGGGTTATCGTGTACGCGCATGTCCATGCGAAACCACACCAGTTGAATCATAAATCACCTCCTGGCGTGGTAATAAACGCATGTACTTGTTTGCCCATGGCATCGGGCAATTGATGGATATGACTGGCACTGTCCTCACAGTCCGGCACCGCGCCGGACAAAAACACCAGCGAGCGAATAGCATTTAATTGCTGCAGCCATTGCTTACCTTCTGTCAGGCTGCACGGATGAACATGCAGCCACACGCGCTCACAGGCTAGGCTGGTCGCGGCCAGATTTAAATCCACTGGGCTTAATTTGGGACCGAAATAATTCACCTGAAAAGCCGCTGCTCCCAGCGCGTAGGCGCAGGCCAACAGCTGTAATTCGGCGTCTTCATGATTGGTTGCCAATAACAGTGCGGGGCCATCGTTGTTCTTTTGCTGTTGTTGGATCAGGGTATACAGCTTGCGGCGTAATAAATGTTCAAAAGAGCGCGCTAACAGTGGCTGCTCATGCTGGCTGCGCACATGCTGCAGTACTGGTAGCAAACAGCGCTCGTAATAAATAGCCATGGGGTAGCAGGCTAAGCCATCGGTCCACAATTGATCCAAGCGCTGGCCGTCGAGGTTGGTGGCGACGGTAATCATTTGCTGCTGCAAGCTTTGCCAGTTGTCGTCTTGCTCTTGGTTTTGCTCACTGTTGTCTTTCATCAGCAGCTTTACTTGGCGAATCGGATACCCTTGGTCGAGCCAATAGAGAATGTTTTTAACCCGACCGATGTGCTCATCGTCATACAAACGGTGCCCCTTGTCGGTGCGGTGTGGCTTGATGATGCCGTAACGCCGCTCCCAGGCACGCAAGGTCACCGGATTCACGCCGGTAAGCCGAGCAAACTCACGAATGGGGTAGGCTTCATTCATAGCTGATTCCTTAACCCCAACTCATATGGATGGGGATTTAAATACACCTGCGCGCGCGCATACGCGTTGGCTTCCTGATGATGATTCAGGTGGTGTTTAAGCAAAGTCAGCGGCACCACCAACGGCACAATGCCTTGGCGATAGTCGTCAATAACGCGGGTCAGTTCTTGCTTATCGTCGCTGCTAATCAGATTTTTTAGATAGCCTTGCAGGTGCATCAAGGTGTTGGTGTGCATTTTCCGGCTGGCAGGTTTGGCCAGGGCCGTCATCAACAGCTCAAAGTACTGCTCGGCAATGTCTTTAATCGGCGCTGCGGACAGATCCGATAACAACCGACCGATGCTTTTGTAGTGCACCGAGCTATGCGCCATGACCAAGTACTTGTAACGCGAATGGAAGTGAATCAAGTCACCAGCGTTGAAATCGCTGTGCACGAACTGCTGCCAGTCGTGATAGGTAAACACTCGCACCATAAAGTTTTCCAGCAAGCCGGCGTCATTTAGGCGCCCGGCTTCCTCCACCGGCAGTAATGGGTTTTGCTGGCAAAAATGTTTGGCGTAAATGCCGCGAGTGGTGCCTTCTGGGTGGCCGTTCGCTAGGTAGCGTTTAACGCCAAATAAGCCGCAGCTCGGCGACTTTTGCATAAAAATATAGCCGCACACTTGCTGTTGCTTACCTTGCTGATCGCCGTATGCAGCCAGCGCATCGGTGATATCGAGTTCTGGATTGTCGCTGCCAACGGCGCGCACGTTGGTGTCGCTGGGGGTTTCTGTCACCAGCCGAATGGTTTCCCGCGGCGTCCCCATACCAATGGCGACTTCTGGGCATAAGGGTTTGAAGTCGAAGTAGCGGCTCAAGACATCGGTACAAAAACGAGAGCGCTTGTGCGAGCCGTTGAAACGCACGGGCTGACCCATCAGACAGGCGCTGATGCCAATAGGAATACCAACTTTGGAAGTATCGCTGAGTGTCTGCTGCATGCCTGTATAACCTATGGTCCAGATTTGTATAGGATTAGTCTGGCGCAGAAAAGTTCGACACGTCAATGTTTTTTGTACAGTTAAATTGAGTTTTGTATAAGGAATGGTAAAGACAATGACTCAGCTGCATAACTGGTTGAGGCAAAGGTATGACGCGTCGACAGCTTGTGGTTGACGCGCCAAGGAGGGGAATGTGAGGGCTATGGCTGTAACTGCCGCGTTACTACCTGGCTGATGGCGGCGCTGACTTCAGGCTCTAAGCCCACCGGTGCGTGCAGTTCGATGGTGACGCTGGGATGGCGGCGCATTAGATCTTCGATCATTGCCGGTACATCACGCCGCAGATGGCGCCCGGCGGCAAAAAACAGCGGCAGCACATCGATATGGTGCGCCCCTGTTGTCACCAGCTCTGCGACCTGTTCTGCCAAGGTTGGCTGCGCTAGTTCCATGTATGCCAGGCGAACGTGAGTGTCGTCGTCCAATTGTTGGCGAATGCGCGCCAGCAGCTGATCAAACGGTGCTAGCCAATTCGGATCGCTGCTGCCATGGGCCAATAGAATGGCGGCTTTCATAAGTTACTCCAGTACGGTTAATAAATCGTTGGCGGCCTGCTGGCCACTGAGCCATGCGCCCTCCACGGCACCGCGATCGCACCAGTCGCCGCATACGGTTAAGCGTTTGGGTAAATCGCTGAGCGCGCCGCGTTGCAGCGGTTGTGGACTGATGGCGTACAGCCAGCGATGCAGCCAATGCTCGGTCGGCGTCTGTGGCGCCAGCTGCAAAGCTGACCAAAAGGCCTGCAGCAGCGCCTCAGTAACGTGTTGCTTGGAGTGCTCCAAGTGTTGCCCACTCCAGCCATGCTGGGCTTGCAATACCCAGGTTTCGCCCGGTTGGCGTTGCGGTTTGCTGTTATTGCGTGCGATCCAGCCCAGTGGCCCCTGTTTAACAAACGCGGCATCAAACGGCGTCGCCAGTGGCTGCTCAAAGGCCAGCAGCAGCGTCCAGCACGGTTGCATAGCAACATCGCAGCGAGCCTGCAGCTCCGGACTGGCGTCGAGTAAAGGCTGCGCTTGTTGTGGCGGCAGATTCAGCACCAGGGCATCGTAGGGGCCGTGGCTTTGCTGTTGTTCATCTTGCAGCCACCAACCCGATGCTTGCCACTGACACGCGACAATGCGCGTACTGGCGTGAAACTCGTCCGCCGCTTGCAGCAATTGGCGGCTAAGCGCAGTCATGCGTGAGACTCCGACGTAGCGCTCGACGCCGTCAGCCGAGGGGCGCGCGCCTTGCGCGTCGATCACCCAAGGGTCAAATGACCAGCGTTCGATCCAGCCTTGTTGCTGCCAGTGTTGCAGCTGCTGGGCAAATTCTTGGGTGTGAGCACGCATAAACTGTGCACCCATGTCCCATGAGACGTCAGCCACTTTTTTGCTGGCCAAGCGCCCGCCCGAACCACGACTCTTATCGAATACGTGCACCTGATGATGCTGTTGCTTTAACTTGTTTAGGGCGCTGAGGCCGCCCATGCCTGCGCCGACGATGGCGATGGTTGCCATGTTGATCCTCAATGGTAATCGCTCAGCTCTGAGGCTGTGGTGGTACAAACCTTGACTCATCCTGTACAAAATTTCAAATGAGCGTTTGGATTTTATTTGTACGTTAAACCTAACTTGCTGTATAACTGTTGTATATGTAAGTAATTATACGATGCGGCTGAGTCGAAAGTCGCGTTTCGCAACCCGGCAAAAGGTGATGTATATGAACTACCAAGCTCCCTTACGTGATATGCAATTTGTGTTGTATGAACTGCTGCAAGGCGATCAGATCTTGCCGGCGCTGCCAGGCTATGAGGACGCCACCCGCGAAATCATGGACGCCATGCTGAACGAGGGAGCCAAACTGGCCGAAAACGTGATGGCGCCGCTGAATGAAAGTGGCGACCGCGAGGGCTGCCAGTACGATCCCGACAGCAAAACCGTGACCACGCCCAGCGGCTTCAAAGAGGCCTACCGCCAATTTGCCGAAAACGGCTGGACGGCGCTGTCGTCACCGGTTGAATACGGCGGCCAGGGCTTGCCCCACACACTCAATACCTTGGCGGAAGAAATGGTGTGCTCGGCCAACCTATCGCTGGGTATGTACCCTGGGCTGACGCACGGTGCGATTAACGCACTCACCAGCTACGGCAGCGATGAACAAAAAGAGGCCTATCTGCCTAAGCTGATCAGCGGTGAATGGACCGGCACCATGTGCCTGACCGAACCTCACTGTGGTACGGACTTGGGTCTGATTCGCACCAAAGCCGAGCCCAATACCGATGGCAGCTACGCCATTTCTGGCACCAAGATCTGGATTACCGGTGGTGAGCACGACTTGGTCGACAATATTGTTCACCTAGTGCTGGCCAAGCTGCCCGATGCACCGTCGGGCTCGAAGGGCATTTCGCTGTTCCTGGTACCAAAAATTCTGCAAGACGGCAGCCGTAACCCAGCGTTTTGTGGTGGCCTAGAGCACAAGATGGGTATCAAAGGTTCGGCCACGTGCGTGATGAACTTTGAGCAAGCCCAGGGCTGGTTGATTGGTGAACCGCATAAAGGCCTGCAAGCCATGTTCGTGATGATGAACAGCGCGCGCTTGATGGTTGGCCTGCAAGGCTTGGGGGTGGCGGAAGCGGCGTACCAGACATCGCTGCAGTTTGCTAAGGAACGTCGCCAGAGCCGTTCGCTGGCTGGCCCACAAGAGCCGGATCAAGCCGCCGACAACATCCTGGTACACCCTGACGTACGCCGCATGGTGTTGCGCCAGAAAGCCACCATCGAAGGCAGCCGTGCGCTGGCTTACTTCACCGCCATGCAACTGGACATTGCCCACAAAGCCGAGTCTGTCGAAGAGCGCGAGCAGGCCGA
Organism: Bacterioplanes sanyensis; assembly: GCF_002237535.1. GTDB lineage: Bacteria > Pseudomonadota > Gammaproteobacteria > Pseudomonadales > Oceanobacteraceae > Bacterioplanes > Bacterioplanes sanyensis_A. The sequence continues at coordinate 1,753,698 of NZ_CP022530.1, forward strand.
TGATATGGTGCAGCTGTTGACGCCGGTGGTGAAAGCTTACCTGACTGATGAAGGCTTCTTCTGTGCCAACGATGGCCTGCAGCTGATGGGTGGTAATGGTTACACCCAGGATTGGCCCGTCGAGCAGCTGGTGCGGGATGCGCGCATCACGCGCATCTATGAAGGCACCAACGGCATTCAGGCGTTGGATCTGGTGGGGCGTAAACTTGGCATGCACGGTGGCCGCGCGATCAAACGTCTGTTCGCCATGTTGGATCAATACATTCAGCAAAACGCCGATGCACCGCATGTTGCCGCCGTTAAGGCCAGTGCCGCGCAACTGCAAAAAGCCACCATGTGGCTGATGCAAAACGGCATGCAGGATCGTGAACAAGCCGGCGCGGTGGCTACGCCGTACCTACGTCTGATGGCTTTGATCATGTTGGCGTATTTTTGGAGCCGCATGGCAGCCACGGCACAGCAAGCATTAAACGACGGCAGCACAGAAACCGACTTTTATCAGGCTAAGCTGTTTAGCGCAGACTTTTTCTTTGCCAAACTGCTACCTCAAACCCACAGCCTGATGGCGGACATTGAGTCAGGGAAAGACAGCCTGATGTCGATGACCGCTGAGATGATGTAAGTCGGAGGCCGACATGACGAAACACATACTGATCACCGGTGGCACTGGTTTTATTGGCCAGCACCTGGTCGACCAATGGTTGCAGCAGGGCCATCAAATCACTGTGTTTAGTCGTCGGCCAGATTGGGTCGAGCAGCGCTGGCAAGGCCAAGTGTATGGCGTTAATACCGCCGCACAGCTGGGCGAGCGGTACCACTGGCTGATCAACTTGGCCGGTGAACCGATTGCCGATCGGCGTTGGAGCGATGCGCGCAAGCAAGCCTTGCGCGCCTCTCGCGTCGACTTTACTCGCGACTTAGCAGAGTGGGCCAGCACCAGTGGTCAGCAATTTGAAGTGGTCATCAGCGGCTCGGCGGTGGGTTATTACGGCGGCTTATCCGGCTCGCCCGAGCAGCAAACCGTCACCGAAGACGACCAAGCTGGCAGCGACTTTGCCGCGCGCTTGTGTGAGGACTGGGAGCAAGCTGCTAGTTTAATGGCACAGCACAGCGAGCGCTTGTTGTGCGTGCGCACCGGCCTAGTACTGGGACCGCGCGGCGGCATGTTAAAACGTTTGTGGTTACCATTCTCGTTGGGATTAGGCGGGCGCATTGGTGGCGGCCTGCAATATATGCCGTGGGTGCATTTGCACGACTACTGCCGTGCCATCCATTGGTTATTGCAGCATCCAACGCTTACCGGCCCTGTCAATATGACGGCGCCTGAGTCAGTCACTAACGCCGACTTCAGTGCTGAGCTGGGGCGTACTTTGCGCCGCCCAGCCATATTGCCGATGCCTGAGTTGTCGGCCAAATGCCTGTTTGGTGAAATGAGTGAGCTATTGTTGCTGGGCCAGCGGGCCTTGCCCGAGCGCTTGCAGCAAGCGGATTTTCAGTTCGATTTTCCACAACTTGCACCTGCCTTACGCGACATTAAACAGCGCTGGTAATGCGCTGAAAAAATTGTCGATATTCCTATCAACTATTTCTGATGCCTACAGCTGAGTGTCATTGTAGGCACTTGTGTCTGTTGCCAGTGCCGCTTGCTTAGAGCCGGTTACATACTGATCACAATGGCGTAAAAACTGGGCTAAACGACTGTTCTTACGTCAAATTTCAAGCGTTGGTAAGTAGCGCTGAGCTAACTGTAGCTTTGTGTTATCACACGTTGCGAAGCGTCTCTGGCCTGACTAAAACTAATAGTGCAATGCCCACTATATAGGTGTTAGTTATGAGCATCAGCAAACCGACCTTGGCTTCGCCATTGTATGAATTTGATCTGGGTTACCAGGTCACTTATGTAAATTTCAGTCGCGCTAATGAGCTGGTGGATGCTCAGCTAATACTCACCTTGGAACGTGGACATGAGCGTAAAACTTTCGTTTTTTCACAGCCACAATTTAACGATGTTGATCGCAATTTGATTTCCAGTCATGGCATTTACATTGCCACGATTAAAAGTTCGCCCTTAGCACCCAATCGCGTAGAGGTGGGGGACGTAGACGGAGGATTCGCCTACTTCACCGCCCGCAGTGTGCGCAACATAACGCCCACCGCCTGAATTTGGCGCCACGGCACCCTATAAGCGGCTTCGGCCGCTTTTTTTTCGCCAGTAACAACTCCACCCTGTAGCAGTGATATGCTGCGCAGTAACGATCACAGGAACTGGGAGTGAAGGATGACAGACGCCGTTTTTCGTGTGGCTGCCTATGCAGTATTAGGGCTGGTGGGGACGCTGGCGCTGTTGCTGCTGGTGGCGTTGATCTGGGGCACGTGGGCTTACATCAGCGATCGGCGCCAAACGCGCCATACCGTTAGACGCAACTTTCCGGTAATTGGCCGTTTTCGTTATGTGTTTGAACATTTGGGCGAGTTTTTTCGCCAGTATTTTTTTGCCATGGACCGCGAAGAAATGCCATTCAATCGCGCTGAGCGTGGCTGGGCCTACAAAGCCGCCAAAAAAGTCGACACCACGGTGGCATTTGGCTCCACCCGGCGCCTCGATGTTGCGGGCACCGTCATGTTCGTCAACAGCCCATTTCCGGCGTTAAAAAAAGACTTTGCCAGTGCCTCAGAGGTGGTGATTGGTGAGCATTGTCGCCACCCATACCAAACGGCATCCGTGGTGAATATTTCCGGCATGAGTTTTGGGGCAATTTCGCGCCCGGCGGTGGAGTCCCTGTCGGCCGGTGCCAAACTCGCAGGCTGTTGGATGAACACCGGCGAGGGGGCGTTAACACCGTACCATCTGCAAGGCGGTTGTGACCTGGTGGTGCAAATCGGCACGGCGAAATACGGCGTGCGCGATGAGCACGGGGAGCTGGACGACGACAAGCTGCGTGAGGTGGCCTCTCATGAGCAAGTGCGCATGTTTGAAATCAAACTTAGCCAGGGCGCCAAACCGGGCAAGGGCGGTATTTTACCGGGCGGCAAGGTCACCGCAGAAATCGCCCGTTTTCGTGGCATTCCCGCCGGAAAGGATTCCATCAGCCCGAATGGCCACCCGGATATTCGCTCGGTGGATGACTTGCTCGACATGGTGGCGCGGGTGCGCAGCATCACCGGCAAACCCACCGGGTTTAAAACCGTATTGGGCGACATCGATTGGATTGACGACTTGTGCCGCGCCATTCATCGCCGTGGCACCGACAGCGCGCCGGACTTCATCACTTTGGATGGCGCCGAGGGCGGCACCGGTGCCTCGCCGCAACCACTGATGGACTACATGGGGCTGCCGCTGGCGCAAGCGTTGCCCATGTTGATCGACAAACTCGATGATTTTCAGCTGCGACCGCGCATTCGTGTGGTTGCATCGGGCAAGTTGATCAACCCGGACAAAGTCGCTTGGGCGCTCTGCGTTGGCGCCGATTTTGTCGTCAGTGCGCGTGGTTTTATGTTCGCTCTGGGTTGCATCCAGGCACTGCAATGCAACAAAAACAGCTGCCCCACTGGCATTACCACCCACGATCCAAAGCTGCAGCGTGGCTTGGTGGAGGCGGATAAATCCGTGCGAGTGGCCAACTACGTCGACACCATGATGTACGAAGTCGGCATGATCGCACATTCCTGTGGTGTCGATGAGCCACGCCAGCTGCGCCGTGAGCACGCGCGCTTGGTGCAACCCAATGGCAGCGCACCGCTGTTGAGTGAGTTGTATGGCAGTCGTGAATTTCACCCAGGTGTTGAACAACGACCGGACGACTGACTGTACATGGTGTATAGATTCTGTATATGATTTGGCGGTGGTGTCCGTGCGGCACCAACCACCACGCATGACCGTCGGTTATATGAGGACAGACACCATGGCCATCAGCATGAACGAAGTGCGCCGCTGCACCCGCATCGACAAAGTAATTATTCACTCACTGGATTTGTGCCTCTACCAAGTGTCGGTGGTCGTGGATGGCAACGAACAGTACGTCACCGACAACAAGGGCAAATTACTGCGCTCCTTCAATATATTGAATCTACAAACCCTGTTTGAAGGTTTGCCAGTGACGCAGATGGTACTGCGCCAGCAAAGTGCCTACGACGAAATGGTCGGCCAGCCTGACCGTGAGCACAGCAATGCCATGGAAGTGCCGCTGAGTCATACCAGTGTGGGGTCGCCGTTGACGTTGCAGTAGGGGCGGGGCAGTCATGCCAGCTGAGACGCGGAAAACTTGGACGCGAGATCGTATTTCGCGCCTGTAACGGATGTTCCTCGAGTGTTGCTATTCACTCGCATCATTAGTTGGACGTAACTACGTTAATTATTCGCTGAATCCTATGCCCTCCTTGAGGGATCTTATCCATCACGCCGGGCGGGCGAACTCCCTGCTTTGCACCGTACAGGCCTTACTTCCTTTGTTGCCAATGCTGTGGTCGTCGCATCACAAAAAGCCTACGTCCTTGTAGGCCTTTTGTTGGCGCTGCCGTCCGGGCAGCCCCTGCGGGCACAGCCATTGCCAACGCTGGTGGCCTGCGAGGTGCGGAAAACCTGGGCGCGAGAGCTGAGTATTATTCTTGTAATTCAGCAGTCTAATTGTGCGTTGCTTAGAGTGGTTGTCTTGACCAAATAGTATTTATGCGCGAATCCCTTTGCCCTCCTTGAGGGATCTTATCCCTCACGCCGGGCGGGCGAACTCCCTGCTTTGCACCGTACAGGCCGTAGTTCCTCTGTTGCCAATGCTGTGGTCACCGCATCACAAAAAGCCTACGTCCTTGTAGGCCTTTTGTTGGCGCTGCTAGTCGAGCAGACCTGCAGGGATCATAACCAGCAATGACTTCTGTTAAGGTACTGATCGGCAGAGAGCAAAGGCGAGTACAAAAGCTTGAGTGGGTAGAGCTGTGTTGTTTAGCAAAGAATTGCTACTGCCTCAGTTAAATACCGCATCGATGCTTTTTCTAATCTGTATAGATGCTCAGCGAGTCTTGTAAACGCTGTATTAGCTGCTGTTGCAGAGACTTCGGCTCGATCAGTTTGGCGGCTTCGCCATGACGAATAATATCCATTAAGAGCTCATTTGGCTGGTCGCTGTTATAGGGAAGGCTGAGCCGGTAGCGCCCGTCTGCTAAAAGTTCTCCCTTTTGTTGCGGGTGCCAGAGTTCGTCGGCAACTCTGTTGGCGATATCGCTCGTGAACTCTATGACTGCCCACTCGATATTATCACCGGCATAGATGCCGTAACTGGCGTTAAAGTAGTCGTCCAGTGTTTTACTGTCGATTGCCTGAAAAGTGTCCTTAGAGTCTGTGATACTTTGGATACACTCCATGGCGAAGGTGCGATAGTCTTGGCGTGTATGGCACCAGGTGTCCAGATACCAGTTATTTCGGTAGTTGACCATGCGCAGGGGAGAAATATTCCGGCAAGAGGTGACGCCAGAATCACGCGTGCTGTAGGTGATTGTTAATGGCTTGCTGCGCGCTACGGCCTCCGCCAGAGGCAGAAAGATATGGTCATCCACCTGGCGGGTGGCAACCCCGAGGATTCGGATGCGATCGTGTAGCAGCTCGGGATCCAGAGACTGTTTTTTCAACAGGCGATCGATGCGCTCCTTTATCGGTGACAGTTCTTGTTGAAGTAAACTGATACTAAGATTGTTCAGCAGCGACTGAATCATCAAAAGTGCGTATAACTCTTGTTGATTAAACCAGAGCCCGGGCAACTCATAGCCGCTGTCCGGGCCCTCCATATAGCGGTAACCACCCTGATCTCTATTGAATTCTATCGGTGCGCCTAAATAGTCACTCATATGGCGACGTATACGATGAAAAGTCGCCTTGGAACATTCCATGCGTTCGAGAATATCATTCAGCGCTAGGGCAGTTTTGCGTCCTTTTAGTAGCTTGTGGAGATCGTAGATACGGTCAAAGCCATCCATTTGCTGTTGTCTCCATTTTGTCCTGTGTCTAATGAGTCGGCGTAAGAGTCGGTCTATTCTATATCGCTTCAGTCTCACATGGTGAGACTGAGTTCTCTGCAAAGCGCTTGATGGGTCATGGGGAACGCCAAAATACTTCGGCGTTTCGCGCATCTTTCTTATCTACCTCCTTTTATTGTTATTTCAGTATTTTTTCTTCCCCTGGTCTCGGAATCTGAGACTGAGCTTTGGATAATAGACTTCAACGAGCAAACAAGCCCCAAATCGATGCCCCTCGTATGTGCATCCGTGGTGTCGTCCACAATGAAAACCTCGTCAAAAGAATATTTAATAACCTATAAAAGGAATTTTTATGAAAAAAATAGCCACTCATTTAACGTTGCTAACAGTCGAAGCTCTTTCTTCTACGCCTAGCTTCGCCGATGTATTTACCACCGAGGCCAGTTTCTCTCAGTTCTTGCCGCTTCATCTTGAGCAGGAGTGCCGGTAATGGCTCACATCGATTTTGAACAGCGCTTTAAGTCAATCGACTCCGATAACGACGGTGTGGGAAGCAATACGGATGACAATAACGACGGACTCAATGACGTTGATGAAACTAATTTGAACGGTACTAATCCTTTGTCCAGCGACACCGACAATGATGGAATGCTAGATGGTTGGGAAATCCAGCATCATCTTCAAGCAGTAATTAACGATGCCGATTTGGACAGCGATAAAGATAGCGTCCGTAATCTGGACGAATTTACGGCCGACTCCGATCCGTCTCCACCTGTGTTGGTTCGGTCGTACCCACAGCACAATCAAGTTGACGTATTGTCGACTTCCGTCTTAGAAGTTGTCTTTTCTAAGTCGATTGCGTTCGACAGTGTTGATGAATACAGTGTTGTGTTAACGGATGGCAATTCGGATGTTCAAGGAGATCGAAATGTTGTTGAAGATAAGTTAACGTTCACACCGAAGATACCATTACAGAGTAATCATGATTATGTCTTACGTATCAACCATACCGTGACTGATTTGGCTGGAAACGAACTTAATTCCGATATACAAGTATCGTTTACAACGCAAAGTGGTTACCAAGTTTCTGGTTCTGCAATGGAATCAGGAGTACTATTAAACGAAGTTCTGTTCAAATTAATTGATGGATCATCAGAAAGCGTGATTGAAAGCGCCGATGGTAATTTTTCGTTCATCGAACAAGAATCCGGAAGCTACATCATAACTGCTTCAAAGTTGGGTTATATCTTTACACCGGAAAAAATTCAAGTACAAGTAGATGGAAGTGGTTTGTCGGAAGTGAATTTCGAAGCCGTACCCGTACCAACGATTAATGTTCCGGCGGATTATCCAACCATCCAATCGGCCATCGACAATGCGATCAATGGCGCGACGATTTTGGTCGATGATGGTGAGTATGTTGAAAATTTGTCGATCAATAAACCCGTTACTTTGCAATCTGTTAATGGAGCGGCTTTGACTAAAATACGAGCTCAATCTCACGCAAAAAACGTTGTATTTGTGAATGCTCCAAATGTAACGGTTAAAGGATTTGACCTTTTCGGTTCTGCGTATTATCCGGCCATTTATTTTGCTGCGGAATCGCACAATGGCATTATTGAGGATAATTTATGTGGGTATGACCGCTCGCATTATAATCACAGTGGAATTGAAGTGGTTGGCAGTGATAATGTTGAGGTCAGGAATAATGACTGTCATTTTTATGGTTTGGTCGGGATTAGATTGGATGATAGTAATAGCGCTATTGTTCAAAACAATCGTGTGTCGGATCAAGATAGAGATGGGATATCGATATACGAATGTTCGGGCTGTCGTGTTGAGCAAAATACCGTAACGAAAAATAAAACCGGTATTAACTTAAGGCGAGGAAAAAATAATATGGTCATGGGTAATAACAGTTCTTCGAATAATCAACATGGGATACATTTTGATGATGTAAGGGGTGATAATTATGTTGGTGAAAACATCACAAACTCAAATAAGGAAGTGGGTATTAAGGTCGAGTCTTCTGGTATTACAGAAATCGTTAACAATGAGGTGAACCAAAACAGTATTACTGGGGTTTTTGTGTACCAGTCTTCCGGTAGTAAAGTGCTTGGGAATACCTCAAAATCCAATAGACACTATGGGATTTATATTAGAACTTCTGATGGTTGTTCGGTAGTTGATAATGTTGTAGAATCGAACAATGAAGGTGGGCTTATATTAAGTAATTCGGATCACGCAAGAATTAAAAATAATAAAATACACTTTAATTCACCGAGTGGAGTGGAGTTGAGTTGGTCCAGCAATAATGAAATATTTCTGAACAGTATTAAAACTCGAACGACCGGTATGACGGCTAAAACGCTGGGTCTTACTAGATCGTCGGATAATGTGATTTACCTGAATCGATTTGTTAATAATGGTAGTGGTACAATCATCCATTCTGATAACGGTTCGGTGAATAGATGGTATTCGGACGGTTTGGTTAACTATGATTTTATGGGGCAGTCATTCCAAGGTTATTTAGGTAACTTTTTTGATGGCCACGATTTAACCGATAGTAACTCCGATGGTATAACCGATACGGTACAGGTTTTAATGGGCGACGAGCCTGCGGCTCAGTATCCATTGACCCGAGAGCCTGAAAATTACTTAATATTCGACTAGAAGCTGTTTCACAACTTCTTTAGCACGATCATCATGCAGGCGGCGTGAAAGAAGGCTCGATACATTGAGAGCTTTCTTTCCCATCGAACCACTAATCGCCGATAATTTCCAAGCCAAGCAAAAGTGCGCTCTACTTTCCAGCGACGGTCGTACCTTCTCAGCTTTCTACCATCTTGCAGCGGCGCTTTTCTCCTGTTTCGACGATGTGGACAAATGAGATCAATACCCCGCTTCTTTAACGCCATTCGCAGAGGATCAGAGTCTGCCGCTTTATCGTAAATCAAACGCTTCACCTTGCTCTTGCCATAGGAAACATTTAACAAAGCCTCAATCAGATTGACCTCCGCCGGTGACGCTGAGCCAAGTGTCAGCCCGATTGGAATGCCTTCGCCATCGACGACTATCATCCACTTCGACCCCTTACCACGCTTGGTTTTTCCAACACCGAGGCCCCTTTTTTTGCGGGTGCAAAACTACCATCAGAAAACGATTCTTCCCAATTTAACCGCGACTGTTGATCCAGAACGCGAAGAAGCTTACGCCAGGCTTTGACCCATGCACCTTGCTCTTCCCAGTACTGAAGGCGGCGCCAGCAGGTACTCGGTGAAGGATAGCGCTCGGGTAGATCACGCCAGCGCGCACCTGAACGTAAGACCCATAAAATGCCCTCGAAACAGGCTCGATTGCTGATAGGTTTGGGACCCCCTTTGCCACGAGGCAGGCTGGGTAAACAAGGCTCAATGTGTGCCCACTGTTGGTCGGTCAGTTCTGAGGTTGAACGTTTCATGGTGGAGGAGTTGAAGCTGATAGTTTTGATTATTATATCGGACTGAAGGTTATGAAACAGCTTCTAGCATACACGACCCACATGTTCATCTTCTGGAAGCAGGTCTGGAAAATGTCCAATGCTTACTCGATGCTGAGCAATCGTTAAAGGATGCAACTCGGACACCCATCCGAAGGCATAAACCACTCGGTATCGCACCCAGGTTTGCCTAGCCCTGGCAGGCCGCCGGCGTTGGCAATGGCTGTGCTCGCAGGGGCTGCCAGGACGGCAGCACCAGCAAAAGGCCTACAAGGATGTAGGCTTTTTGTGATGCGTTGGCCGCAGCATTGGCAACAGAGGAGATACGGCCTGTGCAGCGCAAAGCAGGGAGCTCGCCCGCCCGGCGTGAGGGATAAGATCCCTCAAGGAGGGCATAGGGCTTTGATCGATTCCGCTGATTAACCGCCTGCGGTACTAAACACGAAGAGCGGCGCTAAACAAAAAAATAGGTGCAAGCACCCACACTAAATAGCGCAACTTTGCAGCCGAAAAAGCGAAGATACTTGCAAGAAAGAAATCCGGATTACACAACGGCCGCGCTGGGCGGCCGTGAGTTTATTACAGCGCCATAATGCCTTCAATTTCAACGTCGGCATCTTTTGGTAAGGTTTTTACCGCAAACGCTGCGCGCGCTGGGTAAGGCGCCTGGAAGTATTTTTCCATCACGCTGTTCACCGTGGCGAAGTGGCTCATGTCCGACAGTAATACCGTCAGTTTGACCAGGTTATTCAGATCACCGCCCGCAGCTTCACAAATAGCACGCAGGTTTTTGACCACTTGCTCGGCCTGAGCTTCAAATGATTCCGTGACCATTTCCATGGTTTTCGGATTAAGCGGAATTTGGCCAGAAATATACACCGTATTGCCAACCCGCACGGCTTGCGAATACGGGCCAATGGCTGCCGGTGCTTGATCAGTATGAATAACGTCTTTTTGGTACATGTTGACTCCGTTGTTGATAGCGCTGAATGGATAAATCGTCGGCGTCGATATCGGTCTGACGCTGGCTGATGACGTCGGCCAGTACTTTGGCAGACCCCATCGACATGGTCCAGCCCAGAGTGCCGTGGCCAGTATTGAGGAATAAGTTGTGCAAATGGGTCGGGCCAATGATGGGCGTACCATCGGGCGTCATCGGGCGCAGGCCGGTCCAGAATTCGGCGGCGCTGGTATCGCCTGCGCCAGGGAATAAATCGTTGACGACAAATTCAACGTTGGCGCGGCGCTTGGCGGGCAAATCTTGCTGGTAACCGGCAATTTCGGCGGTGCCGCCGACGCGAATGCGATCGTCGAAGCGGGTAACGGCGACTTTGTAGGTTTCGTCCATTAACGTCGATTGCGGCGCACAGTCGGCGTTGCTGATCGGCACGGTGAGTGAATAGCCTTTGACCGGATAAACCGGAATCGCCAGGCCAATATCGCGCAATAGCGGCGCGGAAAAGCTGCCCAAGGCCATCACATAGGCATCGGCTTGCAGATTGCCTTGATTCGTCACCACGCCGTCAATGCGGTCCTGTTGGCACAACAGCCCCTGGATGCTGGTATTCATGAGGAATTCCACGCCCAACTCACGGCAATGCTCGGCCAGCTGCTGCGTGAACAAATGGCAATCGCCGGTTTCATCGCCGGGTAAACGCAGCCCGCCCACTAACTTGTGCGCGCTACTGGCCAAGCCGGGCTCAAATTCCAGGCATTGCTCCACCGACAGCGGTTGATGCTCAACCCCGCATTCTTGCAGCACGGCGATGTCTTTTTGTGAGGCATCGACTTGTGCTTGGCTGCGAAACAGCTGCAAGGTACCGGCGGTGCGTTGCTGATAATTCAACTTCAGCTCTGTGCGGGTGGCCTTAAGGCAATCACGGCTGTACTCCGCCAAACGCATCATGCGCGATTTGTTGATGTGATAGCTGTACTCATTGCAGTTGAGTAGCATGCGCGTCAGCCAGCTCAAGGTGTGGCTGTCCCAGTGGCGAATGTCCACAGCCAGCGGCGCCAAGTCTTGCAACAACCACTTGATCGCTTTAAACGGCACGCCGGGCGCGGCCCAGGGGGCAGAATAGCCAGGTGAGATTTGGCCGGCATTGCCAAAGCTGGTTTCCATGGCGGGCTGTGGCTGGCGGTCAACCACGGTGACTTGATGGCCTGCACGGGCCAGGTACCAGGCGCTGGTCACACCGATGACGCCAGAGCCAAGAATCATCACATGCATAAGGCGAGTATCTCTATCATTGTTTCCCACTATGCTAAGGGGAAAACTTGCGGTTTATCCTTTGTATTTGCCTCAAATGAAGTTGTATTCTCTAAAGGATGAATCTTTGGTAGTGGAAAGCTCTAATGTCGAATGAAGTCGTTAAACCCCTCGATCGCATGGACCGACGCATTCTGGATGTGCTGCAAGGTCAGGGCCGCATCAGCTATGTGGATCTGGCGGAAAAAGTCGGCCTCAGCGCCACCCCCTGTATGGAGCGGGTCAAGCGATTGGAGCGTGATGGCTACATCGAGGGCTACTACGCCAAGCTCAACCCCAAGTTGATGGATCATGAGCTGCTGGTGTTTGTTGAAATCTCACTGGCGCACCAATCGCCGCAAGCATTTTCGGAATTTACCGCTGCCGTTAAAACCTTGCCGTATGTCTTGGAATGCCATTTGGTGTCGGGCGACTCGGATTATTTGGTCAAAGCGCGCATTAAGGACATGTCGCAGTACCGCAGTTTGCTCGGTGATATGCTGTTGCAATTACCCGGCGTTAAGAATTCAAAAAGTTATATTGTGATGGAAGAGGTCAAGGAAAGTCTGACCATTCCGCTATAACCAGACATTGGAGAAGTCACAATGAGTTACGGATGGACGGCCTATTGTGTGGATGAAAAAAGCCTGTGCGCTTTATTTGGGCACATGACCGAAGCCCAATGCCAGCAGCTGCGCCAGCACTATCATGCGCCGCTGCAGCAGTTAACCACCAGTTTTGCAGAACCAGCAGAAGCTGCGCTACAGCACATTGCCGATGGCCAGTTGGACGACGACATCAGTGCATCTCTATATTGGTATGTATTGGAATTATTGGCGGACTGGCACGGCGAGCGTTTGGCGAACAGTGAATTTTACCCAGCTGAGCTCATGGCCTTGGCCGGTATCGATGGCGTGTCGGCTTATTTTATCAATCATCCCTGGCTGGACTTGCCCGACGATTTTCCCAGCGTGTCGATTTGCCGTCATGCCCGGTTGGAAGACGCTCAGCGCAGTGTGTTAGCCGGAGAATTAACACCGCCACAACAACAGCAGTTATTGAGTTGGCTAACACAAGCACAGCATCGTCAGCAGGATTTACTGCTGTTTTATTACTAGGGCACCTCTGAATAATTCTGCACAACTCTGCGCGAGTGCCGCAGGCGTTCAGAGCTAGGCGGTGATGGCAGGAAATGGCCAGCCCTTTTCAACATCCCCAACAACGTGATGGAGGCCTGCCGCCCGCGCCCTGCGGGGAGCGCCAGAGAACTCCAGCTCTGTGTTGCCGATTTTTGCTGTAGCCTTGCTAGAGCGGCAAACCGGCTTCGTGATCTGAAGCCCTCTGGCGATCCAGAGCGGGCACCGAATTATTTAGAGGTGCCCTAGGTCCTGTTAACTAGGTGCTGTTAACACCATTTCGATCACGCTGCTATGAGCTGAAAACCCCTAAATCAAGGCGCGAAGGTGTATGTGTAGCGAATTAAATGAAGGATGAGCAACACAGATTGAGAGATTTTCAGCCATACCCCAAAGGGCTGGAGTTCGTTTTCCCGGAGTCGTGTTATTCGTTGCTTATTTAACCGGTTAAACCACGCTCCTCACGCCTTGCTCAAGAAAAACTGACGTCCAGCAGTAAAGAGCTAAATAGTGTTACAAGGCACTAACTCGAGCTAGAGAACAGTGTGGCTGAATTTGGTATTCGAGCGTGCGGCCTACTCAAAAAGAGAAAATCGACGGCCCTTCGTGGCGCATTCCGTACACACGATGCTCATCAATATAGCCATCCTGGGTAACCTGGCAGCGCACCCAACCGTTATGGTCTTTATCTGAGACGCGCAGATACACGTCGTAAAACTCGGTGTTTTCCCGGGTCGATAGACGGTCGATTGCAATGGCGGTGTCGTCTGGCAACACCTGGCGGGTGTAATTGCGGCAATGATTGATGGCGTCGCCTAAGTCGCGAATATTGGCCATGCGTTCCGGGTCACGTCCACAGCCAGTCAGTGCAGTGATGACGATCAGTGTCAGGCAGGCGAGTGCGCGCATACACATTCCACAAAGTTGGTTGGCTCTATCATAGCAGCCAAGATTGCCAGCCTTGATGATAAATTGATCAGACACTCTCTGATAGCTGTAACTATGGTTGTCAGGCGCCAGCTGTATGTTTTTGTGGCGCTTTTAGTCTTGGTGTCTCGGGTCGGTTTGCTAGCGCCCTGTGAAAACGGCCTGCGCGCGGAAGGCTGGTGCAACAACCTTGGCGGATACAGCAGTGCAAAAAGGTGTGTGTTAGAAGCTTGTATTGAAGAGAAAAGCGCCGCCGAAAAGAATTTCTGTAACAGTCGGCCCTGCAACACAAGACTCTGCAACAACAGACTCCGCAAAAAGCCGCGCCTGGAAAACGTTTGCGGTAGAGCGCATGGAATAAACAAGTGCAGCCACTCACTTAGCCATGCATTCAGCGACTGTCTCAGAAAATAGCTCAGCGAATGACTCAGCAAATGGCTCAACAACAAGCTCAGCGGAAGAAGGCCATGGTATCGACCAGTTGTTTGGCTTGGCTGGTCATCTCCTCTGCGGTAGCGTCCAACTGCTCGGAGCTGGAGGCGTTTTGCTGTGCCACCGAACTGAGCTGCGACATGGCGCTGCTGATCTGACTCAAACCGGCGGACTGGTCTTGTGAGGCGTGAGTGATTTCTTTAATCAGTTGCGATGTTTTTTCTACCTCTGGCACCAAGGTATGCAGCCGCTCTCCGGCTTGCTGTGACAGCTCAACGCTGCGTTGCGCCAGCTCACCAATATCCAATGCTGCAGTGCGGCTGCGCTCGGCCAAGCGCCGCACTTCAGAGGCAACAATGGTAAACCCGCGGCCATGGTCGCCGGCGCGTGCCGCTTCGATGGCGGCGTTCAGTGCCAGCAAATTGGTCTGGTAAGCAATGTCGTCGATGATGACGATTTTTTCGGCAATGTCTTGCATCGCTTTGACGGTATCGGCCACGACCTGGCCGCTGCTGCTGGCGTCTTGTGCCAGTTGTGCGGCAATGCTGTCGGTGGTTTTGGCGTTGTCGGTGTTTTGCTGCACCGAGGCGGAAATTTCCTCTACTGAGGCGGTGGTTTGCTCAACGCTGGAGGCTTGCTCTGTCGCGGCATTACTGAGACTGCGTGAGGTCGACGACACTTCGTTGGCAGCTGATGACAAACCCGAAGCAGAGGAGCGCACGTCACCAATAATGTGTTTTAACCGTGTGATTAGTTGATACATGGCGTCTTGCAAGTCGCCCAGCTCGTCCTGGCGATCGACCACCACTTGCTGACTCAGGTCGCCTTCTGCTAGCTGCTTGGCATGATGCACCACCTTGTATAACGGCCGGCGCACGCTGTTGGTCACCCACAGCGCCGAAGTAATGGTGGCAATCAGGGCAATAACCACGGCGGCTAAGGTCAGCTGGATGGAGTTTTTCATCACCTCTGTTGCGGCGCTGTATTCTTCACTGGCGACACGCAGTTGCAGCTCCACCAGCTCATTGATTTTGTTGCTGATGGGATCGATCACTGCATACAGCGGGCCGTCAAAATCATTCAGTTGGCCGCCAACATCGCCCTGCAACGCCGACAAACGCGCGCGTAAGCGGGCGATTTCACGATCCGCCGGACCAAACAGCTGCTGCGCTTGCTGAGCTAACGTCTGCTCGGTCGCAGTGAGCTCCGTCGCCATGTACTCCCCCAACGTGCGGCGATCAAACTCTCGGCTTCTTGCACCGATTGCAATGCTTGCTCGGCGCTCATGCTGCCGCCATTGGCTTTGTTGACTGCGTCGATCACCAGCACGGCATAACCGTCGGCAATGGCCTTCAACTGTTGCAGTGGAATGACTCTGTCCTGGTAGACGGTTTCCAGGCCCTGATTGGTGGTACGAATGCCGTCCAACGCGACGATGCCCATAAACACCAATAAGGCCAACGGCACAGAAAAGGCGGTGGCCAATCGTTGTGATAACTTCAGGTTCAGCTTTGGCATGGCAGTCTCCTGCAAAGCAGTTCATCGAGTGGGATAGCAGCTGCCACTGGCACTCACCAGTGTTAACAGCGTCTAGTTAAGCAGTTTGAGATTCCGGTCGAATGGCACGGCCCTGAAAGACCTATCAACTCAGTCTAACGGCTGAGAATTGTGTGCAACGGCTCGCATATTCAGGCAAAAGCGCTGAGCCGTTGGGCAGCAACGAGTCCTTGTTGACCGTAATTGTCGGCAATAGAGAGTGTCGTTGGCGCAGTCGATAACGAGCAGGTGTTAGAGCGTAGTGCCGGGGCGCAGTCGCAGGGTACAGGCCTCAGGGCACACTCACATAGCACGCCGTTAGCAAGCCTTGGCTAGGTGCTAGAGAGTTCAGTGCCAGACAGTTCTATGCAGGGGGAAAGCGGAGCGGGGCAAGCCCGCGGATTAGGCGCGCGGCTCAGGCATAGTGGATCAGGTCGTGAAACAGCACCGGCTCATCGCTGACATTGCGATAGCCATGCTCACAGTCGGCGGCAAAACGCATGGCGTCACCGTGTAACAGCGGCCGCCATTGGCCATTTAGCCACAACTCCATACGCCCTTGAATCACCACGATGTGCTCGGTCACACCGGCCTCGTGCGGGTCTGAAATACGCTCATAACCCGGCGGCAACGTCAGTTCAAACAGCTCAAAGCCCATGGCTGGGTCGAAGGTGAATAACGGCGCTACCAGCATTTCGCCAGCGGCGGGCTGGCGGCGCAGCATGTCGGCGTGGCGCAACAAGGTGTGCTGGTGAGCAGCCGGAGGTGGCTCTAGCAGGCTCGACAAAGAACATTGAAAACCGCCGGCAATTTTCCACAGGCGAGCCACGGTAGGGCTCGATTCGCCGCGCTCGATTTGGCCCAGCATGGCTTTGCTCACCCCCGTTTCCTTAGCTGCCTGATCCAGACTCCAGCCCTTGTCTTGGCGCAGTTGTTTAACACGCATGGCCAGATACTGATTGATTTCCTGCATGGAACCGCCTTTTGAAATGGGTTGTGCGTTATAGCGCACGATGCTATGTTGGTTTTGGACGTTATAACGCACAGTGGCGTGACTCAGGAGTGTAAAAGATGCCAAGGACCCCAGCAAACTCAGTATTAACCGCCTCAACCCCTGCTTCGCGTTGGTTGGCGCTGACGCCGTCTTTTATCAGTGCTGGCTGTATTGCGGTGTTGGTCGGCTACAGCAGCGCGGTGGCGATTGTGTATCAGGCCGCGCTGGCGGGCGGGGCCAACCCGGCACAGGTCAGCTCCTGGCTGTGGGCGGTCGGCATTGGCATGGGCGTCAGTAGCATTGGGTTGTCGTTGTATTACCGCCAACCCGTGTTTACCGCTTGGTCCACACCGGGTGCGGCGCTGCTGGTCACCAGCTTGCCTGGCTTCACCTTGGCTGAGGCGGTGGGGGCTTTTGTCTTGTGCTCGCTAATGATGGTGCTGGTGGCCGTGACAGGCGTGGTGGACCGGTTATTGCGCTTGGTGCCACAGTCGCTGGCCGGTGCCTTATTAGCAGGCGTTTTACTGCAGTTTGGTCTGCAGATATTTCAGGGCATGGCGCTGCAGCCGCTGCTGGTGGGTGTGGTGTGCTTGGGCTTTTTACTGATGCGCCAGCGTGTGCCGCGCTACGCCGTTGCTATTGCGCTGTTGATCGGCATTTTGCTGTCCTATACACAAGGGCTGGCGCACTGGCAGCCGATACGCTGGCAGCTGGCTGAGCCGCACTGGGTAACACCAACGTTCAGTTTTGCCGCATTTATCAGTGTGGCGGTGCCTTTGTTTGTGGTGACCATGGCGTCACAAAATATTCCTGGGTTGGCGGTGCTGCGTGCCAATGGCTACAACGCGCCGGCGGCGCCGTTAATCGCCACCACTGGTATGACCGGGTTGCTGCTAGCGCCATTTGGTGGCTTTGCGTTTAATTTATCGGCGATGACGGCGGCTATTTGTCAAAGCGATGAAGCCGGTGGCACACCGTCCCAGCGGTATTGGGCCACTTGTTGGGGCGGGGTGTTTTATCTTTTGGCAGGCCTTCTCGGAGCAACATTGGTGGCCTTACTGCAATTAATTCCGGCGGTGCTGGTGGCCACCATTGCTGGTTTGGCTTTGCTGGCACCCATGGCCAATGGCCTGCATGCCGCCATGCACGAGGGCGGTGAACGCGACGCCGCCTTGCTGACGTTTTTGGTCACGGCATCGGGAGTCTCCTTGTTGGGAGTGAGCAGTGCGTTTTGGGGTTTGTTGATAGGCTTGTTTGTTTTCTACGGCGCGCGCTGGCGCAGCTCTAAAGTAGCTTGAAATACCAAAGTGGCTTGAAATACCAAAGTCGCTTGAAATACCGCTATACCAATAAAAATTCTGGCGGAATATTTGGGGTTTGTTGTCTTTAGCAAAGGGAATCTCTGAATAATGTCGCGCCTACTGTGAATCGCTATCGCACTGAAAATATCAGGCTGGTTTGCCACTCAAACCAGCTGTAGCAAAATTAGCGACACAGAGCCGGAGTTCTCTGGCACTTCCTAGCACTCCCTAGCACTCCCTAGCACTCCCCACTCAAAGTGTGAGCAGCAGGCTCATCGTATCATTGGCGAAGTTGAAAACACTGGCGACTTTCTGCCATCACTGTTTGCTCTGAAAGTCTGCTGTGCTCTTACTGAGTAGTGTAAAAATATTTAGAGATTATTCGGTTCTTATACTGAGATTGCATTTCGGTTTTATCGATCACGGTTGTTTTACTACTTACGTGTAAATAGACTGCGCCCCTTTTTATAACAATGGAAAAGGGGTACGTATGTTTTTGACTGCAATAGTAGGGTGGCCAATAAAATTCGCCAGGACCTTATTGTTTTTTTTGTCAGCAGTGCTTGCTGTGCAGGCGCACAGTTATTACATCAACACGGTTGAGCGGCAGTTGCGGCAACAATATCCAGGATCTGAGGGCAGCGTCTGGCAGGTAACGGATGGCAATCGCATCGCCGGTATCCATTCGGCGGAAGACAGCTGGTTGTTGCAAACTCCGAATTGTTGGGGCGATCCACAATGCAACGACAGCGGCGCGCTGCAGCACTACGCCGACACCATCGAAGCGGACATTGCCAGCGCCCGTCATTGGGTCGACATTACCACGCTGGTCACCTACCCAGATGGCATCTTCCAGCAGGCCATCGTGTCTGGTTTGCGCCAGGCTTATGCTCAATCACCAACCATTCGTGTGCGGATTTTAGGCGGCACACCACCGGTGATGGGCAATATTGATACGTCATACACGGAAACGGCGAAAGCCTATATGCGTCGATTAAAACAGGACCTCGGCGCGATGGCAGATAACCTAAACCTTTCTGTGGCGGGGGTAGAAACCAGCTGGCTGTACTCCTGGAATCATTCCAAAATCATTGCCGTGGATGGGCGCAGTAGCATTGTTGGTGGCCACAATATGTGGGAGTCGGCTTACGGTCAGGTGGACAGCCCAATTAACGATTTAACCATGCGCTTAAAAGGCCCGGCGGCAGTCTCTGCTCACCAATTTGCCGATTTATTGTGGCAATTTACTTGCCGTTGGAAAGACGGTGTTGTGAACAAAACCCTGTATGTCGATTTAGAGCAAACCAACGCTGCGCAGGGCGTATGCCCAACCACCTTCACCGCACCAGAGGTGGCTGTGAGCGGCAATGTTCGTGTGTTGAGCCTAGGTGGCCTAGGGTTTGGCATGCAAACTCCCGGAGGCGATGAAGGCGGTTTACCAGCCGCCGATGACAGCGAGGCCAGCTGCTCACGTCTGTTTAAAGATTATGTGAATAACGACTCTGAATACACTATGGCGAATCCGGAAGAAGAAGGATTACGTACCTTGATCGCCAGCGCCCAGCACTCGGTGTTTATCTCGCAACAAGATTTAATCGCGCCGTGTGTCGGCCCATTGGCCAACAGCTACTACGATGCGCGTTTGTTTGATGTATTGGCGGCCAAGCTGATCGAAGGAGTCAAGGTGCAAATTGTGGTCAGCTCTCCGGGTGCTAAGCAAAGCCTGTTGGCGCCGTATTCCAATATGAAAAAAATGACCGAAATTACCGATGTGCTGCAACGGAAAATTGCTGAACTTGCCGATGTATCCGCGGCTGAGGCTCAGCAAACCATGTGTGATTCGCTGCAGTTGGCGCCGATTCGCAACGCCGACGGAGTCGCCACTTGGAGCAACGGTTACGCCATCGGTAACCATGCCAAAACCATTGCGGTGGATAACGCAGCGTTTTATATCGGATCCAAAAATCTCTACCCAGCCACATTGCAGGACTTTGGCTACATCGTTGAAGATGCGGCCGCTGCGGAGCAGTATCAATACTATTATCAGCAACCAATGTGGCAAAACTCGAAGTCGGCTGCCACGGTCGACTATCAAACCGGGCGTTGCCTCTGATGCATCGGCCAGCCGGTATGGCTGGCCAGATTTTGCAGCCACGTTAGGCTCTTGCTCATTTGGTCGATGGCACCGCTTGGCAATCACGAGTAGTCTGTTCTGAATGCAATACCGGTGTGCGTAGCGCGGCTCCGGTGGTTCGAGCGCTGGTATCCTAGTGTTAAGTGATGGCGCTTATGTATTCAGAGCAGGGGTGTTGATGCGTGCTGTGTGGCTGTGTCTGTTGTGGTGGCTGGTGATAGCTGCCCCACAGGCCGGAGAAGACTTATTCCTCGATGCGTTTAATAAGCATCACCGGGTGATGTTACTGATCGATCCACAGGCCGGTGACATCGTCAAAGCCAATCCTGCGGCGGCGGAGTTTTATGGTTACAGCGTGCCGCAACTGGAGACAATGGGCATCCAACAGATCAACCTGCTCAGCCTGGCGCAAGTAGCGGCGGAGCGGCAACGCGCTGCGGCAGAGCAACGTAACTATTTTATTTTTCGCCATCGCCTGGCCAACGGCGAGGAGCGCACGGTGTCGGTATCGTCGGTGCCGATTCAATTTCAGCAGCGTCATGTGCTGTATTCCATCATCACCGACATCACTGGCTTTCGAGATGCGCAAAATGCGCTGTGGCATTACCAGAACAACCTAGAACAGCTGGTGGATGAAAAAGTGTCGGCGTTGGAAGCGGCGCAGCAGCGCCGTGACAATGCCTACAAAACCGCCTTGCTGGCCGCCATTGTTTTGGTGATGGCTCTGGTGGTGGCGGTGGTGTACGTGCGCCGTCAGCAGGTATTTTTGCAACAAGAGCGCCAGCGTTTGGCCGAGGTGATCTGGGGCACCGGCGCCGGAACCTGGGAGTGGCACATCGACGGAGACTGGGTCAGCGTCAATCGCCGTTGGTGTGAACAGCTGGGTTATGACATTGAGCGCATTGCGCCGCTGTCGTCGCCACAGTGGCAGGCGCTGTGCCACCCGGACGATTTATCGCGTTTTAAACAGCGTTTGCGTCAACACCTTAGTCAGAAGGCCGATCATTTACAGTGTGAGGTACGCTTGCGCCATGCCAACGGCCATTGGCTGTGGTTTATGCTGCGCGGCAAAGTGGTTGAACGTAACCGCCGTGGTCGGGCGCTGCGCTTGTGCGGCACTCAGCAAGATATTTCCAAGCGCAAAGCGCTGCAGCAGGAACTGGAAAAGCAAGCCACTTTGGATCACCTGACGGGCTTGCCCAACCGCGCATTGTTCTCGGATCGCTTGCAGCAAGCGACACTCACCGCAGAGCGCAAGCAATGGCAGCTGGCGGTATTGTTTATTGATCTGGACGGTTTCAAAAGCATCAACGATGACTATGGCCATGATGCTGGCGATGACGTACTGCGACAAACGGCGGAGCGGCTGCAGCGCTCTGTGCGTTGCTCCGATGTGGTGGCGCGCCAGGGCGGTGATGAGTTTGTCATCCTGATGCAAGAAGTCAGCAGCCAAGAGTCGGTAGCACTGGTGGCAGAAATTATTTTGGATCAGCTGCGCCAGCCATTCCATTTGCCACAAGGCGCTGCACCCACACTCAGCGCCAGCATTGGCATCGTGCTCAGGCCAGCGAACAGTGTGGCGGCCAGCCAACTTATCTCATTGGCCGATCAGGCCATGTACGACGCTAAGCGCAGTGGTAAAAACAACTACTGTTTTGCCGAGCTGGCGGGTAACAGCGCGCAGTCGTAGCCTGGGTGTATACCTTTTTTCTTGCAAGTGGCTAACGCGATATGAATCTCGGTGAGAACTGGCAGGTAGAAAGTAGCCGGTAGTTGGTCGTTGCTAGAGGTAACCGAGTGCGCTCAGCGATCCTTACCGCCCGCTCGACCTGTGTCATGTAGCTGCGCCTCTTTGACACGCTCTTGCCGCCTCCCTGCCGTACCTTCTCTGCTGTTTTCTCTTAGCTGTTCTCGCTCTGCGGCTGTTTCCTTTCTGCTGTTCTCTCCGTTACATCGTTAGCGCCGTGTTGGTTGTCTTACTAAACAAGCTGTGAGCGTCACCGCCTGTCTTTTTTACTAGCCCTTGGCAGTCTTTGAGCAGTCGTGCTAATTTATTAATCAGTTGATTAATGAAATGGTATCCGTATGAGCCGTGGCCGACCACAAGACCCGTTGAAGCAGCAGCAAACCATGTCTGCCTTGCTGGACGCTGCCCGCGAGTTGCTGCAGCAGCAGTCTTATAAAAGCATCACCATTCGCCAACTAGCGCAGCAAGCAGGTACGCAAACGGCCATGATCAGTTATTACTTTGGCTCTAAACAGGGGCTGTTTGAGCAGCTGATGGTACGGACGACTGAGCAGCGTCAGCGCAAGTTGATGGCACTGGCGCAGGAGCTGCAAATGCGGCCCGAGGGTCCCATCGAGCTAATGGTGAATCGTATTCTCGATATTGTGCTAAGCGAACCTTGGTTATTTCGCTATTTTCAAAGCGAGATGTTTAGCGATCAGCCCAATACCGAACTCAGTGAATTACCGCAAAAAATCCGCGCTGGCATCGTGGCGTTATTTCGTTTGCTGCAACAACAAGGCGTATTACGTGCCGAGTTTGATTGTGAAAAAGTGGCTGCGACTTTTATGAGCCTATTGGCCTTTCCGCTGCTGTCGCAGCCGATGTTTCACACTGTGTTTGGTTTAGGCCTGGATGAGCTCAACAGTGACGCCTGGCGCGCCCATTTATGCCAGTTATTGCAACACGGTCTGGTGGAAAACGCACAATCTAAGGAGGGCGCACAATGACAGCCGTTAAAAAATGGCCTGGCTTGGCAGCCTTAGCGCTGGCCGCGGTGATTATGGTGTTATTGCTGGTCAATAAAACTGGGCCACAGCAGCGCGAACTGGATAGCCAGGCCACGGCTGTGTATAGCATCAATACCGAGTCACAGCCGATACGGCCATTTGTTGAAGGCTTTGGCCAGGTCAGTGCCAGTCAGCACTTTCAGGCCGTTGCCGAAGTGGCCGGGCGCATTGTGGCGTTAGCGCCGGGCTTGGAGCAGGGAATGATGTATCCGGCTGGCACCGAAATTGTCACTCTAGATGATCAGGACTACCAGCTGGCATTGGCCCAGGCAAAGGCTCAGGCGCAAGTGGCTGAGCAGCAATTACAGCAGTTTGCACAGCAATCTCAGCAGCTCAAAACCTCGCTGCGCTTGACCAACGAGCGTTTGCAATATGCCCAATCGGAAGTAGAACGCCTGCAGCGTTTGTTTAAGCAAGGCAGTGTGTCGGCCTCGCAGCTGGATGGCGAGCGCCAGCGTTGGTTGCAACTGCAACAAGAGCAGGTGTCGCTGCGCACTCAGGTGGAGCAATTGCCCAGCCAGCAACGCTCATTAGTGAGCCAAAAGGAATCGGCCGAGGCCCAAGTCGCCCAGCAGCAACGCAATATTGAACGCACCCATATTCGCCTGCCGTTTGCCGCTCGCTTGGGGGCGGTGGATTTTGATATCGGCCAGTTTGTTGGCACAGGCCAGGTGCTGTTTGCTGCCACAGGTTTAGATACGGTGGATGTTATCGCCCACGTTAGCCTGGCGCGTTTAAAGCCATTTTTTGCTGCTTTGGCCAAGCCTGATGAAGAACTGCTATTAGGCCCTGAGGTAATGGAACAATTACTGCAACGGTTTCAATTATCGGCCGAGGTTGAGCTGCCTGGTTTTGATGGCCGTTGGGCGGCTCAAGTCGTATCGATTCATGAAGCACTGGACCCGGCCAGCCATTCCATTGCCTTTACTTTGCGAGTGCCACAGCAACAAACGCGGGTAAGGCCCGGCGTTCGACCACCATTATTGCCCAGGGCGCAAGTTAATGTGCGAATTTATGGCCATGCCTTGCCAGGCTTGCTGGTGCCGCGCATTGCGGATCACCAAGGTCAGCTGTATGTGATGGAGCAGCAGCGGCTTAAATTTTTACCCACCCCCGCACATTTATTGATGGGCCCTTGGCTATTTATTTATCGGCCCACTATGGCGGAATTGCAGGTGATTACTTCGCCACTGATTCCTGCGCTGCCTGGCCAGTTATTAACGGCGAGCCCTGACCCGGATTGGCAGCCGCTGTTACACCAAAGTCTGCAAAACCAGACACAACAAAACCAGCCACCACAAAACCAAGCGCTACCTCCAACAGAACAACCGCAACCGTCACAGGGGCAGCGGTTATGATGCGCTTTATTATTGAACATCCAACCGCGGCTAATTTGTTGATGTTGTTGGCGCTGGTGTTGGGGTTAAATCAGCTGGGATCGTTAAAACGGGAAACCTTTCCCCATATCGAATCCTATGAAATGCAGGCTAGCGTGACATACCCTGGTGCTGCTGTAGAAACCATCGCCAACGCTGTCTGTCGGCCGCTGGAAGACAGTGCCACGGATGTGCTGAACCTGCAGGAAATGCGCTGCGATGCGCGCTCAGGCAGGGCATTATTGACCTTGACCATGGCGCCTGACGGTGATTTCACCGCGTTTCAGGCCGATGTTCGCAGTGCCATTGATGGCATTGATGATTTACCTGAGCAAGCTGAGGAGCCGGTGGTCAGTGAGCTTGGGCAAACTCAGCCGGTAGTTAGTCTAGCGCTCACATCCGCACAGTTACAACGCTGGCAATTAAAGGATTTGGCTGAGCATTTAAAATTGCAATTACTGCAGCAGTCGGATGCGGCTCGCATTGATATCGACGGCTTTGGTCAGCGTCAGTGGCGCATATCGTTACTGCCTGAACAGTTGCGCCGTTATCAATTAAGTTTGCAACAAGTCAGTCAACTGATTGCACAAAACAACATTCGCATTCCCGCCGGTCAGCTGCAGGGCCAACGGCAGGTATTTGATGTACAGGTGGATCATGAAAGCCGTACTTTGGCGCAACTACAGCAACTGATTTTATTGTCACCATCGGATGGTGATCAGATTCGGCTGATGGATATTGCCCGAGTAGAAAAAGTGTTTGAGCCGCTGGAATCTCGTATTCTGTTTGACGGCACGCCAGCGGCGTTATTGCACATTAAAAAGAATACCGGCCAAGACAGTCTGGATATTTTAGCTCAGGTTAATGCCTTTATGGCGCAACAGCAGCAGCGCCTACCCGACTCAATAGAACTGCATTTAACTCAGGATCAGACCAGCATTATTGTCGATCGTCTTAACATGCTGATGAATAATGCTTGGCAGGGGCTGCTGTTAGTATTTGTCACCTTGCTGTTGTTTTTTAACTTACGTTATACCTTTTGGGTGGTGATGGGACTGCCGGTGTCGTTTCTCGGTGGTCTGTTTGTCTTAGGCTGGTTTGATATCAGCATTAATATGATGAGCATGGTGGCGTTATTATTGGCGCTAGGAATATTAATGGATGACGCCATTGTTATTTCTGAAAGCATTGCTGAGCAGTTAAAGAGCGGGAACTCAGATCACCAAAGTATTTCTCAAGCGGTGATTGCCGGCGTGCAACGGGTAGGGCGCGGGGTATTATCGTCCTTTGCCACCACGGTATTGATTTTTGGTTCTATGATTGGTTTGCAAGGCGATTTAGGACAGGTGCTGCGTGTCGTGCCTATGGTGTTATTAATCGTGGTATGTGTCAGCTTGCTAGAAGCGTTTTTTATTCTCCCCAGTCATTTATTTCACAGCGTTGCCGGTGAGGCAAAGCTTGATCGTACGGCACGACTGCGCGCTTGGGTACAAGATCACTTTGAGCGCTGGCAAAAAAAGCTCGGTAATGGCGTGCATTGGGCGATTCGTTGGCGCTATGCGGTATTGGGATCAACCCTGGCGTTATTTATGTTATCAGTGTCATTGTTAGTTTCAGGTGTGCTTAAATTCTCGGCGCTGCCAGAGCTGGACGGTGATGTACTTCAGGCACGCTTATTATTGCCAGCGGGAGCCACCTTGGCGCAAACCCAGCAGCAGGTGGATCAACTGCAGCAGGCGCTCAATAAAGCCAGTAATGAGTTAGAGCCGGGTTTGATCGAGCATCAAACCGTCACATTTGGTTTTAATGCCGATGCCTATGAATCGGGTCCGCATATGGCGACGGTGAGTCTGGATTTACTCAGTGCTGAGCAACGCCAAACCAGTATTGATGAGCTGATCAGTGCTTGGCAGGCACAATTGCCGGCGTTACCGTGGGTCTCCTCACTCATTTTTACCGAGCCTGCACTAGGCCCTGCAGGGCGTGCCATTGAACTGGGTTTTTCTGGTTTGCCGGTGGCGCAACTGGATCAGGTGGCGGAGCAAACACGGCAATGGTTAGGCGGTTTTTATGGCGTCTATAACTTATTCGACGATTCCCGCCCGGGTATCGCCCAGCTTAATGTCACGTTAAAAGCAGAAGCGCAACGTCAGGGCTTAGATCAACGTTGGCTGGCCAATGAGCTGTACGCGGCGTTTTATGGCGTCAAAGTGAATGAGCAATACACCGAGCTGGATGACATTGAGGTGCGTATCGCGTTAGACCGAGCATGGGTGAAAAACCAGGATCAATTGGCGCTGTATCCCGTGCGTTTACCGACGGGCGACACCGTTGCTTTAGAAGCCATTGCCGATATCGAATGGCAACAGGGCGTGCAGCGGCTGCAGCGGGTTGATCGTCAAACCACGGTCACCGTGTACGGCTCGGTCAATGGCTTGCAGGCCAATAGCAAAGAAGTCATACAGGCATTTCAGGCCCAGCTGTGGCCACAATTACAGCAGCAATACCCGGCGCTGCGCTTACAGTTGGAAGGCGAGCTGGCCAACAGTGCAGAAACTCAGCAGTCACTTAAACAAGGCTTTATATTGGGCTTGCTGGGGGTGTTTATCTTGCTGAGTTTGCAATTTCGCAGTTATTCCGAACCCTTGATTGTTATGCTGGCGATTCCGCTGGCACTGATTGGCGTGGTATTTGGCCATTTAGTGATGGGCTATAACTTGGCCATGCCGAGCATGATTGGCTTTGTCTCCCTGGCGGGTATTGTGGTGAATAATGCCATTTTAATTGTTGAGTTTGTGAAACAGCATGTGGCCCAAGGTCATGCCCTGGCAGACGCCGCACAGCTGGCCAGTGAGCAGCGCCTGCGCGCCATGTTATTAACCACCTCAACCACAGTCGCTGGCATGTTACCGCTGCTATTGGAAACCAGTTTGCAAGCACAGGTACTGATTCCTTTGGTGATCAGCGTGGCGTTTGGCCTGCTGGCGTCTTCTGTGTTGGTGCTGTTTGTGATTCCTTGCTTGTTTGCTTGTTTACAGGACTGGCGCCGCTAGCATCAGAGTTTAGAAAATGAACTCGATCTTATGTCTTATTCATTAAATGCCGATTTGGGTACGGCATAAGCGCACCTGTTTGGAACGGCTCCCTGTTGATTAACCTTGCATTAATGGCAGTATGATCATTTGTTCCCAACACGGAGGTATTCCATGAAAAAAGTAGCGGTTATCTTGGCCGGTTGCGGCGTGTACGACGGCGCGGAAATCTACGAGTCGGTGCTCACCTTATTGCATATTGAGCAAGCTGACGCTGAGTATCAGTGTATGGCCCCCAATATTGAGCAGATGCATGTGCTTGATCATCGCACTGGCGATGAAATGCCCGAGCAGCGTAACGTGTTGACCGAGGCTGCACGTATTTGTCGCGGTCAAATTATGGATTTGGCAGAAGCCAATCCCAACGATTATGACGCTTTGATTATTCCCGGCGGTTTTGGTGCGGCGAAAAACCTCAGTGATTTTGCTGTGCAAGGTGCAGAGTGCTCTATCAACGCCGATGTGCAAGCGTTTGTCCATGCCATACACAGCGCGGGCAAGCCTGTAGGGTTGGTCTGTATCGCACCGGCGTTGGCGCCGAAGCTGATTGGTCAGGGCAGTCAGTGCACCATTGGCAACGATGCCGATACCGCAGCGGCCATTAGCTCCATGGGCGGGCAGCATGTCGATTGTGCAGTGGAAGACATTGTTATCGATCACAACAACAAGCTGGTGACCACGCCTGCTTATATGTTGGCTGGCCGCATCAGTGAGGCATCAGCCGGTATTCAGAAGTTGGTACAGCAAGTGGTGGCCATGGCTTAGTAAATGGCCTAATACATGGCGTAGCACAAGACGCTATTCGATCAGGGCTCGCTGCTGTTTTACCGAGCGGGCTGATTCTCTGGTAGCAGGGCCAGTTCTCGGCCCTGTCCTTTAAAGCAGCCGCCGTTGTTTTCCGCTGCTGTTCTGCCGGTAAATTAACGTTCGAGATTATCGCGACAGTAACTGGCTCAGTTCAGGCAATTCCCAGTCCGATTCACAATACACCAGATGCGGCATCAGCTCGGCGGCCAAAACGGACGGCTGTGCGGTGCGGCGATAATCGTTTAGACGTTGCTCATCGGCGGCTTGCCACTGCTGCGGATAACGCTCGGCGAACTCGGCCAGAACCTGGGCTGCTTGCTGGTTGTTGCCGGTTTCATGCCAGGCCCTAGCCAGATAGCGCGCTTGCAGCCGTGTGCTGGGCGCGCGCTCGGCAGCGCGCTCGATCACCGCTTGCGGTTGTTGCATTTGCAGTTGTGCATACATCCAACTGAAATCTGCGTAGGCGGCGCTGACTGGCATATTTAAGCGTTGATTTTGCTCATAGGCTTGCGCAAATAAGCTGGCCGCTTGCTCATAATTACCTAGGTCGTTGTGGGCCCAGCCCAAAAAGATGCGCGCTGCGGCATGCCAATACGGATTGTGCTCCCCCGCCAAATACTGCTCGAAGGCGCTGATGGCTTGGTGCAGAAACTCCGGGCGTTGGCTATGACCGCCACGTTGCTGCTGATCCAACCCCTGATCCAGCAGCGCAAACGACTGATAAAAGTGGCCAACTTGTTGCCAATGATGGCTGCCTAACTGATTGGCCAGCTCGGTTGCCTGCAGGAAATATTGCTCGGCTATGTCGCCTTGGTGCAGCTGCATATGAAAGTAGCCCGCGTACAGTTGCACTTGCATCAGCTCATACGGGTAGCGCAGCTGTTGATACCCATCGAGTGCCTGCTGCAGATGTTGCTGGCGCTGTTCCAATGGCAATGAAAAATTGCGTGCTAGAGCAAACTGGCTGGCGACGATGTCTGGGGTTTGGCCGAGCTGTTGATAGAGGTTCAGCGCTTGCTGCAGATGTTGGGCATTGTGTTGCAAATCGTTCAGCGGGCTGCGCTCTAACCCAACTTCCGCTGGGTTGCCGCGATAAAACAGACTGTCGGCGTGCATCGCCGTATGGGTGCGCGGGGGCAGGTGCTGTTGCATCTTTTCGATGGCCAGGTGGTGCGCTTGCCAGTCGTTTTGTTGCCACGCCAGGCGTGACTCGAGTTGATAAGTGGCAACGATGCGCTCTTGATCCTGACTTTGTCGCGCCAGTGCCAGTGTTTTTTCAAGTAACGGACGTATCTGCGCCGCATCGACGCCTTGGCGCCAACGCAGCTCGGCCAGCCAATAATGAACGTAGGCCGACAACATGGTCGGCACAGTTTGTTGAGCCAGCTTTAGCAGCTGCTGCTCGGCTTGGTGCCAGTCGCCGGTGAGTACCTGAGCGTGCGCGGTTAACGCTTGAATCCAGATATTCTCCGGCTCGATCACCTGGCTGGCAGTAAAGTAGCGCTGCGCTTGCTGGGCGCCCTGATGTTGCAACGCGCTGATGCCTTCGGCCATGGCGGTGGCGGCGACAGGGTCCTGTGCTTTGGGCATGGTCGGTTGCGCTGGCATGTCGGGTTGCAACAAACGCTGCAGTTGCTGCGCCACCGCCTCGCTGGAAGCGGCCAATGAGGGGTAGCTGATGCTGCCTTGCTGCTGCCGGCCGTCAGCAAAAATGAGCTGAAAATCCAGCACTTGCTGACCCTGATGCTGGCGCACACTGGCTTGCAGCGCTGCTCCCAATTGGTATTCATTTAATAGCCCTTGCAGCGTCATCGGCACCGCAGGTAACACCACACCGGATTGCGCCAGCCATTGGCGCGCTTGATGCGGTGCAATCAGACGGTGCTGACTGCGCTGTTGCAAGGCGACAAACACCATGTCGGCCAGCCCCAGTTGCACCCAGTCCTGGCTGTTATCGCCGGTTTGGTTGCTGAACGGCAAGATCAGCACGCCCTCTTCGGCGCCGGAAACGTCGGGCGTCGGCCACCAGCTGACCAGCACTATCAACGCCAACAAAGCGACGGTTACCAGGCTCAGCTGCGGTAAGCGTGCTCGCACTCCTTTGCTGAACAAGGGGCGGGTATCGGCTATGGAGTTTTCTGGTGCGGCTTTTTCTGCTTGAGCCTTGTCTGGCTGAGCCTGCTCCGGCCGAATCTGCTCCGGCCGAACCTGTTCTGGCAGACCGTGTGCTGGCAGTGCCTTGGAACTGTCTGACTCGGTAGCGCTAGTGTCTGCCTCAAGCGCATTGCTGCCGGGGCTGGCTGATACTGGGCATATCCACTGATAGCCGCGCTGCGGAAAGGTGCGAATAAAGGTCGGCTGTTGCGCCTGATCGCCCAGCGCTTTGCGCAGCTCGCGCACGCTTTGGGTGAGGGCGTTTTCGCGAAACTCGCCATGCTGCCACAGCTGGTTGAGCAGCTCTTCCTTACTGATGATGCGCTGTCGATGCTGCAACAAGTAGCTCAGCAAACTGGCCACCTTGTGTCGCAGCTGTGAGGTGGTGTCGGCGTTTTTCAGTTCGCCGCTGTGGGGATCAAATTGCCAGCCAGCAAAATGGTAATACGACATAAGAGTTCATCAGATCGGGCTGAAAAGAGGCTAAATCATACGTCAATTGATGGCATTTCTATACCCTGTGCTCCTTTCTTTGTTGTTCTGTAAGTTATTGAAAAATAACAATAAATAAAAATTTCACGGCGATTTTGCGGCGATTTTGCGGCGATTTTATCCACCTTTGATAGGTCCTGAGCGGTGCCAGCGTGACACTGGCCACCTCAACAGGAGTGACGTGATGGAAGCCTTAATTCAATCTGCCTTACAGGCACAGGACTATTCGCTGTGGGTGGTCGCGCTGGTGTTTGCCACTGGTGTACTGACCAGTTTAACCCCGTGTGTGTATCCCATGATTCCGGTGACGGCGGCGGTGATCGGCCATCAGGCCAGCAAACCGGCCTCGGCCGTGTGGCTGACGCTGGTGTACGTATTGTGCCTAGCGCTGGTGTACGCCTTGTTGGGCGTATTGGCGGCCAGTAGTGGCCAGTTGTTTGGCAGTGTTGCCAGCCACCCGTTGACCTTGGTGGTGATGGCATCATTTTGCTGGTTGATGGCCGCTTGGATGATGGGCTGGGTCCGTATTCCGATGCCGCAATGGTCGTCGTCCAACCGCCACTCAGCGCTGCTGAATGTTGCCATCGCCGGCTTGCTGTCGGGGCTGGTGATGGCGCCGTGCACTTCACCAGTGCTGGGCATGCTGCTGCTGTATGTCGCCAGCCAAGGTGATCAGCTGTGGGCGGCACTGCTGATGTTTGCCTTCGCCGTGGGCATGAGTTTGTTGCTGATGGCGGTGGGCAGCTTTTCCGGTTTGCTCAATCGTTTACCCAAATCCGGTGCCTGGATGACGTTAGTGACGCGCTTCTTTGCCGCGTTGATGGCGTTGGCCGGTGCCTTCTTTTTACTTCGATCTCTCTTTCCCCATCTTTTTTAGTTCCGCATAACTAGGAGAATACCTATGCGTATGTACTCGATGATGTCCTCAGTAAATAGCTGGGTGCTGGCTCTGACACTGACCTCAGGCGTGGCGATGGCGGCTCCACAGGCGGGCGATGCCGCGCCCGACTTCAAAGCCACCACCATTGATGGTGAGGTGTTTGATTTGTCCGATTACCGCGGCAAGCAGCCGGTGTACCTGAAGTTTTGGGCCACCTGGTGCAGCTACTGCAAAGCAGAGATGCCGCACCTAAAACACATTCGCGAGCAGTACGACGACCTGGTGGTGATGACGGTCAACATCGGTCTGAATGACTCGGTGTCGAACATCAACCAACTCTATCAGCAGCAGGGCTATGGACTGCCAACGGTGTTTGATAGCGATGGCAAACTGACACGCTTGTATGGCGTTGTTGGCACGCCACACTCGGTATTGATTGATCGTCATGGCGACATCGTCTTGCGCACCTTTCAGGCCGGTGATCAGTTGGATCAGATGCTAAAGCAGGTCAACCAACCGTTAATGAGTCGCACCGATCGACTCCGGGCACAGCGCTAAGTGGAGGCGGCTATGAATATGAATACAGTTTGGGCGGTGATGCTGCTGGTGTGCTCGCAGTGGGCGTATAGCGGTGATATTCCGACACAGCACAACACCGACGGCCAGGCGGTGGAGCTAGAGCAGCAGGCGCGCCGTCACTTGGTGTTTATGGATATCTTTGCCAGTTACTCCGGCCACGGGGCGGAGCTGCAATGGCAGCAGCTGCCGCAAGAGTTTACTCGCCAGTATCCAGTATTGTGGGTGCAGCCAGAGCTGAACATCACACGAGAGCAGGTGGCGGAATATCAGCAGTTGTTCCCGGATATGCGCCCGATGGTGGTGGATGCACAGCTGCAATGGATGCAACACTTTAACGTCTGGTCGTCGCCGTACCATGTGTTGTTGCGCGAGGGCGAGGTGGAATTCGCCGGTGACTACGCCGCCTTGCGTCAGCATCTGAAGTTGGCACCGAAGGTCGATCCGATCACCGCCGATGCGATGCCTACTGCGGACACCATTGAGGGTTTTGATTATCACTATGTGCAGGCGGGCGACACCGCGCCCAGCGCTGTGGTCACCACCATGACGGGGGAGAAGATTGATCTGGCATCTTGGTATCAACAGAACCAGGGTGGGCGAATTGTGTTTCTTGATTCTTTATGCCCGATGCCGCATTTCCCCGGTTGTGAGCAGGAATTGCAGCAATTGAGTCAGACGCTGAAGCACTCTTCGCAAGGTTGGTTGGGGGTGATGAACGGCTTTTATGTCAGCCAAGACATCGCCGAAGCCTTCCTGCAGCGCTTTGACTTGTCGCTGCCTGTGGTGTTTGACCAAAATAATCAGCTGTTTGGCCGCTTTGGCGTGTTATCGACACCTTATGTGGTGGAAGTTGATGCCGATGGCAAGCTGGCACAGCGCCAGTCGCTGGCCGCAAGTCTGTAATCTGATTGGCCAACTCAGCACTGGGCGCGCTCTCTGCGCCGCTCGGTGCTGAATCGGCCTTTTGTACTTCTATTTATGCGCTTACGTTTGGGTTGCCGGAATAAGTACTGTTGTTTCTGTAAGTTGTTTCTGAAATCAGTCGGCTCGTCTTACTCTGTTCGTTTGCCTAATCTGCGCTCGTTCATCGTTGCGCGCACCTTTCATACACGCCCCGCACACTGCCCGCACATTGTGTCTAGGGCGCGTATCAGCGAGAATGTCGGCCACATTATTGAATCACTCGCCACTGCGCCGATAACTTGAAACAGGTTTGGCCCGGTCGGCCACGTCAGTTATAGAAGTTATTTATGTCTCAGTTACAACATGAAATCGCCAAGCGCCGGACGTTTGGCATTATTTCGCACCCGGATGCGGGTAAAACCACCATTACCGAAAAGCTGCTGCTATTGGGTAATGCCATTCAGCTAGCCGGTACCGTCAAAGGTAAAAAGACCGGCCGTATGGCGACCTCGGATTGGATGCAAATGGAGCAGGACCGGGGTATTTCGATTACTACCTCGGTGATGCAGTTCCCTTATAAAGAGCGCATGGTAAACCTGCTCGACACCCCAGGGCACGAGGACTTCTCAGAAGATACCTACCGTACCCTGACTGCAGTGGACTCGGTATTGATGGTGATCGACGGCGCCAAAGGTGTGGAAGACCGGACCATCAAACTGATGGACGTGTGCCGGCTGCGCGATACGCCGATTTTCACCTTTATCAACAAAATGGACCGCGAAGTACGCGACCATATTGAAGTGTTAGATGAAATCGAAACGGTATTGAATATTCAATGTGCGCCTATTACTTGGCCGATTGGCATGGGGAAAGCCTTCCAGGGGGTCTATAACCTGTATAAAGATACCGTGCATATTTTCACCCCAGGGCAAAACAGCGTGGTGCCGGATGATATCCAAATCCAGGGGCTGGACAGCGCAGAAGCGCGTCAGCAGTTGGGCGATGATGTTGTCGATGAATTGCTGGAAGAGATTGAGCTGGTGCGTGGCGCCAGTCACGAGTTCGACCTCGATGCGTATCTGCGCGGTGAGATGACACCGGTGTTCTTCGGAACCGCGTTGGCCAACTTCGGTATTCGCGAAATGTTGGATTATTTTGTCGATTGGGCGCCAGCGCCGATCGCACGTCAAACCAACGAGCGCGAAGTGGCACCGACGGAAGATAAATTCAGCGGCTTTATTTTTAAAATTCAGGCCAACATGGACCCGAAGCATCGTGACCGTATTGCTTTTATGCGTGTTTGCTCGGGAGCCTATACCCGCGGTATGAAAATGCGTCATACCCGCATGGGCAAAGACATTAAAATCGCCGATGCGGTGACCTTTTTAGCCGGCGATCGCTCCAATGTCGAAGAAGCCATTTCTGGTGACATCATCGGTTTGCACAATCATGGCACCATCCAAATTGGTGATACTTTCACCCAGGGTGAAGAGCTGCAATTTACCGGCATTCCGCACTTTGCGCCGGAACTGTTTAAGCGCGTGCGCTTAAAAGACCCACTGAAAATGAAACAGTTGCAAAAAGGTTTGCAGCAGTTGTCAGAGGAGGGCGCGACACAGTTGTTTATGCCGTTGAATAACAACGACTTGATCTTGGGCGCAGTGGGTGTGCTGCAGTTTGATGTGGTGCAGCAGCGCTTGCGTGATGAATACAAAGTGGAATGTATTTACGAGCCGATTAACGTCAATACCGCGCGTTGGGTCGAGTGCGACGATGAACGCATGCTGGAAGACTTTAAACGCAAGGGCGCTGAGAACCTGGCCATTGATGGTGGTGGCTATCTGACTTATATCGCCCCTAGCCGGGTAAACCTGAGCCTGACGCAGGAGCGTTGGCCGGACATCCGCTTCCGCGATACTCGCGAGCACTAATTTCGGCGCTAAGCCCGGTATTGGGAACGATATTGGGCTTTGCTGGCACCCGACATGTCGCTGGGTGCCAGGTCATGCCTGACTTGCCTGACAGTTAGAATCGACTAGTCTGTTTATGTCTTGAGCAAGAGAAAACGGACTGACCTTATGCTGGGCTTTTTTATTGTCGGAGTAATGGCGGCTGCAGGCGTGTGTTTGGCTGTTTATTTTTGGCTGCAGCAAAAAGTGGTGAACGAGACCCTGAGTTTGGATGATGGCAAAGGCTATTATTTGATCGCCTGCATCATCATCGGCTTTGCAGCCGCGGCTGGAGCGTTTGTGGCTGGACAGATGCTCGGGTATGATGCGTCGGACAACACATCCACCATGATGGCTCTGGCCATCTTGCTGAACGTCATGGCCAGTTTACTGGCGCTGATCTTCGGTTTGGTGCGCTTCCACGAGCCGGAACAGTTCTGATTTTGGCATCCGCTCAGAACTGAACAAACAAACAACAAATCGGCTTGCGCAGTGTTGGGTCTTCCTATAGAATGCCGCCCTCTTTTCGAATCAACCTGCCCTTAAAGGCGAGAAATTGATGAAAACTTACAGCGCAAAACCCGAAACCGTAAAACGTGACTGGTTTGTTGTTGATGCAGCTGAGCAGACGCTGGGTCGCCTGGCCACTGAGGTTGCTCGCCGTTTGAGAGGCAAGCACAAGCCAGAATACACTCCACACGTAGATACCGGCGATTACATCGTTGTGATCAACGCCGACAAAATCAAAGTAACCGGTAACAAGGGCAGTGATAAAATGTATCACCGTCACACTGGTTACCCTGGTGGTTTGAAGTCTATCTCTTTTGACAAGCTGATCGACTACAAGCCAGAACAGGTTATCGAACTGGCCGTTAAAGGCATGCTGCCTAAGAACCCTCTGGGTCGCGCCATGTTCAAGAAAATGAAAGTCTACGCTGGCGGTGAGCACCCTCATACTGCTCAACAGCCACAGGAACTGAAACTGGGATAATACGATGGCAGCTTCTCAATACTACGGTACTGGCCGTCGCAAGACTTCTACTGCACGTGTTTTCTTGCGTCCGGGTACCGGCAGCATCTTGGTTAACAAGCGTCCTCTGGATGAGTACTTTGGCCGTGAAACCGCTCGCATGGTGGTTCGTCAGCCTCTGACTCTGACCGAGAGCCTGGAAAAATTCGACATCATCGTCAACGTTCAGGGCGGCGGCGGCAACGGCCAAGCTGGTGCTATCCGTCACGGTATTACCCGTGCTCTGATGCAATACGACGAAACCTTGCGTCCTACTCTGCGTGCTGCGGGTTATGTAACTCGTGATGCTCGTGAAGTTGAGCGTAAGAAAGTGGGTCTGCGTAAAGCACGTAAGAAGCCACAATTCTCCAAGCGTTAATGAATTTGGCAGCATTCTGCTGCCAGCTTCTGCGCTTAAAAAAGCGTCTCTTGGCATAGATCAAGAGACGCTTTTTTTATGCCCTTCATACCCCTCCCAGACGGCTTTCTACCTTGTTTCAGCGGGGTATTTTAATTAGTATGTGCGCCGCTCTGTATGCTACGCTAAGCCTGTACAAAAATTGTACAAAACATCACCCCAGGCGCGCGGCTACATAAGAATTCTTGTTGATGGGAGAAGATGGTAATGAGTCAAGACGGCGTGAACCATGGTCGCCGCACCCTATTGGTAGGTGCGACCGCTGCTGTCGGTGCTGTCGGTGCTGGCTTCGTCGCTGTGCCCTTCGTCAAATCTTGGACTCCAAGTGAGAAGGCAAAAGCGGCAGGTGCTCCGGCAAAGGTCGATATCAGTAAACTTGAACCCGGAGCCATGCTCACCGCCGAGTGGCGTGGTAAGCCGGTGTATGTAGCCCGTCGTTCGGATGACGCATTGCAGACGTTGTCGACCCTGAGCGATCAATTGAAAGATCCGAGCAACGCCAACAAAGCGCAGCAACCGGACTACGCCGACAACGAAGGTCGCTCACGTCGTCCTGAAGTGATCGTGCTGTTGGGCGTGTGTACGCACCTGGGCTGTGCGCCTAAGTACTTTGCTGAGGTGAAGCCTGAGCCGTTCGACCCTGAGTGGAAAGGCGGTTGGTTCTGCCCATGCCACGGCTCTAAGTTTGACCTGGCTGGCCGCGTATTCGCAGGCTCTCCGGCGTCTGACAACTTAGAAGTGCCACCGCATTCTTATGAAAGCGACAACGTCGTCGTCATTGGTATTGACGAGGAGAACGCCTGATGAGCAAGCAGCAAAACACGCTGATGGGCTGGATTGACGATCGTCTGCCGGTCACTCAGACCTACGAAAAGCATATGTCCAAGTACTATGCTCCGAAGAACTTCAACTTCTGGTACTTCTTCGGCGTACTGTCGATGTTGATGCTGGTGAATCAGATCCTGTCGGGCATCTGGTTGACCATGAACTACGTCCCCAGTGCTGAAGGCGCGTTTGCCTCAGTTGAGTACATCATGCGTGATGTGCAGTGGGGCTGGCTGATTCGCTACATGCACTCCACCGGTGCGACCTTCTTCTTTATCGCGATTTACCTGCACATGATGCGGGCGCTGCTGTACGGATCGTACCAAAAGCCACGTGAGCTGATCTGGATCTTCGGTATGTTCCTGTACCTGGCGCTGATGGCCGAGGCCTTTATGGGCTACGTACTGCCATGGGGTCAGATGTCGTACTGGGGTGCTCAGGTAATTATTTCGCTGTTTGGTGTGATTCCTTTTGGTCTGGGTGAAGCCCTGACTGAGTGGATCCGTGGTGACTTCCTGATTTCTGGCGCCACACTGAACCGCTTCTTCGCTTTGCACGTCGTGGCGGTACCACTGGTGATTGTGATGCTGGTGGTATTGCACTTGCTGGCACTGCACGAAGTGGGTTCTAACAACCCAGATGGCGTTGATATTAAGAAGCTGGTGGACGACGAAGGCAAGCCGCTGGATGGCGTTCCTTTCCACCCGTACTACACCGTGCACGACATGGTCGGCATCGTGGTGTTCTTGTTCGTGTTCTGTGTGGTGCTGTTCTTCTTCCCTGAAGGCAACGGCTTCATGCTGGAATACGCCAACTTCGAGCCAGCTAACGGCCTGAAGACACCTGAGCACATTGCGCCGGTTTGGTACTTTGGTGCGTTCTACTCAATTCTGCGTGCCTTCCCAGATAAAGCGGCTGGTGTGATTGCGATGGGTGGTGCGATTGCCATTCTGTTCGTATTGCCATGGCTGGATCGCAGCCCGGTGCGCAGCTGGCGTTACAAAGGTTGGATCAGCAAGATCTCAATTGTTGTGTTTGCCATTGCGTTTGTGATTCTGACTTGGTTGGGTACTCAGCCAGCGACGGGTCCAAATACCTTGATGGCGCGTATTGGTACGGTGATTTACTTCGCGTTCTTCCTTCTCATGCCGGTTTACACCCGCATTGAGAAAACCAAGCCAGTTCCTGAGCGCGTCACCGGAGGCCACTAAGAATGAAGAAGTTATTTGCTTTAATTGCCGCCGTTGTGCCTGCTTTGGCCATGGCGGCGGGTAGCAACGTTCATCTGGATGAACACCGCACAGACCTGCACGACAAAGCGTCGTTGCAGCGTGGTGCGCAGACCTACTTGAACTACTGCATGGGCTGTCACTCGCTGGAGCATTCACGCTACAACCGTGTGGCGAAAGACCTGGATATTCCAGAAGATCTGATGATGGAAAATCTGGTGTTTGCCGATAAGAAAATCGGTGAGTTGATGACCAATGCCATGCGTCCACAAGATGGCAAAGAATGGTTCGGTGCCACACCGCCAGACTTGACGCTGGTGGCACGTGTGCGTCGTCCAGATTGGTTGTACACCTACCTGCGCAGCTTCTACGAAGATCCTAAGCGTCCTTGGGGCGTGAACAATGCCGTGTTTAAAGACGTCGGTATGCCGCACGTATTGGCCGACTTGCAAGGTCGTCAGCTGATGGGCACAGCGCATGTGGCTGTCGGTTATGACACCCTGACTGGTCAGGAAATCACCGAAGAACGTGACGGTGTTCTGTACTTGGCGGAAGAAGGACAGCTAAGTGCAGAAGAATATGACACACTGATCTTCGATCTGGTCAACTTCATGACGTATGTGGCCGAACCGATCGCGACTGAGCGTGAGCGTTTGGGCTTCTGGGTGTTGTTGTTCCTCGGTATCTTCTTTATTCCAGTATATTTACTGAACAAAGAATACTGGAAAGATATAAAATAGCACCGCTGGCCGGAGCCGTTTGAGCGGCTCCGACGCCGACGTGATCTTCATGCCCGGTGCGCTTTGCGTCCGGGCTGTCTTTGTTTTTGAAACAAGTGAGGAATTTATGGGGGTTGTAGCTAAACGCTCTTCCATGACGTTTTTTTCTGATCCAGCGGATCACTTCAGTCATCGTGTACGCATCGTGCTGGCTGAAAAAGGGGTGGCTGTCGAAATTCACGATACCGACCCAGACAACACACCTGAGGACCTGTCGAGCCTCAACCCATACAACTCACTGCCAACTCTGGTAGATCGTGACCTGGTGTTGTACGACTCCAACGTCATGATGGAATACCTGGATGAGCGCTTTCCACACCCGCCCTTGTTGCCGGTTTATCCCGTAGCCCGTGCGCAAAGCCGTTTGTGGATTAAGCGCATCGAGCAGGACTGGTGTGGTCTGATCGACACCATTTTGAAGGGCAAAGGCAAAGAGGTCGATGCGGCTCGTAAAGAGCTGACCGACAGCCTGGTGACTGTGGCACCTATCTTTGGCGAGCTGCCGTTCTTTATGAGCGAAGAATTCTCCATCGTCGATTGCTGTGTGGCCCCAATTTTATGGCGCTTGCCAGCACTGGGCATTGAACTGCCAGAAGCGCAGTGCAAAGCCATGCTGCAATACATGGAGCGCTTGTTTGAGCGCGAAGCCTTCCAGGCGAGCCTGTCAGAAGCAGAGCGCGAGATGCGCGACTGATATGGCGCAAAAGATGAGCCCAAGTCGTCCCTATTTAGTGAACGCTCTGAACGAGTGGATACTGGATAACGATTGTACTCCTTATGTGTTAGTGGACGCCGGACTGCCCGGTGTGCAGGTACCGCAAGACTATGTCACCAACGGCCAAATTGTGCTGAACATCAGCCCAACGGCGGTGCAAGGTCTGACCATTAACTCGGATGGACTGTCGTTTAGCGCCCGTTTTGGCGGTGTGCCCATGACCGTCTTTGTCCCTGTGGTGGCCATTTTAGCGATTTATGCGCGAGAAAATGGCCAGGGCATGGTGTTTGGTTCTGAAGCCGGTGCACCGGATCCGGATGATTCGACACCACCGCCGCAGGCACCTGAGCCAGAGCCCAGTGGCAGTCGGCCATCTTTGAAAGTGGTTAAATAAAAAACGCCCGCAAATGCGGGCGTTTTTTATGCCGTCTCGCTTACTTGTTGCGCATATTTGCGGGCGTAATAGTTTTCTGCTTGTTCATGGGGGAGCGACATAAACTCTTTGTAGTCTGGGATGGCGAGCATCACAAGCGACAGTACAAGTAGCAGAACGCCATAGCCATAAATAATATCGTTGCTGGAGGCAACCTGTAGCAGTGCACCGGTCAGACTTAACCCGATAAAACGGGTCGCAGCGCCTACGGTCATATCGAAAGAAGATAGTCGTGCGCGTAAATGATCGGGAAGTGCCAAGATACGGTGACTGTTGCCATTGATGCTAAATAAGCTGAAGCCAAAGCCTGCACTGAACAGGGAAAGATAAAATAGCCAGCTGTGGCTGACGCTGGCGCCTATAATCCCAGCCGATAACAGCAATAGCCCAACACTGCACAGGTAATACTTCGCCAGCCAACGACTCAACAGTTTGATGCCAAATGCTGCCGTGACCCAACCACCAGCGGCGACGGCGGATTGTGCAATACCATAAGCAAGAACATTGCCCTCATTTTCGCGCATTAAGTTTGGCAGTAATAGTAAGAAAAATGCCGTCACCATAATGTTCATCAGCGCCATGACCAGCAGCTGGTCGCGCTCCAGGCGCATGCGCCACTTCAGCTTCGCGCCCAGATAAATAGAGCGCCATACACTGGTGTGTGACTGGTTCGCTACCGAAGGAAGAGAGGCGTCTATTCTAGCGGAACGGTACAAGACAAATATCACCAGCTGCATACTGGCTATCATGATCAGGCTGGCTTGCACAGAAACGTAGGCCAGTGCACCGGCGGTTAATGGGGCCAACAGCTCGATGCTTTCTGTTATTAAATGACGGCGCCTGACTAGGTGAGAGACTTGCTCGCTGCTGGCAATATCACGTAATAGTGTGGTGAGCGCTAGGCTGCGAATGCTGCCTGCCATACCAAAGGCGCTGTAAAAAAGGCACCAAACGACCCAATGTTGAGTTTGGAAATGCATCAAACCCACCATGGCAAATAGACAGAGAGCACACAATAGCGCTGAAAAGGCGAGAAGGGCTGTTTTACTGTAGCGATCCAGCCAGTGGCCAGCGAATAGGCTGGTGAGCGCAGAGGTGAGCACCGCGCCGCTTAACACCCAAGAAGCTTGTAATACACCTAGAGTACTATTCAGCCACCAGATAAAACTGATGGCGATCATGCCAAGCGACAAGGCATTGAGGGCAATTGTCAGTAAATAGCGTCCGTGCATTGTTGTCCATCCGCAAAAAGCGGAGATTTTACTGGCATTGTGTGGGCTACTCTAGGTCAACGATTAAAGCCCGCCGTGGGTAAGTTTCTCGGGATTTAATAACTGCAGTAACTGATCGCGACTGAGATCGGTTTGCTCATCGGCGACATCGATAATGGGTCGGCCTTGTTGATAGGCTTGTTTGGCAATCGCCGCCGCCTGGTTATAGCCAATGATTGGGTTAAGCGCTGTCACCAAAATTGGGTTGCGGTCCAGCGCTTGCTGTAATTGGGATTCATTGACGCGAAAGTTGGCGATGGCTTTATCAGCCATTAACCGGCTGATATTACTCAGTAGCTGAATGCTGCTGAGTAGGTTGTCAGCGATTAGCGGCAGCATCACATTTAACTCAAAATTCCCCGACTGGCCGGCTACAGAAATGGCAGTGTCATTTCCGATCACCTGAGCGGCGACCATGGTGCAAGCTTCTGGAATAACCGGGTTTACCTTCCCCGGCATAATGGACGAGCCAGGCTGCAACGCTTCGAGCTCTATTTCTCCCAGGCCTGCCAATGGGCCTGAGTTCATCCAGCGCAGATCATTGGCGATTTTCATTAAACTCACGGCGGTGCTTTTTAGCAGGCCGGATAGACGTACAGCGGTGTCTTGGCTGGCGATATGGCTAAAGGCATTCGTGGCTGGGCGAAACTGCTCACCGGTTTGTGCATTTAATGCCTGGCAAAAGTGCCGTGCGAAGTCTGGGTGGGCATTGATGCCGGTACCAACGGCTGTGCCGCCTTGGGCCAGTTGCTGCAGCTGAGGTATTAACGCTTGTAGCGCTTCTATATTACCTTGAATTTGATCCGACCAAGCCGATAAAGATTGATCCATGCGTATGGGCATGGCGTCCATTAGATGGGTGCGGCCGGTTTTGATATGACCACTTACTTGTTGTGCTTTGTTATCAATGTTGAGTTGCAAGTGCTGCAGTGCTGGCAGCAGCTGTTGCTGTAATTCAACTAGGGCACTGATATGAATGGTGGAGGGGATAATGTCGTTGCTGCTTTGGCCATAGTTGACGTGATCATTGGCGCTGACGGTTTGCGCGTTGGCGCTAGCGGTTTGTTCGTTATCGCCGGCGCCGATTTGATTCGCGAGGGTAGCAAGTACTTCATTGGCATTCATATTGGTGCTGGTGCCTGAACCGGTTTGAAACACATCCACCGGAAAGTGCTGCATCAACTGCTCATCACTGAGCAGTTGATCGCAGGCTTGCATAATGGCGTCTGCTAAATCGTTAGGCAGTAAGTGCAGTTGCGCATTGGCGCTGGCAGCGGCCTTTTTGGCCTGCAGTAGAGCGCGGATAAATGCCACTGGCATAGGCCGGCCGCTGATGGGGAAGTTGTTAATGGCACGTTGAGTTTGTGCGCCGTACAGCGCATTGGCCGGTACCGCCAGCTCACCTAGGCTATCGCGTTCGATACGTTCAGTCATTGGGCTCTTCCTTACCTTTGCTGTGGCATTTATCGGGTTTCCAGTGTGGAAGAGTCCGCCTATCTGTTCTAATAGTTTTTGATAATCGCTATTATTTGGGCTGACGCATGAGATTAGCGTGTAATCGGCCGGAAGCCGTAGGCTTTTGTCCCCCACAATGGCACGGTCGACAGCGAATGTTTATGGCTGCCATTCACTTCTTTGGTGGAATAGGACAAGTACATCAATGTTTCCGACTGTGGGTCA
This sequence comes from Bacterioplanes sanyensis, assembly GCF_002237535.1. Taxonomy (GTDB): domain Bacteria; phylum Pseudomonadota; class Gammaproteobacteria; order Pseudomonadales; family Oceanobacteraceae; genus Bacterioplanes; species Bacterioplanes sanyensis_A. The sequence continues at coordinate 1,797,235 of NZ_CP022530.1, forward strand.
TAAATGCGCCGTACTTTGAGTGTTTTAAATAAAATACTTTTCGACTGCTTAAACACCACTTCGCCGGATTTCGACAAGTCGATCGACATCATCATGTCGGTGGTAATTTCTCCCGTTTGACGGCATGCAATGCTCATATCACTGGGATCGGCAAAGTCTAAGTCGGCTTCAACGCTGGCAATATGACAGGTAACACCGGTCACGACCGGATCTTGCAGCACCGAAATTTTTACGTCTTTGGTGGTAAACCAGCCGAGAGACACATCACCCACTTCGCGCTCGTTGCTGCACCCCATCAGTAAACTGCCGCTGATCGCAGCGAGGACTATCCAAGGTGTACGCATGTGTTTACTCCCATCATAAATATTTATTTAGCTGTTTATTTGAGCGTCTATGTCCACTAGCTGCAACCGTTATTGTCATTTACTCATTTGACTCAGCCGCGCGCTGCATTGATTGCTGCATCAGATACTCAGCAACGGCTTGGTAGGCGGGCAGTGAGGTCGGATCGTTGGCAGAGTTTTTCGCCGTTGGGTGCGAGGCAAAGCGCACAATCACCATGTTGGCGGTTGGATCAATATACAGAGTTTGACCGTGAACGCCACGCGCGGCATAGGCGCCATGAGCGTTATGCAACACCCACCACATGCTACGGTAACTGCCGCCAGGCAGACTTTTGTAGCCCGCTTGAGCGAAAGCATTTTTATCGCCGCCTTGGCGGATGCTGTCGATTACCGAAGCTTTGACCAATCTTTTTTGCTGTAACATACCATCGTTTAACAGCAGCAGCCCTAGTCGGCCCAAGTCACGCAAACCGGCGGATAAGCCACCACCGGCAAACGGCGTGCCTATGCCATCGACGGTCATATACGCATCTTGCTCCATGCCTAACGGGCGCCACAGTCGCTCGGATAATAGGCTGGCCACATCTTGTCCGCTGACGGTTGATATGATCCAGCCGAGAACGTCGGTATTGACGGTTTTGTAGGCGAAGACCTTGCCATGTTTACCGTCGGATTTAACGGTGGTGAGATAGTCGAAGTAGCCGTTTGGCCCGCGGTAGTCGCGCGCTTTGGGTAAGGGGCTGGCCGCTTTCGAGTATTGCCAAATGTCGGCATTGGGGTCGGCATAGTCCTCGCTGTAGTTGAGTGAGGTGGTCATGTCCATCACCTCACGCGCGCTGGCGTTGCCAAAGGCGCTGTCTTTTAATGCCGGAATAATACTGGCCACGCTCGCATCGGGGTCCAATAGTTGATCCGATACTAGCATTTCAGCCAACAGCCCGATGAGCGACTTGGTCATCGACATGGCAGCGTGTTTGCCTGTCTCATTTAAACAGCCTGAGTATTCTTCATAAACGACCTGGCCGTTGTGCAAAATTAAAATTCCATCGGTGTAGTTGTGTGCCAGAGAGTCATCCCAGCGCATTGGGCTGTTAGCTCCCGTTGGGGTAAAGGTCACGGCATCGATACCATCATCCAATGCGTAGCTGAGCGGTACGGGTGCGGTTAAGCCGCGGCTCACCTGTTTGGTCGGCATTAATTCGCGAATATGGCACACCGTCCAGCGCATTTTTGGAAAGCTAAAAAAATCGGACTCGGGTTGCTGAATACGTTTATCCACAGGTGGCGGAAAGCCCTGCATCCAACCCAAATGTCTGGGGTCGGATTGCTCCGCCGTCAGAGGTTGCTGGGCCCGAGGTTTATTGGTGTGAGTTTGACTGGTGTGGGTTTGATCAGCCAAGGCCTGTGCTGAGTGCATGACTAAACAACAAACGGCGATGCCGCCTAGGAACAGTGAACGCACGGACGCCCCTCCATGTGCAGTATGGGTATGTGCTCGAGCAGATTGTGCCCTACTGTAGCGCTAGCGGCTCAGATTTGGCAATTGCCGCTTGGTCTGATGGGGCAGGCGAATGCCGAGGCTGCAAGACATTTACCGTGGCAACCAAACAGACGCGCCTGTGTTCGAATTAACCTTGTTATGTGTACCCATAAAGGCCGAGAACATGGCGTTATGGCCAGTGCCAGCTCGGTGCATCCAGCAGTCCTTGGTCTTCAATGCCTGTCTGGCCTAACTCTTTGACCAGATGAATGGCATTGCACTGTGCTGAGTCGGATAATTCATTGATCATCAAACGCGCATGCGACACCACCCACACTTGAGTATTGGCCGCTGCGCGTTTGATCAGCCGCCCTAAGGCAGGTAATAAGTCCGGGTGCAGACTGGTCTCCGGCTCGTTTAATACCATCAATGTTGGTGGCCGTGGCGTCAGCAGAGCGGCGACCCACAACAAGTATCTGAGGGTTCCATCGGATAACTCGGCTGCGCTAAGCGGGCGTAATAATCCGTGCTGATAGAAACGCAATACGAAGCGTCCGTCCTCTTGTACATCGACTTGAATTTGAGCACCGGGAAAAGCGTCATCAATCGACTCGGCTAAGGCTTGTCGATCGCCAATTTCGATAATGGTTTGCAGCGCCGCCGCTAAATCATGGCCATCCTGACTTAATACCGGTGTGCGGGTGCCTAAATGTGGCTGTCGTGCTGGAGCGTTGGCATCGCTGCGGAAATGATCGTAAAAACGCCAGCTGCGAATGGTCTCGCGAATATGAAATATCTCCGGTGCCAGTTGCACATCGGCCACTTCGCTGAGCATGCTATCAAAGGTATTTAAATGTTGGGCGATGACTTGCCAGCGCCGCCCCTCTTTGACTTTCACCACCGGCCCTTTGCGCTCGACCAATACGCTGGCAGGTCGATAACTGGGGCCTGCCCAGATGCATTCGCGTTTGATTTCCGGGTCCAGTGCAAAGGCGGAATTTGATGGTGTTGGCAGCCCTAGGTCAATGCAATAGCCAAAATCTTCCGCGGCAAAGCCCATACGCAGGCGGTACGCTTGCTGGCGCGGGCCACCTTGTACTTCTACCTCTCCGCTTAGCATGCGCGCCGATAATTTTTCAGGCCCAGCCCAAAACGCCGATTCCAGTCCACCTTCACGAGCCAGAGCATTGACAACACCGCCCTGTGCCGTTTCTGCCAGCAAGCGCAGTGACTTATACAAATTGGATTTACCGCTGCCATTTAATCCGGTAACCAAGTTCAATGGCTCCAGTGGCATGATCAGATTAATCAATGAACGGTAGTTGGCAATGGCAATGGTGCTTAGCATGGACAGTGTAACTCTACGGAAAACGGTAACTAACAACCACCGAGCCTGCTGGCTATTTGCCGATTAGCGCAGATATTTCTGCTCATAGCTTAGGCTCAGGGGCAGCAGTATGTATGAATTAGTTTTGTGAGCCAACTGTGACCCCGCTGGAATGAAAGAGGGTTGCGAAAATCGGTATTAATCGGCCTGTGATGCGGCGGCAGGGCGTGGATGGTTAAAAACCGAGACCCATTTAATCATCACAGTGTTTGGTTAGGCGTGCAGCAGAACCAATGCGTTGCCGCCATACATAACATTGATCGATAGCACGCACGAACAGCACCAAGAGCGCTGCGACGCTCTTGGTGCGTGCTGGGTCTATGACGGCTCTGGGGCCTGCTGATACTATTTCGATCACGCCGTTCAGCCATATGCCGAAGGGGGAGGGGCGTCCGTTTTTCCCTGTTCGTTGTTTATTTAACCGGTCAAACGACGCTACTCAGGCCTTATTTAAGAAAAAACGGATTCCCAGCAGCAAAGAGCTAATCGTGTTTACAGGCCTTAGTATCTGAGTAGCCTCAAGCCAACAGTGTACTCACCATACTGGCCAGTGTAATTTCTCCTGAGCGTCGCTCATGGCTGGCATTGTCTGCAAAAGCGATATGACCCGAGTTTAGACCGCGCGTCATTTCACAAAAGCCGTCGATTGCAGCAGCAGAAAATCCCTGGCCAGCCATCGCCGCACTCCAGTCAGACTCTGCAATAGCGGCCGCCGGCAGCGCTTGATCCAGTGTGTGGCTCAGGCTGCTCGCAAGGTCCTGCGGTGAATACGGTTCTGGACCCTGTAAATCAAGAATACGAACGCCTTGCCAGTGTTCGCACATGGCGTCGGCTGCCAGTGCGCCAATGTCGGCGGTCGCAATCATTGGGATGCGCCGCTCAATGGGTGCTAAAAAACTGGGTAGCTGACCTTGTTGCTGCGCCAGTTGCACCAATGGTGCCCAATTCTCCATAAAGTACGCGGCACGCAAGAATGTGACATCGATGCCGGTGGCAGCGAGCGTTTTTTCCAGCCTATGGTTCATGAAAATCCAGCCGGTGTTTTCTGGCTGCTCGGCGCCAATAGACGACAATGCCACCACCTTCTGCACCTGAGCGGTTAATAGCGCGTTGGCAATGTCGTCTGCCATGGTTTGCGCCTGAGCAAACAAGTGCTCGGAGTCGTATTGTGGCGGGCTGACGATGTAGACCGCGCTGGCGCCGGCAAACGCTTGGCACAGTGCCGCTGGATCGGCGTAGTCTGCAACAGCCACTTCTGCCCCCAACTGCTGCCATTCCTGTTGTTGCTGCGCTGTTCGCAATACCACCCGTACGCGTTTGCCTTTGTTTAATAGGGCATTGGCCGTGGCCATGCCTGTGCGTCCAGTGGCGCCGGTGACGACGTATAACTCGCTGTGATTCATGCGTTTTCTCCAATGAATGATGCTTTGATTCGACGCAGGAGATGCTATAGGCTCGATCTACATATTTGAAATGCATGAAGTTAGTTTTGATTATGCAAAAAATGGATATTGGTTCGGTGGATCTGAACCTGCTGAAGTTGTTTGATGCGCTGTTGAAAGAAGGCAGTGTGACAGCGGCTGCGGCGCGGATTGGACTGAGTCAGCCTGCTGCCAGTCGCGGTTTGGGGCGCTTACGCCGGTTATTGAATGATCGTATCTTGGTACGCACGGCCAATGGCTGGGAGCTAACACCCAGGGCGCTGTCATTATCGGCTAACGTTGCCAAGCTATTGGATGACGTCAGTGCCATCATTGCGCCAACGGAATTTGCGCCGCAACAGGTAACCGGCAAGTTCACCATTGCCAGTGCGGATCATTTGGCGCAGCTATTTATGCCAGATTTAATCGCCAAATTAGCGCAGTTAGCACCAGGGTTAGATATTACGATTACCACGGCTGCGGGCGACAATGTGGATCTTGTCTCTCAGGGCGGCGCCGACCTGGCCATTGGTTCCTATCAGCAACTGCCCGCACGTTTTTATTGCAAACAGCTGTATGAAGACGATTTTGTCTGTGTGGTGCGTCGTGATCACGCCATTTCACAGAAACCATTGACGTTAGAAGACTATGTCGCGTGGCCGCATATTAGTGTCAGTATTACCGGCCATGGCAGCAGTGCCGTGGATGAGGTGCTGAAGCAGCACAATAAACGCCGCCGTGTGGCGGTAAAAACACCTTATTTTTTACTCGCGCCCAGTATTGTGGCAAATACGGACCTAATTCTCACCACACCTCGCCGCCTTGCTGAACATATGATGCGTTCAGAGACGCTGGCGCTACAGGAGTTACCCTTAACCATACCCAGTATCGCGCCGTCCATGATCTGGCATGAACGCCTGCATTACGATCCTGCGCATATCTGGCTTAGGCAGCAGGTCATGGAGCTGGCTGTGACGTTGACAGCACCTTAGCTTGTTCATATTTTTAACGTGGCTTTTTTACTTCTCTCTGTATTTCTTATCGTGGCTTTTTAGTGGCTCTCTGCCTAATCGATTTTGATGGCCTTGTGGCGCTGAGGTTAACTCACAGAAATATAAAAGACTGAGCCAGATTTAAACTGACTAAGAAATGATCGGATGATGTATTTTTAATCAACTTGATTTTATTGAATGGGTTTTAGTCTTATCTACTCATTTGTCATTAAGTTGGTTTTGACTGTTTACACAGTTACTGGCGAGCACTAGGATCGGCGCTGAAAATACACCCATAGATAGAGATTCGCGATGAACGCAAAGCTGTTACTTACCCTGCCTTTCATATCCTGTGCTGCCACAGCCAATACCAATCCGAACCTGGAAATTTACAGTCAGAAAGTCAGTCAAACGATTTATAAAGGCCAGCGAGTCAACATACCGGTCAACCTGACGTTACCAGCAGATCGCCGTCATCTGGCGACCTTGGGGTTCGATAGTAACCAGCTGCGCTCGATGGACTGCAAAGTAAAGATTTACGATGGTGCCAACAGCTTAAAGCATAACCTGGATTGCCGTGCCGCTCATGGGCTACATACCTTCGCCACCCCGGTGGACTATTGGCAAGACAACTACCGGGCGGTGGTGTCTTTGTACAACGCAGATTTCTCAACCTCTTATCAACGCTTTGAAGGTAACTTTCGTTTTAATTTTGGCGAAAGCACACGCATTGACAATGACCACCTACCGACTTGGTGGAAAAAAACCTACGACGTGGTCGGTTTGGATGCCAACGGCGATTACGACGGCGATGGTTTTAGTTTGATCCAAGAGTATTACGGCAACAGCATGCCCAACGATGCTGATAGTCACCCGGACTTCCCGCCGGTGATTGATTTTGATGAAACGCACTCGGCGGGGGCGTCGCTGACAGTATCGTTTGGTCAACAGATTAGCCAGTGGGCCGAGATAACACCGACGTACAATAAAAAGGTGAAATCACTCGAGCTGATGGTTGAGAATACTCAGAATGGCAGAAACCAATCGGTGGTTGCATTTGTTCACGATCAAGACAATAACCGTGTTTACTCAAGCTATTTGAAATGGCCGGGCAAGCTGTCAGTGGCTTTGGATGAGCCAGTGGAAGTTGAAAAGCTTCGTATTCAGTTCACCGCACGGCAGTACTCGTCCAACGTTCGGCCGACCTACAAGATCAAACTTAATGCAACCTTTACCGAATAATTGAATAGCCCATGGGCGCCTCTGGCGCCCTAAAAACATAACTTTTCGCTCGTTCAATCACGCACAACGCTGGCGAAGAGCCTTGCAGCAAAGTGCTCTGAGTATTTGAGCCTGCCAGGTTGTACTACGAGTGAAAAAACTTTAGAGAGGATATACATGAAAGTACCCAGGCAGCTAAAAGAACCGGTGTGGACTTAGGTTAGCCTCGGATCAGCTTCATGGAATATTCACTTTGGCCAGTGTTGGGGTCTGTTTGTTCGCTGGTTATTTCAAAACCATGTTTGAGATAGAAAGCAACGCTGTCATTGTTTCTTTTGTACACAGACAGCGTTAGCAACTCTCTTTGACGTTTGGCATGCTCGATAAGCTGACTGCCAATACCACATCCCTGATGTTCTGGAGCAACAAACAGAGCGGCCAGACAATCATCATACAAAGCATAAAACCCAACAACGTTTGAATCCTGTTCGTACACATAGTTCTCTGAGGCAGGCAGATAAACATTCCTCATATTGTCCCGCTGCGACTGCCAGTACGATGCCTCAACAAAGTCGTGTGCTTGTATGGAAGCGTTGAGCCAGATATCAAGCATGATATCCATGTCGTGTGCCGTACTTTTTCTTATCATTAGAACATCTCAATATCGCTGGATGACGTATTGTACCGCTTTGGTGGAGCTGTCAGGTGACTACATGAAGACTTGCATCAGCATGCGCAGGCCAGTGATCAACAATACTATGGCAAATACCTGTTTAAGTTTGGCGGCATTCAGCTTGGCTGCGAGGGAGGCTCCTAAGGGTGCACACAATACGGTCAGCGGCACAATACAGGCAAAGCCGGCTAGATTGATAAGGCCGAACGTCGCAGCGGGGGCATCTGCAGGTGTTTCGCCTAACAACAGCATGGTCAATGCCCCAGGTAGAGAAATAATCAGACCGATAGCAGCTGCTGTACCGACCGCTTTATGCGCTGGATAATTGCATAGGGTCAACAGTGGTACTGACAGAGTGCCACCGCCAATCCCGACCATTGAGCTAAAGAAACCGATGAATGCTCCCATGCTGGTTTGGCCCGCTTTTCCTGGCAGCGATGCAAACAGCGCCGATTTACCACTGCGAAATAACATGTTCAACGCAGACAGTGTGGCAATGACCCCAAACAGAACGGTTAACCAAGTGCCGTCGACACGTGTGACCTGCCAGCTACCCAGCAGTACACCGATCAAAATAAATATGGCCCAATGCTTGAGCAAATCGACATCGACGTTGCCTTGTCGGTGGTGTGAGCGAATGGAGCTGATGGACGTCGGGACAATGGTGGCCAGTGACGTTGCGGTAGCAATCAGCATGGCAGATTCGGCTGACACACCAAAGCTTTGAAATAAGAAAAACAGCACCGGCACAATAACGATACCGCCACCTACGCCCAGTAAGCCAGCCAGAATGCCTGCAAAGACGCCAGTCACTATAAGGGCCAGTAGAGTGGGGAAATTAGTCAATAAAAAATCGATCATATCTGTGCTAAAAGCCATTGTGGAGATAAGAAACCAAGTAGGAGATCCTACGGACCTCACGGGTTCTCTGAATAGTGTTTTCGTGAAGTAATTACTTAACCAACTAACTCTTTTCGAATGATGTCTGCACCGGCATGCAAAGCGCTGAGTTTGGCTCTGGCTACTTCTCGGGGTAAAGGAGCCATACCGCAATTGGTACAGGGATAAAGCTTATCGGCATCAACGTATTGAAGAGCGGATCTGAGGGTATCCGCCACTTGCTCTGGCGTTTCAATATTCTCGCTGGCCACGTCGATGGCACCAACCATTACTTTCTTTCCACGAATTAGCTCTAATAACTCGATGGGGACACGCGAGTTATGGCATTCAAGGGAAATGATGTCGATGTTCGACTGCTGCAGTTTCGGGAAGATGGCTTCGTATTGTCGCCACTCTGAGCCGAGTGTTTTTTTCCAGTCGGTATTGGCTTGAATGCCGTAACCGTAGCAGATATGCACTACGGTTTCACAACTTAAGCCTTCGATGGCCTTCTCTAAGCAGGCTATCCCCCAATCACTGACCTCATCAAAAAAGACGTTAAAGGCGGGCTCATCAAATTGAATGATGTCCACCCCTACTGCTTGCAGCTCTTTTGCTTCTTGGTTCAGTATTTTGGCAAACTCCCAGGCCAGTTTCTCGCGACTGTTGTAGTGTGCGTCGTATAGGGTGTCGACCATGGTCATAGGACCTGGCAGCGCCCATTTAATCGGCTGATCGGTTTGCTGGCGCAAGAACCGAGCGTCTTCAACAAATACAGACTTTGGGCGACTGACCGGTCCTGTAACTGTGGGAACGCTGGCATCGTAGCGATCTCGAATTTTCACTGTTTCACGCAGGTTAAAGTCAACTCCCTGTAGATGCTCTATAAAGGTGGTCACAAAGTGCTGGCGAGTTTGTTCACCGTCACTGACGATATCAATACCGCAAGACTGCTGCTCCTGCAATGCGATGCGCAATGCATCTTGCTTGCCGCTAGTCAAAGCGTCACCTTCGAGCTTCCAGGGAGACCACAGCTTTTCGGGCTCTGCTAGCCAGTTAGGTTTTGGCAGGCTACCGGCGGTAGAGGTAGGCAGTAGTTTTTTCATTGTCTGTATCGAAACCTGTATATGTCTAAAAATGTAACTAGGAAAGCTATGTTCAAATATTGATCTGGCTATGGCGTTTTTGCGGAAAATACACCCAGAATGATCTCTGACTTAGCAAAGTATTTACGCCCAGTTGGCAGACCACTCTTTTAAAATTCTTTGGTAAGGTTTAATAAAATGCTCTTCAGCAAATTTACCTTGTTTTATTGCCAGTTGACTGCGCTCTTCACGATCATAGGTGATCTGAGTGAGAGAATGATCCGGGTGCGTTAAATCGGGCTGGTAATGATCGCCAGCAACGGAATTGGCATTGTAAATTTCAGGTCGATAGATTCTCTGGAAGGTTTCCATGGTGCTGATGGTGCCGATCAGCTCCAGGTTGGTGTAGTCACTGAGCAAATCGCCAAAGAAGTAGAAGGCCAAAGGCGCAACACTGTTGGGCGGCATGAAGTAACGTACATTTAAGCCCATGCGTTTAAAGTACTGTTCGGTTAACGAAGACTCATTGGGCAGATATTCAACGCCCAGTACTGGGTGTTGATTTGCGCTGCGTTGGTAAATCTTGTTATCCGATACGCTCAAGCAAATAACGGGTGGCTTGTTAAAGTGCTGTTTGTAGGTGTCGGAATGAATAAAGTCCTGAAATAACTTGCCGTGTAGATCACCAAACTGCTCTGGCACACTGAAGCCGGCACGATTTTGATTGTATTCTCGCAGCAGTACACTGAAGTCATAATCGCGCACATAGGACGACAGATTGTTACCAACGATTCCTGCTAGACGTTTACCCGCAACTCGGTCGAGGATGTGGGTTTGTAGAATCTCAATTGATGGAAAATGATCGCCTCGACCTTCAACGTCGATGTCGACGGAAACAATATCGAGCTCAATCTGGTAACGTTCACCATTGGGGTTGTCCCAATGAGCCAGCGCATTTAACCGGCTATCAATCATGCGCAGTGCCTTGCGCAAATTTTCTTGGCGGTGCTCACCTCTGGCCAGATTGGCAAAATTAGTGGTGATCCGAGTGCTGTCCGATGGCTGATAGTTTTCGTCGAAACGAATGCGCTTTATGTGATAGTGAAATTGTTTGCTCATAATGGTCTGCCATCCCGCAAGCTGAAAAAAGGTCTACATTGGTGGTGCTCTTGATCAGCGCTGTGACGGCTAGGCGCAAGGCCATAGCTGGATGATCGTGTGAGCGATGATTAAATCTTATCGCCACATTCTGATGAAAAGAATTGATATTATCTCATGCTCTCATTAGCTGGTTTCATACAAAGACTTCAATGTATGGCGTTCATGAGGTGATTGCTTGACGTGCATGACGGAATGCACGGATGCCACAGGCTCAGTAGGCAAGGCTAATTCACTGTGAATGGATGCTATTAACCTGCAGCTATTGCAAGCGACATCACCGAAGCATCTATGTTCGATAGCCAAGCTCTACGCTCAACCTTGCAGGCAAGACACCGAGGGGACTACAGCCATGCCATAGTATGAGCACAGCTAATGGTTACGTGAGCAGATACCATTTTAATTCCTGCAAGTAAGCTCCTACTCTGTTTGAAACTGTAGCGCTGGTCGCTGATATGGGGAGGTCGATTGTGGGTAATGAAACATCAATAGCGCTGACATGCTCTGTGGTGGCTGTTACAGATCTTAGCGTGAATACCGTACAGGTGAGCCTACAAGCAGCCGACGACGTCGCGGTGAGTTATCTGGCAGGGCAGTATTTGAAACTGGAGTTGCCGCTCGATGGCGATGGGGCCGTGACGCCGCTTTTTTATTCCATTGCAAATCGTCCAAACCCGATGAACCCTGGCAGTTTGGAAATCTTTATTTACAACGGCAGCGAACTAGCCAGTCGGATTATCCAGTATCTGCGACAACTGACTGGCAGTCACGAGCAGGTCACTGTCACCTTGCCGATGGGCAAAGCGTATTTGCAAACAGATCTGGAGAAATCGCATCTGTTGGTGGCTGCCGGTTCGGGGATTGCGAAAATTCGTTGTATTGCCGCTGAGATCGTTGCTCGAAGTAGCAACGCACAGGTCGATATCTATTGGTCGAATCGACTGGCAGAAGACTTCTATCTGCTTGATGAATTTCGGCAGTTAGCAGAGCAGTATCCAAACCTGAGCTTCACCCCAATTCTCGAATCCGTAGCCAGCGGTTGGGCTGGGCGCACCGGTTATATTTACCGAGTCATAGAGCAGGATTTCGATAGCCTTCATAGCACTCGAACTTATCTGTGTGGTTCACCCAATATGGTATACGGCACTATTGATCAGCTGAGTATGCTGGGGTTGAGCGAAGATAGCTGCTATTCGGATGTGTTTGAGTATGCGCCCAGACAGCAAAGTGTTGCGGTATGAAGCCATGGGGAGTGCACCGTGAACTTTAGGCAACAAGAACAGTATGAAAGACCGTTTTTAAGACTCATGCCGATATCAAATCAGTAACAAGCCGATAGTAGGTATTCGCACTCACAGGCGTGATCACGGAAAAGTTCAGCGATTATTGCGCCCATGGTAAGCTGCCGAAAAGCTTAATTTGTGGGACTTATATGAAGACTCAGCTATCAAGGATGTTACCGCAGCTGGTTTTACTGGTGATCAGTCGCTATCTGTTTGCGGCTTTTATGGCTTTTCCTGCCATATTATGGGGAATGTTATTCATAATGGCGCTGGCCTTTTACTCTGAACAGACGTTGCTGGCCTGCTTTCGATGGTTGGCGGATCACAGCTTTGGTTTAATGGACTCGTTTAAAGACGGCGGCAATATCACTCTTTCGCCGCAAAGTGCTCGTGACATACCCTTGACTCGCATCCTGACCTACTTGATGTTTGTTTTGGGCCTGTTTTTCTACTTCATTGATGTACTGGGACGTTGGTGGTTTCGAGATGCTTGGAAAATCACCTTAGCGTTTAAGCTGATTATGGTGTTTGCTGTTGCGGGCCTGCTGGCGCTGTTTTTGATCAGCACCTACTGGTTCCATAAACCTGATGGTATCAATGCTTCGATGACAGCAGCAGAGTTTCCGCTGATGGTGACTGTTTGTGTGACCTTCTGCGGCATGGCCGGAGGCCTCACTGCTGGCTATGTTGCGCTTATGCATGTGATCGGGCTGGCATTCGACCACATCTCACAGCACTTACACTCAGGTCGATAGGTGAGGCTTGGGTAACTGCAGCAGCGCTGTTGATAGCTGTTTCATTCTTTCAGCCACTGTTAGGTCACCAGCAATTCTAATGACTGGGCAGCTGCGCTCTGAGAGCCACTGCTGATGTTTTGCTAGGCTTCTGCCTTCGCTTGGGCCGGTATCGTACTCAGAGGCCCACCGTAAAAAAGCTGGATCAGCAGCGCGGCCATATTGCTGCTGCTCCCGCTGTTCTAGGCGTTCTATACGAATGTTGGCATCCAGGTATAAAAATACGATCAGATCAAAGCTGTCTTCTAACGCACGGCCCCAGTTCATGACCGACCCTGACTTAGCGGCATGCTCACCGCTCTGAAGTTTGTCGATCATCATGGCTAAGCGTTCGTCATGTCCCTGCGCTGCTGAAAAGGCGGATTACTGGGCAACCAAAAAAATCATCGGCATCGAGAAACATCCAGTTTTGCTCGCTGGCGAAGATGTTACCGAGAGTTGAGGTGCCAGAGCCTGCTGCGCCGGTGATTAAAATGCGCATAGTTTTGTTTTCAGCTTATTAGAGTGAAGTGCTGCGAGAAAAGAGCAAAAGCACAGGGGCTAAAGAGGGTGGGGCTAAAAAGGGTGGTGCTAAAAGGAGTGGGGCTTACAGTAAGGGGGCAGCAGGAAGAGTCTGGCTGTAATACCATCAACAAATAAACGGGGCTCACTGAGCCCCGAATCGAATTAACCCAGCTCGCTGAGTTTTTTCTTCAGTACATCCATCACTACCTGCGGGTTGACCCCTTTGGCGGCTTTGCGCGTCAGGCCAATAAATGGGCCGATGGCTTTGGCGCGTTTATCTTCCGGTGTATTCAGATAACCTTCAACCAGCTTAGGATTGTCTGCCAATACCTGTGCCACAATGCCTTCGATCGCGCCGGTATCAGATACCTGCTTTAATCCCAGGCTATCTACTAAAGCATCAACGCCACCGACTGTGTCATCGCCTTTACCTTCCAGCAATGCGTTAAAGACTTCTTTGGCACCGCCATTGTTCAGGGTGTTGTCTTTAATCAGCTGTAAAATGCGGCCCAGCTGTTCAGCGCTGACGGACAATTGTGCAATGCCCATTTCCAGTCGGTTTAATGCGGCAGATACATCGCCCTGTACCCAGTTGGCGGCCAGTTTGTAATCGTTAGCAGCGTGCGCGACGGTTTCAAAGTACTCGGCCAAGCTGCGGTCCGAGGCCAGTACTGCAGCATCGACGGTGCTTAAGCCATGATCCTTAACAAAGCGCGCACGTTTAGCGTCCGGCAGCTCTGGCAAGGTGTCACGCACAGCTTCGATGTAGTTGTCATCGATAATCACTGGCAATAAATCCGGGCACGGGAAATAGCGGTAGTCATTGGCCACTTCTTTTGAGCGCATACCACGGGTTTCATTTTTATCCGCGTCGTACAGGCGGGTTTCCTGAGTGATGCTGCCGCCGTCTTCCAATATGTCCATTTGACGGGCGATTTCCGTTTCAATAGCACGCTCAACGTTGCGGAACGAGTTGACGTTTTTAATTTCGGTACGAGTACCGAATTCTTCTTGGCCTTTCGGGCGCAAGGAGACGTTGCAGTCGCAGCGCATGGAACCCTGAGACAGATCGCCGTCACAAATACCCAGGTAGGTTACGATGCTGTGCATTTTGCGGAAATACGCGGCGGCTTCTTTGGCGCTGCGCATTTCTGGCTCGGAGACGATTTCAATTAATGGGGTGCCGGCACGGTTTAAGTCGATGCCTGACATCTTATCAAAGCCTTCGTGCACTGATTTACCGGCGTCTTCTTCCAAGTGCGCACGAGTGACGTTAATGCGCTTAGTGGTGCCGTCGTCCAGCTCAATATCGATATGACCAATGCCGACAATCGGGTGGTGCAGTTGGGTGGTTTGATAGCCTTTTGGCAGATCTGGATAAAAATAGTTTTTACGATCAAATACTGACTTTTTGCCAATTTCGGCATCGATAGCCAAGCCAAATTTGACCGCCATGCGCAGCGCTTCTTCGTTGAATACCGGCAAAACGCCGGGTAGGCCTAAGTCAACGGCACAGGCTTGAGTATTGGCGTCAGCACCATAAGCGGTTGAGGCGCCAGAAAAGATTTTTGATTGGGTGGCCAGCTGAGCGTGAATCTCCAGGCCAATTACCACTTCCCATTCCATGTTGTGTCCTCTTAAGCGATATCAGCAGGAGCGTGCAGGTGCCAGTCGGTTACTTGCTGGTACTGGTGCGCGGCATTAAGCAAACGGGATTCATCAAAGTAGTTGCCGATTAACTGCAGCCCAACTGGCAGCTGGTCAACTTCACCGCAAGGGATCGACATGCCCGGCAAACCTGCCAGATTCAAAGCAATGGTGAAAATATCTTCCAGGTACATAGCCACCGGGTCAGCAGTCTTCTCGCCGCGCTTAAAGGCGGGGGTGGGCGTGGTGGGGCTCATGATGATGTCGACTTCTTTAAAGGCTTCGACAAAATCATTTTTAATCAAGCGGCGCACTTGCTGGGCTTTTTTGTAATACGCGTCGTAAAAACCAGCCGACAGCGCATAGGCACCGACCATGATGCGGCGCTTGACCTCAATGCCAAACCCTTCACCGCGTGAACGCTTGTACAGATCGTTAATATCCTGCGGGTCGTCGCAGCGATAACCGAAACGTACACCGTCCATGCGCGACAAGTTAGCGGAGCATTCCGCCGGCGCAATAATGTAATAGGCTGGAATGGCCAAGTGGGTATTTGGCAAAGAAATTTCTTTGACCTTAGCACCGAGTTTTTCGTATTCAGCAATGGCGTTGCGTACTTGTTGCTGCATGTCAGCGCTTAAGTCATCACGGAAGTATTCTTTTGGCAGGCCAATGGTCAAGCCTTCCAAGCTGTTATTCAGCTCGGCGCGATAATCCGGCACGGCTTGATCGACACAGGTCGAGTCTTTGGCATCAAAGCCGGCCATCACGTTCATCATCAGCGCCGCGTCTTCGGCGTTACGCGTTAATGTACCGGCCTGATCGAGGCTCGATGCATAGGCAATCATGCCCCAGCGAGATACCCGGCCATAGGTTGGCTTTAAACCAGTGAGGCCACAAAAAGCGGCAGGCTGGCGAATAGAGCCGCCGGTATCGGTGGCCGTAGCACCAGGCACTAAGCGAGCAGCGACCGCGGCCGCAGAGCCACCGGATGAGCCGCCTGGTACGCGGTCGGTATCCCACGGGTTGGCAACGGCGCCATAAAATGAGTTTTCGTTGGACGAGCCCATGGCAAACTCATCCATATTGAGCTTGCCCAGCGACACCGCACCGACGTGATTAAAGCGATCAATCACGGTGGCGTCGTAGGGGGCAACAAAATTGCTCAGCATTTTTGAACCACAACTGGTTAATACGCCGTTGGTGCAAAAAATATCTTTATGAGCGATGGGGACACCGGTCCAGAAGTCGGCATTGCCAGCGGCGCGACGTTCATCGGCGGCTTTGGCTTGTGCCAGTGCTTGCTGTTGAGTAACGGTGATAAAACTGTTGTAAGTACTGTCCAGCTGCTCAATGCGTTGCAACATGTGTTGCGTTAACTCGACGCTGGAGTACTCGCCGCTGTGCAAATCGCGTGCGATGTCGGCGATGGTTTTGTTGTGCATAAAATATCCTCGAATCGGCGCGCGGTTATTCCACTACTCGTGGAACCAAGAAATAGCCTTCGGCGGTGGCCGGTGCGACTTGTTGAAAATGCTCGCGCTGATTGTCTTCGGTGACGGCGTCGGCGCGCAGACGTTGCACGGCGTCCAGTGGATGAGCCAGCGGCTCAACATTGGCCGTATCAACAGCGGCCAGCTGGTCCACCAGATCGAGGATGCTGCTGAGATTTTTCTGGTATTCGTCGACTTGAGTTTCATCAATTTGCAAGCGCGCCAGCTCGGCAATGTCGCGCACTTGATTCTGATCCAGAGCCATGGTCTACCCCAGTTTGGATGCGTGTGATAAAGCGCAGCAGAGTAGCACAAATGCGCCTTGCTCTGAATCCCCACCATTGCTAGTCTTAGAGCCAATTTTTGCGACCTGCAAACGGGAATTGACTGGATGTTTAAAAAACTACGCAGCCTGTTTTCCAGCGATCTGTCGATCGACTTGGGAACGGCCAACACACTGATTTATATGCGCGAGAAGGGCATCGTTCTGAACGAGCCTTCGGTCGTTGCAATCCGCTTGCAAGGACACCAGAAAAGTGTGGCAGCCGTGGGCACAGATGCGAAGCGTATGCTGGGTCGAACACCGGGAAATATTCAAGCCATCCGACCAATGAAAGACGGCGTGATTGCCGACTTTGAAGTCACTGAAAAGATGTTGCAGCACTTTATCAAAAAGGTGCACGAAACCAGTTTTGTCGCACCCAGCCCACGGGTGGTGGTGTGTGTTCCTTACTTGGCCACTAAGGTGGAGCGCAAAGCGATTCGCGATTCTGTGATGGGCGCTGGCGCCAGCCGAGCTTATTTGATTCACGAGCCTATGGCCGCAGCGATTGGTGCTGGTTTGCCTGTGGATGAAGCGCGCGGTTCGATGGTGGTCGACATCGGTGGCGGTACCACAGAAATTGCCATTATCTCGCTCAGTGGCGTGGTTTACGCCGAGTCAGTCAAGGTCGGCGGTGACCGCTTTGACGAAGCCATTGTGGCCTACATTCGCCGCAACTACGGCAGCTTGATTGGTGAAGCCACGGCCGAGCGTATTAAGCAGGAAATCGGCACCGCTTACCCTGGCGGTGAAGTGCGCGAAATTGATGTGCGCGGCCGCAATCTGGCGGAAGGTATTCCGCGCAGCTTTACCCTCAACTCCAACGAAATCCTAGAAGCGCTGCAAGAATCGCTGGCACAAATTGTTCAGGCGGTAAAAGGTGCGCTGGAGCAATCGCCGCCTGAACTGGCATCGGACGTTGCCGAGCGCGGTATGGTGCTCACCGGTGGTGGCGCTTTGCTGCGCGATCTGGACAAATTGCTGGCGGAAGAAACTGGCCTGCCGGTGATTGTTGCCGATGATCCTCTGACCTGTGTGGCTCGAGGCGGTGGTCGCTTCTTGGAAAATGCCAGCGATCAGCAACTGGAAATGCTGGCCCTCGATTAACTCCTTGCGCCGTCGGCCTGGCAGCGCTGGCTCGATGCTGGTGCTGCAGGTGGTGCTGCAGGTATAGTTAGCCAATCTGGCTTAAGGTCATAGGCTTGCTGGCCCTAAGGAGAGCGCCGCTATCAAATCACAGTTTCAGCTACCACCATTGCAGAGCCAACGGGTCACTGTTCTGGTGGCCTTGGCGTTGGCACTCATGTGGGTGGATCATCACTATTCCTGGTTGCAGCCCGCGCGCATGGTGTCGGGTTACCTGCTAGAACCGGCACAAACCACGGCCATGGTTCCGTCGGCATTGGTGAATTGGTTTGGCGAATCGGCGGCTACCCGTCAGGAGCTGCTGCACGCCAACAAGCAACTCAGTGCGCGTAACTTGATTCTGGAAACTCGGGTGCAGCGGTTGGCGGCTTTAGAGGCCGAAAACATCGAGCTGCGCGAATTGCTTAATGCGTCGGAAAAACTCGGCAGCCGGGTGCTGGTAAGCTCAGTGTTAGCCGTCGACCCAGATCCATACAGCCAGCAAATTTTTATCAATAAAGGCAGCGAAGACGACGTGTTTGTCGGCCAGCCTGTGCTTGATGCCTATGGCTTGCTGGGGCAGGTGATCGATGTATTGCCCAGGCGTTCTCGGGTGCTGATGATTGCCGATTCCAACCACGCCATTCCCGTGCAGGTGAATCGCAACGGCGTGCGTGCCATCGCAGCGGGTACCGGTGCTCTGGATTCACTGGAGTTGATTTACGTGCCCAATACCGCCGATATCGAGGTCGGTGATTTGCTCATCAGCTCCGGCCTTGGTGGCCGCTATCCGAAAGGTTATCCGGTGGCGACTGTCACCCAGGTGGAAAATATTGCTGGTAAGCCGTTTGCCAGTGTGACCGCCAAACCCAGCGCTCACCTGGATCGCAGTCGCCATTTGCTGCTGCTGTTCAGCGACACACAGCCGCAAACGCCCGCTGAGTTCACTGCGGAGCAACCTAAATGAGCTTGAGTCACGTCGTATTAACACTGGCGGCCACGTTTTTGGCGTTTGTGCTGGAACACCTGCCGATGCCAGAGCTGCTCAGTTGGTTAGAGCCGAATTGGGTCAGTTTATTGGTCATGGTATTGGTGATTTTTCAGCCACGTATTTTTGGCTTATGGCTCGCCTGGCCACTGGGGTTAATGCTCGATACCGAACAGGGCGCACCGTTTGGGTTAAATGTGTGTGTGTTGCTGGTGCAGATCTTTGCCCTGCAGCTGATGCATCGCCGTGTGGTGCTGTTTCATTTTGTGCAGCAAATGGCGGTGGTGTTCTTGTTAATCGCCTTAGGGCAAGTGGTGTATTACTGGGCCATGGTATTGATGACGGGCGATGGTAAACCGGTATTGCTGTGGCAACCGGCGTTGGTGTCGGCGGCGCTGTGGCCTTGGGTTTATGGTCTGACCCACCTGTTATTAATAAGGATGCGTAGCCAATGATGTGTTTGGCGTCACGCTCGCCGCGGCGGGCACAGTTACTGCGCCAAATTGGCGTGCCTTTTTGGGTATCGGCCGCGGATATCGACGAAACCCCGCGAGCCAATGAAAGCCCGGCTGTTTACGTTGAGCGCATGGCGCGCGAGAAAGCACAGGCGCTGTTAGCCAGCACCAATGAGGTGGTGTTGGGCGCCGATACCAGCGTCATCATTGATGGCCAGATTCTCGGCAAGCCCGTCGACGAGCAACACGCGATGGACATGCTCAAGCTGTTGTCTGGTCGTTCGCATCAGGTGATCAGCGCCGTTGCGTTGGCGCAGCGCGGCCCAGATGGCGATCGCTGTGAGACCGTTGTGGTCATGACCGATGTTCAGTTTGCCGCCCTGAGCGACGCTCAAATCCGGAATTATATCGCCACCGGCGAGCCTAACGACAAAGCCGGTGCTTATGGCATTCAAGGCCTGGGCGCGGTGTTGGTAGAATCAATACAAGGTAGTCACAGCAATGTGGTGGGCCTACCGTTGTATGAAACCGCGCAATTGTTAGAGCGTTGGCAAGTGCCGCTGTGGCAGCCCAGTGCCAGTCAGGAGACAGCATGAACGCAGAAATTCTGATGAATCTGACACCGACGGAAACGCGCGTCGGTGTGGTCGAAAACGGTGTGCTGCAGGAAATCGTGATTGAGCGCACCAACCATCGTGGCTTGGTCGGCAATATTTATAAAGGCAAGGTCGTCCGTGTGCTGCCCGGTATGCAGGCGGCTTTTGTCGACATCGGCCTGGAGCGTGCAGCGTTTATTCACGCCGGTGAAATCAGTGGCGACAGTTCCACGCCGATCAATCAGTTGGTGCACGAAGGCCAAGCGCTGGTGGTGCAAGTCACTAAAGACCCAATCGGCACCAAAGGCGCGCGATTAACCACACAGCTGGCGATTCCGGCGCGCTATTTGGTGTTTATGCCCGATGCCGAGCACGTTGGGGTATCGCAACGCATCGACGACGAAGAAGAACGTGAGCGTTTGCGCCTGCTGGTCAACCAGTGCATGGAAGCCGAAGAAATGACGGGTGAAGCAGGCTTCATTTTACGCACTGCCGCAGAAGGCGTCGGTGAAGAAGAGATTCTGGCCGACATCCGCTACATGAGGCGCTTATGGCGCAAGCTGCAAGAGCGCATTAAAGCTTACAAGCCGTCGCGCCTGGTGTACGACGAGCTGCCACTGTCTTCGCGCACGCTGCGCGACTACGCGCGCCCGGAAATCGATAAGATCCTGATCGATTCGCGCGAAACCTTTGCCTATTTAAAGCAGTTTGCCGCTCAGTACGTACCTGAGGTGGAAGCCAAGCTGGAGTATTACCCAGGGCCTCGGCCATTGTTTGAGCTTTACAGCGTTGAGGATGAAATTCAGCGTGCACTGGAGCGCAAAGTACCGCTTAAATCCGGTGGCTATCTGGTGATTGATCAAACCGAAGCCATGGCCACCATCGATGTTAATACCGGCGGATTTGTCGGGCGGCGCAATCTGGAAGAAACCATATTCAAAACCAACTTAGAAGCGGCGACGGCCATCGGCCGACAGCTAAGATTGCGCAATTTAGGTGGCATTATCATTCTCGACTTTATCGACATGGCCGACCCTGAACATCAGCGTCAGGTGTTGCGCATGCTGGAAAAAGTGCTGGAGAAAGACCACGCCAAAACCAAAATCAGCGGCGTATCGGAGCTGGGTTTAGTCGAGATGACGCGCAAGCGCACCCGTGAAAGTCTCGAGCAGATGTTGATGGAGCCATGCTCCGCCTGTGATGGGCGCGGCACGGTAAAAACGGCCGAGACCATTTGCTACGAAATCTTCCGCGAAATCCTACGCGAAGAGCGCGCCTACGATGCCGGCACCTATCTGGTGTTAGCCAGCCAGGGTGTGGTGGATCGCCTGTTGGATGAAGACAGCAACAGCCTTGGTGACCTCGAAGAGTTTATCGGTAAGGCGATCAAGCTGCAGGTAGAAAGCCATTACGCTCAGGATGAGTATGACATCGTGCTGCAATAGCGCTGGAGTGGTGTGGTGATGCGCTGGATGCGCGAGCTGTGGCTGCAGCTGTGGATTACTTTGGTCGTTGCCTTGGTGTTGCTGGCACTGTACGTCAGTGTTGGTCGCCAATTGATTCCGCTGTTGGAAACCTACCAGCCCGACGCGCAACAATGGCTGAGCGACCAGCTGCAACAGCCGGTTGCGATGACGCAGTTGCAAGGCGGCTGGGACGGCCTGTCGCCGTTGGTTCGGGTGCAAGGTTTGCAACTCGGCCCGCCAGGACAGGGAATCTACATTGATCATGTCGAAGCGCTGCTGGATGTCAGTGCCAGTGCCTTTTATCGTCAACCTGTGTTTCGCAACATCGAAGTGCGCGGGGTGCGGGTCACCGCCGATGAAGTGGCCGAGCATGTGTGGCAGCTGGCAGATGACTGGCAGCTGGATCTCAATGCGCTAGCCGAGCGCGACTCTAGTCCAGTTGCAACGCCTGCCAACCAACGCCCGCTCTGGCTGGATTGGCTGGAGCTGCAGCACACCATTTCCTTTTCTGATTGGCAGCTAAACGGCAATGGCCTGCAGATTCAGGAGCAGCTGCTGGTCAAACAACTGCAATGGCGCAATCGCGGCAGCAGCCGGGTGCTGATGGGTGATGTCGCTTGGGGTACGGATGGTGAGCTGGCGGATATTCGTGTTACTGGGCGCTTGCAGGGGCCGCTGTGGCCGTGGCGAGCGCAGCAGGGCCAGCTATTTTTGCAAGTCGACGAGCAAAACTGGCAGCGCTGGGTACCAGACGCACTGCCGCTGGGTCTTTCCCTAGAATCGGCGCGCGCCGGCATGATGGCGTGGCTGACCCTCGAAGATGGGCAGCTGCAGCAAGTGTATAGCGTGGTGACCTTGCCAGAGCTGACGCTGGCAACCCAAGGTGAAGCGCTGCAATTGCAGCGTGGCGTGCTGCGACTGGACGGCAATAAGCAAGGGGATGGCTGGCAGGCACGGTTGCGTATGGGGTTCGAGCAATCGCTGCCATTGAGCGAGTTGTATTTGTCGGCAATCAATATGACCGACGACGAGAAGCACACCAGCAAAGGTTGGCAGCTGGAAATTCCTGGGCTGGATTTGCAGGACAGTGCTGAGTTTTTAACCCGTCATGCGTTGTTGCCAGATGAATGGCTGCGCTACCTGGTCGGATTACAGCCCAGCGGCCGCGCTGAACAACTGCGTGTGTCGCTACTGCCAGCGGCAGAGCCGCTGCAGCTGGAAGTGCAGTCGCAGTTGAATCAAGTCAGCATCGCCGCTTTCAATGGCATCCCGGGGTTGAGTGAGGTCGACGCGACGCTACAGCTGTTGCCGCAGCAAGGGCGCGTGCGCATCCGTGATGACTCGCTGCAGGTGTGGCTGGCAGACGTATATCAGCAGCCCTGGTCATTGGACAATGTTGCCGCGGACTTCGTCTGGGCCATTTTACCGCAGCACTATCAGTTGCAGTTGGAGCAGCTCACTGCCGAGTTAGACGGTACGCCCGTGACCGGTGAAGTGGGGCTGCGTATTGCTCGCGATGACAGCCCGGTGGAAGACAATACGTCGGTATTGCTGGGGTTGAACAACGCGCCGCTCACGCTGCAGCGACAGCTGGTGCCCAGCATTCTTGACCCTGAGCTGCGCCAGTGGCTGGATCAAGCCTTGGTGTCAGGCCAGGTGGAGCAAGCCATGCTGGCACTGAATGGCAGTTTGGGCGACGACGGCGAGCCGAGCATTGAGCTGTATTTGCAAGCGCAAGAGGTGCAGTTGCGTTATCTGCAAGACTGGCCAGCGATGACCGACTTGCACGGGCGCATGATGATGTCGTCTGGCGATATCGATGTGTGGGTGGATTCCGCCAGCACATTGGGCGGCGAACTGCAGCCGCACAGTGGGCGTATCAAACTGCGCCAGCAAAATGGCGAGCCTTGGCTGAACGTCGTCGGTCGTTTGAATGGCAACAGCGGTGACAGCTTGCGCTATTTTACCGACACCCCGCTACAGCAAGTGGTGAACGGAGCGCTGGATCAATGGCAGGCCGACGGGCCCATGCAGGCCGGCTTGGTATTGAACATGTTGCTGGCCGAAGCTGAGGCAATTCCGCATGTGCAGCTTGATATTGATGTCAGCAACAACCGTTTGTATCTGGGCGAGCTAGACCTCGAGCTGCAAGACATCGCCGGACAGCTGCAGTTTGACAGCCGCACCGGCCTTACTGCAGAGCAGCTGCAAGGGCGGGTCTTTGACGGTGCGTTCACTGGCCGTATTGAATCGGATGTGATCGCCGATGGCGACTTTGATTTACGCCTCAGCGCCGAGGGCCAGGGGCAATGGTCGGCATTTAAGCAATGGCTGCCGATTTTTCTTCTGGATCCAGTATCAGGGGAGTTGGGCTATGAGGCGCAACTGAGGCTGGCGGCGGACAAGCGCGGTGGTGTGCAGTTTGATCTGCACAGCGATTTAAGCGGGACACACATCGATTTGCCCTATCCCATGGGCAAAAGCGTGGAGCAGGTTCGGCCGCTGGCGATGTCGGTGGTGCCAGCGATTGATACCCGCATCGACTTCAACTATGACGACTGGATGAAAACCGTTGTGGCGCTGCGCAACGGCGAGCTGCATCGCGGCCAAGTCTATATCGGCGGCAGTGATGCCTTTCTGCCGAGTGACCCGGGTGTAGAGGTGCGCGGGCGCATCGACACAGAAATCAGCGGTGCCGACTGGTTTGCCACCTGGCAACACATGCAGCAGTTATTGGCTGACAGCGATGCTTCTGAGTCTGACCAGGAACCAGACCAGGAACCAGGCTTTGAGCCAGACCAGGTCGAATCTGGGCCGCTGCGGTTAATTGACTTGCAGCTTGAGCAAGTGGATATGTGGGGCATTGCCAGCGGTGCCTCGAGGGTCGTGGGGCAGCAACAGTTTGGGGAGTGGCAGTTCCGCCTAGACAGCCCACTGATGACGGGTGACATTGCCATTGCCGCAGACAGCCGTTTGCCGCTGCAACTGGAGCTGGAGCATATTCATTTGCCACTCAGCGAAGGCGGTGAAGCACAGGCCATTGGCCCACAGCAAGACCCATTGCAAGACATGATCCCAGCTGACGTACCCGCCTTTGATATGCGCTTGGCGGAGCTGTACATCGGCAGCCGTAATTTGGGCCGTTGGCAGTTAAATAGCCGCCCACAACAGGGTGGCTTGGTAGTGGACATCGACGACAGTGACCTGAAAGGCCTGCGTATGCTGGGCAGCATGAACTGGCGCTTAATCGACGGGCAACATCACACTGAGTTGAACAACGTCAGTATTACCAGCAGTGACATAGGCAAGGTGCAGCGCCAGTTCCGCCAAAAGGAAGTGATCAACGCCGAGGACACCCGTTTACTGGCGCAACTGAGTTGGCAAGGCTCGCCCATGGCCTACAACACCCAAAGCTTGGATGGCGTGGTGTCGTTGAATATGCGCAACGGCAACATGGCCGCTGAGGGAGCCGATGCGCTCAAAGCGTTTGGTATTTTGAACTTGGGCACCATCAACCGCCGCTTGCAGTTTGACTTCTCGGACCTGTACCAGTCCGGTGTGACCTTCGATGTACTTAAAGCCAAAGCCAATTTAGACGATGGTATTTTGAACCTGACTGAGCCCTTGGTGATGGATGGCCCCGGCAGCAAGTTCTTATTGTCTGGCAGCAGTAACCTGAACTACCAAACGTTGGATATGAAGCTGGCGGTGACTTTCCCTGTGTCGGGTTCGCTGCCACTGGCGGCATTTTTGACCGGGCTTGCGGCGCTGCCGGTGGCGGCGTCGATTTATGTCACCGAACGCTTGGTCAGTGATGAGCTGGAGCGCTTTACCAGCGCCAGCTACACAGTGCGAGGCACCTGGACGGAGCCGCAGCTGACCATCAACCAAGCGTTCGATAATGAAGTGGATGGCAAAACCAGTCGCACCTTGATGGAGCGACTGCGTGGAATTAATCCTTTCCGAGGTGAAGAATGACAAATCACTCTGCTGCAGTGGTGCAGATGTGCTCCATTGCTGACGTAGAAGCCAACTTAGCGGCGGCGCATGCGCTGGTCGCCGATGCAGCGCGCCAAGGTGCGCGGTTAGTGGTGGTGCCGGAAATGTTTTTGACGCTGGATGGCAGCCAGTTTCAGTCGTTGGCCGCTCGTTCTGACCTAGTCAGTACGTTAGCAGCTTGGGCACAGGATTTAGGCATCTGGCTGGTGGCTGGTGCCATTCCTCTGCCGAGTCCAGATGATGACGTACGTTTGCGCTCGGCTTGCTGCGTCTTTAATGATCAAGGCGAGCAGGTAGCGCGCTACGACAAAATTCACTTGTTTGATGTCGATGTCGGTGATGCCCAAGGCAGTTATCAGGAATCGGATCGCTTTGCTCCAGGTGAGCAAGTGGTGGTGGTCGATACACCCGTCGGGCGCCTAGGGCTGGCGATTTGTTACGACCTGCGCTTTGCGGAGCTGTTTCAGCGTTTGGCCGACCAAGGAGCTGAGCTTATTTCACTGCCTGCTGCCTTTACGCACCGTACTGGCGAAGCGCACTGGCAATCACTGCTGCGCGCGCGGGCGATTGAACAGCAATGTTTTATCCTGGCCGCCAATCAATGTGGTTGGCACGATGACAAGCGCCAGACCTGGGGGCATTCACAAATCATTGATCCTTGGGGGCAGGTGCTCACTGAGCTAGGCCATGAATCGGGCGTAGCGCTGGCGGATATTGATTTGAGTTGGCAGCAGGAAGTGCGGCGTCGTATGCCAGTGCAGCAGCACAGACGCTTAAACAAGCCGTGAGCGGCGGTCTTACTGTTCGTTCATTTGCCCTTTGATGAACTGAAACAGCTGCTTGTAGTGTTTGCCGGTTTTGCCGCTGTCATGCTCCTTGCGCGCATTGCGCACCAAGTTGCGCAAGTGCTGGCGGTCAAGATTGGGAAACTCGCTCATAAACTCCGCCATGGCGCTGTCGTCTTCCACTAAGCGACTGCGCCACTGTTCTTGTTGGCGCTGTACACGGCCATAGAGTTCGCTGGATGGGTCCAGCAAATCGAGCTGTCGGCGAATGTTGTCGATGTCTTCGCTGCGCATTAATTTGCCGATGTACTGCAAATGACGACGCTTGGCTTCGTGCTGTTTTAAGCGTTTGCTTTCTTCCAGCGCCGCCACCAATGTGTCGCTGAGTGCAAACAGCTGCCACTGCTGGGGCGACAGTTCCGTTAGCTGGCGCCCGATCTCCTGCAACCGTTCCATTTCACGTTTTAGTTCGGACTTACTGACGAAATCGTCGTCTTCAAAATCTGGGTAATCAGTCATAACACTTTATAAATAGAACAGGGTCGCGAGCCCCAAAAAAGATAAAAAGCCGACCACGTCGGTCACTGTGGTCAGCACCACTGAGCCCGCTAGAGCCGGGTCGATGCCACGTGCTTTCATAATCAATGGCAAGGCTGCTCCGCTGACGGCAGCGACCAATAAATTGATAATAATGGCGGCGCCTATGATGGCAGCAATGCCAGGGTCGCCAAACCACAGCAAGGTAATGGCGGCAATCACCAGCGCCCATAATACACCGTTGATGGCGGCAACAATCAGTTCACGATTAAACAGCCAGCGAAAATTAGCCGAACTTAAGTGCCCCAAAGCTTGGCCTCGAATCACCAAAGTCAGTACCTGGCTGCCGGCAATGCCACCCATGCTGGCGACAATCGGCATCAATACCGCCAGCGCCACCACTTTTTCAATGGTGGCGTCGAACAGGCCGATGACCGCAGATGCCATAAATGCGGTAATCAGGTTGATACCGAGCCAAACGGCGCGGCGGCGACTGGTTTTTAACGCCGGAGCAAAGGTGTCTTCTTCATCGTCCAGACCGGCCATGCTCATCAGCGAGTGGTCGGCGGTTTCGCGAATCACGTCGACCACATCGTCAATGGTGATGCGGCCGAGCAGCTGTCCTTGAGCATCCACGACGGGGGCGGATACCAGGTCATGGCGCTCAAACAGTTTGGCGACTTCGGTCTCGTGCTGGCTGGCATGAATAACGCGCGTGTCCGTCGACATCACTTCGCGCACGGTCTGTTGCGGGTCGCCGACCAACAGTTTGCGCAGCGACAGTGAGCCAATAAATTCATTGTTACGGTTGACCACCAGCAGTGCATCGGTCATGTCGGGCAGTTCTTTGTGGCGACGCAAGTAGCGCAGCACCACTTCCAGCGTGATGTCGGCGCGAATGGTGATCGTGTCGGTGTTCATCAAGCCGCCAGCGCTGTCTTCCGGGTAACCCAGCACCTGCTCCAAACGTGAGCGATCTTGCTGATCCATCACGTCCAGAACTTCCTGCGTTACGCGCTCAGGCAGCTGTTGCAGAATGTCGGCGACGTCGTCGATGTCGAGGTCGGAGGTAACATTGGCCACTTGCTCAGCGGTCATGTCACGTAAGAAGTGACCCTGCAGCTCTTCGCTCAGGTGCTGCAGCACCTCACCTTCGAGCTCGCTGTCGACCAGCTCCCACAGAATTTCCCGCACTTTCGGCGGTGAGGACTCCAGCAGGTGGGCCACGTCTTGCGGCGCTAGGCCTGAATTAATCAGACGCTGTACCGTCGCCAGCGAGCCGCTCTCTAACGCAGCGTTGACGCTGTTTAGTCTGGCTTTGGCTTTTTCGCTGTGCTGGGCCATGGGCGGTGCTCAGAAGGTAATGAAACAGACGGACAGGTACCGCAAGCAGCGGCGAGATACGGATAATTCTAGCTGGAAACCGCGATATAGACTACGAAACTGCTCGCAAATGTGCGTGTAGTGAATTGATTTTACGCGGAAAAGCTCGGCCGAGAAGGCTATTCGCCTTCGTCGAAGCGGCGGTTGATCAGATCTTCTAAGGCGGCGATGGCTTGCTCGGCATCTTCGCCTTCGGCTTGCAACAGGATATTGGTGCCTTTGCTGGCGGCCAGCATCATCACTGCCATGATGCTTTTGCCGTCGACCAATCGGTCTGGGTAGCCGACACGAATGGTGGCCGAGTGTGCCGCTGCGGTGGACACCAGTTTGGCGGCCGCGCGTGCATGCAGGCCAAGTTTATTGATGATGGTGATTTCAGTCTTAATCATGATGGAGGTTAAGTGTCCCGCTGCAGTTCCCGATGGCGCACTTGAACATTAGCGAACTGCTGGCGAAATTGTCCAGCCAGCTGCTCTGCCATGTACACAGATCTGTGTTGTCCGCCCGTGCAGCCGATGGCGATGGTCATGTAGCTGCGATTGCTGTCAATAAACCCAGGCAACCAGGTTTCGATGAACTGGCGGATGTCCTGTTGCATGGCGCCAACCTGCGGCTGGGCACTGAGGTACTCCTGCACGGGTTGTTGCAAACCGGTGAAGTCGCGCAGCTGCATCTGCCAATACGGGTTGGGTAGATTACGCACATCAAATACATAGTCGGCGTCGATGGGGATGCCTTTTTTAAAGCCAAAAGACTGAAACAAAATGGCGATGTCGTTGTTTTGGCGTTCGGCGACACGCAGTTTGATCAGGCTGCGCAGCTCGTGCACCGACATATTGGTGGTATCCAGCGTCAGGTCGGCCATATTGGCCAGTGGCTCGAGCAGCTGCTGCTCTGCGGCAATGGCCTCGGCCAGCGACACCTGTTCATTGGTAAGCGGATGTTTGCGCCGAGTGGCACTGAAGCGCTGCAGTAAGGTCGGCTCGTTGGCATCCAGGTAGACCACTTCGAGCTGATTTTCAGCCTGTGGTAGTTGCATCAGCACTTCGCTAATACCATCGCTGGTTTGCGACAGATTTCGGGCATCGATGCTGACGGCCACCTTGGCCAGTCGCGGATCGTTTTCAATTTCGCTGGCCAGCGCGGGCAACAGTGGGATGGGCAAATTATCGATGCAATAAAAGCCCAAGTCTTCCAGCACATGCAGAGCACTGGATTTGCCGGAACCGGAGCGGCCACTGATAACGACCAATCGCATAACCTGTCTCCTGTGAATGATGGTGTCGAGTGATTGCTTGGCGCTTGCCAGCCTCGCTCAATACATTACTCAGCGTTGAGTGCGCGTTGAAACAGCTGCTGCTCGCTTGGTGCATTGCGCAAAGCGCTGCGAAATTCTTCGGTACTGAAATTACGGGCCAGCATGGCCAGCACTTGCAAATGCTCTTCCGTGGCTTCCTCTGGCACTAACAAGGCAAAGACCAGGTCGATGGGCTGTTGGTCGATGGCATCGTAGTCGATGGGTGTTTGCAGCCTGAGCAGCACGCCCATCGCTTGTTGGCATTCTTTTAACCGGCAGTGCGGAATGGCAATGCCTTCGCCAATTCCGGTACTGCCCAGACGCTCGCGCGTCAACAGGCGCTCGTAGATATCGTCCGAGGAGCTGTCCTGCAGCCGTTCACCGACAAAGTTGGCCAAGTACTGCAGGAGCTTTTTTTTGCTAGAGGCGGGCACATCGATTTGTGCCCGGTCTGCGGTGAGAATATCTTCGATGCGCATGATGGAACTCAGTGGCCTTGTTTACGGGCGACTATTTTTTCTTTGTGTTTGATGACCTGGCGATCCAGCTTATCAACCATAGAATCAATCGCCGCGTACATATCGTCTTGCTCACAGCTGGCGTGCAAATCCGCACCGCTGACGTGGATGGTGGCCTCAGCTTTCTGGCCGCTTTTTTCCACGGTTAATGTCACTTGCCCTTGGGTTATGTTGTCGAAGTGACGCTCCAGCTTGGCCATTTTTTCTTCCACATAGGCCTGCAATGAATCAGTAATTTCGACGTGATGACCACTGACGTTGATTTGCATATCCAGACTCCTTTAGCTGTTGGATGTCGCAATGGTTGCTAAACCAGTTGCTTCCGCTCGTTGGACGGTGGAATTAACATGGCTTCGCGGTATTTGGCCACCGTTCGACGGGCGACCTTGATGCCTTTATCTCCCAGCATGGTAGCAATTTTATTGTCACTCAATGGCTTACGGGCATTTTCTTCGGCAATCAGCTTTTTGATCATGGCACGGATTGCGGTGGATGAACATTCACCGCCACTGTCGGTGCTGACATGGCTGGAAAAGAAGTATTTCAGCTCAAACACACCGCGCGGCGTGTGCATGTATTTTTGTGTGGTGACGCGTGAAATGGTTGATTCGTGCATCCCCACCGCTTCGGCGATATCGTGCAGCACCAGCGGTTTCATGGCTTCTTCGCCTTGCTCGAAAAACTCGATCTGGTACTCAACGATCTTGGTGGCAACGCGCAGCAAAGTATCGTTGCGGCTTTGCAGGCTTTTGATAAACCAGCGCGCTTCCTGCAGGTGATCTTTTAAAAAGGTGTTGTCAGCGCTGTTGTCCGAGCGTTTGACCAGCGAGGCGTAGTCGGCATTAACGCGCAATTTCGGAGCGATGTCCGGGTTCAGCTCGACGCGCCATTCACCGCGCAGCTGGCGCACCAGTACATCGGGCACGACATATTCTGCTTGTTCTGGGCTGACGCTGGCGCCGGGCTTAGGGTTCAGCTCTTTAATCAGGCGTAAAACGGCTTTCAGATCGTCTTCTTTCAACCGGGTTTTACGCATCAGCGTGGCGTAGTCACGGCTGCCCAGCAATTCGATGTGCTCATCGATGACCTGAATGGCTTGTTTCAGCCAGGGTGTATCGGCAGGCAGTTGGCGCAGCTGCAGCAACAAGCATTCGCGCAAATCGCGCGCAAACACACCGGCAGGCTCGAACTGTTGCAAGCGATGCAGCACCGCCAGCACCTCTTCTTGTTCGATTTCATGCTCGGCGTCGAAGCTGTCGACCACATCGTCAATGCTGGTGTGCAGGTAACCGTCGGCGTCGGTGCCGTCGATCAGCATGATGGCGACGTCTCGGTCCAACTCCGACATCGGGGTCAGGTTCAATTGCCACAACAAATGGTCTTGCAAATCGTCGGTGGTGGCGTGACGCGAGTCGTAATCAAAGTCGTCATCTCCAACCGGCGCGCTGCTAGATACTCCGGCGGTGGCTTGGTAGGTGTCTTCCCACTGGCTATCGACGGGCAAATCTTCGGGCAGTTGCTCATTTGACCACTGCTCATCCACCTCTGCGCTGTCGGCTTCCTGGCTGCTGCTTTCGCTGGTATTGGTGTCGGTGGGCGATTCGGCTGACGGAGTGTCGTCCTGTTCTTCCGTTTCCAGCATGGGGTTGGAATCAAGCGCTTCTTGGATCTCTTGTTGCAGATCCAAAGTGGAGAGTTGAAGCAAACGGATGGCCTGCTGCAGCTGCGGCGTCATGGTCAGCTGCTGGCCCATTTTGAGCTGGAGTGAAGCTTTCATAGAACTCTAAAAATTACCTAATCGGCACACTATGTGCTTGGCATTATAGGTCATGAGCTTGGGCGAAGAATACAGCTTTACGACGTTTCCTTGCCTTTGATCAGGCATGATAGCCCTTTGCCGAGGTCAGGATCAAAGACGAAAATCATCTCCTAAATAGACTTTACGTACCTGTTCATTTGCTAACACTTCGTCGGCCGTGCCTTCGGCAATGATGTGGCCGCCGCCGACAATGTAGGCCTTTTCGCAGATGGCCAGCGTCTCGCGCA
Organism: Bacterioplanes sanyensis; assembly: GCF_002237535.1. Classification (GTDB taxonomy): domain Bacteria; phylum Pseudomonadota; class Gammaproteobacteria; order Pseudomonadales; family Oceanobacteraceae; genus Bacterioplanes; species Bacterioplanes sanyensis_A. The sequence goes on from NZ_CP022530.1 coordinate 1,829,113, forward strand.
CGTTGTGATCTGTGATCAACACGCCAATGCCGCGATTTTTAAGCTGACGAATGATGTCCATAATGTCCGACACTGAGATGGGGTCGACGCCAGCGAAGGGTTCATCCAGCAGAACAAAAGCAGGCTCTGCCGCCAATGCTCGGGCAATTTCCACACGCCGGCGCTCACCACCAGACAACGCCATACCCAAGCTGGCGCGAATGTGCTGAATATGAAACTCATCGAGCAGCTGCTCTAACGCTTTTTTGCGCTGCTTGCGGTTAAGATCGCGGCGCGTCTCTAGAATCGCCATGATGTTATCGGCCACGGTTAGCTTGCGAAAGATGGAGGCTTCTTGTGGCAAATAGCCGATGCCACGGCGCGCACGGCCATGCATGGGCAGATGACTGATGTCGTCGTCATCGATGCGAATGCGGCCTTTGTCCGCTTGCACCAAGTTCACGATCATATAAAAACAGGTAGTTTTGCCGGCACCGTTCGGGCCGAGCAGCCCGACAATCTCGCCGCTGGCAACAGACAAGGACACATCTTTCACCACCTCACGGCCATTGTAACTTTTGGCCAGGTGCTCAGCTTTCAGGGTTTTCATTGATGCTGTCTACGTCTGTTGTGGGGGCTGTTGCGGGCGCTGGTGCTTGCTGTGGCTCGCTGTTCGCGCTGGTATCGTCGCTAGCCTCGGGTGCGGCGGTGCTATTTTCTGTGGCACTGCTGTCGGTTGCCGTGCTGGTTTGCGGTTGAATCACCACTTTGATGCGCTGGCTGCCATCGTCTCCGGGGGTTTTCTCGCCACCTTGGGCGGAAATGGTGTCGCGCAGCATGTCGTAGCGGATTTGCTCACCGCTGAACAGGTTGCCGTCTTGCTCCAGGCGCGCACCGCCTTCGATCAGGATTTCGCGCTTTTGCGCAAGATAGTCGATGCGCTCACCACGCGCGCGCGTTGGCGTATCGCCAGTGCTGATGATTTGCTCATAGCGCGCCGGGGTACCGCGTGCCGTGACTCGCTCCAGCAGTTCGCCGTTGCGAAACAGCAGCAGTTGCTCGGCTTCAATGCGCAAAGTGCCCTGGGTCAAAGTGACGTTGCCTTCATACATCACCATGCCGGTTTTTCTGTCCAACTCAGCGTGGTCGGACAAAATGGTCACCGGCTGTTGCCAGTCCTGTTCCAAGGCCAGGCTGCAGCTGGCCAGCAGTAGCAACAATGCGCTACTGATTAGTCGGATCATACTGGGTGTTAACCTCCTGATGAAAGCGCATGCGTTGGCGCTTGAGATCCAATGTCATACCGACGGCGCTAATTTGAATGCGCATGTGATCGATGCGCACCGGCTGCTCGGTATGAGCGACTTGTTGTTCAATATCGTAGTGCAGTTCTGAGGTGGTGATGACAATGGCATCACGGCGATCGACGGTACGCACCTCGACGTTATCACTCAACGTCAGTTGTTGTTCGCCATCGGACAGCACACCGCTGGCGGCTTGAATCTGCCATGTGGTGGATTGCTGGTCCAGCGCGGTGATCAGCGGGCGCTGGAATTCAGTATGCCGAGTGGCGGGATAATGCACAGAACTGTGCGCTTGCAAGCGTTGTACGCGCTTGCCATTGGCGTCAAAGCGGTCGCTGATCAGACCATCACCATAATAATCCGGCTCATTGATGTTGCGCTCGCTGGTGCTCTGCTCCCAGCTGGCTGTGTAACGATCCACCGCCAACAAGGCCGCGCCGAATATCAGCGTCAGCAGCAGAAGCAAGTAGCGCTTGCGCATCAAATCACTCCGGCGCGCAGCATGTCGTGCATGTTCAACACACCGACCAGGCGCTGTTGCTCCATTACCACCAGAGCGCTGATCTTATTGTCTTCCATCTGCTTTAATGCTTCGGCGGCCAGTGCACCAGGGGTGGTGGTTTTGCATTGATGGGTCATCACATCGGCAATCTGAGCTTGCTGGATGTCGACGCCTTGGTCGATGGCGCGACGCAAGTCGCCGTCGGTAAAGATACCGAGCAGGTTGCCTTGCTCATCCTGCACTGTGGTCATGCCAAGGCCTTTTGAGGTCACTACCAGCAGCGCTTGCGCCAGCGGCGTTTGTGGCGAAACGGATGGAATCTCGTTGCCACTGTGCATGATGTCTTCCACTTTCAGCAGTAAACGTCGGCCGAGCGAGCCACCTGGGTGGGAAAAGGCAAAATCTTCGGCGGTAAAGCCGCGCGCTTCTAACAACGCAATGGCGATGGCATCGCCCATCACCAAAGCGGTGGTGGTGGAGGACGTTGGCGCCAGATCCAGCGGGCAAGCCTCTTGCTCTACACCGGTATCCAGATGTGCCGTCGCGGCCTTGGCCAGGGTGGACTCTGGATTACCAGTCATACTAATCAATGCAGTATCGAGACGCTTAAGCAGTGGCAACAAACTGGTGACTTCGGCTGTCTCGCCTGAATTGGACAGCGCGATAACAACGTCATCGCGGGTGATCATGCCCATGTCGCCGTGGCTAGCTTCGCCTGGGTGAACAAAAAATGCCGGAGTGCCGGTACTGGCCAGCGTGGCAGCCAGTTTTTTGCCAATGTGCCCAGACTTGCCCATACCGGTGACGACCACACGGCCGGGGCACTGCAGCAAGGTGGCGCAAGCCAGCTCAAACGCACCATCGATGCGCTCAGACAAAGCCGCAATGGCCTGTTGTTCTAACTGAATCGTGCGCTTAGCGGACTGAATGTAATCGAAAGAAGAATTAGTGGTCATGCTTGTGCCATAAACATCAAAAGGACGAGATAGCCGACATAACTGCCGGTTAAGACTGCACCAAATGGGCGCGCAATGCGGCCGGAGCGGTAGCTGAGCAGCAGAATAAGACCGAGCGCAAGGGTCGCAACCATCATGACGCTAAAGTCACGATAGAGTGCCATCGGCTCGACTGCTGTGGTGGCTAAAATGCCCGGAATCGGCATTACGGCGAGCAGGTTGAAAATATTGGAGCCAATCACATTGCCCACCGCAATGTCGTGGTGGCCCTTCAGCGCACTGGCAATCGAGGCCGCCAACTCTGGCAGGCTGGTACCAATGGCGACAATGGTCAGGCCAATGATCAAATCACTGACCCCAAAGGCGACGGCGATTTCCGTCGCCCCCCACACCAGCATGCGTGAACTCAGCATCAGCGCTAATAAACCGGTCAGTAACCAGAACAGCGCTTGGCCGGTAGAAGTATGTTCGATGGCCTCGGCTTCTTCGTCATCGACGATGGGCTCGCCCGACTCGCTGGAATCTTGGAACATCAAATACAGAGCAAATATCAATGCAGAAATAAGGATCAGTGCGTCGATCCAGTTGACCTCCAGATCGGCCAGGGTCAAGCCACCAATGATGCTGATCAGCAGCAGCAGTGGCATCTCTTTGCGCACCAGCTTCTTCTGAATCGGGATAGGGCTGACCAACGCCGTAATGCCCAGCACCATTAAAATGTTGGTAATGTTGGAACCTAAAGCGTTACCAATGGCGAGATTGCCCGCGCCATCGAGCGAAGCCATGGCCGAGACAAACATCTCCGGCGCCGAAGTGCCGATGGACACAATGGTCAGGCCGACCAACAAGGGTGACATGCCGAGTTTGCGGGCCGTGGCGGCGGCACCGATAACGAATTTATCGGCGCTCCACACCAGAACGATCAACCCTGCCAAAACGGCCAGGTAAGCGGTCAGCATAGTGATGTGCAATCCAAGACTATAAAAGTGCGCCATTGTACCTGAGGCGGGGGGAGGCGCAATTGTGGCTCCGTCAGTGACTGTCGAAAGACGTCGAGCCAGCCGGAACAGTGAGTTGTGCCAACTGGGTTGGAGAACACGTTGGCCAGGCTTGGTGCGCTTAGCCCGATTCCGCTATGCTTGCGCGGCAGTTTGGTATAGCAACCGGCTTTTGCCCCGCCAATTGAGGTGACATGGACCCCTACATATCAATTAAAGAGCTGAGTTTTCGCCGTGGAGAGCGGCTGATTTACGATCGCCTCAGCGTCGACTTTCCGCGTGGTAAGGTGACGGCTATCATGGGCCCAAGTGGCACAGGTAAAACCACATTATTGCGCTTAATTGGCGGTCAATTACGCCCAGAGCGTGGCAGTGTCGTGGTCGATGGTACCTCGGTAACGCAATTAAACCGGCGCCAATTGTTTGAGTTGCGGCGGGAAAAAATGGGCATGCTGTTCCAAAGTGGCGCCCTGTTTACCGACTTGTCGGTGTTTGAAAACGTGGCGTTTCCGCTGCGCACGCACACCGACCTGACCGACAGCATGATTCGTGACTTGGTATTAATGAAGCTGGAAGCCGTTGGTTTGCGCGGCGCTCATCAATTGATGCCGAGCGAACTCTCGGGCGGTATGGCGCGGCGTGTTGCGCTGGCACGCTCGATTGCGATGGACCCAGAGTTGATGCTGTACGACGAGCCGTTCACCGGCTTGGACCCCATCTCTATGGGCATGATTGTGAAACTGATTCGTGCCCTCAGCGAAGCACTGGGGCTGACCAGTTTGCTGGTCTCCCATGACGTCGAAGAATCGTGCAGCATTGCCGACTATTTATGCCTGGTGTCTGACGGGCGGGTGATGGCGTTTGGCACACCTGAGGAATTAATCAATGGCGATAACGCCGAAGTGCGGCAGTTCTTGCGCGGCGACCCTGATGGTCCGGTACCGTTCCATTACCCAGCCCCCGATTATCGTCAGGAGTTGTTGTCGTCATGATGTTACGTAAGTTGGGTGTGCGCGGAGTATCCGCCATGCAATCTATGGGGCGAGCGGCCATGTTGCTGTGGCGTTCGGTCAGCTGGGGCGGACCAGGCAGTGCCGGTGGTCGCGAGCTGATCCAGCAAATCCACGCAGTGGGCGTACGCTCCTTGTCCATCATTATTGTGGCGGGCTATTTTGTCGGCATGGTGTTGGGCTTGCAGGGCTATACCATTTTGATTGATTTTGGCTCAGAGGCTGCGCTCGGCACCATGGTGTCGCTGACACTGCTGCGTGAGCTAGGACCGGTAATGACCGCCTTGCTGTTTGCCGGCCGCGCCGGTTCTGCGTTAACGGCAGAAATCGGTTTGATGAAAACCACCGAGCAGTTGTCCGCCATGGAGATGATGGGCGTCGATCCACTCAAGCGTGTGATTACGCCGCGTTTGTGGGCTGGCATTATTTCGGTACCGATTCTGGCGCTGCTGTTCAGCACTGTCGGAATTTGGGGTGGTGCGTTTGTCGCTGTGGATTTGCTCGGTATTGATGAAGGCGCTTACTGGGGCAATATGCAAGCGTCGGTGGAGTTTTATGAAGATGTCGTCAAAGGCATCGTTAAATCGGTGGTGTTTGGTGTGGTGGTGACCTGGATTGCTGTTTTCCAGGGTTTCGACTCTGCGCCTACCTCAGAAGGTATTGGTAAAGCCACGACCCAGACTGTCGTCATTTCTTCGCTGGCGGTATTGGGGCTGGATTTTGTGTTAACCGCGATCATGCTGGGAGGCGTGTAATTATGCAAATGCGGTATGTCGAACTGACCGTCGGCGCGTTTATGGTAATGGGCATTGTGGCGCTGGTGTTGATGGCGTTTCGAGTCAGTGGTCTGACGCAACAAGCGGCGGGCGATACTTACACCATTAAAGCGCGGTTCGAAAACCTGGCGGGTTTAAACGAGCGAGCCAAGGTCTCCATGTCGGGCGTGACCATTGGCCGTGTGACGCGTGTCTATCTTGACCAAGAGTGGTACTCAGCCGTAGTGGAAATGGAAATCCATGAGGACGTCGCCACACTGACGCGCGACACCTCGGCCGCCATTTTGACCGCTGGCCTATTGGGCGAAAAGTACATTGGTCTGACCGTCGGTGCCGACCCAGAATACCTGGAAGACGGCGATTGGATAGAAGACACGCAATCGGCGCTGGTATTAGAAGAGTTGATTGGACGCTTCTTGTTCAACAAAGCGGAGAGTGGCTGATGAGCGTACCAACGCTGACGGCTGATGGCAGCAACCGGGCGTTGCTGCGCGGTGATTTGACGCTGGCCACGGTGACGCCCCTGGCGCGTCGTGGCTGTTGCCTGATCAGTGCCGCCGAAGACAGTTGGACGGTCGATATGAGCGGCGTTGAGCAAGTGTCGAGCGCTGCGGTGGCATTGCTGCTGAACTGGTATCGCTACTGCCAGCAACGTGAATTGACGCTCAGCATTGTGGCCATGCCCGAGCGCTTGCGCCCGATTCTGGCGATCAGCGATTTGCAGCCGCTGTTTGAGCCGCTACTGACACCATCGCAGTGAGGCCTTGTCAGTGTTATCTGCCGCTATTATCCGCTATGATTGCCCGCCCAAAGTAAGCTGAAATGAGTGGTAAAGCGGTTATGTCACCGGCTGAAATTCTGCAAATTCTGCAATCTGAAGCGCCTGAAGTGAACTGGACCGTTGACGGTGATGGTTACAAGTACCAGGTGCACGCGGTAGGCGACGTGTTCAGCGGTTTAAATGCCGTTAAGCGCCAGCAGTTCGTTTACCAACTACTGAATCCCTACATTGCCGATGGTCGCATTCATGCCGTTACCATCGTCGCACAAACGCCTGCTGAGCATTCAGGCGCCTGAGACACATTCATGGACAAACTTAGTATTCGCGGCGGCCGCTGTTTAGACGGCGACATCCGCATTTCTGGTGCCAAAAACTCGGCATTGCCCATTCTGGCCGCCACTTTGCTGGCCGATGGCGTCATGCATGTTGGTAACCTGCCGCATTTGCACGACATCACCACCATGCTGGAGCTGTTGGGCTGTATGGGCGTGCAAGTGGCGGTCAACGAAGACATGTCGGTGGAAACCGACTGCGGCCAAATGACCAGCTATGTGGCGCCCTACGATTTGGTGCGCACCATGCGTGCGTCGATTCTGGTGCTCGGCCCGCTATTGGCGCGCCACGGCAAAGCCGAAGTGTCCTTGCCAGGTGGCTGTGCCATTGGTAGCCGGCCGGTGGATTTGCACATCCGTGGGATGGAAGCCCTGGGAGCCGAAGTGGATGTGGTCGACGGCTACATTCAGGCCCATGTGCCGGGTGGTCGCTTAAAAGGCGCGCACATCTTCTTTGATACCGTCACTGTGGGCGGCACTGAAAATGTGATGATGGCTGCGGTATTGGCGGATGGCGAAACTGTTATCGAAAATGCCGCACGCGAGCCTGAAATTGTCGATCTGGCCAATTGCCTGATTGCCATGGGCGCCAAGATTGAAGGCGTTGGTACCGATACGCTGACCATTCAAGGTGTCGAGCGTCTGGAAGGGTGTCACTTTGATGTACTGCCAGACCGCATCGAAACCGGCACCTATTTGGTGGCGGCAGCGGTGACCGGCGGCCGGGTGAAGTGCAAAGACACCGACCCGCTGTTGCTGGAGGCAGTGCTGCACAAATTGGAAGAGGCCGGTGCCACAATTACTACCGGCCCAGATTGGATCGAGCTGGACATGCAGGGGCGCAGACCAAAGGCGGTTAGCGTGCGCACCGCGCCACACCCAGCTTTCCCGACCGATATGCAAGCGCAGTTTGTGGTGCTCAATGCAGTGGCCGAAGGCACCGCCACTGTCACCGAAACCGTGTTTGAAAACCGCTTTGTACACACCCAAGAATTGGTGCGTATGGGGGCGGATATCCACGTTGAGGGTAATACCGCCATTGTGACCGGCAAGCCTGGTTTAAATGCCGCGCCGGTGATGGCGACGGATTTGCGTGCCTCGGCGTCGCTGGTGATTGCTGCGTTGGTGGCGGAGGGTGAAACCGACGTCAATCGCATCTATCACATCGACCGTGGTTACGAGTGCATTGAAGAGAAATTCCAACAATTAGGGGCCGATATCCGCCGGGTATCGGCCTGATCACGAGGATCAGCAAGCGTATGACTCAGCCTTTGACCATCGCCCTGTCTAAGGGCCGTATTCTGGATGACACCCTGCCACTGTTAGCCGAGGCGGGCATTCATCCAGCCGAAGACATCAAAAAGAGTCGCAAGCTGATCTTCGATACCAACCATGACCATATTAAATTGGTGGTGATTCGCGCCACCGACGTGCCCACTTATGTGGAGTACGGTGCTGCCGATTTGGGCGTAGCGGGTAAAGACGTGCTGATGGAATACAACAGCGACGATCTGTGCGAACCGTTGGATCTCAACATCGCCACCTGCCGTTTAATGACTGCGGCGCTTAAAGATGCCGAGATGCCGCAAGGGCGCTTAAAAGTCGCGACCAAGTTTGTGAATGTGGCCAAGCGCTATTTTGCAGAGCAAGGTCGCCAGGTCGACATCATCAAACTGTACGGTGGCATGGAGCTGGCGCCCATCATGAATCTGGCCGACATGATTGTCGACATCGTGGACACTGGTAACACCTTAAAAGCCAACGGGCTTGAAGCACGCGATTTGATTGCGCCCATCAGTTCGCGCTTGGTCGCTGGTCGTGCCGCGATGAAGGTCAAACACGCCCAAATACAGCCGATAATCGATCAGATGGCCGCCGCTGTAGAGCGTCAACGCACTGAATCGGCTTGAGGAGAGTCGCATGAGCCTCGACATTCGTCGTTTAGATGCATCACAGCCTGATTTCGTTACGCAACTCGATGCTTTGTTGGCCTGGGAGTCGGTTTCCGATGCCCAAGTCCAGGCCACGGTGACTGGTATTTTGGCCGAGGTAAAGCATCGTGGTGATGCTGCCGTGGTCGAATACAGCAACCGCTTTGATCATGTGCACGCCATTTCCATGGCCGAGCTAGAGCTGGGGCAGGAGCGATTGCAGCAAGCATTGCAAGGTTTGCCAGAGGAGCAGCGTCAGGCGTTAACAACCGCCGCCGATCGTGTGCGCCGCTACCATGAGCAGCAAAAGCAAGAATCGTGGGATTATCGCGAGGCCGATGGCACCTTGCTCGGGCAAAAAGTGACGCCGATGGATCGCGTTGGGATTTATGTACCCGGCGGTAAGGCGGCGTATCCATCGTCGGTATTGATGAACGCCATTCCTGCGCATGTGGCGGGCGTACAAGAAATCATCATGGTGGTACCGACTCCGGGCGGTGAGTTAAATGAGCTGGTATTAGCAGCTGCGGCGGTTGCCGGTGTCAGCCGGGTGTTTACCATTGGCGGCGCACAAGCGGTGGCAGCGCTGGCTTACGGTACAGAAACCGTTCCGCCGGTGGATAAGATCGTCGGCCCTGGCAACATTTATGTTGCCACTGCCAAACGTCAGGTGTTCGGCACCGTCGGTATCGACATGATTGCCGGCCCATCGGAAATTCTGGTGGTGTGCGACGGCGATACCGATCCGGACTGGATCGCCATGGATCTGTTCTCTCAGGCCGAGCACGATGAGGACGCACAAGCGATTCTGATCTCGCCAGATGCCGATTTCCTCGACCGCGTGCACAGCAGCATCGAGCGTTTATTGCCCGATATGCAGCGCCACGAAATTATTCGAACGTCGTTGCTTGAGCGTGCGGCGCTGATTCACGTCAGCGACCTGGATGAAGCTTGCCGGGTTACCAATCGCATTGCGCCAGAGCACTTGGAGCTGTCTGTCGCCGACCCACAGGCTTTGCTGCCACACATCCGCCACGCCGGTGCGATATTTATGGGCCGCCACACGTCTGAAGCGTTAGGCGATTATTGTGCTGGCCCTAACCACGTGTTGCCAACCTCGGGCACAGCGCGTTTTTCATCACCGCTGGGTGTGTATGATTTCCAGAAGCGCTCGTCGCTGATTATGTGCTCGCCTGAAGGTGCCTCTGAGCTGGGCAAGACGGCCTCGATATTGGCGCGCGGCGAGCAACTCGAAGCTCACGCCCGCTCAGCGGAATACCGTATCTTAGGCGATGATTAATAGCGTATGAGCTTGAATAAAAAAGAGCGCCGAGGCGCTCTTTTTTATTGCCGAACGAAACGTGTTACCTAACTACCTGAGGCCTGTTAGCACTATTTCGATCACGCTGTTTTGAGCTGAAAACCCTTCAATCAAGGTGTGAAGATGGATGTTTAACGAGTTATATGAAGGATGAGTAAAACAGTTTGAGGGGGGCAGCCATTGCCTTTATTTCGCTTTCTTGTTGGTCGTGGCTAAAGCCCATAGTTATGTCAATTAACTTGTCACTATCAAGGATGAGATACTGATATTGATGGATGTCGAAGCCAACGCTTGCAAGGCTCATGTCGTAACTCAGGCAGCGGTAGTTTTCTAATGCGACTTCTGGGCATGGCTGTGATATATGTCGTTTGGGTACACCGCTGCGCTGTACGCTTGGTTGATGACAGAATTGCTGAACCTTCAATGCCAGGCCTGCGGTGCTCGTATCTACCGTGCGCGAAACGTTATCAATATCTTGTTCGTGCTCAGGTCTTTTCCAATTTGCGACCAAGCATTGCCATAACCAATATAGCCATGACCAAGATAATCATGCACACATCGTTCTAATTACATCAGAACTCGGGTACCTCGATTCAATTAGATGCCCATGGCGGCGGTTTAACCCGCCGCCTGGGACTGGCGTTGCCCAGCTATGGCCTCCACGCGAATGGATTGACCGGCTCGTAATAAATCGATGGCAATGCGATCGCCTGGGCGCAGGGCGCCGATCTGATTCATGGCGGCGCGTGCGTCGGCGGCCGATTCGTCATTTATGTGGGTCATGATGTCGCCAATTTGCAGCCCGGCTTGTTCAGCAGGGCCGCCTTCGTACAGGCCGGTCACGATCAACCCGGTGAGAGCGTTGGGCAATTGCAGTGACTGCAATAAAGCCGGAGTGGCTTCTCGTACTTCAATGCCCAGCCAGCCACGGATGGCCTGGCCGTGTCGCGCTAGGTCGGCCAAGGTGCGTGTCGCCACTTCATTCGGAATCGCAAAACCGATACCTTCACTGCCACCGGATTTGGAAAAGATGGCGGTATTGATGCCAACCAGCTCGCCATAGGCATTGACTAAAGCACCACCAGAATTACCCGGGTTAATGGCCGCGTCGGTTTGAATGTAATTTTCGTAGGTGTTGATGCCCAGCTGGTTTCTGCCGGTCGCTGAAATAATCCCCAGAGTAACGGTTTGACCGACGCCAAAAGGGTTACCGATGGCCAGCACCACATCGCCAATATGCAGCTCACGCTGTTCGGCCACCGGGATGACGGGCAGGTTCGGTAAATCGATTTGCAGCAACGCCAGGTCGGCTTCCGGGTCGGTGCCTAATAGTTGTGCGGTGGCTTCGCGGCCATCGCGCAGCGCCACCACGATTTCATCGGCACCGCTGATGACGTGGTGGTTGGTCAATACATGCCCTTGCTCTGACATGATCACCCCAGAGCCCAGGCTTGATTGAATACGCGCGCTCGGCTCTCGGGTGCTGCGGAAAAACTGGCGAAAAAATGGGTCGTCAAACAATGGGTGGCGTTTTCGCTCAACGCGTTTGCGCGTAAACACGTTGACTACCGCCGGTGCCGCGCGCTCGACCGCATCGGCGTAGCTCACCGGGCCGCTCATTCCATGGCTACTACTAGCACTGCTGTCATTGCTGAGCGTTGCTGGGCTGGCCGGCGTTGGTAACACCCAGTGCGGCGCCCACAGCAAAATACTTTGCGCCGCGATCAAACCAATCAAAACTGGTAAAAGTAGACGTTGTACGACTAACCCCAGGGTGCTGGGCATGGATGAACCTCGTTATACTGTGGCCACTTAACAGAGTATGGCGGGTGACCGCTGATATGTATCCCATACAGGAGTGAACTATGACTGATCGCCGTCAGATTCTGAACCATCTGAACGAACTGTTGCAAAGTGATCGTATTCGCGATTATTGCCCAAATGGCTTGCAAGTGCAGGGGCGTGAGCAGATTCAGTCGGTGGTGACGGGCGTGACTGCCAATCAGGCGCTCATCGATGCGGCGATTGCGATGGGAGCAGACACCCTGTTGGTGCATCACGGTTATTTTTGGAAAGGCGAAGACGCCGCCATCACCGGGATTAAACGCCAGCGTTTAAAAGCCTTGCTGCAGCATGACATCAATTTGCTCGCTTATCATTTGCCGTTGGATATGCACCCGCACTATGGCAACAACGTGCAGCTGGCGCAGGTATTGGAACTGACTGTGGACGGTCCGATTAACCCATTCGATTTGACCATGCCGGGTAATATTGGGCGTTTGCCAAAGCCCATGACCGGGCGTGAGTTCAGTGATTGGATCGCCGAGCGACTGCAACGTGAGCCGCTGCATATTGGCGGCGACAACGACATTATCGAAACCGTTGCCTGGTGCACTGGCGGTGCTCAGGGCTATTTGCAGGCTGCCATCGATGCTGGTGTGGATGCTTACATCACGGGTGAAATTAACGAGCCGGCGGTGCATCTGGCGCGTGAGACCGGCACGCATTTTTACAGTGCAGGTCATCATGCGACGGAGCGCTACGGTGCCAAAGCTTTGGGCGAACATCTGGCAGAAACGTTCGATCTGCAAGTGACCTTTATTGATATTGATAACCCGGTCTAGTTTTGAGGCTCTGTCGTGATTGTCCAGCGAGCGACCTCTTCTACTTCCTTGGTATGAGCTAGTCTGTAACAAACCTGCTCGTTATTGGCGAGCAGGCTTTGTGACCATCATCGAGGAAAGCCTATGCGTTCTATCGCCCTGCTATACGCCAGCCTTTGCTGTGCGATTTTCAGTACTGCTGCCAAAGCGGAAGAAATTGTGATGAGTGTGGGACTGGCGTTACCACCCTACGTGATATCAGAAAATAATCATGGCATGGAGCTGGATATCGTCAGAGCGGCGCTGGCGGAAAAGGGTCATCAGCTGACGGTGAAGTATGTGCCGTTTATGCGCGTCAAAACCTCGCTGGAGGATGGCAAAGTCAATGCGGCAATGACAGTGAACGAAGCGTCCGGTTTGAATAATGTGCACTATTCGGATGTGCACATGACCTACCAGAACGTTGCCGTTGGTCTACAAAGCAAAGGTCATCAGGTGGCGAGTGTGCAGGATCTGGCCAGTTTTTCCATTGTCGCATTTCAGGATGCGACTAAGTATTTGGGGGCCGATTTTGCTGCGATGGCAAAAGCCAATAAAGGTTATAAAGAAATGGCGCGCCAGGAAGCGCAAATTAAACTGCTATTTACCGGGCGCACCAATTTAGTGGTCATGGATCGCAACATCTTTACCTACTACCGGGGGCAGAAAAAGAAGTGGATGTTAGCCCGGCAGTGACTTTGTTCGAGGTGTTCCCGCCAACAGACTATAAAGTGGCCTTTCGCAACGTCGGCCATCGTGACGACTTTAATGCCGGTTTAGCGGCGATAAAAAGCAGCGGTCGTTACCAGGAAATCATGGACAGCTACCTGAAATAGATCTGAGCCTGCTCTTAGTATTGAATCTAAAAATAAAAGGAGCCTAGGCTCCTTTTATTTGTTTTCTGGTTGAGTTTTTTCGTTTCTTTTTTGCTTTTTGCTGATGCGGCTGCCACGTTATGGCTATTTTGCCCGGCAATGAGACCAAATAGATTGAATTCTAATGGCCTGGCATCGCAGGGCTTTCTATATCGGCACTATGCGCTGTGGCATAGCATTTAATTGTTGGCTTTTATCTCAATCGGATGCTGCAACAACAGCTGCGACTCGCCATTATCCAATTGCAACTGAATGTACACAGTGGTGTCCTGTTGCACGTCGGCTGCTAGATAACGCGCGGCGACATCGTCCGTATGCTGCAGTTTCAACCGCTGCGGATCGCTGCTGAGCCAACGGCGCTTCACCTGCTTGCCAGTCTCTGACCCGGTGGTGGCACTGACCACCACTTCCTGCTGTGCCATGACTTCGTCGGGGCCATGAATGGTGCCGCTGAGATCTGGATTCATGTCTGGGCGCGCGACTTTTTGGCTGCACGCTGTCAGCAGCACCAGGCCAGCAATCAGAGGGAGTCGGGTCAGGGATAACGTCATAATATGTCCTGCATGATATTGGGGCTGCAGCAACAGCCCCGCTGTGGATTAACGCCGATCCGTCAGATCGTAGTCCGCTGGAACGTTAAAGCGGCTGTCGCGTTGCTGCGACACTTCCAGGCTGGTGACATCGTAGATGTAGGTCAGCACTGGCTCGTTCGGGTCTGGCGTAAAGTAATCGGTGGCTTGTTTGCTGGCTTGTTCTTGCAACAAGCTGCCAGCAATACTGCCGATGGAGCCCATGCCGCCGCCAAAGCCGCCGTCGTCATTGCCTTGATTTTGTGCCTGAGCTTGCTGGCGACGTTCTTCCGGACAGGTGTTCGATTCAACGTACCACTCAAACTTCAGCGACACTGGGTAGCCTTCGATGGCGTTCAGTTTTTTCACGATAGGCGATTGGCTGGTGAGCTGGCTTTTGTCGGTATCGCCTGTGATGCCAGAAATGACTTTGTAGACGTCATTGCTGAGGAATTTCGCCATTGGGTTATCACCGGCGACTTTAGCCAGGTAGCGCTCTTGGAACTGGCCATTGATTTCCCAGCTGCGTTGCATGGTTGAGGTGGCGTCTACCATCCACAAGTCGAGGGTGAACAAATTCTTGTCGACATTGCCATGCTGATCTTTAACGCCCATTTCCCAGCTGGCAATGTATTGGTCGGCATTAAAGCCGTTGACCACACGGCCTTTGGCCTTCGGGGTAACTTTAAAGGTGGTTTTCAATGGCGTCAGCTCACAGCTACCACCGGCACTGGGGTCGTAACCATCTTCTTCTTGTTCCATCTCACCGCCTTCCATTTTCTCCTGCATCACTTCCCACAGGGAGGCGCCACAGCCGGTTAGCGGACATTCTTTGTAGGTCTCATCATCGTTGTCCAGCAACCACAGCAGGTTGTTGTCAAGACGGGCGATGTCGCTGGTATCCGAGCCGCCAAACATGGAGTTCATAAACCAGTTGTCGAATTTAAAGGTGTAGTCAATGCGACGACGGTCCGGGCGGGTATACACCGTTTGTGTACCGCGTGAGTCGGGCAGCATCGATGCCGCCAAGGAATACTTGCTCTGCAATACGGCGGTTTCACGCAGTGGAGTGGTGTCCTTCGGTGTGCTGGCACAACCGCTGGTCAAAGCCGCCGCCACTGCCGTGGCCAATAACGTGTAACGAGTGTTCACAAAGACGTCCTTATTGTGAGTGAGGAATCAGTGCGGTGAGGATAACCAGCGCCTAATTCTAAGTCCATGGCCCGAATGGGCTTGACAAACAAGCTGTGAGCAAGCTCGCATCAGGGGTGTCGTTGGCGTGATTCACTCGCCAGCGCGCGGCGAAATAAATTTACCCGCAAGGTGATTTCTGCTAATCTGCCCTCCCATCTTGAGTGAAGGTTCCCAGCCTTCCAGCTAACACCTTATCTATAATTCGCGGACCCTCTATGACACGATTTATCTTCGTCACAGGTGGTGTTGTTTCTTCGTTGGGGAAGGGCATCGCCTCGGCGTCTCTGGCTGCCATTTTGGAAGCCAGGGGCTTGAAAGTCACCATGCTAAAACTGGATCCGTACATCAACGTCGATCCCGGCACCATGAGCCCGTTCCAGCATGGTGAGGTGTTCGTAACCGACGATGGCGCCGAAACCGACCTCGACTTGGGTCACTACGAACGTTTCATTCGTACCACCATGTCGCGCAAAAACAACTTCACCACTGGCCGCATCTACACCGATGTACTTGCGAAAGAACGCCGTGGTGATTACCTCGGCGGTACGGTGCAGGTGATTCCGCACATCACTGACGAGATCAAACGTCGTGTGGTTGAAGGTGCTGAGGGTGCCGATGTGGCACTGGTCGAAATTGGTGGCACCGTGGGTGACATCGAGTCGCAGCCGTTCTTGGAAGCGGTTCGCCAAATGAAAGTCGAGCTGGGCAGTAAGCGTGCTTTATCATTGCACCTGACTTTGGTGCCCTACATTGCCACGGCCGGTGAAACCAAAACCAAGCCGACCCAACACTCGGTGAAAGAGATGCGCACCATCGGCTTGCAGCCGGACGTGCTGATCTGCCGCTCAGATCATAAAATCGACGCCTCGGCGCTGCGCAAAATTGCTCTGTTCACCAACGTTGAAGAGCGCGCTGTGGTGCCGCTGGAAGACGCGGACACCATCTACAAGATTCCACGCATGCTGTCAGAAGCTGGCCTGGATGATTTGATTGTCGATAAGTTCGATCTGGCGTGCGGTGAAGCCGACCTAAGCGAATGGGACGCCGTGGCCGACGCCAAGCTGAACCCAGAGCATGAAGTCACCATCGCTATGGTGGGCAAATACATGGACTTGTTGGATGCCTATAAGTCGCTGATCGAAGCCATTGATCATGCCGGTATTCAGCATCGCGCCAAGGTCAAAATCCGCTATATCGACGCTGAAGACATCGAGCGCAAAGGCGTTGAATTGCTGGCCGGTGTGTCCGCTATTTTGGTACCAGGTGGCTTCGGTAACCGCGGTGTCGATGGCAAAATTCGCACGGTGCAATACGCCCGTGAAAACAAAATTCCATTCCTCGGCATTTGCCTGGGCATGCAGTCGGCGGTGATTGAATTCGCGCGTAACGTCGTGGGCTGGAAAGACGCCAACTCCACCGAGTTTGATCTGCACAGTGAACACCCGGTGGTGGGCCTGATTACCGAATGGACCGATGCCTCGGGCCAGACCGAAGTGCGCGACGAAAATTCAGATCTGGGCGGCACCATGCGTTTGGGCGGCCAAGAGTGTCGTTTGGCGCCAGAATCGAATACTGCCAAAGCCTACGGTGAGGACATCATCGTTGAGCGCCATCGTCATCGCTACGAAGTGAACGCCACTATTATTGCCGAGTTAGAAAAACACGGTCTGCGCATTGCTGGCCGCTCAATCGACGGCGATTTGGTGGAAGTGGTGGAAGTCGCCGATCACCCTTGGTTTGTGGGGTGTCAGTTCCACCCGGAGTTTACCTCCACCCCTCGTGATGGCCACGGCCTGTTTAAAGCATTTATCGCCGCTGCTCTTGAGCAGAACGCGAACTGAGTTTTGCCACCGGGCATACAGATTTAACCGACGGAGAATTATTCAGCATGGCTAACATTATCGACATCAAAGCACGCGAAGTTCTGGACTCCCGTGGTAACCCAACGGTTGAGGCGGATGTGACGCTGGAAGGCGGTTTTTTTGGTACCGCTTGTGCTCCAAGTGGTGCGTCGACCGGTACCCGCGAAGCATTGGAACTGCGTGATGGCGATAAAAGCCGTTACCTCGGCAAAGGCGTATTAAACGCGGTTAACAACGTTAATACCCTGATCAAAGACGCACTGTTGGGTATGGACGGCACCGACCAGCGTGCGCTGGACAATAAAATGCTGGAGCTGGACGGTACCGACAACAAAGCTAAGTTGGGCGCCAATGCCATTCTGGCGGTCTCTCTGGCGGCAGCCAAAGCGGCAGCGGCGGCCAAAGGCGTTGAGCTGTATCAGCACATTGCTGATATCAACGGCACCTCGGGTCAGTACTCCATGCCAGTGCCTATGATGAACATCATCAACGGTGGTGAGCACGCCGACAACAACGTCGATATTCAGGAGTTTATGGTGCAGCCGGTGGGCGCACCGACTTTCGCCGAAGCTTTGCGTGCTGGTGCGGAAATTTTCCACAGCCTGAAAAAAGTACTGTCGGCTCAAGGCCTGAACACGGCGGTGGGCGATGAAGGCGGTTTTGCTCCTAACTTGGCGTCGAACGCCGATGCGCTGGCTGCAATTAAAGAAGCCTGTGCGGGTGCTGGCTACGAGCTGGGTAAAGACATCACGCTGGCATTGGATTGTGCGTCATCTGAGTTCTACAAAGATGGCAACTACGATCTGCAGGGTGAAGGCAAAGTCTTTAGTGCTGAGCAGTTCTCTGACTATCTGGCGGAGCTGTGCGACCAGTATCCGATCGTTTCTATTGAAGACGGTCAGGATGAGTCGGATTGGGCTGGCTGGAAGTATCAAACCGAGAAGCTGGGCAGCAAGATACAGCTGGTCGGTGACGATCTGTTTGTGACCAATACCAAAATTTTGGCCGAAGGCATCGAGAAAAACATCGCCAACTCCATCCTGATCAAGTTCAATCAGATCGGCTCGCTGAGCGAGACTTTGGATGCGATCAAAATGGCCAAAGACGCCGGTTACACCGCGGTGATTTCTCACCGCAGCGGTGAAACGGAAGACACCACCATTGCCGATCTGGCTGTGGGCACCTGTGCTGGCCAAATTAAAACCGGCTCATTGTGCCGCAGCGATCGAGTGGCTAAGTACAACCGCCTGCTGCGCATCGAAGAGCAGCTGGGCAGCCAAGCTCCTTACCATGGCCGCAAGGAAATCAAAGGCCAGGCGTAATACCAAGCGGGCCGAGGCCCGCTTTTTTGTTTGGATATGAATATGATGTTGTCTGCCCGTCGTTGGTTATGGCTTGCTCTGTTGAGCGGAGGCTTATTGCTGTTGGTGCTGCAATATCGTCTATGGCTCGACGACAGCGGCATAATCGCCAGTCGTCAGCTGCAACAGTACATCAGTGACTTGCGCCATAAAAACACCGTGCAGCAACAGCACAACGACGAACTGCTGGCTGAAGTGCAAGATTTAAAACGCGGTACCGAGTTATTGGAAGAGTACGCGCGAGAGGACCTCAGCCTGGTGCGCGAGGGGGAAACCTTTATCTTATTTGCCGATCCGGAACAGCCATGACCATTTGGCCCATTATTCCAGCTGCTGGTGTTGGCAGTCGCATGCAGGCAGATCGTCCCAAGCAATATTTGACCTTGGCCAATGGCTTACTGATCGACCACACCTTGCGGTTGTTATTGGATCATCCAGCGTGTCAGCAAGTGGTGCTGGCGTTGGCCACGGACGATCCATATTGGCGTGGCAGTGAGTTTTCTGACGATGCACGCATCTTGCGCGTGGCGGGCGGCCAAGAGCGTTGCCATTCGGTGTTGAACGCTCTCAACGCAATATTGGATCAAGCCCACGATGACGATTGGGCGTTGGTGCACGATGTTGCTCGCCCTTGTCTGCATCACAGTGATATTGATGCCTTACTGGCAGCAGCCCAGCAACATCCGCAGGGAGCCCTGCTGGCCACACCAACTCGCGACACTATGAAGCGCGGCAACAGCGAGCAGTGTGTGCAGCACACGGTGGAGCGCGAACAATTGTGGCATGCACTGACGCCGCAATTGTTTCCACTAAAAGCTCTGCATCAGGCGTTAGAACAATGCTTGGCGCAGCAACTGACCGTCACCGACGAGTGTTCCGCGATGGAGCACATGGGCTGGCAACCACGCTTGGTAGAAGGTCGCAGTGACAACATTAAAATAACTCGACCAGCGGATCTGGCGCTGGCCGAATGGTTTTTGCAACAGCGGGAAGCTCCATGCGAATAGGACATGGTTTTGATGTGCACGCCTTTGAAGCGGGCGATTTTGTAATGTTAGGTGGGGTCAAAATTCCCCACAGTCATGGTTTAAAAGCCCACTCGGATGGTGATGTGGCACTGCACGCACTTGCGGATGCGCTGCTGGGTGCCGCAGCGATGGGCGACATTGGTCAACACTTTCCCGATACCGATCCGCAATGGCAAGGAGCAGACAGCCGCGCGTTGCTGCGCCACGTGATGGGGCTGTTGCAACAGCAAGGCTACCGTTTAATGAATGCCGATGTGACGGTGATTGCTCAGGCACCCAAGCTGGCACCGCACATCCAAGCCATGCGCAGCTGCATCGCAGACGATCTGCAAGTGGAGTTGGGGGCCATCAATGTCAAAGCAACCACCACCGAAAAGCTCGGCTATGTGGGCCGCAAAGAAGGCATCGCAGTGCATGCGGTGGTGTTGATCAGCCAATGACAGAATTTCTCTTACCCGATTGGCCCAAGGCTTATCTAACACCGCAGGTGAGCGGACAGTACCGCGTCACCAATGCTGATTTTTGCGTCACCGAGCTGCCCCTCGAGCAGCCCAGCGACGAGGGCGAGCACGTTTGGTTAGAAATTGAGAAAAATGGCGCCAATACCGCTTGGGTTGCCAAGCGTTTGGCTGAGCTGGCGGGCGTGCGCGATATGGATGTCGGCTATGCCGGACTCAAAGATCGCCATGCTATCACTCGCCAATGGTTCAGCATTTATTTACCCAGAGTCGAGGCGCCTGATTTTTCCCAGCTGAACGATGACGAAATGCAGGTTTTGTCTCAGCAGCGCCATGTGCGCAAGCTGCGTCGCGGCGATTTAGCCGGCAACGAATTTCGTCTTCATCTGCGGCATTTGAGCGGTGATATTGCTGCACTGGACGCTGTGCTGCAGCAGATCAAAGCCCAAGGTGTGCCTAACTATTTTGGCGAGCAGCGCTTTGGTCACGGAGGTCATAATGTGGTCTCAGGCCTTGCTATGTTGCGCGGCGAGTTTAAAGTCAAAAACCGCAACAAGCGCAGTCTGTATCTGTCGGCCGTTCGCTCCTTGCTGTTTAATCAAGTGATCGCATCGCGTATGCAACAGCCGGGCTGGTTACAGGCGCTGGACGGCGATGTTCTTGATGAACAAGGGCTGATCACAGCGCCGTTGTGGGGGCGTGGGCGTTTAGCCAGCAGTGAACAGGCCTTGGCACTGGAAACCGCAGTGGCGGACGAATATCGCGAAGCCTGTGATGGCATGGAACACGCTGGACTTAAACAAGAACGTCGCGCCATAGTATCGCAGCCGTTGCAGTTGCAATGGCAGCAGCCGCAGTCAGATGAACTGGTATTGAGTTTTATCTTGGCGCCGGGTCATTACGCCACGTCGGTGTTGCGTGAGCTCGGTCAGTTCAGCAGTGCGGCACAGCGAGCGGATCAGTTGCCTTCAGGACAGTAAAATGACGTTACTTCTTTCCAATGACGACGGTGTGCATGCACCTGGGTTAAGAGCTTTGACCGAAGCCCTGCAACAGCATGGCTACGACACCCATACGGTTGCCCCTGACCGAGATCGCAGTGGTGCCAGCAATTCTCTGACCCTGGATCGCCCGTTGCATCCGATTCAACTGGACACAGGTGCCATCAGTGTCAACGGCACGCCCACCGACTGTGTGCATCTGGCGGTGAATGCGTTTTATCAGGACCAATGTGAGCGTGTGATCTCTGGCATCAATGCCGGTGCTAACTTGGGCGATGACGTGCTGTATTCCGGCACCGTGGCGGCAGCGATGGAAGGGCGCTTTTTGGCGCTGACACCGATTGCCATTTCCCTAGCCGGCAGCCGTCATTTTGCCACCGCCGCGCGAGTATTGATTGAGTGGTTGCCGCGTTTGTCAGACCTGTGCCTGCCGACCAACAGCATTATTAATATCAATGTACCGGACCGCCCTTACGATGAGTTGAACGGTGTCGAAGTAACGCGCCTTGGCCATCGCCAGCGCTCTGATAATCCGGTGCTGACCACCAATCCTC
Organism: Bacterioplanes sanyensis; assembly: GCF_002237535.1. GTDB lineage: Bacteria > Pseudomonadota > Gammaproteobacteria > Pseudomonadales > Oceanobacteraceae > Bacterioplanes > Bacterioplanes sanyensis_A. The sequence goes on from NZ_CP022530.1 coordinate 1,850,547, forward strand.
GTGGCAAGGATTGTTATTGGATATCCGCCGCCGGCGATGTCGCCGATGCTGGGCCGGGTACCGACTTCCATGCCATTGAGCACGGACGGGTGTCCATTACTCCGATACAAATGGACATGACGCTGCATGCGGCCATGGCATCAATGGCCGCTTTGATCGAACAGGATACCAGCGGTGAATGAGCAACTGCTGGCCGGCATTGGCATGACATCCCAGCGCACTCGTAATCGGTTGATTCAGCGACTGCGCCAAGCAGGCATTGCCAATGAGCAAGTACTGTCGGTGATGGCCAATACCCCGAGGCATATGTTCGTCGATGAAGCATTGGGACAGCGCGCCTACGAAGACACGGCGCTGCCCATCGGCCATGGTCAGACCATCAGCCAGCCTTATACGGTAGCGCGGATGACCGAAGTACTGCTGCAAGGCGGACCGTGCAACAAGGTCCTGGAAATTGGGACCGGCTCTGGTTACCAAACAGCGATCCTGAGCCCTTTGGTCACGAAGGTATACAGTGTTGAGCGCATCGCTGCCTTGCAAAAAAAAGCGCAGCAACGCATTCGCCAGCTCAAACTGAGAAACGTCAGCATGAAATTGTCTGATGGCGGTTGGGGCTGGCCTGAAGTGGGTCCATTTGATGGCATTTTGGCTGCTGCCGCGCCTGAAACGGTGCCACCGACCTTGCTTGAGCAGCTGGCGCAAGGCGGTCGTTTAGTCATTCCGATTGGCGGTGACAAGCAAATCTTAATGTTGATCACGCGAACGGACGGCGGCTTTGAACACCAAGAATTGGAAGCCGTGAACTTTGTACCGTTTCTGCCAGGCGTCCTGCGCTAGCCTGCTCAAGGGCGCCCAATTGACCATTCCTCGCTTGCAAAGTGGACTCGTTCGGGCACACTCCGCGCAATTCTGATCAATCTATGGACATAGGGATGAAGCATTTCTGGCTGTTTCTAAAGGGTATGGCTATGGGAGCAGCGGACGTTGTTCCTGGTGTGTCGGGTGGCACGGTGGCTTTTATTACGGGCATCTACACCGAACTGCTGGATTCAATTAAAAGCATCAGCTTCAACACTTTGAGTGTATGGCGGCAGCAGGGTCTGGCTGCTGCTTGGCGATCCATCAACGGCACCTTCTTGTTGGTATTGGGCGCAGGGATTCTGACGGCGTTGGTAAGCCTGGCGCGACTGCTGCACTATCTTCTGGCCCATCATCCAGAGTACCTGTGGTCGTTTTTCTTCGGTCTCATCATCTTATCGAGTTGGCACGTCGGCCGCGAAATTCGTCGTTGGCAAGCCGATACTATTGGGCTGCTGCTGGCCGGGTGTGCGCTGGCTGCTGGCATTAGCCTGGCCGCTCCCACCGAAATAGCAGCCACGCCACTGACTCTGGTGTTGGCCGGCTCGATTGCCATCTGTGCCATGATTCTGCCAGGCATTTCAGGCAGCTTTATTCTATTGCTGATGGGACTGTACCCGACGGTCATTGCAGCCATTAAATATTTTGATTTCTCTACCCTGGGCTTGTTCGCAGTCGGTGCGGGCGTAGGACTGGTATTGTTTTCGCGGGTATTGAGCTGGCTGCTGCATCACCATCGCCAGCGCACCTTCGCGCTACTGACTGGGTTTATGCTGGGATCTCTGGTCAAAATCTGGCCTTGGAAAGAAACGCTGAGCACACGTATCAACAGCAAGGGAGAGTCCGTGCCCTTTATCCAAGTGAACCAATGGCCAGACTGGAATGATGTCAATATGCTGACTGGTTGCCTGCTGTTGATGGCCTTGGGGGCCTTGTTTGTGTGGCTGTTGGAACAGGTGGCTGGGCCAAATAACCTTGTCACTAATGATGAAAAAGACAGCAGTTCGAATAAATTGACCAGTGTCAATAAGTAACAGCGTGTAACTTTGGACGTGTTACGCCAAAGCAACGTAAAAAAAGATTTTTTTTAGACTTATAAAGAATTTAAAACTAGATTCTTATTCTGTATTGATGGGCGGGACGACGGTAAGAATGTCCTACAAAAAAATGTCACTTTAGGGTGTCAAAAAACAACCATCCGCGAGGCACGATGAACAAATCGGTTACTGTCATATTAGTCACAATAATAACTTTGGCGACGGGGTGTACAGCCAACCGAGAATTTGTATCAGTTGAGGAAAAGTTTGGCGGCCGTCAAAAAGCGTCGGGTTTTCATATAGTGGAAGCAGGCGACACTTTGTACTCAATTGCGTGGCGCCATGGAATCGATTTCAGAGAGTTAGCGAGTGCTAACTCTATTTCTTCGCCCTATACTATACACCCCGGTCAAAAAATTGACCTTAAAGCTAAGCCGGTTGTTTCTAGCCCCAGACCAACGGCTGATGTCGGAAAACCGTCAACCCGTCCAGTGACCATACCTGTCAGAAAACCCTCTCCTGCCGAAATCGGTCAGAACCCGCCAAAAATTGTCGTCAAAAGTGGCCAACCTGAATGGCAATGGCCATTGAACGGTCGTTTAATTCGTCAGTTTTCGATGAAAAAGCCCATCAACAAGGGGATTGATATCACCGCGCCATTGGGAGACTCTGTTTTGGCAGCAGCGGCCGGCACCGTGGTTTACGCGGGACGGGGCTTGAGAGGATACGGAAACTTGGTGATCGTAAAACACGACGACACCTACCTAAGTGCCTACGCCCATGCCAGCCGGATTTTGGTCAGCGAACAAGAAATGGTTAAAGCTGGCCAAAAGATTGCCGAGATAGGTTCTACGGGGACCGACAGTGTCAGATTGCACTTTGAGATCCGTAAGAATGGTAAGCCAGTTGATCCGCTCAAGTATCTGCCTCCCCGGTAGAGCGGGCAACCCACATTAAAGCTCCCCCCGTTGGCCTGATGGGGAAGGCCGGGGGCAAGCAGAGAAAAGGCGGGATAATCATGGCATTACAACAAAGAGAACTGCGTGAAGATGAAGTGTTTGAAGATGTTGAATCTTTGATACTGGTCGATAACTCCGACACGGACAGCAGTAAGGAAGAAGAACGCTTTGCCGCAGACACTTCCCACAAAGCATTGGATGCCACCCAACTGTATTTAAACGAAATCGGCTTCTCGCCCTTACTGTCAGCGGAAGAAGAGGTGCATTACGCCCGTCTGGCACGCAAAGGTGATGAAATGGGTCGCCGACGCATGATCGAAAGTAACTTGCGGTTGGTGGTGAAGATTTCCCGTCGTTATGTCAATCGCGGACTGTCGCTGCTGGATCTGATCGAAGAAGGTAACTTGGGTCTGATTCGTGCGGTAGAAAAGTTCGACCCTGAGCGGGGTTTCCGCTTCTCGACTTACGCGACTTGGTGGATCCGCCAAACCATCGAACGCGCAATTATGAATCAGACGCGCACCATCCGATTGCCGATTCATGTAGTCAAAGAACTGAACGTTTACCTGCGTGCAGCGCGCGAGCTTGCGCAAAAGCTGGACCATGAGCCAACCGCCGAAGAGATAGCGCATCTGCTCGACAAGCCGGTCGACGATGTTAAACGCATGCTCAAGCTTAACGAGCGCGTGACATCCGTTGACACGCCGCTGGGTCCCAGCTCAGATAAGTCGATTCTCGATACAATTGCTGACGACGGCGTTGCAGACCCAAGTGATGAGCTGCAACTGCAGGATATCCACAGCAATCTGGATCGTTGGATTTCCGAGTTGCCGGAAAAACAATGCGAAGTACTGTCGCGTCGCTTCGGCCTGCGTGGCTACGAGACCAGCACGTTAGAAGAGGTTGGACGTGAAATTGGCCTCACGCGTGAGCGTGTTCGGCAAATACAGGTAGAAGCGTTACGCCGTCTGCGTGAGATCATGGAAAAACAGGGGTTGAATGCAGCCACGCTGTTCAGCGATCTCTGATCTGACGCCCCATCCATACGAATAAAAAAGGCCGCGATCGCGGCCTTTTTTGTTTTAGGGGCTTTAGGGGCCTTAGCGCTCTAAGTATTGCAACTTATCGGCAACGCCGTCCCACTCTGCGGCATCTGGCAGTGGATCTTTTTGCTCGGTGATGTTGTTGTCGGCCCACTCTTCAGACAATTCTGCATTCAGCTCGATGTATTGCTCCTGACCTGCAGGTACTTCATCTTCTGAATAAATAGCTTCTGCTGGGCACTCAGGCTCACACAGAGCACAATCGATGCACTCATCCGGGTGAATCACCAAGAAGTTGGGGCCTTCGTAGAAACAGTCTACCGGGCATACCTCAACACAGTCTGTATATTTGCATTTAACGCAGTTATCGGTAACCACAAACGCCATGCGTTTAGTCTCCTAATCAACGGTCTTTGGACGCCCGGTTTGAGACGTCTCGTTATTGTGCGCAACCTGAAACAGGTCGAATGGGCGCAATTCTAGGTAGCTGCAGCGGCTACGGCAAGTTTTACGCTAGACGCTTGGGTTATAGTCTTATGACCCCAAGCGTTTAAATCCAGTATTTTTATAACAAAGACTTAAGTTCGTACAACAGCTCTAACGCCTGTTTAGGACTTAGTTCGTCCGGGTTGGCTTGTTGCAGTGCTTCTTCGACTGCTGATGGCATCGCCGCAAATAAGTCACTTTGTAGCGGTGCAGGTGAGGTCGATGGTTGCCCTTGCGTGGCCGGCAGCTCAGTATTTTCCAGCAGCATCAGCTTCTGTTTGGCTTGGGCAATAACGCTGACAGGGACCCCCGCCAACTGCGCCACTTGCAGACCATAGCTTTGTGACGCCGGACCAGATTCCACCGAATGTAAGAACACGATGCGATCATCGTGTTCGGTCGCCTTCAGATGCAAGTTGATGGCATTGTCATAGTGCTCGGGTAGGGCAGTCATCTCAAAATAATGCGTGGCGAACAAGGTGTAGGCCTTTACCTGCTCGGCCAGATACGCTGCACTGGCCCAGGCCAAAGAGAGGCCATCAAAGGTGCTGGTGCCACGGCCGACTTCGTCCATCAATACCAGGCTGTGCTGGGTAGCATTATGCAGAATGTTGGCGGTTTCGGTCATTTCCACCATAAAGGTTGAACGACCACCGGCAACGTCATCCGATGAGCCCATGCGAGTGAAGATACGATCGACTGGGCCAATGCGACAGGCATCTGCTGGTACATAGCTGCCGATGTGTGCCAACAGCGTAATCACAGCGACTTGGCGCATGTAGGTCGATTTACCACCCATGTTAGGGCCGGTGATGATCTGAATCCGTGCATCATTCGTAAGCTGGGTATCGTTGGCGACAAACGGATCGGTGAGTAGCGCTTCCACCACAGGGTGGCGGCCGCCTTCAATGGCGATCACGTCGTCGGCGACCAGCTCGGGTGCTTGCAAGCGTAACGTTTCTGCGCGCTCTGCCAGGTTGGCTAATACGTCCAGTTCAGACAACGCAGCTGCGCTAGTTTGCAGCGCAATCAGCTCTTCTCCCAGTGCTGTGATGAGCTCATCGTACAGGGCTTTTTCACGGCTCAACGCACGGCTCTTGGCGCTCAGGGCCTTATCTTCGAACGTTTTCAGCTCGGGTGTGATAAACCGCTCGGCGTTCTTCAGCGTTTGGCGGCGAATGTATTCGGTCGGCGCTTGCTCGGCCTGGGACTTACTGATTTCAATGTAATAGCCGTGCACACGGTTATAGCCGACCTTGAGCGTGCTCAAGCCGGTGCGTTCGCGCTCACTTTGCTCCAGCTTAAGCAGGTAGTCGCCGGCGTTTTCACTCAGGCTGCGCAATTCATCGAGCTCTGCATCGTACCCTGGCGCAATCACGCCGCCATCGCGAATAACCACCGGAGGATTGTCGATGATGGCACGGTGCAGTTTCGACACCCAATGTGGGAACTCTTGAATACGTTCATGCAGTTCGCCGGCCAGGTCGGCGTCTAGGTTGCTTAGCTCAGCACGCAGCGTCGGCAGTTGTGTCAGCGCGTCACGTAACTTGGCTAAGTCTCGCGGACGCGCAGACCCCAGTGCGACGCGCGATAGAATCCGTTCAATGTCGCCCACCTGACGCAGCACATCGTGCAGCGGTTGCCACACATATTGGCTAATAAACTGAGATATCAATTGTTGGCGTAGGCGCAGCGTTTGTTGCTGGCGCAGCGGTCGATTCAGCCAGCGACGCAACAGTCGGCTACCCATTGCGGTGGCGGTTTTATCCATCACCCAAGCCAGGGTGTGTTGTCCATCGCCTTGTTGGTTAACGTCAATTTCCAAGTTACGCCGTGACGCCGGGTCAATCAGAATGGCATCGTCCGGTTGCTCGACGCTGAGCGAGCGGATATGTGGCAGCTGATTGCGCTGCGTATCGCGCGCATAGTGCAATAACGCGCCGGCGGCACAAATGGCGTGCACCATGTCTTGGCAGCCGAAGCCGCGTAGATCGCGAGTTTTCAGCTGCTCCGTCAGCAAACGCAGGGCGGTGTCGGTGTCGAAATGCCATGGCGCCATGCTGCGACTGCCCGGACGTTCAGTGAGGCTGGCTGGGTAAGAAGTGTTTTCGTTATACAGCAGCTCCGCTGGGCGCAGACGCTCGACTTCGGCCAGCAGCGCTTCTTCACCCTGGACTTCGATGACGCTAAAGCGACCAGAGCTGAGCTCCAAGATGGCCAAGCCATGCTGCTGTTGTTGACTGGACAGGGCCACCAGCAGGTTATCGCTGCGCTCATCGAGAAAGGCTTCGTCGGTCAGTGTGCCCGGAGTTACCACCCGCACCACTTTACGCTCTACCGGCCCTTTGCTGGTTGCCGGGTCGCCAATTTGCTCAGCAATGGCCACCGATACACCGGCTTTTACCAGGCGCGCGATGTAGTTCTCGGCAGAATGGAACGGCACGCCGGCCATTGGGATCGGCTCGCCGCCGCTTTGGCCCCGTGCTGTCAGGGTGATGTCGAGTAGCTGGGCGGACTTTTTCGCATCGTCAAAGAACAGCTCGTAAAAGTCGCCCATGCGGTAAAACAGCAAGGTATCGGGAAAATCCGCTTTGATACGCAAGTATTGTTGCATCATGGGAGTATGCTGAGCTTTCGGCATCGCAGGCGGATCCTTTCGTGGTAATCTGGCGCAAATAACGGACGACGCTGCCAGCCAGTTGCCCTAGGCTGGATCATCGCAAAGCGGCGAATTGTAAGTGGGATCGCTGGAGGATACAAAAATGACGTCACGTACCGATAGCATTCTGGCGCTGGCGGAAATGCTGCAAAGCCGAGATTTACGTTTGGTGACCGCCGAGTCGTGCACCGGCGGCGGTGTGGCCACCGCACTGACCGACGTACCCGGCAGCTCTGCCTGGTTTGAATGTGGTTTTGTCACTTACTCCAATGCCGCCAAAATTCGTTATCTGGATGTCCCCGTTGCCACATTGGAGCAATTTGGAGCCGTTAGCGAAGACACGGTACGCGCCATGGTACGCGGTGCGGTTAACAACAGCCTCGGCGATATAGCGGTGGCGATCAGCGGCATTGCCGGGCCAGACGGTGGCAGTTTGGACAAACCGGTGGGCACGGTGTGGTTTGCCTGGGGCACAGATGAGGCGCAAATCACCGAATGCTGCCGCTTTGACGGCAGTCGTTCAGACGTTCGAGAGCAGGCGGTAACACAGGCCATTCAAGGTTTGTGTCACTGGTTGGCGTCTTGAATCTGTTTTTTTGTACAGTATTTTCATCAGACCTCTTGGCGCCCCGAAACGGCTATGCTTAAATACTGGTTAAATTTACAGTAAGCCGTCAGGCACCTCTTTATTCTGCATAAGGACACCATCATGGATGCAAACAAGCAAAAGGCGCTTGATGCGGCGCTGGGCCAAATAGAACGTCAGTTTGGTAAAGGCGCCATCATGAAAATGGGCGAGCAGCCACGCGAAGCCATTCCAGCCATTTCAACCGGATCGCTGGGGCTGGACATAGCGTTAGGCATTGGTGGCCTGCCTGTCGGTCGTATTGTTGAAATCTATGGCCCGGAAAGCTCGGGCAAAACCACCATGTGTCTGTCGGTGATGGCGCAAGCGCAAAAAATGGGCAAAACCGTGGCCATTATTGATGCCGAACATGCTCTTGATCCGCTGTACGCAGAAAAGCTCGGCATTGACCTTGATAGCTTGCTGGTATCCCAGCCGGACACAGGCGAACAGGCGTTGGAAATCTGTGACAGCTTGGTGCGCTCAAACGCAGTGGACGTGATTGTGGTGGACTCGGTTGCAGCTCTTACCCCAAAAGCAGAAATTGAAGGTGAAATGGGCGACAGCCACGTTGGCCTGCAAGCGCGCTTGATGTCACAGGCGCTGCGCAAAATTACGGGTAACGTCAAAAACGCCAACTGTTTGGTGATTTTCATTAACCAAATTCGTATGAAAATTGGTGTGATGTTTGGTAGCCCAGAAACCACAACCGGCGGTAATGCGCTGAAATTCTATTCTTCTGTGCGCCTCGATATTCGTCGTACCGGTTCGGTGAAGCAGGGTGACGAGGTGGTCGGTAACGAAACTCGCGTTAAAGTCGTTAAAAACAAAGTGTCACCGCCATTCACTCAAGCTGAGTTCCAGATTATGTACGGCCGTGGTATTTACCACATGGGCGAAGTTATCGACCTGGGTGTTAAGTGCGGCTTTGTCGATAAGTCAGGCGCATGGTACAGCTATAAAGGCGATAAGATCGGCCAGGGTAAAGCTAATGCGGCTGCCTTCCTGGAAGAACACCCAGAAATGGCGCAGGAAATCGAAGCATCGATTCGTGCTCAGTTGCTGAAGGTGCCTACTACAGCCGAAGAAAATGCCAGCACTGACGATGCAGAAGCCGAACTCTGAGCTGGATGATCTGACGAGTTTGAAAAGCGCCGCGGTCGAGCTACTCGCGCGGCGCGATTATTCTCGTCACGAACTAACACGCAAACTTTCCCCTCGAACCACTCAACCACAGCTGTTGCAGCAAGTGCTGGATGAGCTGGTTGAAAAAGGTTGGCAATCGGATCAGCGCTTCGCCCAGTTATACGCACGCAGCCGTTGCCAGCGTGGCCATGGTCCAATGCGTATTCGCCAAGATATGCGGCAAAAAGGCTTAGCCGATACGCTGATTAGCCAAACGCTAGAGTCACTCGATATAGACTGGTTTGAACTGGCACATGAGGCGGCGCAAAAGAAAATAAACAGCTTGGCAAATGACCCTAAGTGGCGAGAAAAACTGTATCGGTTTTTGGGCTATCGCGGTTTTTTATCGGAGCAAATTCAGGTAGCAATAGAACAAGTGCAGCAGCAGTCTGAGCGTAGTTACTAAGCAAGCCACTTGCTTATCGCTTCACAATCACCTGATCGGTTACTCCGTTATTTTCTATTGTGCGACGATCGTCGTGCCAAGACCTTTCCTTAACACATATTGCTTTTTCAATGGACGCTGTGCTGTCCACTTGGAGTACCAGCATTTACGGAGTACAGGCTGACATTAATGTCATTGATGTCAAAAGGTACGTAAATATCAGACTGTCGTCTCAGTCCATTGACACCTTGTATCGCGATATAGATGATCGCTGGACCAGAATAACTCACACCAGTTCTCTGTCCTGAATAGTCCGCACAAATAATATGTTGCGCAGTAGGGCGCTTGATCGGCACTTGCCGAGCCTGGACCGGTATCGAAGCAGGAAGTGCTATGGAACCATCGCTGCAGATGGATGCGTTGCTGGCGCAGCAGCTGCTCCAACACGCCAGCCAATACTCAGGAGACCTTATAGCCCCAAACGCGGTGGTGTCTTGGCTACCTGAAGTCTCCTCAGCTAAATGGGTCGATAGCCGTCGCTTCGCTCAGCTGGCCGATCAATTAAGCGCATACAATGGATTGCAGTCGATGGTCAGTGCCGGTGACGGTTTGGCCTGTGGGGATTGGCCGACGGGAAAGGTATTGGCGCACGCGCCGAATTTGGCCGCTGGGCTGCAAAGTGCCTTTGCACTGGCTGCTTGGCTGCCCCCCTCGGCCTGGCTGTGTCTGGGTGAGCAGCACGATTTGAGTATTCACATCAGTCCGCGTGCATCGGAATCTGTGCAACTCTTGGCCATTAGTTGGCTGGCCAGCGCTTGCTGCAACGCGCTTGGTTCGGCGCAGGGGGTAACTCTCATTAGCCCGCCGCAATGGCATCGTTGGTTACAGCCGCTGCAGCCAGTGCTACGTGATGGCGAACAGCTGCAGTTGTATATTTCCAGCCACGCAGCTCACACGGGTTTAAGCAACCATTGCCACAATAGTTATTCGACCCGCCAGCGGGCCTGCCGTCGCGAGCAGCAAAAACTGGTGCAACACATCGAGTTTTATCAGCAATTAAAGCAAGCGATTCAAGACCAACTGCACATCCGGCCGGTCAACCAGGCTTACCTGGCGCGGTTGTTCAATACCAATGTGCGTAATCTGCAACGCCGTTTGCAGACTTTAGGAACTAATTATCAAACATTACTGGATGAAGCTCGGCGCAGTTTAGCGATGACCCTACTAGCAGATGCATCGCTGCCGCTATACGAAATATCGTTTCGTATTGGTTACACCGAACCCAGTGCCTTTTATAAAGCATTTCGGCGTTGGACAGGCATGACTCCGGGCGCCTACCGACGACGCTACCATTCCCAAGTAAAACACAGCACGGTGATGCCTTACCGTATCGGCTAAAAAGTGGCGTTTTACATCGCTGTAGCCAAAAATATTTCCGGCAGATGGGCTGCTGCTTCAGATAAGACTTGCTTCACTCATTAATTTATCGACAAAGAAGCTGTCGCTTGGCGTCTTGCTAAGTGACAGTGGTGACAAGGGCTCGTTAACACTATTTCGATCACGCTGTTATGAACTGAACACCCCTCAAGCAAGGCGCGAAGAGGGATGTTTAACGAGTTAAATGAAGGGTGAGCAACACAGATTCAGGGGGCAGCCATACCCTGAAGGGCTGGCGTCCGTTTTCCCCTGAGTTGCGCTGCTCGTTGCTGATTTAACCCGTTAAATCACGCTGCTCATGCATCACTCCAGAAAAAACTGACTTCCAGCAGCAAAGAGCTAAATAGTGTTAACCGGCCCTAGCTCAATGCAACTTTAACCGTGGTCGAATGACCTTATTAATATGCCCCACCAACGACAACAGCAACGTGTGCCAATAACCGTGTAAGGCGATTTGGTGCAGACGATACAGGGACACATATACCAAGCGCGCAATGCGCCCTTCGATCATCATCGATCCTTGGGTCAAATTCCCCATTAAACTTCCCACCGTGCTGTAGCGGCTGAGCGAGACCAGCGACCCTTTGTCACGATAAACAAAGTCGGGCAATGGTTTATTCTGTTGCCGCGCTTTTAGCACCTTAACCAAGTGTGATGCTTGCTGGTGTGCAGCTTGCGCTCGTGGTGGTACTGCAGTGCCATCTGATTGAATTAAGCAGGCACAATCTCCCAGAGCAAAAATATTCTCATCTTCGGTCTGTAAGCTGGCATTGACCAGCAGCTGATTTACGCGATTTGTCTCTAACCCTAACTGCGCCATAAATGACGGTGCGCGTACACCGGCGGCCCACACCTTTAATTGCGCGGTAATACGCTCACCGCTTTTGGTCTCAAAGCCTGAATCATCGGCAGAGGTAATAAAAGTACTGGTTTTGACCTGCACACCGAGTTTTTCTAACTCGCGCGTCGCGGCTGCAGAAATGCGCGGCGGTAGCGCTGGTAAAATACGCTCGCCGGCTTCAATTAAGGTCACTTTGAGGTGCTCTGGCGTTACGTGTTTAAGGCCATAGCTCACCAACACCTCAGCGGTGTTATACAACTCAGCCGATAGCTCAACACCCGTCGCGCCAGCGCCAACAATGGCGATCTCTAGGTCGCGTGGCTGTTGCGTTTCCATCGCTGCATTGGTGCGCAAAAACTCGTTCAACAATACCTGATGAAAGCGCTCGGCTTGATCGCGGCTATCAAGAAATATGCAATGCTCTTTAGCACCGGGCGTACCGAAGTCATTGGTGACACTGCCAATGGCCAGCACCAGCGTGTCGTAACTCACGCGTCGTTCGGCCAGGACCTCGCGGCCCTCGTCGTCCAGCATGGGCGCAAGAATCACCTGTTGCTGCTCTCGGTCCAAGCCGCTCATGCGTCCAATCTGAAACTGGAAACCATGGCGTTTGCCGTGCGCACGGTAGTTCAGCTCATCGATGCCAGAATCGAGAGCGCCGGTTGCGACCTCATGTAATAGCGGCTTCCATAAGTGAGTTGGGTTACTGTCAATCAGTTCAATAACGGCCTTGCCTGATTTGCCTAGGCTGCGTCCCAGCTGAGTAGCCAGTTCCAGTCCTCCGGCGCCACCTCCGACGATAACGATACGTTGCATGATAAGTACTCTCAAATGAAGGAATTTCGGGCCAACCGGCTAGGCAAGGAGGTTGGCCTGAAACACCTTAGTCGAGATTATACGCCCAATGGCCAATGATGCACGATGTGGGACAGTGCGGTGCAGTTGACGACCCAGTGTGGCGATCATCACAAAAGTGCTATCGACAGAGACATTCTGAATCACTGTGAGATATGTCCTACAGAAGCGTTGCGCAACATGATGGACAATGTGCTCCATGCTTCAGTCGGCTAGCTGTCTAGGTGAGTGATGATGTTGCATGAGCCATGATGTTGCATGAGAGATTGGTACGATAGAGAAACGTATGGATGCCAACAACTCACTGCAAAACTGTCTTGAATTCCGCTGGAAATGTACAGCCAGGCATTCGCGTAGCAGTAGCGTGGATGAAAAAGTGCATGCGGAAGGTTTAGTCTATGCGGAGATGACTCGGTTTCTGAGTTCTGATGCTGGCTTTAAAACATCGCCACTCGATTTATTAAGAGTAAGAAAGCTCGCAAATGGTCTGACGAAGAAGAAATATTGCAGCTTGAGATGCGATAAATAAACAATTTATTGATTATAAAAGCGCCGCAAGGCGCTCTTGTTTGGAGTGAATATGCGTAAGTTCTTAGCATTGGCAGGTTGTCTAACTGCCTTGTCGTCTGTGATCGCCGAGCCACTGACGGAAAAGCAAATGCACGAATACCACATGGTGGCTCCGATGATGGAGTCGGTATTTACTGAGTTTGTTGAAGAAACACCCGAAACTAAAAAAGCGTTGCAGAAAGCTGCGTTCGATTTTAACGACCACGCCACCAAGCTGAAGCTATTGCGTCAGTTGGAGCATGGCAGTGGCTTTTTGGCCGTGGCTGAAGCGCCCATGCGCCAAGCGACGGGTTTCGATAACGCTGATGAGTGGGCCGCCGTTGGTGATCGCATTAGTTGTTTGCGTATGGGTATTTTTGCGGTGTCCATGTCTGCTGGTATGTCCGGTGAGCTCAGCAGCGAAGATATGGATCAATTCCCGTACTATTTTAGCGACAGCAGCAAGCCTGCCGATAAACGTGAGAAGTACACTAAAATGCTGACGGAGTTTGTCGAAGAGCGTGGCTGCACGGATGTTAAAGACGTCAGTCTTTATCTGAACAACGTCAAGCGCTGGGACGAAATGGCTCAGTCAGACGCTTAGTAAGCGGATGAAGGCGTGCTCGGCACGCCTTGTTTATCGCAGTGATTCATCTTTGTATGTTGAAGCTGTGTTACTGGTCTTCCGGTTTTGGGGCTGTGTGCTCTTCTACGTGTTCATGCAAGTGTTTTTCCATGTGCTGCGCTATCCACTCCAATAACCGCTCGTTTATCTCTTGCGGTTTATCGTGCGCCAGCCAATGTGTGGCATCCGGGTAGGTTATCAAGCGTCCATTGACAGTCCGCTGCTGACTGCTTTCCGCCATCGATAGTGTTAATGCTAGGTCTTTTTCACCCCACAGTATTTGCGTAGGCGCGCTAACCATGGCTTTACCGGCGATTTTAGGGCGATAGCGCAGCATGGCGCGGTAATAATTCAGTTTGGCGGTTAAGGCGCCTGGAATACGCCAGTGCTCGTTGAGTTGTTGCCAATCCTGCGGCTGGTAGGCACCAGGGTTGCTGGTGGTTTTTATGGCATCGGCGAGCATGCGATAGTTGCCCATGCGAATTACCCACTCGGGCAGCCAAGGCAGCTGGAAGAAGAAAATGTACCAACTTTTTAGCAGCTGTTTTGGTGAGCTGCGCAGCTGCGATAAAAACGCCCTCGGATGTGGGGCATTTAAAATACTCAAGCTCAGCAACTCATCGCTGTAATGAATGCCAAACCACCAAGCAATGGCGCCACCCCAGTCATGGCCCACCAGATGACAGCGCTCGTAGCCTGCCGCGCGAATAACCGCACGGACATCGTCGCAAATCATGTCCATACGATAATCGGCAATTTTGCTGGGTTTGTCGGAGTGCCCGTAACCAATCATATTGGGCACCAACACCCGATATCCTGCATTGACCAGCGGTGCTATTTGATGGCGCCAGGTCGCCCAGCATTCTGGAAAGCCGTGAAGCAAGACGACCAAGGGGTTACCGGGCTCGCCGTAGCAGCGGGTTTCCAGTTGTCGTCCATGGCGGCCCAAGTGCTCAACGTTGGCTTGGCCATGTGCGGCATCGTCGAGTGGCTGTGCGGGCTGTTGCTCGGTTGCGGCTGTATTGCTGTGTGCTGTCATGCTTACATCCTGTTTGCTTACTGAAATTGCACCAATCCCATCAGGGTCACTATCGACAGCAGCATAACGGCCACCGCGGCACTCTGTAAGGTGTATCGCAGCCATATTGGCCAAGTTAAATAGGCCTGATGCAAATACAGAAATTTGATGTGGCCAAACGGCCCCACCGCCAGGCGCAACATCCATATGGTGGCCGATAACACCAGTGCGATTAACAGCAGCGGAATCATCACGCCTCCGTCCAAAGGCAGAATTAACACCATTACTACTCCGCAGTCACTTGAGACCACATAGTGTGACAGTTTTGTTGATTCAGCGCTTCCTCGGCGCTGTAAACGCTGAGCTGTTGGCACTGCTGCAACAGCTGCTGGATGCGCGGTAAATAATCGCTGTCATCCAGGCGTCGCAGGCTGCGGGCAAATTCGTAATGGATAACGGGTAACCCCGGTTGCAGCTGCGAAGCTTTCTCCAATTCCATAACCGCCTTGTCTGCACTGGCGCCGTAGGTCAGGCGACCGACAAAAGAACCCACCCGCTCGACAATGCCTGCGTGTAGGCCACCCAAGGCGGCTGGATACAAGGCAGATTGCGGCGCTTGCTGCTGCAGCTGTTGCAAGCGCTCACGGGTGTCATCCAATAAGCCGGACGACGCTGCAGCACTGGTACTGAGCAACTCCAACGTGCGCGCTTGGGCGTAGGCCAAACCAAAACGGGCAAAAGCATGCTCAGGTGCCAGCGGTAATAGCTGACGTGAGTGCTCGCTGACCTGGTGAAACCCGGCTAGTCGAGCATCCTCGTTGGGCTCCAACAAGGTCAAATACATCAAGCGTGAATACAGCGCCGGAATATTACCCACCGGGCCAAGCTGCACACCTAACTCATAGGCCTGTTGAAACTGGCCGCTAAAATGTAGCCGCCAGACCTGTTGCATGGCGTCAGCCAGCGGTTGCCATTGCTGTTGTGCTAATGCCTTGAGTGCTGGATGAGCGTGCGGCTGTTGTGCCAACTCAAGCATGCGTCGCTGGAGTTTGGGGTAGCGTTGTAACAATGCTTGCAGCTGGGCTTGATCTGGAAAGGGCAAATCGCTGGCAGCGGTGAGCTGTGGCCAATATTGCTGCAGACGCTCGCCGCTGTAATCAAAAGCTGGCAGCTCGCCTGGGTAGGCGTGCCAAGACTCAGGTTGTGCCGCGATGACCTGAACGCAGACAAGCGCTGCCAGCAGTAAAAAATTAAGCTGTAATCGCAACATGACTGGGTACCCGTGGAAGACTCGCCGTGCAGTATACCGATGCGCCGTCAAACCCAGAGGTGGAATTCAGCCTGCTGTGTTACAGCGCTGTGCCGTGTGGTACCCCGAGTTTTCTGAGTATCATCGCCAGCGGACAAAAGCCGGTAAACGCCGCTTGCAGCATATTGATGCCAACAAACGCGGTGAAACCCAGCCAGTAGATATGGTGCAGTTGCGACAACAACACGCTCAGCACAACAAAACTGCCCGCGACGGCGAACACAACGCGATCGATATTCATGGTGCGCCTCTGGTTATATATCAATATTCTAATGTAGTTATGTGTTGTGGTGCTGTCCAGTGCAGATGCACGATACTGCCTAACAACACCGCATGGCGGATGTATTGCCAATGCTTGAGCTGCGTCGGGCAGAGCGTCAAGCCGTTGCAGTAAGCCCGGTGCAGTAAGCCCAGTGCAGTAAGCCCGGAGCAGACCATCCAGACCAAGCGGCTGGCTTAGCCACAGAGGCTGAGCAGGCCATTTGCGTTAGGGTCCGGAGCGAGTCTTCTGATGTGGCTCCTACTAGATGTGACTTCCAAGAGAGTCCTGTAACTGAACAGCCAGCTGCACCGCGGAGATATGGCCTTGTGGCTGGGAGCAATCACGCTGTAGCGGTCGCCATGCTGTTATTCAGGCCACACAAACCGCTATACTTCGCCCCTTGTTTTAATCAGTGATAATGCAACCGCTATGAAAAGCTCAGAGATACGTCAGAAGTTTCTCGACTTCTTTGCCTCCAAAGGGCATGAAGTTGTGGCCTCCAGTCCCCTGATCCCGGGAAATGACCCGACTTTGCTGTTCACCGCCGCCGGTATGGTGCAGTTTAAAGACGTATTTCTCGGCGCCGACCAGCGCAGCTACACCCGCGCCACCAGTTCACAGCGTTGTTTGCGCGCCGGTGGTAAGCACAACGATCTGGAAAACGTCGGTTACACCGCACGCCACCACACCTTCTTTGAAATGCTGGGCAACTTCAGCTTTGGCGACTACTTCAAAGAAGACGCGATTAAGTTCGCTTGGGAGTGCTTAACCTCTGAGCAGTGGCTCAATCTGCCAGTTGAGAAGTTGCTGGTGACTGTGTACGCCGATGACGACGAAGCCTACAACTTGTGGCATGAAAAGATCGGTCTGCCGGAAGAAAAGATCATCCGCATCGGCGATAACAAAGGCAGCCGCTACGCCTCGGATAACTTCTGGCAAATGGGCGATACCGGCCCGTGCGGCCCGTGTACTGAAATCTTCTACGACCACGGCGAACACATTTGGGGCGGCCCTCCAGGCTCGCCAGAGGAAGACGGCGATCGTTTTATTGAAATCTGGAACATCGTTTTCATGCAGTTCGACCGTCAAGCCGACGGCGAAATGAAATCGCTGCCTAAGCCTTCGGTCGATACCGGCATGGGCCTGGAGCGTATTTCTGCGATTTTGCAGGGAGTACACAGCAACTATGAAATCGATATTTTCCAGGCGTTGCTGGCCGCGGCAGGCGAACTGACTGGCTGCAAAGACAGCGAAAATAAATCGCTGCGAGTCATTGCCGACCATATTCGCTCCACCGGCTTTATGATCATCGATGGCGTATTACCGTCCAATGAAGGCCGTGGTTATGTGTTGCGCCGCATTATTCGCCGTGCTATTCGCCACGGTCATATGTTGGGTGCGCCTTTGGGCTTTTTCCATAAATTGTTCCCGGCGCTGGTCGAACAAATGGGCGACGCTTACCCAGAGCTGGCCAATTTGCAGGAGCATGTGCAAAAAGTGCTGCGTCTGGAAGAAGAGCAGTTTGCCAAAACTCTGGATAAAGGCATGGCCATTTTGAACGAGGCCATTGCTGAATTGGACGGTGATACCATTCCTGGCGAAACCGTCTTTAAGCTGTACGATACCTTTGGCTTCCCATTCGATTTAACCGCTGATGTGGCGCGTGAAAAAGAACTGAAAGTCGATGAAGATGGCTTTAACGCGGCGATGGAAAAGCAGCGTGAAACCGCCCGTGGCGCCAGCAACTTTGGTGCCGTGGCGAGCAAAGGTCTGAATATAGACGGTGAAACTCAGTTCCTCGGTTACAGCCAGCTGGAAAACCAAGGCCAAGTCAAAGCGCTGTTTAAAGACGGCGCTGCCGTCGACAGCCTGAGCGCAGGCGATGAAGCCATCTTGGTGTTGGACGAAACCGCGTTTTACGCCGAAAGCGGTGGCCAGGCTGGTGACAGCGGCTTCCTAAAAGCCGACGGCGTGGTATTCCAAGTAAAAGACACCAGCAAAGACGGCAAAAACCATTTGCACCAGGGCGTGCTGGTGGAAGGCAGCGTCAAATTGGGCGATGCGTTGACCGCTTGCGTCGATGCTGAAAAACGCCAAACCACGGCGCTGCATCACTCTGCAACACACTTGTTGCACGCTGCTTTGCGCAACGTCTTGGGTGAGCATGTGGCGCAAAAAGGCTCGCTGGTGACCTACGACAAGCTGCGTTTTGACTTTTCTCACCTTGAGGCGGTCAGCGCTGATGAACTGCGCCAGATCGAAAATATGGTTAACGCCCAGATTCGCGCTAACACCGACGTCAGCACTCGTTTAATGAACATCGACGATGCCATGGCCTCCGGTGCCATGGCCTTGTTTGGTGAAAAGTACGACGACGAAGTGCGCGTCTTGTCGATGGGTTTGGATAACTTCTCGGTAGAGCTGTGCGGCGGTACCCACGCCAAGCGCACCGGTGACATCGGTGTGCTGAAAATCACTGCCGAAAGCGGCATTGCGGCGGGTATTCGCCGTATCGAAGCGGTGGTGGGGCAGCACGCGCTGGAGTTTATCGCCAGCGAAGAAGCGGCGCTGGCCAACATTGCCGGGCAATTGAAGGGCAGCCGTGAAAACGCCGCCGACAAAGTCAGCCAGCTGGTAGCGCGCAGCCGTCAGCTGGAAAAAGATCTGGATGCATTAAAAGCAAAACTGGCTTCCAGTGCGGGTTCTGATTTGGCTGGCCAAGCCAAAGACGTGAACGGCGTAAAAGTGCTGGCGGCGCAAATGGACGGTGCTGACGTACCGGCGCTGCGCAACACCATGGATCAGTTGAAAAACAAACTGGGCAGCGCAGCGATCATGCTGGCGGCCAATAACGACGGCAAAGTCACCTTGCTAGCGGGTGTGACCAAAGACCTGATTGGCAAAGGCAAAGCCGGTGATGCGGTCAAAACCTGCGCTCCTTTGGTAGACGGGCGTGGCGGCGGTAAGCCAGAAATGGCCCAGGCGGGTGGTCAAAAACCAGAAGGCATCGCCGATGCGCTGGCAGCCTTTGAGCAATGGGCCAACGAGACCTTCTAAGCTCGCGGCCAATGCCAAGCGCAAATAGGCGGTGTCAGCTTAGCTGGCCCGCCTTTTTCTTGTAGGGCGCTTAGCAACTGGGCGTTAAAGCATCGTCAAAATCGCCAACAAGTCAGGCCGCGACTGGGCGCCCGTCCTTCCTTGCCAGCGCCATTTGTTGTTTAATTAGCGACCTTTTTCCACCGTCGAATGGCATGGCAGCAGTATGGCGCTTTATGTACAGAAGTTTGGCGGCACATCAGTGGGCAGTATTGAGCGCATTGAGCACGTTGCCGACAAGGTAAAAACCTTTCACGATCAAGGTCATCAAATCGTCGTGGCGGTGTCCGCCATGAGCGGCGAGACCAACCGCTTGATCGGTTTGGCCAGCGATATTTCTGACACCCCCACCCCCAGAGAAATGGATGTGTTGGTGTCGACCGGCGAGCAAGTCACCATTGCTTTGTTGGCCATGGCGCTGCAAAAACGCGGCGTTAATGCGCGCTCGTTTACCGGCTGGCAAGTGGGCATTAAAACCGATAACTCGTACATGAAAGCCCGCATTGAAGACATCGACACCAGCGCGATGCGTGCGCAACTGGACGCTGGCGGCGTGGTGGTGGTGGCTGGCTTCCAAGGCATCGACGACGACAACAACATCACCACGTTGGGCCGGGGCGGCTCTGATACCACAGGTGTGGCGCTGGCGGCGGCGTTGGGCGCTGATGAATGCCAGATTTATACCGACGTTGATGGCGTTTACACCACCGATCCTCGTGTGGTTCCTGCGGCGCGTCGGATGGAAAAGGTCACCTTTGAAGAAATGCTGGAAATGGCCAGCCTAGGCTCCAAAGTGCTGCAGATTCGCTCGGTCGAATTTGCCGGCAAATACAAAGTTCCGCTCCGTGTGCTGTCCAGCTTTAAGGATGGCAACGGCACTCTGATTACGATGGAGGAGAACAGCTCCGTGGAAAACCCTGTTATCTCTGGTATTGCATTTAATCGCGACGAAGCCAAAGTCACCATCAAGGGCGTGCCGGACATTCCTGGCGTGGCGTCGAAAATTCTGGTGCCGATCAGCGATGCCAACATCGAAGTCGACATGATCATTCAGAACGTCTCGGCCGATGGCACCACGGACTTCACCTTTACCGTTCATCGCAATGATTATCAGAAGGCGTTGGATATTTTGCGCGATACTGCCACTGAGCTGGAAGCGCGTGAAGCCACCGGAACTGATGACATCTGTAAGGTGTCTATGGTGGGCGTGGGCATGCGCTCTCACGCCGGTGTCGCCAGCAAGATGTTTAAAACTCTGGCGGATGAGAACATTAACATCCTCGCGATCACCACCTCAGAGATCAAAATCTCGGTGGTCATCGAAGAGAAGTATCTGGAGCTGGCCGTTCGTGCTCTTCACACCGCATTCGGTTTGGACGCGGAAGAAGAAACGGCCTAAGCCCCGACCTTTATTAAGGCTTGGCCAGCGAGGGCGGGGTCTTAATAACCAAACGTTCTCAGAGCTGGTCGAGTTGTCGCTTTAAAACTGGTCACGCTGGTCAATACTGAAGCAGACACTCTGGGAACGGCATTAGCCAACAGCACCCTAGAAACACACAGACATGTCAGGAGTAGACATATGCTTATTTTAACCCGTCGCGTCGGCGAAACTCTGATGGTAGGGGATGACGTTACCGTCACCGTACTGGGCGTTAAGGGAAACCAGGTTCGCATCGGTGTTAACGCACCCAAAGAAGTGGCGGTTCACCGCGAAGAAATCTATCAGCGCATCCAGCGCGAGAAAGAGGGTGATGAGCCAAGCGGCAACTACTGATCCTCTCTTCGCTGCCCGTAGCCGCCTCCCTGGCGCGGGCACTTCTCCCGCCTATCTTCGCTAAACACTTAATTTCTTTAAAATTTTCCCTTGGCAAATCGTCAAAACATGGTACTATGCGCGCCGTGTCTTGGAGAGATGGCCGAGTGGCTGAAGGCGCGCCCCTGCTAAGGGCGTATAGGTTTATACCCTATCGAGGGTTCGAATCCCTCTCTCTCCGCCACTTTTCTTTGCTGTGTTTCACAGCGAGAAGCGTAGAAATAGAATGTTGACAGCCTTGTTGATATACCTATAATACGCGCCCCACGATGATGCGCGCTCGTAGCTCAGCTGGATAGAGTACCTGGCTACGAACCAGGCGGTCGGAGGTTCGAATCCTCCCGAGCGCGCCATTTTCCTCTTGGAATTTACATCGTGACAATCTGATGCGCGCTCGTAGCTCAGCTGGATAGAGTACCTGGCTACGAACCAGGCGGTCGGAGGTTCGAATCCTCCCGAGCGCGCCATCTTTTCTCTGCTTCGTTCGAAGCGACCAATTTCCAAATCGAAAGTTGTTTTCTGTAGCTGCTGTTAGCGCGACGGAGATTCGCACCTCCTTAGGTTCGGCTCGAGCATCGCTGTGTGAGCGCAGAGAGCGTCGGAGCATGCGACGACGGCCCGAAGGGTAAACCATCCTCCCGAGCTTTTCGGCTACGGCGTATTTATTCCTACTTCCCGTGAGCCGTGTAGCTCTCTGGCTAATCCCTTTCCCTCCTTGAGGGATCTTATCCCTCACGCCGGGCGGGCGAACTCCCTGCTGTGCGCCGTACAGGCCTTTAATCCTGCGTTTGCAATGCTGTGGTCGCCGCATCACAAAAAGGCTACGTCCGTGTAGGCCTTTTGTTGGTGCCGCCGTCCTGGCAGCACCTGCGAGCACAGTCATTGCCCACTTCGGCGGCCTGCTAGGCGCGTGCGATTGATACCGCGATATCAAGGTTGTTTGAAATGCTGTTGCTCTCCTTGAGGGTTAATATCTCTCACGTCAGGAGGGTGATGTGCGCCATACAGGTCTTTATTCCTGTTGCGCAACACGGTGGCCTGCTAAGGCGCAGCAATCATGTACGCGAGAGTGAGTTGTGGATATGCCGCTAGTACATTTCCCAGTGCTGGCGAGGCTAGGCACGCTTTCCTAGCCGGCTTGCCTGTATTTCCTTGGGGTGGTAGCTTAAACGGCCTAGAAATCAGTGAGTCAGTCTTAGGGAGCCAGAGCATTGAGGTGTGGATAGTAGGTGAGTACGTTTTTTCAAGGAGGGAATGTGAAAGAAAGGAAGATATCAACTGCAAATCAATAGCTTGGAAAAGATACCTCGAATAGTTCTAGTTTAAAAAATAGGCTTGTACAGCTATTAAGCTGTTAGAAGCTGTTTCATAACCTTCAGTCCGATATAATAATCAAAACTATCAGCTTCAACTCCTCCACCATGAAACGTTCAACCTCAGAACTGACCGGCCAACAGTGGGCACACATTGAGCCTTGTTTACCCAGCCTGCCTCGTGGCAAAGGGGGGCCCAAACCTATCAGCAATCGAGCCTGTTTCGAGGGCATTTTATGGGTCTTACGTTCGGGTGCGCGCTGGCGTGATCTACCCGAGCGCTATCCTTCACCGAGTACCTGCTGGCGCCGCCTTCAGTACTGGGAAGAGCAAGGTGCATGGGTCAAAGCCTGGCGTAAGCTTCTTCGCGTTCTGGATCAACAGTCGCGGATAAATTGGGAAGAATCGTTTTCTGATGGCAGTTTTGCACCCGCAAAAAAAGGAGCCTCGGTGTTGGAAAAACCAAGCGTGGTAAGGGGGCGAAGTGGATGATAGTCGTCGATGGCGAAGGCATTCCCATCGGGCTGACACTTGGCTCAGCGTCACCGGCGGAGGTCAAGCTGATTGAGGCTTTGTTAAATGTTTCCTATAGCAAGAGCAAGGTGAAGCGTTTGATTTACGATAAAGCGGCAGACTCTGATCCTCTGCGAATGGCGTTAAAGAAACGGGGCGTTGATCTCATTTGTCCACATCGTCGAAACAGGAAAAAAGCGCCGTTGCAAGATGGTAGAAAGCTGAGAAGGTACGACCGTCGCTGGAAAGTAGAGCGTACGTTTGCTTGGCTTGGAAATTATCGGCGATTGGTGGTTCGATGGGAAAGAAAGCTCTCAATGTATCGAGCCTTCTTTCACGCCGCCTGCATGATGATCGTGCTAAAGAAGTTGTGAAACAGCTTCTAGGCATTCACTACATTGGCGAATAAGGAGGTATACCATGAAAGTAGTTATATTTACTTTTTGGGTAATTATCATCGCAGGATGCTCAGATACGACTGAAAATCTCTCGGTTAAGGTTGGAGGTAATATTATCAAAATAAGTGGTGATGACTACAAAATAGTAACCTTGCTTGATAAAACCTCAGAGCCAAAATCAGTAGACGCAAAGCTAATAAAGAGTGTTGAAAGCCCAATTGAAATGATCAAGCTACCCATGAGTATCCAAAAATCATGGAGATTCGAAACGAAAGAGTGTGGTTATTTAGATTTCTATGAGGCATTGACTGGTGAAGTTTTATGTATGCAGTGTGATGCTAACTCATACAGTTATAAAGAATGTCCTCTTGAATTCATGGCGATTGATACACTTCGGTTCAATGTTCAAGATTAAGCCTAACCACGCCAAGCAAGAACCGCCGCGAAAAGCGTGATTAGACCTTGATCTTGCGCCGCATAGCTTAGTGTTAGGACTCACAAGTTGGAACTTACCAGTCAAGTCATTAAATGGATTGAATCTGATAGTTATCGGATGGAAGCGCTGGTGCTTGCCTCAAAACTGGGCTTGGATGATTGGTGCTTGGCAGCTGGATTTGTTAGGAACTTAATCTGGGATAAGCTGCATTCGAAGAGTACTTTAACTCCACTGAATGACATCGACTTAATATACTTTGATGGTAATACCATTGCGGAAGATTCAGATGTTAGGTACGAGGAAAAGCTAAAGTCGTTGAGTGATCATCCATGGTCTGTCAAAAATCAAGCGAGAATGCATATTCGCAATAATGACCAGCCGTACTTTTCCACTTCCGATGCAATGAGCTATTGGGTTGAGGTTGAAACTGCTGTTGGTGCTACTTATTCAGAGGACTTTGGAGTTTCTATCGTTGCTCCTTTCGGGCTAGAGGCGAATTTCAGTAATTCGATCACTTTAAACAGTAAACGCCCGAAACCAAGTGATTTTCGGAAGAGAGTTACTGAAAAGGAGTGGCCTATATTGTGGCCGAATCTAGAGGTGATATCCTAACAGATTGCAGCACCCAACCCGTTATGGTCTTTGGAGAAATAGTTCACTGGCGTTCATTGTTTGCCGGTGTGCGAAAACGTTTTGCATCAAGGAGTCGAGTGTGTTGGATCCAATAATCCAAGAAGAAACCACTGGTTGTGGTATTGCTGCAGCAGCTAATATCCTTGGCATGAGCTATGCAGAAATGAAAGCTATTGCCAACAATATGGGCATACATGCCTCGGATGAAGGTCTGTGGTCTGACACGCAATATGTCCGTCGTATGCTTTCATCTCAAGGCGTGAGTACATCAGGCCAAGAAACGCCATTCATATCATGGTCTGACCTTCCCGATTTAGCATTGCTTTCTATCAAACACTATCATGAGGCTGGCAAAGATTTCTGGCATTGGGTTGTTTTTAAGCGCATCAATGATCAAGAATTTGTACTTGATTCAGCTAGTTACCTATCGTCAAATCTACGCCAAGACTTTGATGCCATGCAGCCTAAGTGGTTTATTGAGGTTGCAAATGCGTAATAAGGCCCGGAACAATCGTGCATCGTGTTGGACTCACCACTGAGTGGCTCGCCTATACCGGCGGAGTTATACGAATAAGGAAACTTAGAAAATGGAAACAGTCTTAATCACCGGCGCTTCAAGAGGTATTGGGCTTGAACTAACTCGTCAGTTTTTAGCTTTAGGTTATAGCGTCATCTCGACTTACCGTGGTCAGCCTTCAATACAGCTAAAAAGCCTGCTCGTTCATAGTTCGTTGAAACTGTATGAACTAGAGGTGACCGATGAAACCTCAATAGCGAATTTGGTTGCTAAGTTGTCCAATGTTCAGTTAGACATACTTATCAACAACGCGGGTGTTATTGGTTCAGACAAGCAGTCCATGGAAGCTATCGACTCAAAAGAATGGCTCAACACCTTTGCCGTGAACTCAATTGCGCCTCTTATGGTTAGCCGAGCACTTTTAGGACTTCTCGAAACTAGCGCTCACCCTCGTATTATTACCGTCTCAAGCCAAATGGGATCATTGAACCGAGAAAGCTATGGTATGTATGCGTATCGAAGCTCTAAAGCAGCGGTGAATAAAGTCATGCAAGTACTGGCATTAGAATTAAAGCCAAAAGGAATAGTTGTTTGCCCAATCCATCCAGGCTGGGTTAAAACGGATATGGGTGGTAAAGATGCTGATATTACTGTTGAGGAAAGTGCGTCAGGTATAGTTAAGCTTTCTCGTAGCCTTACTATAGAACAAAGCGGTAAGTTCTTAACATGGCAAGGTACGGAGCATGTCTGGTGACTTCGTATAGTAAAATTTTCGAGAGGGATTCGTAATAGATAGCAGTTTTGCTATATGTTGAGTTTAGTGATTAAGGTAATATTCAAAAAATCGATATTTCGTTTTTCACACCTCAGCAGGGCGATATGATTATGAATGAAAAGTACTTAGTCGATACTATTTCTAGTGTTCCTGAGATTATGGAGCTGCTGACGATTCTGAATGATGTAGAGCTTCCAAATCACTACTTGGCTGGAGGCTCCATTACTCAGGCTGTTTGGAATAGAAAGCTTGGAAATGAACCACTATATAGGGTTAAAGACTTTGATGTAGTTTACTTCGACCAAGACGAAGCTATGTCGGAGAAAGAATACGAATTTCTCATAAATTCGGGAAAGAGACACTCAGTTCCTGTAGATGTTAAGAACCAAGCCAAGGTCCACGAATGGTACGGTAAAAAGTTTGGCAATAACATAGCGCCGCTGACAGAATCGGAAGATGGTATTCGCATGTGGCTACCCTGTTTCGCCGTGGGGGTTCGTCTTGTTAAGGGTGCTGTAAACGTCTTCGAACCTTTTGGTTTAGAAGACCAAGCAAACATGATTATTCGACCTAATAAAACTGCTATGAGTAGAGAAAACTATGATTCGATGAATCGTAGTTTTAAACAAAGATGGCCAAATATTGAAATCAAGGATTGGTAACCATTAACAAGACGAACCCCCACGGCGAAAAAGTAGCACTCATACGTTGGGTACTATGTAGGCTAGGGAGAGTCATATTTAGAATTAGCAATGGTAGTTCCATACAGCTGTTGTTTTGATGATTGCCGAGAAGTGTTCAGTCTGCTGCAAACTGAGTTGGAGAATCGAACTCTTGGCAGTGGCGACGGCCCGGTTAGTTTCAATGCAGAAGCACCTTTCGTGGTCAGCAAGTAATGTGTTGCGATCCGGTTTACCAATTTCAAAATGACGAAATATGCCAACGAATTGACGATTTGTACCCGGAAATCATGGCTAAGATACAGCAGAGAGCAGACAATTATTACTGGAAATCACAGATTGGCGTAGAGCAACTTGGTGAGAGCCGGGTGCATGCGATTTCGACATTTCTTTTCGACTCCGATGTCGGTAATCGGGAAAGAAGGTATGATCTTGCCCCACTTCAACGGCTCGCTCACCTGTTTCACACTGGTGTTCGTTAACGCAAGACAAGCATCTCTCATTCGAATATCAGGTATAGTCAGGTCATTGAGCTATATGTAGCTGAAGATCATGACCTGTGGAAAGAAGATCAGCGTCAGCGATGCCAGCAGTAGCATGGCGATAAAGGGCGCTGTGCCGCGAATCACCTCCCAGTATGGGCGTTTAAATACTGCAATGGCAGTGAATATGTCGCAGCCAAACGGTGGTGTTGCTGAGCCAATGGCCACTTGTAGAGTAATGATGATGCCGACATGAACCGGGTCTAGCCCGGTTGCGGCCACTGCAGGCGCAAAAATGGGGGTTAGCACCAGAATCACAACAATGGGATCAACGAACATACAGGCAATAAAAAAGGCGATGGAAATGGTTGCTAATACCGCTGTAGGGCCCATGTCGTTAATGCCAATGGCGTCCAGTACGGCTTGTGGCACCTGAGCAAACGAGATGATCCAGGAAAAGCCGTTGCCTATCCCCACCAAAATGAACACGACAGCCGTCACCAGCCCTGTGGTTTTGGCGATTTCATGCAAATCTCGATAGCTCAGTGAGCGGAATACCAGAAATTCGAGAATCAGTGCATAGAACACACAGACGGCGGCTGCTTCAGTCGGGCTGAACACACCTCCGTAAATACCGCCAATAACAATTACCGGGAAGAATAGCGGCCAAATGGCTCGCTTAGTGGCTTGCCAGCGTTCCAGCCAGCTCGACTTCTCTTCTGTGGGCACTTTATTTATGGTCGCGTAGATCAAACAGTAGAGGGAAAACAGCGCCAGTATGAGCAGGCCCGGCCCAATACCCGCTAAAAATAACTCAGCAATCGACGTTTCTGAAATAACGCCATAAATGATCATGCCGATGCTGGGCGGAATCAAAAACGCTATGTCACTGGCATTGATGATGAGCGCCAATGAAAATGGGTCCGAGTAGCCTGCCTTTAGCAACTTTGGACGCAGTGTAGAGCCTACTGCGACAACGGTCGCTTGCGTGGAACCCGACACTGCACCAAATAACGTGCATGATGTTGCGGTGCTGATGGCCAGTCCACCACGCAAGTGACCGATATAGGTCATCACCATGTCGATTATACGGCTCGCGGACTGACCGCGGGTCATGATATCAGCGGCGAGGATAAACATCGGCACCGCGATCAATGAGGCAGGGCGAATGCCGGCAATGACTTGCTGAATAAAAGTGTCCATCTGGCCGATGCCGTCGAACATCATGTAAAAGCCTGTTAAGGCCGCGGCTGTCAGTGGGATCATCATGGGAAAGCCCAGCAGCAGCAAGACGATCATGATGACTATTAATGTCAGTGCCATGCGTTTGGATCCGGCCTGTTTTAGGGTTGTGGCGTATCGTTGTCGTAGCTGTCGGTCACACAGCTAGACAAAAATACGTCCTGCTTTGATTGCATGTTTCTGCTCGCAGTCAGTAGATACTGAATGCCAGTGATGGCGAAGCCGACAGGAACCCATATATAGATCCACCAAATGGGGATATTGAGCGCTGGCAGTATGCGACCACGCTCAAAGGTGGTGACAACGTAATGGACAGACAAATACGAAAGAAAAAACATGATGGCTGCCGTCATGACTGCAATCAGTATCATGGCTACCTTGCGACTGGTTGTGGGCAAGAGATCATAGAACGCTGACATACGGATATGGCGCCCATGGCGCGCGGCATAGCCTATTCCGGCGAACGTAATCAATATGATCAGTATGCGGTTGATCTCGCCCGAGACAAATAGCCCTTCTCCAAAAACAAAGCGAGCCACAACGTTACTGCAAGTATTCAGTGCCATTAGCAGGACACTGGCAGACAGTACCAGTGCTTCAACTTTGCTTAGAGTGGTATCCAGCCATCCCAGTGGCCCGGGTAGCGAAGAGGTATAATGTTGTCGACTTGTCATAATGACACCAGGGGCCGCAGGCCCCTGCTTTATTTATTCAGTCGCTGCCAAGTCAGATTTGAACTGCATGAGCAGTTCTTTTCCGCTGCTGCCTGTCATCTCGGTGAAGGTCTTTTCAACGAGCTCGGCACGCTCTTTAAATACATCTATCTGAGCTTCGCTGAGATGGGTGACGGTGACGTCGCTATCGGCTGCTTGAATCTTTTTAAGAGACCGATCCGCTAAACCATCAATGTGCTTGAGTGTTTCATTAAAGGCATACTCGGAGGCACGTTGTATCATCTGCTGGTCTTGCTTCGGCAGGGCATCATAAAACTGTTTGTTGGCCATCGATGCTGTGGTGAACCAACCGTGTCCAGTAAATATCAGGTTGGGAGAAACTTCGTACAAACCACCAGATTCTATCCAGAATATAGGGTTTTCCTGGCCTTGAATCATATTGGTTTGCAGCGCGCCATACACCTCTCCCCACGGCAGTGGAACAGGCGTTGCGCCAAAGGCTTTGTAGGTAGATGACAGTAGTGGGTTGGTCATCACACGAATTTTCTTTCCGGCAAAATCACTTGGGGATGTAACGGGCTCGTCGGCGGTGACAACCATCTCCCCCTCAGGATACATCTTCAGCAGCTCCAGGCCTTTTTCGGCATAGAGCTGTGGAAAACGCTCATTGATGGCTTTGCTGGTGCGGAAAAACTCCACCACAGTGTCCATGTTGGTGGGCATTAGATAGGGAATAAAGAAGATTTGCGCCTCGGGAATCAGTGCGCCGGTGAAGCCTGGGGACTGATTAACAAACTGCAATATACCAGCTTGAGCTTGTTCCATGATGTCGTCAGACTCACCCAGTTCTCCAAAGCGATAAATCTGCAACGTATGGTCGGATTCTCGCTCGATATACTCTTTGAATTTATGTGCGTAGACATCCTGAACGTCACCCTCATACTCCTCATGGGCGTAACGCCAGGTATCGGCAAAGGCAGTGGTGCATAAACTAGCGCTAACCAGAGCTGACGCAAGCAGCTGTTTGAAACGAACAGAAGTGGACATCTTGTCCTCCGTGTCATTGACGCGACTGCTAGGTGCAGTGCAAAGCTTTGTGGACACAAGCGCATTGATTCGCTTTGTCCCCCGAAAAAAGCGTCCTGCTGTGAGGACGTAGTAAGAGCTTTTTTAGCATGACAAATCGCACTTCTATGTGCAACTGCGTATTTTCACTCGCTTTACTGTAAAATTTTTGCCTGTGTCAATGCTGCCGTCGCAAAGCTTTAATTAACGCATGTTCATCAGCGTCGAAGTAGTCGGTGTCGGTATAAACCCAACTCTTGTTACATGAATGCCATTGGTGAGTGGCCTTGGTATCAATCATACGCACTTGCGTGATACGAGCAGCTCGGGGAGATTATCTGGTGCCGCAGTGAACCTAATTTGACTATGAATTGTTGTTTTTTAGCGAAAATATTTAGTTAAAATACCTAGCTGATAAATTTTCTGTGTATTTCTAGCATGAATATTGAGAAAGTAACGGCTCTGCCTGACGGTATTAGCAAACTGGCCACTGAGAGCACAGTACAAGGTTTTCGGTTTGTAGAGCGCCTTATTTCAGAGTTTACTCAGGGTAAGAATCGGTTTGACGGCGATGGCGAGGCACTCTTTGCTGCATACCTTGATGGTGAGCTGGTCGGTATTGGCGGAGTCAATCAAGACCCTTACCGTTGTAACGCTGATATTGGTCGGGTTCGCAGGCTCTACGTGATGAATCATGCACGCAGCCTCGGCGTAGGTAAGGCGTTAATGCAAGAAATTGAACAGCACGCCAGCCAGTACTTTGATGAGTTACAGCTATTCACCGATACATCGGCGGCGGCCAATTTTTACAGCGCTTTAGGGTACTCTCCGGTGGGTTTGGAAAATATCAGCCATCAAAAGGCTTTGGTAAAACAGCCTATAACGGCATCCGGCTGAGAGCGTTGAATCGAACTGTCCGAGAGCTGAAATTTCATTCAGGGTAGGGCATAGAAGGTCGAGTACAGGCAGCATTCTAGCTATCGTATTGGGTCCCATTTCTTTTAATAATCAAGCTCCCTTTGCTGAACAGTTCAGTCACTAGGTCCTGCCAATCATTGGTGATAAGGTGAAGAACCGATACTGATTGGCACATCTGGTCGCCTGTATGGCGGTGTGTGTTGTGTGATGAAAGGAGCTGAAGTGAAAAAGATTGATTACATTGCCGGGTACTCCGGTATAGCGTTGGCTTTGATCTACATTGCTGCGTTTGTCTATTTTGGTGCTTTTTGGGCGTACCCTCACTCGGCCGGGGAGGCCGAACGGCTCGCATACCTAGCCGACAACCAAGTAGTGATCAGCTCTGTTTATTATTTGATCTACGCCATTTTCGGTGTCGTGCTGTCTGGGCTGGTCTTAGGCCTGCATGAAAAATATGCCGACTCTAAAGCGGCTTTCATGAGCAAGTTTGCCACCTTGTTTGGCGCGCTGTGGATTGGTTTGGTGATCGCCACCGCCATGATCTTTGTTACCGGCTTAAACTCCGTGGTCAGTTTGGCGCCAACCAATACCGAGCGGGCCACAGAAACCTGGCACATCGTTGCTCTGTTAACAGAAAGTCTTGGTGGCGGAAATGAGCTGGTGGGCGGCCTCTGGGTGCTGTTGGTCAGCCTGTGCAATCTGTCTGCGAAGTTATTTTCTCGCGGACTGAACTATCTTGGCGTATTTGTCGGCCTTGCGGGAATCGCTACTGTGTATCCTGCCGATGTGATTACCGAGATATTTGGTATCACTCAAATCGTCTGGTTTGCTTGGATTGGTGTTGGATTCATTCGCTTGGAAACATCTCAACAGCCAGAAGCGACGGTTGCTCACTCGGTGTAGTGTTGTGATAAACCACGGCCCTTGGGTCAAACTCAGGGGTTATTGTGTGAGACAGTGTGTTGCTCAAGCTCATGCGGATGTTGATCGCTGAGCTAAGACCTTAAATGAATCAGCCCCAACGCTTGTGGCGTTTGGGGCTGATGTTCGACAAAAGTGACACTGGGTATCGCTAAGGCACTGGTCACCTTGCTGGCTCGCGTTACTCTACCGGGAAGTTGGATACGACGTACGTCACACCAAAATAATCGGCCAGGCGATTCATATTAGTCAGGCAGATTGATTTGCCATTAAAAAACTTCCAGATGTAACTGCGGCTTACGCCCGACCCTTGTGACAGTAGCGAGTAGGTCCCTTTCATGGGTTTGCTGGCGCCAATGTAGATTTCCGTATTCAGATATCTTTCTATTCGATCACGTAGAACCTGTTCCAAGTCCTTGATGCCAACGGCATCTGGTCGATAACAGTCAGGCAGCTGTTGGAAGTATTGTTTGAATCGTTCGGTTGAGTCCATAGTGCATCCATTTACTGTTTAAACCATAAGTATGGCCAGGCTCGGCCTTTGTCCTTAAATCCCAACTCCTGTACATCTTGCTCTGGAAAAGCCACGGTTCCAAATAGTGTGTCCCATAAGGTAAGTGGGCTGTAGTTCTGAGCGTGCAGTCCACGTTTATGGTGCAAAAGATGTTGTTCTGGGATTTGTATTAAGTATCCTAATGGTCGGATTCTTTTTTGTAAACGTATATTTGAATGATGGAAAGTCTCTAAGCAACCTTCAATGGTTAATGCCAGAGCAATGGCCTCTGGGGACACATTAAATATGAGTTTACCCGTCAAAAGTAATACTAAAGAATTAGCTATCATTTCTACTGGGTGGCGGTAAAAGGCCACTCGGCTTTCCATGTGTGTGGGCGAATGGTGCATGTAGTGCAAATAATGCCAAGCAGGGTGCCAAGCATGCTTAAGCCGGTGCGCCCAATAGTTCACACATGAGTACAGCAAATAATACACAAACCCTTCTGCCACCCAGTGATTGGCCAACATCGGTTGATCCGTTGACCATACCGACCAGGTATACAGCAGCACCTGCGCCCATATCCAAGCAAAGGCCAGTACCGTGGCCCAAGTACGATTAAAGCCACGATGCTGCGGCCGTTGTTTATGTGGCCAGCGCCGTTCGGCCCACATAAAAAACAATAAGACGGCGATTTGTATGCCAGCCAAGATGAGAAATGCCATTTGTTGTCTCCTTCCGTGAATGGAGGCAACAGAGTAAATCGAACTGGCTCGGCACTAAATGTCTAATGTCGGGTTTTATTGTAATGTTTGCTGATTGGCATGGAAGTACAATCGCTTTGGCATGACTGTTGAGGATTTATTGGATTGCCGTTCAACGCTGCCTTGACTGCAGCGTGGTGATTCTATACAAGCTGGAGCTACCTATTCCTTGGTCGACGGCGGATGTTCCTGTCCTTGGTATAAACATTTACATTCATCAAACAGGAGAGCCGGTGAAAACACTCCATGATCCATCCGTATTCGATGAACACCATCAGCACTTTGCTATCGAGCTGGTTCGTACGATCAGGCGGACACTGCAACAGCAAGCACTGGATAGTGAAGCGTTGGACGATCAGGCGATTTATGACCTTACGAGCTCATTGAGTTTCAATATATCGGCTCTTATCGACGGCAGCGCCACCAGCGGTGATGCATCGACGCCCACCATTGCCCACCTAGCTTTTAAGCAAGCCGAGAGCGACGGGGATGTTTTGCTTACCTCAGATGAGGGAACCTACTTGCACGAGATATCGGAAGGGATTGTCGAAGACGAGTTTGAATGATGCAGGTAAACAAGCAGATGATTGGTCTGAATGTCACGACCGGGCAGTGACTTACTGTGTACTAAGTGAATGTACGGTGTGAAGGTTTGGTGCCAAGTTTCTGTATCAAGGCTCTGTGGCAAGGTTCTGTGTGAAGGCTTTGTGTGAATAAGTCACAAAATAGCTCTGTATCGATCTTCTCTGTTCCAGTCCAGCCGCGCAGACGGACATCGGATGTTATTCATGACCTTGCTGAGCAACACAAAGACGCCGATGTCGTTACATTGCGAGAGCTGACCAAGCATTTGGGCGATCGAACCTTTGGTATGTATTTGGTCCTGGTCGCTGTCTTCAATGTGATACCGCTGGTATCTATGGTTGCAGGGTTGGTTAGCGTTGCCATTGGCTTACAGATGGCGTTGGGGGTAGCTAAGGTCTGGCTCCCCAAGAGTATTCTTGATTATCCACTGAAAGCCTCGTCGGTGCGGGCTGCGCTGTTATTGATAGAGCGTAAGATCAAGACCATGGAGCGCTTTATTCGACCGCGCTGGCAGTTTTCAGAAGCCCCAGTGGTCGATCGTATCAACGGCATGGTGGTGGTCGCCTTAGGGGGTGTTATTGTGATTCCGCTACCATTGGCCAATCTGGGTCCTGCGTTGATTATTCTCCTGATGGGCCTTGGTTTAATGGAACGCGACGGCATGCTGCAAGTCGGTGCTGCAACGATCGGAGCCATTGCCGTGGTTATGATCTTACACTTTGCTATTGGTTAGGGCCTGTGAATACTATTTAGCTCTTTGCTGCTGGAAGTCAGTTTTTTGAGGTATGAGGCGCGTGGGTTAACTGAATAAGCAATGAATAACGCTACTTAGAATAACTCTCCTCAGAATAATGCTACTTAGGGAAAAATAGGCTCCAGCGCTTTAGGGTACGGCCGACATCTCTCACTCTGTGTTGCTTATCCCTTATTTGACTCGTTAAAGCACTATCTTCGCGCCTTGATTGAGGGGGGCATCTCATAATCGCGTGATCAAAGTAGTGTCAGCAGGCGCTAGAGTGTCAATGCAACTATCCAAGTTACTGCAACTATCCAAGTTACTCTGCTGTTATGCAGGCACCTGATTATTCGTGACGGCCGGCTGTAAATGTTCTTGGGCGTTTTTCTAACGGATGCTTGTGACTGGTGTTTGTAACATATCTTCATGGTTTAATAGCAGTGGTGGAATTTTTAATGATCCGCTAACACCATGGCCATATTTATATAACGAGTATTGTGAATATCCAGTTTACACCCATCGATGACCCCCTTAGTGATGACGTATTTAATTTACTCAAAGCGGGTTTATTTGCTTACGTCGATCGTGTATTCGGTTGGTACGATGACGATCAGCGCCAACGTCTGCGCGATGAATATCAGCCTGAGTGGTTCCAATGGGTATTGGTTGATGGCAATAAAGTTGGCTTCGTTTGTTTTCGTACTTATCAGCAAGCCCTGCATTTGCACTTAATTGTACTGGATGCGTCCTATCAGGGCCGTGGGCTGGGTAAGCAAGTGATGGCGGCGATTCATGCTATGGCGGTGTCGCAGCATCAAGACGTCACTTTGTCGTGTTTTAAATGCAATGAACGAGCCCTTGCCCTCTACCACTCCTTGGGGTACTCCACCACGGATGAAGACGATTATTTTTTGTCGTTGCGCTGGCACCATCGAGCCGAACTGAGCGATACCGGCGCCGCGTAGATGGTGCTGCGTAAATAGTGCCGTGCGGTGTCTTGAGGTCGTAAGTGGGGGAAACATAAGGGGGGAGATCATGATGGTCTGGATATAGCGAGCCGCAGTGAGCAACCCGTTTCAGAGCTTTCAACAAACGCCATGTCAGTCATCGCCCCGCCATTTTTTTACAAGACAAAGCCCCGGCCACCGCGCTAGCCTAGCGTCATACCCAGTGATGCAACCTGTATGGACCAAATCCACTACTACCAGCCACAGCCTGATATCCGCCTGATTGACGCCAATTACCAGACCTTCGCGTTCCAGCGACACTATCATCTGGACTTTCATATTGGCCTGATCACAAAGGGGGCGCAGACTTTTCGCTATCGTGGCCACAGCCATACCGCCCACGCCGGTCAGCTGGTGCTGATGCCACCGGATGAGCTGCACGACGGCGAGGCCTGGCAGCAGCAAGGCTATCAGGTGAATGTGTTTGCCATTGACCCTGTCAGTCTCAGTGAGCTGGCCGATTTGCGCAGCCCGGAGCAGCTGCTGCATTTTCAACAACTCATTGTTCACGATGCATCTGTGTTTGCTGTATTGCAGCAGGCCCATCAATGGTTGCGGCAAACGCAGCTGAGTCAATTAGCGCAGGATTGTTTACCGCTAGAAGGCTTTAACCTGTTGTTTGAACGTTACGGTGCGTTGGCGCGACAACCGGTTAAGCGATTAGGCCGGCAGTCGCTGGCCGAATTAAAGAGCTTTTTGATGGCGCACCTCGATCAGCCCGTGCGCTTGGCTTCATTGGCCAACCTGTGTGACTTGAGCACCACTCAACTGCAGCGCCATTTTAAAGCCACCACGGGTATGACCCCTTATGCCTGGTTTGCGCAACTGCGTCTGGAGCAGAGCATGAAATTGCTGCAGCGCGGAGATGCCGTGGCTGACGTGGCACAACAGGTGGGTTTTTACGATCAGGCGCATTTTTGCAAAGCATTTAAGCGCCAGTTTGGCGTGGCACCTTCGTGCGTCAGGCAATAACTGCTCACTGTCAGAAATATACAAGCCAGCCATGGCTTTATTGGGAATACTGTCGGCAAATAACACGGTAAACCGACATGAACGAACTGACTTTATTATTAACCTTAGCGACAATACACACCATCGGCTTGATAAGCCCAGGGCCTGACTTTGCGTTGGTGGTGCAAAACGTGGCCCGCTATGGCCGTGCAACGGGCGTGTACATTGCGTGTGGTCTGGCATTGGGTATCGGTTTGCATACCATTTTTAGTCTGACCGGCGTGAGCTTTGTTATTCAGCAACACGAAACTCTATTCATGCTGGTGCAATTGGCTGGCGGCAGTTATCTGCTGTACTTGGGCCTATCGGCGCTGCGTTCGACCTACCTCAGTTGGCATCAACCGGCAGCCGCGCCAACGCAGGCGTCGACAGAGCAAATTACCTCCCCGCACATGGCGCTGGTAAAAGGACTGGTGACCAACTTATTAAACCCCAAGGCGTTGGTATTTTTTGTCAGTCTGGTGTCGACCTTGGTGCCTGCCAGTGTGAGCTGGTGGTTCAAAGGCACGGCGGCGTTGATGTTGTTTGCGCTGTCGCTGGCGTGGTTTTCACTGCTGGCCTGCTGGCTGTCTTCGTCGTCCATGCAACAGCGATTGCAGCGTGCCAGCCGTTATATCGACGCCGTGTGTGGCACGGTGTTTAGCGTGCTCGGCGGCAGCATCGTGTTGAGCCGGGTATTGGGGTAGCCACAGGTAGCACTCGCTGCAGGAGCCGGTGGGTGAATTCATCACGTTGGTTTAAACACCGGCTGCACTATGCGGCTGACGATATTAGGCTGGCGAGCAACTGAACCTCAGCTAGCCCAAGCCCAGCTCGCCCGTTGATGCATCACAGCGCCAAGGGCAGGGCTCTGGCGATCATTTTAATTCATCGTTGAGCAGCCCCAGTGGCAGCTCGGTGGTGTACTTCAACTGGGTGATGGCGACGCTGCTGTGCACCTCTCGCACCGCGGGCATTTGCGATAAATGGTCGCGGAAAAAACGCTCATACCCCTGAATGTCTTTCACCAGAATGCGCAAATGGAAGTCCATGCTGCCAGTCATGGTGTAGCACTCGGTCACTTCTGGAAAGGCACAAATGGCTTCTTCGAACTCTCTTAATGACTGATCGGCATGACCGCTTAGCCTTACATTCACAAATACCACCACGCCCAGCCCGAGCTTTTGTGCGTCCAATAGCGCCACTCGCCGGCGAATCAGGCCGGCTTGCTCTAAGCGGTTTATCCGACGCCAACACGGCGACTGTGACAGTCCCACTTGATTGGCCACTTCGGCCACTGAAAGGGTGGCGTCCTGTTGCAATATGGCGAGGATTTTCTTGTCGATTTTGGTCCATTTTTCCTGGGATAAATCTTCCACTGAGTAAATCTCTTGAGGATAAATCTTTCTAAAAGTTACTCGTGACAGAACGTTTTGGCAAATTTTATGTTTTTTGTTGGAAGCTATGGCTCAAGTCATCTTGGCTGTGATAACTGTTTAATAAGGCTGACGCAGAAACAGGTAAATCCAAACGCTTGTTTAAAAAGTCAGGGAGCCGACTCAACAACAATAACAATGCGCAGGAGCTCAACCATGAGACTGCAATCCGTATCGCTTGATGATAAGTACACCCGCAATGACGGTCCGGTTTACATGACGGGCATCCAGGCATTGGTGCGTTTGCCCATGTTGCAGGCTGCGCGTGACAAAGCCGCTGGCTTAAACACGGCGGGCTACATATCCGGTTATCGTGGCTCGCCCCTGGGCGGGCTGGACGGCGCGCTGTGGAGCGCGCAAAAATTCCTCAAAAACCACAATGTACGCTTTCAGCCCGCCATCAATGAAGACATGGGGGCGACGGCGGTGTGGGGCAGCCAACAGGCCAACATGTACGACGACGCCAAGTACGACGGCGTCTATGCCATGTGGTACGGCAAAGGTCCGGGTGTTGATCGCTCGATGGACGTGTTCAAGCACGCCAACGCGGCCGGTACCTCGAAGCACGGTGGTGTGCTGCTGGTGGCCGGCGACGACCATGCGTCCAAGTCATCGACGTTGCCGCACCAAAGCGAGCACATGATGATTGGCGCCAGCATTCCGGTACTTAACCCCGCCGGTGTGCAAGAAGTGTTGGACTACGGTATTTATGGCTGGGAGCTGTCGCGCTACAGCGGCTGCTGGGTGTGTCTGAAGGCCATTACCGAAGTGATGGATAGCTCGCAGGTGGTGGATGTCGAGCAGAGCCGCATTCAGATCAATATGCCGAGCGATTTTGAACTGCCCGCCGACGGTGTGCACATCCGCTGGCCCGATTCGCCACAAGCCCAGGAAGAGCGCTTAAACCGCTACAAAATCTACAGCGCCATTGCCTTTGCCAGAGCCAATGGTCTGAACAAAATCGTCGTTGATAGCAAAGAGCCGAAGCTCGGTATCATCACCACGGGCAAATCTTACCTGGATGTTCGCCAAGCGTTGGCGGACTTAGGCATCGACGATCAACTGGCCTGTGACATTGGCATTCGGGTATTTAAAGTGGGCATGAGCTGGCCGCTGGACCCGGTGCTGACGCACGAATTCGCCAAAGGCTTGGAAGAAGTGTTGGTGGTGGAGGAAAAACGCTCCATCTTGGAAGACCAGCTGACCGGGCAATTGTACAACTGGCCAGTGGAAGAGCGGCCACGCGTGGTGGGTGAGTTTGACGAGCAACGCAATGTATTGCTGCCCAACACCACCGAATTGACGCCAGCGATGATCGCACGCGTCATTGCCGATCGCATTAAACAGTTCTACACCAGCGATGTGGTGCAAGAGCGGTTGGAGTTCTTAAACAAAAAAGAAGAGGCGCTGGCCAAACCTCGCACTGGCATTGACCGGGTGCCACATTATTGTTCCGGCTGTCCGCACAACAGCTCCACCAAGGTACCAGAAGGCAGTCGCGCGTTAGGCGGCATTGGTTGCCACTACATGGTGAACTGGATGGATCGCTCGACCTCGACCTTCACCCAAATGGGCGGCGAAGGGGTGACCTGGGTCGGCCAGGCGCCTTTTGTCGGTGATAAGCATGTATTCCAGAACCTAGGTGACGGTACGTATTTCCATTCCGGTAGTTTGGCCATTCGTCAGGCCATTGCTTCCGGTGCCAATATTACCTACAAAATTTTGTACAACGACGCCGTCGCCATGACCGGTGGCCAGCCGTTGGATGGCACCATGAGTGTGATGCAATTAACTCATCAACTCTACGGTGAAGGCGTTAAGCATATTTATTTGGTCAGTGACGATTTGTCCAAATACACCAATAAATACGAATTTGCCGATGGCACCAAATTCTTTGACCGCAAAGAAATGGAATTTGTGCAAAAAACCATGCGCGAGTTGCCCGGTGTCTCTGTACTGATTTATGAGCAAACCTGTGCGGCGGAAAAGCGTCGCCGGCGTAAGCGCGGCAAGATGCCAGATCCGCAAAAGCGCGTGATTATTAATCAAGACGTGTGCGAAGGCTGCGGTGATTGCAGTGTGCAATCCAATTGTTTATCAGTGGTGCCAAAAGAAACCGAGCTGGGTCGCAAGCGCAGTATCGACCAGGATGCCTGCAACAAAGATTTCAGCTGTTTGGATGGCTTTTGCCCGAGCTTCGTGACGGTCGAAGGCGGCAGTCTGAAAAAACACATTCCCGATGCCAATGTGGTGAATCAGGCGCCGTCGCTGTTAAACCTGCCTGAACCAGCACTGGCCGACGCCAGCAACACTTGGAATTTGGTACTGACGGGCGTGGGTGGCACTGGTGTGGTGACCACGGCGGCAGTCATGGGCATGGCGGCTCATATCCAAGGGTTAGGAGTATCGGTATTGGATATGACCGGCCTGGCGCAAAAATTCGGTGCGGTGGTCAGCCATGTGCGCTTTGCCAATAAACCTGCCGACATTAACGCGGTACGTATTCCAGCGGGCGAGGCTAACTTGCTGCTGGGTTGCGACTTGGTGGTGAGCGCCAGCGACGATACCTTGGCCAAGGTCAACGATAAACTCACCTACGGCATTATTAACGATCACGAAGCCATTACCGCCGAGTTTACTCGCAACGCCGATGCACAGTTCCCGGCCAAGTCGATGAAAGACACCATCGCCGATGCAGTGGGTGCAGATAAAACTCGCTTTGTTAATGCCACTCGCTTGGCCAAAGCCTTGCTGGGGGATGCCATGGCCACCAACATGTTTATGATTGGTTATGCCATGCAAAAAGGTTTAATGCCGATTTCACCAGCGGCGCTGGACCAAGCGATCGAGCTGAATGGCGCAGCGGTCGAAGCCAACAAGCAAGCCGTATTGTGGGGCCGTCGTGCCGCTCATGATCAGCTG
The DNA here is from genome assembly GCF_002237535.1 of Bacterioplanes sanyensis. Classification (GTDB taxonomy): domain Bacteria; phylum Pseudomonadota; class Gammaproteobacteria; order Pseudomonadales; family Oceanobacteraceae; genus Bacterioplanes; species Bacterioplanes sanyensis_A. Next base: position 1,891,089 of record NZ_CP022530.1, read on the forward strand.
GCGGTAGAAACCATTGTCAATCAGCTGCCGGGCACCCCTAAGCCATTCCAGCCTCTGGAAGACCTGGGCGAGATTATTGCCGATCGCGTTCGACGTCTGACCGACTATCAGGACGCCGCGTATGCGCAGCAATACCAACAATTGGTGCAGGAAGTGCAGCAAGCGGAGCAAGAAAAATGCGCCGGCAGTACACGACTGACTAAATTGGTGGCGCGCAACCTGTATAAAGTGATGGCGTATAAGGACGAATACGAAGTCGCTCGCATGATGGCTGACCCTGCCTTTATCGACAGTGTGCGCCAGCAATTCGATGGCAAATTTAAGTTGAATTTCCATCTGGCGCCGCCGCTTTGGTCAAAAGTAAATCGCGGCACTGGCCGACCGATTAAGCGCGAATTTGGCCCCTGGATGATGAAAGCGTTTCGTGTGTTACGTCACTTTAAAGGTTTGCGCGGAACACAGCTGGATATCTTTGGTTACCACCCCGAGCGCCGCGAAGAGCGTGCCTTGGTAAAACGCTATCAGACAACGCTGCGCGACATGCTGAAACAGCTATCAGCCAGCAACGTTACCGTGGCGATGCAATATGCGCAGTTGCCCAGCGATATTCGCGGCTTTGGGCCGGTCAAAATGGCCAGCCTGGAAAAAGCAAAACAACAAGAACAGGTATTACTGGAGCAGTTTTTTGGTAGTCCAGTAAAGACCTTCCAACCGGCCAGTCAGAGGTAAGTTATGTCCGTTTTTTCACACAAAGATTTTGATCATCACGAAGACGTGCACTTTCACCATGACCCGGCAACGGGTCTAAAAGCCATCGTTGCGGTGCACAATACCAGCCGGGGCCCAGCCTTGGGTGGCTGTCGCATGTTTGCTTACCAGTCTGACGAAGAAGCATTGAGCGATGTGCTGCGCCTGTCTCGTGGTATGAGTTATAAATCGGCCATGGCCAATCTGCCGTTGGGTGGAGGGAAGTCCGTTATCATCGGTGACCCGTCGGCGATGAAAACCCCCGCGCTGTTGCAAGCCATGGGTAAGTTTGTGCATTCACTGGGCGGTCAATACATTGCGGCTGAAGACTCAGGCACCAGTGTGCCCGATATTGAGCAAATGGGTTCCATGACACCGCATGTTGCGGGTATTCAAAGCAAGCTCGATGTTGATGGCAACCCCGTGTCCGGCGATCCATCGCCGTCCACTGCCTACGGGGTATTTGTCGGTATCAAAGCCGCCGTGCAGCATAAATTGCAGCGCGATCTAAATGGCGTGAAGGTGGCGATTCAAGGCTTGGGTAATGTCGGTATGTATTTGGCGCAGTATTTGGCCGACGCTGGCGCTAAGCTGACCGTGTGTGACATTAACGAAGAAAAACTCAACATGGCGAAGCTGCGTTGGAACGCCAATATCGTCAGCGTAGAAGATATCTTTGCTGCCGACGTCGACGTATTTGCACCCTGCGCCATGGGCGGTGCCATTAACGATCAAACGTTACCGCAGATTAAAGCCACTGTGATTGCCGGTGCTGCCAACAACCAGCTGGCTGAAAAGCACCACGACCAAGCGGTGCTGGAGCGCGGTATTCTGTATGCACCCGATTACGTAATTAATGCCGGTGGCATTATCGATGTGTCGTACGAAGGGCCAGAATACTCGGCTAAAAAAGCGCGTACCCATATTGATGGCATTGGCGATACTTTGGCAGAGATCTTTGAGCGTTCCGACGCCACTGGCCAACCAACCGAACTGCTCGCTAACAAAATTGCGGAAGAGCGCTTACAACTTCGAACCCCAGAGCATAGCCTCTGATCTCCCCTTGGCAGCCACGTTTGTGGCTGCCCTTTTTCTATTTGGCCAAAGGCCGAAATTACTTTTTTACTTGTGAGTTGCCAGGCGCATGCTCAGAGCCTGTCGACATTAAATACATTGAGCCAGCTTTGACAACGACTATTCTGGAAACCTTGCGTAGGACTTTAGTCCCTCCAGCCCGGACTCCCAGTCGGCTTGACTTGCGGTGAATATGTGCGCGTCCGGCGTCCTAGATATTTGGCTGTCGAGACTGCCTGCGGGGACGGAGCAAAACCCATTGGTCGTATTTGGTACTGCAGAGCCACACTGGCAGCAAAAACTCTTGCTGTGCCGTGTCGGCGTGAGCTTGAACGTTTTTACTTTATCTTCACCTGTTAGCCACACCAGCGCTTCTTTGCCGGTAAATAAGTTGGCTGCGTAGGCAGAGCCGGTATCCTTTTGGCAATGAGCACAGTGGCAGAGATAGAAATTTTTAAACTCTGCACGGATCTCGAAGGTGACATCGCCGCATAAGCAGGAGCCTTTTATCGTCATGGTGCTTTTCTCTTTGTGGATGGCCATTGGCGATAGCGCTCGGGCCTGTTAACACGAATTCGATCACGCTGTTCAGACATACCCCGAAGGGCTGGCGTCCGTTTTTTCTTGAGTCGCGTTATTCGTTGCTTCTTTAACTGGTTAAACCACACGCCTCATGCCTTACTCAAGAAAAAACTGACGTCCAGTAGTAAAGAGCGAAATCGTGTTAACAGACCCTAGAAACGCTGCGGTTTTGTGGGCGCAGACGGTAAGCGTTTATTCCTCAGCCAAGGTCTGCTTAAACGACCGCACATATTCATTCACCGCACCGCGCTCACAACTGCCATGAAACTCTACCCAATGCAGGGTATTGCCGATCAATACAATGCTGCCTGACACCACAAATGTCACGACTGGAAGACCCAGTGCCACGATGAGCGCGCATTGTTCGGCATTGTTTGCGTCTTTACATTCATGCCCTTCCAGAGGCACCGTTTCTAACGTCAGCTGCTTGGTGTACATGTCGCAGTGGCGGGCATACCTTTGGTGTTTTTCAACCGCAGGGGAGAAGGCACAGGAGGCCAATAAAGCGCTAATAATGACACTGCATACCTTATGCATTTTGCTCCGTCCTTAAAAACTGACTCTCTAATATTGCTGGCTATGCAGGCCAGTAGCGATTGTTATCGCCACTGTGCGTTTGATGAACCCAAAGTTACCGCGCCAGTTGGCCAGTGGGGTTGTATTACAGAACCTGAAAACGGCACTTTAACCCGCTTTGCTTGCCCCCAGCTGGTGTGTTCAAGGGTGGTGCTGAAATCACTGTCTTGTCGACTTTCCATGGCGATGGAGGCGTCAGACAGTGGGTTTGATATTAATAACTCTGCTACCGCTGCGAGTGATGTTTTTACCTGGCTCACCAGCCCGGCATCGCGCTTGAGCTCCAGTGCCTGAATCACCGCCGTTGCCATTAAATACCCTGTGGCGTGGTCCAGTGCCTGAACCGGTAATGGTTTCGGTCTGTCACTGCCTGACTGCGTCATGCCGTAGTCGGCAATGCCGCTGCTCATTTGTACCAGGCTGTCAAAGCCACGGCGGGTACTCCACTCGTTATTCCAGCCGTAGGCGTTGAGAGACACATTGATTAACAGCGGATTAAGTGCCGACAAGCTGGCAGATGCGTAACCTAAATGCTCCAACGCATCGCTGCGATAGCCATGCACTAAAACGTCGGCTTGAGCGATCAGCTGCTCAAAGATGGCCCTGTCTGTCGAATTGTGCAGGTCGAGTCGCGCGCAACGTTTTCCCAGTGTCACCTCTTGCTCGATGCTGGGCTCGTGCCAATCTTTGGGATCAATTCTTAACACGTCGGCGCCAAATGCAGCTAAAAAGCGCGTTGCCACCGGACCTGCCAGAATACGGGTCAGATCCAATACTTTGATACCGGCTAACGGGCTTGTCGGGTTGGGCTGGCTTGGTTGTGCTTGGTCGGTCTCAGAAAGTTGCCAATGCAGCTGAGGCTCATATTGCAATTGACTGCCCACTGGGTGCGAGCGCCATTGCTCAATAGAATGCATCGCAGCAGCACAGCCACCTTGTTCCACAACGGCCGTTTCGATGTCTTTAGCATTGTGCGCGCCAACCATCGCTTGTACAGAGTCTTTGTCGTCGGCGCAGCCTAATACGTTTAATGCCACCGCTTTGTGGTGGGGAGCATTGGTGTGCAAGCGGATCCAGCCGTCTTTGGCGAGGTAGTCTCCAGCGATGTTGTCCCAGGCACTGGCAATCTGCCAGCCTTGCGGCTGTACGGTAAAATCGAACCATAAATTAGCCAGCCGGACATCCAGTTGGCCTACTTGATCGACTTTGGCATAGCGATGCAGCGCTCCCCACGCCAGTGACATGGTACTGCAGATTAAATCCGTCACGGCAAACCAACTGGGCAGGGTCTGTATATTGCTTAGCGTTGGCAGCGGTATGGGTGCCAAACCAGCAATGTTCAGTTGTTCGCACAGTTTGTTATGTAGATCCGTCATGCAGTCAATCCTATAGGCCGTTAGGGCGTTGATACGGATGATAACAGTACGGCATGTTATTGTGCATCTTGTCGGTTGCTGAATGCCGCTGCTTAGAGAAAAGCTAAAATAATGGTTGTAACGAAAATGGTTTTCAGGTTTCAAAGCATGATCACTTCCTCAGTGCCTGCGCTCGAAGAGAAAAGCTTTGAGTTTGATGTATGGCGCCAGGCTATGCGCCCGAAACTCCAGAAATAGTGCGGCTTAGATGAGCTGTGTCAGTGGCTGGTGATAAACGACTTTTGATGCACGACTTTGCGTAGGAAATCCTTGGTTGATATTTGGTTAAGCGACAAATCAACGGCCATCTATTGATTTATCAATAGCTCGATTGCCTGCGGTTTACAGAGTTCTATCTGTTAAACAATGATGATCGCCAGTGGGGTGCTAGACCGTTACAGTGTCAGGCTAGATCCCCTGGAGTCAGCAGCAAGTGGCTAGCCGAGCTCTAGATTGAATACGCTCGGCTGATTTCGCCATTTTGCTGGCATATATCAAATACAACCGACAGGTTCGTGTACAGGTAACATGGTTCTCACGCACGCAAACTGTATGTGAACACCTAGGGCACGACGATGTTGGTGATTATTTAACATTTTCGAAATGCGTTGCGTAACCGAGTTGAGCTTCGAATCTACTATGTCGATCTAGAAAATCCTGGTATCAATCTAGCCTAGACTGGCACGAGCATATTGACGGAAAAGTGTATTCGTCGCTGGCGTACTGAGCAGAAGAAACGCGTTTTGGATTTGAAATAGACTTTTACCAGAGTGGTATGACTAAATTTTTTTGGTGCTTGATGGGTTTATCACGAGCTACTTCAGGTCGTGCTTGGTACGCCTCGAGTGAGTTGGTGGAGCGTTGTTAGAATGAAAAACGATACCCAAGGTAGGTATTGTGTGTATCGCCAGCGTCTTTGTTGTATTCAGAATACCCCAAGTAAACAAGCACCTTTTTATTCAGATGGTACACGCCTTCAAATACCCAGCGGGATTTTCTAAGATCCACCCCCACTTCCGGCGAGTCTTCTCGTATGCCATAGCCAAAGGTGTAGCTAATGCGATTTACTCTGTACTTCATGTAAAGGTCTGCGATTTTAAAGTCCGCTTGCTCTACTCTGTAGCCGACCACGCAGGGGTTGAGATCGGCTCGCACATTGGAATCCGCAATAAACGAACTTTCTGTACCCACCTCCAGTTGCAAGCCAATGTGCAGAGGGGGAGTTTTGTAGGCCACACCCAACGACGTTTCCGCCGTTTTCGCTCCACAGTTTTCATACTTCGTTGCCATATGACCCGCAGCAAGTGACACGTTGGCGAATGTGACTTCGCCCATCGCGACATGTGCATCGAAATCTTGCTGATCTCGGCTTGGGTTATCCACATCCGTTCCATCAACGATGACGGCTGCTAGAAATGACAAATGGCCATGGTTAAAACCGTAAGACAGCGCATCGCCGATTCGCTTTGCATGAATCTGTGCCCATCCAGAGTTGCGATAAAACCTGTCCGCTTTGTAGGTTCGATGGATGGGATTTAGCTGACGTCCGATGATCAGCGTGCCGAAGGTATCACGAATGCCAGCATGGGCTTGTCGGACAACCAAGCTGGCGGAATCCTTACTGGATGTGCCGCTGGGCTCAAGTGGAGTGGCATCGTCATAAGTCGTTTCATCGTCGTTTCGATATTGCGCTTCTAGCCGGTAGAAGGCCGTTTGCTCCGGTGTGATGGCCATCTTGCCCTTGATGCCGAGATTATGACCTTCATTATTGATGTTCATATCCCGGTATTTTTCCGCAATCAATGCAAGATGAATGCGGCCGTAGAAATGAGGCCTGCCGTCCAGCTGATTGTTAACAGAATGTGTCTGCGCAGTAAGTGATATCAGTACAAAAAAACAACACACTCTGTCGATATGATTCATAGCAAAGTCAGCCGCTGCACTAGTGCTAGTATCAGGCTAGCTGTTCGACTGAAATAAGCAAACCCGTCATTTTGAGTCTTTATTGCAATTGCCAGTCAGTTGCAGTTGATTGTTTTAATTGTTTTTCTATGAGCCGAAAGAGGAAGAGTTGATACAATCAATTGATGAGCCAGTCGAAGCAGCTGAGGTTGATGTTTTGAATCAGTCCGTATCTGGCTTTCGAATAAATCGCTGATTTATTCATTTAAAAAATCCAGTAGTTCATCAAACGTCGCTGGCCCAAAACAAGGTATGCCATGCTGGCTTAATAATTCGGCTGTCAGCCCCTGACCTGGAATCAGACGACCAGAAAACTCGCCGTCATAGATTTCACGGCTGCCGCAAGACGGTGAGCGGTCGGCCAATAATGCCGCAGCCACGTTGTGTTGTTGCGCCAGTGTCAGTGCCTTTTGCGCGCCGGATTCAAACGCAGCGGTAAAGTCCTGGCCGTCGCTGGCAATGACGTGGCCCAGACGAATTTCTGCCGCAGGCCTAGGCGTGGGAAGGCCGCCGGCCACTTCTGGGCAGATCACTACTACTCTGCGCTCGCTTTGCCAGCGTTGAATCACCGTTTGCAAGTGCGCGACTTTATCGTCATTAGCACGGCCATCGTAACGAACCGGTTGTCCCATTAAGCACGCGCTGATGAGGATTTTTTTAGCTGAAGTCATGGTTTAGGGCCTATTAACACTATTTAGTTCTTTGCTGCTGGAAGTCAGTTTTTCTTGAGTAAGGCATGAGGCGTGTGGTTTTACCGGTTAAATAAGCAACGAATAACGCAACTCAGGGAAAATGGACGCCAGCCCTTCGGGGTATGGCTGAAAACCCCTCAATCTGTGTTGCTCATCTTTCATTTTACTCGTTAAATATCCCTCTTCGCGCCTTGGTTGAGTGGTTTTCAGCTCATAACAGCGTGATCGAAATAGTGTTAACAGGCCCTAGCTCTTTTGACACAAGAGATGCACATAGCGACCCAAGCGTCGATACGGCTCTTTTAATCCGTATTCTAAATCGGTTTGGTTGACTTGGTCCTGGCCGATACGTTGGCGAATTTTCTGGTGCATATGATCGTGAATGCAGCGAATACCGCGCCAGCGTTTGATGGTCATGCCCAAGTCTTGCAGCGCTTGGCAAATCGCGTCTGGGTCCAGTGGATGCTGCGGCGCATTGCCCTGTTGGCGCAGACGTTCGCTGGCCGCCGTAGGCGCGTGTGTGCGGCCGTTCATAATCTGCCGCCATTGATGGCCGTGTAAGTTGTAAAACATCAACGATAACCAGCCGCCGGGCGCAACTTTTGATACCAATATCGGCAAGGCGTCAAACGGCTGCTCCAGCCATTCTAACACCGCGTGATTTAATACCAGCGGATACTGCTGCGGGAAAAAATCATCAACCTGCTGTAAGCTGCCAAGCTGTGTCGTCAGTGGCAGGCCTGCGGCAATAAATTGATCACGTGCCAGGGCCAGCATTTCTTCAGACAGGTCCAACAGCGATACTTCCGCGCCATGCTGCGCCAGTTGCAAACTGAACTGACCTTGTCCACCACCGATGTCCAATATGGTTTGCCCGCTTGGTACAGCGCAATCAGCAAAGTCCTGGCTGAGCGCCAATAGCCTTAGTTGCCCGCGCGGTGTGGCGTAAATAGTGCGGCTAAAGCGCTGTGCTAAATCGTCGAAGTTGCGATCTGGCTGGGTATTGTTTGGGTCCGCCGTTGGCGGGCGAGTCGTCATAACGGTGGAATCATCCGAGGTATTCGCATGTGGTTGGGTATTTGCTCTGTTACTGCTTCAATAACGGCCTTAGCGAAGGCCCAGGCCCAGCAAGGGTGTTGCTAACGCTGGTTTCACGCTGCAGCTGTAGGTGCTGATTTTACCTGCGAACGCTGGCGACTGTTAAGACTATCTGACTGGTCGCGTATCTAACCCTAAAAGCTAACGCCAAACATGCTCACACCCTGCACCACCAAACCTCTCGACCAGCCCCGGGTTTTGTACTCAATTGTTTCAAAGCTCCCCTATGGGTTGGCCGTAGAATTGTAGGCTGGTTAAACCCATCGCAATGGCTATTGAGCAGTGCTTTTGGTTCAGAGGACTGCAGCCGTTTATCTAACATCAGGGCGGTGCAGTTTATGGCCTACTGCGTGATAGGCGGCTGCGTTGCTGATAGCCGATGCAGTAAAGTGCATCGTTCTTGCAGCTGAGCGTCTATACTCTGCTAGCCCTGTAGTTTGGATTGGAATCATGTATGTCTGAGGGAATGGCCTCGGATACGGCCAACAACGCCGTTACCACCACACCCGTCTGTCCATTAGGAGAGGCGCAATGTCCTGTCATTGACGAGGTCATGCAGTTGCGCCAGCAAGTGCTGACTGACCCGCTCACTGGCCTGTACAACGTGCGTCATTTTACTGCGGCGTTGGAGCAAGAGCTGGAGCGTACCGAACGCACTGGCATTGCTACCGCGCTGATGATGATCGATCTCGATCATTTTAAACGCATCAATGACCAGTGGGGTCACGAGGTGGGCAATCGAGTATTGCGCGGCACCGCCGCCTGCATTCGTGAAAATACCCGGCGTCTGGATGTGCAGTGCCGTTATGGCGGTGAAGAATTTGCGGTGATTTTGCCATCCACCGAGCGCCGTTTGGCGATTCAGGTGGCCGAACGGGTGCGTTTGGCGTTGCAAGACGCCATGTTCTACGTCGATGACGACAGCGATCAAACCATTGATGTCACCGCCTCCATTGGCATTGCCTGGCACGGCATGGATCAGTGGCACAGCCAGCAAAGCTTGGTGGAAGAGGCCGATCAGTACTTGTATCAAGCCAAACAGCAGGGGCGGAATCGCGTTTGTTACGCCGATCAGGATGCCCATGCCGTGACGGTCAGCCAGGGCGAAAAAGCGCTACTGCACGATTTGTTTGTCGATGAAGATTCGCCAGATGACGCCAGTTTTGATGCTGGCGACGAGGCGGAGTGGGATTTCGATGGCCAAGGCAGTTAGCGCAATACGCGAGCTACGTCTGGCCTAGGCCGCAGTGGCGGGCCTCCGTCACGATCTTCAGTTGCCAGCCTAGAGCCGTTATGAACTTACGGCGCTATCACTAGAGAGCTGTCAGCTAATACAGCACGTACTGCCCGAGACCGGTTACGACGTTACTGCGGCCAACAACTCAGGCCCGGACATTCCGGTAGGCCGCTTCCCCTGTTCCACCGCCCACATCAGCCGCGCCAAAGCATGATTGACGGGCGTGGCTATGCCTTCTTGTTCGCCCTCGCTGGCCACGGCGCCGTTTAAAAACAAAATTTCGGTCGGACGGCCGTGCTGGATGTCTTCCCACATGGAGGAACGCGCTTCAGGGTCGATGGCCAGCATGCGCTTTGCCAAACGTTTAAACAGCCAATCTGGCACATTCATCAACTTGGGCAGCCATGTGGCTGGAAGGGCCGTCAGCTGGGCCAGTTCAATGCCTTTCGCTTGGGCAACGTCAACCAGTTCCTGCATGGCCATGGCCAGAACGCGGCGATAAGCGCGCTGTTCGAGTTGGGCTTTTAACGGCAAGTCGGACAGTGCGTTAATCACGTTGTTGAGGTTGAGCTGCAGTTTGGCCCAAGCAATGCGATCAAACTCACTGTTCAGTTCACATGCAATGCCTTGTCGCTGCCAGGCGTGTTGAATGGGCATTAGCAGCGGGTCGTGCTCCATATGCACATCGCCCTCGGTAGCGCGATGAAAATGGGCACCATCGCCAACCACGTTAAAGCCCACAATGCCGCGCAGTATTTTTAGCCCCTGGCATTGCTGGCGCACGGCAAGATCACTGCCCAAACCGTTTTGCAAACACACTACACGAGTGGCGGGGCGGCAGTAGTTGGCCAGTTGCTGCGCCGCATCTTCCATCGCCAAGCACTTCAGCGTAACCAATACGATATCGGCCTGTGCCAGCACTTTGGGGTCGGTGTGGTAGGGCACATCCGTGACGCGTTGCTGAGCACCCTGATAGTCGCTCAGCTCGATGGCACCGTGTTGCTCTAACACCTGTTGCAGACGCTCGCGCCCCAACAGCACACTATCTAACCCAGCGCTGTGCAGGCTGGCACCAAGATAACAGCCGATGGAACCGGCACCATAAACCACAATTCGCATGAACTTCCCCAGACTGAGAGCGGCTGCCAGTGTTGCGGATTTTGTCAGTGGCGACAAGCGCATCATGAGTGACAAAACGTTACAGTCGTCGCTATTGTGTTGTCGCAGTGCTGTTCGTACTGTACCTCTCCTGATAAAAATAAAACTAAAGAGGCAGAGCCATGATGCAAGGTCTGATGATGGACCGTCCGTTGCTGATCTCCAGCTTGTTGGAGCATGCGGAGTCCACCCACCCAAATAGTGAGATTGTTAGCCGCCGCTGTGAGGGCGATATTCATCGCTACCAAATGCGCGATGCTGCGCGTCGCTCACGCCAGCTCGCCAATGTGCTGCGCAGCCTGGATATTCAACCCGGTGATCGCATTGCCACTCTGGCCTGGAACGGCTATCGCCACTTTGAGCTGTATTTTGGCGTGTCGGGTTACGGTGCCGTGTTACACACCATTAATCCGCGTTTGTTTGCCGAGCAGTTGGTGTACATCATCAACCACGCTGAAGATCGCTATATTTTTGTCGATTTAACCTTTGTACCTTTGTTGGAAGCGATCCAAGACAAAATCAATGCAGTGGAAGGCATTATCGTGATGTGCGATGCCGACCATATGCCAGAAACTTCGCTCACCAATGTGCACTGTTACGAAACTCTGTTAGCACAGCAATCGGACGATTTCAGTTGGCCGCAGTTTGATGAGCGCAGCGCTGCCAGCATGTGTTACACCTCAGGCACCACTGGCAACCCAAAGGGTGTGCTCTACAGCCACCGCTCCACTGTTATTCATGCCATGGGCTCCATTGGTGAAGAAGCCCTGGGGCTGGCCTCGACCTCGTGTTTCCTGCCGGTGGTACCGATGTTCCACGTTAATGCTTGGGGCACTCCGTACTCCGCTGCCATTACCGGTGCCAAGCAGGTATTTCCAGGCCCAGGTATGGACGGCGCTTCGCTGTGGGAGTTGATTGATACCGAACAGCCAGATTTGTTGCTGGGCGTACCAACGGTGTGGCTGATGCTGCTGAACCATATGGATGCCATTGGCAAAACCTTGGAGTCGGTGCAAAACGTGGTGGTGGGCGGTGCCGCAGCGCCATACTCGATGATCAAAGCATTTCAGGAAAAGCACGATGCGTTTTTAATTCATGCCTGGGGCATGACGGAAATGAGCCCCATTGGCACCGTTAATTCCTACAACGCCGTGATGGCATCCTTACCATTGGAGCAGCGCTATCAACTGCAGCTGAAGCAAGGTCGCCCGATTTATGGCGTGGAGATGAAAATTATTGACGACAAAGGTGAGTCGTTGCCGCACGATGGCGTTGCCTTTGGTCGTCTGCTGGTACGTGGACCGTGGATCGTCAGCAGTTATTACAAGCATGACGACAACAGCAGCTTTATTGATGGTTGGTTCGATACCGGCGATGTTGCCACCATCGATGAAAACAACTACCTCAATATTGTCGACCGCTCAAAAGACGTGATTAAGTCCGGTGGCGAATGGATCAGCTCCATTGATTTAGAAAATGCCGCAGTGGGCCACCCTGATTTGGTGGAGTGCTGCGTGATTGGCGCTCGCCATGAAAAATGGGATGAGCGCCCATTGTTGCTGGCGGTACGCAAGGAAGGAAGCTGGGTCAGTGAAGACGACATTCGCCAGTTCCTCAGCGACAAAATCGCCAAATGGTGGATGCCCGATGCCATCGTGTTTGTTGACGAGTTGCCGCACACGGCCACCGGCAAGTTGCTGAAAATTAACCTGCGCAAACAGTACGAGAACTATCTGCTGGAGCAAACGCCAGCCTAACCCCCAGTGCCGGGGTAAACCCGGCACGGCAGCATTCGCGCAGCGCTCTGTTCAGCTAGCGAATGCTGTATCTTTATTGCGCGTCGCAGTGCATGCCACCACCAAATTCCAGTGCGCCCTGGGCGAAATGAGCTTGCTGCTTGAGCTGGCCAAATTTGTACAGCTCCACTTGAATGTCGGCGTTCATGGTTTTGGCAGATGGGTACTCTGCATTAAAGACGTCTATCGATGGCAAGGTCGAATCCTCAAAATCGGCCGTGTCCGCAGCGGCGTGAATGCGCATTTCCTTGTCAAAGCTCTTTAGTTGAATATCGAGTTTGCCTTCGCAGGGTGACAAGGTTCTGGTGACGGTCAGGCCGGCAATAGATGGCAAAAACGTCATTTTGTGCTCAGTGGAATGAAACTGACCGGCCCACATCTCGATGGCAAATCCTTCATCTGAACCACCAGCCAACATCAGTTGTTGATCAGCTTCAGTGGCCATGACGAAGGCGTAGTTGGTGGCTTGACTGGTGCTCCAACCTTTATCGATATAAGTAGAGGCGGTGCCTTGATGCTGCGCATAGTCGGCACTAAACGTGTAACGTGCCGGGGTGGCCAGGCTAAAAACAAACCAGCGATTGGCGACATTGGGCAAAGACGTTAATAAACTGTAGGGGCTGGCGCCTTTATTCAATCGCCAGTAGTGCTGATGCGGCCCGACTAAATCGGATGAAAAGGAGAAGTCTTCGGTGTTGATACGAATAGAGGACTCATCCATTTCGGCAACCCCTGGGATGCTGAAACGAAAACCGTAGGTACTGTCTTTTGCTTCGACCTGAACATCGTCGTACAGGTAATCGTAAGTGCGGATCTCGCCCTGGATTGGTGTGTACACCAAGTGCAAATAACCACGCTCTTTCAGTTCGGGGTCGTTCGCATAAATGAACGTTTGCAGGCTGATTTTAAAATAGCCCACCTGAGGGTCATTAAAATAATAGAACCACTGCTCATTCCAAGGCTTTCCGCTAGGAGTGTGTGGTTTTAAATCCGCCAGTGTGGTGGCCATAGAAGGCATGCTGATAAGCACTAAAATGACGATGGTGTGTATCCGGTTTGCCATGGTGATGTCCTTGTTATTCAGGTTTCAATGCTTGGGTGATAGTTAATTGCGGCCAATAGGTAAGTTTGTTAAAGAGAAACCTTAATGTTGATATGAACGAGTATCGTGGGCGATAGATCACAATGGGTCTGTCGCAGCTATCGGCGACATTCGTTGTACGTTTAAACTTTGATGTTTTCGTTGCTGGCATTCTTTTTGATATGAAAAGGGCCGATAAATCGGCCCTTAATCTGATTAAAGTTATTTACACACCCTGGCTTGCTCGAAGAAGCCTCCAGCTTGGCAGGTGGTTCCTTCTTCGCAGTGGCTGTCTTCAGTGCAGTAACACTCACCACGTAAGTTACACCCTGGAGTCAGGTAGTTGCTCAGCGGGTCGTCGCCGGTAGCACGCTGCCAGAATGGATTGGTGAACACATTGTATGGGTCCACCTCCTGTTTGAAGGCTAAAAAGTCGTTCCATTTAGGGAAACGTGATGGCATGTCTTCGAAGATGGCCACGGAGTTTTTACCCCAATGTGGACGCGCACCATACTTGCGCAGCGACATTTGTTCGATTTCGAGGTTAACAAAGTAGTTCTTTGGTACCGCAGCCCCTTCTTGACGCAAGGTGTATTCAATGCCGACAAAGGCGCTGTCACGTCCTGCACTCATGCCCAGATAGCTGTCGGACGCTTTACCAAAGCGGAAATAAATGCCGTTCAGTGGGAAACAGGTGCGTGGGTTGTTGTCCAATATTTTACGTACGTCGGCAATCCAGTTGGGTAGCTGCTCGAATGGAATGGCCACTTCTTGCAGTGCGATGGGAAGCTTATCCCACACGCACTTATCTGGATCTTTGCACTGGAAATACTGCATACGATCGGAATAGCCAACTGGCTTGTAGCTTTTAAAGCCAGTATCTAAATTACGGAAGTACGAGCCGTCGCGTGCTCCATAGCGCACTGCGGCGGCGAAACACTGCAAGCTCGAATTTTTGGTTTCATGTAAGGCGTCAAACAGTAAACCAAAGAAATATTCCTGAATATCCGACACATCAGCCTGAGCGTTATAGTCATTGCCTTTGGTGCTGAGTGGTACTTCGTTGTACAGCGTGGTGGTATAGCGGCCTAAACCCGGGAACCAAGCAACATTGGCAGAATAGTTATTGCGCGCCAAGTCGAGAATAACATCTTCTAAGTTGCTGTCATTACGATAGCCTTTGACTTCGGCTTTCACTTTGAATGCTGGTTCCAGCTGTACCGTGGCTTCGACCACAACCCCAAGCACGCCGAGATTGACACGCGCAGCATTCAAATCTTCGCCGGTCAGCACACGCACATCACCCATGCCATCGACAATTTTCATCGAGGTGATGTAGTCAGCAATCATATTGCTTTTTTTCTGGAAGGTTGAGCCATGGGTGCCGCTGCCCAGCATGCCGCCGATGGTAAAGGTTCCCAGTTCCGTCACCATGTTGACGGCCAGACCTTTGTCACGCAAAAAGTCGTTGAACTGATTAAAGCGCATGCCGGCTTCAACGGTAATGGTCATCGCTTCTGGGTCAAAGTCGACGACGTCGGTCATGTTTTCAAGGGTAACTTGTACTTGGCCATCTTGAGTACAGGCGGCGTCAATCTGGCTGGCAAACTTACGATTGCCGGTCATGATGGTATTGCCATTGACCAGAGCGTCACGCACGATGTCCTGAATTTCTTCAATGCTGGTGGGGCTGTGAATGATGCTGGGTGAACATTCATAGGTGCCCTGATAGTTTTTTAATTTTTCATTTTCGTCCGAATACAGGCTGTAGGACGTTGTGAGTACTGCGCCAGCCGCAATCAGCGGTAGCCAGAGTTTTTTGAGTGTCATTTGGCGTCTCCTTTCGACGATAATCATCCAAATTGTGGAAGTAAGTGGCTATCAATCAGGTCGCGAACTTTGCGGCTGTGTAAGGGTTGTTTTTGCCGCAGAAAATCACCGTAATTGGCTTTGTAGATGCCGCTGGGCCGAGGCCCAATAGAGCCAACCCACAAGGCATGGTTGGTGGTTGCAAACTGCAGTTGCTGATGAGCGAGTTTGCACAACGGGCCTGACGCCAAGTCTTTGGCATCAAAAAACCAGTACTCTTTGCCGTTTGAATCTGTACTGGAGGGGTGCTTGCGCACAACGGCAGTAAATAAATAGCCATCGTCTTGCGCCGTCGAACCTTGTCGTGCCATAAACTGTGGTGTTCTGACCACACAATCTTCAGGGAAGGTATAGCTGTCGGTGATTCGCATTTGCTGGCAATCCATGTGCACAATGGACGATGGAATCGGTTGCTTGGGCAGGGACTCATTGTCATAAAGGCGGCCTGGGTAATCTTCGTAGGCACGCGCTACGCGGCGGGGCAAATGCTCTGGTCGGTAGCCGATGGCCGACCAATAAATATGCTCAAACTTTTCCGGGAACTGAAAATGGCCGCGGTAGGCAGGGTCATTCATATCCCACAATAACCGCTCATCGCGAATTACGTGGAAGTCTTGTTTAATTTCCTCGGCGTGGCTATCACTCACCCAAATACGAGCTCTGACCAGACCGCCGACATCGACGGGTGCGACAGGGTAGCCAGACAACTCTCGTTCGACTCGACCACCAAAGTACAGGCGTTCCCAGTTAAACAGTTGCTCGGATTTATCCATAGCGCCGAGATATTGGCCATATAGGGTAATTTCACCATGACTGTCGTCGAAGTCGCACATGATGTCGGAGGTGTCGAAGTCAAGTTCAATATAATCCGCAATGACATGTGGCTGCGCCGACAGCAAGTCACGTTTGCGAATGATCCACACCGGCGTTTTGTGCTGTTGCGGCGTAACAATGGTGGTTCCCAATATGCGTGTGGCTTCCACGCGTGCCGCGGTTTGGAAAATAAGAATATGATTGCGGGTCACGCCAAGGGAGTGAGACGTGGTTTCTAGCCAAGCGTTATTGCCCAGACGGTCGACAATATTCCAACGCTGTAACTGACCATTAAGGTCCCAATAAATCAGGTGCAAAAATGCGTCTTTTCGGCCCATGGTGCCGACGTTGCCACCATAATTGATGGTAAAGCACTCTTGGCGTTCGAGGTCAAAAAACGGATGACCTGTGGTGCGTACCTGAGGAAATAGATGTTTTTTGGGGGTTAAAGCATCTATGAAAGGCGGTAAGCTGGACTTCCATTCATCCGGCATGCCGATGGGGGTAACCAGATCCAGTGTGGTGGCATCAAACTCAAATGGCGTGCCGCCTTCGTAGCTGAAAGCAAAGCGGTTGTTGCCCATGTAATTGGGAGCGGTATTGCAGTAGTTCATATAGCCCAGCGTCAGGCTTTGGTAGATGGTGCCGCCCATCAGGTTAAATTTGTCTAATCCATGCGTGATGTGCGACTGCAAAATTGCTGAAGGGGTATCAATCATTTTGCGGGTGAAATCGATCTTGCCGCTGCCAATGTCTAGTCGGGTGACGGCGCCCCGTCCGTTGGGGCTGAGATGATTAGTTTCTAGTGGTATGCCTTCGGCGATAAACACATGGCCGTACATATCCTGCGGGATGTTGCCCTCTAATAAGTCCAGCGTGCCGCTGCTGGCTTGCAAGCTGCCGTGCATAATTGAGCGTGGAAAACTGGACTCCACTAACTCAGAGTGTGCCAATGCCGTTGATGGCAGCAGTGGCGTGGCGGCGGCTACTTTCAAAAAATCACGTCGTTTCATCATCAGCTCCGGATGGGCAGGGCCAGATCTCCAGTACGGCTGGAGAAAGGGCCTATGACTACCATGATGAAAAAACGGTACATACGTACCTTTACAGAAAACTAGAAATTATTCGTATTAAGAAATTTGCCAGAGTGAGAATTGCACCAAGAATTGATTATTTAATTGCTGATGTTAGTTCTTAAGTATCAGTGCGCTGTGCTGCTTGATTTAATGATATGTTCGGGTTTTGCATTACTATTTCTGCAATCGGAAGTCGGCTTGCTGTCAATGAGCGAAGCTGGTGGCTCACCAGCACTCAACGCGGTATATCCATCGATATAAACGGTGCTTTTATCAACGCTCATTTATTGAGGAAAATATTTTTATAGTTGTGGGGCTGGATCCACGGTCGGTACTAAGAGAGACCAAGAAAAAACCAAGAATGAGATCAAAACAAGCACCAAAACAAAGATCAACACAGAGATCACACATCCTCAAGTTGTTCTTTGAGCTGCCTATTACACATGGTCTCACTCAGCGAGCCTGTGCTCCTCACCTTGCTCTTGCAATGGCACCGGAGCGTGACCCGCCGGTTGATTCAGGCTCTAATAACCGGGTTATTGCAGAAATAAAGGAGACGTCCATGCCGTCACAATCTGCGTTGTTTGATCGGTTAACGCAGGACTTGCCCACCGGGCAAGTGACTTGGCTCGGTGTTCGGCCTGCTCGACGACAGCCGATGACCACGGTGCCCGAAGCCTATGCCATTGCTGATCTTGGTTTGGAAGGGGATCGGCGCTGTCAGGGCAGTCCAGGTAGCGCTCGCCAGATTACTTTCATTAATGCCGAGCATCTCGACTTAGTAGCTAGCTGGTTGCAAACAGCGGATATCGACCCAGCGCTATTACGTCGCAATGTGGTGATCAGTGGTGTCAACTTGCTGGCGTTGCGTCACCAGCAATTTACCGTGGGTGATGCGGTGTTTGAGGCAACGGCGCTGTGTCATCCGTGTTCGCGTATGGACGAAGCCTTAGGCCCGGGCGGTCAGGCAGCCATGTTGGGGCACGGCGGTCTTTGTGCACGTATTCTCAAGTCTGGAATGGTGCGGGTTGGTGACTCGTTGCGCTGCTTGATGCCAGAGGAGCGCTGGCCGTCGGCTTGAGTCGTGTGTGGGGGAATGCTACAGTCGCGCCAAGTAATACGTTTATCAATCCAATAATTGGACTGCCATACATCGTCCGTCTGTTTCAGGTACGTTGTCGTGCAGTGGTTATGTTTATGTCATCTGTAGTGAATCTGTTGGTTGTGGTTGGCGTTCAGCCGCCCGCAGCGGTTGTGGCTTAAGCCACGGTTTTCTTGCTGCTCTCCGTTTGGAGTTGTTACTGCCTTTGGTGAGCAGCGCTTTCGCTCGTTCCAACAGATGAGATTTGACATGAATACTCTTTTTTCCCGGGCGCCTTGGGTGCCCATGGCATTGTTTGTTTTGCTCTGGGGCAGTGCCGCCATTTTTACCCGTATCGGGTTAGATCACGCGACGCCATTGGCGATGTTACTGCTGCGCTTCAGCTTGGCACTGCTGGTGCTGCTATTCCTGTGCCTGTCACAGTCGTCCGGCCCGCGGCGTTGGTGGCCGGCCGCCAAACATCGCAAGCGCGTTGCTGCGGCGGGGCTGTTGATGATTGGCCTGTATTCCATCAGTTATTTTCAAGCCATGTATCACCAAGTGACGCCAGGCTTGCTGGCGACGGTGCTGGGTGTGCAACCGATACTGACCTTGCTGCTCACTGAGCGGCGCTTTTCGCCTTGGCGATTGCTGGGACTGTTGCTGGCACTGGCGGGGCTGGCGTTGGTGGTGTGGCAAAGTCTGGTGGCCGCGCAATTGTCGATGGTCGGCATGGCCTACGCGCTGGCGGCATTGCTGTGCATTACTCTGGGAGCTTTGTTGCAAAAAGGCGTTAACGAAGCACCGCTGCAGACATTGCCCATGCAATATGTGATCACGCTGCTGGTGTGCTTGTTGTGGGCGCCGACGCAGGCGTTTGAATGGCAAATGGATTGGGGCTTTTGGATACCCTTGCTGTGGCTTGGAATTGTCATTTCTGTACTGGCCCAGCTGCTGTTTTATCGGCTCATTCAAACGGGTAACTTGGTCAATGTGACCAGCCTGTTTTATTTGGTGCCGGTGGTGACCGTGGTGTTGGATTTCTTGGTGTTGGGCAATCGTCTGCCCTGGCTGGCGTTGGTGGGCATGGCGGCCATACTGACCGGGCTGGCGTTGGCGTTTCGCCAACATGCTGTGAGCGACACCGCTGCAGCGCCAGCAGCTACATCAACGCCAACTTCAACGGCAACATCCACGCCGCGAGAGTCTAACGCTTAATCGGTGCAGACATAATATCGGTCGGTCGATCGATGTCGGTCAAAATACCGGCATCGTCGGTCGGCAGATAGTGCACCGCATATTGCTGCATTAAATGGCGCGCGCCTTGATCGCCGTGGCACTGCAGCAGCGCTTTCGCATGACGTTGGCTAAACCCCACCGGGTGGCCCCGTTGGTGCTGATACATGGGTACCACAATGTTATGTTGCTGCAGTTGTTGTGCGACATGAAGGTAAGTACTGGCGTGGATGTAGGGCATATCTGCCAGCGCAATTAACCATCCCGACGCCTGGCGGCACGCCTGAACACCAAAAGCCAGACTATGACCCATGCCTAGGTGGGCGTCTGGGCACATGTCCCAGTGTATTTGCTGTGCTGTCAGTTGTGCGCCAATGGCCTCATCGCCATCGGCAAGCACTACAAAACAGGACAAGCCAGATTGGCGAATTGTAGCCACTGTGCGTTGCAATACGGAGCTGCCGCAAGGCAGCCTCGCTAGGCGCTTGTCGCCGCCAAAGCGGCGGCTGCTGCCAGCGGCTAACAGGAGAACGGTGGTGTTCATGAATCACTCGCAAAAAATGCCAGTCTAACGCATGTTGAGCGAGCGAGATGAGCTCTACATGTAGCGGTCGGTGATGTCCTTCATCACGGCTTTGTCGGCTTTGACGGCATCCACCGCTTGCTGCAGCTGTTGCACGGTCGCACTGTCGATGTCGGTGCTCAGACTGAAATACAGCTGCGCTTCTTTCAGCGTGTGATGAGCGACAAAATCCTCATTGTTTAGGCCTGCTTGGCGAATGAACCAGCGGCCGACATTCTCTTCATAAGCCCAAGCATCGATGCGGCCTTTATTTAACATGCGCGCCAGTGATTCCGCGTTGGGGACATGGCGAATGTTGGCGTCGACTGCGCCCTGAGCACGCGCCAACTGCTCGCCGATGTCATCGCGTATCACGCCAATCACCAAGCCAGACAAGTTGCCATTGGCAGGCAATGTCAGCGGCCTGTCTTTATGCGCCAGTAACACGATGCGGGTATCGGCAATGGGACCCACCCATTGGAACAATGGGTCACGCTCTTCGGTGCGGGTGGTGGAGAACAGCACCACCCCAGGTCCATCCAACGCACTGCGATAGGCGCGCGGCCAAGGTTGTACCTTGATGTCGCTGCGCTTAATAGCTTGGCCGCTGCGTGCGGTGGCTGCTACCAGCAAGTCGACGGCCAGCCCTCGCAGTTCTTCGCCTTCGATCATGTTATAGGGTGGGTAGGACTCAGTGAGATAATTCAGCTTTCTGAGGTCGGCATGTGCCGCCGTCAGCGCTAGCAGGCAGACAATAGCGGTGACGGTACGAATCAATGCAGTCGCCATGGCGCTTTCCTTTGTGAGTGGCCTGCTTTGAGATTAGGTGACGCGTTTGTGCGTTGTGTTGCAAAAACGTCAGTCGCTTTGGTGATTCTGTGTTACAGACGGCGCTAACGGTCGCTGCTGCAGCACATGGGCCAGCACCGAAATAGCGATGTGATAGGGCGTTTTGCTGTGAATCGGCAGACCAATGGGCGCATGCAGGCGTTGCAGCTGCTGCTCGGTGATGCCCAGTTGCAGCAGGCGTTGGCGGCGAGCCTCGGAGGTGGCCAAGGATCCCATGGCGCCGACATAAAAAGCTTGGCTGTTGAGGGCTTCTAACAGGGCTAGGTCATCCACCCTGGGGTCGTGTGCCAGCGTCACTACGGCACAATGTGAGTCGTGGAACTGCTCAGCCACCAGTTCATCGGGCATGGCTTTCACCACGTTGGCATGGGCGCTGGTGAAGCTGTGCAAAAACGGCTCGCGAAAATCACAAATGGTGACCTCAAATCCGGCCGGGGCAGCCAGCGCTGCCAGCTGCTGTGCCACGTCGGTGGCGCCTGCGATGAGCAAGCGATAGTCCGGCGCAAAGGGCTGTTGCCAGTGCAGCGCTGTCAGTTCCATCTCGGCGGCGGTGCCTTCCAGCAGCTCGCTGCGGCCGTCATTCGATACTCGACGTGTACACGCGCGGCGTTGCTGCAGCGCGGACAGCAGCGCTTGAAAATGCGCCAGCTGAGTGGGGTCGATGGCTTCCAATAAAATGTGCAGTTGGCCACCGCACGGCAAGCGATAGCGTTGTTGCTCGGCCTCACTGGCGCCGTATAGCTGACGTATTGGCGCTTGCGAGCGTGGTAATTGCGGTAAGCGCTGCAGCAAGTCTTCCTCGACACAGCCGCCCGACAATGAGCCCACATGGCCATGTTCGGCGCACCAAGCCAGTAGCGAGCCGGCTGGCCTGGGGCTGCTGCCATAAGTGCTGGTCACGGTGGCTAACCACACCTGTTGGCCCTGGCGTAACCAGTCCACCAGGGTGGCGATAACGGCGCTTTGTCCCAGGCTCATGTGGCCAAGCGCAACGGCAATGAGCGCAGGCGCTGGCCGGTCGCGCTGAACAACGCATTCGCCATGGCCGCTGCCAGCGGCGGCACACCAGGCTCACCGACGCCCGTTGGCGACTGTTGCGACGGCATGATGATGACATCAATTTGCGGCTGCTCGTTGATGCGACTGAGGGCGTAGTCGTGGAAATTGCTTTGCTGCACCTGGCCATCTTGCAGGGTAATGCCGCCGTACAAGGCCGCCGTCAGCGCAAAGATCACGCTGCCTTCCATCTGCGCGGCGACGGTATCTGGGTTAACCACCAAGCCGCAGTCCACGCCACAGACCACGCGTTTTACCTGAAAACTGCTCTGTTCAACCTGAATATCAACGATCTGTGCCACCCAGCTGCCAAAGCTCTTATGAATCGCCACCCCTTGGTGGCAGTCAGGCAGCGGTTTGCCCCACTGCGCATGCTCGGCTACTCGCTGTAATAAGGCGCTGGCTCTGGGGTGTTGCTGCAGGTGTGCCAAGCGAAAAGCCAGTGCATCTTGGCCGGTGTGATGGGCCAATTCGTCGATAAAACTTTCCGTCACAAAACCATTGTGCGAGTGGCCCACACTGCGCCAATAGCCAACCGGCACCCCTGGGTCTGAGTGGACGAAGTTGACCTGCAGGTTATCGAATTGGTAGGGCAAATCGTGTGCGCCCTCGTAGGCTGAGGTATCACTCGGTGCGATGACCCCTTCGCCTGCTTTGCCGACCGACGCCAACGTCGGGAACATAAACTTGGGCAAAAACGGATACTGCGCCGGGGCGGCATCGTCAGCAAACCAGTCAAACACCTTGGGGTGCGCCAGGCGGTGTTGCCACGCCGTCACCTGTTGTTGATCGTCGATGGCGGCTTGCAATTGGTGCACGCTGGCCGGGCGATAAAAATCGTGGCGTGTGTCTTCTTCACGGCTCCAGATCAGTTTCACCGGGCGCTGCAAGTGGTCGGCAATGGCGGCGCATTCCGCCACGTAATCCTGCATGATGCGACGACCAAAACCACCACCAATCCAGGTGGTGTGCACCTGGATATCATCCAGGCTGTAGCGGCTGTGGCGACCCGCTGCGACGCGCGCCATGCTGGCGGATTGAGTCGGTGCCCAGACTTCCATCGCGTCGGCGCGGGCGTCGACCACACAGTTTTGTGGCTCTAACGTGGCGTGCGCCAAATGCGGCAGCTGATACTCGGCGCTGATGGTGCTGGCGGCAGTGCGCAGCGCGGCAGCGGTATCGCCCTCGTCCCGCACATCGTCGCCGTCTTGCTGCGCCAGTGCCTGCTGATGCAGGGTAATAATGCTGTCGTTACTGGGCGCGTTGTCGGGGGTTTTCCAATCCAGCTGCAGTAGGTTTTGTGCTTTGCGTGCTTGCCAGTACTGTTTAGCGACCACGGCAATGCCATCGCGCCCGGCGGCGCTGATAGGAAAGACCGCGACTACCCCTTTGGCCTGCTCGGCGGCAGCGGTGTCTGCTTGTTGCAAGCTGGCGCCCCACGCCGGTGCTCTGCTGACCACGGCATACAGCATGCCTGGCAGTTCGATGTCGATGCCATAGTCGACTTGGCCCGTCACCTTGGCGCGTGCATCCAAACGCTGCTCGGGTTGGCCGATGCGTTTAAATTGCTGCGGCGTTTTTAAACGCACGTCGGGCACCGACTGCTGAGCCGCAAGGCTGGCCAGCTCGCCATAACTCAGGCGTTGCTGCTGGCGGTTATGGATGGCGCCATTGTCGGCTTGCAGCTCGCTTTGTGGTTGCTGCCATACCTCGGCGGCGGCGGCCAACAGCATTTCGCGCGCACTGGCACCAGCAATGCGAATGCGCTCGTAACTGCTGGCCACGCTGGTGGAGCCGCCGGTAATCTGCAGTTTGTAAATGGGGTTGTTGTAGAAACTGTCGACGCCGGCAAATTCGACCGTGACCTGTTGCGGATCAACTTCCAACTCTTCGCATAACAAGGTCAGTAAGCCGGTGTAGGTGCCTTGGCCCATTTCAACGCGGTCCAGCACAAAGATGATGCGATTGTCGGTGTGAATATGCAGCCAAGCGTTGGCCTGCCAGTTGCTGTCCGACACCATGCCCTGATGGCCAATACCCGCACAGCCTGGCAATGCGATGGTCATCAGTAAACCACCGGAGGTGACCGCACTGGCTTTGAGAAACTGACGCCGATTTAACTCAGTCATGTGAGGCCTCCTGCCGCAGCTCGGTATATAACGCCGTCGTTGCCGTCGTTGCCGTCGTTGCCGTTGTTGCCGTTGTTGCCGTTGTTGCCGTTGTTTGGCCGTCGTTGGCATAAGCGGATGCTTTGTGAATGGCCGCGCGGATGCGTGGATAAGTACCGCAGCGGCACAAGTTGCCGCTCATCGCTTGGTCAATCTCGGCATCACTGGGGGCTGGGTTGCTCGCCAGCAGCGCCGTGGCCGACATGATTTGGCCCGACTGGCAATAACCGCACTGCGGTACATTCAGCTCAACCCAGGCTTGCTGCACTGGGCTTAATCCCTCGGCGGGGGTGATGCCTTCAATGGTGGTGACCTCATTGTCGACAGCCGTGCTCACCGGCGTAATACAGCTGCGAATCGGCTGACCGTTGAGGTGCATGGTGCAGGCGCCGCACAACCCGGCGCCGCAGCCAAACTTGCTGCCTTTCAGGCCAATGGCATCGCGCACGGCCCACAGCAGTGGCGTGTCGTCGTCGATATCGAGGGAGTAGCGTTGTCCGTTAACCGTTAGCTGAATCATGGCAGGCGCTCATATTTTTATGTGATTCTTTCTAAGTGACCCAAGGTTACCAACGCTGAGTGGCGTGCGCCAAGTGGTTTTTCGTCATCCTGTGTTGGCCAAGTCAGTGCTGCCCCACTTTGCGCCAGTTCCTCCCCGGCCATTGCGAGGCGATCTGGATACAGTTAAAACCATGGTGCTAAAACGCAGCAGCGTTGATCGGGCAAGCAGGGATTGCGGCCATGTGGATATAACAATAATCAAGGTAACTTTATGCACTCATCCAATTCGCTCTCATCCGCTTCCCTCTCTAGCTCACACACTCAAAAACACACCCCAAAACACGCCCGTGCAAAGACGGCTGGCTGGCTGTCGGCGGCCGCTTTTTGGGCTTTGTGCTCGGCCGACGTGATGGCCATGAGCTCTAAGCCACAGCAAGATCCAATGGCCGAGTTTCACAATAGTTGGATTGGAACGGCATTGGCCATGCAGCGTGATCTAGACGATGACTCGCCGCTGGCCGACAACAATATTCTCGGCACTCACAACAGTTACAACTCAGAGTCGTATCGCAACGCCACTCGCTATTTAGACCCACAGCAAAAAGTCACCATTGAAGAGCAGCTCAGTTTGGGCGCGCGATTTATTGAGCTTGACGTGCACTGGACCGCGCACACCCATGGCTGGCCGTGGGAGTGGGGTACGGATTTATTATTGTGTCATTCGGGTATTGGCCAGGAGTGGGGCGACTTGCATGTTGGCTGCAGCCTGACGGACCGTCGGGTCAGTGAAGGTCTGGCGGAAGTGAAGAACTGGCTGAATAACAACCCAGATGAAGTGATTATTTTATATTTTGAAGATCACTCAGATGGCAAACATCAACAATTGATCGAGCTGCTAAATGCCAGCATTGGCGACAAAATTTATCCCAGCGGTGGCTGCAAAAATATTCCCAATACATTAACCGAAAACCAGGTTCGCCAAGCGGGCAAACAGGTGGTGTTTTGGAAAGACAGTGATTGCTCTGGCAACAGCGCCATGCAACAGCTGGCCTTTACCGGTTTAGGGGAGATCGACCGAGCCTGGGAAGACCGAACTGGTGTGGGTGCCATAGGTGCATTTTTTACCGGCGGTAAAGTGAAACGCATCGAAGCCGAGGATGTACGTCAGTTGTTCAAAAATGGCGGCAATATCGTCAACTTGGATGACATGCACCACGATGACAACCGCCTAGCCGCTGCGGTGTGGTCATGGGATGTGAATGAGCCGAACAATTACAACGGCAGCCAGCACTGTGCAGTGCAACAACATAATGCGCGTTGGGATGATACCCAATGCAGCAATGAGTACTTCTTTGCTTGCGTCAATGGCGCGAACCAATGGCAGCTCAGCAGCTGGCAAGGCAGCTGGAGCCAAGGCGCCGAAGCTTGTCAGCAACTGGGCAGTGACTATCGCTTTGCTGCCCCAACCAATAGCAAGGACAACCAAGCGTTAGCAGAGGCGCGTGGTGGTGTATCGCATGTTTGGCTGAATGCCAGTGACCAGAACAGCGAGGGCCGCTGGCAAGTAAATAAATAACCATATAGAAAATACCGCTGCCTGTTTATCTGCTCATTTGAATTATGATAAACGGGCGACGGTGTTTTTTTGATTTTTTATGCTGCGTTGGAGTTAGCGTATAGTAAATAGGGGCGTCATAAACCGGACGCTTTGAGCAGAGGCGTCGCAAGAAGGCATCGTAAACAGCATAGGACGGTAGTCATAAACCAGGTTAACAAACCTAAAAACCACTAGTTCATTTGAATAAAGACCAGCTTTTGCTGGCCTTTGTCCTGTGCGTGGTCGATCTCTTTTCTGCGATCAACTACGGCGATTTACTGCTGTAATCGATTCTCTAAGGTAAAGCGCACATCGCTGATGCGTTGCTCCCAGTCAAAATCCTGCTCACTCGCTTTAACCAGAGTATTACCTCCCACCTTGCTGCTCACGCTGCGCTTGGTGCGTTGATTTTGGCTAGCTGACAACTCTTCTGCCGTTAAAGGAATAGCTGGTCCTGCGGTAATATTGTATTGGCTGGCATCGACGGTGGTGAATTTGCCCGACATGGGCACCACAAACCGCTGCTTACTGCTGGCGCCCAGTGCCCAGCGCAGCGAATCTTTACCGTGTTCGTTTAACATCCACTGCCAATCCCAATGGCTATAACCCGGAATATGACGATGTAAGTATTGATCGAGCATGTCCTCAGCAGCATTCAACTGGTTACGACCACCAAAGGTGTATTTTTCCCATGGGCGATCGGTGGGGTGATCGTGGCGAGCGTTGCCGCCCCAGCGTAGAAAGTTTTCATAGGTTACGTGGTAATCCATGTGCATTTTGGATTGGTAAGGAATGTCCGCCTTTTGTTTAAAGAAAGTGATGGTGATTTCACGCTTGCTGCGTGCAGGCACGATGGCGCGGTATTGAGCGCTTTGTGATACGGTATCGCTGTTGCCTTCGGTTTCACTCCACCCCTGATCGGCGCTGAACTCTGCTTTAATTTCAGTTTTTCCACCGAACAGCTTTAAGCCAAATTCATAGCTGTTGGTGATGCCAATGGTCTCTGAAAATGAAAAATTATCCTGCTTCGACCAGCTTTCGGTTTCGTTGTAGCTTAGTGTTGCTACCTTGGTATCGTCGGTGTCGCCTTCATTACGAACAACGTAAGTGACGGTTTTAATTGGCTCACGATCGTATACTTGCGGCTCGCCCAACTCTAGTTCGCCAGGGTTAGTAATAAAGCGGATATTGGAAATATCCATCTTCAATCGCTCATTGGCGCGATAGCCTCCGGCATTGGCATCGTTGGCGTCATAGCGTGCTTGTAAACGGTACTGGTTTTGATTGATCTGGCTGATGTGGAAGTCGTCACCGACATAGGATGAACCTGTGCCGCCGCACCAAGCGTACCCCATAAAGTGCGCCATGTAAGCGAGAGGCTTATGAAAGTCGGGGTCTGAAATAATGCTGTATTTCAAACTGGCTGCGTCCTGCTGGGCATACAGTTTGTCACCGAAATCGGCAATATCATCCGCGGGGCTGGCGGCAACCACTGGGCTCATCAGAGCGGTCAGTAAGACCGCAGATTGGCTAGCGTATCTGATCATATTGAGTACCTTAATTATTATTAGTGGCTGACTTGTTAGTTTCTGTGCTCAAGTCAGGCTGCATCATTCACCAGCGCTCTGTGCGGGTGCAATGCGTAGTGGCGTGGTCGGTGTACGACCATGATCTAGATAGGAACTGGTACTTTTCGGTGATTGTGCGCTGCTTATGCACCGCTGTGGCTAGCTGCTGATAAAAAAATTATCAGCAGTTTCTTATTCGGCGCTGTTACTGGCAGCGCCAAAAGTGTGATTGGCTCGACACTCTGTTTATTACTGTTTGTGGGTAATTTGCTGCTGCAGCCGTCGCATTAATAAGGGCTGCAGTATCGCTAACACGGCCGCGACTACGGCTAGCGTAGCCAGATTTTGCAGCACTCCGTGCTCGTCTTCGGTCAGAATCCAGGTGGAAATAATACCCCCTGTGGCCGTGGCAGCATTTTGTACCGCCGTTTTTAGCGACATAAACGCAGCACGTTGCTCTGGTGGTGCGACCCAGCTGAGTTGTGTATTCACAGCGACGCTCAAACTGGTGCGCATCAGCATAAAGCTGATAAACATCACCATGATTGGTAGCCAATGCTGAGTGTGAATAAAGGTGACCCACAATACCAACAAATAACCGGCGGTGACGGCGTAAGACACTTTGGTGGGCCCAAAGCGGTCGCTGCAACGACCGGCAAAGCGCATGCTGAAAAAGCTCAGAGTGCCGCCAACCAGATACAAGAGACCAATGTCTTCGCGCGGATAATTCAGATTAATTTGAAAGAAAGTCGACAAATGTGGGATCAACAAAAAACCCGATGTGACTGATACAGCCAGCATCAATAACCCCAATCTTGGGGCACCGGCTTGGTACAGCATTGGCCACGAAGGCTGCGGGTTTTCGTGTTGCGGCGTTTGCTGTGGTAGCAGCCAAGCGGCAATAATTGCCAGTAACAGTGTCATTAAGCCAATGACCCAAAACGGCGTGTGCCAGCTGCCCAGTCGCGCCAATTCCAGCCCGACTGGAACGCCGAGCACCGACGCCAGCGAAAATGCTCCCGCTACTTGTCCCATGGCCCGGCCACGACGCTCTGGTGGGACCGCGTCGATTAAAATCGCCATGGCCAATGCCATCGCCGGGCCACCAAAGGCTCCAGCTATGGTGCGCGCCGTCAGCAATGACCAAGTATCGACGGCAAAGGCTGCGGCGGTGGTGCCAGCCGCCAAGCCAAGTAAGCAAAACACCATCGCCGAGCGACGCGGAAAGCGATCTAACCAAGTGGCAGCCAATAACGAGCTGATGGTCGCACCGACGGCATATACCCCGGTCACCACGCCCATTTGTGAGGTGGCGATGCCCAAGCCTATAGCCAGGTCGGGGCCGAGCGGAGCGACCATCATGAAATCGACGATATTGATAAATTGAATGGCGGCAATCAGAGTGATAAGCCAGCGTTCACTGAGAGCGGGTGAGGGCATAGATGGACACTGCAGAAACTGGGCACACAGAGTAGGGCGCAGATGTGGGCCTGGCAAGCGCTCCAGTGTGAATGCAGTGTTGCACAGCTTTATGAACAGAGGTGTGGCAAGGCTGCCTTGAGCATTGATGCGGCCTACCTGGTTTGTGGATTAGCTTGGCTTGTGGAATTGCTTGGCTTATGCAGCAGCTTAAATAGCACCGTGCGTTGCTTTTGATCGATATTAGCGGGCGATCCGATGTCAGCGGGTTTTTAATTGAGCCAGTGAGGAAGCAGTTGAATAAGAGGTTGCATAAGCCGGGAAACATAAAAGTCAGGCAGTGTTAGCAATCCACAGCAACTGTACTGGTCGCTTTTCACTGCACTGCCGCTATTGTTTCGACCCTGTCGCTTTATTCTGATGGTCAACTTTTTTGTACTTCTGGCCACTCGAACACAGGTTGCATAACTGTTGATATGAGTGGCAGCCCTGCCGACTGCTGTGAGGAAAACATGATGAAAACCATTGGTCTGATTGGTGGCATGAGCTGGGAGTCGAGCGTGACGTATTACCAGTTAATTAATCGTGGCATTCAGCAGCGCTTAGGTGGTTTGCATTCGGCATCGCTGTTGATGTCGAGCCTGGACTTTGCCGCCGTGGCCGAATTGCAAGCTCAAGGTCAATGGGCAGCGTTGGCGGAGCTATTGTGTGACCATGCTCAGCGCCTGCAAAATGCTGGGGCTGATGCGGTGATGATTTGCACCAACACCATGCACAAACTGGCGCCTCAGGTGGAGGAAGCCATTGATGTGCCGTTGCTGCACATCGCAGATGCCACGGCCCTGTCATTAAAACAACAGGGCATTACCCGCGCCGGCTTATTGGGCACACGATTTACCATGGAGCAAGACTTTTACGCCGCGCGCTTGCAACAGCACGGTATTGATGTATTGATTCCCAATGAAACCCAGCGTGACATTGTGCATCAGGTTATTTATCAAGAGTTGTGCCGCGGGGAAATCAACAGTGCTTCGCGCCAGCAGTATTGTGACATCATCGCCGACTTACAAATGCAAGGAGCAGGCGCGGTGATTTTAGGCTGCACAGAAATTGGCCTGCTGGTGCAATCGCAACACTGTTCTGTACCACTGGTCGATACCGCCATGGTTCATGCACAGGCTGCGGTTGAGTGGATGCTGGCGGAGTAGCCTTTTAATTAATCGGCTCTCTAATAACTCGCTGGCCAGTGCAGGGCTCTTCCTGGCTGGCGGTTATTTTGCTCGGCTCAGATCGCCATTGCTGTTGATGGCTCCTTCTATGACCGTGCTAAAGCCTGTGCTCATACCTGTACCAATGCCTGCGCAAATAAAGGTGCCACCAAACAGTCGCCCTAATAATCGCCCTGGTAATCTCTGGTTAAAGCGCTGACTGGCGCGATGTACCAGTATGGAATAGCTGCTCAAACAGACAAACGACAGCAACATAAAACTGCTCACTAGTATTGAAAACTGCGCCAGCAAAGGTTCAGTCACGTCAATAAACTGTGGAAACAGCGCGGTGGTAAATAAAATGGCTTTGGGGTTGGTGATAGCCACCAATAAACCTTGGCCATACAGGCCCAATAAGTTGGCTTTTACCGGCTGCTCGCTGGTCGGTGTATTGAACTGAATGCCGGATCGCCACAGCTTGATGCCCATGTAAATCAAATAGGCAGCACCCAGTATTTTCACCAGAGAAAATGCCACAGCAGAGTGCACAACCAAGGCGGTCAGGCCAATCACAGATACCGACGACATAATCAGCAGCGAAGTGACATTGCCAAGCACCGTGGCCAATGTTTGCTTAAAGCCAAACGTGGCGCTGTGAATAGATACCAGCAGTGCCGCTGGCCCTGGCGTGGCGGTGGCCAATAATGCAATGGAGCAAAAGGATAACCAGTGTTCTAACGGCATAACAAACCTGTTGTGGTGTGCCAAAGGGAGGACAAACTGTAACAGAGCGCTGTGAATTCTGGGGTATTTTTTATCGCAGACCTGTTTTTTACAGCTATTTTTCTCTCACGCTAGTTTTTAATGGAGCAGGCGCACTCGAATGCTGGTGCTGGTGAAACCACCATGAAAAATGCTGCTTTCTCGGTGTTTTTTAACGGTACTGCTAGAAATAAGTCGCGCAGTGTAGACCGACGGCTCGTAGTCTTTTAAGGCAAACCAAGAGCCGTCTATTTGGATTTAATGGATAAATCAGCCAGCAGTAAAGATGCGAAACACCCGAGTGACTTCTGTGTATTGCTGTCGAAAGCGACCGCGAATGGTGGCGGTCAGTGTCACCGGTTGGCGTCCGTATTGGCTACTGACAGCACCGCTGGCAACCTCCACCGCCGCTGAATTGCTGTGCCATTCAATCACACTGTTGCCTAATTGAGTCGGCAGGTACAGTGCTTCGCTGACGTCGTTGGGGTCGCTGTTGGCACCGAGAATTCTTTCCAACGTTAATGCTTGCAGGGTGTTGGCCATGGTATTGCCAAAGCGCTGGCCGTATCCCAGAGTGCGAATAACCCGGCCATTTTCCCCCAGCATCAGCAGTTGATCTTGTTGCAACGATAGTGCTTGGCTGTTGGCGACCGGTGTTAAACGCTCAACCAGGGTGACATTGGGCAGTTCATATAAATACAGTGCGTGGTCTTGCGTCAGCACCGCCAGGTGATCGCGCTGCGGACTAATGGCCATGTCGACGATATTGGCTTGCAGATCGATGCGCTGCTCAATGCTGGGGCTGGCCAAGTTGCCCGCGTACAAAATCACCAGTTCATGGCCGTTTTCTTCACTGAGCGCGATGCGCTGATCGTCATCAAAGAAAAATGCCTTGCTGACGGCTTTTAGCGCGTTGTCCTGTGCCCAGCCCAACGACTGCATGGAATCGACCGCCACCACACTCAAACCTTGTGCTTCGTTGGTGCTGACCAGCGCCAGTGAGCCATTGTCATTCGTGCTGATGTGGTTGATCTGGGCTGTGCGGTTATAGGGGGCGAAGTAACCACCAACTTGTGTGAGCTGCTCCATATCTAGGCGGAACAAGCGCTGATCTGTGGCGCTTAATAAGACTTGCTCATCATCGGACAGCGCCAAGTGTTTCATGGCCGCGTTGGCGCAAAAGGCATCACTGCCCGGCGTTGGGTTGGTGACCGGTGGTTGTGTCGGCTCGGTTGGCTGCGTCGGGAAAGTAGTCGCCGATGCCATGGCGTCGTATTGCACGGTGGGCATGTGCTTATCACCGGCAGCGACTTTGTCGTTGCTGCTGGCGGTGGCGCTATCATTTGTGCCAGTGCCAGTGCCAGTGCCAGTGCCAGTGCCAGTGCCAGTGCCAGTGCCAGTGCCAGTGCCAGTGCCAGTGCCTGTGCCTGTGCCTGTGCCTGTGCCTGTGCCTGTGCCTGTGCCTGTGCCTGTGCCGGAAGAATCGCCTAATTGAATTTTATGCACACCGCTGTTGCTGCCACTGTCCGCCGGGCAGGCAATGTTGCGACTGCTGGTGCTGCTGCCACCATTGATCAGATACACCGACTGAGTGCGGCTGGCGGGTTGTAGTGCAATGATGTTTCCTAGGGCGCGATCGCCCAGATCAACGTCCACCGGCGGCAGGGTAATGCCACCATCGACAATGGTGGCGCCGCTGTGACCATCGTGGTCGTCGTCATCATCGTCATCGAGAATGCGATGGCGTGTATCTTCCACGCCTGGGTCTGACCCCTTGTTCGTGCCTTTGCCTGAGATCTTGCTCTTGCTCGCGCTGCTGGCAGTATTAGTCGTGCTGCCTGTGGCTTGTGTCAGTTGCTCGCCATTGCTCCAAATGATCAAACGCTCATCGGCACTGGCGGCAACCACCAAATCCCCGCGCGGCGCGTGCCCTAAGCTCTGGTACTGATCACCAAAATGACTGTTCAAACGGCTTAATACCAGCTGCGGTTGCTGGCACTGGGCCACCACCTGATGCAGCTCGGCGCTGACGTCAAAACGCTGTTGCAGCACCATCTGATCGACCAGCGCCGCGACCACGCAGTATGGGTTTTGCTGTGGCCATTGGCTGAGTGCTTGGTCGATGCTGGTTTGTATTTGCTGGCTGACCTGCTCGGGCCCGGCTTGGTGCAAAGCATTAGCAAACGACACCTGTGGAAAAACACTTTCCAGATAGCGCGCCGCTTGCACAGCCCGCACGTTGGCCGAGGTATCACTGGCGCTGCTCAGCGTTGGATTAAACAACAGCTCATTGTTAAGCAGGGTGGTCATGGGAGTGATCACTTGGGCGCCATCTGGGGCGCTCATAAAGCCTTTATTGTTGCTGCTGCGGCTAACGTACGGCCCGCCTTGCGAGCCATCTAGGCGAAGTGGTTGCTCACTTTCAAAGTCATCACAACGGCCGTTGAGGTTCCAGTCTGGGCATTCTTTGGCGAACGCCAGTAGAGCGTCTTGCTCATCGTTATCGTGCTGATCATCACCGACCTGGCAACCGGCGAGTGCGGCGGCCACGGCCAGGGGGAGTAAATAGGTACGATATGTCAGGAATGGTGAAGACAGCGATGAGTCTGGACAAGACATGGAGGCACGCTCTGGGCAGATGGTTTTCAACTAAATCCATTTAAATCCATTTAAATCAATGGCTTAAGTGGTTTTTCTAGGTTCGTGTCGATCCTTGAATGACGGCGATATTAGTAAAGTAATGTAGTAATTGCAAACCAATATCATTTGCACTACCATCCGCAACCAATCAATACCCGGCCGCGTTTTAGGGTTTATTTGGAACGCGATTGTCACTGATGACTCAGCTTGTTGGCTGTGAGGAATACTCCATGCGTTACGTCTCCCTTGGCTTGATTTTGTCGCTACTGGCATTGGCGGGATGTGGTGAGGATCAATCGCAGCCAAGTGGTCAGGCAGTGACGCCAGTGCCACCATCGACCCCAAGCAAGCCCACCGATGACAGCGATAACGAGTACGCCGGCAACGATGCTGTGCGCGTCACTGGGATCGCCATCGACGGTTATCTGTACCAGGCCTGGGCCTGTCTGGATGTCAACGACAATGCCGCGTGCGATGGTGATGAATATCGCAGCAAAACCGATCGCCAGGGGCGCTATGTGCTGCAACTGCCGGCCGGCAGCAACACCGACCAAGTGTTGGTGGAGATCATTCCTGGCACCACCATCGACATGGATGACCCACAGCAAACTCTGCAGCAGCGCGCGATATTGCGCCCGCTGCGCGGCGCCGGGAATCAGCAGCTGGTCACGCCGCTGACCACATTAGTGCGCCAACGCGCAGAGCAAAGCGGTTTCAGTCAGTCCGACGTCGAAGCCAGCCTAGCGCGTGAGTGGTTGGTGCCTGGCAATACGCTGACGGCAAATTATCTGCAAGGCGTCGACAACGATCAGGACGCGGTGGTGCATGGCATCGCCAAGGCGGTATTTAGCGACTGGCAGCAGCAGCTGCAACGCAGTGTGGCGGATAACCCGGGTGCGTCCTGGCAGCAAGTGGTGACGCAAGCCGATGCCGATTGGCACAGCGACACCGGTCAGCGGCAATTGCGCACCGTGGTGCAAACCCGCGATATGGCAGCAGCGCCGGAACTTATTATCAACGACGATTTGGACACCTTGAGCTGGCACTATGTTGCGGGCTTTGAGCGCGCCGACGCCTACGAGCTGTCCGTTGATGGTGGTAGCAGCTGGCAGCCAATAACCACGCGTCCTTTCGTCATTGGCAATCGTTCGTTGGCCGTGGGTCAGGTGCAGCTGCGAGTGCGAGCAGGGAAGGACGGCGGCGCTGGGCGCATTGCCCGCAATCAGCAGCCGTATATGGCACGAATCAGCAATATTGCGGCGCCGGCGACGATCGAAATCGACGATAGCAATGACCAATTTGGCTGGCCTTGGGTCAGTGGTTTTGACCAGGCTGCAGACTATGAAATATCGCTGGATGGCGGCCTTAGCTGGACACCGGCACAAGATAACCCCAGCGCCTATGGCGATTTGGATCTGCCAGCCGGGCAGCTGCACATTCGCGTACAGGCCAGCAGTGAGCGCTTGGCGGGCGCCAGCGCTATCAGCGCTGTTGCGTTTACACGGCTAGCCACCGACGTGCCTGCGCCCAGCCAACTGGTGGTCGACGATGAGCGCAATACCTTAAGCTGGCAGCCAGTGGCCGGTTTTAGCGCGGCCAGTGCTTATGAGATCAGTATCGATGGCGGTTACAGCTGGACCGCTGCCAGCGCTAATCCTGCGTTGATCGGAGACATCGACGTTGCTGCTGGCCAAGCGCAGGTGCGCGTTGCCGCCATCGCTGGGCGACAAGCGGCCGGTGCGGCGGCAGTGAGCAGCAGCGCCTTTACCGCACTGCTCGACAACATTGCGGCACCGTCGCAGCTGCAGGTGGATGATCATGCCAATCTGCTCGACTGGACTCTGGTTGCAGGTTTTCCACAGCTGTCCGATTACCAGGTCAGCTTCGATACCGGCGCTAGCTGGCAAGCGGTCAGTCGTAAACCAATGCCGGTTGGTGATCGATATATACCGGCGGGCCAATTGCAGGTGCGAGTGGCCCCTCTGGCTGGGGTGCGTTTGGCTGGCAATGCCGCCTACAACAGGGTTGATTTTCATCCATCGCTGGTGGACATCGCCGCACCCGGCGAGCTGCAAGTGGACGATGTTAACGACACTCTGAACTGGCAACCTGTCGCCGGTTACCCAAATGCCGATCAGTACCAGTGGCGCATTCAGAACGAGTCCGGCTGGCGTGCTATCAGCACTCGGCCGCTGCTGGTGGGTGACATCGCCATTGCCAGTGGCCAGCTGCAGCTGCGTGTTGCTCCCAGCAATGCCCAGCGCGGCGGCGACATCGCGTTCAGTCCAGCGGCGTTTACCGCGCTGGACAGTAACATTGCTGCCCCGACTGGCCTGCAAGTCGACGATATCAACAACACCTTAAGCTGGAGCTGGGTCACTGGCTTTGAGCGCGCGGACTTGTATCAGTACCACCTGGGCGATGGTGTGTGGCGTTCGACTCCGGCCAATCCCCTGTCGGTCGGCGATGTGGATGTGGCCAAAGGGGCGCTGCACCTGCGGGTAGCGGCCAAAGCCGGTGAGCGCAGTGCTGGTAAGTCCGCCACTTCCGGCGCAGCGTTTCACCAAGTAGTGCGTCAAGTGCCGGCACCGCAGGCTCTGTTAGCAGACGATATGGCCGACACCTTGAGTTGGGATTGGGTGCCTGGTTTTGCCCGCAGCGAGGATTACCAATGGAGTTTGGATGCTGGTCACAGCTGGGCTGACGTGACCCAACGACCACTGACGGTGGGCGATCGTGATTTGGCGGCCAGTCAGATTCAGCTGCGGGTTAAAGGCATTGTTGGCATGCGCGAAAGCGGCGCGGTTGCCACTAGCCCAGCCGACTTTAGCGCCAGAGTCAGCAACATTGCCGCACCGACTCAGGTGATCAGCGACGATCGCGCCGATACGCTGAGTTGGAATTGGGTTAGTGGTTTCGAACAAGTCAGCGACTATCAATACAGCATTAATGGCGGCGCTAGCTGGAATACCGTCACGAGCAAACCGGTGACGGTCGGCGACGTCGAAGCACCAGCGCTGCAGGTATTAGTGCGGGTGGCGGCCATCAATGGCGTGCGCAGCGCTGGCGCCAGCGCATCGCCGGAGCAAGGTTTTACTCGGGTTGCGAATACTCCAGCCGCGCCAACGGCTGTCTATGTCAATGACAGTGCCGATACGCTGGATTGGGCGTGGGTCGCGGGGTATCAGCAAGCCAGCGATTACGAGTACCAATGGCCTGGCAGTCGCGGCTGGCAAAGCGTGACACAAAAACCCCTATTGATCGGCAATTATCACATCGCCAGCGGCCAGCTGTTGCTGCGTGTGGCGGCGGTAAATGATGCACAGGCACCCGGCGCCATCGCCGTGAATGCTGCGCCGTTTACCATCAGTGCCGCCAGTTTGCCGAGGCCGGGCAACTTAACGGTCGACGACGAAAATGACACCTTGGGCTGGCACATGCATGAGGATTATCCACACGCCAGTGACTATCAGTATCGACTCGCAGCGGACGGCGAATGGCATACCGCCAGCAGCAATCCTATTCAACTGAGTGATCGTTTCGATGGCGTTGTCAGCTTGCGGATTGGCGTCGACGGAGCGCCAATGGCGTCGACCTCGCCGGGAGAGTTTAGCCTGACGGCGTTTGCCAAACTGGCGCAAGACGGCTCGCGGTTAGCGGCCACAGCCAGTGACTGGGCTTGTATTCGCGACAATCAATTTGATGGCGGTTTGTATTGGCTGCAAGGCAGTGCTGACCAGCTGTTCTGGCATAACCGCGACGACACGGTCATGACGCGCTTAGCGGCTGCCAACGATCAAAGTGTGTGCGGCTTTTCCGACTGGCAAGTGGCTGGCCTACAGCAGCTGCTGCATTTGAAAGACCAGAATGTGTGGGGCGTTGCGCCTTACTTCGAGCATTTGCACAGCAGTACCCATCGCCGCTATTGGACGGCTGATATTGGCGATAGCAGTGACGAGCGCCGTTTGTTGGCCGCAGGCGACAGCCGCCAAACCTACTCCGCGTCGATCAATGGCTACAACTATCACTTGATAGTGAATCGTGTGCAGGTCGACCCACTGCATTACATAGCGGCGGTGAAACAGCAATTGGCGGCGTTGGTGACGGCCACCGAGCAAGTCAGCACCTGGAATCAAGAAGCGCGAGAGGCGCGGCAACTGCGCCAGAATGAATTTAGCAATGCCACCAGTGTGGGCGACATTGACGAGCTGCAAGTCGCGTTGCTGGACACCATTAATACACAACAATATCGCCTGGCACTGCTGCCTGCCATTCAGCAACAACATCAGCAAGCGCTGACCCTAGCCGAGCAGCGTGAACAGCGCTTGGTCAGCAATCCGGACAACAATGTCGAGGCTGGCCACCTGCTCGACTATCAACAAGAACGCCAAGCGCTGAGCCTGCAATACGACAGCCTGGTCGCCGCCAATGTCGATGTGGGCGGCGTCGCCGCCGTGATTGCCGACTTGCAAAGTCTGTTGGCCAGTTTGAAAACACTCACCGACGAGACGGCGCGCTGGCAGCAAGTGAATGCTCACCAAGCTGCGGCAGCCGAACAATTAAACGCCGCCCAGCAACAGGCCGAGGATATCGCCGCCAAGCTGCAAGCACTGCAGCAAACCGGCGATGATGTCGAAAAAGCCCGAGCCTTGTATCTGGCGGCGCGAATCGGCATGCAACATTTTGCTGACAGCCGTGGGCATCGTGCGACCTTAATGGAAGATGCCAGCTGGTTGACACAATGGCACGCAGCGCTGAGTGCAGCCGGCATACCGGCGCCGGTACTGGCGGACATTACGCAGCAAATCAGTGCCATAGAACAAGCGTTGAGCGCCCATCAGAGCTGGCACGACCAACAGCAAGCCAGCACCGAACAAGCGCTTGATCAAGCCTGGGCCAATGGTTTGGACATTAGCCTGGAGGAGGCCTCGGTCAGCAGTCAGGGGTATGCCTTCGTTAAATTAGATGCCAAGGGGCGGCGCATGCTCAGCAGCGACAGCGTCGATCAAGGTTGGCGTTGTGTGCAGGACACACGGTTTGCCGATGCTCGGATTTGGGCGCTGCTGCGCGATGGCCAGCCAGGTTCTGTTGATCAGATGACTTGGCCGCAAGCGCACGCGTGGCAGTTGGAAGCCAATGCGCAACAGCTTTGTGGCCGTAATGACTGGGCGCTACCGACGTTGGACGATTTAAAAACCTTAAAGCTGGTGAGCGTCAGTTACAGCGCCAGTACCATTGATACGGCGGTTTTCCCACAGCATCAAGGCTCACAGCAGGGTTATCAATCCAGTGATTTAATGGCGCGATATTTTTATTGGACGGCGGACAGCACACACGCCGGTGAAAATCTGGCCTACAGCTATTCCAGTGCTTACGACTACCAATACATCGACGAGCGCCTACAAAGCTTCGACAACAGTGTTGATTTAGACAGCGGTTTTCAGGTTTTTACCCGTTTACTGGCGTACACGCCGAGTGATGCTTTTAACAAATTGACCAGCACCGGCGAGCCCAGCACCGATGAGCCCAGTACTGGCGACAATGCTTGGGTCTGCTCGCAGCATAAAAGCAGTGGTTTAATCTGGCTGCGCACCGATTTCGTGCCACAACCCGGAGAGCCACGCACGCAATCACAACATCAACGTGAAGTGGCTCAGGCACAGGTGTGTGGTAGCGATCAATGGCGATTGCCAACCTTGGCGGAAATAAAAACCTTATTGGCCTATCGCCATGGCCAACTGGGTCATTTACAGCTGAGCGCCGACGCCCTGTACGCAACTTCTACTAGCAGTGGTTCAACTTTCCGCAGTTATTCGTTTGAATCTGGTCTGGTTGATGATGTGTATCGCTCGGGAAAAACTTATCCCTTGTGGGTCAGTGATGGTCAAACCGGCGCGGATGCGCCCTTGCCGCAGGGCTACACAGGCCTCGATCAACACGGCAATGCCACTGTTTCGGGTGTTCATTACTGCATTCAGCAAAATAGCAGTGCCGATCATTGGACCACGCATCTGGCGGTGGATGCAGCGGCTAAAAAATTCGACAGCTCTCCAGATAATTATTGTGGTTTCAGCAATTGGCAGTATCCGACGTTCAGCCAGCTGCGCACTGTATTGGACTCACCGGCTCAAACGATTTTATTCAAAGATTGGGTGAGCAATGGCAGCTATTGGTTACGCAGTTCCGTGACCGGCTGCGCTGCTAATGAAAAAGCGGTGATGAATATCAGTGGTATTGAACGTTGCGTCAGTAGCGATTACTGGAGCGGCGAAAAACATCACTCTCGTTTTATTCGTACTAATTGAGGAAAAAATCATGAGCGCTCGTATGCGTCAGGGCGGCTTACGCCGCCAGCGTGGTGTGACGGCCATTGAATACGCCATTTTAGCGGCCGCGCTAGCTGCCACTCTATTTGCCGTTGCCGGAGATGAAGGGCCACTGCGCAATGCCATCGATTCAGCATTTGGTCGGGTCGAAACCACCATTGCCGAAGGCGGCGAATAAGCGCTCATGACGATGAAACGCAGCTGGTTAATTTATGCAGGCTTGGCTTCTTCGCTGGCGGGTTTAGCGCTGACGCTGAACAGTCCTGATAGCTCCGCTAAGGCCGATCATACGCCGCAAGTATTAACCTTGAATCACGATTTACAGGCCGGCACACTGATGCACCAGCGCCATGTATATTGGCGTTCGGTCTCTGCTGAGGAATGGCAACAATTGCGCTTATCCGGCGCTATTATCAGCGCTGAAAAAGAGCAAGAACGCCAGCACTGGCTGGATAAGATTCAAGGCTCTGCCGTGCGGTTGCCATTAAAAGCCGAGCAAAATGTGTATCAAAATCAGCTAGTGCGCGCTGGAGAGAGTGGGTTTCTAGCACTGACGGTGGCACCAGGAAAACGTGCCATCTCCGTGCGCTTAAAACCCTCTGCCATCAGCGAGGGCCTGATATCGCCAGGTGATTTTGTCGATTTAATTGTCACCACCCAGGCACAGCAGTGGCGTCGCTCGGTGGACTCGAATCCGAGTAAACGAGACTTTCGCACTTGGCGCTCGTCGGTAGTGGCCAGCGATATTCGTGTTCTGGCGATCAACCAAGTGGCCAGCGCCGATAGCTATCAAAGCGAGCAGCTGACCGAAGGTAAGCGGCCACGCCATGTCACCGTTACCTTTGAAACCACGCCCGAGCAAGCCGTGCGCATTCCGCTGGCTGAGCAAATGTCTGGTAGTACCGGGCTGTTGAGTGTCAGCCTGCGCCACCCGCAAGATCGTTCTTACGCATTATCGGCCAGTAAGGCCAGCGATTTGTTTCCAGAAACCAAACAAGACGGGTTAGAGCAGAATACATATTTAATTCGTGGCGAAGAGCGCGAAGTGTCGGGTGGTTTATAAACAGACGATATATGTCGGTCTGAAGTATTTTAAACAAACGTCTGCTGGGTTGGCAGACGGCGGGAGCGTCATTGTTTTGTTGACATTAAAACCTGTGCTGAATATAGCCGGACTTGGTGGAATGCTGGTGTGTTCCACCGTGGCTAATGCAGCGGATTTACAACTGAAAGTCGGAAAAGGCCAGCTGGTGCATTTGCCGTCGGATGCAAAAACGGTGTTTGTGGCAGATCCGGCCGTAGCCAATTATCAGCTGCCAGCCAGCCGCTCGTTATTTGTTTATGGCAAGGCACACGGTGATACTGATGTGTATGTACTGGACAGTCAGCAACGCACCATTTATCGCGCAGCGATCGAAGTGCGTAACAACTTAGCACGCTTACAAAGCGCTTTGGATGAACAGTTTAGCGACGCCAAGGTAACCGTCGTCGAACAAGGCCGTAAATTGGTATTGCGTGGCAGCAGCCCATCGGCGCTGGATATAGAATCTATGTTGGCAATGGCGCAGTCCTATGTCGAAGAAGACAGCGACGTCGTCAATGACATGCACTTGGATATTCCTAAACAGGTCAATATTCGTTTGCGCATTGCCGAGGTTAAGCGTGAGGTGAGCAATCAGCTTGGCATCAAATGGGGCACGCTCGCTAATGGCCAAATCAATTTCTATAAGCGCCCGGTGGAAATGGATTTATTCGGCTTTACTGCATTTGATAACCCGCTCACCGGTGTGCTGGATGCCCTCGCCGAAGAAGGGCTGGCCAAAGTATTGGCTGAGCCCAATCTAACCGCGCTCAGTGGCGAAGAAGCAACGTTTCACGCTGGCGGCAGCTTTCCCTACACCATTCCCGATCCGGATTTAAATACCTACACCGTGGACTTTCGTGACTACGGTGTGCGCCTGGATATGCGCCCTACGGTAATGGAAGGCCAACGTATTCGCCTAAAAGTGCGTCCAGAAGTCTCCAATTTAAGCACCGAAGTCAACCTTGGTAGTACTGGTTTATTGGCGCCCTCTCTGCAAGTACGCAGCGCTGAAACCACGGTGGAATTGGCATCGGGCGAGAGCTTTGCGTTGGCCGGGCTAATTCAGGCAAATGACGTTAGCAGCGTCAGTAAGTTGCCTTTTTTAGGCGATATTCCCGTATTGGGAGCGTTATTTCGCAGCGAGGATTTTCGCCGTGAAGAAACCGAGCTGGTGATTATCGTGACGGCCTATGCGGTAGAGCCAACCGCGCAGGATAACTATCAATTCCCGGGCCAGCAGTTGCAATTAAATTCGCAGTTTGAACGTTTGCTGTGGGGGGAAACCTACCACCATCGCCAACAGCCACTGCCGGCCAGTATTTCTGGTCGTCCCGATTTTATTTATTAGGAGCATGGATGAAATCTTTGCGGTTATTTTTGCTGTTTGTGGTGGCGAGTGTTGTGGCATCAGCACCAGTGCTGTCGCAACCTCAGCTGGCGGTCAAACAACAGCGTTTTGTTATTCGTGACGATGGCGTTGCATTGCAACAGTTTTTGCTCAGCCAACCGCGGCTCAGTGATTACAGCATTGCTCTTATCAGCACTCAGCCAGCGGCGCTGGCACGAACGATAGAGCAATTGCGCGAGTGGGGTGTCAGTGATGATCGCATTCAGGTGCGCCACGATTTGCGCAAGCGGTTAAAACAAGACGAGCAGCAAGCACTGGTGGCGTTGGTCGAGTGGTTTCAGCCGCAAGGCTTGAACTGTCAGTCATCCATCGGTTGTGCCAATCGCAGTAATTTACTGCAAATGCTGGCGCAACCACGCCATCTGTATAGCGGTGATAAAAGCGCCGCTGGCGTTCACGGCCGTGAAGCCATACAAGCGCTGGAATACCAGCGCAATCATCGCGACTTGCCCGGCGATCGTCGCACCTCGCTGACCATGGAGGGACGTTAAATGCAGCAATGTCATGCGTATGTGACTGAGCCTGGCATCGCGCAGCAGCTGGAACAGCTGCTGGTAGCACTGCCGCAACTGCAATTCTCGGTTAATCAACAAGGCCTGGAGCAAGCGCGCTCACGCTACCAGCAACAGGCGTCGCCGCGATTATTGATATTGGATTTGTCGGGGTATGAATACGAGTCGGATGCGGTGGCGGCGCTGTTGGCATTGGCGGATGTTTGCGCCGCAGGCACTCGGGTTTTGGCGTTGGGAGCGCGTCAGGACGTAGCGTTTTTTAAGCGTCTGACTGCATTGGGGGTGAGTGATTATGTGCCGTTGCCAGCCACGCCAGCCGAGCTGCGCCAACATATTTTGCCGCTGCTGGCGGACGCTGGCAGCAATACGGTGGATGCGTTGCATTGCCGGCAAATGGTGGTCGCAGGACTCAGCGGCGGCGTTGGCGCCAGTACCATTGTTGCTCAACTCAGTCGTTTGCTGAGTGACCATGTCGGCATGCACCTTGGCTTGGTGGACGCCAATCCGCTGGCCGGTGGCTTGGATCTGTACGTCGGTCAAACCGCCAACGATGCGTTTGCGCGTATCTGGCTGGATGACATGGACGTGGATGAATTGTTTATTCAGCGCGCTGGCCAAAGTCTGGGGACGCGGCGCACGCTGTTTAAAACCTTGGCCCATGGGCAATGGTTAAACGCGACCCAGTTAACCCGTGTGCGTCAGCGTTTGTCGCCTTGCTTCAGTGCATTGATGTGGGACCTGCCCAGCCACCAACTGTGGCAAGCGGAGCTACAGCCTTGGTGGCAACAGGCCAATGATGTGCTGTTGGTGGCAGAAGCCAGCGTGCGCGGGGTGCGCGATATTCAGCGCAGTTTAGAGTTGGTCGCTGAGTGTCAGGGCCAAGTTCGCTGGTTAATCAATGCGGCCCACGACCGGCCGACGCTATTGCCCGAAGAAGTGCTGCAACACACCGGGCTGAGCCCGCATCAGGTCAGTTGGCTGGCCCATGATCGCAGTGTGCGCCAAGCACAGGAGCTGGGCAAACCGCTCAAGCGCGGGCGGTTTGTGCGCAGTTTGCAACCACTGCAGTTGGTATTGACCGGGCACAGTGCAAGACAGCGCAGACGTTGGTTGCCAGTTGGAGTGCGCAGCTGATGTTTGGTCGACGCGACAGTGCCGTAGGTACCGATAAAGTGGCTACCGCAGAAACGCCAGTGCCAGCCGCTACAACCAACATGGCCAATGCAACCAA
Source organism: Bacterioplanes sanyensis (assembly GCF_002237535.1). GTDB lineage: Bacteria > Pseudomonadota > Gammaproteobacteria > Pseudomonadales > Oceanobacteraceae > Bacterioplanes > Bacterioplanes sanyensis_A. The sequence continues at coordinate 1,935,473 of NZ_CP022530.1, forward strand.
CATGGCCAGTACAGGCACGGCAGCGCAAAATAGCGGCAAACAGCGCCCGGCGATGTTAAGCGATGCCTTGCGTCAGGTGCGTGAAACCTTGTTGCAGCGTTTGGATGCCAGTGCCGCCTTGCAGCTCTCGCGCACCGCCTTGCGCAGTATGCTGCTGACCGAAACAACAGCACTGGCCAGTGAGTTAAAACTGCCGCTGAGCGGTCAGGATCAGCAACGCCTAACGGATATTTTGCTCGACGACATGCTGGGCTTTGGCCCACTGCAGCCATTGCTGGACGATGACGACATCAGTGACGTGTTGGTAAATGGCTGCCAGCAGGTGTATGTCGAGCGCCATGGTCAATTGCGCCTGACCGAGGTGCAGTTTTTTGATGAAACCCACGTACGCCAGGTCGCGCGCCGTATCGCGGCGGCCGTTGGTCGACGCATCGACGACAGCCAGCCGATGGTGGATGCCCGACTGGCTGACGGCAGCCGGGTGAATATTGTTATCCCGCCACTGGCGCTGGACGGCACCACCATTTCCATTCGTAAGTTCAATCCACATGGCTTTGATCTGGCGCGTTTGGTCAGTTTGGGTGCGATGACGGCTGACATGGCAGAGGTATTGCGCATTGCCACTCGCAGCCGTGCCAACATTTTGATCTCTGGTGGTACCGGTGCGGGCAAAACCTCGTTGCTGAATGCGTTGTCGCTCAATATCGATGACGGCGAGCGCATTGTCACCATTGAAGACGCCGCCGAGCTGGCGCTGCAGCAGCCGCATGTGGTGCGGCTGGAAACACGCCCGGCCAGTGCTGAAGGAACGTCGGGCATCGGCCAGCAAGAGCTGCTGGTAAACGCCTTACGCATGCGACCGGATCGCATTGTGCTGGGCGAAGTGCGCTCGGTAGAAGCGTTCGACATGATGCAGGCGATGAATACAGGTCATGACGGTTCCATGTCGACCCTGCATGCCAATAGCCCCAGTGATGCCCTAACGCGGCTGGAAAATCTATTGCTGATGTCGCAAAGCAATATTCCGCTGTCTGCCATTCGTCGTCAGATGAGCAGTGCCTTGGATCTGATCGTTCAGGTTAACCGTGGTCGCGATGGACGCCGCCGGGTCACCTGCATCAGTGAAGTGTGCGGCATCGAAGCGGACAGAATTCAACTGCAGGAATTGTTCAGTTATCAGCTGCTCGATGACAGTGACCAAGGGCGCTTTGTCGCCCATGCGATTCGTCCACAGTTATTGCAGCGCGCTCAGGCCTGGGGCCTGTCTCAGGCATTGCTGAGCTGCACTTCCGGGGCGATGACATGAATCTGGTGTTGTTGGCCTTGGGGGTGGGTCTGTTGCTGCTGGCAGCAGGTTTGGAGTGGCGCCGAGCGCCCTGGCGCCAGCGCCTGAGCCGCTTAAATGCCACGGCGCGCCTAGACCCCAGCCATCTGTTTCAACACCAAGGCCAGTGGCAACACTGGCTGCAAGCAAGAGGGCTTTGGCCAACGGCGTTTGTTTGGCAACACCAGCGCACTGTGTTGGTTATTAGCCAGTTGTCGCTGGCCGCATTGATGCTGCTGGTGAACATGCTGTGGCCTTCATTAACCACCATTTACCTGCTGCTCAGCTGGCTGTGTGCGGCGGTGATTTTGCTGGTGGCCCAGCTGCTGTGGAGCCATCGACAGTGGTTGCAGCAATGTGAGCAGCAATTGCCACAAGCGCTGGAGCAACTGTCGCGTGCCACTGCCGCGGGTCTGGGGTTGCAGCAGGCGCTTAGCCAAATTGGTGAAGAATTGCCCGCGCCATTGGCAGACGAGTTTGGCTGGCTACTGCAGCGCTTGCGCATTGGTGATCCCATCGAGCAGGTGTTAGAGCAAGCAGGCGAGCGCTTACCGCTGCGCAGCTACCGTTTTTTCTGCTTGGCGCTGCTGCTGAATATCGAAACAGGTGGCCGCTTAAGTCAGGTGTTGGCCAGTCAAAGTCAGCAGTTAAAAGCCAGGCAGCGTGCCCAGCAAAAGCTGCAAACTCTCACCAGTGAGCCGCGCATGGCCGCCAATGTGGTGGCATTGATTCCGCTGTTGATGTTTGTCGCCCTATTTTGGCTAAGCCCGAGTCACGTGGCGTTTTTACTGCACGATAGCAGCGGCCAGAGCATGCTCGGCTATGCCGTGGCCAGTGTGTTGCTGGGGCTGGCAGTGATTCGGCTGTTGCTGCTGAGGGCTGCGCGATGAGTTGGAGCACGGCTTTATTTGCTGTCGCTGTGGTGCTGTTCGGTTGGGCTGGCTGGCGCCAGCAGCGTCGCCAGCGCTGGTTGCGGCGGTTACAGCCATGGCAACCAGACGCTGCCGCTGCGCCTTGGTGGCAGTGGCCATTGCCCGCTGCGATGCAGCAGCACGCGCAGGTCGCGGCGTTGTCGCAACCTTGGTTGGGCACTGTGTTTTGGAGCAGTAAGGCGTTGCTGTTGTTATTTGCGTTGTTGCTGCTATGGCCATCATCGCTGCAGCCGACGAACCTGCTGCTGGCGGTGGCTGCGGCGCTGCTGCTGCAAATGTTGCCGGACATGTGGCTGCGACGCCAAGCACACACCACCTTGCGTGACAGCCGCGCGCAGTTACCTGAGTTATTGGAGCTGTTGTCTTTGTGCTTAGAGGCTGGGCTGACATTGGATCGTGCGCTCCCCCGTTTGAGTACGGAAATAACGACGCTGCAACCAGCATTAGCACGTCATCTGCAGCGCTTAGACGATGATTTGCGCGTGGTCAGTGAGCGCCGTCAGGCGTTTGCTCGGTTGGCCGAACGCATTCCGTTACAGGATTTTCGCCAGCTCAGCTGGCTGATCACACAGGCCGATGAATACGGCACACCATTGGCGGCAGGCTTGCGCGACCTAGGCCAGCACAGCCGCACCTTGCACATGTTAGAGGTGGAAGAGCACATGGCTCGTGTACCCGGGCATATGGCGCTGCCGTTGATGTTATTCATCATTATGCCACTGGTGGTGCTGCTGGCTGGGCCGGCATTGCTATTGCTGCTGCGACAGTTAGGAGGGCAGGGCTGATGTTGCAGACGCTGGGTGTACAAAGTGTGAGTGTGCAGTGGGCTCGATCACAGCAAGGACACAGGGGTTTTCAACGCACAGTCGTGCGTGGGCCGAGGTTATTGATGGCCTTTATGTTGGCTTTAACCTTGGTACTAACATTAGTCGGTTGCGCTAGCCACGGCGATCTGTCTGCGCCAGCTGCTGCGCTGGATGATCAGCGTCTGCTGCGCTTAGCACAACGCGCGGAGCAGCAGGGCAATGCCAGCTTGGCGATCAGCCTTTACCGCCAGTCATTGAGCGCCCACGAAGATACGGCCAGCCGTCAGGCACTGTTTTGGTTGTACCGCCGCACGGCACAGTGGCAGCTGGCCAATGAGCTGCTATCGCCAGTGCCATCGCCAGTATATATGTCCTCCACGCCAACCAATGCCGAACGGCAGCGTTCGACAGCTCGCTGGCCGCGCCATGGCTGGGCCTGTGCTCGTGCGGCGCAGTTGATGGATGAGCAGCAATGGTCAGCCGCCCAGCACCAGCTGGAGGGGATTTCCGTCGATGCTCGCTGGCCTCAGTGCGCCGCCATGCAGGCACGACTGGCGTTGCAGCAGCGCCAGTACCCATTGGCAAAATCTCTGTTTGAACGGTTGCGGCAGTGGCAGCCACAGCGCTGGCAGCACAGCTACAACCTGGCGCTGTTGGCCTTGCTGCAGCAGCAACCCGCACAAGCGTTGCAGCAGTTGCATGGCATTTGTATTAGCCCGGATGACTGTCCGGCGGCGGCGCGCGAGTTAACCACGCTGTCGTTGGTGCTGGCGCAGCGTCATAACGATGCCGCTCAATGGCTAAGCCGCTCTGCTTTAAGCCGTGATGAATGGCAAGCTCAGCTGACCTATTACCAATCCCTGTCACCCACCTCACCCACCTCAGCCACCCGGCTGGTGCACACCAGCCATGACGGCGCCAGCGCTAGCGACAGTACCGATGACATTGGAAGTGGCTACAGCACACAGGTTACCAGTGCTGGAGGCGGCAATGCTGGCACGGGACAAGCCAAGAGAGTATCGCCATGAAAGCTCAGCGCGGAAGCGGGGCCATTGGCTTTATGATGTTATTGCCGGTGCTAATGGTGGTGATACTGACCTCGCTGGAGGTCGGGCGAGTGCTGCTAATTCGAGCTTTATTGATCGAAGGCGTGGCCGACAGTAGCCGCATGCTGCAGCTGAGTGAGCCGTTGGCCACATCGGCGGAGTTGCAACAGCGTTGGCAGCAATGGGCGCAAGACATGCCACTGCTCAGCGCGGTGCAGCTGCAACAGCTGGATTACCAGGCCTACGCCAGCGCAGGCCATGTGCGTGAGCAAAACGAGGGTGATGACCCACATACACTGGCGCTTCGCTGGCGTTTCGACATCGAACTGCTTAGCCGCCAGAGCATTGCGCTGCAGTTGCAGCGTCACGTGATCTGGGAGCGCCGTCCATGATCTGTCAGCGTTCCCAGCAACGAGGCGTGGCGGAAATAGAGCTGGCCATTTTGCTGCCATTTGCCTTATTGCTGTGGTGGTTGCTCAGCGACTTGTCGGTCTGGGTACAACAGCAGCAGCGTTTGCAGCAACTCAGTCACGACTGGGCCATGTTGCTGGCGGCAGAGTCGCACGATTCCGAGAGCGATACAGCCGGGGCAGAGATGGGCGACTGGCAACGCTGGTTGCAACAACAATGGCCTGACAACGACGAAGACGACGGCGATCAGTCTCTGGCTTACAGCGTGCTGCAGCTATCGCTGGCGCAGCGTCACAGCTGGCAGTCTGCCGATTGCCCGGCCAACCGTGAACAGCAGCAGGCTGAGCGCTTATTGCAACTAACTCAAGGTGATGAACAGCCGACCACTTTGTGGGTCGTGACTGTATGCGCGCCATTGCCTGGCTATTTAATCTCGCGCTTTATTCCGGCGCGCGAACTAACCGGCCTGCGCGCCAGCAGTATGACGGTGGCGCGATGAAGGCGCAGCGCGGCCAGGCGGCCATCATGTTGTGTTTATGCACCGCCTTGGTGTGCACCTTGGGGCTGGGTGCGGCGGACGTCAGCCAATGGCTGCAGCAACGCCAAAAGTTGGCAGAACTGACCCGCCAAGGCAGCCTACTGCTGGCACAGCGTGTACAGCGCAGTGGTGAATTATTGCAGGGGCAGGCGACGCTCGAGCACTTGGCGGAATTTTATTTTCCGCAATCGCTGCAACGACCGCACATGCGCTTCGAGGTACACGAGGGGTTTGTTGATGTGAGCGCAGAGCTCACCGTCGATGCGTTATTTCTGGATGATTTAATCCGCCGTTGGCAGCCCTTTGTTATGTCTTACCGTGCTCAGGCGGAATATCAGCACCAAGGCGGGAATATGGACATCTCTTTTGTTGTTGATGTGTCGAGTTCTATGGGGAATTCCCTGGCCGGAGGCGGTCGCGACAGCAGCTTGGCCCAGCTGCAAAACACGGTGTTGAGCTTATTGGAAACCCTGCCTGCCAGTGCTGCTGTGGGCATGGTTCCCTATCACGAAGGTGTGTCGATTAACGGCGCATTGTGGTTGCCACAATCTTATACCCAGTCGCTGTGTATTGATGCATTTTCCGGTTTGGATGCGGTGCTCAACGCGGCGGATATTGTCGCGCAAACATTTTACAACGATCGTTTATTAACCGTACCCACCACTCCTCAGCGTGGCGGTGAATTTCTATCTCCTAACTGTCCGCAAGCGGCGATTTTTCCACCGACATTGGATCGCTTATTAATTGAACAAAATATTCGTCAATTACCGGATGCCGATGGCAGCAGTACACGCAGTGCTACTGGCATGATTTGGGGAATTCGTACCTTGCTGGCGAACTGGAGTGGTCGTTGGACGTTGGAGGGGTTACCTCGCCCTGACAGCGCCAAAACGCTGGTATTGCTCACTGATGGCAGCGACACCCAAGGCAGTGAAATGTCGGCCTTGGTCGATGCCGGGCTGTGCGATCGGGCGCGAGACGCTGGCATTAACTTATGGTTTGTCGGTTTTGATATTGCCGACAGCGTATTGGCCGATGATCACTATTTTCGTCGTTGCTTTGCCGAGCAAATGCGCACCGCCAGTAATGTTGACGATTTAAACCAGATTTTTAACGACATTATTGCCGAGTCCGGCCAAAGGCGGGTGCGCTTAATGACGGTCGGATTGATTTAACTTATGGATTTATTTTTAAAAATTAGGAGAGATGATGAAACATTGGTTATTCACCTTGTTGCTATCGGTTTTGGTGTCGACCCAGGCGAGTGCGTTGGAAGTGGGGGAAGCACTGCCACAAGACTTGCACCAAGAGCTGTTTGGTGACGCGGATGTGGTGTACGTGGTGGATTTTTTTGCTCAATGGTGTGTGTCGTGTCGCATTGAGCTGCCAGAAATAAATCAGCTGTTTAACCAATTAAAAGACAACTCGCAAGTACGCTTTGTCGGTGTCGATGTGGATGAAGATGTGGCGGTTGCAGAGGCCTTTCAGCGCTCGCTGGGGTTGGAGTTTCCCATTGTTAACGACACACAGGGGCGGGTGATAGGGGCCTTCGCACCACTGGGCATGCCGGCGTTGTATTACGTGGTCAATGGCCAGATAAAAGGGCGCCGCCTCGGCGCCATACCTCATATCGATGACGTGATTCGAAGCGATATTCAACAGCTGGGTGTGAGTTTATGAATGCGGGTGTCTGGCTCATGTTATTGCTGTTGCTGAGCACCTCAGCCGTTGCCGATATTCGTGTGGTGTATGTTGCGCCCAGCGATAGCCCCCGCCTTACTGCGCCAACCCTTCCGCCACTGGCAAGTATGTCGTTACTGGAAAATGCGCAACTTCCTGCTCCCTCTGGCTGGTCAAGTTATGAGTCTTGGCTCGGTATTGAGCCGGTAAAACCTTGGCAAAAAGCCATTCTGGCGGAGCCGGAAATGAAACCAGCGGGCAGGTTGCCTGCGGTGGCAAAATTTAATCAAAAAGTGTTTGCGTCGAAAGAAAATACCCGGGGTGGTACTGGCATTGGCGGGGGTGGCTGTGGCTGCAATTAGTCTGTCGGTGCGCACGGCTACCGCTTGGGTGCTTTTGTTCAGTATGCTGCTACACACCGTGTGTATTGCCGCGGGTGAGTGGTCATATCATGCGTTGTATTACGTGGAGAGTGACGACCGAGTCACGGTGGAAGATCACGTGGCAGCGTTCAAACATTCCTTTGGTGTGGACTACGATTTCAGTATGGACGTCGGTTACGACGCCATTTCCGGCGCCTCGCCAACATTGAGGTCAAATACCGCAGTACTGACGCAGCAGGATGCGCAAGCGCGTCAGCAACAAGTGGCGCTGGCCGATGAAAAAAGTGACAAGCTGATATTGGGGTTTGATCCAAACGCTGACTATCGCCGCCAGAATGTTGAATTAGAGGATATTCGCCGTTCGGTAAATGCTTCCTTGTTAATGCGCGATGCGCTGCGCAATGAACTGACGGTCGGTGCAAGTTTTTCAAAGGAAGAGGATTACACCAGTTCCAGCGCCAGTGTCTCGCAGTTATGGTGGGCTGATCGGCGGAAAAATCGCTCTTACTCGGTTGGTGCGTCGGTGATTTATAACGAGTCGTATGTTTTTACCGACGGCTATGCCGACCAGTACATTGACGATAATCTGATGTGGGATGCCGAAGTCAGCGTCAGCCAGGTGCTGTCCGATAAAGCACATCTGTCTTTGTCGGCTTACATCAACCACGATCGCGGATATTTGAGCAATCATTACCAAACCATTGTGCGCGGCATCGACCTGAACAACGACCAACGCATTGATCGCAGCGAATGGCTGCTGGCGGCAGAAGAGCGGCCAGATCAGCGCACCGGTGGCGGAGTGGGCGCACTGCATGTGTGGCAATGGAATAGCGGTATTACCAGTCAATTGAACTATCGCTACTTCGACGACGATTGGGGCATCGCCAGTCATACCCTGAACTGGGCATTGGATATTCCGGTAAGCGATCAACTGACGGTATTGCCCGTTATGCGCGTGTATCAGCAGCAAGCGGCCTTCTTCTATAAAGATGCCGATGGCAGCGACATCGTCTTTGATGGACGTGAATACGGCAGCAGTGATCAGCGCTTGGGCGAATACACCGCTTGGCACGCTCAACTCGGGGCGCAGTGGCGACCCTGGCCGCAATGGCGTCTGGATGCCAGCGCGGCGTTTTACCAGCAAAGTAGTGATTTTGATGCCTATTGGTTGATGCTGGGCGGCAGCTATCAATATTGATAATGGGCACGATTGTGATGGCGTCAACAATGCGATGATTTTTTGCGCCACAGTGGTTGATCTTGGCGCAAGAAACACTTACTTTTCCTGACACCGGCGCAAGGACGCTACGCTCTGGCGCCATTCCTCGCCTCTTGTTATATGGAGATAAGCCATGAACTGGTATATCAATGCTCTAAAAAACTATTTTAACTTCTCTGATCGTGCTCGCCGCAAAGAGTATTGGATGTTTGTATTGTTCTACATCATTTTCTATGCAATCAGTGCGGCGATAGATTTTGCGGTGGGCGCTTCTGGCATCATCCTGATGGTATACGCGCTGGCGATGCTGATCCCGTCGATTTCAGTTGGTGTTCGTCGTTTACACGATACCAACCGCAGTGGTTGGTGGATGCTTATCTCGCTGGTGCCATTGGTTGGCGCGATTATTTTACTGGTATTCCTAGTGCAAGATAGTCGTGATGAAGACAACCGCTATGGTGATTCACCGAAGCTGGCAGCGGCGTAATCCAACTCAGACGAGTTGTAGAGAAAAGGCGGCCAATCGGCCGCTTTTTTTATCATCAAGGATGCACCATGACTGATTCTCAAATCGTTTATAAACGCAACTCTGTATGGTGGATAGCTACGTGTTATTTGCTTGGCACGCTGTTTTTATTGTTGGCAGCGGTGGGCGGCATAGTGAACGCCGGTATTGGTGGTGTGAAAACGCTGATAGAAATGTCTGGCGAGCAAGAAGCCCAGCGTTATTTAGCTGGCACCGTGAGTGATCAAGTGCAGGTGAGCGGTTTTCGTGTCAATACTGGGCAATCGGTACCAATATTATCCGCCGCCATCGACAATAATAGCCCTTACACCATCAGTAAGATTCACCTCGAGGTCTCCTTGGTGGACGATGCCGGCATTGCTATTGCCAGCGAAACCAAGTGGTTATCCGATTTGGGCAGTATATTTCCCGGTGACCGCGGGCAAGTGCAGTTTCCGTTATCTGAACAAATGGCTGGCAAATTAGGGGAATATCAGCTGCGGATTGCTTCGTTCTCCATACTCGATAATGCCAGTTTGCAAGCAATGTGCGAGCAAGTCCCTGATTCCTAATCCGTTGCGGAAGCGCTACGACATCAAGATGCATTTGGTAGCACCAAGGTGGTTGGCACTGTGCCTTAGTTGGCTTTGCACGGGCTGCTAATTGGCTTTGGCGTATAGCATGATGCTTGCTCGTGGGAGCGGGCAGCTGCCCTCTGTATTCAGTCAGGAGTCATGTGCTTGTCATCGTCGCCTCACTTCTGCCTGTCCTACCGCACGTTCGCTATCGAACCCAGACTACTTTCTAGCTTTTGACCATTTTGTCATCAGATGTTCTGCCTGGGTGAAAGATGCCGCCTAAGTGGAACGTTGGGCCCTTGTCGCCGTGCAAAACTCAACCGTATGATGGCGGCGTGTTGAAATCTAAGGAAAGCATCGCGATGAAGCGTTTACTGAAATGGACGGGCGCTGTCAGCTTGTCTGCCGTGGTATTGGCCAGTGGGTTTGCCGCCCACGAGTGGTATGCCGAAAAGCCGGTTTATTTGAACAACTTTCTAAACCGTGAACTGTTAAAAGAGGCGTTAACTGAACCACAGAATCTGACGTCGTTAGGCTTTTTGGAAACCGTCGGCATAGATGGCCACAATGCAAAACTGAACGATTTAAGCCCTGAGCGTCGCGACGAGCAACATCAACGCATGATTGCCGGACGTGAAGTATTGTTGCAATACGACGATGCCGCACTGACCGAGCAGGAACGTTTGTCCAAAGCCATTGCCCTGTATCTGCTGGACCAGCAAATAGACGGCTATCGTTTTCGCTTTCACGACTATCCGGTCAACCAATTGTTTGGAGTTCAGAACTGGTTTCCAAGCTTTATGGACTCACAACATCAAGTTACTGATTTGACGTCGGTGGAACATTACTTAGCTCGGCTAGGTGCGGTGGAGCTGCAGTTTCAACAGCTATTAAAAGGCTTGCAGCAACGTGAGCAGCGCGGCGTGTTGCCACCACGTTTTGTGGTGGATCGCGTACTCGATGAAATGAGCGGGTTTGTGAACACACCCGCCAAAGATAATATTCTCTACACCTCGTTGGCCAAGCGGTTGGCGGAATCTGAGGTGGCCACGAGTCAGCACGAAGAGTTATTGGCCGCCACTGAGGTGGCGATACAGTCGCAAGTGTATCCAGCCTATCAGGGATTAATCGACTATTTCACTGCCGTCCGTCCTAATACCAGCAGCGATGACGGTGTCTGGAAGCTTCCCGATGGCGACGACTATTACCGCTATCAATTACGTCGTCAAACGACCACCGAATTAAGCCCGGAGGCCATTCATGCCATGGGACTGTCTGAAGTTGCGCGCATTCAGCGCCAGATACTGGATATTTTGCAGCAGCAAGGTGTGAGTGATAGTGACGATTTTGTCATCGCCATCGATGCTCTGGCCCAGCGTTCAGATCAATATTATCCAGATACGGCGCAAGGACGTGAGCAAATTCTGCAAGATTATCGCGATATTATTACGGAGATCGAAGATAACTTAGCCGGTGTTTTTGGTCGCACGCCACAGGCGGGTGTGGAAGTTCGGCGCATCCCTGAGTTTAAAGAAAAAACCGCTCCCGGCGCGTACTACATGCACCCATCCATTGACGGTAGCCGTCCCGGACGTTTTTTTGCCAATTTGTACGATATTAAAGCCACACCTAAGTACGGTATGCGCACGTTGGCGTACCATGAGGCTGTACCGGGACACCACTTTCAGATTGCGTTAGCGATGGAAGCTGAGGGTATTCCTTTTTTGCGCAAAGCATCGCCATTCACCGCCTTTACCGAGGGCTGGGCTCTGTACGCTGAGTACCTTGCTTGGGAAATGGGCATGCAAGACCAACCGTTTGACAATGTAGGGCGTTTGCAGGCGGAGCTGTTCCGTGCGGTCAGATTGGTGGTGGATACCGGTTTGCATGCCAAGCGCTGGACGCGAGAACAAGCCATCGATTATATGGCCGCCAATACTGGAATTGCGATGTCAGACGTGGTGTCCGAAATCGAACGCTATATTGTCAATCCTGGGCAAGCAACGGCGTACAAAGTCGGTATGATGAAAATATTGGAACTGCGTGAAAAAGCCAAACAGCAGTTGGGTGAGCAGTTTAACCTGGCGGATTTTCATGACGAAATGCTGCGCAATGGCGCTATGCCGATGGCGTTGCTAGAAGGCAGTGTCGAGCGCTACATCGCCGCGCGTGCATCGACGGGGTTACCCATCGCCAGTGGTGAATAGTGTTATTTACCAATTGTTAAGTACCAGCGGCGGTCTTCATTGACCGCTGTTGGGTTTTAAATCGTAGCGGCCGGCGTTGAAATTATTGTAATAGTTTTGATAACGGCCACTGTCGCGAAATTTCTGTAATCCCTGATTAAAGTCCTTACGCAGCTGCTGGCTTTTTGCTTCGCCGCGAGGAAACAGTACAAAACTGTTATTTTGCAAAATCGGCTTGCTGTGATGACGGATCTCGTCATACACATGAGGCAGTTGGCGTAAATTGAAATAACCAACGCTCATTTCCTCAGGGAAGGCATCAATATAACCCGCTGCCAGTCGATTGAAATTCTGTAACGTTGTGGATACCCGTTGCAATGTGATGGTGCCATCCTGAATGGCTTGATCCATTGCTTCGCCATAGCTGTAGGATATGCCACCGCCCAGGGTTAAGTCGGATAAGTCGCTGTAGTTTTGCCAATCAAAGGGCTCACTGCTGCGATGAAAAAACACAAAGGTTTCGCTGAGCACCGGATCGCTGTACCAGAAGTCCAGGCGTCGCTCTTCTTTATCCATCCACACGGCGGTGGCATCGTGCTGCCCGGCGGCGGCTTCGCGATAAGCGCGCTCCCAGGGCATAAACTGAATGCTGACTTGATATCCTTGCGACTCAAACACATCACGAATTAGGTGCGCCACGTAGCCGTCGTGCTGTTGCTCCTGGCTTAAAAACGGAGGCCAAGAACCGACGGCAATGCTGACCTGCTTATCTTCGCTGTGGGCTGTCAGTGCCAGCAGGGTCAGTAAGGTGGCAAAGATGCGTTGAATTCGTGTTTGAGTCGTCATAATGGTTACGCCAGTAAAAGGTCTTTGGCAATGGCCCGAGCAGCCTCGTCGCCGGCAACGGCGGCGACCACTCTGAGCGCAAACACCATCGCCGTGGCAGGCCCGCGGCTGGTAATGAAATGGCCATCAACGATGATGGGTTCGGTCACGCACATGGTGGCTGATTCCAGCAGGGCTTCTTCAAACCCGGGGTAGCAGGTTGCTCGCCGGCCAGACAGCAACTGTTGCCCTGCCAATACCACGGCGGGTGCTGCGCAGATGGCGGCAATCCATTTTTGCTGACGGTGTTGCTCCGCCAGCACCGAGCTGACGGCCGGGCTGTCGGCCAAGTTTTGCGCTCCAGGCATACCGCCTGGCAAGATGACGGCATCCCATGTCTGATTGACGCAGTCTGCGGCTAAACAATCTGCCGTCAGTGTGACGCCATGTGCTGCCTTCACCTGAAGTTCGTCGCCGACGGCGGCAATGGTGGTGTCGATGCCGGCGCGGCGGCAAACGTCGATGCAAGTTAACGCTTCGATTTCTTCTGTCCCATGGGCAATAAATACCACTACGTTGGCCACGGAATTCTCCCAATGTGCTGATGTGTGCTTATTACTCTAGCACCGGCATGTGGGATAGGAAACGCACCGGCGGCTAGCCGCCGGTGGTTGGGTAGGTGTTACTGATGGGTCATCAGTAAGCTGACGCCAGAGAAACTGCGAAATGCGCGAATACCAACGTAGTAGTACTCGGCCGTGGGGCTGGCAACGTCACACGCCTCGTTGTTGCCACTGGAATAAGGGCGGCAATCATAGTTATCGCGATCCGGCTGTTGTGCGGCGCGTAAGTAAAGGTCGGCATCGCCATAGCCACCGGACATGCGCACGCTTAAATTGCTTGCCGCGGCCGGTAACTTGACCTTGTACATCAGCCATTCCCCGCGCTGTAGCGCCAGGTCAGAGACGGTTTCACCTGGGTTTAGCAACGGAATGCCATCATCTTCTTGCACTGTGATGCGTTGCTGGCTGGTATCAGTCAGGCCGTCATTGTCGGTCACCGTCAGGCTAACGTCGTAATCGCCTGCCATAGCGTAGGTATGCCTTGGGTTGGCATCGGTGGCAGTGTTGCCATCGCCAAAGTCCCAAGCGTAGCTTTCTATGGTGCCATCGCGGTCGCTGCTTTGGTTGTTAAAGACGGCGGTGAGCTTTTCTGTGGCGACACTGAAGTTGGCGATCGGCGCTTGCTGGCCGCCGTCACCGCCATCGTTGTCTGGAATGCCATCAAAAAAGGTACTGATTTTTGGCCAGATACGGTCGATCAGTACACCTTGATTGGGGCAGCCGCCAAAGTGGTGCAGGGCAATGACTTTATTGCTGGAGTCTGCCAACACTGGCGAACCTGAGCTGCCACCAATGGTGTCGCATAAATACCCGGTGTCGGTATTGCTGCCACGGCCTCCCGTAACAGCAACATCAATTTCACATTGTCCGGAGCTATTTTTGTCTGACTCAATCGACAATTCTTTAGGATTGCCAGCACCGTGCTGCGGAATAAAAATGCCTTCTCCTAACACCGGCTCACGCACATCCAAGCCGTAATGACCAAAGGATTGAATTTGCTCAAAGTTGTTAACAGTGAATAGGGTGAAGTCGAGTTCATAGTCGGTCGCCAGCAGCTGTGCGCCGGTGACCTTGGTGACGGTGGCCAAGCTATTGCCATTGCAATCCGTGTGCTGATAATTAAACCAGACTTCGGCGTTAGCCACGTCGTTGGCACTGGAAATACAGTGGTTATTGGTCATCACGCGGTTGCCTTCACCGACGCGCCAAGCGGTACAAACACCGCCACCAAATAATAGCTTCGCGGTTGGACGTGAGCGCTCAAATTCTGTCGGGTGGCTGTTGGCCCAGCACATGACGTCACGACGCTCCATGATTCCGCAGGTGGACATGATGGACATGTCCGGGCCGCTGCTCAGTTCCAACTCAGAAAAACCCTGCTGTAAATGACCGATGCTGACGCTTGCACTGTCATTGCCCGTGGGGGTGCCTTCGACACGAATATGAACGCGATCTGCACTGACCGACATGGCAGCAAAGCCGCCACTACTTGCATGGGTGGCCTTTTGCATGGATGACGGTTGGTGACCGGCGTAACGGTACTGTTCACTACCGTCGCTGTTACTGACCACCAGGGTCATGCCTGCGGGCAGTTGAAACTGGTCAAAGTGTACTTTGATAAAGCTGGCACCGGCACGATCAATGGTGAGGGTATGAGAGCCAGAATTATTCCAGCCACTTTCCCATTGGTAATCTGCACTAAACTCGTGCTCTTGCGCCACTTTCACCCATTGCGGGTGAAGTGCTTCTGTTGCGTGTACGGTGCTGACACCGCTGAGACCCAAAGCCATAACTGCTGCGCTTATCCAGGTTGTTCTTTTCATCATTATTCCCTGTACGGTTAAAAACCCCACTTCGATATCGAACAGCTGTATCAGAGGTCGTGCTGAAAGTTTGCCCCACGGTGTGGGGCAGTAGTCGGAACTGGGGCCTGGTTCATCAGGCCCTAGCTACCTATTGGCTAATCAACACCCAGGCATCTTGCCAGGCGCGGCCAACTCCGGGGGCATAAGCAGGGTCAGCAGCCTGATAAATCCGGCACCACCCTGCATATGGGAAAGGTTTGCACTGATAAATACGACCATCTTTGCCACGTACGCGATCGCCCGCTTTATATTGCTCGTGCTGCGCAGGGTAGACATAGTCGTAATCGGTATTGGCCAATGCGATGCTGAAGTCATAACTGAATTGTCGTGACGAGTTAGAATCGCTGGCGACAATAATCAGTTGATAATCACCCGGCAGTGGGGTTTTCAGCGTCATTGGTAATGACAGTTGCTGGTTTAACGCGGCGCTTGAACGTGCGACCAGCTGCTGAGCATGATAAATACTGACGTCCAGCTGCAGCTCCGCCTGGCTGGTCAAATCTAGGTCGAGCGTCAGCGAATCGCTGCTAAGCAGATACTGGCGCTGCAAGTTGTTCAGCGACAAATCAATGCTAACTGGCTCATCACTTTGCACACTGATTTCAGCGCGTTGCAAAGAGCTGGCGTTAGCAACAAAAATATCGTTTAAGCCTGTCACCGGAGTAATGTTGCCCTGACCATCCAGTACACCAGCCAGCACGCCTAAATTACTGCGGTTAATCCACTCGGCAAAACTCTCGCTCCAGTTGCCTTGGCCAGAGAATTCCCAGGCGTGTGTCTTGACTTGTTGCTGCTGGTCAAACAGATGCAAGGTGACGGTATCGCCTGCAAGCACTTGCCGGCCCGGTGGAATATCACCAATGTCTCGCCACTGCGGTTGCTCGCCTTTGAGAATATTTAAATCCACCACCTGATAAAACGAGTTTACAGTGTCACCCACGTCCCACACGCCGAGCATGACATGATAACCGCTGAGGTTTTCTGGTAAATAACAGCTGTGACGTAATGGGTTGGCCGGACGTTGTTGTTTACCGTCA
Source organism: Bacterioplanes sanyensis (assembly GCF_002237535.1). Taxonomy (GTDB): domain Bacteria; phylum Pseudomonadota; class Gammaproteobacteria; order Pseudomonadales; family Oceanobacteraceae; genus Bacterioplanes; species Bacterioplanes sanyensis_A. Next base: position 1,951,431 of record NZ_CP022530.1, read on the forward strand.
TGACTGCAGAACGGGTCGGGTGAGAAGCTTTGACGCGTTAGCGGCTCATTGGGATTCCAACCTGGCTTGGTAATAAAGTAGCGAAAATCACGGCTGACATGAGGAGCGGTAAAGGTCCACTCAACATCAATCGGACCACCAGAAATGGCTGTTTTACTCCAGCGGCTACTGGTTTGAACATTTAATGGAGAAAACCCAGCGTTGCCACCGCTGGCGATTTCACCATCTTTGGGGCCAGTCAGCGGGTAGCGGTCTGGGCCTTCCACGCTTTGCGGCTCCCACTGAATCGCGCCGCAATTGCTGTTGACACCCGTCGCACACAATTTACTGCGTGATACGGGTTCTGAAATATAACCGTGTGCGAAAATATTATTAGATGAAAAAATAGACAGAAAAATAGCGCTGCCAGCGCTGATAGATGATAGCCAATGGCGGGATCTAGCCGTCATAGATGGCCTCCTTCCTAGAAGCATGTTGCATTAAAATTACCGACCTTGTGAGTCGGGCCTGTTCCAGTCTATGCCGACGCTGACGCCGGTGTATCAATAATGTTGGTAGACGTTATTGAAACTGAGAACAGTATCTACAACTGCACAGTCAAGCTTGTTGCTTTGACTGAGTATGACCGACCTTAGCAGACAAATATGGCCGGTTTTATTTATTTTAGCGTTTTTTTTGTAATGGCCTGTGTCGCCCTTTATGGTCTGTGTTATTTGCTGAAATTGTCAGTATTTATTTAATGTTTAATTCTGAGTGCAATGCCGAAGAGCGCGCGTTATCGAAAAAACTATGTTGGTGGTCATCGTCAGATGGGCTCACAAGCGCTTCCGTTATAACTATGGTTGTCATTAGTGGGCTAGTGGTCCGCTGGCGTAGTTTGGCTATTGCACCCGACTGCGATCAGACGCCGTGACGGTTGCTCGTGAAAGCGCATTGCGCTTGTGGAGATTGTTTCTTTTTTTGATGTTTTTCCGAATCTTATTTTTTGGGGCGGCGCTGTGCGAATAGCTGATAGTTCTACTATTTGTGCGCTGTTTAAAAAGCGAGGTTACTAATTCTTACACTTGGTTGAATCCTGTCACAGTTTGAAACATTAGTGCTATTCATCCACCGGCCGGTGCAAATAATAGGCGCCAATATTTGACTGAGCCGGAGACGTAAATGTCCAGATTGATTGCCTTGGCCATCAGCACCGCCATGCTGAGTGCCTGCGGTGGTGGTAGTGGCGGTGGAGATGGCAGTGGCCGTGGTGGTAACGACGGTGGTGTCGATACCACTCCGGTGCCGTCTGTTGATGGCGGTTCCGGTAACCGCCCACCTCGGTTGTTGACCAATGATTGGTCGACGTCACTGGACGAAAATCTATCGTTGCAATTACCTGCCGAAGATCCAGACGGCGATCGCCTGACATTTCGCATTGTCCAGCAACCCGGGAAAGGCACGGCCTCGCTCAGCGAAGATGGCCAACTGCAGTACCAGCCGAGCGCCGACTCAAGCGGTAACGACGTTATTATCATCGCAATTTCCGACGGTAAAACGGAAATCGAATCTGCAATCACCATTGAGCTGCAAGCCCCGATTGCTCCGATTCCTATGCCTGAGCCCGAGCCAGTTCCTGAGCCAACTCCAGAGCCTGAGCCGACTCCTAAACCGGAGCCGAAGCCAGAGCCGGCCCCTGAGCCAGAACCTAAGCCAGAACCTAAGCCAGAGCCACAGCCGGAACCTAAGCCAGAGCCAGAGCCAGAGCCAGAGCCGGAACCAGAGCCGGAACCTAAGCCCGAGCCACGTTTAACGGCCATTAATGCCGAAGCTAATGAAGACAGCGCTATTAGGATTAACTTGGATGGCAGCGGTTATACCGCGCGTTCATTCGTTATGTTGCGTGCTCCGCGCAATGGCCAAGCCGGTATTGTTAACGAGCAATGGCAGTACACTCCGGAGGAAAACTTCTTCGGTAACGATCACTTTGTATTGGCGGCGCGCATTAACGAGCAAGTGGTCGAGCAACGTATTAACGTCAATATTAAGCCGGTAAACGATGTACCGCGTCTGGTGAACCCTAAAGCCGCGCTACAACTTGAAGCCGGTCGCGTTAGCCGTATGACGTTCACTGCTGTTGATGTGGAAAAAAGTGATCTGACCTTTGCGCTAAAAGCACCGGCCCAGTTGGGCACGGCGGTGATGGAGCGCAATCAGCTGGTGTATACCGCTGCTGATAAAGCAGGCCAAGAGACGCTGACCCTGGTGGTGAGCGATGGCAGCGATCAGCTTGAGCACAATATTGCAGTCACTGTGCAGGAGGCCGAGGTCGAAAGTCTGCCGCTGGAGCTGGTGTCTACCCGCCTGAACGTGGCGGAAGATAAATCGCTGCAGGCACAGTTGCAAAGCAAAGGTGGGCAGGAAGATAAAGTTCGTTTTCGTTTGCTGACCCAAGGCGCTAATGCTGAATCGGTAAACCTGACAGCGCAAGGTCGTTTGACCTATCAGCCCAAGGCGAATTTTAACGGCGAAGAGCAACTGCACATTGAAGTCAGCGACGGCGATCAAACCATTAGTGAATGGCTGAGCATTACCGTTGAGTCTGTTAATGATGCACCACAGCTCGACACGGCACAGCTGCAATTAAACATGCAAGCGGGCGAGCAAGTAGCGCGTACGCTGAAAGCAGAAGATGTTGATGGCGATGCCTTAACCTTGAGCCAAGGTGAAGCCCCGCAACAAGGTACAGTAACACTGCAGCCTAATAGCATGGATTGGCAATACCAAGCGAACCAGAACGCCACAGGCGATGATCGTTTTAGCCTACGTGTGAGTGATGGCACGGTGACAGCTGATATGGTGGTAACGGTGTCGATTGAGGCGGCCACATTACCGGATATTCAGTTCCAGCCTTTGTCTGTAACGGAAGACGCAGAACTTAGTGTGCAGCTGCAGCCTCAGGGCAACAACGTACCGTCATTAAGCTATGAGCTGCTGACGAATGCTAGCCATGGTGAAGCTACGTTAACGGAAAGTGGCCAGCTGACCTATCAACCTGAAGCCAACTTTAATGGTACTGAAACACTAAGCATTAAAGTTGGATCATCAGGTTACTCTGACAAAACCCTGAATGTGGTTGTGCAAGTGGCGCCTGTCAATGATGCACCCGTATTCAATATGCCGACACAGAGCTATGAAGTCAGCGCCGATCAGGCTATTCGTATTAGTCTTGTCACGACGGATGTGGATAAGGATCAGCTGCAATACGCTGTGCTAAGTGGGGGCAATCTTGGTCAAGTCCAGTTTGAAGAGAATGTTTTGGTTTATCGCGCAGCCAAAGACAGCTCTGGTGAGGATCGTTTGCGTGTGCAAGTCAGCGATGGTGCGCTGACAGATCAAGTCGATTTGACGGTCAATGTTCAGGAGTTGAACCAACTACCCAACGGTGAAGATCCGCTCTATGCACAACAGTGGCATTTAAAGAATACAGGTCAAAGTGCCTATGCGCGAAATGCGGGCACTGCCGGGCACGATATTAATGTTGAGCCTGTTCACCGTTTAGGTTTGCTGGGTGAAAATATACGTGTAGCGGTTGTCGACACTGGCCTAGAGATAAACCATCCCGATTTGCGTGATAATGTTGTAGCGAATAGATCCTACGACTTTGTGGGCGGTGATACTGATCCAACCCCTGCGATGAATCCATTGAATCCTGCTGGCGGCGATCACGGCACATCGGTAGCGGGGTTGATTGCTGCACGTGGCTTTAACGGTATCGGTGGTCGTGGTGTAGCGCCGTATGCCGAACTAATGGGTTTTAACTTCTTAGAGAATCAAACCAATGATAATTGGTTTAGATCCCACGGTGGTGCACCTTCGGCTGCTTCTCCTGGCGGTCCGCGCTCGGACGATGCCCTGGTGATCAATATGAGCTATGGCAGTGATTATATTCAACCTGGCCGAGGGCCGAATCGCTGGCTTGAAGATTTCCGCCGCGATAAGACCACCAATAATAACGGCGGTCGTGGTGTGGCTTACATTAAGTCGGCGGGTAACTCGTTTAAAGGCATTGAGGTGGGCGGCTATCAATTTGCAGGGCGTACTGCAAATTGGATAACTGGTGTGAACCCGGACTTAGCGGATCATATCGCCAATACCACGGGAGATAACTCTACCTTTTATTACACCGTGGTATCGGCATTGGCGGCCGATGCAGACACGCCATTATCGTCCTACTCGTCAGTCGGTTCGTCTATCTGGGTATCAGCACCAGGCGGTGAATATGGCGGCCGGCACCCAGCAATGATCACCACAGACCTTACCAGTTGTGAGCATGGTTCTTCGCGTAGCGGACTCTGGCACAACTTTGATAATGGTTCCATTGACGAAAACTCTGATTGTGACTACACCTCGACCTTCAATGGAACGTCATCGGCTGCACCGGTTGTATCCGGCGTAGCGGCGCTGATTTTTGAAGCCAATGATTTGCTGACCTGGCGCGATGTGCGACACATTATGGCCATGACCGCACGCAAAATTGATGATGATTTTGCACCGAGAACAGTAGATGTAGGCAATGGCTCCTTGTTCACCGCCGAGCCGGGTTGGGTGCAAAATGCCGCTGGTCATTGGTTCCATAACTGGTATGGCTTCGGCATGGTCGATACTCACGCTGCTGTGAATCTGGCGCGCGCGAGTGACTATGAGCTATTACCGCCTTATCAAGAAACTGGCTTTGTTGATAGTGCAGATATTAACCCTGCCCCGATTCCCGATGGCAGCACTGTGGGTGCGGAAAAAACCGTCGTGATTAATGACGACATTACGGTGGAAGCGATTCAAGTGAAGTTCTCCGCCATTCATGGGCGCGATGCCGACTTAGCCGTGATGGTGCGTTCACCAAGTGGTACCGAGGCCATGGTATTGCAGCCACGCAGCATGCTGGTAGCTGACCAAAGTGAGAACGTGAGTGCTGACTTTGATGATACCGTATTACTGAGTAATGCTTTCTATGGTGAGTCAGCACAGGGTACTTGGACAGTTAAATTAGTGGATACGAATAGTGGTGAGTTCCGTTTTCAGGCGACTTTGTTAGATGCGACGGGAACAAGAACGGATGATGTGGTGATTCGCACCGCGAACCCAGCATCACAAGGCAGCTTTACTGAAGCCGCCATCAATATTTACGGTCATTGAGGGGAGTACCATGAAAAAGACGATGTTATTGGCCGCGGCTTGGCTATTCAGCACTTCAATCATGGCGGTAGAAATTGAAAGCAATGGCTGGGTGTTTGAACTGCCAGAGCAAGCAAGCGAGCAAAGTAATTCGACAGCACGCAGTGCCAAATCGGGCAAGCGTCCACAACCCGTGTTGGTGCCGGGCACCAAGGTCTTGGAACGCCAGCGCGGTGAAGAGGGCGTGATTGGTAATACTCTGCTGGTGCGCACGCAAGGCGATATTGACGCGTATCTTGATAGCAGCGCCAGCGTCACACGAATTGGTGAGTCATCTTTTATGCTGAGCTATCCACAAGACACGGATATGTGGGCAGAAAAACAGCGCCTTGAGCGCTTGGATGATGTGCTCGAAGTGGAAATCGAGGTGATTACCAACCGCTATCGACCGATGTAAAAAATCCCTCTTTGCCACGGTAAGGGCGAGCGCAGCGCTGCCTTTATCGTGGTCTTTTTCTTCAGCTTTTCTATTTAGCTTTTCTATTTAGCTTTTCTCTTTAGAGCTTTCTATTTAGCCATCGTTGGCTTGATCTTTTTGCTTTAGCACTTTGTGTTCGTCTTCACTGCGCCCGGCTTTCCAATAACTGCTGAGATACGTTTGCTGTCTGGGCAGCTGCAGTTGTTGACGCACAAACTGGCGAATGGCGCGCATTTGGTCAAACTCACATGCTACCCAAACGGCCAAATCTGCAGGCAGGGAGAGCGCCTGAACCTTCGCGAGCAAATCCGGTTGCGGACCTGTTAACCAATGAATGTTCACTCCTGACGGACGTTGCAACGTCAGTTGATCGTCACTGTCTGGCACAGCAATAACGGCATCACCGCGGACATCAGCGGGCAAGTTTTCCAAGTGCGCGCTGATGGCGGGCAGGGCGGTCATATCGCCGACCAACAAATAATGCTGAGCTGGCGTGGGTAATTTGGAAGGCCCTGGGCCTGCGATCATGATGGAACTGCCAGGCTTTACCTGTGCAGCCCAGCGACTGGCTGGCCCGCTATGGCTATGTTCGCCGTGCAGCATGACGTCGACTTCCAGTTGCTGCTGCGAGGTGTCGAGGCGGCGAATGGTGTAAGTGCGCATCAAAGGTCGCTGGCCTTCCGCGGGTTGGCGCTGCAGCGGCTGGCCATCGGCCTCAAAACACAGCTTAAAATAGCCCCCAGCGCTCTGTTCTGGCCAGTGCTCCAAAACTTCACCACTGAGTGTTAAACGGCGCATATTCGGGCTAAGTCGTTGATTGTCTCGCACTGTTAAGGGTTGAAAACGAGAAGACTGGGAACGTGCGATCAGTGATGTGGTTACCATAAACCCTCCTTAAATGATAATTATTATCATGTATTGGAGGGGAAAGGAAACGCCTGCTGCTGGAACAGTTCGTTACTCTACGCCATCTGACGTATCGCGAGTATTGATGGATTAGCGTTTGCCCAGCATGAAGTCGGCAAAGGTTCGATTGGCTTGTGATAGATAGCCATCTTTGCGCCACGCCAGCGACAAGTGTAACCAGACTGGCTGTGCAAAGGAGCGTGTAATCAGGTTGTCCGTTTTATCTATCACCATCGGTAATAGCGTTGAGACGCCAAAGCCCTGGCTGACCATGGTTTTTATCAGCGTTATCAGGTTGGTTTCCACGCTGATGCGCGGCTTAAATCCACCGTCGCGGGCCATGCGCTCGACCACCTTGCGATGGAAAAAGCCCTCTTTAAATAGCAGCAGATCTTGCGCAAAAAAATCTTCTGAGCGAATGCTGTGCTGCGTGGCAAACGGGTGATCTTGCCCACAGGTGACCAGCATTTGTTCACTTAAAAACCGTTCCGCCTGCAGCTCTGACGGGCAGTCCTCGTCGACGATCACAGCCAAATCCAGTTCGCCGTTGAGCAACAACTGCCGCAGCCGGTCTGTGCCTGCATCCGTCACCGACAGGGTGAGCTGCGGGTATTGTTGGCGAAAGGCCATAAACACCGGCGGAAAGTAATAGGAGCCGAGCATGCTCGATACACCGACTCGCACCTCGCCACGCTGTAAGCCTTTGAGCTCTGCCATTTCTAGCTTGGCGTCTTCGCTGGCTTGCACCATGCGTTGCGCATGCAGGTATAGGCGCTGGCCTTCGTCGGTAAGACGGACTCGACGATCGCGGCGGTGCAGCAAAGTTAGCTCCAGTTCGGCTTCCAGTTTCCGTATCGCCATGCTTAAAGCTGGTTGAGCAATGTGCAGCTGCTCGGCGGCGCGGGTGAAACTGCCGCAGTCACTGACCGCTTTGAAATAGCGTAGATGCCGGATGTCCATAAGCAACTCTTATGATTGTTGTAAAAACTATATATTTTACTGATTTTACTCCCCTTGCTACGCTTTGCCAGCGTCTTCGATGAGTGGAGTGTCATGCGCTTGATCGTTTGCCACTCTTTCACTACACGACACTCGCTGCATGACCCTTACCCAGCGGCAGCTATCCAGCGTTTATTGATTGGGTAGCGCTTTGTGCAACGGCCATTACAACCTTGCATCCACAACACAGCAGTCCGTGTTTCCATCAGAATAACGGGAGCAAGATTTGAATAGTTTCTCCTCGCTAAGCCGCAGCTACGCCACGCAGGCAGCGAGTTTCTGGCCAGCAACCCTGGCACTGGGCTTGGGCTCATTTGTGGTATTTGCCAATTTGTACATTACCCAACCCATGTTGCCGTTTTTGGTGCAGCACTTTGCCATTAGCCCTTTAATGGCCGGGCAGACCTTTACCATTACAACGGCGACGTTGGCGATGTCGCTGTTGGTGTTTGGCCCGCTGTCCGAGGTGGTTGGCAGGCGTCCGTTGATGCTGTCAGCTACGGCTGGGGCGGTGGTGTGCACTGGGCTGTTAAGCTGGGCGGACTCTTTTTCATCCATGTTAGTGTTGCGTGCTGCGCAAGGGTTTTTCTTGGCTGGTTTGCCTGCCATTGCCCTGGCCTATATGCGTGAAGAGTTTGAAGCCAGTGCTTTTCGTATCGCAGTGGGCGTGTATATCAGTGCCAACTCCCTTGGCGGCATAGGCGGGCGTTTGTTGGGTGGCTTTTTTATTGAACACTTTAGCTTGAGCCAATCGTTTGCCTTGTTGGCGGGCTTAAGTATCGTATTGCTGCTGCCGGTGTTTATTATTTTGCCCCAGTCGCGCGGGTTTCAGCAGCAGAGCTGGTCCTCTTTACGGCCGCGCAAAGTCGCGCAGGATATCTACAGCCACCTCAGTAACCCTGTACTGTTACTCGCTTATATGATTGGTGGGTTAAACTTTTTTATATTTGTTAACCAGTTCAGCTACGCAACTTTCCGGTTGGCGGCAGCGCCGTATGAGCTCTCGCCCTCAATTTTGGGCATGTTATTTTTAACCTATTTGTCGGGCACTGTCGGTGCTGCGTTGGGTGGGCGTTGGTTACGGCGTTGGTCTGCTCCACAAATCATGCGCCTAGGTGTGATTTTGTTGATGCTGGGGTCACTGGTGACACTCAGTGACGCTTTGCCCTGGATTATCGTGGGGTTTTTAATCAATGCGCTGGGCTTTTTTCTGGCGCATGCCAATGCCAGCGGTTGGGTCAGTCGCCACGCAGAGCATACACCGGCAACCGCTTCATCCGTATATTTGGTGTGTTATTACCTAGGCGCCAGTAGCGGCGGTTATTACCTTGATCCTTTTTGGAACTTAGCTGGGTGGCCGGGTGTGGTGTGGGCTTCTATTGTCGTATTAATAATAAACCTATTTATGACGCTACGTTTGCGGCGCTATGAGCGCAAGATGGCTGACTGTCGTTAGTGCGAATGATGCCCTGTCGCAACGCCTTAGCTGGTGTAGGGCGCGGTTTTCTAAATGCTGGCGGTCAGCTTGTCCATATTCAGGCGGCCAATATTTAAACGGCTTGGACCAGTCTGTTTATCAATATTACTGAAATTAAGAACTGATTAACACCAGCTGCTTGGAATCCATTTTTTATTTTGCCTGTTATGTTTTGAAACGACGGCTGGTTTGGTTGAGTGTGTCGGCAATGCTGGTGAGCTGCTTGGCTTCTTCGCAGGTATGATTGGTGCTGACGGCCAATTGCTCGTTTGCCTTGCGCACGCCGTCGACATGATGGCGCATTTGATTAAGAATTTGCTCGTTGGCTTCTGTGGTGCTGGCTAACTGGCGATTTTCTTCACTGAGTTGTGTCACTGTTGTGCGAATGACATCCAAGGATTCGACTGTCGACATGGCCAGCTCAACCGCTGCTCCGGCGTTGTCTTGGTTGGTGGACATGGAAGTGACGGTGTTGTTAATGCTGCTGACAATCTCTTCCAAAATCTGATTGATCTGGCTGGTGGAGTCATAGGTGCGCTTGGCTAAGTTGCGGACCTCGTCGGCGACCACGGCGAAACCGCGTCCGGACTCGCCGGCGCGTGCCGCTTCGATGGCAGCATTTAACGCCAACAAGTTGGTTTGCTCGGCAATATCCGCAATGCTTTTGACCACTTGGCTGACTTGACTGCCGGAGCTTTTTAACTGCTCTAACATGGCGGCCGATGTCTCAAGGTCGGCACTTAAGGATTTAATACTGGAAGCCGTTTCGCGCACGTTGTCACTGCCTTCTTGTACTTGGCGCGCACCGGTTGATGCGGCTTCAGAAGCGCTGCGAGAGCGGGCTGCCGTTTCCTCAATGCTGTGCTCGATTTGTTCAATTTGATGCATCATCTCGGTCATGGCGGAGGAAAACTGTTGCATCTGTTGCCCAGATTCAGCCGATAACTGCTCCATGGCGCTGGCGCTGTTTAACAAAGTGCCCACGGATTGATGCAAGGTATGCAAGCTTTCGCGCACATCATTTAATAAGCGATTCACGCCCTGGGCGGCGGTGCCCACTTCATCTTCGGACGGTAAGTTAAGCTGGCGGGTTAAATCCAACTGCGTTGCTACCAAATTCAGGTGTTGTGCGAGTTGTACCATGGGCGCAACCAACGCTTTTTGGGTCATCACAAAGGCGGCAACGACGATGGCAATGATGGCAATGGCGCCCAGCCAAATGTAGTTACGCATGCGCTCTAACTGCTGTTGTACTTGCAAGGATGAGTCATTCGCCTGCTGTGCCAGCACCTGTTTGATGTTGCCCAACTGTTCGCTGGCTTGTGCAACGCTACGATCAATGGCGCCGAGTTGATTGCGTGCGCCATCCCAGTCGATGGAGGATTGCGTCATGGTACGCCGCAGTGTTGCCAGCGCTTGCTGCACCTGCGCAAAGGGTACTTGCGCCAGTTCGGGTAAGACGGCTTGGTTGGCGCTGAGCTGCTGTTGCACTTGTTGGCTGGTGCGGTCGAACGCGGCGGCATCAATGGTGGTGCCATACAATGCGTACGCGCTTAAATGCAGCCTTTTCAGGCTAAGGCCTGCGTCTTCAACGGCGTTCAACGCTGGCAGAGTAGTGCCGGTAAAGCTGGCGTTTCGGTGTTTGATGGTGGCGCTGTTATTGAATAAAAACAGCGCCATCAGAATAAATACCAGCAAAATGCCCGCGTAGCCCAACATGGCTTTGCTGCGAATGGATCGCAAAAACATGCCGTTAACCTCTGCCAATCAAGTGCTTTACAGCGTAGACCAGATAGGGCGCTTTGCGGTGGCTAGTTGGCGAGCAACGGCTCTATGACAACAGCCTGAGCACGTCGCTGGCGTTGGCGTTGGCCTGTGATTGTGTGCTGATTTGCGCTTGCTGTAAGAATTGCTCGCGAGCTCGCTCGGAGGCAACCTTAGCGAAATCGGCATCCTCGATACGGCTGCGTGCTGCTTGTGCGCTTTCATTTTGCTGGCGCAGGTTATCGATGCTGGCGTCAATGCGGTTGCTGACTGCGCCCAGTTCGGTGCGGCGCTCAGTCACTTGCTGTTGCAACTCGCCCAAACCTGATAAAACGGCAGCGCCGTCGGCTGAACCAAAGTCAAGGCCGGCAAGGGTTTGCTCGATATCGCTGGCTAGGGTGTTCGCGCTTAAGGTAACAGCGTCTTGTTCAGATGAGCCCAGCTGAAAGCGAAAGTCGCTGGCGCTGTCTTGCGCTTGAAACAAGGGTTTGCCATTGAACTGCGATTGCGCCACCGTTTCTTGTATCTGCGCGGTGATCTGCTCGGCTTCGCGTGCCACCAGCTGGCGATCCGAATCGCTGAGAATGCCGTTGCCTTGTTGTACTGCTAATTCTTTCAGGCGCAACAGATTGTCGTTGATACCACTGAGAGCGCCGTCTTCGGTTTGAATCAACGATTGTGCATCTAACCCGTTACGCACCGCTTGTTGTGTGGCGTTAATCTGCGAGCTAAAGCGCGTCGCAATGGCTAGACCCGCGGCATCGTCGGCGGCGCTGTTGATGCGCTTACCTGACGCCAATGGCTGTAAGGTACTGTTGCTGCTGTTGTCTGCCCGAACGAAGCTGCCAGGTTGAATGCTGAGCATGCGACTACCCAAACCAACGTGAATGTACACTTAGGTTACGCCACCGATATTTGCCCTGTCATGACGGTTTAAAAAAAGGCAGGTTACAGAACGTATGTTCGTGTAGCCTTGTCGTTAATTGAAGTATTGTCAGTTTTGTCCGACCATAGAGCTTGGTGTAATCGATCTCAGGCAGTGTCGTGGCAATGTTGCAACAGGAAGTATTAATCGGCGAGCGCATTGAACTTCGCCCACCGGAGGAGCAGTGGTTAGATGACTTATGGGCTGCGGTTGAGTCCAGCCGTGCTGAGTTGGGGCAGTTTTTGGACTGGGTGCCGCTGATTACGAGCCGCAGCGCAGTGGCCGACAATCTGGCCATCGCCATCGACAATTTTGTTCAGGATAAAAACGAACGTCGCTATTTTATTTATTGCCAAAATACCCAGCAATTTCTTGGACTGATTGGTTTGCACATTCGCGACCCATCGGTGCCTTTTTATGAAATAGGGTATTGGCTAATAACCTCGGCGTATGGGCGCGGTTTTATGACCGAAGCAGTCAATCTACTAAGCGACTATGCGTTGCAGCATCGGCAAGCAAAGCGTGTGGAAATTCGCACCGCCGCCAGCAATGCGAGTAGCATTCGCGTGGCTGAGCGTTGTGGTTATGAGCAAGAAGCGCTGTTGAAAAATCATCGCAGGCTCCCCAATGGGCAGTTGGATCATACCGTGATCTTTTGCCGCTACGGCGAATAAAAGCCAGTTGCTTGTGGCCATTGCAATGGTCATGGCATACTCGCGCACCCACATTGAGGCTCAGCCACCCATGATTCAGTAACTCAAACAAATCGTTTTCGATGATTCGCTCCTTGTCTGCCATTTTCGGCACAAGGCGCCCTATGTTTGGGGTATGTATTATGGCCGTTCTGCAACTGCAGCAATTCGAGTTACGTCTGGCCGACGGACGTCGTTTATTTCAACCCATTGATCTGGTATTGGATCGTCAATTCTATGTGCTTACGGGGCGCAATGGCGTTGGCAAATCACTGCTGATGGCTGCCTTAGCCGGGCTGACAAACGTTTCATGCCAGGGACAGCTTGTGCGGCATCAGCCAACGACGTACTTGCCACAATCGGCCATGACGGAAACGGAAACTTTTTCTGCTGCGCTGAGCCTTGGAAACCCGACTTTAGAGCAGCAACTGGCCGCGTTAAAGCGTTTGCGACTTGGCATTGGCCGTATTGGCACAGGTACTGACGATGACATTAGCCTGGTGGCCGACAACTGGTTGCTAGAACAGCAACTGGGCGAGTATTTACCTGCGCCATTGCAGTTGTACGACGATTGGCGCCATCTAAGTGGCGGTGAGCGTATGCGCTGTTTGCTGGCCGCAAAACTTGCTGGAAATGAATTTCTATTATTGGATGAACCCAGCAACCACTTGGATCACGTCAACAAAGAGTGGCTTGCGCAGCAGCTTCGTACGCGCACTACAGGAGCGTTGGTGATTAGCCATGACCCTGTATTACTGCAAGCCGCCAGTCATATATTGCTGTTAACTGAGCAGGGCATCGAGGTCTTTAGTGCCGGTTTTGAAGCGTATCAACAGTGCCTGCAACATAGGCTAGAACGCCAGTGCCAGCAGGCGCAGCAATGGCAGCGCCAACAGCGGCAATTATTAGAGACGGCGCAGACTATGCGGCAACGCGCTGCGCGCCGCACAGCCCAGGGTAGGCAACAGGTGAGAGACGGCAGCCAGGGTAAGGCGTTGGGCGATTTTCGCGCCCGCCGTGCCAGCCAGTCGTTAGGAGGCTTGAATCGCCGCATGGCACAGCGTTTACACACTCATCAGGCGCAGCGCATTTCAATGCCAGCGGCGGTGCACAATCGCTTGTATGCTCCCCATGGCAAAAACCAACATTCGCTGTGGTTAAATGCCGTACTGCCCATATCGGGTCATCCGACGGTGCAGTTACAGATGCAAGCGGGTGAGTGCGTATGGCTACAAGGTCGCAATGGCTGCGGCAAAACCACGTTGTTGCGCTGTTTATCGGGGCAGCAGTCGTTTGCGGCGGGCGAGTATTCTTTGCCCAATGCGTTTTTATATCTCGACCAGCACGCCAGTTGTTTGGATCAGGCGCTCACGGCAATGGCGTTTTTGCAGCAAGCGCTCCCCGGCACTGATGCGACTGAGCTGCGTACTTTGTTGGCCGGGATTGGCCTGAAAAGAGAACGAGCCAGCGACACTATTTCCACCTTGAGCGGCGGTGAGAAAATGAAACTGGCACTGCTGCTGGCACATCAACAGCAAGCCTGGCTGTTGCTGGACGAACCGGATAATCACCTGGATGCACAAGCTCAGGACGATTTGGTTGACTGGTTAAACCGGCTAGAAAACGGCTTTATTTTAGTGACGCATAATCAGTATCTGGCCAAGAAAATAGAGGGTTTAACCACTGTGGTGATGGGCTCGGACACTGGTGAGGGTAACTAAAACCCATGTTTGGCCGATTTATGGGGTTGATTGCTCTAATCGGCAGCAGGTCGATAAGTTCTCAGCGCTTTTCTCGCATTTCAGTATCTTTGGCATGGGGTATCTGGTAAGGGTTGTCTAGTATGAGTTATCTGGTATGAGTTGCCTGGCAAGGATTGTCGGGCATGGATATTGGTAGCCTTACATAGCCAGAATAAAGCTCTCTTTGCAGGCGCTAAAAATGTCTGCTATTTAACAAAGCGGCCATTTTTGTGGCCGCTTCCATTGCGATCTATAAGGCTTTATTTATTGCTACATATAACTTTCTACCTGCTGATTTACGGCAAAGGTGCGTAGTATTCGGCGCCAAACTTCGTCTCTGGCACTTGCCATTTTTTATAGATTTCAGCGATTTTGCCGTTGCTCGACAACGCGTGCATACGCTGGTCGAACAGCTCTACCCAGTTGTCGGCGTCTGGGCGGTTATGAAAGGCAATGTAGAGTTTGTTGCCCGGTGCCACCGGAACGATCTGAAACGTACCACTGACTGGCAGCCCCAGTTTTTGCGCTTCTTGTTTGATGGATACTTCGTAATCGAGTAGCGCATCGACTCGGCCGCTGTTCACCAGTTGAACGCCTTGCCCTAGTTGAGTCACTTCCTGAAATTTCATATCAACGCCGCTCAGTACCGTGTCGTTAAAGCCGTAACCACGAATCCACGCCAGTTTTAATCCCATCAGGCTTTGCGGTGCTACCGGCGTTGGTATGCTGGTACTGCTTTTTGCGTACAACACCACCGGATCTTCAATACTGATATGCCAGTTAGGGTAGCGGTATCCTGCGACATCGGGCTCATAGTAAACACCGACAATGGCATCGGCATCGCCGTTCCGTACCGTCGCTTCTGCTCGCTTCCACGGCATGGTGGTAAATTCAGGTTCAATGCCGGTGCCGTCAAAGGCTGCTTGAACGATCTCCCAGTACAAACCGGAGCCATCTTTGTTGGTGTAGCCTTCCCAGTTGTCCGACACGACGGTCAGCGTTTGAGCGCCGGCCAATGGCGTCAAAGCCAGCGTCAGCAGTAGTGCAAACATCCGAGTTTTCATAGCGTGCCCCTGTGGTGATAACAGCATGAAGTCTTGTTCACACCGGTCTGAGGGTAAAGCGTTTACTTCCGGTCATACCTGTCTTTCGGTCGGGGCTGTCACGGATGTGCAGCATCGCACAGGGCAAGTTGTTGGCTCGGGCTTTTTTCTAATATGTGGATTGTCAGCATTGACCTTGTGATGGATTGACGTATAAAGCCGCCTTGAATTGGTCGTGCCAACTGGCACGTTTGCAAGGCGTTTTTTCATGTTTTCAGTGACTTTGCCCGAGTTTCAGCAGGGCGATCTTATTTTGTTTGTTCACGGTGCGTTGGCCGATGCCCGCATGTGGCAGCCGCACATTGAGTGTTTGGGCGGTGTTTGTCAGGGCTATGCCGTCAGCCAGCGCTATTTTGGTGCTCAGGGACAGGAGCACAGCGGCGAGTTTGGCATTAATCAGCACGCACAGGACTTATTGCAATGGTTGCAAGCACTGCCTGGCGGCATTCGCGTGCATCTGGTGGGTTGGTCTTATGGCGCTGATGTGGTGCTGGCGGCGTTGACGCATGCCCCCAGCCAAGTGGCCTCGGCATTTGTTTATGACCCCGGCTATCCGGGCTGTCTGAGCAAGGACGAGATGGGCGAGTTTATGACCGACGCCGGCGCCATGTTTGACCCGGTCATTCCGCACTTGGAGGAGGGGCGGTTGGAGCAAGCGGTAGCGGCATTGATCGACGGCTCGGGTCAAGCACTAGGCTATTTTCATCAGCAGCCTGAAGTGTTGCAGCAGCAGCAACTCGACAATGCCCACACGCTGGTGCAGCAAATGCAGCAGGCGCCGGCCACGGACCTGTGTGCTGCGCGTCTGAGTGCTATCACGGTGCCGGTGACTTTGGCCACCGGCGCTCGCAGCCGCGTGCTGTTTCGTCTGGTGACGCAGTCAGTGAAGCCGCATCTAGCGGCCGTTCGATGGCTGCAGCCGGATGCCAACCACATGTGGCCGTTGGAGCAGCCAACGGCGTTTGTGGCAGCGCTGCACGAGCACCTGCAAGCGTTGGCTGAGCCTTGGCAGGCTCAAACCCTCAGTAGCGATACAGCAGTCCTAGAGACAGCAGCTGGTAGTTAACCAAAGACGGGGCCTCATCCGCATCATTGCGTGCAGGCCCCCATTGTTCACGACTTTCGTATTGGCTCCAGTCAATACTGACGGTGACATCGTCAAGCCCCAAATCCAGCCCCAGGCTAGCAGTCAACGCCCCATACGCGGACAGCCGTGCATCGCTGCTTTGAAAACTGGTCTCGCGCGTGGCTGCCAAAGAATAAAACTCGGCTTCGCTTTGTTGATAACCGCGTAAAGCAATGCGCCAGCGCACGTGATCGGTGAGCTGTTGCAACCAGCGGCCCTCTAAGGTGTGTGACGCGACCTCCCAATCGTCTTTGTAGTAGCGATAGTCCCAATGCCAGGCGCCATTCCAGGGTGCCATGTAAAAGCGATACAGCAGGCTGATGCTGCTGCCCAGGCGTTCTTGTGGACGCACATCAATGCTGCGGTAGGGGTCGGACAAGTAGCCGTCACTGTAGCGCTGTGCCAAGGTCAGCTGAATCACTTCGTAGCGATTGAGAATTTGACTGACACCCACGTACATGTCGCGGGTTTGCTTGGTTTCACCGTCGGCAGCCTCACGCTGGGCAATGCCGTTGGCATCGCTGGGGTTGAGGGTGTCGTTCGACAGACTGTAGCCAGCACTAAGCACTGTATGTGCCTGATTAAGCTCCAGCTCACCGCTGACATTTACCGCTCTGGCGGCGTAATCATTTTCCTGGCTTTGGTAATAACCTGCGGACAGCGTGCCTTCATCAAAAAAGCGGCTGATACTGATGCGGCCATCGGTTCGGCGTTCTTCGATACTGGCGCCACTCATAATCACTTCGCTTTGGCCGGCGTCGTTGCGATAGGTTTGCAAGGCCGAAGCGCCACTCATGCTTTCTAGGCTGGCGGCAGCTTGCAGCTGCCACTGCTCGGCAATGACTTGCCGCCAATGCAACTGATGAATATCAATTTGATAGCGTTCCGTACTGCCACTGGCGACACGATTGGCGGGTGCATCGGCTTCTTGATAGTGGCTGTAGCGATAGCCAATTTCATTGTCGCTGGGTGCGACGGCAGCCAGCGTAGGGCAGGCGGAAGCGAGTGCCAATACGCTGGAAACCGATGCCGGGTGTCGAGCCATAGTGTCTCCTGAATCAGAGCAAGGTCTGGTTGAGGGTGAGTGTATCCAGTTGCGATAGCAATTCTTGTTCCGGCAATGGGCGTGAGAATAAAAACCCTTGCAACATTTCACAGCCGGCTCGCTCTAAAAAGTGGTATTGAGCTTCTGTTTCTACCCCTTCGGCAATCACCCGCATACCAAGGTTGTGTGCCATGGCGATGATGGTACGGGTAATTTGAGCGTCGTTATTATTGTCGGGCAAATTCTGAATAAAGCTGCGATCAATCTTTAAGGTGTCTACCGGGAACTGTTTTAAATAGTTCAGCGACGAATAACCGGTACCAAAATCGTCAATGGCGGTGTGTACGCCCAGTTCATTCAAACCTTTCAGCACAGATAAGGTGTGGTCGATGTCGTCGATCAACACGCTTTCCGTTAACTCCAACTCCAGTTGCTGCGGTTGAATGCCGGTGGCGGTGAGGATGTCGCGTACCATGTCGACAAAATCGGTTTGGTGAAACTGACGAGCAGAAACATTCACCGCCATGTGTTGCAGCTGAGTCAGCCCTTGCGACTGCCAGCTGGCAAAGGTTTCGCAGGCTTGCGCCAACACCCAGCGGCCGATGGGAACGATCATGCCAGTATCTTCCATGATGGGAATAAACAACCCGGGCGACACCAGACCCTTGCGCGGATGGTGCCAACGCAGTAACGCTTCCACTCCAACCGGACGGCCATCCTGACTCAGGTGCTGTGGTTGGAAATACAACTCCAGCTCACCACGCTCTAAGGCATGGCGCAGATCATTTTCCAGCTCCAGTAACTCTACCGCCTTTTGGTTCATGTGAGCATCGTAAAACTGCACGTTGTCGCGACCCATGTCTTTGGCATGGTACATCGCCAAATCGGCATTTTTTAATAACTCAATCACTGTGTGGCCATCGTGGGGGTAAATAGAAATCCCAATGCTGGCACTGATAAATACCTCACGCTGACCCAAAAAATAGGGCTGGTGTAGCGCGTGTAAAATGCGCTCGCCAACTTTGACGGCGGTATCAGCGGCACTGTCGCTGCTGCTTTGTTGACCGATGGCAATGGTGAATTCATCGCCGCCCATGCGCGCAATTAAATCGTGCTTTTTAATGCAGTTTTGCAGCCGCTCGGCCACTTCTTTTAATACCCGATCGCCAGCCGGGTGACCCATGGAATCGTTGATGGGTTTAAAGCGATCAAGATCGATAAATAACAAGGCAGCGGACTGTTTTGCTTGCTCACACGCACGCAATAGCAAATCAAAACGCTCGTGCATTTGGCTGCGATTGGGCAAGCCGGTCAGTGGGTCGTAGTAGGCCAAGCGATGAATGCGCTCTTCGGCCACTTTGCGCTCGGTAACATCAGACATAATGATAATCAGGCTTTGCACTTGGTGCTGCTGATCGCGAATCGCACTGACACCGGCCCAGCCAACACGCCGCTCCTGGTCTGAACGTTGATAAGTGATTTCGCCTTGCCAATAGCCGTCCACCACCAGCGCTTCGCCAATGTCTTCATAAAATGAGGTGCTGTGGTGTTTGGGCGAAATCAAAAAGTCCGGCGTTTGGCCAATTACGTCTTTGTGCTCATAACCGGTAATGTCGGTAAATGCCTGATTGATACTGGCGATGTTCATTTGCTGGTCGGTAATTAAGATCGCCTCGTTACTGTTTTCAAATACCTCCGCCGCCAACTGCAGTTCTTGTTCGATTTTTCGTGCGGCTGTGACATCACGACACAATCCCATAAAGCCTTGTAAATCGCCTTGCTCATTCCACAGTAGGCTGATGTTTAGCTCTAGCAATACTTCGGTGCCACTTTTGCCGATGGCCATCATGTCGCGATTAACGCTGATGTTGTGCTTTTGTGCGCCGCCTGGGTCACGTAGGGCAATATGCAAGTGCTGACGCAAAATCTGCATTAATTGGCGTAAGTCTTTGCGCGAAAAAATCACGCCGATGCCTTTGCGCATCAGTTCATCCGGCTGGTACCCCAGCAGCCGCTGTACTGATGAGCTGATAAAACTCATGTTCAGCTCGGTGTCGGTGGCCCAAATGATGTCGCTCATATTTTCCGCCAACAGGCGATAACGACGCTCACTTTCGACGATGTGCTCTTGCTTTTCGACTTCTTCGGTGACATCGCGAGCGGTACCAATGTAACGCGTGACCAAACCCGAGTCATCGAGCAAAAACGGCGTATCGGTAAATTTCAGAATGCGAGTGCTGCCGTCGAAATGAATGAATCTGGCCGAGCGGCTGCGGGTGCTGCCCATCTCGAGTTTGCGCACTTCGGCTAGCTCTTGCGCGAGTATGCGTTGATCATCGGGGTGGGCGTATTCATACCATTGCGATAACGCATGGTGCTCTGGGTAACCTAATAAATCCCCCATGGTGCGATTTTTGAAAATAATATTTTGTTGCAGCTCATGGTTGAGGTCGATCACGTACACCAAATCTGGCATTGCTGACATTACGCGTGCCCAAAATGCCTCGCGTTGTTTGATCTCCTCATGCGCGCGTTTATTTTCGGTAATATCGATGAAGGTCAACAGCGCTTGGCCTTCGCCTGCTGAACGAAAACTCAGGTTGGCCCACAAATCGATTTGCTGGCCCGTAAAGTTCTGCATGCGCAGTTCAAATTCTGTGGTCGTCAGCTGCAACTCTTGCGCTCTTAGCAACGAACGCTCCAGTTCGTTGCCCTGGTTGCCTAATAGCTGCGGGTAGCGATCCAGCAGCTGTTGACGGTCTTGTGCGGCAAATAAAGTCAGTGCAGCGTCGTTGGCATCGATCAAGGTGATGCTTTGCAGCTGGCCGTCAAACTGACTGATATCCAGCAAGCAATGGGCGATACCAGCTTCCTGAAATAAAGTTTTATAGCGGCTGCGGCTGTCTTGCAGCGCTTGGGTGGCTTCGACCTGCTCGGTAATGTCGCGCAGCAGCCATACCGCGCCGGTGACGGTGCCATCGTCGTACAGCAGGCTCATGTCCTGTTGCAGCGTACGCCACTCATCGCCTTGGCGAACAACAAGCGGTTTGGGGTCCCATTCTTTGGGAAGCGCGTTTAAGTCCGTCAGTTGGTTCCACAGGGCATTGGGTTCTGGCCACAACTGCATTAACACAGTGCCTTTGACTTGGTTGTGCCCAAGTTCGCTCAGCAATCGTTGCGCGCGTGGGTTGAGATAATCGATATGGCCTTGTTGGTCGGTGGAAATCAGCGCTTCATCAATGGCAATCAGTGCTCGCTCGGCGCGAATTTCCGATTCACGGTGTAACAATTGCTGTTGCTGAGCCAGACGCGCCTGGCGTTTTAAATAGCGCCACAACAGGTAGATCAAGACGGCAAATACCGTGAGAAGCAACAGCGGTCCTTGGGCGCGTTGCCACAGTTGTTGCTGCAATTGACTGTGGACAGGCAGCGCAGCGATATCCCAAGGGGTATGTGCCAGCGGCTCACGGCTGATAAGTCGATGAATTTCGCGTGGGCGCAGCGGCGGTTGTTGATCGCTGTTGGCGTAATAATGGTCGCGAATGGCGATGGTATTGTAACGTCGATCAATCAGCAGCAGCTCGTATCCGTCAAAGCCTCCCTGGTAAACAATCTCCGACAGCTGGCTGTAGGTGCGACGCACCACCAAGTGATAGCGCTGATCCTGATACTCGAACGGCGTATAAATGTAATAGCCACCGCGTTGCCCGTAGCGCAGTGAAAAGATCGCCCCCTCACCATCGAGCAAGGCAACTTCGCGCACCATGTCGCTGACTTCTTTGGCGTGCAAGCCGCGGCCTAGACGCGTCATGGGGTTGAGCTCGTCGTCGAGCAAAAAGAAGCCGGTGTAGTGAAAAATGGCTTGCTGTAAATGCTGCTGCAGCTGCTCACCATCGACCATTCTCGATTCTCTGGCGAAACGCAGCATCAGCTCAGCGTGACTCAGGCTAAATAGCTTGTTGGTGTGTAAGCTCGCTTTGGCTAGTAGCCCGGCCTGCTGCGAGTAGTTGGACAGTGTGTGTTGAATGTCTTGCTTAAAATGCTGCTGATCCAGGTGCCATTGTTGGTAGGCATTGAGTGCCAATACGGTGGCCAAAAAAAAGAAACTCAGCAAAAACAGTGGTGTACTGGCAGATGCTGGCCCGTGGGTAGAGCGGCGATAAGGCTGGGCGGCTGAGTGTGGGCGCATAATTCAATAATAACGTCTGTGCGTGAATACCAGTGGCCAGGTGACAGTCTGCTTGGGTGTCGCACCTTGTTGTGTGTCTGCACGCACCTCATCGCATTATGTTGGATGTGTTGAACGACAGGGCATTGCCACGAGTTCGATAACAGACATAAGTCAGTATAGTCAGGTGCTGAGACGATGCGAACCGTAGCTGAATGATGGGTTTTACCTTGTGGCGAAACCCACCACATCCAGGGTGCGAAAGCCCACCACATCCGTGTCAGTTGGCCGCCCATTCGGTTGCTTCTTGGTCCGCTTTTCAGTAGCTTTGCCGCCAATTGATACAGAGGTAAGCGAGTATGGCTCAATACGTATTCACCATGAATCGCCTGGGTAAAGTGGTACCGCCCAAGCGTCAAATTTTACGCGATATTTCTTTGTCCTTTTTCCCGGGCGCCAAGATCGGTGTACTGGGCCTTAATGGCGCGGGCAAATCGACACTGCTGCGCATCATGGCCGGCGTAGACACTGAATTTGTTGGCGAAGCACGCCCTCAGCCAGATCTGAACATTGGCTATCTGCCACAGGAGCCAGAGCTGGATCCGACCAAAGATGTGAAAGGCAATGTTGAAGATGGCCTGGCCGATCTGGTCAATGCCAAAGCCGAGTTGGATCAAGTGTATGCCGCTTATGCTGAGCCAGACGCGGATTTTGATGCTCTGGCAAAACGCCAAGGTCAGCTGGAAGCATTGATAGAAACCGCCGGTGGTCATGACTTGGAGCGTCAAATGGAAATCGCTGCCGATGCGCTGCGCTTGCCGCCTTGGGATGCCGATGTCACCAAGCTATCCGGTGGTGAGCGCCGCCGCGTGGCGCTGTGTCGCCTGCTGATGTCCAAGCCCGATATGCTGTTGTTGGACGAACCGACCAACCACTTGGATGCAGAATCCGTGGGCTGGCTGGAAAAATTCCTGGAAGAATACCCAGGCACCGTGGTCGCCATTACCCACGATCGCTATTTCCTCGACAACTGTGCCGAGTGGATTTTGGAGCTGGACCGTGGCCACGGTATTCCGTATCAGGGCAACTACACCAACTGGCTGGAGCAGAAAGAAAAGCGCTTAGAGCAAGAAAAGAAAGAGCAGGAAGCGCACACTAAAGCCATCAAGCACGAGCTGGAGTGGGTACGCCAGGGCGCTAAAGGCCGTCAAAGTAAGAGCAAAGCACGTTTGGCTCGCTTTGAAGAAATGAACTCACGTGAGTTCCAAACTCGCAACGAAACCAACGAAATTTACATTCCACCTGGCCCACGCTTAGGCGATAAGGTCATCGAGTTCCACAACGTGACCAAATCGTTCGGTGACCGCGTGTTGATCGACGATCTGAGTTTTAACGTTCCAGCGGGCGCTATTGTCGGCATCGTGGGCGGTAACGGCGCGGGTAAATCCACCTTGTTCCGCATGATCGCTGGTACAGAGCAGCCAGACTCAGGTGAAGTGGTGCTGGGCGAAACGGTGAAAATGGCGTTCGTTGAGCAGCTGCGTGAAGAGTTGGACGACAGCAAAACCGTGTGGGAAGCCATTTCTGATGGCCTGGATATGCTCAATATCAATGGCAAAGAGTACCCAAGCCGCGCCTACATTGGCCGCTTCAACTTTAAAGGTGGTGATCAGCAGAAACGTGTGGGCGAGTTATCGGGTGGTGAGCGTGGCCGCTTGCAGCTGGCTTACACCTTAAAACAGGGCGCCAACGTGCTGTTGCTGGACGAACCGTCCAATGACCTGGACGTAGAAACCTTGCGTGCGTTAGAAGAGGCCATTGATGCCTTCCCGGGTACTGTGATGGTGGTGTCTCACGACCGTTGGTTCCTGGATCGTATTGCCACGCATATTATGGCCTACGAGGGTGACTCCAAGGTGACCTTCTTTGAGGGCAATTACACCGAATACGAAGCCGACCGTAAAAAACGTTTAGGCGCCGATGCGGCTCCTAAGCGTATGAAGTACAAGCGACTGGCGTAGTGTCCCAAGCCTGCATTGCAGGCGCTCCCCGCAGCTGGCCATCATCGGCTATGCTGTGGGGGATTTGAGTCATCGCGCATCATTGGGAGGGGTGTTGTATGGAAAAGCGTCATTTTCAGCGCGTCAATTTTTTACAGCCGGTGCAGGTCTGCTGCCGCGGCCAGGTCAGCGAGACGCACTGTCTGGACATCAGTCTTAAAGGTATTCTGTTGGCGCGACCAGCTGAAGCCGACTGGCAACACGGCGATGAGCTGCAAATCACCCTCGCCTTGTCCGAGTTAGAAAGCATCGACATGCATTGCACGCTGGTCCACAGCCATGACGACGTAGTTGGCTGCGAATGCACCAGCCTGGATCTAGACAGCATGACGGCGCTGCGCCGATTACTTGAGCTGAATCTGCAAGACCCTGAAGAAGTCCATCGAGAATTATCCGAGCTGGTAAAAGTGTAGTTTTGCACCAAGCCTCGACACTTGCGCCAGTCCCGTCACTAAGGAGCAATGCATGCTGTATGCCCGACTGGATGAGCAAACCTTTGCCCACCCTGTATCGAAAGTGGTCTGTGTGGGACGCAACTATGCCGATCACGCCGCTGAACTGAATAACCCCATTCCTGAGACACCGCTGTTGTTTATCAAGCCGGCCAGCTGCGCGGTCGACTTGGAGCCCGCGATTCGTATCCCCACCCAGCAAGGCGAGGTTCATCATGAACTGGAAATCGCATTGCTGATAGGTCGGCCTCTGTATCAAGCCTCTGTCGACACCGCATTGCGCGCCATCGCCGGTATCGGCTTGGGCATCGATCTCACCCTGCGCGATGTGCAAAGCCAGCTGAAGAGCAAGGGCCATCCGTGGGAGCGGGCAAAAGCCTTTCCCGATTCTTGCCCGTTGAGTCGGTTTGTGTCTGCTGAGCAGGTGACAGATTGGCAAGAGTTGGATCTTAAATTTTGGCGCAATGGACAGCTGCAGCAACACGGGCGCAGTGCAGATATGCTGTTTTCCATCGCTCAGTTGGTGAGCGAAGCCAGCACAGCCTTTGGTCTGGAGGCGGGGGATGTGGTGCTGACCGGCACGCCGGCAGGCGTTGGCCCGCTGCGGGTGGGCGATGAACTGCAGCTGGCCTTGAATAACTGGCTCGATTTGAGCTGCAAAGTTGAAGCGTGCGATGAGCCTGTGTGATCAACCGGGCTTGGTGCCGCTTGAGCGCGCGTTGGCGTATTTAGCGGAGCGTGTGTCTGCAGTCGCGGAGACGGAAAACGTTCCGCTGGCACTGCTGGATGCTCGGGTATTGGCGCAAGCCGTCTGCAGCCCGATGAATGTGCCACCGCACGACAATGCCATCATGGATGGTTATGCCGTGTGCGGAGAGACGCCGCCTTGGCGATTGTGTGGGCAGGCGCTGGCGGGACACCCTTACTCGGAGCCGCTGCAAGCGGGGCAGTGTGTGCGCATTATGACCGGTGCCGTAGTACCGGATGGTACCGAGCGCGTGATCATGCAGGAAGTCTGTCAGCTTGATGGCGACTGGTTGCAGACAGACAGTCTGGGTGAGTTGGGTGCCAATATTCGCCGATGCGGCGCCGATGTGGCGCAAGGCTCTGAGATATTGCCGGCTGGCACTCGGTTAGGCCCTGCCCAGCAAGGCATGTTGGCCAGTATTGGTGTCGCCAGTGCCGAGGTTAAGCGTCGTCCAGTGGCCGCCGTTTTTTCTACCGGTGACGAACTGGTGGAGCCTGGGCATACACTGGCCGCTGGCCAGATCTACGACAGCAACCTGAGCATGATTGTATCGCTGTTGTCTCGTCTTGGGTGCGAAGTGTTGAATCTCGGGCGCGCCAGCGATGATGAAACCAGTGTGCAGCAAATGCTCGCCGAAGCTGATTTGAAAGCCGATCTGGTGGTCACCTCCGGTGGTGTGTCCGTTGGTGATGCCGATCATCTGCGCTCAGTGGTGTCTTCCATGGGCGAGCTGGAGATGTGGCGCCTGGCGATTAAGCCGGGTAAACCGTTTGCCTTTGGGCGCCTGCCCAGCAGTTGGTTTATGGGGCTGCCTGGCAATCCCATGTCCGCATTGGTCACCTTGGATCAGTTGGGTGCCGAGCTGGTGCGCTTGCTCAGTGGAGCGTGTTCGCAGCCGCGTCTGCGCTTACCGGCTGTTGCGCAAACACAGATGTACAAGGTGCCGGGCAGGCAAGATTTTCAGCGTGGCGTGTATCGTGTGACCGAGCAAGGACTGACGGTGCGAAGCTTGGCAAAGCAAAACTCAGCCTTGCTCAGTACCATGGCCGAAGCCAATTGCTTTGTGGTGTTGGAGCAAGAGCGTGGTGACGTCGCGGTCGGTGAGGCTGTGACAATCGAGCCGTTTGATCATCTGCTGATGAGCTGAAGTCTGCTGCGGCTAATTGCCGCAGCAGGTTCTTGGATTAGAACGGGATGTCGTCGTCGAAGTCGTCAAAGCTGTTGCTTGGCTGTGGCGCTTGCTGTGGTTGTTGTGCGGGCTGTTGTGCCGGTTGTTGAGGAGCTTGTTGCTGCGCTGCCTGATAACTTCCGTGCTGCTGCGCCGGTTGCTGCTGTTGCTGCATCGGCGCTGGCTGAGCCGGCGGCTGATAGCCTTGTTGCGGTGGCTGAGTCATCGGCTGTGCCTGCTGCGGCGCTGCATGCTGTTGGGCCGGAGGAGCTTGGTAGCCGCCTTGATTGCCCATCGGCTGGCCCATACCTTGGTTACCCATTGCCGCATTGCCCATACCGCC
Source organism: Bacterioplanes sanyensis (assembly GCF_002237535.1). Classification (GTDB taxonomy): domain Bacteria; phylum Pseudomonadota; class Gammaproteobacteria; order Pseudomonadales; family Oceanobacteraceae; genus Bacterioplanes; species Bacterioplanes sanyensis_A. The sequence goes on from NZ_CP022530.1 coordinate 1,977,781, forward strand.
CATTGGTGCATTCATCCCTTGGCCAGCAAAGTTGTTACCAGCACCCATGTTGTCGCTGCGGCTATCCAGCATCATCATGTCATTGGCGATGATTTCGGTGGTGTAGCGTTTGACGCCGTCTTTTTCCCACTCTCGTGTTCTGAGTTTGCCTTCAAAATAGGCGCGAGAGCCTTTTTTCAGATATTGCTGCACGATTTCGGCTAACTTGCCGTAAATGGTGATGCGATGCCATTCCGTCTGCTCAACCTTTTGCCCGGTTTGCTTGTCGTTGTAGCTTTCGTCGGTTGCCAGGCTGATGTTGGCCACGGCGTTACCGTTTGGCATATAACGCACTTCCGGGTCTCGCCCCAGTGTTCCAATCAATGTCACTTTATTTACGCTACGACCCATAGTTGGCTCCTGCTTGTGTGCTAGGCCGATGCCTGAGCGGGGTTGATAATGATTTGCGCCGCAGAATAATCAAATTCATCGGCGCTGATTTTTAAATAGATGGCGGCTTCATCGGCCAGCCAGGTGACCTCGGCCACGCCTTGTAAGGCTTGTAGCTCGGCCAATTGAGCATCGCTCAGCGCGTTGGTGCTGGTCATGCGCAGGCTGGTCAGGTGCTTGGGTGCTGGTGTTTTCATCACCATGACCGCCCACGCTAACACTAGCAGGGCCAAGCTCACAAACAGAGCGATGTGGCCGTAGGCGGAGAGCATTAAACCGCCTGCGCTGCCACCGATAAAGGCGCCGAAAAACTGCATGCTGGAATAGATTCCCATAGCGCTGCCTTTGGCACCGGCCGGAGCTACTTTGCTCAGCCAAGATGGCAAGCTTGCTTCCATCAAATTAAAGCCCCAAAAGTACACCAACAAGGCCAAAGCCCAGTGCCACAGCTGCGACGACACAGACATGCTCATAAGGCTGACAACAATGGCAATGGCGCCAAACAGCACCACGCTTTTCATTTGCCGACGTTTCTCAGCCACGATGATAAACGGCACCATCAGTACAAACGCCAGCAGTAAGACCGGCAGATACATCCAGGTATGGTCCTGGCTGCTGAGCCCGGCATTAATCAGCTGCAGAGGAATGGCAACGAAGATGGCTACCATCAACGCATGCAATACAAAAATGCCGATGTTCAGCGGCCACAGCTGGCGGTTGCTGAGTTGTTTTTTCACCTCTGGCCAGACGGCACTGGCGTCCCTATGTGGTCGCGCTGTTGGTGTAGGAATGACCCATATCGTCACTGCCACACCAAGGAGCGCCAGCACCGCAGTGAGGCCAAAAATGCTCTCCAGTCCGCCGATTGACGCCAGCCAGGGCCCTGCAATGAGGGCAACGGAAAAAGACAAACCGATGCTGGCGCCGATTGACGCCATGGCTTTCATGCGGTGCTCTTCACGTGTCAGGTCGGTGACCAGTGCCATGATGGCGCTGGCAATGGCGCCGGCGCCTTGCAGCGCACGCCCAAGAATAACGCCGTAGACGGAGTCGGACAGTGCGGCGATAAGGCTGCCTAAGGCAAAAATCAGCAGGCCGGTGATAATCACTGGCTTACGGCCGAAGCGGTCCGACAGGGCACCTGCTGGGATCTGCAGTAGCGCCTGAGTTAAACCGTATACACCCATCGCCAACCCCAGCAGTGCTGGTGTTGCATGCGCCAGCTTCTGGCCTTCTACCATCATCACCGGCAGCACCATAAACAGGCCGAGCATGCGCGTTGCGTACAGAGACGCTAACGACGCAACAGCGCGCTGTTCGGAATGTGCAAATGGCTCAGTGGAGGAAGGTGACACGTCGATTCGTCCAGAGGTACAAAAAAGGCGGGCAAGTGTACCAGCAATCAGGCGATGGAATGAACCGTCAGCGGGGTGGAATGCGATCTGGTAGGAAGGCGTGAAATGTCATCAATGGTCGGTTGTATCTCTGATACGTAAGGCTTAATACTGACTAGACTCGATTCCGTGGTAGCGGGTGCAAGGTGCATAAGTGCCACTTTTACTGCTGTCCCGATAAGACCATAGAATTTTTGCTATCGTAACGTACACTCAGACTTCCGGTGGATGACCGTTCAGGTACAAGCGCCTTGGGGCGTATTGAGGATGGACACAGCGGCTGAGGCTGTCTTGCAAAAGGAGCAACGAATGGACATGTCAACGCGTCTACCTGGCCGACGCATTATCTTGTTTGGTCAGCAGAATCTGCAAAACTCAATCTTAATTGGCTTTATTCACCAGCGCACCAATATCGATTGCCAGTTGGTTAATCGTTTGCACTGGGATCAGCAGTGGAATGAGTATCCGTGTAAGACTCTGGCCCTGATCGACGGTGATGCCGGCAGATTGGAGCGCATCCAGGATCTGCTGGAGCAGATTCACGAGCAGCCCATGGATATGCAAGTAGCGCTGTTCAATGTGCCACACGAGGACCCTCTAGAGCGCATGATCGCATGGCCAAACGTTAATGGCCTGTTCTATCGCGATACGTCTCAACAACAGCTGTCGAAGGGCATCGTCGGTGTGTTTAGCGGTGAGTGCTGGTTGCCTCGTCAGTTGATGGCTGGCTACTTGGCGCGTCATCGTCACAAGCCGAAGCGCATGAGCCCATGTGCCAGTAAGCTGACCAAGCGCGAAAAGCAAATTCTGCAGCTCACTGCAACCGGGGCGACCAACACAGAAATTGCCGATCAGTTAAACGTCAGCATGCACACAGTGAAGACGCACATCTACAATTTGTTCAAAAAAATTGGCGCCAGCAACCGCATTCAAGCGGTGAATTGGGCGCAAGAAAATATGGACGAATTGTTGCGTGATCGTGCCTGATCAGGACTTGTAGATGCGGGGCACTGCCCTACAATGGTCAGCCTTACCTCAAAGGCTGATCTGCATCTATGAAAACCATTCAGGTACGCGGCGCACGAACGCACAATCTGAAAAACCTCGACATCGATATCCCCCGCGACCAACTGGTGGTCATTACTGGTCTTAGCGGTTCTGGGAAGTCCTCCTTGGCGTTCGACACACTGTATGCGGAAGGTCAACGACGCTATGTAGAGTCGTTATCGACCTACGCTCGTCAGTTCCTGTCGATGATGGAAAAGCCCGATGTTGATCTGATTGAAGGCTTGTCGCCAGCCATTTCCATTGAGCAGAAGTCGACCTCACACAACCCACGCTCGACCGTGGGCACAGTGACCGAGATCTACGACTATTTGCGACTGCTGTTTGCCCGTGTCGGCACGCCGCGCTGCCCTGATCACGATGTCACTCTAGAAGCACAGACCGTCAGTCAAATGGTCGACACCATCATGGATCTCCCGATGGAGGGTCGATACATGATTTTGGCGCCGGTGGTGCGTGATCGCAAAGGTGAACATGTGCATGTGTTCGAAAGTTTGCGTTCACAAGGGTTTATCCGTGTGCGTATCGATGGTGTGGTGTGTGATCTGGATGATGTACCAACGCTGGATAAACGCCGCAAACACAGTGTTGAGGTGGTGGTTGATCGCTTCCGATTAAAAGAAGGCATTGAGCAGCGTCTCTCTGAGTCGTTGGAAACCTGCCTTGAACTGAGTAACGGCTTGGCACTGGTTGGCTCGATGGACGATGAGTCGCAAGAACCGCTGTTATTTTCATCGCAGTTTAGCTGCCCGCATTGTGGTTACAGCTTGTCCGAGTTAGAGCCAAGGTTGTTCTCCTTTAACAACCCTGCTGGCGCCTGCACCAGCTGTGATGGTCTTGGTGTCAAACAGTACTTTGATCCAGACCTGGTGATACAAGATCCCTCGCTAAGCCTGGCTGAGGGAGCTATCCGCGGTTGGGACCGCCGCAGTGTGTATTATTTTCAGATGCTGACGTCGGTGGCTGAGCACTACGGGTTTTCCATCGATAAATCGTTTGCCAAACTGACGAAAAAACAACAGCAATGGCTGCTGCAAGGCAGTGGAGATGATGTTGTCACCTTTAGCTATGTGAACTCACGTGGCGATACCATTCATAAAAAACACCCGTTTGAAGGCGTGTTGCCGAACTTAGAGCGCCGCTATCGGGAAACCGATTCACAAATGGTGCGCGAAGAGTTATCTAAGTACTTGAGCGTACAACCATGCCCTGCCTGTGAAGGCTCGCGTTTGCGAACGGAGGCGCGGCACGTTTTTGTTGGTGATAAAACCATTCACTCTTGTACGGCCATGCCGGTGGAGCAGGCTTTTTCATATTTTAGTGAGCTGCATTTAAGCGGTCATCGCGGTGAAATTGCTGAAAAAATCCTGAAAGAAATTCGCGATCGTCTTCGTTTTTTGGTCAATGTTGGTCTGGACTATCTAACGCTTAATCGCAGCTCAGATACTTTGTCGGGAGGCGAGGCGCAGCGCATTCGCTTGGCTTCGCAAATTGGTGCTGGTCTGGTTGGTGTTATGTATATTTTGGATGAACCGTCCATCGGTTTGCACCAGCGCGACAATGATAGATTGTTAAGTACCCTGTTTGACCTGCGTGATTTGGGCAATACCGTGTTGGTCGTTGAACACGATGAAGATGCCATTCGTCATGCTGATTATTTAATCGATATTGGCCCAGGTGCTGGGGTGCATGGCGGCGAGATTGTTGCTCATGGCACGCCTAAGCAAGTGATGAAAAATAAGAATTCGATCACGGGCCAGTACCTGTCTGGCAAACGTAGCATTGCCATTCCTGAACAGCGAACCCCCATCAATGACGAACGTGTGTTACGTCTCACCGGCGCCAGTGGTAATAATCTGAATGATGTGGATCTTGAAATACCTTTGGGGCTAATGACCTGTGTGACAGGTGTTTCCGGATCCGGGAAATCGACACTGATTAATAGAACACTATACCCACTAGCAGCGACCGCATTAAATGGCGCCACAACGCTGAAAGCATCGGTCCATGACAGCTGCGATGGTTTGCAATGGTTGGATAAAGTTGTCGATATTGACCAAAGCCCGATCGGTCGCACACCGCGTTCTAATCCAGCGACTTACACGGGCATATTTACGCCTATTCGTGAGTTGTTTGCCGGAACCCAAGAAGCGCGATCGCGTGGTTATAAAGCTGGACGCTTCTCGTTTAATGTGAAAGGCGGCCGCTGCGAAGCGTGTCAGGGCGATGGTGTTATTAAAGTGGAAATGCACTTTCTGGCCGATATTTATGTGCCTTGCGATGTGTGTAAAGGAAAACGTTACAATCGTGAAACGCTGGATATTCGCTATAAAGGCCGCAATATCCACGAAGTGCTGGAGATGACGGTAGAGGATGCGCGTACTTTCTTCGATGCCATTCCGGCAGTTGCGCGCAAACTGCAAACCCTCATGGACGTAGGGCTTAGCTATATTAAATTGGGGCAGGCGGCGACGACCTTGTCGGGCGGTGAAGCGCAGCGGGTAAAGCTGGCAAAAGAGTTATCCAAACGCGATACCGGAAATACGCTCTACATTCTAGATGAGCCGACCACCGGGTTGCATTTCCAAGACATAGAACAGCTGTTAGCGGTATTGCATCGCTTGCGTGACCACGGCAATACCGTGGTGGTAATTGAGCATAACTTGGATGTGATTAAAACCGCGGACTGGATAGTCGATCTAGGACCTGAAGGCGGGTCGAAAGGCGGCGATATTATTGCCACCGGCACTCCAGAGCACATAGCTTCGTTGAAACATTCGCATACCGGGCGTTTTTTGAAGTCAATGCTGTCATGAGTCGACGCTTGTGCGCGCAGTGCCAGCGTCCACTTAGCGTATGTGTTTGCAGTGCCATCCGGCGCTGCAGCAGCAAGTGGAGTGTCACCGTTTTACAGGATCCAACTGAAGCGAAACATCCGTTGTCGACGGCGCCCTTACTGCAGTTAAGCGTGGAGCCCAGCCGCCTGATGGTGGGAGATGTTTTTCATCCGCAGCAGCTGTTTCCAGAAGGGTTAGACAACGTGGCGTTGTTATATCCGCTGGCCGATAAACCTGCTTTGACGCACGGACAAGCACAAGCACGAAAACAACTGTTGGTTTTGGACGGGACCTGGAGAAAAGTACGGCGTTTACTGCATCTTAATCCATGGCTTTTGCAGTTGCCTTATATTGCGCTAGCGCCTGAGAAAACCAGTGATTATCGGGTTAGAAAATCACCGCGTGCAGATGGGCTATCGACATTGGAGGCAACGGCCCAGTGTCTTGCTTGGCTAGAGCAAGATGAGAGATTTTTACAAATCATCTCAGTGCAAGATGAGCTGGTCAGGTTGCAAGAAAAGTATCAGCCGCAACGCGGCTGAATATTATTGGATTCGGTAAACCACTTTAACCGAGTCATCGACCATGCTGGCGTCGATGTAGCCAATTAAATTGGGGTTGTTAGCCACCAGCCCTTTAACCTCAGAATCACCGCCAGACTCCTGTGGTGGTGTGCCTTTACCGGTGAATATCAGACGTGACCAGTATGCCTTGAGCTGACTGGGGCTTTTTTCCAACACTTTTGAGTTAAACGCTTCTCTTCCTGCAGTACCTTCCGTTTGATCAACGGGAATGGCCTTACTGCCATCGGGAAAGGAGCTGGCTTTACCTAGAAAAATCCGGGTAATGGCGGTTTTATCTAAATTGTCGTGCTGGTTACTGGCGCTAACAATGACAGCGAACTCGGCCTGTGCTTGGCTAGCCAGAAGAGCAAAGGTCAGTGCCAGCACCTGTTTGATAGAGATGGTTTTCATCGTATCGCTCCTAGAACACTAAGCTCATGCCGGCCTGATAAAGTACGCCTGAGTCACCGTCTTGGCCATTGATGGTGTCCTCATCATGATGCTGAACATCGAATTTGACGGCGGTGCTGCTGTCGTAGTCGTAGCGTACCCCGACGATGATGCTGCTTTCTTTGGATTCAGCCAGTTTTTGGAAGCTGCCAACCGTACCAGACTCTAAGTCGTCCTCCGCCATCACGTAGGTGAGGTGGCCAGTGAGTGTTCCGAAGCGATGCGCCGCACTGACCAGATAGGCACTGTCGTCGATAAACGCAGCGGTTTCTTGCTCCAGGGCGGTCCATTCGGCAATCACCGAACTAGCGCCATCGTCATAGCTAACCGATGCTTGGTAGAACTTGGCGGTCGACATATCCACTAGAAAGTCATCGCCTACACCGGCCTGAGCCGCTGCGGCGGCGAGGTTATCTAGGCTGCGACCATTAGGGCCGGCCTGGGATGGGTCAACATCCATGCTGAAATCCGCTTGGTGATAACTGGCGCGTATCGACAAGCTGCCTTTGGTGACGCTGGCGACCAGTCCAACGGCTTTTTCCAGATCGCTTTGGTAGCCACTCAACTCATCTTGGTAGCGACCGGTGTAAAGTTGCACCATGGCGTCGGCGTCACCAACCGAGAAGCGATGTGTTGCATCCACACCATTGATGGATGAAAAGATATCCAGTCGATACACCAAAGCCGGAGGACGAATCCAGTTGTAGGCGTAACCAACTTCTAGGAAGTCAGAGTAGTGAAAGTAGGGTGTTCTTAGCCGTCCAATGCGTAAATCCGTGTTATCGGAGGCCGAATAGGTGACATAGGCCCAAGAAGCTTCAGTATCAAAATCGTCGCTGCCACGAGAAATCAGCTGCACGGTCGCAGAAGTAGTGTCATTCACTTGTTTGGCTAACTGCAGGCCAACCAAGGTGTCGGGATCAAACATTACGCCATTGTCGTAGCCCCCGAGGCTCACATCCTCTGAAGACAAATGCCCGGCGGTGACGTTCATAAAACCGTTGATGCGCAGATCATTGGCGATGGCGGTTGAACTGACTGTCAGTGCAGATGCGACAGCCATAGCGAGTGGTAATCTCATCGAGCAGCCCCTCCTTGGTCATAATGACTTAGACACTAGACCAGTCTGTGGAAAGCGCAACCAAGTCAGGGCTGATGGCCTAATCAGGCATTGGTAGTAAGGGCGGTGATGTGCTTGATTTGACGTTCAATCAAAGAGCGGGTTTTGGCGGGCAATTGCTGCAGCCAGTAGCTGCACTGCTCTCTGCCATGCAAATCCGACAATATTGGGCCTTCTCGCCAATCGATGTCGCTGTCGAGGTGCTGCACCAGTTCACAACTGGCCAGCACTCCGCGTTCTTCTCCGCATGCCGCCAACTGAGCCGCCCAATGCAGAGTATCGCCAATAAGATTACCACTGAGTTGGGTTTCGCCTTGCAGCGGAGTCATCAACACTGGCCCCCAATGCACTGCAATACGAAACTCCAGTGGATAAATATGGGAGTCGTGTTCACGCACCTGATTGACCAAGCCCTGGAACAACTGTGCGGCGCACAGGCTGTGCATGGCCGATTGTTGATCGGCTTTGGGGACGCCAAAGATCATCACAATGCCGTCGCCTAAAAAGCGATCCAGCCGGCCATTGTAGAGCTTTGCCGCATGCGACAAGAGGCGATAGTAGCGCCCCAGAGTTTGGCTGAGCTCTTCTGCGCTCAGGCGGCTCTGCAGCACATCCAGCTCTTGTATCTCTAGGTACATCAGCGCACAGTCAAAATACTGCAGTCCTTTTTGATCATGGCCCGAGGTGTGCTGTACAAAGCGCCCCAGTGCTTCTTCCAATGCGTGCTGTTGCTGCTGCTGCTGCGCAATGTGCTGCAGCTCAGTTTGCATCTGGCGAAACTCCGGCAAGGTCGCATCGGGGGGCGTCAGTTCAATGTCTTGGCCGTGGCGAAAACGCTGCAATGCGTCAACAATAGAGCGAAATTGGCCAAAACTGCGCTCAGTCAGCTGGTAGGTCACGAAGGCTGCCAGCATGGCCATCAAGCCCGTTGCCATCAAGGCAAGAGCGAGATAACGACGGGCCACTTGGTGAACGGGAGTGGCGTCTAGGCTGGCGCGAATTGCACCTAAAGCGCGGTTGTCTTGAGTGATCGGGCGCGTCATGACTTGGCCAGCTGTGTGGTCACCGCTGCTGGCCAGCCGCTGCTGATCGGTTGATAAGATCTCCAGCCCCTGAATCGCAGGCCCCTTGACCCAATCATCGAGCAGTACATTGAGCGTCACCCGGTCTTGCTGCACCAGAGCAGGCGCCGCGGCGACGGCCAGGCGCTGCAATTGACGCTCAACGTTGTTTTGCTGCTGCGTGCTCAGTTGCTGCAACAGGTGGGTGTAGGTCAGCAAGCTCAGCAGCAAGCCGGTGCCCAGCATCAGTATCGCTACCAGCAGGCTATTTAATTGACTTGTATTCAGTTTGTGGCGAATACGGCTAGGTAGCGACATGGTGGACTCAATCGAACACAGATTTCCTGAACAGTAGTGGTATTATATGCGCCGCTTGAGGTAACGCCAGCGTGCAAAGAGCCCGGCTGGTAGAGATGCAGACCGCTGCACACAACAGTGGCGGGGCAACGGTTTATTTCACAGGAGGCTGAGCCTGCCTTAGCTTTCTTTCACCAACTTGAGGTATGAACATGAGCGATGTGAAGCAGTCACTGCAGGAAAAACTGGAGCAGCTGGAAAAAGGCCTGTTTCTGATGAGTCTGGATCGCAAGCGTGCGCTGTCGGTACACGAAACGGTTGACTTGATCGAAGAGCTGCGTGGCGTTGTCGCCAGTGCCAAGGCCGACGCCGGTAAGCTGTAATTGAGGCCGATGCTGTGACCGAATTGGTACTGATCCGTGTAAGTGGTACGGACAAACCCGGACTGACCGCCAACATCAGTGCCGTTCTGGCACAGTACGGCGTTGCAATTCTAGATATTGGCCAAGCCGAAATTCACGACACATTGTCGCTCGGTATTCTAGCGGCGATTCCTAGCGCTGCTGAATCGGCGCCAGTGCTCAAAGATGTGCTGTTCAAGGCCCATGAAATGGGACTGTCGGTACGTTTTACGCCGGTAACGCCGGAAAGCTACGAGCACTGGGTACAGGCTCAAGGTAAAGACCGACATATCGTTACCTTGTTGGGTCGTGGCATTGAAGCGCAGGCCATCGCACGGGTGACTGCGATCGTCTCTGAGCACGGTTTGAACATTGATCAAATCAATCGTTTATCCGGTCGTGTGCCGCTGGAATCACACGATCAGCAAACCCGTGCGTGTGTTGAGTTCTCGGTGCGTGGACCGGTTGAGCAAAGCGCTATGCGTGCGGAGTTCTTAAAAATCGCCAACGAACTGGGCGTTGATATTGCCTTCCAGCAAGACGATGTCTTCCGCCGCAACCGCCGCCTAGTGGCGTTTGACATGGACTCGACGTTAATCGAAACCGAAGTGATTGATGAACTGGCACACGAAGCCGGCGTTGGCCAGCAGGTGTCGGAGATTACCGAGCGTGCGATGCAAGGCGAGCTCGACTTCCGGCAGTCGTTTGAGCAGCGGGTGGCGTTGTTAAAAGGCTTGGATGGCCGCGTGTTGGAGTCGATCGCTGAGCGCCTGCCGATCACTGAAGGAGCGGAGCGTCTGATCTCAAACTTGCGCGCCTTCGGCTACAAAACGGCCATTTTGTCGGGCGGTTTTACCTACTTCGGACGGCACTTGCAGCAAAAGCTGGGCATTGACTATGTCTATGCCAATGAGCTGGAAATGGTTGACGGTGTTGTCACCGGGCGTGTCACCGGCACGGTAGTCGACGGTCAGCGCAAAGCCGAGCTGCTGCGTGAACTGGCTCAGCGTGAAAACATTCGTTTGCAACAAACCATTGCCGTCGGTGATGGCGCCAATGACCTGCCGATGCTCAGTATTGCGGGGCTGGGCATTGCCTTTCGGGCCAAACCATTGGTGCGTGAAAATGCAGAGCATGCCATTTCCGCGCTGGGGCTGGACGGTATTTTGTATCTACTGGGGTATCGTGACCGCGATATTCTATAAGGCATAAAAAAAGCGGCTTAGCCGCTTTTTTTATGCCTGTTTATTCATCGCTGAAGGTGTAGGCCATGCCTGCTTGCGGTGCTTGCACGTAATAGCCTTGGATGAAATGCACGCCCATCTGCCACAAACTGGCGACAGCGTTGGCGCTTTCGACCAATGGCACGATGGTGCGTTTTTCTTCTTCATGCAGCTGCGCTAACAGTTCCTGCAGGTGCTTTTGTGCATCCGGGCTTTGCCCCAGTTCTTGCGTGAACGAGCCATCGACTTTTACGTATGTGGTTTCCAGGTGCTTCAGGTTCTGGAAAGGTTTCAATGCGCAGCCAAAACGGCTGATGGACGTTGGAATGCCTCGCTCCATCAGCGATTGAGTAAAGTCATGACACTGCTTCAGCATCTTGCCCGCATCTTCTTCGTTGAACTGGAAGATGACGCAACCTTTCGGCAGCTTAGCGGCATTGATGGCCACGCCAATCCAATTGGCCAAGGACTCATCGGCCAGTGATGCTGCAGACAGATTGACGAACATACGAGTGTTGTGACCCTTGGTACGATGCTCGCTCAGCAGCTTGGTGGTGTGCAAAATCACCCAGCGATCGACCTTGCGTTTAATGTCGTCGTTGATGGCTGGGTTGTCGAAGAACTCGGCGGCGGACAGATCATCGCCGTCGCTCACCGGTAAGCGCAGCAGTGCTTCGTAATGCTCGACTTCCTCACCACGCAGGTTGATCAATGGTTGGAACAACAGTCTAAAGCCGTTGCCTTTAATCGCATTGACCAGCGTTTGCTCCAGATCTTGCTGTTCGTCTTCTTTGGCTTGCTCTGGTGGTAGGAAGAGGTTAACGCCGTTGCCATGTTCATGGCCTTCTTGCTTGCGTACACCGTCGGCCGCCTCGTGGGCCTGCTGCAGAATATCCAGCGGCTTGGAGCTGTTTTCATTGATCAGCGCCACGCCAATGCTGGCGGTGACCGTCACAGTTCGACTGCTCACTTCGATCAGCATGTGCTCAATGATGTCGCGCAACTTATCCGCCGCTGCCAGTGCCTGTTCAGCGTCGCGGCCCATTAAGATGCAGGCGAAAATATCTTCACCAATGCGGGCGGTGACTTGGCGTTCGGACAGTTGCTCTTTTAGTGTGGCTGCAATGTGGGCCAGCACGGTATCGGTGTGGACAATGCCAATATCGCTTTTTAGACGACCAAAATTATCCAAGTTAAGGTAGACCACAGCACCTTTGGCACTGTTCATCACGGCCTGGTCGACCGCTTCTTCTAAGCGATTAAGGAAATACGGCTTGTTGTAGAGGCCGGTGAGCAAGTCGCGGCTGCGAACTTCTTCTAACTTGGCTTCTAACTCGCTGCTGTCCTCGCGCATGCGGATAATGACTTGTGTACAGCGCTCATCGGCGTAGGTGGCTGGAGCAAAATCCATGTTCATTGGGAATGGTTTGCCATCGCCGTCAATGCCGACCGTCGATAGTTTGCTGCTCTGACCGGGCTGTTGAGAATAACTTTTCAGAAAGCCTTTAAACTCTTGCTGCGCAGAGGCCTCGATCATGTCCATGATCGGCATGCCTTCGAGCTCCTCAGGCGACTGATAGCCAAACAGCTCCAAGTAAGCATGGTTAGCAAAAATATGCATGCCGTCATGCACGTAAGCCACTGCATCTTTGGAGCTTTGCAGCAGCCCCTGACAGCGTTTTTCTGACTCACGCAGGCTGACTTCGAGCTTGCGATTGGCGCGTCGGCTGCGCAAATGTCCCAGCTCGCGCTGAATCACCAGCAATAACAGGTTGCTTTCATCGAAGGGCACCATGCTGACGGCACCGTTGCGCAGTGCAGCTTCCATTTGCATGGGCTCAATGTCGTCGTGGGTAATCAGAATCAGTGGCAAGTCTTTATTCAGACGACGAATCTGGCGCAGCAGATCCATGTATTCAACACCGTGGCAGGACGGCTCGGCGATCAGCAAGTCCCAAGTCTTGCCTTGCAGCTGTTCACTGAAGTCGTCTAGCGACGTCACGAGGTGTACGCGGGTAGCACTGCCGGAGTTTCGTAACAGACTGACTATCCCTTCAGCTTCATTCTGAGTCCGACACAACAACAACAGATGCAGGGTTTCGCGGGATGCCAAAATGTCAGCCTCTGATTGATAAAACGGTAATTATAGGGATCGTCATTTAAAAATAAATCGCCAGATGAGACATGCTTGGGCGGAATGTGCAAAAAATCGTCATATGTGAGGCCATGTCTAGACGCATTGCGTCAGTCAGAGTTTATTCCAGATAGAATCGAAATCATCATCCGGCAGTAGCGCCTGATGCGTTTCGTTGCTGGTCTGACGTTTGGCCGGACCGGCGCTACGGAATTGAAACTGACTGAAACTGCTGGTCGAGGTGAGCCGCTTGGTCAATTGGTAGCGTCCTTGTTCATCGGCAAATAACAACTCGACTTTATTGCCGGTACGGAAGGGCATACGCGGCAGTAACAGGGTTGCTGGCTGGGCGATGGCTTTGATGGCCGGCAACAGTAAGGCGCGCATCATCGGGCCATTGTCCCCGGTTTTTTGCAACAGGCGCGCAGCGCCGACCTGGGCTTTTGGCGCTAGCAGCTCGACGCCCAGTTGAGTCCCTTGATCTCGCATGTGGCGGATCCAGCGAATCACGCCTATCGACCAATGGCGAATGCCATTTTCCTGCACTCCAATGAGCTCTCCTGCCTGTATCGCCGGTGGCAGATTGCCTCCCCAATGCAGACAGTAACCGCCGGGGCTGGAGTTAATCATGCTGACCGCATGCGAGGGATACTTCAGCTCCTGCTGTTGCTCTTCGGTGTCTCCTTTGTGTTTGCTAATGAACTCGATGGCATCGAGATCCATTTGTGTGTTTTCGCTCAAGGCGGGTCGGCTGGCGTCGAACGCGTCGGCCCACACGTCGTCGCGTGATTGTTTGCCGATGTCGACTTTGGCGACACGCTCTGGCCCGTCAATGGGTTTGGGTTTCAACTCACCGAGCAGGCGTTCAAACTCGGTTTTATCGCCACTGTAGTAATGCGTGGCAGAGAGGCCAATACACAAGGCCAGTTGCCCTTCTGACGGCGTGCGGCGGAAAGAGCGCTGCCAATGAATGCCCCATGATTGAATGGCATGGGCAAGAATATTGTCGCTGAGTTTCCCCGGTACCGTGATTTCGTGTTTGCCCGCCGGGTTGGCGGCCCATTGCCTCAGGGCATGAACCAAGCGTTGCGTATTCAAGCTACGGAACAGCGGTTGTTGCGCCTCACGCAGATGTTGGCGGTATTGGCCTGGGCGATCGCGATGAAGGTTGATAATAAACAACGCGTCTTCATCGTCCGCCTCAGTGATGTCAGCGTAGCTGGCCCACAGTTCGCTGGCATCAAACAGTTGCGCTAGGTCTTGCTGGCGCAGGTTGTTGGGCTTAGCGGTGCCGAGCAGATGCAGACGAGCGAAGGCGTCTTTGATGGTTGAGCTGGATAAAAAGCGCGTTTGCCGGTCGTTGACTTCGTACTCATGCAAACGGTGCATCTCTGCCAGCAAATACAGCTGATTGGTTTCCAGCCAGGAATGTTCTGGCGGCTGACAGTACAGCTGGAATGCTCGCAAAATCGTTTGCGCGGTGTCAGTGATGGCGCGATGGATGGCCATGGTCACCACTTTGGAGGGCTTGTCGGCGGCGGCAAGCTGACTGATGCTGTGCCCGACCACCATCTTATAACCAGTCGCCAGATGGCTTTGCAGTGCCTGGCTTAGGTTGGCCACTTTGAGCTGCTTGTCGTTGAGTGAGATGGACGACGCCAGAAAGTGTTTGTTCAGCAGGGTGCAGATGGAATAAATGTAGGGCCGGACAATTTCCAACACCTTAAAGCGCAGCAGCGGGTCGGCTTCCCACTGATTAAACTCGCGAATGGCGGTGTACAGCTGACGTGCGGCTTCGCCGGTGTTGGCCATGGGCAATGCTTTTGCCCATTCGCTCACCCCGTCAACGGTAGCCGGACACATGCTGAGCTCTGTCAGTGGTGTGGCCGGAATATGTAGTTTGATTGCGACTCGTTGGCTGTCCATGCATTCCTGCTGCATATTCACATTGTACCCCTCAGCCGTATTTCGGCAGGGTTGTAGTGATTATAGATCAGTGACTTAAGCAGCGTTTGTCGACAGCACTATTAACTGTCTTCTCAGTCTTGCTGCTTAGTGTCTACATCCCGTTATAGTTGCCGCTCTGCCCACTGTCGAGGTTGATCAGCGTCTTACTCTTCCTGCCAGCGATTTCTCGCACCAGCTTAGGCACCAAATAGCCAGGTAGCCGCTGCTGCATCTGCTGGTGCAGTTGCTGAGCCAAGTGTTCTTGCGTATCAAAATGCGCCGCGCCCGCAACGGCATCAAAGGCGTGTAAGTAATACGGCAGCACACCAAATTCGAACAAGCGCTCACTGAGTTCAATCAGCGTATTCGGCTCGTCATTGACCCGCTTTAACAGCACGCTTTGGTTCAGCAGTGTCATTCCGGCATCGCGCCATTGCTTGAGCCCGCTGCGGTGCGCCTCGCTCAGTTCATTGGCATGATTGATATGCAGCACCAGCGTGGTCTGCAATCGGCTTTGCTCTAAGCGCTGTGCCAGTGTTGACGTCAGACGTTGTGGAATGACCACGGGCAGGCGTGAATGAATGCGCAAGCGGCGCAGATGAGCAATGCCTTCGAGCTCGTCGAGTATGTCGGACAAGTGCTCATCATCCAGCATCAGCGGGTCACCGCCACTGAGAATGGCTTCACTGATGATGGGGCGCTGGCGCAAGTAATCCAAGGTTTGCTGCCATTGGCGCCGCGCTATGCGATTGTCGGCATAAGGGAAATGGCGGCGAAAGCAGTAGCGGCAATTGACTGCGCAGCCGGAGGCAAGCATCAGTAACACCCGGCCGTGGTATTTATGAATGATGCCCGGCTGAGCATTGCTGCTGGTTTCGTCCAACGGGTCGAGCGTATAGCCCTCAACAGGGTCGCGCTCTTGCAGAAGCGGTAGCACCTGCAGCAGCAATGGGTCGTTTGGGTCCGCCTTGCGCATTTGCTCGGCATATGGGCGTGGCACCAGCATGGGAAAGTCGGGCTGATGATCGCAGGCCAATTGCTGCGGATCGAGGCGTAAAAACTCCAGCAGTTCATCGCTGCGGCGAAAGGCACGCGCCAGCTCATCCTGCCAGTGGTTAGGTTCTACAGCAGCCTCAGTTCGCGTTATGATACGCACCTTTATTTCTCGCGATTGATTGGATTGTAAAATGGCCAACTATTCTACCAACGAATTTAAATCGGGTCTTAAGGTGATGCTGGATGGCGAACCCTGCTCGATTATGGAGAACGAGTACGTTAAGCCGGGCAAGGGCCAGGCATTTAACCGCGTCAAACTGCGCAATTTGCGTAACGGTCGGGTGATGGAAAAAACCTTCAAATCTGGTGACAGCTTGGAAGGCGCCGATGTGATGGAACTGGACATGGAGTATCTGTATACCGACGGTGAGTTCTGGCACTTCATGGCAACGGACGGTTCTTTCGAGCAGCATGGTGCCTCTGAAGAAGCCGTCGGTGAAGCCGTCAAATGGCTGAAGGAACAGGACGTTTATACCGTAACCCTGTTCAATGGGGCAGTGCTGACGGTTACACCACCTAACTTCGTTGAGTTGGATGTGGCAGAAACGGACCCAGGCTTAAAAGGCGATACGGCGCAAGGCGGCTCTAAGCCAGCCACGCTGACTACTGGCGCCGTGGTCAAAGTGCCGCTGTTTATCAACATCGGTGACAAGCTGAAAATCGACACTCGCACCGGCGAATACGTTAGCCGCGCGTAAGCTGCTGGCTGAGTCAATTAAGGAGCCGCAGGGCTCCTTTTTTATGGAAACACCCATGACATGGTCCCCCTCCGCTGGCATTGCTGCGCTGCAGCAGCGCGCTCGCATGAATCAGATCATTCGCCAATTCTTTGACCAACACTGTGCGCTGGAAGTCGAAACCCCGGTGCTGTCGCAAGCGGCGGTGGCGGATGCCAACATTGAGCCGATGCGCACCGCTGATGAGCGTTGGCTGCAGACGTCGCCTGAGTACCCGATGAAGCGGTTATTGTGCGCTGGCAGCGGTGATATCTATCAGATAGCCAAAGTGTTTCGCCGCGGCGAGGCCGGTCGGCGTCACAACCCAGA
Organism: Bacterioplanes sanyensis; assembly: GCF_002237535.1. GTDB lineage: Bacteria > Pseudomonadota > Gammaproteobacteria > Pseudomonadales > Oceanobacteraceae > Bacterioplanes > Bacterioplanes sanyensis_A. The sequence continues at coordinate 1,994,804 of NZ_CP022530.1, forward strand.
GTTCAGCATGCTGGAGTGGTATCGGTTGGGCATCGACTTAAGTGAGTTAATGCAGCAAGTGGCAACCTTGACCCGGCAGATTTTGGCGCCGCGCTGGCCATCGCTGGCAGAGCTGCACCTGACTTATCAACAAGCCTTTGAGCGTTACGTGGGCTTGAATCCGCACACATGCCACGATGCCGAGCTGGTTGAGGCTGGGAGGCAGGTGGCAGGGCAAGAGCTGTCGTTGGATCGTGACGGATGGCTGGACGTTCTGATGAGCCATTGTGTCGAGCCCGCGTTGCCGACAGATACTCTGGTGTTCGTGCGCGACTTCCCGGCTTCGCAAGCGGCGTTAGCGAAAACTGACATGCAGGCTGGCATCAGCATTGCCCGACGTTTTGAGTTGTATTTAAACGGCAACGAACTGGCCAATGGCTACGACGAGCTGGACGATGCCGCTGAGCAACGACGACGCTTCGAGCGCGAAGCCAATGGGCGGCCACTGGATGAAAATCTGCTAGAAGCGTTGGAGCAAGGGCTGCCGCCGTGTTGCGGTGTAGCCATGGGGCTGGATCGTTTACTGATGCTATTGCTGGATGCCGACCACATTGCCGACGTGCTGGCGTTTGATTGGCAGCGCGCTTAACACGCTGCCTCAAGCGATTACTCCAGCGTTAGGCCAATGGCCTCACCCATGCGCACGGGCGAGTCGGCTTGCAGCTCGTCCAGCCAGCGCATTTTATCTTTACCAAAGCACAGAACAACGGTTGACCCCAGCAGGAAGCGACCCATCTCCTCGCCTTTCTCCAGTGTCACGTTCTGCTCTGGGCGTGGATACGAACTGACTGCCAGTTGTCGCGCTGGCGGTGTGATGTGGCCAGCCCACACGGTTTCGATGGCGGCAACAATCATCGCGCCGACCAGCACCATCGCCATGGGACCGTGGTCGGTATCAAAGATCGCCACCAAGCGCTCGTTGCGGGCAAACAGGCGCGGTACGTTTTCAGCCGTGGCTTTGTTCACAGAGAACAGGTCGCCCGGTACATACACCATCTCGCGCAAGGTTCCGGTCACCGGCATGTGGACGCGGTGATAGTCTCGCGGCGACAGATAAATAGTGGCGAACTGACCGTCGACAAAGGGCTCTGCACGCTGACGATCGCCGCCCAATAGTTCGGTCAGAGAGAAATCCTGGCCTTTGGCCTGGAAAATTCGCCCATGCTCGATGTTGCCTAGTTGTGAAACGGCGCCATCGGCGGGGGATACAAACTCATGCTCACCGGGGGCAATCGGACGTGCACCGTCTTCCAGCTCACGAGTGAAAAAGTCGTTGAAGCTGGCAAACTCGTCCACGTTTTTGCGCTTGGCGTCGGTCATATCGATACCAAATTGCTTCTGAAAACCCTTGATCAACGGGTTTTTAATCCAGCTCGTTTCACTCGCCGCCAGACGACCGATCAAACGAGATAGGCCATGCTGGGGCACCAGATACTGGCTGGCAATAAAAAGACTGTCTTTAACGCTCATAGTGTTTCTCTAGGTGATTGTCCTTGGGCAATGGGGAGCTGGCTGTCATTGCCCCATTCGGCCCAGGAGCCTGGATAGGCTTGTATAGAAAGCTGCAATAATTTGCCGATCAGATAGGTGAGGCCGGAGCGATGGTGCGATTGGCAATGCGTCACCACCTGCTTGCCAGGCTCGATGCCGAGTTGCTGCAGTTCTGCACGCAAAGTCTCTAGCGGGCGCAAGCGCAGACCATTGGCCGGGTCCATCGCTCGGGTCCATTCGTAATGCACGGCACCTGGGATGTGCCCACCGCGGCTGGATATGGCTTTGCTGCCATCGTATTCCGCCAATGAGCGGGCGTCCCAAATGGCCAGTTCAGGGGATGACAGCAGCGCTGATAAAGCGTCTTTGTGAATACTGCAGTCAGTGTCATCTACTTTGGCTTGGTACTGGCTGGGTTGGCGACTGACGGCTTCTGTGGTGGTGGGCAGTCCAGCCTGTTGCCAGGCGGTCAGCCCGCCGTTGAGGTAGGAATAATGGCGATGGCCAATGCAGTCCAGCACCCAAATCAGCCGTCCTGCCCAGCCGCCACCCTCATGGTCTGAGCAAATAACATGCGTAGTCGGTGTAAGCCCTAATTCACTGAATAGCTGTGATAGCTGCTCTGCTGTTGGCAGCGCGCCGGGAGTCGGCGGCTGGCCATATTGCAAACGCTTAAAATCCACGTGCACAGAGCCAGGAATATGTCCGGCCAGGTACATGTCCAGCGGTGCTTGCTCGATGATGAGTACATCGGTGGGGTGGCCTCTGGAGGCTAGCTGCTCAGCCAACAGCTCTGGCTCCAGCAGCAGAGGAAACTCAGCCATACATACACATCCGTCTAAAAAGTGCTGAGTGTACCCTAGTGCGATTGTGGCTGTCAGGAGCGGCGCTGGCGCGTGTTTTCCCGCAGTGCTGCCAAGCTTTTACTGGTTGTCTGGCACAGTTGCTTAAACTGGCGATATTCATCGGCGGTGATTGCCAAGGTGCCACTGTCATCAAACGCCATGATTATGCCAATGGCGTGGTGGCCGGCATCGATCGCCATCAGCAGCAAATGCTCCGGCAGAATGTCTATGACGTCGTCCGGCAGTCCCTTGAGAAAAGTGCCGCGATTCGCCGGTGTTAACAGCAAGCTGGCTTTCTTCTCCATCACTTTGCTAAACAGGTTTGCGCGGCGCAGATCCACGGTCAGACGATTCATCGCCATATTCGGGTTCATGCCGTCGGTGTAGGCCACCTTCATCGCTGTATGCTGTTTGTTCATCAATGCGGCGCAGGCGTGGGGGAAGCCCAGGCCGTGAGTCATGCCTTTGAGCGTGCTGCGCAATAAAAAATGCCAGTCGCCGAAACGATCCGGCTCTTGCTGCAGTTGGCGCAGCAGCTTCTTCAAATAGCCATCGTCCGTGGCACGCACAACACCGGTTGTTGCAGCGGCACTGGGCGACTCAGCCACGTTTTTGGGTTGGGATGCCGCTAGCGCAGGCTCCGGCGTAGCTGCATCGCTGGGCGTTTGTTGCTTTTGCGGTGGTGGCGGCGGGGCATGCGGCTCAGCAATCGGTTCTGGTGCTGTTGTCGGCTGCTCTGGGTATACCGCCGGGTAAAGATGTTGAGTCGGACTGGGGCTGGCCAACCATTGCAGGCCGCAGCTCAGTCCATCTCGTTGTTGGTGACTCAAACGCACCTGCAACTGCCGCGCGTCTTCCCACACCATGGATTCATGTTTACCGAGCCAGTGTGCGGTCAGCTGCAGCCAGCGGCGACTGTGTTTACCTTCCGGGGCCATGTGCCAGTGCCAGGCCAAGCCATTGGCCATTAGGCAGCTAAATGCTGGTTTTTGGCCGTGATGCAGCAGGGTGCGCTGGCCATCCAGATCACGCGGGTCGTGATGGCGCAATAACCGCCATTGATGTGCTGTAGGCCAGATATCCGGTTGGAACAGCTCAATCGCACTGGCGGGCAAATGCAGCTGCCGGGCACGTTGCTCCCACTCACGTTTTTTTAGCTGTCCAAAGGTGGCGCGTGCCGCGGTTACCAGATCGTTGCCGCTGCTTAAAAAGTGCAACCAGTTGGCGCTCAATGGATTGCTCAGTATCCATCCCCACAGCTGAGCGTTGGCCAGCATGGCGCACCAGCGCGCGTAATCTGGGCCACCACTACCTTTTTGGCTGGTCCAGTAGGCGGCCAGCTCGCCGGCAAACTGTGCCGTGTGGAGACACCGGCGATACAGCTGCAGGTGTGGCTCTTCGCTGTCTGCACTGACGACCGGCAATTGTTTGACCAGTCTGACCAACTCTTGCATGCCCAGCAGTGACAAACAGCTGGCGGCACCGGATATTTGCGCTTCGCAGTCAGGATTTTGCTCAACGGTTTGATTTAACAAATGCAAACACAGGGCGGGGTCGGCTTCGACAAATACCGCCAGATCTTGGTAGGTGGCCCGACTGCTTTGCATTTGTCGACGAATGCGCTGTCGGCTTTCAGCAAGAATGGGAAAGTCGGCAATTGCGGGCAAATCCTGCCAATGCGTTGCTGGAATGGGCTTGGGAGGCTGTTGTGTCATGTCTCAGTTTGTGTGGCGCCGCATTGTGACCTTTAATTACTATAGTCATTAACAGTCTGTAGCACAGCTCGGCAGAGTGGATTTCTCACCTTGACATGGCAGACTGTGTCACCCTCGGACCTTAGCGGAGTGGATTAGGACCTAGCCTCATGCTGTTTTTTATCGGCTTATTTATCGTATTCGGCAGCGTGCTGTACGGCTATGTGATGTCCAATGGCGAGTTGTTGGCGCTTTGGCACCCGTTTGAATTTCTGATCATTATTGGCGGCGCATTTGGAGCGTTTTTGCTATCCAACCCCTGGCACCTGATCACGCACTGCTTCAAGGTGATGCCACAAGTGATGTTTGGCAGTAAGGTCAATAAGGCCATGTACATGGATGTGCTCGGGCTGATTTACGACATTCTCAACAAAGCACGGCGTGAAGGCATTATGTCGATTGAAGGCGATGTCGATAGCCCGCAAAGCAGTGCCTTGTTTGCTCGCTATCCAGCGATTCAAGCCAATAGTGAGTTGGCTGAGTTTATTGCTGATTACTTTCGCATCATTGCCGCAGGCAACTTAACCCCTTATGAACTGGAAGCCTTGATGGATCAAGAGATTGAGGCTCGCCTGCATGAGCTGGAAGCGCCGGGTGATGCCGTCGGTCGTGTTGCAGATGCCTTGCCCGGCTTTGGTATTGTCGCGGCGGTATTGGGCATCGTAATCACCATGGGGGCGATCGATGGTGAAATCACGGAAGTCGGTGGCAGTATTGCCGCCGCACTGGTCGGAACCTTCAGCGGCGTATTCCTGGCTTACGGTATGGTGGGGCCGATTAGCGCCAAGATGCGTCATATCGCTGATGAAGAGATCAAGCTGTATGAGTCGGTTAAAGCGTGCATCATCGCCTCTCTCAATGGTCTACCGCCCCAGTTAGCGGTGGAGTTTGGCCGCAAATCGCTGTTTACCCAGGGCCGGCCCAGCTTCAATGAAGTCGAAAGCAAGGTGCGCAGTCGCTGATGGAAAATCTCGGGCAGCATCAAAATATTGTTATCCGCCGCATCAAAAAAGGCCGACATGGTCACCATGGCGGCGCCTGGAAGGTTGCCATGGCCGACTTTGCTTTGGCGATGATGGCGTTCTTTTTGGTGTTGTGGGTGATCAACTCATCTAACGAACAGCAGCGTGAGGCGATTTCTGGCTACTTCCAGGACCCGAAAGCCTGGGAAGAAGGCCAGCGCGTGCCATCACGCTATGTGATTGACCTCGGCGGTTCGCCGTCGCAGGCGGACAACATCGCAGAATCGCAGCAGCTGGATCCAGAAAAGATTCTCCAGGCAGAAGAAATCGAAAGCCTGTCAGAAGCCATTGAGCGCCGCCGGCTGGAGCAGCAAAAAGCGCAGATCGAAGCGCGCATCGACGCCAGCCCCACTTTGAGCCCGTTTAAAAACCAGCTGCTGCTCGACATCACCACCGAGGGGCTGCGTTTGCAAATTGTCGACCAGGTGAAACGCCCGATGTTTGCCCCCGGCAGCTCGGAGTTGGAGTACTACACCGAAGACATTCTATGGGAGTTGGCCCCGGTGCTGGCGACCATCGACCACCGTTTGTCGATTGCTGGCCATACCGACTCTTCGCGGGCGCAAAGCCGCGATTCTGACGAAGTGAACTGGCGGTTGTCGGCGTTGCGCGCTGATGCCGCAAGACGCGCATTGATGGAAGCGGGAGTCGATAAAACGCAAATTGCCCAGGTTATCGGCATGGGTGATACCGCACCGCTAAAGCAAGACGACCCCTACGACCCGGTTAATCGGCGCATATCCGTCACTTTGCTGAATAAGCGCTATGACGAAGGTGTCAGCGGCCGTGCCGGCACGGCCGAGGCGGAGTTTGTGAACGACGAGGAAGCCGCCGAGCCAGACGACCGTAAACCAGTCATTAACAAGGCGGGCTCACTGCTGCAGGAGCTGCGCGACGAGCGCGAGTCGGAAGACAATCCGTACGACAACCCGCCCAACGCCGACGAGGTGTTCTGGTAGCGTTACAGCTCTGTCAGCGTGTCGACAATGCGCTGATAACTGTAGAAACGCTGCTCGGACACTTCGCCTTGCTCAACCGCCTGTTGAATGGCGCAGCCCGGTTCTTGCTCGTGCTGGCAATCGCGAAAGCGACACAAGCCGGCCAGTGGGCGCAGTTCACGAAATCCATACAGCACTTCGTCGGCGCTCATATGCCACAGGCCAAACTCGCGAATTCCGGGCGAGTCAATCAAATCACCACCGGCGGGAAAGTGGTACAGCCGGGCGGTGGTGGTGGTGTGACGCCCTTTGCGGGTGTTTTCTGACAGCGCGCCGACTTTGAGTTCTTCACCGGGCAGCAGGGTGCTGATCAGGGACGACTTGCCCACGCCCGATTGGCCAACAAACACGCTGACGCGATCGTTGAGAAAGTCTTTTAATTCGCCCAGGCTGCTTTCGTCATGGCTGCACACCGTCAGCACCTGATAGCCCAGCTCATGATATGAACCCAACAGGTGTAAAAAATGATCGCGGTTGTCGTCAGTGATGAGATCGGTTTTGTTAAACAGAATCACCGGCTCAATGTGGCAGTTTTCTGCAGCGACCAAATAGCGGTCAATCAGGTTGCGATGCGCTTCCGGCTCGGGTGCAATGACCAACACAATAACGTCAATGTTGGCCGCCACGGGCTTAATTTCGTTGTACGGGTTGGGGCGGGATAGCTCGTTTTCCCGCTCCAGCACTGTTTCCACCACGCCGGTTAGGACACCATTCTCCTCTGGGCCTGGGCGAAACACGACTTTGTCGCCGGTGACCAGTGACCCTAAGTTCGCACGCAGAAAACAGCGATAGCGATCGCCAAACCGCTGTGCTTCGACTTCGACTTGGCTGCCGAAATGAGCCATCACTTGGCCGGTGGTTTCCGTGCCGAGCTCACCGGCGTTCAACTGCTGGTGAATGCTGTGCTCTTTTTGTTTGGCTCGTTTGGCCTTTTCCTGCTGGATTTTTTCAATCCGCCAGGTCTGGCGTTTGTTCAGTTTACGTTTGCTCATAATACTGCGCTGTGGGCTGGATGAGGCATTGTCCGGTGATGTGATCCATGGTGCAAGGCGCATGTCAGAGTTACACTAGGGCCCCGCGCCTGAGCGCTTACATTTGCTGCTAGAGAGAATGACATGAGTCGAAGTGATGCCCTGGTATGGATGGATTTGGAAATGACCGGGCTGGAACCGGAACGCGATGTCATCATTGAGATTGCCACCATCGTCACCGACAGTGAGCTAAACGTGATCGCCGAAGGGCCGGTGCTGGCCATTCATCAACCGGATGTGTTGCTCGATGCGATGGATGAATGGAACACCAAAACCCATGGCAATTCTGGTCTGACTGAGCGTGTGCGCAGCAGTCAGGTCAGCATGCAGGAAGCGGAGCTACAAACGCTGGCGTTTTTGCAGCAGCACGTGAAGGCGGGTAGCTCGCCCTTGTGTGGCAATAGCATCCATCAGGACCGCCGCTTTTTGGTGAAGTACATGCCTAAGCTGGAAGCCTTTGTGCACTACCGCAACCTCGATGTCAGTTCGGTAAAAGAACTGGCTAAGCGCTGGAAGCCTGCCAGTCTGGAAGGTTTTGAGAAAAAGGGAGCACACCTGGCCCTGGACGATATTCGTGAGTCCATCGCTGAGCTGCGCCACTTACGCCAGCACTTTATTCAGTCCTGAGTGCAGACCTGATCCCGTCCTTGCTGCTTGGCCTGATACAAAGCGCGGTCGGCGCGCTGTAGCAGGCTTTCTTGGCTGTCATTCGATTGGCTGGTCGCCACGCCTAAGCTGACGGTGATGTGCAGGTCGTCATAACCAACCAAGCGCAGGCCACGCACTTGTTGCAATACACGTGTGGCCATGTCCAGCGCATTGCTGATGCGAGCAGTCTTCGATCACCACCAGAAACTCCTCCCCGCCGGAGCGGCCGAGTGCGTCTTGCGATCTGATGGCTTGGCCAATGCTGGCGGCCACTTGTTGCAGCACATCGTCGCCGGCACTGTGACCGCGTGTGTCGTTGACGCGCTTGAAGTGATCAATATCGATCATCAGCAGTGACAACGGCATTCGTCGCCGCGAGCGGCGTTGAAACGCTCGCTGATAAATGTCTTGGATCGCGCCCTGATTCCACAACCCGGTGAGAGCATCGGTTTGCGCCGCGCGCTGGGCTTGGTCCAACTCTGACATTAAGCGCATCTGTGCATCGCTCAATTGTGTCAGCAGCAGTTCGGTTTGTGCCCAGGCGGTTAAATCGCGCAGAGCGGTGACGTCGGCCTGGCTGAATGGTCGCGGTGTGGTGTCGGCAATGCACAAAGTGCCGATGTTGTGCCCGCGGCTCTTCAATAAACAGCTGGCGTAGGCGCGCAGGTAGGGTGGGCCAGTCACAAAAGGATTGTCGCTAAAGCGCGGGTCCTGCTGCAGATCAGGGCAAATCAGATAGCTGTCTTCCAGCAATGCATGGGCACACAAAGCGGCGCTGCGGGTAGTACTGAGTAGATCGGCGCCATCCATCGATTTAAACCACTGATGTTGCTCATCGATCAATTAGATGTAAGCAATGGGCACGGCAAACAAATAGCGCGCGGTGCGGGTGATCTTGTCGAGTCGATGCTCCAACGGCAGATAGGTGATATCCAGCTCGGCCAGTGCTTGCAAGCGCTCATGTTCGTTGTCGGGCAGCGGGGCTTGTGGCATCGCAGTGTCCTGTCAGCAGTGGGTACGCTGTTGGTTAAACCATCGCCTTAGTGTAGATAGCTCAGAAACATCAGCTCTTTAGTTGTGTCAGAGCCCAATCAATGTGTTCTTGCACCAGGGCATCCACACTGGCTCGTCTTGTGACTAATGCTTGTTCGACTTCCAAGCTGTAGGGTCCGTTGCCGAGCGCCACGGCAATGTTTCTGAGCCAATTGCGATAGCCTGTGCGGCGAATGGGCATGCCTTCGGTGTTGCTGAGAAAAGTGTCTTCATCCCAGCGAAACAGCTCCAGCAAGGTGGCCTTATCCAGTTGATGGCGCGGGGTGAAGTCGCGTTCTGGGCTGGTGTTGCTAAAACGGTTCCAGGGGCAGCCGATTTGGCAATCGTCGCAGCCAAAAATGCGATTGCCCATACCAGGGCGCAGTTCTTCTGGAATCGGGCCATCCAGCTCGATAGTGAGATAGGAAATGCAGCGACGTGCATCAAGCACATAGGGGCCGACAAACGCCTGAGTTGGACAGATATCCAGGCACGCTTGGCAGCGGCCGCAGTGTTCTTTGTCGTAAGCCGGGTCGATGGGCAGCGGCAAGTCGGTGAGGATTTCGCCGAGAAAAAAGTAAGAGCCGGCGCGACGATTAATCAACATGGTGTTTTTGCCAACCCAACCCAACCCAGCTTTGTTCGCCAAGGCGCGCTCCAGCACCGGTGCGCTGTCGACAAACGCGCGAAAGCCCATTTCTCCGGCTGCGCTTTGTAACTGTTTGCCCAGTTGCGTCAGGCGCTTGCGAATCAGTTTGTGATAATCGCGCCCGAGGGCGTAGCGCGACACATAGGCCAGGCTGCGGTCTTGTAATTGCTCGGTGATGCGAATGTCGGGCGCCAAATAATCCATGCGCGCCGAAATCACCCGGATGGTGCCGGGCTGCAGCTGCTCTGGATGAGAGCGCATCGAGCCATGATCGGCCATAAACCCCATCTCGCCGTGATAGCCCTGTTCCAGCCACTGCTGGAGGTAGGTTTCATGCTGTGCCAGATTGGTATCGGTGACTCCGATTTGCTGGAACCCCAGCTCTTTTCCCCACATATCCAGCTGTTGGCGCAATGACGCCAGCGCTTGGTCACTGTCGTCTGCAGGGGAGTCGAGGCGGATATAGTCGGGCATAAAGGCAGAAGCTCGGATCGGTTGGCGGTGTTGCAACAAAGAGCGAACCATTATACTGGCGCCAAACTCATGACGACAGCAAGGTAGCTGGAATGACGCGCCCTTATACCGCCAGGGATCACCTGCCGACAACGCTGATGACCGCCGCTCAGGTAAAACAGCTCGATCAACAAGCCATCGAGCGGTTGCACGGCGACGGCTTTGAGCTGATGAGTCGCGCCGGTGAAGCCGCGTTTGCTTGTTTGCTACAGCGCTGGCCAGACTGCGACTCGCTGGTGGTGGTGGCAGGCCCGGGCAATAACGGCGGAGATGGTTACGTATTGGCGGCGCTGGCGTGTTATCACGGCATGCACACACAGCTGCAAACTCTGGGTGATCACACCCAATTAAGCGACAGCGCAGAGCAAGCACGCGCCATGGCGCAATCTGCTGGGGTTGATATTGTGCCCTGGCAAGGGCTGCCGGATGGCTGCGACTTGGTAGTTGATGCCTTGTTCGGCATTGGCTTAAACACCGAACTGACGGGCGACTATGCGCAGGCCGTCGCCGCCATCAATGCTCATGATGCGGCCGTAATGGCATTGGACATCGCCAGCGGTTTGCAGGCAGACACCGGCGTTATTTTAGGTGACGCCGTCAGAGCCGACCTGACCGTCACCTTTATTGGTGTGAAACAAGGGCTGCTGACGGCGGCAGGCCCGGATGTCAGCGGCGACATTGCTTATGCCTCGCTGTCCATCGATGGTGATCTGCTGCAACCAACGCCCGACGCTTGTCAGCGCATCAGTTGGCATGTGTTGCAACAGCAAGGGTCGCTTCCGGGGGCACGTCGTGGCAACAGCCATAAAGGTGAACATGGCCATGCGCTGTTGGTGGGCGGCAATCGCGGCATGGGCGGTGCCATTGCTCTGGCGGCAGAGTCTTGCTATCGCAGCGGTGCTGGTCTGGTCAGCGTGGCCACGGTTGAGGGGCATGTGCCGATGCTGCTCAGTCGCCGGCCAGAGCTGATGGTGCAAGAGGTCACCTCCGGGTTGGCGTTGGCGCCACAACTGGACAAAGCCACCAGCATTGGCTGTGGCCCGGGTTTGGGGCAAGACAGCTGGGGGCAGCTGATGCTGCAGTCGGTGTTGGCGAGCGATGTGCCGCTGGTACTCGACGCCGATGCCTTGAACTTGCTTGCAAAGCCGCAGTGGCAAACCAGCTTTGCGCAGCGCTCGGTGGTGCTGACGCCGCATCCGGGTGAGGCTGCGCGTTTATTGCAGGTCAGTCGTGAGCAAATTCAAGCGGACCGCTTTGCCAGTGCGCAGCAACTGGCACAGCGCTACCAAGCCGTGGTGGTACTAAAAGGGCAAGGCACGTTAGTAGCGCACCCAGATGGTCGTTTGTGCTTGTGTACCGACGGCAACCCTGGCATGGCGTCTGGTGGTATGGGTGACGTGTTGACCGGTGTGATGGCCGCGCTGTTGGCGCAAGGGTACAGCGCTTGGCAGGTCGCACAAATGGGCGTGTGTATTCACAGTGCCGCTGCGGATTTAGAAGCCCAAGCGGGCGGCGAACGTGGGCTACTGGCCGCGGATTTAATGCATTCAATTCGGACGTTAGTGAACTTATGACCTGGCAGCTTGCCGATGAAGACGCCACCTTGAACGTGGCGCGCATCTGTTCAGACATTATTGATGGTGGTGGCTTGGTGTTTCTACTGGGCACCTTGGGGGCTGGAAAAACCACCTTTTGTCGTGGTTTTATTCAGGCGTTGGGGCATGAGGGCGCGGTGCGCAGCCCGACATATACCTTGGTTGAGGAATACCCCTTGTCCGCTCGGCGGGTCTGTCATTTTGATTTGTATCGCTTGGGCGACCCTGAAGAGTTGGAATTTATGGGTATTCGCGATTATTTAGATGACGATAGCCTGTGTCTGATTGAGTGGCCGCAGCGCGGTGTCGGCGTGTTACCTGAGGCTGACTTGGTGTTGCATCTGGCTGACGAGGGTGATGGACGGCAGTTGGACATTGAGGCAGGCTCTGACAAAGGTCAGCACTGGTTACAACAATTACAACAGCACCCTGAACTGTCGAAATTAATGATGGGTTAGTGATTACACTGGCATGAAAAATACACGATTTGGGATTCAGACATGCCTTCTGTTTGCGCTGGTGACCATCACTGGCGCGGCTCACGGTGATGTAAAAGACATTCGCGTTTGGCAGTCTCCTGACAACACACGCTTAGTGTTCGATCTGTCTGGCCCGCACGAACATAAAATTTTTCAACTCAGTAACCCCGAGCGGGTGGTGATCGACTTGCCCAGCGCCAAACTGCTAAAACCGGCGGCTGAAATTGATGTCGCCTCGACCTGGGTCGACAGCATTCGCAGCGGTAAACGTGGCAAAAACGATTTGCGCATCGTATTGGATATGCAGCAGCGCTTGACGCCGCGCAGCTTTCCGCTGCCGCCCAATAAAAAATACCCTTACCATCGTTTGGTGGTGGATTTAGAAAAGCCAAAAATAACACAAGCCGTCGCCGAGCCGATTAAGCGCAGTGAGCCGTCGAGCAATAAAGCGCGCGATATTATTATTGCCATCGATGCTGGCCATGGTGGTGAAGACCCTGGCGCCATTGGCCCACGCGGCACGCAAGAAAAGAAAGTGGTGCTGAAAATCGCGCAAGAGCTGGAAAGCCTATTACGAGCAGAGCCCGGTTTTACTCCGTACATGGTGCGTACTGGGGATTATTACATTGGCTTGCGCGCCAGGACCGGCAAAGCACGTGAAGCCAATGCGGATTTTTTTGTTTCCCTACACGCCGATGCGTTTAAACATCCAAGCGCCAGTGGCAGCTCTGTGTTTGTGTTATCGGAGCGTGGTGCCACCAGTGAGACCGCGCGCTGGCTGGCGGACAAAGAAAACGACTCGGATTTGATCGGCGGCGTCAGTCTTGAGGGGCGTGAAGACCATTTGGCGATGACTTTGCTGGATTTATCCATGACGGCTAAGCGCGAGTCCAGTGTCCACATTGGTAGCAAAATCCTCGGACGGATGAAGCACATTTCCAAACTGCACAAACGCCAAGTTGAAGAGGCTAACTTTGCCGTTCTAAAAGCGCCAGACATGCCGGCGCTGTTGGTGGAAACCGGATTTATTTCGAACCCGGGCGAAGAGCGTAAACTGGGCACGTCGGCGTACCGCAAAAAAATGGCACGAGCGGTGTTTGAAGGTGTACGTGACTACTTTAATCGCTACCCACCACGCGGCACATTGATTGCTGCGCGCCAGCAAAAAAGCAGTGTGTATCACACCTACACCATTCAACGTGGCGATACTTTGTCGGCCATCGCCGTGCGCAATGGTGTGGGGTTAACCGACCTGCGCCGCGCCAACAATCTCAAAAATGACCGCATACGCATCGGTCAGACTCTCAAAATTCCAAAAACCTGATTTATGAAACGTATTCAGCGGCTGTCGCCACGACTGGCCAACCAAATTGCCGCCGGCGAAGTGGTCGAGCGGCCAGCCAATATTGTGAAAGAATTGGTCGAAAATGCGCTTGATGCTCAGTCGTCGCGCATCGAAATCGACGCCGAGCAAGGCGGTGTCAAACTGCTGCGCATTCGTGACGATGGCCATGGCATCAACAAAGACGATTTGGCGCTGGCGCTCAGTCGCCACGCCACCAGCAAAATCACCACCCTGGACGATTTGGAAGCCGTCGGCTCGCTGGGTTTTCGCGGTGAGGCGCTGGCCAGTATTAGTTCCGTGTCGCGTTTGGCGCTGACGTCACGCACGCCTGAGGCGCAGCAGGCTTGGCAGGTCACGGCCGAAGGCCGAGATATGGAAGCGCAGTTGGCTCCGGCAGCGCATCCAGCTGGCACCACGGTTGAAGTGCGGGATCTGTTTTTTAACACGCCTGCGAGGCGAAAATTCCTGCGCACAGAAAAAACCGAGTTCTCTCATTTGGAAGAATCGTTTAAGCGCCTGGCCCTCAGTCGCTACGACATCGGTTTTAGCCTGCGTCATAACGGCCGAGTCATTCATCAATTGCGCCCCGCGCAGCGCACGGTGGACCGCGAAAAACGCGTCGCCAGCTTGCTCAATCCGCAGTTTATGGACAGCGCCGTGCACATCGAAACCGAAGCCGCCGGTTTGCGGCTGCAGGGCTGGGTGGGTTTGCCAACATTTTCGCGTTCGCAAGCGGACATGCAGTATTTTTTCGTCAATGGCCGTGTGGTTCGTGACAAGCTGGTGGCTCATGCCATCAAACAAGCCTACCGCGATGTGTTGTACCACGGCCGTCATCCGGCGTTTGTGCTCTACCTGTGGTTGGACGCCAAATTAGTGGACGTGAACGTGCACCCGACGAAGCATGAAGTGCGCTTTCGCGATGGTCGGCTGGTGCATGACTTCCTGTTTCGAGCATTGCACCGTGCCTTGGCGGAAGTACGCCCAGACGCGCAACTCCCCTCAGCCGATGCCAATACCCTGCAGCCGACGCCTGCTGCGGCGGTCAGCGGCGTGCAGGCCGGTGAGTTCAGCGAGCAAACCAAATTAGATTGGCGGCCTGCTGCGACGGATAGACCCAGCCGGCATGCCGTGGCAGAGCAATTGGGCGCTTACCAAGCACTGGCGCAGCCCCTCGATGTGACGCCGTCATCAACAGATGCTCAAGGCTATGCTCCGCCATCAAACCAAGTGCAGGTTTCTGGCTCAGCTCCCCCGGCGGCGCTGCCCGAGGAGGGCGACATACCGCCACTGGGCTTTGCCATAGCGCAACTGCACGGCATTTATATCCTGGCGCAAAATCAGCAGGGCATGGTGGTGGTGGACATGCACGCGGCCCATGAGCGTATTACTTACGAGCGGCTCAAAACGGCGATGGATGCACAAACCGTGGCCAGCCAACCGCTGCTGGTGCCTGAAAGTTTGGCACTGAGCGAGCGTGAAGCAGACGCAGCGGAACAATACGCCGATGAGTTTCGCCGCCTAGGTGTCGAGCTGGCACGGGTGGCGCCGGAGTCGATTATGGTGCGCCAGATTCCAGTGCTGTTGCAGCAGGCCAACGTGGCACAGCTGATTACCGACATGCTGGCGGAATTAATGGAGCATGGCCGTTCGGATCGGCTGCTGGCAGAGCGCAATGTTATTTTGTCCACCATGGCTTGCCATGGCTCGGTGCGCGCCAATCGTAAACTGAGCATTGCTGAAATGAATGCTTTGCTGCGAGATATGGAAGCCACCGAGCGCAGCGGGCAATGCAATCACGGTCGTCCTACCTGGACACAGCTCACCATGCATGAGCTGGATAAACTTTTCCTGCGAGGACGCTAATGACAGAACTACCCGCCGCCATCTTTTTAATGGGGCCGACGGCTTCGGGCAAAACGGCGCTGGCCATTGCTTTGGCAGAACGCTATCCGTGCGAAATCATCAGTGTCGACTCGGCGCTGGTGTATCGCGATATGGACATCGGCACCGCCAAACCTGATGCCGCGACGCTGGCGCGAGCACCGCACCGGCTGATAAATATGCTGGATCCCTCAGAGCCTTATTCTGCGGCGCGTTTCCGTGAAGATGCGTTGCGCGAAATGGCGGATATCAGCGCGCGCGGCAAGGTGCCACTGTTGGTTGGCGGCACCATGATGTATTTCAAGTTTCTGCGTGATGGCGCCGCTGACTTGCCGCAAGCTGATGACTGCGTGCGCGCTCAGCTATTGAGCGAGGCCGATGCCGTGGGCTGGCCAGCGATGCACCAACGCTTAGCTGAGATCGACCCAGAGGCGGCGCAACGACTCAAGCCGATGGATTCGCAGCGCATTCAGCGAGCGTTAGAGGTCTACCAAGTCAGTGGTAAAACCCTGACTCAACACTGGCGTGAGCAGCAGTGTGAACCTTTGCCTTATCAGGTGGTGAACTTGGCCGTCTGTCCGCCTGAGCGCCAGCAATTGCACCAGCGTATTGCCGAGCGTTTTAAAATGATGTTGGCCGATGGTTTTATCGACGAAGTGCGCCAGCTGTATCAGCGTGGTGATCTGGACGTATCGATGCCGTCGGTGCGCGCGGTGGGCTATCGCCAAGCTTGGGATTATCTGGAAGGCGTGTGTGATTACGATGAAATGGTCGAGCGTGGCATTATTGCCACCCGTCAATTAGCCAAACGTCAAATCACCTGGCTGCGAAGTTGGCCGGATTTACACTGGTTAGATACCAATGATCCGAATCTTGTTGATAGTGCCTTGAAAATCCTCAATGCCAACGCCATATTTAGCCCATCGTCCTGACTCCCCTGCTTGAATGCTAAAGTTGCGGCTCCGGACGACCTGGGGCTAACGGTGCCGTAGCGCGGCGCCGCATTTTATTTTTAGATCCGTCCCCACATTGGACGGCTACCTTGTTTAAGGAGACAACCATGTCAAAAGGGCACTCGCTACAAGACCCTTATCTCAACCAATTGCGTAAAGAGCGTATTCCGGTTTCTATTTTTTTAGTCAACGGCATCAAGTTACAGGGCCAAATTGAGTCATTCGATCAGTTTGTCATTCTGCTGAAAAACACCGTCAGCCAGATGGTGTACAAACACGCGATTTCTACCGTTGTGCCATCGCGCAATGTTCGTTTAGCGCCTCCTGCCGAAGCAGGTGACAGTGCTGACGAGCAAAGCTAAGCAGCATCCTGCAGTGATACTAAGACCCGGTTCACTCACGTGGGCCGGGTTTTTGGAGTGTATTTTTGTTCTTTGAACGTCCCGAAGGCGCTCAGCGCCAAGGTGCCAGCGGTGGTGAACGCGCCGTACTGGTACACATTGATTTCCCTGAAGGCGCCAATCGAGAAGATGTGGCGGAATTCTACGAGCTAGTCACCTCGGCGGGGGCCGATCCCGTCGAATTGGTCACCACCAAGCGCGATGCGCCCGATCCAAAAACCTTTGTCGGTCGTGGTAAGGTCGATGAAATCTCCGATTTGCTGCGCTTGCACGATACCCAGCTGGTGATTTTCAACCACGCATTGTCACCCAGCCAGGAGCGTAACCTGGAAAAGGTGCTGCAATGTCGCGTGTTGGATCGCACTGGGCTGATTCTGGATATATTTGCTCAGCGCGCCCGCACCCACGAGGGCAAGCTGCAGGTTGAGCTGGCGCAGTTGCAATATCAATCGACGCGACTGGTGCGTGGCTGGACTCACTTAGAGCGGCAAAAAGGCGGTATTGGTATGCGCGGCCCGGGTGAGACCCAGCTGGAAACGGACCGCCGCTTACTGCGCGAACGGGTGAAAAATATTCACGCGCGGTTAGAAAAAGTGCGCTCTCAACGCGAGCAAGGTCGCCGTTCACGCAAACGCTCTTCGGTACCGACCGTGGCTCTGGTGGGCTACACCAATGCCGGTAAATCGACCTTGTTTAATGCGCTGACAGAGGCTGAGGTATACGCTGCTGACCAGCTGTTTGCCACCCTCGATCCAACGCTGCGACGTTATGCCGTCGACGACATCGGTGATGTGGTGTTGGCCGATACCGTTGGTTTTATCCGTCATTTGCCGCACAAGCTGGTGGAAGCCTTTCAGGCTACCTTGCAAGAAGCGGCGGAAGCCGACTTGCTATTGCACGTCATCGATTGCGCCACCAGTGAGCGTGATGCCAACGTCGAGGCGGTGGACAGCGTCTTGCAAGAAATTCACGCCGATGAAGTGGCTACTTTGCGGGTGTACAACAAAATTGATTTGCTCGAGCACGGCACTGCGCGCATTGATCGCGATGACATGGGTCAGCCTGTCGCGGTGTGGTTATCGGCACAGCAAGGTGAAGGGTTTGCTGAGTTAAATCGGGCCATTGCTGAAATTCTCGGCAACGAACTGTTCGAGCAAGAAATTTGCCTGACCCCTGCCGATGCTAAGCTGCGTGCGATTCTTTACGAACTGGGCGGTGTGCGCGGCGAGCGCTTCAGCGACAATGGCGACATGCTGCTGCAGGTGCGTATGCAGTTGGATGACTTCCGGATGGCGTTATCTCGGGCAAATGTGGCTGAGCAACGCTTTTTTCACCCCCAGCGCGAGCATTGGGAGCGCTGACTGGGGTTACACTGACTAAACTGACTGGCTATCATTGGCAGCGATTCGATCTGTCTTCCTGACTGGAGAAAACTATGGCCTGGAATGAGCCCGGCGGAAAGGGCAATCCCAACGATCCATGGGGTAACAACAACCGCGGCAATAATAATCGCGGCGGTAACCAACCGCCGGACCTGGATGAGGCGTTAAAGCAGCTGATGGATAAGCTCAATGGCTTGTTCGGCGGCGGCAACAATCGCGGCAATAACAGCAAATCCGGCGGTGGCGGCGGCCTATTTGGCGTGGCCATTTTGGTGCTGGTGCTGATGCTGGGCTTTCAATCTGTGTACACCTTGGACGAAACGCAACAGGGTGTGGTTATGCGTTTGGGCAAATACCTGAAGACCGAAAATGCCGGTCTGCGCTTTAAGATTCCGCTGGTGGATCAAGTCGTCCGCGTCAACACCACTCAGGTCCGTAACGCCGAAATTAAAGAGCGTATGCTGACCGAGGACGAAAACATCGTTGAGGTGGAGCTGAACGTGCAGTATCGAGTCATGGACCCTGTGGCCTTTGCGCTGCGCGTGGAGCAGCCTGAACGTACGCTGCTGTCTGCCGCAGAAAGTGCGTTGCGCCACGAGGTTGGTTCTACTGCAATGGACCCAATTCTGACGGTTGGCCGTGCGGTACTGGCCGATCAAGTGCAGGTGCGTTTGCAGAATTATCTCGATCGCTACCAGACCGGTATGGTCATTAGCCAGATCAACATCAAAGATGCGCGTCCACCGGCGCAGGTGAAAGCAGCATTTGACGATGTACAAAAAGCTAAGCAAGACAAAGAGCGCTTAATTAATGAAGCCGAAGCTTACGCCAACTCCATCGTGCCAGAAGCGCGCGGTCGTGCTCAGCGCCAGTTGGAAGAAGCATCGGCGTATAAGTCGCGTATTGTGGCGCGTGCCGAAGGTGAGGCGGAACGTTTTGAAAGCTTGTATGGAGAGTATCGCAATGCACCTAAGGTGACGCGTGAGCGCTTGTACATTGAAGCAGTAACCAATGTGTACACCAATGCCAGCAAGGTGCTGGTGGACGTCGAAGGTGGCAACAACATGATGTATCTGCCGCTGGATCAACTAATGAAAAACATGCCAAAACCTGCGGGCGTTCAGGACATTATGTCCAGCTCGGATATTTCGCGCCTGACCGATCAAGTATTGCGTGAAGTTCGTTCGCGCCAGAGTACCACCACCAGTAGCCGTCGGGAGGGTCGCTAATGTCTCCAAAAGCCATGATCGGCATCATCATCGCCGGCGTTTTACTGCTGGTGGCGAGCCAAGGTCTGTACGTTGTTAATGAAAAAGAACGTGCCATTAAGCTGCAATTTGGCGAAGTGGTGGGGGATGACATTCAACCGGGTTTGCATTGGAAAACGCCGTTTGTTCAAAACGTGAAGAAGTTTGATGCCCGCGTGCTGACGCTGGACACCAACCCATCGCGTTACCTGACCTCGGGCAAAAAATACGTCATCGTCGACTCGTTTGCGAAATGGCGCATTAAAGATGTGAAAGCTTATTACCGTGCGACGTCCGGTAATCGTTTTGAAGCATCTAATTTGCTGTCGAACTTGCTCAACAAAGGGCTGCGTGACGAGTTTGCCTCGCGTACTTTGCACGAAGTGGTGTCTGGTGAGCGTGATGAGCTGATGACCAAAATGACCCAGCTGCTCAACGAGAACACCCAAGAAGAGCTGGGTGTGGAGGTGTTGGACGTGCGTGTCAAAGCCATCGACCTGCCAGATGACCTGAGCAACTCGGTGTACAACCGTATGTCCGCTGAGCGTGAGCGTGAGGCGCGCGAGCAGCGTTCACAAGGTAAAGAGTTGGCGGAAGGTATTCAGGCCGATGCCGATCGTCAAAAGACGGTCATCGAGGCAGAAGCCTACCGTGATGCGGAGCGCATTCGTGGTGAGGGTGACGCCGAGGCAGCACGCATTTACGCCTCCGCCTACAGCAAGGACCCAGAGTTCTACTCCTTTACCCGCAGCTTGAAGGCGTATCAGGAGACCTTTAAAGAAAACGACGTCATTTTGTTGCAGCCAGATAGCGACTTTTTCCGCTACCTGAAAGACAGCAAGGGGCAATAAGACGTCGGTATCTTAACCACAAGGCTTCTGATAGAATCCTGCAACCGGGCCCATGGCCCGGTTTTTTGTGCGTTCAAGAAAGAGACAGGCGGTATCTACATGGATATGTGGCAGCAGCTGATGTTGGCTCTGGGTCTGTTTCTGGTGTTTGAAGGTTTGTTACCGTTTGCCAGTCCTGGGCAGTGGCGCCAGTTGGTGATGAAGGTAGCGCAAAGTGATGATCGCACCATTCGAATGACTGGCCTGATCAGCATGTTGCTGGGTCTGGCCGTGCTCTATATCACCAATCATTAAGGCCGATCCATGACAAGTGCAGATCGTTGGCTGTTACCGGATGGTATCGAAGAAATCCTGCCGCCGCAGGCGCGTCAGATTGAAAGTCTGCGGCGCCAGCTGCTGGACGTATTAGATGGCTGGGGCTATGACGTGGTCATGCCGCCGGCTCTGGAATATTTAGATTCATTGCTCACCGGCGTGGGCAAAGACCTCGACCTGCGTACCTTTAAGGTGACAGATCAGCTGTCTGGTCGGTTGATGGGCTTGTCCGCCGATACCACGCCGCAGGTCGCGCGTATTGATGCGCACAGTTTTGCGCCAGAAGGCGTTGGGCGTTTTTGTTACTGCCGCACCGTATTTCATGCCAAATCCAGCTCGCTGCTGGCCAGTCGCACACCGACGCAAATCGGCGCCGAGCTGTACGGTGAAGCTGGCATCGATGCCGATGTTGAAATCATCAGCCTGATGGTTGATTTGCTCAAGCGTGCCGGTGTGCGGCAAGTGCACTTGGATTTGGGCAATGTGGCTGTTTTCCGCGCTCTGGCGGATGCTGCGCAGTTAACCGATGCCCAGCAACAGTCTTTGTTTGCTTTGCTGCGTCTTAAGTGTGTCAGTGATTTGGACCAGTGGGCGCGTGAGCACATTGTCGACCCTGGTTTGGCCAGTGCGTTTGCGCAGGCGTTCCGTTTGCAAGGCGATTTGCAGGCACTGACGTCCGCCATTGCTGAGCTGTCGGCAGCAGTGCCTACAGCCGCGACGGCGTTGCAACACACCCTGGATGTGGCGCAGCGGTTGATGGCGCGCTTCCCTGAATTGCCGCTGTACTTTGATTTTACTGAGCTGCGCGGCTACGACTATCACACCGGTTTGGTATTTGCCGCCTACGTGCCTGGCTATGGCGATGCGGTGATGCAGGGCGGTCGCTACGATGAAACCGGTGCGGTGTTCGGTCGTGCGCGTCCAGCCACCGGTTTCAGTGGTGACTTAAAAGTATTGGCGCGCTTTGGCAGTGCCAGTGTGACGTGTCGCGAGACGGTGTTGGCACCAAACGACCATGACGAACAGTTGTGGCAGCACATTCAGACTTTGCGCGAGCAGGGCAAGCGCGTGCTGACACAGCTGAATGGCGACACAGTGGCGGCTGATTACCAGCTGCAGAAACACGATGGCCAGTGGCAGCTGGTAAAGATTAACTGATTGAGTGAAGACTTTGGCAATGGGTAAAAGCGTCGTTGTATTGGGCACCCAGTGGGGTGACGAAGGTAAAGGTAAAATCGTTGATTTGCTGACTGAAAAAGCGGCCGCAGTGGTGCGTTTTCAAGGCGGTCACAACGCCGGTCACACACTGGTCATCGATGGTGAAAAAACCGCTTTGCATTTGATTCCATCGGGCATTTTGCGCGATGGCGTGCAGTGCATCATCGGCAATGGCGTGGTGCTGGCGCCAGACGCCTTGCTGCGCGAAATGAACGCACTGATTGAACGTGGTGTACCGGTAAAAGAGCGCCTGCGTATTTCCCACGCTTGTCCGCTGATTTTGCCGTACCACGTGGCGCTGGATCAGGCCCGCGAAATCAAGCGAGGCAACGCCAAAATCGGTACCACAGGTCGTGGTATCGGCCCGGCTTACGAAGACAAAGTTTCACGTCGCGGTTTGCGCGTCGATGATATGTTCCAGCCCGAGTTTGCCGACAAGCTGAAAGAAGTGATGGAATTTCATAACTTCTCGCTACGCGAATATTACGGCGTTGATGAAGTCAGCTATGAAGACACCTTGGCTGCGTGCATGGAGTGGGCTGCTGAGATCAAAGACATCGTGGTTGATGCGGTGGACTTGGTGCACACGGTGCGTGAGCAAGGCGGCGACATCATGTTCGAAGGTGCCCAAGGCACCTTGCTGGACATTGACCACGGTACCTATCCGTTTGTGACCTCGTCCAATACCACCGCTGGTGGCGTGGCGACCGGTTCAGGCGTAGGCCCTTTGTATCTGGATCAGATTCTGGGTATTACCAAGGCTTACACCACACGCGTAGGTTCAGGTCCGTTCCCGACGGAACTGTTTGATGAGGTGGGCAAGCACCTGGCCGATGTCGGTAAAGAAAAAGGCACCACCACAGGCCGCGATCGTCGTTGCGGTTGGTTCGATGCCATGCTGGTTAAGCATGCCATTCGCGTTAACTCGATCAACACCATCTGTCTGACCAAGCTGGATGTACTGGATGGCTTAGACACCATCAAGGTCTGCATCGGTTATCAGGACGAACATGGCAATACGTTAAAAGTGCCGGCGTCGGCGGATCAGTTCGAAAAAGTTACGCCGGTCTACAAAGAGTTGCCAGGCTGGACTGAGTCGACCTTTGGTGCGAAAAGCATCGACGACTTGCCGGACAACGCACGCGCGTATATCCGTTTCGTGGAAGAAGCGATTGGTGCACCAATCGACATCATTTCAACCGGTCCAGACCGGGTTGAGACCATTGTGCTTAGACACAGCTTCGAGCTGTAACCGGCGCAAAAAAAAGCCCCTCACTGAGGGGCTTTTTTTATGCTTGTTTCAGCATGTTGTAGAGGTCGTCTTTTAAGTGCAAGCGCTTGAGTTTCAGTCCTTCCAGGCGCTCATCTGAAGCCGCTTCTACTTGCTCTTCAATTTTGCGCACCTCTTTATCGATCTCGTGATACTCCTCAAATAAACGCGCAAAGTGACGGTCGTTCATTTTCAACTCACGGATCTGTGCAGACATGTCCGGGAACTCGTGGTGCAGGTCGTGTGCTTCAATACTCATCTTGTTCTCCTAACTGGTTTAAAGTCAGCATACGACTCTGGTCAGGGGGCTTCTTGATGTGTATCACGCTGCCCAGTCTTTATTGCCCAATCTTGTTTAGCGCTTGCTGTATCCACTGTTGTAGCTGCGGTGCCGGCAGTGCGCCTGCCAAACGATCCACTTCGCGCCCTTGATGAAACAGAATCAGAGTAGGAATGCTGCGAATGGCAAAGCGCTGGCTGGTGGCGGGGGTGTGCTCAGTGTTGACCTTGGCGAAGCGCAGTTGGTGTTGCAGTTGCTGGCACATGGAGCTGAACACAGGTGCCATGGCCTGACATGGTCCGCACCAGCTGGCCCAGAAATCGACCAGCACTGGTAGATCGTTTTTGGCGATAAAGCGCTCAAAGTCGGCATCGCCAAGATCAACCGGCGTGCCATCAAATAGCGCCTGTTTGCAACGTCCGCACTGGCCTGGTTGGTGAGTGCGTTCTGCTGGAATACGGTTGATCGCACCGCAAGAGGGGCAGGTGTAATGCATGTTGATGTCCTAAGTGAGCGCAAGAGCTGCGCTGCTGCCAAAACGGCCAACAGCGACGGTTTATATATCGAGTCAGCGGCCTGCAAACTCAAGGGTGAGTCTGCAGTTTTGTGGCTCGAGTGTCAGCGTGCGGGGAAGTGGGCGCTAACGTGCTCAACAAATTGCGGCTTGGTGACTTCGCCAACGATGCGTGCTTGGCTGGCTTCTTGCTGCTGGTCGAAGAACAAAATCGTCGGTGGACCAAACACGCCGTGTTGCTGCATAAATGCCACTTGTTCGGCGCTGTTGGCGGTGACGTCCAGTTTTACCCAGGTCAGGTGGCTGAACTGGCGTTGCACATCGTCATGGGAAAATATCTCGGCTTCCATGACTTTGCAGCTGATGCACCAGTCGGCGTAAAAATCGACCATGACTGGGCGTGGGCTGTTGGCAATGATTTGCTCAAGCTCACTAATCGAGTCGGTCTTGCGAAATGGGCTGCTGGCCTTGCTGCTTTCTTGGCTGACCACTGTGGTTGCCGTGGCCAGGGGTTTCAGTGGGTTCGATTGGCCCTGCAGTACGCCGACCAAAGCCATTGCGCCGTATAAGAAGAACACCCAAGCAATGCCTTTGACTAAACGCTGTTTGCCACTATTGGCAGGTTCAAAGGCGCCCAATACCACGCCATAGACCAGAGCCAACAATGCCCACAGCAGCAAGGCTACTTCCGCCGGAATAACGCGGCTCAGCAGCCAAATGGCGACACCGAGCAGCAAGATGCCAAAGAACACCTTGATCTGATCCATCCAGCCACCGGCTTTTGGCAAAATAGACGCGCCAGTGGTGCCCAGCACGATGAGTGGCGCCCCCATGCCCAGTCCCAGTGCCAATAGCGCGCTGCCGCCTAACCAAGCATCACCTGTGGTGCTTAAGTACACCAGAGCGCCAGCCAGTGGCGCCGACACGCATGGAGACACCACTAGAGCGGACAAGACGCCCATGATAAAGACGCTTAGCCAGTGGCCGCCTTGTTGCTTTTGATTCATTTCGTTCAGGCGGTTGCGTATGCCTGATGGCAGTTGCAG
Source organism: Bacterioplanes sanyensis (assembly GCF_002237535.1). Taxonomy (GTDB): domain Bacteria; phylum Pseudomonadota; class Gammaproteobacteria; order Pseudomonadales; family Oceanobacteraceae; genus Bacterioplanes; species Bacterioplanes sanyensis_A. Next base: position 2,019,606 of record NZ_CP022530.1, read on the forward strand.
CTCATACAGGCCAAACATCGCCAGCGCTAGGGCGACAAACAGAGCGGCAAACACGGCCAGTACCCAAGGGGTTTGCATCCAGGCTTGCACATTGGCGCCAGCGCCTAATAAACCCACGGTCAGGCCAGCCGCTGCATAGGTCAACGCCATGCCCAGCACGTAGATGCTGGACAGAGCAAAGCCGCGGGCGGGGGAGGTGTTGTTTTGACCCAGTACCACGCTGGTGAGGATTGGCACCATCGGCAGCACGCAGGGGGTAAATGTCAGACCGACACCGAGCAAAAAGAACAGGCCAACCACAGCGGCCCAAGAGCGGCCGCTAAACCAGCTGTCTTCTGAGTTACTGCCAGAGGATGTCGCGGAGTTCGCAGTGGCGTTGTTGTTGTTTGTGCTGGTCGACACCGTGCTTGCATTGGCAGCAGTGCCGGTCATGCTGGCGTCGATGTTTGAGCTGAAGGTCGCGCCGTCCCAGCTGAGTTTTAATTTTTGTGGCGGGTAGCATAAGCCGGCGTCGGCGCAGCCTTGGTGGTTCAGAGTGTAGTCGCCGGGTGCCAGTTGGCTCAGATCAAATTGCGCGGTGAGTGGGCCATAAAAGGCGGTGACTAAACCAAACGCTGGGTCGTCTTTCTCTTTGCCAGCTTGCGAGAAATAGCTGGGCTCAAGTTTTTGCCCCTGCTGGGACAAATAAATACGGCTTTTATACAGGTAGTAGCCGTCGCTGGAGCTCCAGTCGACGCTTAGCTGGCCGCCATCGACGGTGGTGGTTAACGGAAAGGCTTCTTCAACCGGTAAAAATTTCGGCTCGCTGTCGAGTACGTCGAGAAGATTGGCGTGAGTCAGCGACGCTGTCAGGCTGATCAGCAGTAACATCCACTTGATCACAAGTATTCCTTCATGGTGCGGACAGCCTGCGGCTGTCGGATTAATGGGTGCGCATCACGGCGATGTCTGCAAGCGCCGCCAGGGCCTCTTTGGCCTCACTTGGCGGAAGAAGTTCTAATTGTTGTTTGGCGTTGTCGGCACAGGCTTGCGCCTGGACGCGAGTGTAATCCAGCGATCCGCAATCTTGCACGATGCGAACAATGTCCTCCAGCTGATCCAGACCACCGCGGCGTATGGCCTGACGGATAACTTGACGCTGTTCTTCACTGCCAGTGGCCATGGCGTGAATCAGTGGCAGGGTTGGCTTGCCCTCGGCCAGATCGTCACCGACGTTTTTGCCCAGCTCCTGTGCGTCACCGCTGTAATCGAGCAGGTCGTCGATCAGCTGAAATGCCATGCCCAGTTCGGTGCCATAGCGTTGCAAGGCTTGTTGTTGTGGCAATGAGGCTTGCGCCAATACAGCCGCCGCGTGGGTGGAGGCTTCAAACAGCATGGCGGTTTTGCCGTGAATGACGTCGCGGTATTGCTGTTCGCTGATGTCCGGATTCTTAACGTTGGTGAGCTGCAGTACTTCGCCCTCGGCAATCACGCAGGTAGCGTCGGAGAGAATCTTCATCACCGGCAGCGACTCCAGCTCCACCATCATTTGAAAGGCGCGGCTGTAGAGAAAATCGCCCACCAATACGCTGGGAGCATTGCCCCATTTGGCATTGGCGGTGGGATTGCCGCGGCGCATGTCCGAGGTGTCGACCACGTCGTCGTGCAGCAGCGTGGCGGTGTGTAAAAACTCGATCACCGCCGCCAGTTTCAGTGCTGGCTCGTCGCTGCGCTGTAAGGCCTTGCTGGTCAAAATCACCAACAATGGACGAATGCGTTTGCCGCCACTGGAGACGATGTAGTCGGCGATTTTCTCCACTAGCGGCACGCGGGAGGCCAGCTGCTCATGAATCAGACGGTCAACGGCTGAAAAATCGGCTTTAACGACGGAGAGAATGTCTGAGATCTGCATGGCTGTTGAACGGCCGCCTGGAGGTAAATAGAGGAAGCGCAAATGCTAGGGAGGCGCCGCCATAGTGTCAAGAAAGACCGCAGCCTGGGTTGCGCAAAAAATCAGCCTGCGGTATAGTCTCGCGCCCCGAATTTCTGCTCCCTGCCATATGGAAACCAGAGTGTTGCCAGTAGAAGCAGGACGAGACTGGTGGACAGTCCGAGTAAGTAGTGGTGATGATGCCGGGTTCATCAAGCGATATGCGGAGAACGTACAATGTACGCAGTAGTGGTAACTGGCGGTAAGCAATACCGTGTTGAAGAAGGCCAAACGCTGAAAGTTGAAAAGCTGGAAGTGGAAACTGGCGCAGCAGTTGAGCTGGAAAAAGTTTTGCTGATCGGCAATGGCGACGACGTTAAAATCGGCGCTCCAGTGGTAGATGGCGCGAAAGTAACGGCAGAAGTGGTTGGCCACGGTCGTCACAAGAAGGTTAAAATCCTGAAGTTCAAGCGTCGTAAGCACCACATGAAGCAAATGGGCCACCGTCAGTGGTTCACCGAGCTGAAAATCACCAGCATCGCTGGCTAATTAATCTGAACTGAATTCCTGGGTCCGTGTCCGGTAGCCAAACTGGCCGCATCCGCAGTGTTGCAGCGACCCACTAACGAGGAGCAAGATAATGGCACACAAGAAGGCTGGTGGTAGCACCAAGAACGGTCGCGATTCCGAAAGTAAACGCCTTGGCGTCAAACTGTTCGGTGGTCAAGCGGCCAAAGCCGGTAACATCATTGTTCGTCAGCGCGGTACTCGTTTCCACGCTGGTAACAACGTTCGTATCGGTCGTGACCACACTTTGTTCGCAACCGCTGATGGCGAAGTAAAATTCGAAATCAAAGGTAAGAACAACCGTAAGACTGTTAGCATCGTTCCAGCGGCTTAATTCCGTTTGGTATGATGGCTCGACGCCCTGCAGCTATCGGCTGGCAGGGCGTTTTTGTTTGTATCCATCCTTGAGGGTTCTGTATGAAGTTCGTTGATGAGGCGACCGTATCCGTTGAAGCCGGCAAAGGGGGCAATGGCTGCCTGAGTTTTCGTCGCGAAAAGTTTATCCCCAAGGGTGGTCCGGATGGCGGCGATGGTGGCGATGGCGGCTCAGTGTTCTTAGAAGCCGATGAATCCATCAATACCTTGATCGATTACCGCTACACCCGTCGTTTCAAAGCACAGAATGGCCAGCCGGGCGCCTCGCGAAATTGTACCGGTGCCAAAGGCGAAGAGTTGGTGATGAAGGTGCCGGTCGGTACCACTGCCATCGATGCCGATACCGGCGAAACCTTGGGCGATTTGACCTACGCCGGTGAGCGTCTGATGGTCGCACGCGGCGGTTATCATGGCCTTGGCAACACGCGCTACAAATCCAGTACTAACCAGGCGCCGCGCCAAACCAAGCCGGGGCAGGAAGGGGAATCTCGCAACCTGAAACTGGAGCTGAAAGTGCTGGCCGACGTTGGCCTGCTGGGTATGCCCAATGCTGGCAAATCGACCTTCATTCGGGCGGTGTCTGCGGCCAAGCCGAAGGTAGCGGATTACCCCTTTACCACCTTAGTGCCGAATTTAGGTGTGGTGTCGTTAGAGCAGCATCGTAGCTTTGTGATTGCCGATATCCCGGGTCTGATCGAAGGCGCCTCAGAAGGCGCAGGCTTAGGTACGCGTTTCCTGAAGCATCTGGTGCGCACTCACATCTTATTGCACATCGTTGATATGGCGCCGTTTGATGAATCCGATCCGGCCGAAAAGGTTATGGCCATCTCGCGCGAGTTGGAGCAATTCTCGCCAGGTTTGGCGGCACGTGAACGCTGGCTGGTGATGAACAAGCTGGATCTGATTCCAGAAGGTGAGCGTGAGCAGCGCTGTCAGGAGCTGCTCGACAAGCTCAACTGGGATGGCCCGGTGTACCGCATCGCTGCCATCAGCCAGCAGGGCACCAAAGCCTTGGTAGGCGATATCATGAACTTCATTGATGAGCGCCAGCAGCGCGCTCTAGAAGATGAAGACTACGCCGATGCTTTGTTGGCTGAGCGTGAGCAAGTCGAAGAAGAGGCTCGCGAGCATATGGAAATGCTGGCCGAACGTCGTCGTGAAGAGCGCGCTGCGCGCAAAGCAGCACAGCAAGACGATGATGACGACGATTACGATGTTGAAGTGGTGTTTACCAACGAATAAAGCCTAAGGGGCGGTCATGAGCGAGGCATGGCAAGAGTATCAGGCGGCGCGTGCGCAGTTAGCGCAGCGCCACCGTTGGGTGATTAAAATTGGCAGCGCGTTGCTGACCAATGACGGTCGCGGCCTAGACCGCGAACGCATCGCTCAATGGGTCAATCAAATGGCGGCGTTAAAGCAGGCTGGCCACGAAGTGGTGCTGGTGTCGTCAGGCTCGGTGGCTGAGGGTATGAAGCGACTGGGTTGGCAGCGCCGCCCAGAGCAGCTGCATCAGCTGCAAGCCGCGGCCGCCGTTGGTCAAATGGGGCTGATTCAGGCCTACGAAAGTGCTTTTGCTGAGCATCAGTTTCACACTGCACAAATCTTGCTGACGCACGACGACTTAAGTGACCGTCGGCGCTATTTAAACGCCCGCACCACGCTGCGCACCTTGTTGGACATGGGTGTCGTCCCCATTGTGAATGAAAATGACACCGTGGTGACGGACGAAATCTGCTTTGGCGACAACGATACTCTGGGCGCTTTGGTCGCCAATCTGGTGGAAGCCGATTTATTGGTATTGCTAACGGACCAAGACGGTTTGTACACCGCCGACCCGCGCACTCATGCTGATGCAACCATGGTGCATCAAGGGGCGGCATCGGACCCGGCCTTTAAAGCCATGGCCGGCGGCGGTGGCAGTTTAGGGCGTGGCGGCATGGCGACTAAAGTGCGTGCAGCCACACTTGCAGCGCGCTCGGGCGCCGATACCATCATCGTCGGTGGTCGTTTGCCTGCCGTGATTGAGCGGCTGCGCCAAGGCGAAGTGCTGGGCACGTTACTGCAGGCGGATGCCGAAAAGCTGGTGGCGCGTAAACAGTGGATTGCCGGTCATTTGCAAACCTGTGGCGAGCTGGTACTCGATGCCGGGGCGGTCAATGCCGTGCAGAGCCAGGGGCGCAGCTTGCTGCCCATTGGTGTCGCCGCTGTGCAAGGACAATTTGAACGTGGGCAGGTGGTGGCCTGTCTGAATGAGCAGGGTCAACTAGTGGCCAAAGGTTTGGTCAACTTCAGCTCTGACGAGGCGCGCTTGATTGTGCGCACACCAACGCGTGAGTTGGTGAATGTGCTGGGCGTGGTCAGTGACCCGGAAATGATTCACAGAGACAACTTAGTCGTTCTGTAACCGCAACAGGAAATAATCATCATGATTCAGTCGGTTGATGTCGCAGGTTTGCAAGTGCGCAATGACGCGCCTTTCACCTTGTTTGGTGGCATGAATGTGTTGGAAAGCCGTGATTTGGCGCTGCGCATTTGTGAGCACTATGTCCAAGTCACTGAAAAACTGGGCATTCCGTACGTATTTAAGGCGTCGTTTGATAAGGCTAATCGTTCGTCGATTAACTCCTATCGTGGCCCTGGCATGGAAGAAGGGCTGAAAATCTTTGCCGATATCAAGGCGCAGTTCAATGTGCCCATCATCACCGATGTGCATGAGCCGTATCAGGCCGCTCCGGTGGCAGAAGTGGTGGATGTGATCCAGCTACCGGCGTTTTTGGCGCGTCAGACCGATTTGGTGGTGGCGATGGCGAAAACTGGCGCGGCAATCAATGTCAAAAAGCCACAGTTTTTAGCGCCCCATGAAATGCGCCACATCCTCACTAAGTTTGCCGAAGCCGGTAACGAGCGAGTGATGCTGTGTGAGCGTGGCTCCAGCTTTGGTTACAACAACCTGGTGGTCGACATGCTGGGTATGGATGATATGAAGCGTCAGGCGCCGGTGGTGTTTGATGCCACTCACGCACTGCAGCGCCCAGGTGGCCGCGCTGATTCCGCCGATGGTCGTCGTGCTCAGGCGTTTGAATTGGCGCGCTCGGGCATGGCGCTGGGCATTGCTGGTTTGTTTATCGAAGCGCATCCAAACCCGGCCGAAGCCAAGTGCGATGGTCCATGTGCGTTGCCGCTCGACAAATTAGAGCCATATCTGGCGCAAATGAAGGCAGTCGACGATTTGGTCAAGTCATTTGAACCTGTGGTGATCGACTGACTGTTGACAGTGGTCGGATGAGTCTGGATAATTCCGGCCCTCTATTATGGAGCCTGAGCATTGGCTCAGCTCCGAACTAACTGAAATAACCAAATTTGAGGAGCCGACTGTGGCAAATTCTGCTGGTTCTCGTAAACGCGCCCGTCAGGCTATCAAGCGTCGTGCTCGTACCGTAGCGCTGCGTTCAATGGTGCGTACTTACATCAAGAAAGTAAACGCTGCTGTTGCAACCGGTGACTATGAGCAAGCTCAAGCTGCGTTCACTAAGTCTCAGCCTTACATCGACAAGATGGTAAACAAAGGTATCATGCACAAGAACACTGCTGCACGTACCAAGAGCCGTCTGAATGCTAAGGTCTTCGCACTGAAAGGCTAATCGCCGAACAGTTCGAAAAAACCCGCTATAGGCGGGTTTTTTTATGTCTGACGTAAGGCCCAGGAACAGCATGTCGGATCAGGAAGCACAGTCTTCGAGCTTGTTACGCTCATCCAGTATCGTCAGTGTAATGACCTTGCTGAGTCGGGTATTGGGGCTGGTGCGCGATGTGGTGGTGGCGCAGTACTTTGGCGCTCGCGCCGACGCGTTTTTTGTTGCCTTCAAAATTCCCAATTTTTTTCGCCGTTTATTTGCCGAAGGCGCCTTTACCGTCGCTTTCGTGCCGGTGTTGGGAGAGTATCGCGCCCAGCGCAGCCTCAATGAGGTGCGGCTGTTTGTTGCCCATATGTCCGGCACGCTGGGCACGATATTGCTGGCTGTCACGGTGCTGGCAATGCTGTTTGCCGATTATCTGCCTTGGTTATTTGCCCCTGGTTTTCGCTCGGATGCAGCAAAGTTCGCCCTCACCGGCGACTTACTGCGTATTACCTTTCCTTATTTACTGTTTATCTCCCTCGCGGCCTTTAGCAGCAGCGTTTTGAATGCCTACGGCCGCTTCGCTGTACCGGCCTTTACCCCGGTGATTTTGAACGTCTGCCTGATAGCGTCGGTGTGGCTGCTAACGCCGTATTTTGCAGAACCATTGTTTGCCCTTGCTTGGGGTGTGTTTATTGCTGGTGCTTTGCAGTGGCTGTTCCAGCTGCCGTTTTTGGCGCAGCAGCGCATGCTGGTGTGGCCTAAGCCCAATCGCCAGGACGACGGAGTCAAGCGGGTCGGAAAGTTGATGCTGCCGGCGCTGTTTGGTGTCTCTGTTAGCCAGATAAACCTGTTGCTCGACACCTTGCTGGCGTCCTTTCTGGAAGATGGTAGTGTCAGTTGGTTGTATTACGCCGATCGGTTGAACAACCTGCCGTTGGGCATTTTTGCCATTGCCATTGCCGTGGTGGTGCTGCCCAGCTTATCGGCGCAGCACGCCAGTGAAAATCGTCAACGCTTTGCCGACATTCTCGACTGGGCGGTGCGTATGGTGTTGTTGTTGGCACTGCCTGCGGCGCTGGCTTTGGTCATGCTGGCGACACCGCTGATGGCGACGATTTTTTATCACGGTGAAATGACCGCTTATGACATCGGCAAGATGGCGCTGGCGTTGCAGGCCTATGGCAGTGGTTTGCTGGCCTTTATGCTGATCAAGGTGCTGGCGCCAGGCTATTACGCCCAACAGGACACCAAAACACCGGTGCGCATCGGCATTCAAGCCATGGCATTGAACATGGTGTTGAACCTGTTGTTGGTCGTGCCGCTGCAGCATGTGGGGCTGGCGCTGGCGACGGCGTTGTCGTCTTACTTTAATGCCCTGATGTTGTATTGGGGATTGCGGCGTAATCAAACTTTAGCGCTGCAACAAGGGTGGTGGCGTTTTCTGCTGAAAGTGTTGCTGGCGCTGTTATTGTTGGCTGCCAGTGTTTGGTGGCTGATGGGGGATGCGCAGCAGTGGTTGCAGTTGAGCGCCTGGCAACGTGCTCAACGCATGACCTGGGTGGTGTTAGGCGGTGTGTTGGTGTACTTCGCCGCGCTTTTGATGTTAGGCCTGCGGCCACGGCATTTACGTGGTGTTCGTTTTGAGTGATGCAGTCACCATGCCACCTGTTCTGGGGCACCTGTTCTGTGCCACCTGAGTTAGCTATAATCCTGCCTTCATTTTTTTAGGGCGTCAGGCATGCGATTGGTGCGAGGGCTGTACAATTTGCCATCCGGTTTTGCCGGCTGTGTTGCCACCATTGGCAACTTTGATGGTGTACACCTGGGGCATCAGGAACTGTTGCGCACCCTGCGCCAGCAAGGTGAGCGCCACAACCTGCCAACGCTGGTCATTCTGTTCGAGCCTCAGCCGAAAGAATTTTTTGCGCCGCAACAAGCGCCGGCGAGACTGGCGAGCTTGCGTGACAAGCTGCGTGATTTGACCGGCACCAGCCAGTATCCCGGTGTGGATTACGTCTTGTGCCTGCCGTTTAACCAGTCTTTACGTTCTATGTCGGCGCAGCAATTTATTCAACAAATTCTGGTCGATGGTCTGCGCCTGAAGCATTTGATTGTTGGCGATGACTTTCGCTTTGGCTGTGATCGCAGCGGTGATTATCGAGCACTGCAAAGTGCCGGCGAGCAGTTTGGCTTTTCGGTGCAAGATACGCCGACGTTAGAGCTTGAAGGCGAGCGCATCTCCAGTACGCGCGTGCGCACGGAACTGTTGACCAATAATTTAGCCAGAGTTGGGCGCTTGTTGGGGCGGCCGTATCGTATGTCTGGACGCGTTGGTTATGGTCGTCAATTGGGCCGCACCCTCGGTGCGCCCACCGCCAATGTGTTGATTGCGCGCAGCAAGTTGCCCCTTAACGGTGTGTATGCGGTGCAAGTGCGCGATGACGACACCGCCGAAGAATACTTGGGTGTTGCCAACATCGGCGTTAAGCCGACGGTCACCGGTGAGCCCGAACCGTCACTCGAAGTGCATCTGTTTGGATACAACGACAATTTATACGGCCATCATTTAACGGTGGCGTTTATGCACAAAGTTCGTGAAGAGAAGAAGTTTCCAGATCTGGACGCGTTAAAAACCGCCATCGAAGCCGATTTTAACGCCGCCAAGCATTATTTTGCCGCCATGCCCGGCGCATTTCGTGGTCAGCGGACCACCGAGTTTAGCTTTTTAACTAAGTGACCCAATTATGAACGATAAAGTGGAAAGCCAGTACAAATCGACCCTAAATCTGCCGGATACCGAGTTCCCTATGCGCGGTAACCTGGCCAAGCGTGAGCCTGAATTATTGGCCCGCTGGGAAGAAATGGGTTTGTACCAGCAAATTCGTGAGGCTCGTGCTGGTCGCGACCGCTTTATTTTGCATGATGGTCCTCCGTACGCCAACGGCACCATTCACGCTGGTCACGCGGTGAATAAGGTGTTGAAGGACATCATCATTAAGTCACAAACGCTAAGCGGTAAAGATGCACCGTATGTGCCTGGTTGGGACTGCCACGGTTTGCCAATTGAGCTGAAAGTGGAAGAAAAAGTCGGCAAGGTGGGTGAAAAACTCAGCGCCAGCGAATTTCGTAAACACTGCCGTGAATACGCTGCTGAGCAGGTCGACGGCCAGCGCACTGACTTCAAACGTTTAATGGTGCTGGGCGATTGGGATAACCCTTACCTGACCATGGACTATAAGTTCGAAGCGGACATCATTCGCTCGCTCGGCCGCATCATCGATAATGGCCACCTGCACAAAGGTTTCAAGCCGGTTAATTGGTGTAGCGATTGTGGCTCGGCCTTGGCCGAAGCCGAGGTGGAATATCAGGATAAAAAGTCCCTCGCCATCGATGTGAAATTTGCTTTTGCTGAACCAGCAAAACTGGCGCAAGCCTTTGGCGTTGAGCGCGCACTGCCGGCGAGCCTAGTGATCTGGACCACCACGCCGTGGACCCTGCCATCAAATGAGGCGGTGTCGGTGCACCCGCAGATCGAATACTCCCTGGTGCAACTTAATGAGCAGCAGGAATTATTGGTGCTGGCATCAGATTTGGTCGAGGCTGCGTTGCAGCGCTACGGCATTGCAGACTATGAGGTGATTGCAACGGCGACAGGCTCTGCATTTGGTCAGCTGGCTGGGCAAGATAGTGCTCCATTTATGCTGCAGCATCCATTTATTCCAGCCGCAGACGGCAGCGCTAAGATGGTGCCGGTGATCACTGGTGATCACGTTACCGCGGACTCTGGTACCGGTGCGGTGCACACCGCGCCGATGCACGGTGCAGATGACTATGTGGTGTGCAACCAATTTGGCATTACTTCTGAGCGCATGCTGGTGGATGATGCCGGTAATTTTGTCGCCACGCCTGTGCTGGAAGCGCTGGAACTGGCTGGTTTAAGCACCGCTGATAAAGGCAACTTCCGCGTGCTCGGCTTGTTGGTTGAAAACAATGCCTTGCTGAAAAAAGAAAAATTCGAGCACAGCTACCCGCATTGCTGGCGTCATAAAACGCCGATCATTTTCCGTGCTACGCCGCAGTGGTTTGTGAGCATGACTCAGGCGGGGCTGTTAGAGAATGCCAAGCGCGAAGCAGACGAAAATGTTTCATGGCGTCCAAGTTGGGGCAAGGCGCGCATCGAGAGCATGATGAACAATCGCCCAGACTGGTGTATTTCGCGCCAGCGTACCTGGGGCGTGCCAATCACCTTGTTTACACACAAGCAAACCAACGAATTGCACCCAAATACGGCGCAACTGATCGAACAGGTTGCAGGTTTGGTTGAGCAACAAGGCATTGATGCCTGGTTCGAGTTGGATGCCAAAGCATTGCTGGGCGACGACGCTGAGCATTACAACAAGGTTACCGATACGCTGGACGTTTGGTTTGACTCCGGCGTAACGCACACCGCTGTGTGTTTGCAGCGCGAAGGGCTACAACTGCCAGCGGACTTATACCTAGAAGGCTCCGACCAGCATCGTGGTTGGTTCCAGCATTCACTGCTGACCAGTGTCGCTGATACTGGTAAAGCGCCATTTAAAACTGTGTTAACCCATGGTTTTGTGGTTGATGGCCAGGGCCGGAAAATGTCGAAATCGCTCGGCAATATCATTGAGCCCAAAGCGGTAATGAATAAATTGGGTGGTGACATTTTACGCTGGTGGGTGGCGGACACCGACTACAGCGGTGAAATGAATGTCTCGGATGAAATTCTCAAGCGTACCGCCGATGCCTATCGCCGGGTCCGCAATACTTGCCGCTTTATGCTGGCCAATATCAATGGCTTTAATCCAGCGACAGACATGGTCTCTGGTGACGAGCTATTGCCGCTGGATGCTTGGATTGTCGATTACAGCCGCGAACTGCAAAACAGTTTGATCGCTTATTACAACGCCTATGATTTTAAATCGCTGACCAAAGCATTGATGAACTTCTGCGTCAGTGAGTTGGGAGCTTTTTATCTGGATGTAATTAAAGACCGTCAATACACCTGCAAAGCGGACGGCTTACCTCGTCGCAGTGCGCAGACGGCGCTGTATCACATTCTTGAAGCGATGAGCCGCTGGATTGCTCCTGTGCTGTCATTTACCGCGGAAGAAATCTGGGAAAACTTGCCGGGTGAACGTGGTGACTCTGTGATGCTGGCCGAGTGGTACCAGCAGTTCCCTCAGACCGCTCAGCACACTTTGGGGGATGCTTACTGGCGCCGAGTGCTGGAGGTGAAGCAAGCGGTCAACGGTGCTTTGGAAAAAGCACGTAACGACAAACTGATTGGCGCCAGCTTAAGTGCCGAGTTGGATTTGTACGTCAGCGATGAGCTCAAAGCTGAGTTGGAAAAACTGGGCGATGAACTGCGCTTCGTATTACTAACATCAGCGGTTCGTTTGCATGCGCTGGGCGATGATGGTGAAGCAACGGATGTGAAAGGTTTACGCGTGAGCGTTAGCGCCTCTGAGTTGCATAAGTGTGATCGTTGCTGGCACCACAGTGATACCGTAGGCAGCAACGAGCAGCATCCGGAACTGTGTAATCGTTGTGTCGACAATGTGGAGGGCGATGGTGAAGTCCGTCGTTTTGCTTAATGTCGATATTTAAAACAACCGCGTTGCGCTGGTGGTGGCTAGCGGCATTGGTGCTGGGTTTGGACTTGCTGACCAAGCAAGTCGCCGAGTACGTGCTGGAATATGCTCAGCCTGTGTATGTGCTGCCCGTGTTGGATTTCACCTTGCTCTACAACAAAGGCGCGGCGTTCAGTTTCTTAGCCAATGAATCCGGTTGGCAGCGCTGGTTTTTTACCGCCATTGCGGTGGGGGTCAGCGTTATGCTGATCAATTGGCTGCGGACTTTACCGCGTGAACAACAATGGCTACCCATTGCCCTGACGCTGATTCTCGGCGGAGCGTTGGGGAATTTGTTCGACCGTGTTGTCTTTGGTCATGTGATCGATTTTATTTCCGTGCACTGGAACGACGCATATTTTCCAGCGTTTAACCTGGCGGACTCTGCCATCACAGTAGGTGCCGTTATGATGGCCATTGATGTGATCCGAGAAATGAAAGAAGAGCGGCGCAATAAAGCGGAGGGTAAATCATGAGTGTGGATGTTATTGGAACCAACAGTCAGGTGACGTTGCACTTTGCTTTAAAGCTAGACGATGGTCAGTTGGTTGATTCTACTTTTGAACGTGATGCGGCCAAGTTAACCATTGGTGATGGCAACTTATTGCCTGGTTTTGAGGCTTGTTTGATGTCATTGAAAGCAGGCGACCATCAGACTTTTACCGTTGCGCCAGAAAACGGTTTTGGTCAGCCTAATCCACAAAATGTGCAGCGTATGAAGCGCAGCGATTTTGCTGTGGATATGCCGTTATCACCTGGTTTGATGGTGTCCTTTGCCGATGCGCAAGGGGCAGAGCTGCCAGGTGTGATTAAAGAAATTGAAGGCGATGCGGTGTACGTTGATTTTAATCACCCGCTGGCTGGCAAAGAGTTGCTGTTTGAAGTGCAAGTGATCGAGGTCTCGAATGCAGATTAAATTGGCAAACCCACGCGGTTTTTGCGCCGGCGTTGATCGAGCGATTGACATAGTAAACCGTGCGTTGGAGCTATTTGAGCCACCGATTTATGTACGCCACGAAGTGGTGCATAACAAGTTCGTGGTCAATGATCTGCGCGAACGTGGGGCTATTTTTGTCGATGAACTGCACGAAGTGCCTGATGACGCGATTGTGATTTTCTCTGCTCATGGTGTCTCGCAAGCTGTACGCCATGAAGCTCGTGAACGTGGCCTGAAAGTATTTGATGCGACTTGCCCACTGGTGACTAAGGTGCACTTGGAGGTGACCCGTTACAGCACCGAGGGCAGTGAGTGCATTTTAATTGGGCACAAGGGCCACCCAGAGGTGGAGGGCACCATGGGGCAGTACGACTATGCTGCTGGTGGCGATATTTATTTGGTGGAAGATGAAAAAGACGTTGCTGAGTTGCAAGTACGTAACCCAGATAAACTTTCGTACGTTACTCAAACGACGCTGTCTATGGACGATACCGCGCGAGTTATCGACGCACTGCGCGCCAAGTTCCCCAATATTGAAGGCCCTCGCAAAGACGATATTTGTTACGCCACACAAAATCGCCAGGACGCAGTTAAAATCTTGGCAGCGGAATGTGATTTATTGCTGGTGGTGGGGTCGGTCAATAGTTCTAACTCAAACCGTTTGCGTGAGCTGGGTGAGCGCATGGGCGCTAAAGCCTTTTTGATCGATAACGCCGATGAGATATCGCCAGAGTGGTTCGAAGACGTTGAGCGTGTTGGCATTACCGCTGGTGCGTCAGCGCCAGAAGTATTGGTGCGGGAAGTGATCGAGCGGTTAAAAGAGTTGGGCGGCCAAGAGCCAGAAGAACTCCAAGGGCAGCCAGAAAATGTAGTTTTCTCGCTGCCGAAGGAGTTACGGATGAAAAGCTTATAACGGCTTTCCATTTCGCTCGCGTTTTCCCGCCGTATTGAAGACGATATTGCCATCACTTTTCTGGTCACCAAGAGCGGTGGCCGTTACTTCAATGCATTGCGACTCTGTTTTTGTGCCACATTTTGATAGCCCTAAAGAATAATAGCCGCCCGGAGTAGATGCACTAAAGCCCACATCGGACAGTTTTAGTGTGTACTTAGCATTAGTAGCATAGTAACGCTCTTGCGCGTCCATAAGACGCTGAATAGTGTCAAGTGCATCGGTTCTTCTTCCGCGTTGAACATACTGGGCATATTGAGGCATGGCCAGTGACGTTAATATCGCGACAATGGCGATTGTGACTAATAGCTCGATCAGTGAGAAACCTGAATGTCTCATAAAAATGTTACCTGTTTTGCATATTGGGTAGCCAGAATGTTGAGGTATTGATATAGCGTGCCACTCGATCGTTGGCATAAGTAATTTCAGAGTCGAGCAGCTGGTACCCTCTACGGCTGTTATTGAGAGTGTCATCTTCAAATGATCGTGATAATAATGCTATTTTGACTGCCACAACACGTGCGGCCATGTTGGGGTTACTATTAAGATAGGTTCCATTGACATACCGCTCGACAGTTCCTGAGTCAGCTTGACTCGAAGCCTCGATTCCATACAGCACTTGCATGCTTTCAATCCCACTGGCGATGCTTTCTTTGCTTCCAACTAGCGTGGTTGAGCCGCCTGCGGTGCTATAGGTGGCACACTTGAGTTGGAATGCGGTGGTTAAATCGCTGACATCACCTTTTTCTATCCAATACACATCAATGACGCCATTAGGTGCATTCTGCGCCGAATTGGGCAAGGTTGTACCTGCACAGGTTTGCATAAGCTGTGGGGCTTCGTTTAAGCCTGGTGAGCTTAAGCGTCTCAGTGCTAAAACATCACCACCATTGGCGTTACTTTTCACGTCTTTGTGGCAATGAGCCGCTCCGGAGCAGCTGGTGTCGACCACATCAAAAACAAATGTGGTATTACGATATCCCGCATTTGGAACTCGCTCTCCCAGCCATGCCATTGCGAGTCTTCCTGCCTCTTGAGCTTGGGCCAGTCCGGTCGATGTACTGGCGCTGCGAGAACTATTAATCATGATATTGCTGACAAATATTGTGATAATTGACGCGAGTAGCAACGCCACCATCAGTTCAACCATAGACAGGCCTTTGGATGCCTTGCGTTGGTTCATAGTTGAATATCCCGGCTGATCGAAACGGTACCGCCTGGATCCTTAGCGCCGCCTAAATCACTATCGCTGGACACTCGGCTAGTCCACTGAACTGTGATTTTTGCAGAGCGATTAGTCGCGTGAGGCTCTATGATGAGCTTCGCATCAGGGATGAAGTCGGCAGCGTTTTTGTTGAGATTCGCCTCTTTGGCAGCGGCGGGGCAGCTAGAGGTCCAGATATCGTACTTGGCCATTTTGGCCCCAGTGCAGGCGGTATCACCCTGACAGATGGTTCCATCATAGCCGCTGCAGGTGAAACTCTCAGTCTTGTACTGTTGTAGATTGTCCCAGTTTGCATACATCTTATTTGTTATCTCATCTATCATCCAAATAGCATGTGATCTTGCACCAGAGTCTATGGTGGCCTTATTAATGTTGAGTTGCATCATGCTGATACCCAGCAGACCAATGATACTGATGGCCAGTGTTACCAATACCTCGATCATACTGAAGGCTCTCAGTCTGCTCATTTGCATACATTTTCTCCCTTCAAAATAATCTGACCAATACGATTGATAAACAGAGTGCGAACTCGCGTGCCGCGACACCCTGCTACATCGATTTTAACTTCTCCACTTTTATTGGCTCTACCCCTAGCAGAGAAGACAATGGGAGTTGACTTGCTGAAATCATCGCTGGATATATTGCCCTTGCTTTCTAAATTGGTAACTCGAAGCTCTTCGTTTAGCGTTCCTGAGCCGTTGTCTCCTAGAATACGCCAACCTCCATCCCAGCCTGAGCGTGGCTCAAGCATGACACTAACGCCGTTGGTGACGGAGTAATTGCGGGCATAGCGAAGATCGTTTTCCAGCTCGCGATAAAGACGGTCAGCGAGCTGGCTTTGGTTCATGCCGCTAATATAGGGTACTGCTGTTGCCAGCAGCACCCCCAGAACGCCCAGAACGGCCATGAGTTCAAGTAATGTCGTACCTTTAACGCTTTTCATTAGGGAGTCGCCTTAGGCATTACTTCTGCGGGGTCTGCTTCCCGCCAGAAGGTGCGCTGAAGAATATTTAGGCCGCCTTCAACATCGAAGACATTTAATCCTACGACAACCTTTGGCCCTTCGTTGGTGCCATCTGGTTTGTCCGGCGGGAATACCAGCTTAGGCTCGGGCGGAATGGTGGAGCCAACATTCTCAATGCTGTCTTCCTCGGGTTTCATGCCGTCCTCGGGGGTCAGGCTCAGGTTCGGTTTTAATATGATCAGCCGGCTTTGTCCCAAATCTGGCTGACAACCTGCTTCAATACTGCCAGAGGAAGGGCGGAAAGTGGTAGCGTATATAGTGTCGCTTACAGTGAGCGTGTTAGACAATACTTTCTCACCGGTTCCCTTGAGTGTGTAGTAATAACCGTTTTCGCGCTGTTCTGCGCTGGCAGAAGCATACGTGTGGTAGTCCGCTAGTTTAGGGAGTTTGTGGTTGGCGTACTTAAAGTCTTTGGGCGGATTTGAATGATCATAATCGTTGATAACAAAAATACGATCTGTGGTCGCAGTTGATAATGGACCTGGGCGATAGCCTGAGCCCATAGTAATTTGGTAGCGTGGACGTTTCAGGTACTGGACGTTCGTATTGTCATTAGGATCCACCGACTCAACATAGCCATAGTTGGTGTACACAACATCGGGCTTAGCAAAGAAACGCTCATAGTTTGCATCGAGTGTGTCTTCTTCGGTTAGGTTGGCATCAAACAGCACTCCTCCTTTGGCATATTCACTAGCGCTATTGCCTTTGGTGAAGTCGATACGCCAAAGTCTGCCACCCACATCTGTGGCATACAGTAAGTCACTGCTGCCATCACCGTCCATATCAACTGGCGTGATTTCACTGACAATGCTGGAGGTCATGTCGGCAAGGGAAAGTCCTTTTGCACCAGCAGCTTTTGTCGCTTTCCAAAGTAGCTCAAAGGCCGTACCGGTAGCTTCATCGTTTGCGGTTATCATGTAAATGGCATTACCTACAGAGCTTTCAATTCGGCTACCACGTGAGCCGCTGTCGTCTTCCAAAGGATCATAACCGCCACCAAAAATGAAGACGGGGACTTTTTTACTGTTCCAGTCAACATAGGCGAGACGCATGGGAGACCAAGTCTGTCCCAGTTCAGAGAAGTCACCGGTGTTGCTAATGACCTTTGCCAGTCTAGGTTGCTGATAGTTGCTAACATCAAAAATATAATATGCATGGCCTCCGCGACGCATTGCAACGGCCAAGTAAGCAGTCTCGCCGCTATCAATTCGGCCGTCACGATCCTCGTCATCATGATAAACCGACATGGGGCCATCGAACCCGTAGATTTTTCTGTTGCTATCAATTCCGTTGCCCCAGCGTTGCTCAGCGAATACGGGCAAGTTAGGCAGTAACTCTTTGGGAATAAAGGACCAGAATTCTTTAGGATTATTCACGCTGGGGTCAAAAGCATGTAAATAGCCGGCGTTATTGGTGCTGTACAACACATCTTGGGTACCACTGTCGCTCTGGTATTCCAACACAAAAGGAGTGCCGTGCAATGAATCCGCCAGAATGGTGCGTTTTTGGTCTTTGCCATCAATAACGTCAATGCCTCGAGCCCATTTTAGTGCTTTTGTTCGGCGACTGGCCTCGTCTACACCTAGGAGGGCCTCGGTTATGTTTGTATTTGTCTCAGTAACCCGGTTGCCAGAATTAATAAATGAAGTTTTCGATTCACCGGTTGCTGTCAGGCTAGTGTAAACTGGTCGATCGCTGGTTAGACGGTTTGATAAGCCACCACTGGTAACTTGTTGGCCATCAGCAGCAGTGGACCAATAGCTGTGAGCGGTTTCACTAAAAAAGCCAGTTTTTTTATCTACCGCTAGGCTATTTTTAGAGTCATAGATTTCCCCCGAAGGCGATAAACGATAGCGTTTGATGTTGCCTGCCCAGGCTGGGCTATTGGCCGATGGTTCAAATAACGTGTAATACACATCTGAGCGGTGTTCAAGGGAGCTGACGTTGTTAACTGAAACGACTGGTGCAGCAAAACTGCTGCCTTCGTTCGATATGCTGTCAAAGATACTTTGCAGAGCTGTAACCAGCTCCGCTTCATTGCTGGCACTAAGGCTTTTTTTCGTGCCGCCTTGAATGGCCATGTTTGTTAGCAGGTCTTTACCAGCTTGGCCAACCGCGAAGCCACCTACGGTATGGATTTTAATATTTTGCTTGATGGTGTTTGCATCCCCCTTTTTTCCTGTGATGCTTGCATCATCAAAAAAATCGGTATTGTAAGCCCAATAAGCGAGCTCTTCACCACAGTACTTATTGCCTTCGCTGTCGCATTTGCTTGATAGCCCCGCAGCATTTTTGTTACTACCTGACGCAGCATTAAATAAGTCTTTGATGGTTGAGTTACTGTCCTCGTCGTTAGACGGATTGCCGTCTGTGAAGACCACAACGTGTTGTTTCTGGCAGGTGGCCGTCATTGGGTGAATGTATTTATTTCCTGATGTGATTGAACTAGGGCTGCCGTATTTTTTGTTACTTAGCCAATTGTAACCATATATGAATGGATTGGTTTGAACGGTGTATACCTGATTGTAACCGGTACCCGATTGTTGCTTACCCCAGACTATATCTCTCCCTGTCAAGTAATTAATGGCTTCGAAGGTAGTCTCCACGAGAGGAGTACCATTACCAGCTGTCAGACCATTAATGGCGCTAATAATTCTGGACTTCTCGTCGGATTCACCTGTGGATGCCAGTGGCTCAACCACATAGCCACCCTGGCTGCCTTTGTTTTTGGCATCATGAAAGCGCATGATGGCAATATTGATCGGCTTGTCTTCTGAAATCTTGTTGATAGCCGCGATAGCGGAGTCTTTGACGATTTGAAGGCGGGTCTTTTCACCTGCTTTCGGTCTCTGGTTGCTGGCATCTCGCCATGACATGCTGCCCGAAGTGTCGATTACAAAGACAACATTGGGCGGGATGCGTTTGATGTTGTCTGGCCGGAAAATCTCGGTATCGTCAGCCATGACTAGGCTGTTGTGTGCTAGCCCGAGTGCTACCAGTGTTAGCCAATAAAGTTTCATTATTTAATCTCCTTCAAGTCTCACTCAGGTTGACGGGATAATGCGTTGCAAGCCAATTTCTTGGGTGCTGGATAACACCCCACCTCTACCGTTTGCAGAGCTGGCAGAGGCGTATAGTGATAAGTCACAGCCTGCACCGCAGCCTTGTTTACCTTTGAGAAAATCGTCGTACCCCAGAGGCGTGGGAATAGAACGAACAACAGTGGTGGGCTGAGCATCCAAGACAGGGCTGGTAAACTTAGGTGCTGTTAATATTGGGGTGGTGGCGCCTGTTTGTTTTAGCTCAAATAACTTGAACTTAGACTCACCGAGAGTTTTGCCACCCTCCACTGCCGTGGATTCTGCGGTGTTGACGGCGACCAGCAACTGTTTTTGTACTTTCTCATCGCGTTCAAGTGCGTCATAGACATAAGTCAAAGTGCCTTTGACACTGTTCTCAACATCTTGGGAGTGTTGAAGGTTGTTGACCATCTTTAACTGCAAGCTGGATCTCTCCATCGCCACTAATGCGCCCAATGTGATGGCAGTTAAGATCACCAAGCTGAGGATAAGTGCGGATCCACGTTGTGTCGTCATTGTCTGTTCCTGATAAGGTCTCTGCGATGACTAACATAACTGCTCGGTGTCTGTTGTTGTGAAGCTCCAGACAAGCGGAGTTGAGTAGGCCCTGAATGGTGCTGAAGGGCTCATGCTGATGGGCAGGGGGCATTTTTACCAGTGGCGGATTCTAGAATACCGTCGTTATTACTGTCCGCTCCATGGCGTACCCTGCCTACTCTGGAAATTATCAAAGACATCGTGATAGGTGGTTCAGTATCGCGGCAATATAGCAGCGAACCTGTAAAGCCTTGAGCAAATCCGCTTGGATAGAAGACAATGGCGGATCGCGGAAAATCTAGCTTCACTCCGTTTGCATGTTGCAATTGGAAATGAGTCAAAACTTTGTCGTTTGGATCGATCGTACGATTTCGGTTGAGGTCTTCAAATAGTGTGATCTTGCCCTCGGACCAGTTGGTTGAGCATTCATTTGCCGATATAGGACACAGCACTGCCGGCACACCGCTCGAGATCGCGTGCCCGCGAGCTTGGTAGACCAACTGCCTAAGTGCTGTAACTTCTGAAAGTGCTAGCTGCCGCTTGAAAAAGTCATCCAGAGCGGGCAGCGCGACTGCGGACAGCGTAGAAACAGTCATGAGAACCGTAATGAGTTCTGTCAGAGTCATACCTGCATTGCGAGCATTGTTCATCGCATCTACCTCCTTGTAGAGTTGGATAATCAAAATTAGTATCGACGACGTTTTTTGTCTGTCAGAAGCAGGGCTGATTTTCTGTGGTTACAAGGAAGGGCAGGCTGTCATTTATGATGGTTGAATGCGTATCTGTGAAGCATCAATGTCTTTTGTCGTATACGGTTCTCAGTCAATTTCCAACTTTTTACACCGATACCTGAGCGCTCGAAAGCTGATCCCCAGTTTCTCAGCCGCTGCGGTCTTATTCCAACGGGTTTCTTCCAACGCCTGAGTGATTGCCCGGCGTTCTATGTTTTCTAGGTACTGTTCGAGGTTATTGGTGACGATCGGTGCGTTCTCACTGGTTTCATCGACCGCCACTGGCTGCTGTGGTGCGGCTACTTGTGGGAGGTTCAGATCGTCGGTGTTGATGCAGTCATTCTCGGCCATGGTGAAGGCGCGCTGCAGTATGTTCTCCAGCTCCCGTACATTACCAGGGAAGTGGTAGCGCGATAGCGCAGTGATGGCGTCCTCACTCAGTTCGGCATTTGGCATGCCCCATTCGCGGGCGTATTTGGTCACAAAGTGTTTGGCCAGCTGCGGAATGTCCTCAGCCCGCTCAGCTAAGCGGGGGACGCCTAGGTGGATAACGTTCAAGCGGAAGTAAAGGTCCTGGCGAAAGCTGTTTTCATCGACACGTTTGACCAGATCATGGTGGCTGGCACTGACGATGCGTACGTCAATCGGCTGCTCATGTTCTTCGCCGACTTTACGCACGGCTTTTTCTTGGATCACCCGCAGTAATTTGGCCTGCATTTCCAGCGGTAAGTCGGCCACTTCATCCAGGAACAATGTGCCGCCATCAGCAGCCTTAAATAGGCCGGGTTTATCATGGCTGGCGCCGGTAAAGCTGCCCTTTACGTGACCGAAGAACTCACTTTCCATCAAATCGGCTGGAATTGCACCACAGTTGACAGCAATGAACGGGCCTTGCGCTCTTGGACTCAAGTGGTGGATCAGTCGCGCGACCAGCTCTTTGCCGGTGCCGGATTCGCCATGGACAAACACCGGTGCTTGAGTGCGGGCAACCTTGCGGATAGACGCTTTCAAGTCAGCCATGCGCTGCGACTCACCCAGCAGCGAATCGTCAGGCGTTTGTTGATGGATCACCACTTGTGTCAGTTTGAGTGCAGCGGTCACTAGGTCGCGCAGCCGTTGTGTATCAAGGGGTTTGGCAACAAAGTCAAAGGCGCCGGCCTTCAGTGCATCAATGGCCAGTTCCATATTGCCATGAGCGGTGATCATCGCGACGGGCATGTCAGGGTAGCGTGAATGGCACAGCTGAATGATGTCCATGCCGTTACCGTCAGGCAACTTCATGTCAGTGATGCAGAAGTGGTAGGGACGCTGCTGCAGTGCCTCTACGGCTTCACTGACACTGCCTGCTTGATAACAATCGAGTTCCATGCGCTCCAGGGTCAGGGCAATCAGCTCACGAATGTCTGGTTCGTCATCGATGATCAGGGCAGAGTATTGGTTCATAGGTAACTCGGTTTGTTGGTCTGTAGCGTCAGGCGGAAGCAACTGCCTCCGTCAATAGGATGGTACTGGATACTGGCATGATTGGCTTCACACAGTTCGCGGCATAAGTAGAGCCCGAGGCCTGTACCATTGTGTTCCGTGGTATGGAACGGCTCAAACAGATGCTTACGTTGCTCTTCGGCCACGCCGCCGCCATTGTCGATAACATCTAAGTGTACCTTGTTGTCGTGACCTGTAGTCGCTAGCAACTTTAGTGACGCAATTTGATCGTGGGCTTGTGCTTGCTGAATGGCATAACGCAGGCCATTGCCGCACAGGTTGTGCAGTATCTGTTGCAGTTGGTCCGGATCAAATGCTATCAAAATCTCGTGGCCACAGCTTAGTGTTAGCTCACAGTGTTGAGCATCAGGCAGTTCCAGAAAATGACGCTGGAAGTGCTCCAGCCAAGGTTTCAAACGCAGCTGCTCAATGGCAGGCGAGCGCCGGCGAGACAGCTGCAAAATGTCTTCCACCGTACGATTGATGCGCATGCAGTGTTGTTCGATGATGTCGGTTAGCTTAATTTCCGAGGCTTGCAGATACGGCGTTTCAGCCAACAGCTGCGCGGCTTGGCGCATGGCGCTGAGGGGGTTGCGAACTTCGTGGGCAATGCTGGCGGTTAATCGCCCTAATGAGGCCAGCTTTACTTGCTGTGCTTCGGCAGCAATGCGGCTGGCGTCCTCCAGTACCAGCAAGGCATCGCCGGTATCGCTTAGCGGGATTTTGCGAAAATTGAGGGTCCGTCCGCGAATGTCGAGCTGTGTTTGTTGCTCGATTTGCTGCAGTGCGCTCGGCAGAGGCCCGTCCTGTAACAACGGCCACCATTGGGCCGCGGCGTCGTTAAAAAACAATACTTGATGATGTGCGTCACAGGCGATGATTCCGTCGGGTAGGCTGAGTAGCGCCTTTTGACTGAGCTTTTGCAAGCGGCGGATGCGATGCGCCTGATGAGTGGCCAAATCTAGGGCACTGTTCAGTCGCATCGACAGCGCTTGAGTGACTCCCGCCAGCAAAAAACATAAAAAACCATAAATGCCAGACTCGACCACCGTCGTGGCATCGTAGTTTTGTGGCCAAACGTGCTGGAAAAACATCACCGCCAGGGTCGTCCAAGCGGCGACGGCGTAGCCAAACAAGCCCGGAACCAACAGATTGGCGATGACTACCGCGATCAATATCAGGCTGGAAAAGCCGCCGGCCAGACTGCCACTGCTGTGCATCAGCAGGGCCAGCAGAGCGGTCTCTATGAATACATAAACCGTTGCGGTTTCAATATTTGGGCCGCGGTTGGCGATGACAACAAAGATGCTAGCGACCATTACGTAGATAGAAACGGTAATCAGGAATACTTCGGGCAGATGACGACCGAGTATGGCGTTGTCTTGATCCAAGCTATCGATGACGGTCAGCAACAATGCCAGAAACAGGGAATAGTAGCTGTACAAGCGCAACAAACGATTGCCGCGCACGATCATTTCCGACGATAACGAAAAGCGCCCCAACCATCGACCAGGCATTGTTTGTTCCTTTGTTGCTACAGGATGTTTGCGCCAGTCGGGGAATTTCCTGACAATACGCGCTCGTCTTTACACCAGCCAGAGAGTACCCCGACGGAATGTCACAGTCACTTACCATTCACATGGCCCAAATCAACTATCACGTCGGCGATATCGACGGCAATGTGGAGCGCATCTGCGCGGCAGCGCACCAAGCGGCTGGTCAAGGCGGCGATGTGCTGGTATGCACCGAGCTGGCGGTGACCGGCTATCCACCAGAGGATTTGTTACTGCGTCCAAGTCTTACTTTGCGTGTTGAAAAAGCGCTACAGCGCATTGCCGAGGCGAGTCACGACATTGCCATTGTGGTGGGGTATCCCTGGCAGCAGGACGGCAAGCTCTACAATGCCGCCGGTTTTTTCTGGCAAGGGCAGTGTATGGGGCAGTATTTTAAACAGGAACTGCCGAACTATCAGGTGTTCGACGAAAAGCGCTATTTTTCTGCCGGCAGTGAGCCACAAGTGATCAACTTTAAAGGTCACCGCATTGGCCTCACGGTCTGTGAAGACATCTGGTTTGATACACCGATGGATGCCAGCGTGGCAGCGGGAGCTGAGTTGATTGTCAATCTCAACGCGTCGCCATTTCATCAGAACAAACGCGGCGAGCGCCAGCAGCAGGTTGGGCGGCACGCTACACGCCATCAATGCCCGGTGCTTTACGTCAATCAAGTCGGCGGGCAGGACGAGCTGGTATTTGATGGCCACTCATTCGCTATCGATCAGCAAGGCCGTTGTGCAGTGCAACTGCCAGGCTGGCGAGAGATGGTGGCCAGTGTGGTCTGGGATGGTCAAACCCTAAGCGCGGGCGCTTCATGTTCGATTGGGCCGGATTCAAATGAGCCGGATTCGAATGAATCGGAATGGAGTGAGCCGGAATGGAATAAATCAGAGCCGAGCGAGTCGGAGCTGAGCGAGCTGTACAGTGCTCTGGTGCTGGGTGTGCGCGATTACGTTAACAAAAATCGTTTTCCGGGGGTGGTGCTGGGGTTGTCCGGCGGCATCGACTCGGCTTTGACTTTGGCGATTGCTGTCGACGCCTTGGGCGCTGAGCGGGTAAAAGCCGTCATGATGCCGTTTACCTACACCTCGGACATGAGCAAAAGCGACGCCGAGCAGCAGGCGCGCAGCATGGGCGTGCGTTACGAGTCCATTTCCATTGAGCCCATGTACCGTGAGTTTATGCAGGCGCTAGCTCCGGCTTTCGCTGGCGCCGACGTGGACACCACAGAAGAAAACTTGCAGTCACGGTGTCGCGGCGTATTGCTGATGGCAATGTCGAACAAAACCGGCGCCATGGTGCTCACCACTGGCAACAAAAGCGAGATGGCGGTCGGCTATGCCACCTTGTATGGCGATATGGCGGGCGGTTATGGCGCGCTAAAAGACGTGTACAAAACCAAGGTGTTTGCACTGGCGCGTTATCGCAATAGCCTCGGTGAGGTGATTCCAGAACGCGTGATCACGCGGCCACCTTCAGCGGAGCTAGCACCGGATCAGAAAGACGAAGACAGCTTGCCGGCCTACGAGGTGTTAGATGACATCTTGCAGCGTTACATTGAAAACGACGACAGTGCCGACGACATCATTCGTGCAGGTTTTGATGCCGAAGTAGTGCACCGTGTTCTGCGCTTGGTTGATATCAATGAATATAAGCGCCGTCAGGCACCCATTGGTGTGCGCGTTACACGTCGCGGTTTTGGTCGTGACCGTCGCTATCCTGTGACCAACGGCTGGCGCCCGGGGCTGTAGTGTTGCTTGAGTGGCCGGCGCCAGTCAGCCTCTCGCTCAGCCGCGTGACATGAGGGCGCAGTAGAAGTAGTACCACAAATGCTATGGGCCACGCCAACGTGTAGCTGGACAGCCAGCGCTGCAGGTAGCCATCGCCCATGCCGGAGCTAACCGCCGTCACAATGGCAGAGACGGTGCCTGCCATTATCATCGACATCAACGCCGCAAATACGACAGGAAAGTGTTGCGGTTTCAACAGTGCCACTGAGCACACCTCAAAGATGACCTTGGCTCGACTCTAGCAAGGTCATCACGATCTGTCAGTCGAGCAGCCCGAACGACAGAATATTCAACAACGAACCGCGATCGGCTTGGGCCAGACCACTGCTGACAAACCGGCCGTCATTCAACTGCGGATGCTGAGGGTGGTTGTGCTGGAGCAGGGCCAGGGCATTGGCTTTCTCATCGCTCATGCCGAGTTCGTCGTACGCTTCGACCATGACGGCCAAGGCATCGGCGACGGCGGCGGTGTTCTGATAATGCAGCAATACATCCTGACAGCGATTCGCTGCGGCAATAAAGGCGTGTCGCTTCATGTAATAACGCGCCACTTCCACTTCATAAGAAGCCAGTCGTTGGCGCAGAAACTCCATGCGTGCGCGCGCATCGGCAGTATAGGGGCTGTCAGGAAAGCGAATGAGCAACTCCGAAAAGTGAGCGAAAGCATCGCGCATGGGGGTCGGGTCGCGCCGTGCTACGTCGTCCGATAGATACCGCTCCACAAACGAAAAGCCCAGCTCATAAGTGGCCAGCGCGCGCAAGTAATAAGCGTAATCCACTTGCGAATGCAGCGGATGCAAGCGAATGAAGCGCTCGCTCGCGGTGAGCACCGACTCCATGTCCGCCGTCATAAAGTGGGCGTACATCATGTCCAGTTGACCTTGTTCGGCATACTGGCCAAAGGGATAGCGTGAATCCAGCTGGCGCAGGCGTTCCATGGCCACAAGGAAGTTCTCATTGTCCAGCGCTTCACGTGCTTCCTGGTAATACTGACGTTCGGTTTTCTCGTCGGTTTTGACCGGCGAGTTGGAGCAGGCGCTAAGCATTAGAGCCAGGGCAAACAGCAGCCAACGGGCATTCATGGAGTGATTTCCTGATAGTCGGTATACTAAACGACTGCGTATTTAACCACAGTCACCGGGTCCTCCCAACCACAGCGAGCCCTCTGCGGCCGAGTCGATCAAACTTTATGTCTCAACAGATTTCTGAACAAATTCAAGTGCCCGCCGAGTGGGGCAACAAACGTCTGGACCAGGCCGCTGCGGCATTGTTCCCGGAGTATTCGCGCTCGCGCCTGCAGCAATGGATAAAAAGCGGGGCGCTCACGGTAGACGGTGATGTGTGGCGTGGCCGTGACAAGTTGGTTGGCGGTGAATGTTTGTCGTTGCAAACAGAGCTAGAAGCGGAAGGCGACTGGCAAGCAGAAGAAATGGCGCTGGACATCGTTTACGAAGACGATGACATTTTGGTGCTCAATAAACCGGTAGGTTTAGTGGTGCACCCCGCCGCAGGCAACCATAGCGGTACCTTGCTGAACGGGCTGTTGTATCACTGTCCGGAGCTGATCAATATTCCCCGCGCTGGTATTGTCCATCGCCTGGATAAGGACACCAGCGGTTTGATGGTGGTAGCAAAGACGCTCAATGCTCAAAACCAGCTGGTCGCTCAATTGCAAGATCGCAGCATGGGGCGCGAGTACGAGGCCGTGGTCCAGGGTCAGATGACCGGTGGTGGTACGGTGGAAGAACCCATCGGCCGTCACGGCACGCAGCGCACCAAAATGACCGTCAGTCCCACCGGTAAAGAGGCGGTTACTCACTACCGGGTGTTGCACAAGTTTCCCTCACACACCTACATTCGCTGCAAACTGGAAACTGGCCGTACCCATCAGATTCGTGTGCATATGGCGTATATCGGCCATGCCTTGGTCGGTGATGCGACCTACGCAGGGCGCACACGATTGACCAAAGGCGTCGGCCCTGAGCTACGTGAACTGTTGGCGAGCTTTCCGCGCCAGGCACTGCACGCCAGGCAGCTGGGCTTGGTCCATCCTGTCAGTGGCAATTACATGGAATGGCACAGCGATCTTCCAGAGGACTTCGAACATCTGTTAGCCGTGTTGGATGACGATGCTCAATCGCGTTGATGGCTTGGAGTTCCATCATTGGTCAGAATTTCCGCAAGTGCGGTTGTGTACCACTCGTGGTGATGCCGACTGGGGGCAATCACAGGGTGACTTTGCACGACTGAATCTTGGCCTGCATGTGGGGGATGATCCGCTGTTGGTGAAGGCCAACCGCATTGCCTTGTTGCAACGTTTGCCCAGTGTCTCGGCGATTCAATGGCTGCAACAAACTCACAGCACTGATGTGGTAAAGGCCTGTGGTGGAGCCGTGACACTTGCGGGAGATGCATCATATACCGATCAGCCCGGGCTGGCGTGTGCGGTGATGACGGCAGACTGCTTACCGATATTACTCAGTGATGGCGTCAGA
Organism: Bacterioplanes sanyensis; assembly: GCF_002237535.1. GTDB lineage: Bacteria > Pseudomonadota > Gammaproteobacteria > Pseudomonadales > Oceanobacteraceae > Bacterioplanes > Bacterioplanes sanyensis_A. The sequence continues at coordinate 2,047,543 of NZ_CP022530.1, forward strand.
GTGGCAGCGGTTCATGCCGGGTGGCGCGGCCTTGCCAATGGAATTGTTGAACAAGTCCTCAATCAGTTTCCTACTCGTCACACTGTGTGTGCTTATCTCGCCCCTGCGATTGGGCCGCAGTCGTTTGAAGTTGGACCGGAAGTGGCGCAGCAGTTTGGCGCCGACGCCAAGCTGTGCACCGTGCCCGGCGAGGGAGATCGTTTACTGGCGGATATCTATGCCTTGGCCAGCCTGCGATTGCAAGCTGGCGGGGTGGCGCGCATTCGACGCAGTGATGTGTGTACTTATCGCGATGAGCGCTATTTCTCTTATCGGCGCCAGAACAGAACCGGGCGCATGGCCAGCCTGATTTGGCTTAGCGGCAATACTTAGCGATCCTGTCGTCCGCTTCTTTGAGCTTGGCTTGCCGTTCTTCATCTGACAGTGGGCTGACCGTGCCATCTTCGCGAGTAAAGGGACGATTGAAGTTTGAAGACAACAAGGACTTAACTTCTTGCGCATTGGCGCACAGAGCTTCTGCCTCTTCTTTGCTGACACCTGAAATGGTTTCAGCTGCCTTTTCCTCTTCTTCGTTGGTAATTGGCGCTGGCACCTTATCGACCACCACGTTGTAGGTATCTTCATTCACACCGCGTCGCGGTTGGGAGCTGAAGTGCACCTGACCATTTTCATCCACCCAGCGATAGACCTTATTGGCCTGAGCTGGAACGCTGGTTATCAGCAGGCTGGTGAGCAGTGCAGCAGCGGAAAAAACGGTGGTTAATTTGGTCATGTTGCGTCCTCTGGTGGATCTGTCTGGCCTTGCCTTTGCTGTGGTCATGGTTTTGGTCATGTCAGACCATTGCAATGCGCCACCTGACTCATGGCCAGTGAATGTCTTGAGAGTCGATAAAACCCTATTTGTTGTCAAGGTGTTAGCACCGATTCTGAGGTAGACACAGCATAGTGGAATGATAAACTTGCAAAGCCTTTGTAGTCCGGTTTAGGTCCCGCCACCCTGGGATGCTGGAATCGCAATGACGGCCTCTGGTGCGGTTATCCTCCGACCCAGTTCAGTCTCACCTTCTCGGACCAGAAGGTGGGGTCTGATGAGCAACTAAAAGTTAATCATCCAGCCCTGAGCTTCGTTGTACATGGCTCAAATCGTTTAGTTATTAATTGTGGTGCTTGAGAAAGCACAAAAAAGAGGATAGTACGGTGGAATTACTTTCCGGCGGAGAAATGTTAGTTCGCGCTCTGCACGACTCGGGCGTTGAATATATTTATGGGTACCCAGGCGGCTCGCTGCTGCATGTGTACGATGCCGTCTACAAACAAAGTTCCGTGAAACACGTACTGGTCCGTCACGAGCAAGCCGCTGCTCATATGGCCGATGGTTATGCCCGTGCGACCGGTAAGCCGGGGGTGGTGATGGTGACGTCAGGCCCTGGTGCGACCAACACCGTGACCGGTATTGCAACCGCCTTTACCGACTCCATTCCGATGGTGGTGATTGCTGGTCAGGTGCCGAGTCATTTGGTGGGCGACGATGCTTTCCAGGAAACCGACATGCTGGGTGTGTCGCGACCAATCGTGAAGCACAGTTTTTCGGTCAAACACCCGGAAGAAATTCCTGAGCTGGTGGCGAAAGCATTTTACATCGCCAGCACTGGGCGTCCTGGTCCTGTGGTGATTGATATCCCCAAAGACATGACTTTGCCCAACGAGCGCTTCGAATATAAGTTTCCGAAGAAGATCAAACTGCGCTCCTACACGCCGCCACAGCGTGGCCACACTGGCCAGATTAAAAAGGCTGTGGACCTGTTGTTGGGTGCTAAGCGCCCAATCATCTACAGCGGCGGCGGTGTCATCATTGACGGCAGCTCAGACAAACTTCGTACCTTGGTTGATCGATTAAACTTCCCGTGCACCAACACGCTGATGGGGCTGGGCGCATATCCGGGTACCGCCGATCGCTTTGTTGGCATGTTAGGCATGCATGGCACCTACGAGGCTAATATGGCGATGCATCATGCTGATGTGATTTTGGCCATTGGCGCACGCTTTGACGACCGCGTAACGAACGCCACTGATAAGTTCTGCCCAGACGCGAAAATCATTCATGTCGATGTCGACCCATCGTCGATCTCCAAAACCATCATGGTCGATGTACCGATTGTGGGGCCGGTAGGTAGTGTACTAGATGAAATGATGAGCCTGCTGGACGAAGCCGATGCCACGCCAGACGCCGCTGCGTTGGATTCTTGGTGGAAGCAAATCAATGAGTGGCGCCAGCGTCATGGCATGCGTTATCAGACCAATGACAACGGCTTGATGAAGCCGCAAGAAGTGGTTGAAGCCATGTGGCAAGCGACCAAAGGCGACGCCTACATCACTTCAGACGTGGGCCAGCACCAGATGTTTGCCGCGCAGTATTACAAGTTTGATAAACCCAATCGTTGGATTAACTCTGGTGGTCTGGGCACCATGGGCTTCGGCTTCCCGGCGGCGATGGGCATTAAGATGAACATGCCAGATGAAATGGTGGTGTGTGTCACTGGTGAAGGCTCTATTCAGATGAATATTCAGGAGCTGTCGACCTGCTTGCAGTACGGCATTCCGGTGAAAATTCTGTGCCTGAACAATGGCTCCCTCGGTATGGTGCGCCAGTGGCAAGACATGAACTACGAAGGCCGTCACTCGCACTCCTACATGGAGTCGCTGCCGGATTTCGTCAAGCTGGTGGAGGCTTATGGCCACATCGGCATTCAAGTGAAAGATCGCAGCGAATTGCCACAGGCACTGGAAGATACCTTTGGCAAGTATAACGACCGTCTGGTGTTCCTCGACGTCGCCGTAGACGAAGAAGAACACGTATACCCAATGCAGGTGCCGATGGGCTCCATGCGTGACATGTGGTTGAGCAAGACGGAGCGTACCTGATCATGAGACACATCATTTCTATCCTGATGGAAAACGAGCCAGGCGCTTTGTCGCGCGTGGTGGGTTTGTTTGCTCAGCGTGGCTATAACATCGAAACGTTGACCGTGGCACCCACGGAAGATGAGTCGTTATCTCGTCTGACCATGACCACCACCGGCGATGATCGTAAGATCGAACAAATCACCAAGCAGCTGAATAAGCTGATCGAAGTGGTCAAGCTGGTCGATCTGTCCGAAGGTGCACACATTGAACGTGAGCTAATGTTGATCAAGGTAAAAGCGGTGGGTGCCCAGCGCGCTGAGATCAAACGCACGGTGGACATCTTCCGTGGTCAGATCGTTGATGTGACGGCCAGTGTGTACACCATTCAATTAACTGGTGCGACGGATAAGATCGAGGCCTTTATCGACTCCATTGGCGAAGGTTGCGTACTTGAGACCGTGCGCTCAGGCGTATCTGGCATTGCCCGTGGTGAAAAGGTGTTGAGCCTGTAACGCCAACGAGTAAGGAAAAGGCCGCAAACCGTGAAGGTTGCGGCCTTTTTTATTGGTCGTATTCAAGGTACGCCAGTGACATAAAAGCGGAAAAGGCGGTAATCACAAACACCGCGCCAAGGCTGTTTAAGCTCAGCATAAGTAACCCGGCGATGATCCATCCGGTTTTTACATGCTCGATACGACGGCGATACAGCGGGCTGCTGAGCCACTGATACTCTGGCTGCTGCTCCGGCAGACGGTAAAAGCGACGTACCTTATCCAGCCAACTGCGGCGATGATTAGACATAAGCAATCAATCTGGCGTGAAGTGTTTTACCAGCCTAACGCCAACTGCGCTGGCTTGCCGTGCATAACAGAAATCCATCTAGCCAGTACCTTGGCATATAGACGGCTGTTCTGAGTCACGCTGGTGCAGTGTGATGCACCGTTGTCGCTGGGCCGCACCTAGTTGGCGCAGCTCAGCGTCACAGATGAGGGGGCTTAGAGGCGGTAAGTCGTCTTGGTCATAACCTTAGACAGGCCCGTCATCGCCAGTTTGACTGGCAGTGGGAAGCGAGCACCACCGGCATCCAGTGCAGTGGTCGCGTGTTTGGCTTCATCTTCTAGCATCTGCAGCAATACGGCTTTGCTCTTTTCGTCCTGCACCGGCAGCTCCGTCATATGCGCTGTTAGATGGCGGCACACCTGTTCTTCGGTGGCAGCAACAAAGCCCAAGCTGACCTTGTCGCTGACCTTGCCGGCGAGGGCACCGATGCCGAATGACAGGCCATAAAACAGTGGATTTAAACGGCTGGTATGACTGCCCAGCTCATTAATGCGTTGTTCACACCAAACTAAGTGATCGATCTCTTCGCGGGCGGCTTCTTCCATCGCCTCACGCACCTGCGGCAACTTGGCCGTCAGTGCCTGGCCTTGGTACAGCGCCTGAGCACAGACCTCGCCGGTGTGATTGATGCGCATTAACCCTGCTGCGTGGCGCTTCTCGTCGTCATCCAGTGCTGGCGCCGGGCGCTGCTTGGCAGGCGATGGGCGATACTCTGTAGCGGCTCCAGGAACCAAGGTACGCAATGCCTGGTCGGCGTGGCCGATCAGTTTGTCCAGCAGTGACAATCGACGCGGTTGTGTGTGAGCGGTGTGCTCCTGGCTCATAACAGGCCTCCCAAAAATGGAACTGCCGCCATTTTACGGCAAGCGCCGCCTGTGTGCATGATGTTGATCAGGTATAGTGATCAACACACCTCATGCAGGACACGCTATGCAAGATATTCGCGACCTCGGTTTGATGTTGGATCGCCAGTTGCCGCTGCTGGTGATTGAAACGTACGAAGAATCCCGCACCCTAGAAATTCTGACCCGACTGGCCATTCAGCGTGGATTGGGTTTGCAGCAATGGACGTTGACCGACGGTCTGCGCCGTTTGGGTTTTGGTGAAGACCTTAGCGCCAACGACGATACTCATGAGCCGGACGCAGCGCTGGCGGCAATCAAGTCGCGAGAACAAGGCGGGCTGTTTGTATTGTGCGATTTGCACCCATATTTGCATGAAGCCAAGGTGGTGCGTCTACTGAAAGACATTGCTCTGCAGCACAAGCGCTTTGGCAAAACCTTGGTATTGCTCAGCCACCAGCTGAAGTTGCCGGATGAGCTAAAGCGCATGGCGGCGTATTTCTCATTGCACCTGCCCGACGAAGAACAATTGCTGGCGCTGGTGCGCGAAGAGGCGCGGTTATATGCCAAGCAGCATGGCCGAAAGGTCAAAGCCGATCATGATATCTTGCACCGCTTGGTCGCTAATCTGCGTGGACTGACGCTGTCCGATGCACGCCATCTGATTCGCGGTGCCATCGTTGATGACGGCGCGCTGTCGGAAGAAGATGTGCCTGCGATTAACAAGGCCAAGCTCGAGCTGATGGATATGGACGGCGTGCTGCAATACGAGTTTGACACCGCGCGCTTCGCCGAAGTGGCCGGTTTAAACCAGTTGAAGCAGTGGTTAGAGCAGCGTCACAAGGCGTTCTTGGAGGCTGATGACGCGCTGCGCCCGAAAGGTATGATGCTGTTTGGCATTCAAGGCGGTGGCAAAAGCCTGGCGGCTAAGGCCGTAGCTGGCAGTTGGGGCGTCCCCTTGCTGCGTCTCGACTTTGGTACTTTGTTCAATAAGTTCATCGGTGAAACTGAGCGACAGTTGCGCGAGTCGTTGCAACTGGCGGAGGCCATGTCGCCCAGTGTGGTATGGATTGATGAGATTGAAAAAGGGTTGGGTCAGGACGCGACCGATGGTGGTGTCAGCCAGCGTGTGCTTGGCACCTTGCTGACCTGGCTGGCGGAGCACAAGGCCCGCGTGTTTGTGGTCGCAACAGCAAACAACATCCATGCTCTGCCACCCGAGCTAGTGCGTAAAGGACGTTTGGATGAGTTGTTTTTTGTCGACTTGCCGGATGCGGAAGTGCGCCAGAAAATCCTCGCCATTCACCTGCAAAAACGCGGGCTCGACAGCAGCTTGTTTGACTTGGCTGCGGTGTCGGCCATGAGTGAAGGTTTTTCCGGTGCCGAGCTGGAGCAGGCGGTGGTCTCGGCCTGGCACGCGAGCGATGGTGAGCGCATCAGCACAGACAGCTTGATGCGAGAAATCATGCGCACCCGGCCACTGTCCGTGACCATGGCTGAGCCGCTACAGCGTCTGCGTCAGTGGGCTCAAGAGCGCGCGGTGATGGCCAGTTAAAAGGCTTACAGCGGGTCGGTAGAGGTCTCCAGCTCATTTAAGCAGCGACGTAACTTATCTGCGGTAATGGGCTTGGGAATCACTTGGCGAATGCCAACATTCAGGGCTTTGCGACGCAACTCCGCTGACACCATGCCGGTGAGCATCATCATGCGTGGTTTCGGCTCAATCTCTTTATCGCCGTTGATGCGCTCGGCCAGTTGCAGGCCGGTCATGGCAGGCATGTCCTGGTCGGTGATAACAGTATCGATCGGCTCACCAATGGAGGCTTGGCTGCGTAACTGCGCCAGTGCCTCTGGGCCACTGTGGCTGACCCACGCGTCGATGTTCCAACGCTTCAAGTGCTTCTCCAGCACAGTGCGCAAGGTGGCATTGTCATCGACAATCAGAACACGCCGGCCAATTAAGCGCGGATCGCTGAACATCGCACGCTCTGCGGCATCATGCTCGGCCGTCAGTGGTAAATACAGATCAACGCTGGCGCCTTGTTGATTGATGCTTTCGACCGCCATACGTGCATGCATATGCGCCAGTAACTGACGGCTGACGCGCAAATCCCAATGGCGATTGGCCAAATCGCTGTCATGGCCGCGCTGCGGTTGCAGTTGACGCAGCACAGCGCGAAATTCTTCATGTTTGATCAGGCTGCCGCTCAATACCAGTTGTAAGTGCAAACCTTGCTGCTGTTCGTGTTGGTACGGCTGTGCCCGCAAGGTCAGTTCGCCAAACTCGGCGTAGTCGAGGGTGTGGCGCAGCAGCGAATACAGTATGGCGGCGATGCGCTGTTGATCGCCGATATAGCGTGGCGCTAGGCGATCGCTGGCGTCTAACATGAGTTCGACTTGCTTTTGCACCGACTGTTGCTGGAAGTACGTCATGGTGTGTTCGAGCAACTCGTTAATGGCAAAGGCTCTGCTTTCCAACTCAATGCGCTGCTCATACAAACGCCCCAGATCAGCCAGCTGATTGGTCACATGGACCAGGTCGCGGCCAGCCATATGGATGGTGTCGAGGTAGGAGCGTTGGCTGGTGCTCAGCGGAGAATCCGACAACAGTTCACTCATGCCGATCACGCCGTTGATGGGGCTGCGCAGCTCGTGACTGATCTGCGCCAACAATGCCGGCGGCAGCTCTGATAAATTGGCGCGTGATTGATAGCTCTTGTGTGTGCGATTGATGCGCATACTAGCTAGAACCAGGCTGACGACCATCACCATGGGCAGCAGTAAGGTGGCCCAATCGGTAAAGGTGTCGAGCTGCAGCAAGTTGAGGTCGGTCAGTACCGAAATCAGCAGGCCTAAGCCGGCGATGGCAGCGCCCCATTGCAGCGGCTGCTGGGCTTTGCGTTTGTGGCTGTGGCGGAACAGTAGCCACACCGCCAGCAGCAGGTAGTTGATGGTCACTGCTAGGGTCACTAACAAGTCGGCAAAGCCATCGAGGAACAACGCCGTCAGCATGGTCACTGCCTGCAGTAATGACAGCACCGTCAGGCCAATGCGGCGCACCGGTGTGGGCCAGGGTAGGCTATTCACCGCTTGGTTAAAGGCGATGGCGGCCAATGGTAAGCACACTAAAGTTAGCCATTCGCGGACTTCCGGCGGCACCGGATGCAGTGCCGCCCCTAGGCTACTCCAGGCTACCAGGTAGCCCGCCATGCTCAGGCAATAGCCCACCGACCAGCCAGCTAAAGCCAAGCGTTGGCCTACCCAGAGCTGGGCAAAATAGGCAAGGGTCGCCAGAATCCAGCCCAGTACTAGGCCTAACGTCCAAAACTGCGCCTGCTCATTTAATAAAAAGTGATCCAGGCTGGTGATATACACCGCTGAGTTAAACACTGAATCGGAGCTGAGACGAATCAAATAGCTGTGTGTCGACTTGGGCTGCAGGGCAACGCGAAACGGGTAGGCCTGTTGAAAGCCACCACGTAGCTGCCCGGCCTGTTGCGCCGCGAGCACAGAGCGCAAATCCCCACTGGTGATATCAAACAGCCGTACTTGCCCAAGGCGATTGTTGGACAAGCTGATCACAGCTTGGCGCTCGTTGTTGTAGGGGTTGGTGATGCTCAAGCGCAGCCAAAAGACGGAGTCGGAGACACCAAACTTTAGCGTCTGGCTATGGCTGGGGGTAAAGCGCAGCTGCTGCTCTCGCGTCAGCATGCGCTCGATTCCTAAGCGCGCAGAGCTGTCTTCATAGATGGCAACGTATTGCGTCACCGGAATGTCGTAGGAGCCGTCGGGCAGCAGCACCGGGCTGTTGCCCCAACTGGGTAAAACGATCAACGTCAGCAACACCAGCAGCAGGCGATTGATCGCTTTCATCCATGTCACTCCGTTACGCTGACCTCGTTAACAGCCGTTATTATGACTGCTCACGAGCAACAGCGCGATAGCCGATGTCGGTGCGATAAAACGCATCTTGCCAGTCAATCTGACGCGCCAGCTCATACGCATTGCGCTGTGCATCGGCCACGCTGTCGCCCAATGCCGTGGCACACAATACGCGGCCACCGGCGGTGGTCACTTGTTGCTCGGCGTTTAAGGCAGTACCCGCATGAAATACTTTGCGATCCGCGCCGTCGTCAGTGGGTAAGCGGATAACATCGCCTTTGCGATACGTCGCCGGATAACCACCAGCCGCCAATACCACGCCCAGTGATGCACGTGGGTCCCATTGGGTTTGCTCAGTGTCCAATTTGCCTTCCAGTGCGGCCAGACAATGAGCCACCAGATCCGATTGCATGCGCAGCATGATTGGCTGAGTCTCTGGGTCACCAAAGCGGCAATTGTACTCAATCACTTTCGGTGCACCGCTTTGATCGATCATCAAGCCGGCGTAGAGAAAGCCAGTGTAGTCATTGCCTTCGGCGGCCATGCCCTCCACCGTGGGGACAATAACTTCGCGCATGATGCGCTCATGCACGTCAGCGGTGACCACTGGCGCTGGGGAGTACGCACCCATGCCGCCGGTGTTGGGGCCAGTGTCGCCATCACCGACGCGTTTGTGGTCCTGGCTGGTGGCCATGGGCAACACGTTTTTGCCATCAACCATGACGATGAAGGAGGCTTCTTCACCGCTCAGAAATTCTTCAATCACCACACGACAACCGGCATCACCAAAGGCATTGCCAGACAGCATGTCTTTTACTGCGTCTTCGGCTTGCTGCAGTGTTTCGGCCACGATAACGCCTTTGCCTGCCGCCAAACCGTCGGCTTTCACCACAATCGGTGCACCTTGCTCGCGCAGATAGGCCAGAGCAGGTTCTACCTCGGTAAAGTTTTGGTAGCTGGCGGTGGGGATGTTGTGACGGGCGAGAAAGTCTTTGGTGAAAGCTTTAGAGCCTTCCAACTGCGCCGCACCTTGCGACGGGCCAAAGATCTTTAGTCCGGCTTGCTGGAACTGATCCACCAAACCTTCCACCAGCGGCGCCTCGGGGCCGACAATGGTCAAGCCAACGTCGTTGCTTTGCGCAAACTGCTGCAGGGCATCGAAATCCATCACATCAATAGCGACGTTTTCCATCCCACTTTCATTGGCGGTGCCGGCGTTGCCAGGGGCAACAAAAACATTGTTTACCAATGGAGATTGCAGTGCTTTCCAGGCCAGGGCATGTTCACGACCGCCTGAACCTATCACCAGAACGTTCATATCTATCTTTCCTTTGGTCAGCCTAATGGCATGACTTTTCAATAACCGTTTGCCGACGATGGCAGAAGAGCCATCGCCGGTTATTGCTTGTTAGTGGCGGAAGTGGCGCATGCCGGTAAAGACCATGGCGATGCCGGCTTCGTCGGCCGCTGCGATCACTTCGTCATCACGAATAGAACCGCCAGGTTGAATAATGGCCTTGATGCCAGCTTGTGCGGCGTTATCAATGCCATCGCGGAACGGGAAGAAGGCATCTGATGCCATCACTGCCCCTTCTACCGCAAGGCCCGCGTGCTCGGCTTTGATGGCAGCGATGCGAGCCGAGTTCACGCGGCTCATCTGCCCGGCGCCCACACCGACGGTTTGGCGATTTTTGGCGTAAACAATGGCGTTCGATTTCACGAACTTGGCCACCTTCCAAGCAAACACTAGGTCGTTAATTTCGTCTTCCGACGGTGCCCGCTGGGTGACAACCTTGAGGTCGCTGACGTCGATCATGCCGTTGTCACGATCTTGTACCAACAAGCCGCCATTCACACGCTTGTAATCCAAACCAGGTGAGCGTTCAACGTCCCATTGGCCACAGGCCAACAAGCGTACATTTTTCTTCGCTGCGACCACGGTCGCCGCTTCGGCGCTGACTTTTGGGGCAATGATGACTTCGACAAACTGACGGTCAACAATGGCTTTGGCGGTGTCGGCATCCAGCTCGCGATTGAATGCGATGATGCCGCCAAACGCTGATTCGGTGTCGGTGGCAAAGGCCAGGTCGTAGGCTGCACGAATGCCACCTTCCGCTTCTGGCACCACCGCCACACCACAAGGGTTGGCGTGTTTGACGATCACACAGGCCGGTTTGCTGAACGACTTGACGCATTCCAGAGCGGCGTCTGTGTCGGCTACGTTGTTGTACGACAGCTCTTTGCCTTGCAATTGAGTGGCCGTGGCGATGGAGGCTTCCGACGGATTGGCTTCAACATAAAACGCCGCTTTTTGATGCGGGTTTTCGCCGTAGCGCATGTCTTGAGTTTTGATGAACTGGCTGTTGAAGGTACGCGGGAAGTCGTGGCGCTGCTCAACGCTCAGTGTCTCGGCGCTTTGGTCGATGGTGCCCAGGTAATTGGCGATCATGCCGTCGTAGGCGGCGGTGTGCTCAAATGCCTTCAGCGCCAAATCGAAGCGTGTTTTGTCTGCCAAGCCTTGTTGTTCGCGCAGCTCGGCCAGTACTCGAGCGTAGTCGTTGCTGTTCACGACGATACCGACATGCGCATGGTTCTTGGCCGCGGAGCGCACCATGGTGGGACCGCCGATATCGATGTTTTCAATCGCCATGGGCAGATCGCAATCGTCTCGCGCTACCGTGGCAGCGAAGGGGTAAAGGTTCACCACCACCAGATCGATTGGATTGATGCCGTGTTCATTCATTACCGCATCGTCCTGGCCGCGACGGCCCAATACGCCCCCGTGGATTTTCGGGTGCAAGGTTTTTACGCGGCCATCCATCATTTCCGGAAAGCCGGTGTAATCCGACACTTCTACTGCGGGGACTTGGTTGTCCAGTAGCAGTTTGTAGGTGCCGCCGGTGGAGAGGATTTCGACACCGAGTTGCTGCAAGGCTTGGGCAAATTCAACGATGCCGGTTTTGTCGGAGACGCTGATCAAAGCGCGACGAACGGGAGTCAATGTGGTCATCTTGGTCATTCGGTCAGTTTTTGAAGGCTAAAAACGAAAAAGCGGCCAGTGGCCGCTTGAAAGGGATCAGTGCTTACAGCATTCCATATTGCTTCAGCTTTTTACGCAGCGTACCGCGATTCAGCCCCAGCACCACAGAGGCCTTGGTCTGATTGTCGCGGGTGTACTTCATCACCGTTTCCAACAGTGGCGCTTCCACTTCAGACAGCACCATGTCGTACAAGTCGACAACGGGCTGGCCATCTAAGTGGTCAAAGTAGTTCTGCAGAGCTTTTTCTACGCTATCGCGTAGGGTGTGAGTCGGCTCCAGCGGAGCACGCAGATGATTTTTCATATCTGCCGAGTCGGTCACGGTGTCAACCTTCCTTTCAATAGATTCGGTGTTCATGCTGCCATCCCCTTTCGTCTTACTGTATCCCTGAAAAATTCTGCCACCGCCGCTAGCTGTTGCTGTTGCTGCTCCAACTGATTGAAGGTTTTGCGAAAAGCACTGCCTTCATCGTGCTGTTGCAAGTACCAGCCGACGTGTTTGCGAGCGATTCGAACGCCTAGATAGTCGCCGTAAAAGTCATACAGGGCGTCCATATGGGCAGTCAGAATACGCTCTACCTCGGCCAGTTCCGGTGCTGGCAACAACTCGCCCGTGCGCAAATAGTGGACGACTTCGCGGAAAATCCACGGACGCCCTTGTGCCGCACGGCCAATGAGTACGCCATCGGCGCCAGTGTAGTTCATCACCTCAGCCGCTTTGCGCGCATCGGTGATGTCGCCGTTGGCAAATACCGGAATGTCCACCGCCTGTTTAACCTGGCGGATGGTGTCGTACTCAACGGTGTTTTTGTAGCCGCAAGCCCGTGTCCGGCCATGTACCGCCAAAGACACAATGCCCGCCGCCTGCGCCAGCTCTGCCACCCGTGGTGCGTTACGCAACTCGGGCGACCAGCCAGTGCGAATCTTCAGCGTTACTGGTACATCGACCGCTTCAACCACGGCCTGCAATATATCCTTAACCAGCGTTTCATCTTTTAGTAATGCCGAGCCGGCAGCCTTGTTACAGACTTTTTTGGCTGGGCAGCCCATGTTGATGTCGATAATCTGGGCGCCATTGCTGGCATTGAAACGTGCCGCATTGGCCAGCATGTCTGGGTCACCACCAACAATCTGAACCGCAATGGGCTCGGGTTCGCCGGTGTGATCCAGGCGCAGCTGAGATTTGCGCGTATTGCGCAAACTTGGGTCCGCAGACACCATTTCACCGACCACCAGGCCAGCGCCCAGGTTGCGGCACAGTTGCCGGAAAGGGCGGTCAGTGACGCCCGCCATTGGCGCGAGAATCACCGGGTTGGGCAAGGTGTACGGGCCAATATTGGGCATACGTCCAGATTACGTTTGATCAAAAAATGTGCGACGAAAAAGTCGCGACATGATACTCACAACCCCTCAGCGAATAAAGGGCTAATTGCTGGTTTTTTGTGCATTAAAACGCTTGACTCAGGGCGTTTGGTTGGGCATCAGCTGGATGGCATAACTCACTGCTTTAGGGCCTGGATCGACGATTTCCAGTGAGATATGAATCGGTGTGCGCACCGGCATATCGTTGCGGCCAGCCAGCTCACCAGACAGGTATTCTTGCGGGCTAAAGGAGCGACTGGCGACCAGATTTTCGTTGAGATCACGAAAGATCAGCGCCAAGTCGGGGAAGGGCTGAGGGTAATCCGCTAGGTTGTTAATCAAGGTATCAACGACCAGGGCACCCTGCAAATCTGGGTGCGCACGCACCACCAGGTGTTGTGTCGCGATCTTGTTCATGTTCTGAATGGCAGGCAACGAACATTGCAGCACTTCACACGCTTTGGCGTACCAAGGGCGCCACTGCGGCTGGCGCGACCAATCATCGAAGCGGAAGTAGGCTGTTTGTGCCAGCACCAGTGCCAGCATGGCGAGTGCTCCCAGTGCCCAGCCCCAGGGCAGGGCTCGGCGTTGGCGCGGCTGGGCAAACTGCAGCGGTTCTGCTGCGATGCGCAGCTCATCAGCGGGTGGCACCAGCTCCAGTGTCTCGGTTGGCAGTTCATTGCGCCCCAGTGTCATGCCATCTTGGCGGTCGCTATTGCGCCCAGTCTCCGCTTCGATAATGTCGTCTGGGTCACCGGCATCGCTGAAAACGGGTCGGCTGAATTCGTCACCGCGGTCGAGGTCTTCAAGGGTGATTTCTTCGTCTTCGCGCAGCAGCTCGTCGGTCCATGACTCTTCTTCTTTCTGCGCTTTTTTGTCCTCGTCGACGGGCAGTTCGAACTCCAAAAAGGCATCGTCAACGATCAAAGCACTGCGCTCGACTGGTTTGGCGTCTTTGCGTTCTTCCGGACGTAACCCTAGGTCTGCCAGTGGGTCGTCGGCTATCTGATCGGGCACGTCGTCGCTGTCATCCAGATCCATGTCGTCATGAATCAGGCCGAAGTCATCGTCGTCATCGTCCACCGCAGTTTGACTGTCCATGTCATCGAAGATCATGCCGATATCGTCATCGCTGGTTTCTGGCTTGGCGGCGACGGCGGGCTTTTCTTCATCGACAAAATAATCAGTAGCTTTAAACACTTGCAAGCAAGAGCCACAGCGCACGGCACCATTGGCTACTTTCAGGTGCTCTGCGCGGACCCGAAAGGTGGTGTGACAATGAGGGCAGCGGGTGACGTGCGTGGCCATGATTAACGCTCCTGGCGCTTACGACCACTGAGCAATGCCCAGTCATCCAGGAACTGAGGGTCGTCCATCTCAAACCACTGCTGGTAACAGGCCTGCACCTCGCTGGCTTGCTCTGCCAGAATGCCCGACAGCGCCAGTTGGCCGCCCGGGCGTGTTAGCTGAGCAATGTGCGGTGCCAGCTGGCGTAGTGGCCCAGCTAAGATATTGGCAATGGTCACGTCGGCTTGCAGCTCGGGTGTGTTTTCGGGCAGAAAGACCTGAAAGCGTGCCGGCTCAATGCCGTTACGCTTGGCGTTTTCCTGCGTTGCTTCCAGCGCTTGCGGGTCGATGTCGGTACCGGTCATGCGCTCAGCGCCCAACAGCAACGCCGCCATACCTAAAATGCCGCTGCCACAGCCGAAGTCGAGGATGTGCTCGCCGCCTTGAATGGCGCTGTCGAGGTATGACAAGCACAAAGCGGTGGTTGGGTGGGTGCCGGTACCGAAAGCCAGTCCTGGGTCCAGCATGAGGTTGACTGCGTCTGGCTCTGGCGGTTGTTGCCAGCTAGGGCAGACCCATAAACGCTGGCCAAACTGCATGGCCTGGTAGTCATCCATCCAGGCGCGTACCCAGTCTTTGTCTTCCAAAATTTCAATCTTACAGTTGGGCAGCAGCGCGCCACCTTCGGCAGTGAAGGCCAGTTGCAAACGTTGCTGCAAGGTGTCCGCTTCAGTGTTGGCGTCATACAAACCGAGCAGCAGGGTTTGGTCCCATAATGGGGTGGTGCCCAATTCTGGCTCTAGAATTGGCTGGTCGGCGTCGTCCATTAAGGTGACGGACAAAGCACCGGTTGCCAGCAGGGCATCTTCCAGCGCATCGACCTGCTCTTTGGCGGCATGAAGGCGGGCTTGAATCCAAGGCATAGTTAGCGATTACTCAAATGTTGCAATGCGGCACTGAGAGCCAGTTGATAGCCTTGCACACCCAGACCGCAGATGACGCCAACGGCGATGTCTGATAAATACGAATGGTGGCGAAACGGCTCGCGTGCGTGCACGTTAGAAATGTGGATTTCAATAAAGGGTATGGCCACCCCGGCCAAGGCATCACGCAGCGCAACACTGGTGTGGGTATAGGCGGCGGGGTTGATCAAAATAAAGTCGACACCGTCTTGCGCAGCGGCATGTACGCGATCGATCAGCTCATGCTCGGCATTGCTTTGGAATTGTTGCAGTTGATGGCCGTGTTGCTGCGCCTGTTGCTGCAAGTTTTGCTCGATGTCAGCCAGTGTGGCGGCGCCATAAATATGTGGTTCACGTGAACCCAGCAAGTTGAGATTAGGGCCCTGTAACACCAGTATGTTGGCCATACGGTTTTCCATGGTTGAAGGTGTGCGCAAAAACGGCGAGTTTGCCGCAAAGCCTGGTCAGCGTCCAGCCAGTCGGCAGGAAATGGGACCTTCTTAACAGATCATGCCGAGTCAGGTTCAGACTCACCGGCTTTGCCAGCCATGCTGACTTGGTTGCGTCCGCCTCGTTTGGCGCAATACAGCGCTTGGTCGGCACGTTCTACCAACGAGGCGGCCGACTCGCCGCTCCATTGGGCGACACCGCAGGAGAACGTCACTTGTAACTCGCGCAAGCCACCATGAATCAGGTTGGCGAAGTTGGTACGTACCTTGTCCATGACGGCAAATGCCTGGCGCTCATCGGCGTCTTGCAGCAATACGGCAAACTCTTCGCCTCCGTAGCGGCCAATTGGATCACTTTTTCGTAGGTTCTGACGTAAAAACAGCGCTAAGTTTTTGATCACGACGTCGCCGACGGGATGCCCGTGGGTGTCGTTGATGTTCTTGAAGTGATCGATGTCGACCATCACAAAGCTGAGCGGCTGACCGGATTGGCGATTGATGTGATCTTGCAGCGTTTCCAGCATATGGGTGTGGTTTAACAGGCCAGTAAGGCTGTCTCTGGAAATCAGTCGATACAACTGCCGAGCGCGTTCGACCCGAGTCCTAATGGTGGTGAGCAGATGTCCAGGTTCCACAGGTTTGGTGAGAAAGTCATCGCCGCCTTCGGCCATGGCTTCTAGCTGGCGCTCGCGATCGTCCTCACCGGACAAATAGATAATTGGCAGATTCAGAAATTCTTTTTGCTGGCGAATCACCCGCGCTAGTTCCATGCCATTGCACTCTGGCATGTACATGTCCATCAGTACTAAATCTGGCCCAAAACTGGCCATGGCATCTAGGACTTGCAGCGGGTCGTTGCTGACCTGACTGAGCATGCCGGCTTTGTTCAGCACGTTGGCAGCGTGCATGGCCTGAGCGCGAGAGTCGTCCACGATCAGGATTTTATACGGCGGCTGCGGTGAGTGATCGAGCATATTTTCTAAGTGGCCGATGACCGATTGCACTTCGGTATCCGAGTACATGCCGACACCGCCATGGCGCATGGCGTTTAAGCGCTCGACGATGGTGGGGGCACTTTGGCGGAAGGTAAACAAAATAGGCAGGGCAATATCACGGCTTTGCTGTACCCGATTGGCCAACTCGATACCTGCGCCGCTGCCGCCAAAATCAATGTCCATCACGATCGCCGCCGGGTGGCGTTGCTGCAACGAGTCGACAAAATCCTGGGTGGTGGCCTTCAGCTCGGGCAGTAAACCAAAATACTGCATTTGCTCTGCCATGGTGAGGGCGTTGTCGGTATCTGCCAAGGCGACATAAATCGGTTTTTTGCTTGGAATAAGACGTTCTGGGTTGTCGTCGTCGGTGTGTCGCAGCGCTGTTTGGCTGAGCAGTAATACGTGGTGATTGAGCTGCTCCAGCTGTTCGGTATTGGGGCTGCGACCGGGGCGAATTTCTTGCAGGATCAGTAGCATGGCGCGAGCGATGCTTTCATGGCGCTCGGCTTCGAAGCGTTGGGCAAAGCGGGCGAGCTTTTCCGTGGCCAGGATAAAATCATTCATCGCTTCTTTGGACCATTGCTGATCCGGCAGCCGTCGCCAGATATCAAGTAATTGCCTGACTTGATTAATCACGCGGCTGGAAAAATGCTGGCGCAAGCGCGCGGCAGGGGTCAGCGATGTCATCATGGCGGCTACAGCATTCTCGCCTAGCTATGGATAAGTTCTAAGAATAGCAGGCAAAACGCTCGTTATTGCGGTCTGTATCATTGGATCTGCATTTTAGCTGGCCAGACGCTAATCTTGTGTGGCAAAAATATTTCCCTTAGACCCTGTTGTTGCTTGGAAAATGACCTCCCTGACTGGTTTGAATCGAAGGTTTGCCTGGGGCAGCTGGCTGGTGTTACTGCTGGCACTGCTACTGTGGTGCGTAACCGTGCTGTTGGCAGATGTCAGTCGCTGGGTGCCGGATGGGGCCATTGAGCTTGCGCGCGAGCAGTACGATGAGCCGGCAGCGCTGCGGCTGCAGCAATGGCGGCAGCAGCTGCAGTTATTGGCTACTGCAGAGGAGCAGCAACAGCTTAAAGGCGTGAACCAGTTCTTCAATGACCATATCCCGTTTGTTAGTGATCAACAGCATTGGCGGCAAGAAGATTTTTGGGCCACGCCGTTTGAGTCGCTGGCGACACACGGCGGTGATTGTGAAGACTACGTCATTGCCAAATACTATTCGCTGGTAAAACTGGGAGTGCCCACCGACAAGCTGCGCATTACCTACGTGCAGGCCTTGAAACTCAATCAAGCACACATGGTACTGGCCTATTTTCCAACGCCTGATAGTGTACCTTGGGTATTGGACAACCTGACCGATGTGATTTTACCGGCGTCAAAGCGACCGGATTTGGCGCCCGTGTACAGCTTTAATGCCGAAGGCATGTGGCTGGATAAAATGAAAGGCCGTGGTGTATTGATGGGAAATCCGAACAAGCTCGACCGCTGGACCGACTTGCGCGTGCGCATGAACCAGCAGGGTATGGACTTATAGATAGGTAAATAGGAAGCCAAGGGCATGACGCTCAGACAGCAGTTTTCTTTGCTCACCACCGTGTTGGTATTGATTCTACTTGGCGGCAGCTTATTGCTGACGCTGGGCAATGGCCGACTGTTTTTTCAGCAGCAGCTGGACGCCAGAGCCTACGATGCTGCCACCGCATTGGCGTTGAGCATGTCGAACATTGATAACGATGAGCAGCGCCTACGCCTGATGGATGTGATGTTTGATCGCGGCTTTTTTCGCCGTATTGAACTGCAGCTGCCATCTGGTCAAACCCTGTCGCGCCGCGCGGAAGTGGCGCTAGAGAACAGCGCTCCTCCATGGTTTAAGCAATGGGTGGAGTTGAATACGCTGCCAGCCACCACCGATGTGATGCGCGGCTGGCAGCGGCTGGGTGTGCTGACGGTGGAAAGCCATACCGACTTTGCCTACCGCGATTTATGGGCCATGGTGCGCCAGGAAACCCTGTGGTTTGCGGCCGTGACGATGATCGCGCTGGTGTTATTGCACATGCTGCTGCGCTGGCTGTTCAAACCGTTGGTGCGCGTCGAGCAGCAGGCGCTGGCGTTAAGTGAGCGCCGCTGGGAATTGCAACCGAAGTTGCCACGAGCACGCGAGCTAAAACGCGTGGTGATGGCCATGAACCGGACCGTCAGTACGTTGAAACGTATTTTCTCGGAGCAGGCCTACCTTGCAGAGCGACTTCGCAGTGAGGCCTTTCACGACGACGTGACAGGGCTGCTCAATCGTCGCGCCTTTGATCAGCAGCTTAGCCACCGTTTAAATGACGGCGAGGGGCATAGTGGTGTACTGCTGTTGCTGCAGCTACAAGACTTTGCCGACATCAACCAGCAATTCGGCCGCTCACGAGGTGACGAGTTGCTGCAAAGTGTGGCTCAGGCCTTTCAGCAGTGGCTTCCGGGTGGCTGTTTGTGTGGGCGTCGTAGCGGCGCCGATTTCTGCGTTTACATTGATTGCGTCAGCAGCGAGGAAGCGCAGCAGTGGCTACAGCAATGCCACGACATGCTGCTGAATGGGTCACTCAACCAACGCCAGCCATTGCCATTTCACATTGGTGCCATCTGGTTGCAGGGCACATCTGCGGACATCAGCGATGCGCTCAGTGGCGCGGACGAAGCCCTGCGGCAAGCGCAAAGGCAAGGACAAACCGCTGTTCAACTGCTGCAAAGCACGCCACAACAAGCTCACTGGTCGGCAGGGCACTGGCAGCAGCAATTGCTGCAGGCACTGGAGCAAAAGAGCGTCGAGTTGCTGTTTATCCCCGTCATGAGCCGAGACAACACCCGTCGGTTAACCCAGTTGGAAGTGGTCAGCCGCTTGCGCTGCGGTGAACACACGCTGCCAGGCGCGCGCTTTTGGCCCATGGTAGAGCATCACCAGCTGGCCGCAGAATTTGATTTGCTGATCATTGAGCAGACGTTGCAGGCCATGGCATCGCAGGCTGAAGCCTTAAATGACGATGTGACCTGTTGCGTCAATCTGTCGCCGGCCACCATCGCCGAGGAGTCCGCACAGCAGCGTTTATTGGCTTTATTGTCACGCTACCCGCAGGCGTGTCGGCAACTGGCGTTGGAAATACCTGAGTTTGCTGTGTCGCACACGGAAACGGCCTTGCAGCGCTTGGCTGATCGGGTAAAAGACTTGGGTGTAGCGCTGGGTGTGGACCAAATGGGGCGAGGCAATCAGGCGTTTTCGTACCTACAGCGGTTGCCATTAGACTACGTGCGCATTGCCGGCCATTTGAACCGGGGGGTGCATGCCGCCGTGGATCAACGCTTTTACCTTGAGTCGATGGTGCAGATTGCTCACAGTCGCGAGCTGAACGTATTTGCCGAAGGCGTCGAACAACAGGTGGATGTCGATGCCGTATTGCAGGCCGGTGTCGATGGTGTCAGTGGTTACTTTTTCGCTGCTCCACAGTCATCACTGGCAGCGCTGTTGCGCTGATTGAAACACTTAATATGCGTCCAAACGTCGCAGCTTGTTGGGTGAATGGCGCTGCTGGTTTAGTGTGGCGGCCTGAATAAAATGAGGAACTTACCATGCGTTGGAGTGTATTGCTGGGCGCCGTTTTTTGCTCCGCCAGTTGGGCCTGTGATGTCGCCATCGACGGCGCCTATGTGCGTGAGCCAATCCCAGGTCGTCATATGAGCGCAGGGTTTATGACAGTTAAGAATGTTGGCGATAAAGACTTGGCACTGGTCTCAGCACGGGCTGATTGGGCTGGTGCTATTGAACTGCATACGCACACCCATGAAGACGGCGTGATGCGCATGCGACAGGTGTCGTCTATTGCGATTCCTGCTGGCGGTGAACAGCGCTTGGAATCCGGTGGCTATCACCTGATGTTAATGCAATTGACGCTGCCGTTGCCTGAGCAGCCGATGATGACACTGTGCTTCGACAACGATCACTGCGTTGATCAGGCCTTTGAAATTCGCTCAATGCGCTAATGCGGCTTGAGCTCTTGATTCACCTGTTCTGACATCAGCTCTTCTTCGACCGAGCGGCCAGGGATCGCATGACCTTCACTGGCCCACTCGCCTAAGTCAATGAGTTTGCAGCGTTCACTGCAAAACGGCCGATAGCGACTGCTGCTGCTCCATTGCACGGTTTTCTGACAGGTGGGGCAATTAACTTTCATGCAGGCGACTCAATTCTAGATAGTGTTGGTGACATTGTTGCAGCTGTTGCTGCAGCTGCGCCAGTGTACCTGAATTGTCGACGATGCGATCGGCTTTCAAGCAGCGCTGCTGACGGCTTAGCTGCGCGGCCATGATGCGACGGATTTGCTCTTCGCTGTTGCCGTCACGTTGACTGGCCCGAGCGCGCTGTGTGTCTTCGTCCACATCAATGACCAGGCTGTGATCAACCAGCTCGTATTGACCCGATTCGAACAGCAGCGGTGTTTCTAATACCGCGTAGGGTGTTGATGCTTGCTGCAGCTGCTCGACGATCCGCTCGCGGATGTGCGGGTGGGTTTGCTGCTCCAACCACTGACGTTCATGTTCGTCACTGAACACGCGTTGCCTGAGCCAAGCACGATTAAGGGTGCGATCGGGCAGCAAAGCGTCGCTACCAAAGCGCTTTTTGATGGCTTGCCAAGCGGGCTCACCCGGTTCAACCACCTCGCGCGCCACTTGATCGGCATCAACCACGACGATGCCTTGGGTTTTGAAAAAGGCAGCGGCTGCGCTCTTGCCGCTACCGATGCCGCCGGTCAGCCCTATGGTGAGTGTGCTCATATTGATACTTGGGGATTTAGAAAACGTCGCCGCAGTGTAACGGCGACAGCAGCGGCTGCAAGTGATGTGCTGCTAAGCCTGATCTTGAGCATGTCCAAGATCAGGGTGGCTAGAGAGTGCCCAAGTACCAGTTGGTGATGTCGGTGCCCCACAGCGCAGCAATCCAGCCTGCCGCCGCTAGGTAGGGCCCAAAGGGAATCGGCAGGTTTTTATCGCGGCCCATGATCATAATGCCAGCAATACCAACCACTGCGCCCACCATCGATGACAGCAGTATGATCAAGGGTAGGGCGCTGACGCCTAACCAAGCTCCCAGGGCCGCTAATAATTTGAAATCGCCAAATCCCATGCCTTCTTTGCCGGTGACCAGCTTAAACAGCCAGTACACGGACCACAGAGACAAGTAGCCTGCGGCTGCGCCCAATACGGCCGATTCCAGCGGGACAAACATGGCTTGGGTGTTGAGCAGCAAGCCGATCCACATCAGGCCCAGTGTCATGCTGTCCGGCAGAATTTGATGATCGATATCAATCACCGACATCGCCACCAACAGCCAGGTGAAGATCAACATTGCGGCCAATGGCCAGCCCCAGGGAAAATACACGGCCACAGCGACGCTCAACAGTGCGGTAGTCATTTCTACCGCTGGGTAACGCCAGCCTATGGTGGCCCCGCAGCTGGCACATTTACCGCGCAGCAGCAAGTAACTGATCACAGGCACGTTTTGCCAAGGCTTGACCGGCGCCAGGCAGTTGCGACAGTGTGAATCTGGCTTGACCAGATTGTACGGCTTGTCCAAATCATCCAGAGCCGGATGCTTGGGTAGATTGTCATCCAGCTCGGCACACTCACGTTTCCAATCGCGAAACAGCATGATCGGCAAGCGCAGAATCACCACATTGAGAAAGCTGCCGACGAGCAAACTCACGAGAACGACCAGCGGGATCATCACCATTGGCGCTTGCAGGGCATATAAATCAACCATCAAACCACGCTGCCCATCATAAAGATTGGCAGGTACATGGCGATGATCAAGCCACCAATCACCACGCCCAAGAAAGACATAATAAAAGGCTCAATTAATGCCGTCATATTGTCCACGGCATCGTCCACTTCGTTTTCATAGTAGGTAGCGGCTTTATCCAGCATGGCATCCAGAGCACCAGACTCCTCGCCAATACTGGTCATTTGAATCACCATATTGGGGAAAACACCCGTCGAGCGCATAGCAAAGTGCATTTGCTGACCGGTCGACACCTCCTCTTTTACCTTCAGTACCGCTCTACTGTACACCACGTTCCCCACTGCACCAGCTACCGAATCTAATGCATCCACCAATGGTACGCCAGCAGAAAAGGTGGTAGACAACACCCGCGCATAGCGGGCAATGGCGGCTTTTTTGATCAGTTCGCCAAATACTGGCAGCTTCAAGATGGTCTCATCAACTCTGTTTCTGAAAGCTTGTGAACGCTTGCGTCCTTCTGAAAAACCAAATCCTAATGCAATCAATAGCGCTAGAGCATGTAAATAGTAGGCTTGGACCAGTTCGGATAGGTTGATGACAAGCTGAGTGGGTGCCGGCAAAGCGGCGCCAAAACTCGCGAACATTGAAGCAAATGTTGGCACTACTTTGATTAGAAGAATAGCAGTTACGATAATAGCAACTACCAACGTTGCTATTGGGTAGGTCAAACCTTTTTTAATTTTCGCTTTTAATAGTTCGGTTTTTTCTTTGTAGTTAGCAACCCGCTCCAACATGGTCTCGAGAGCACCCGATTGTTCACCGGATTCAATTAAGTTACAAGTTAATTCATCAAAGTATTGAGGGTGCTCCTTCAATGCTGAAGCAAAGTCATTACCGGCTGCCACAGTATCGCGGATGGCAAAGATCAGTTCCTTCATAGTGTAGTTATCAATGCCTTCAGCAACGATGTCAAACGCCTGTACCAAGGGAACACCAGCCTTAACCATGGTGGCCATTTGCCGAATGAAAAACGAAATATCAACGGGTTTGATAACTTTCTTCTTTTTGCCGCCAAGGCCAAACAGTGGCTCGGTGACCCGCTTGACTTTGGTGGGCGTTACCCCTTGCTTGCGCAGCTGCGCCTTTACCATGGCGGGGTTTTGACTGTTAAGCTCACCGCGCACTTTCTGGCCCCGGCGGTTAACACCTTCCCATGAAAAAGGGGTCGACTGTTGCTGTTTTGCCATAACCTGAGTTCCTGTAACGATAGCGGCGTTATATATCAATCAAAGCTGAGTTCCAATGCCAGCGCTAGTCGGTTGTGACACGGTTCGCCTCTTCCAGGCTAGTCACCCCTTGTGCCACCTTCATTAAGGCGGAGGTGCGTAGGTCATTAAAGCCCTCTTTGCGCGCTGCGTCAGAAATCTGAATGGAGTTGCCGTTTTCCATAATGATGCGTGAGATTGAATCTGTGATTCTGACTACTTCATAAATACCCACCCGGCCTTTATAACCATCGCTGCACTCGCTACAGCCCACAGGCTGGTATATTTCTGCTTCTGCTAGTAGTGCATCGGTAAAGCCGGCTTCATACAAGGCTTCTTTGGGGATGTTCGCTGGCTTTTTGCAACTCTTGCATAACCGGCGGGCTAAGCGCTGGGCAATAATAAGGGTGACGGAAGTGGCGATATTAAAGGCAGGTACGCCCATATTGGCCAAGCGGGTCAGGGTTTCGGCGGCACTGTTGGTGTGTAGTGTGGAAAGCACCAAGTGACCGGTTTGAGCGGCTTTGATGGCGATAGAGGCGGTTTCCAAGTCACGAATCTCACCCACCATGACTACATCAGGGTCTTGGCGCAAGAAGGAGCGCAAGGCGGCAGCAAAATCGAGGCCGACTTTGGCACTGACATTGACCTGGTTGATGCCCTCAAGATTAATCTCTACTGGGTCTTCAGCGGTGGAGATATTGGTACCTTCGACATTGAGGATGTTCAGGCCAGTATAGAGCGAGACGGTTTTACCCGAGCCGGTAGGCCCTGTCACCAAAATCATGCCCTGGGGCTTATGCAAGGCATCCATATAAAGTTTTTTCTGCTCTGGCTCATAGCCGAGCATATCAATGCCTAACTGGGCGGAAGATGGGTCAAGAATCCGCAGGACGATCTTCTCGCCAAACAAGGTAGGCAAGGTGTTTACCCGAAAGTCGATGGCACGATTCTTAGAAATTTTCATTTTGATACGTCCATCTTGTGGAATACGCCGCTCAGAAATATCCATTTGCGACATCACCTTTAGGCGTGCGGCGATTTTACCGGCTAGGTTTACCGGCGGGCTGGCCACTTCATGCAGAACGCCATCGGTACGATAGCGTACCCGGTAGCGCTTTTCGTAGGGCTCAAAGTGCAAGTCAGAGGAGCCTTGCTTGACCGCATCCAGCAGCATTTTGTTAATAAACTTAACGATGGGGGCATCATCGGCGCCGTCGTTCTCATCCTGCTTTTTGTCTTCTTCTTGAGGGCTTTCAAGATCTAGGTCTTCGTCATCGCCCAGATCACCAAAGCCAGTATCGCTGTCAGAGATAAAGCGATCTACCGCGATGGCGAGCTTGTCTTCCTCCACCAGTACCATGTCAACGGACATGCCGGTATTAAACTTGATTTCATCAACAGCCAATATGTTCGAAGGGTCGCTGAGCCCCACGAATAAGCGATTGCCTCGCTGAAACAGGGGAATCACACGGTGCTTTTCAATCAGTTCACGGCTGACCTGGTCTACTGGCATGGAATCTTGCTCGATGGCGGCAAGGTCAAATAAGGGCAAGCCAAACTCTTCTGAGGCCAGTTGGGCCATAGTCACTGCTTTGACTTTACCTTCGCTTAAGGCTAGGGCGGTAAAGCTGATACTCTCTTTTTTTGCTTTGTCCAGTAGAGCGGCGGCTTGCTCTGCTTCTAAAAGTTGGTTTTCAACCAGTCGCTTGGGGAGGCCGGTTAACGCAGGCATCATGGCGGTTCCTTAATTAACGCTGAAAGTCCAGTCAGAATAGCGGAGTTGCTGTTACCCAGGTTGGCGAACTAAACGAGCGAGGCATTATATGGGTAGTGAGTATGTCAGAGTCTTCCAAGCCCAGCCAGTTGGCAAGCTTGTAGGCAGTGGATTAAGCATCGCTACACTTAATTATCCTTTCACCAGAAACAAAAAAGGCCCCTAACTATAGGAGCCTTTCTGTCAAACGATATGCTGAGACTTAACGACAGCCGCTTGGCAAGTGTGTTGCTTCGACACCATCGGTGTCTGCTGGTGCACAAGTCCACTCGGTGATAGTACCGTTGGAGATGGTTGGTGTCAGCTTCATACCTTTACCGGCCACAGCGCCTGCGTCAAAGGTAATGGTGAGCACACCACTGGCTCCTACTGTCACGTCTTTTACATATTTGCCAGTTAGTTTGCCGGCTGAAGCTTTTAGCGGCGTGCCATCTGCATAGTCTGCTTCAACAATTTTGCCATTCTCAGCAACTAGGACAGCAATGTCAGATTGCAGTCCTGCGACTAATTTAGGGCCTTCGGCAACTTGAGCGCGGGCGGTATAGTCCTGGTAGGCCGGTACAGCAATAGAGGCCAGAATACCGATGATCGCTACTACGATCATCAATTCAATCAGGGTAAAACCCTTTTGCATTTGTGCTTTCATGTGTCTTCTCCACTCTGAGAATCGTCAGGCTTAGCGCGGGAGCCCCGGTGCACCGGCCTGAGTTGGTTTAATTTTGCTTCGCTGATGAAGCAAGCCATGCATCCGATGACTTGCGATAAGTGTGCCAACTTTGAGGTGCCCTCACAAGGCTATTTTTCGTGCACTGGTTGGCAGTTTTCACTCGCCTTGACGCGGCTCAGTTTTTTGCCGTGAGCGGGACCGGCACATAGTGACAAAGATTGTCACCTAGCGAATATTTGGTGTGCCGTTTGTAACACTTTGTAGCGGTTATTCAGTGGCTAAACGCATCGACAAATCCACCGCCTGGCAGTCTTTGGTCAGTGCACCGATGGAAATGTAATCCACGCCGGTGAGGGCGTACTCGCGCAGGGTGGCGTCGGTGATGCCGCCGGAGGCTTCCAGCATGGGGCGCTTGCCGTCGGTTGAATGCACTTGCTCGACTGCCTGGTTCATGTTGGCGGGGCTGAAGTTATCCAGCATGATGATGTCGGTGCCAGCCTGCTGGGCTTGTTCTAGCTGCTCGAAGGTTTCGACTTCCACTTCGACGGGTTTGCCGGGGGCAATTTGCCTGGCGCTCTCAATGGCTTGGTGGATGCCTCCACAGGCGGCGATGTGGTTTTCTTTGATCAAAAACGCATCAAACAAGCCAATGCGGTGGTTGTAACAGCCGCCCACTTGCACGGCGTATTTTTGCGCGATGCGAAGACCCGGCAGGGTCTTGCGTGTATCCAACAGTTTCACGCCGGTGCCTTGCACGCTGTCGGTGTAGTAGCGGCAGCGTGTGGCTGTGCCTGATAGGGTCTGTAAAAAATTCAGCGCGCAGCGCTCGCCGCTCAGCAGTGAGCGCGCCGGGCCAGTCAATTCAAACAGTACCTGATCCGGTCGCACCCACTCGCCATCCCGAACCCGCCAGACCACCTGCACGCTGGGGTCGAGCTGGCGAAAGACTTCATCCACCCATGCACGGCCAGCAATGATGGCACGCTCTCGGCTAATGATACGTGCATGAGCACGCTGCTGTGCGGGAATCAGCTGAGCGGTGATGTCGCCATCACACAAGTCTTCGGCCAAAGCGGCGCGCACGTTGTTTGAAATGACGGATTGGTAGTGGCGTAAATCCATGGTGTTGGTCTGAATCGCTGCAAAAGGCGCATTCTAGCGCTGCGGGGGATGGCGAGAAAGGGCAGCTGTGCGGCAGGCAACAAAAAAGAGCCGCATGGCGGCTCTTTGACTCACTTTTTGATTCACAGGCTAACTGACCTGGGCTAACGAGCTGTTAGCTGAGTGCGTTACTTCGGTGAGGTCTTGTTCGTCTCTTGCTGCTGCAGAAATTCGCGCGTCAGGCGGAATACCACCGGAGACAGCAGCAACAGCGCGATCAAGTTTGGCAGCGCCATCAATGCGTTTAAGGTGTCCGCAACCAACCATGCCAGGTCCAGTTCGCGCGTGGCGCCGATGGGAATGGCGATGATCCAGATCACCCGGTAAACCGGCACAGACTTTGCGCCAAACAAATACTCGGTGCACTTCTCACCATAAAACGACCAACCCATGATGGTGGTGAAGGCAAATACCGCCAGACCAATAGTGACGATGTACTGGCCAATGTCGGGCAAGCCTGAGTTGAACGCTGCAGCTGTGAGGTTGGCGCCAGAATCACCGGACTGCCAGGCGCCGGAAGCCACGATCACCAAGCCGGTGATGGTACAGATGATCAAAGTATCGATGAAGGTACCCAACATGGCGATGCTGCCTTGCTGCACTGGGCTGTTGGTTTGTGCCGCGGCATGCGCGATGGGCGCGCTACCTAAACCGGCCTCGTTAGAGAACACACCGCGCGCCACGCCAAAGCGAATGGCTGCCCACACGGTAGCTCCAGCAAAGCCGCCAGCAGCAGAGATCGGTGTAAAGGCGTGGGTGACAATCAAGCTGATGGCATCGGGAATACGGTCGGCGTAAATCACCAGCAGCACTAGGCCAGCTAGTACGTAGGCGATGGCCATAAACGGCACCAGCTTGCCAGCCACTTCAGCGATGCGACGAATGCCGCCTAACAATACCAGGGCGACCAACACCATCAGAACGGCGCCGGTGGCCCACTCAGGCACACCAAAACCGGAATGCATGGCATCGGCGACGGAGTTGGATTGCACGCCGTTGCCGATACCGAAGCCTGCGATCATGCCAAAGAAGGCAAAAGCGGCAGCCAGCCACTTAAACTTGGCGCCCAAGCCGTTGCGAATGTAGTACATAGGGCCGCCAACGTAGTTACCTTCGTCGTTCTTTTCGCGGTACTGCACCGCCAACACTGCTTCGGCAAACTTGGTGGCCATGCCGACCAAAGCAATCAGCCACATCCAGAACAAGGCGCCTGGGCCGCCGGCTGCAATGGCCGTGGCCACACCGGCGATGTTCCCGGTACCAATGGTGGCGGAGAGGGATGTCATCAGGGCATTAAAGCCAGAGATATCGCCCTTGCCTTCGCCGCTGCGGCCCTGCCATAAGTTACGAAAGCCGCGGCCAATATTGCGCAGTGGAAAGGCTTTTAAACCAATGGTTAAAAACAAACCGGTCATGGCAATCAGTAACAACATAGGTGGGCCCCAAGCCCAGCCATTGACGGTTTTGATCAGTGCCACGATCGAAAATTCTTGTTCTGGTGTCATCCATTTTCTCCTTCTGACCGGCTCACAGGGTGTTCGGCTCGGCCTGTTATTGGGTACTCGGGCGCTGGCAGTGGTGTGTTATACCTGCAGGCGGCCACAGTTGCCTTGCCTGGTGTCTGCTTCTATTGCCGCTATTATCTCTGTTTGAGAGGTGAGTGCTTGGCAAGCCCGCCTGCGACTATATCCATCATGGTGATTTATGCCAAACTGGCGAGCAGTGAGAATGGGCAACTTAGTGAGCAGTGTTTGAACGATTCCTCAAATCCAGCCGATGTGTTTGACGCACCGTGGGCGCAGCAACAGAGAGAGTACAGCTCTGTCTTTCGTATTGTTGATCATCGCTTGCAGCCTGCGCAGTGGTGCCCGTCGCCCAACTATGGCGAGCGCCCAGCCGGAGCGGAAGTGTCACTGCTGGTGCTGCACAACATCAGTTTGCCGCCCGGGCAGTTTGGCGGTGGCCATATTCAAGCGTTTTTCCAAAATCAGTTGCCGCCCGAAAAGCACCCGTATTTTCAGCAAATCGCCTCACTGCAGGTGTCCGCACACTTGCTTATTGAGCGTGATGGCCAGCTAACCCAGTTTGTCGCGTTTGATCGTCGCGCTTGGCATGCTGGTGTATCGAGCTTTGCTGGTCGTGCCGATTGCAACGACTTTTCCATCGGCATCGAGTTGGAGGGCTGTGATGATCAAGCCTACAGTGACGCTCAGTATCAACAACTGGCGTTGCTGATTCCGTTGTTGCAGGCGCATTACCCGATTGCCGGGCGTATCGTGGGGCATGAGCACATTGCCCCTGGCCGCAAAACGGACCCAGGCCCTGCGTTTGATTGGCGGCGCCTGGCAAATGAGTTGCAGTTGCCGCTGCTACCCGCCACAGACTGGGAGGTCGTGTGAAATTTCTGATCGTGTTCATTGCGCTACTGGCTAAAAATCAACTGCCGCTGTCGTCACGCTCGACTCGCAGTCGCAGTTTTGCCTGGTGGTTGTCACAGCTGCAGCGCTGGCCAGCATTTACTGGAATCCCGCGTCATGCGAAATATGCCTTGGCGGTGGTGTTGCCGACTTTGGTGCTGGCCGGGGTGTTTTTTTACAGTCAGAGCTGGCTGTGGGGGCTGCCCACCGCGCTGGCGGAGATTGTATTGCTGGTGTACGTGCTGTCGCATATGGGCATTCGTCAGCACCTCGATGAGTATTGCCACGATTTGGCCAACGGCGATATCCAAGGCGCTTATCATTGCGCCGAACGTCATTTGGCGGTGCCGGAAGTTGCACTGACCGACAGTTTGGAGGGTATGAATGAGCAAGTGGTGCGCAGTTTGTTGCAGCGCTGGTTTGAGTACTTCTTCTTGATGGTGTTCTGGTACATGGTGGCGGATGTGGCTGGCGTATTGCTGGCTTGGTTCAGCGTGCAGTACGCGCGCGCCAGTGATTGCGATGAACGCGGCTGGCGCTACTTGCATTGGCTGGAGTGGGGGCCGGTACGTTTGCTTGGCTTAACTTATGGTTTGGCGGGCAACTTCGTGCGCGCTTTGCCGGTGTGGAAAGCACATTTATGGAAGATGAACAATCACAGTGCGGATGTGTTGTTTGACGTTGCCAGCAGTGCCCTGATGCATCATCAGCATGCTGTGCCGCATGTGCTGGAGCAAGGGCAAGAAGCGGTGGAGCAGCTGGAAGATTGGAACCAGCTGCACATGCGCTGCCTATCGATTTGGATGGCAGTGATTGCTGCCGCCACCATCGCCGGCGTGTTGTTGTAAGCCGATTGCTAAGCGTCATTAGGCCGGTTGTTAGGCTGCTTGTGGGACTAGGAACCCTTCTAGCGTGAGCCAGCACCCAACCAAGCGGCGCCGCGCACGCCGCTGGAGTCTCCATGTTGGGCGCGTCGCAGTTGTGTCGTCACCTGGTCGGAAAACACATAGTCTGGCCACAGTGCTGGTACCGCGGAGTAAAGCGACTCGATATTCGACATTCCACCTCCTAACACGATCACCGGTGGGTCCATCAGATTGATCACACTGGCCAAGGCCCGGGCGAGATTGTGCTGATAACGCTGCATCAAACCCTGTGCCGCCTCATCACCCTGCTGCGCCAGTTGGTGCCAATGCTCTGCTGAGTGCTGTTGTTGATAACGATGCTGGCCGTGAAGCTGCAGGCCAGGGCCAGATAAGAAGGTTTCAATGCACCCCTGCTTGCCGCAATAACAGGGCAGTGAGGGTTCGTCGGCCTGTTGCCAGGGCATAGGGTTGTGTCCCCATTCACCGCTAATGGCATTGGGGCCATTTAATAAGGCACCGTTAATCACCCAACCACCGCCGCAGCCGGTGCCGAGGATTACACCAAACACCGCATCGAAACCTTTGCCAGCGCCGTCTCTGGCTTCAGACAGTGCAAAGCAGTCAGCGTCGTTGGCAATACGCAGCGGAACCACCGGCGCCAGCGTGCTGCGCAAGTCTGCCAATAAATCCTGCCCGATCAAGCAGGTGGTATTGGCGTTTTTAACCTTGCCGGTTGCTGGGCTCATGGCACCTGGAATACCGATGCCCAATGAATAGCGCTCGATTTGTAGCTGTTTGCAAGCCTCTTGGACCATGGCCGTTAGTTGCGTCACGATACTGTGGTAGTGCTGGCGCTGGGTGGAGCTGCGCTGTCTGAGCAGCGTATTGCCATGAGTGTCGAGAGCGATGATTTCGGTTTTGGTGCCGCCTAGGTCGATGCCTAGGCGAATGGTGTCTGACATGAAGATTTAGGGGCGATAGCTGTTGATCATGGTGTGCAGCATGTCATCTGGGTGGTGTACACGGCAACCTGTGCCGTACAAGCTGGGTGTGATCTTATCGCTCCAGATTACCTCAACCTCACAATGCCCCGTGCGGCGGCTGTCTACTTGCGGCGCGATATCGATTAGGTCCAGTTTAATGCGAGTGCCTGCTGGCACGGCATCGTAGGTAGAAATCATCATGCCACCGTCGGAGCAATCGACCATTAAGCCTAAGTATTCTTTGCTGTGATGTTCAAACACACTGACGTTACTGTGTGGCACCCACCTTGGTTGCATACGCTTTTCCATTGAGTTGGAGGCATCGGTTGTTGTCATCGCAGGTCCCCTAGATGGTTGTGGTTAAATGTTGCGCCTGTCATCTTTGGCTGACGCCGATCGATTTTAGCTGGCATGATCAGCTTTGACCGGAGCTCATAACGTTCAGCCTCTGCATTTATCAGTTCTTCAGCTTAGTCGCCGGTATTGACGAGCGCGATGTCGTAACAGCAAAGGCAGCTTCTGTTTTACGCTCCTCTGTCACAAGCTGGCACCGTGAATGGGAACTAGCGGTTAGCCGTTGCTACTTATATGGCAGGGCTGGAAACAGGCGCACAGGACAGAAAAAAGAAGAGCAGTCAGCCACATCAACCGGAACCGATCGATTATGAGCGCAAAGACCCAAGTGCACTTTCTTCGCCATGGCGAACCTATCGGGGGCGATATCTTTCGCGGCAGTACCGATGTTGCTTTGTCCGAACACGGTCGTTGGCAGTTTAACCAGCGAGTGCGGCGTTGCTTAGTGAATGCTCAGTTGCAGGGGGTGATTAGCTCGCCCTTACAGCGCTGCCTCGCAAGCGCTGATGAGTTGGCCAATCAGTTTGATCTTGACTGTGACGTGCAATCTGCTTGGCGTGAAATTGACTACGGCGATTGGGAAAACCGCTTGGTGCGAGACGTCTTGGCCGAGTCACCGAAGCAGGTAAAGCAGATGTCAGAGCAACCATTGGCGTTTTGTGCTCCCAATGGCGAGCACGTAGCAGAGTTTCAAGCCCGGCTGATCGCGGCCTGGCAGCAGTTACTGGCGCGATGGCGCGGTGCTGAAGTGGTGGTGGTGTGTCACGGCGGTGTGATGAGAGTGCTGGCGCAGCATCTGCTGGGGTTGGAGCCGGCGGCCATGAATCGACTGTCGATCCCGTACGCGGGGTGGATGCACTTTTGCGTTCACCATGGCGCCGATCAGGCAGGCTCGGCCAAAAACTGGGTCAGCTTGCAGGCAATGGATGGCAGTGAGTTAGTGAACACCCAGCTGTCAGCTGAGGTGGCGATTGGTCGTTAGTGATCACTATCGATGTGTTGCAATGATTTGAGTGTGTCGGGGCAACCGTGACCACGAAAATACTGCAGATCCGGTTGCCCAGTGCGCTGAGGAGCGGCTTGGGCCAGGCACTCAGTACATATCTTTGATCATTTCGATGCTTGGGGTGAGGGTGTCGCGCCACACCTGCTCCAGCTGAGCATCAAACTGCGGGTCGTGCTTGTGCAGCGTTTCAATCAGTGCATCCAGCCAGTAGCCATAGTAGGACGGATGAATGTTCAGATTGCCGCGGCTGTGGCTTTCACCCAGAGCGCGAATTTTGCTGTCGGACATGCCACGAGCGTGCATCACCAGCCACATAATACCGCCACGCAATAAGCCACGCTGAGACTCCATGTCTGTTTCGGCAAACATGTTACGGATGTCGTCAGACTTCCCCATAAAGGTGGAATAGAAGTCTTCAAAAAACGATGGGTTGTTGCAGCTACGGCCGTAGCTTTGAAAGACCTGATCCGGATCGACCATAACGCGATTCCTGCTGAGTTAGATAGACAAGGGGAGATCTTATTGGCGGCTAAGCACGCTGGTGTCTCCTTAGCGGCGCGGAGGTTAAAGCGGCAGCCATAAAAATGCAATCTTGCCGCGGTTTGTTTCGCCCTGATGTCTGTGCCTTTGGCCCTGATGTCTGCGCCTATGGCCCAGCGCGCTGTCCATTTGGGAGCCCTAGCTTATCAGGATCGGTTACACTCGCCAGTGCTGCCTGGCGCCACTGTGTGGTTCTTTTGGTGGTCGGCGCTGCATTTGGCTAAGTCCTCGTCCAAGGTTTGCAGCGCTTCAAACAACGATTGATAGTTAGATAAGGTAATCACTGGTGATGGGTCGTTTTCTCGGGGTGTGGCTTTGCGCCTTGATTTTTACTCCTGCTGTGCACGCTTTTAGCTTGGTTGATGATGCCGGGCAGCGGTTTGAATTTGATGCACCCGTTAAGCGAATTGTGAGTCTTATGCCGCACGGTAGTGAGCTGTTGTTCGCTATTGGCGCGGGTGATCGTTTGGTCGGAGCGGTTGAGTTTTCGGACTATCCAGAGGCGGCTTTGAAGATTCCCCGGGTGGGCGGTTACTCCGGCTTGAACATCGAGCGTATTCTGGCGTTGCAGCCTGATGTGATATTGGCCTGGCCTGAAGGCAATGGCAGTCGAACGCTGCAACGACTGCGTGAGTTGGGGCTTAGGGTGTTCGTATCTGATCCGAATAGCTATGAGGACATTGCGCGCAACCTGGAAGTGTTGGGCACCATGGTCGGGGCGGAGGAAGCTGGCCGCCGAGAGGCGGACGACTTCCGCCAGCAAGTATCGGAGCTACAGCAACGCTACCTCAACTCAGCACAGGTTCGGGTGTTTTATCAGATATGGCACGATCCGCTGATGACCCAAGGTGGCGATACCTTTATCTCACAGGCCATTGCGCTGTGCGGTGGTCGCAATATCTTCGCCGATTTGGCTATACGCGCACCGCAAGTGAGTATTGAGGCGGTTCTGGCGCGCAATCCGGAGGTGATTGTGGCATCCGGCGCTGGTGACAAGCGCCCACAGTGGTTGAATGATTGGCAGCGTTATCCATCCCTAACCGCCGTTAGAAGTGAGAGCACTTACCACATACCGTCAGACTTATTTCATCGGCCAACGCCGCGATTTCTGCAAGGAACGCGACAATTGTGTCAACAGCTGCATAAAACACGTCAATGGTTAACCACTCAGGTAGAGTGAAGAATCGACGAATGGCGTAAAAACGGCGCACAGTGCATTAGCTGTTATCACCATTTCCGGTGATAATGATAGGTTTATCCGTGTTGGAAACAGGCAAGTGTTATGAAGTGGATGCTACTGACGTTGTGTATCGTGCTGGCTGGCTGTGGAGGCAGCAGCGGTAGCAATGACAGCGCCCAGGGAAATGGAAACCAACAACCAACGACGGGAGAGACAGATCCTCCCAAGCAAACCGATGGCGGCCCAGATACAACGCCGGACGCCAATCCTGACCCGGCTACTAGTTTGTACACTGGCCTCTCTGATGAGCAAAGGCAGCTGGTTCAACTGTCTCGCCAGCAAGGGTCTGTTGCTGCAGGCGCTGCTGGTAACGATTTTTTGCGCGTGGCGCTCAACCAGCTGCATATGGATCAACATCGCTTCAGCGAGGTGCAGCAACAATTATTGGTCAATGGTATCAGTTGGCAGGTACCTGCGGACGCCATACAGCTACAAGCCCGGTTTGGCCACAGTGCTGCAGCCTTGTTGAGCAATGCAGCAGAAGTCGGTGATGCTCAGGCAGCGAGCCCTGCTGCCTTTGCTGTGGTTAGCCAAGCTGGAGGCGGTAGAAACTTAGCACTGGCAGCGAACCCCATGCGCAATTGGCAGTCCGGTGATGTCATCAATGCGTCTATGCAAAAGTGGTTGCGCAACGCCGTGGTTTGGTTAACGCAACAACAGAGCGCAGAACCGTTACAGGTGGCGCTGGCGCAGTTGAGTCAGACCGAAACTAAGCCGGATGAGCAGGATATTCGCAGCTGGCTTGATCACACCTTTCCTAACAGCCGTTACAATGAAGCCGGTCTGTGTGATGGGGATCGCTTGGGCTCGTGCATCACATCAGACACGGATTTGCTGATTTTATCGCAGCAGGGTAATTCCACTGAACTGTCGTCTATTCAACAAGCGCTAACGCAGGCGCAGCAGCAAGGCGTCGGGGTTCTGTACATCCATAATGCTGGTTCAGTTAACAGCATTGGCCAAGCCATGTTGAGTAGTTTAGAGGTTGATGCCGGTAGCAGTAATGGCGCTGCGCGGCAGTACTTGCTACAGCAAGATATGAGCTCGTTGGTAAATGTATTGCCAGAGCCTTACGCCAGCATGCAAAAAACTATCGTGACCTTGTTGGATGTAGCGTTTGATTTTGATTTTTCACAATGCAATAACGGTGATTGCAGTGAGGTGCCGGATTTTTATCCGCATTTCTGGAATGGTGCTGAAGCGCTGCAGCAGCAACTTCGTCAATTGGATTATCAACACAGCGATTTGATGCACGCCGACTCTGATAATTGGCTAGCATGGCTGGTGCTGGCCGGGGATGAATTCCGCCAGCATGTTCGTTACCCAATGGACCGCGAGCAGACGGATAATCTCGAGTTTTTACGCGCCATGTTTGCCGATGTTAGTGTGTATTATTCGCGTGATAAAAATCCAGCAGCTCCGGATTTAGGTACATTCAGCCGGACAGATTTTTCGCACTCGCAAGCTATTGCTAAAGCTGTTGAACTTGTGGTGAAGTCACCATTTAGAGCAGTGGGTGTATATGTTCTGCCGGGCCAAACTATCACAGTTGAGCGTATCGGAGATGGGACGGCATCGATAAGTGTATTTATTAATAGCATTGATGATGATGCTACATGGTGGTGGAAGGGTCGGAGCCAGTATCGTCGACCTAAGTATCTGCGTTCTGCTCCTATATTAGTCCCTGCTGGTGAGAGAATAAGAATAACTTCACCCTATGGCGGGACTCTGCAAATATCGTCAGAAGCTCAGAATGAAAGAGTGATGCTCAAGACTATTGGTGGTGCCCAGCATCCCTTTTGGGCTGAAGAATCAGATACCAGTCGCTTCAATCGCGATATTGAAAAAGGACAATATGACTGGGCTGAAGTGGTAACTCAGAATCTTGAGATACACTCTAAGTTAGACAAAATGCAGGCGACGCTTAATAGCTATGAAATCGAGGATTTAGTTGAAAAAACAGAGTTGTATCTGGGTAGGTATCCGAGCTACTTGTCGGGCAAAAAGATTAACGTTGATGGGGATGTTTCTCTAGAGCGCTTTTCTCAAAAATACTCCACTGATTTACGAGCTGTCGACACTGTACAGCATGTTGTGATTGATGACTCCAGTTGCAGCTGGGGGTGTCCTGGGAATCCGTATCATAAAAGTGCTTCTTTTTCTCCTATTCTTCATGGGGACTTGCACTTGCTAGGTATAGGCCTCGCCAGCCAGAGGTTTCGTTTTACTGGTTGGGATGAACATGTCGCCACAAATCTGTATTCTTACTACTCCAAATACAAATACTATCTTAATACTGGGCAATCACCGCAATGTCAGTCTCTGCCATTTGAGCGCCTCTTTAACGATGTTGTGACAGGAGTTGATCCGCTCTCTCCGACTTGGTCCAATGGGGCTGCTATATATCTGCAGCTAATGATGGCTGCCCAATCCCAAGGTGCTCTGCTTGACGGCTGGCAACTTATTCCTAAGCTCCATATTCTTGATCAATTAACTGAACAAGCACTTGCCGATAACGACAGTTGGTTTGCAAGTAGGGAAATGTTGGGTTTGCGTGATATACCCCGTTCGGTAGCTCTGAACATGGATTCAAATGACTGGCTCAGTATTGCAATTTCTTTGGCGTTGGAAAGGGATGTGCGTAGGTTCTTGGAAATGTACGGAATCCGTGGGAATAACTATGTACAAACGGCCGTTGCTTCGTTCTCTTTGCCAGAATTAGAGCGCAAATTTTATGCGTCTGGCCCGCAAGATTATTGCAAGGGCTTGGTTCATCCGGAGTTGGAGATCGATGGCTCGTCTGTTTGGCCGAGCGATGACAGCGGGGCGGATGTCGATGATATTACCGGCGAGTAGGGTTTGATTGAAAAAACGGGGCCACTGGCCCCGTTTTTTATTGCAGGGTCTGAGTTAATCCAGCTGCAATGTAGATAACGTTCTCTGGCGTGTCGCTTGCAGCAGTTCGCCGTCTTCAACCAAGGATTGGCCATAAGAGGGGATCATATCTTTTAAGCGCTCATTCCAGCCTTGCTGCAGTTGGCCTGGGAAGCAGCGTTCAATGACTTCTAGCATGGCTTTGACCGCCACTGACGCACCGGGTGAAGCCCCCAGCAGCGCAGCAATGCTGCCATCTTTTGAAGCCACTAGCTCGGTGCCGAACTCCAATTTGCCGCGCCCTTGAGTATCGCGTTTGATAATTTGCACACGTTGGCCCGCCTCGGCCAGTGTCCAGTCGCTGTCTTTGCAATCGGGGAAGTAGTTGCGCAGTGATGCACAACGCTCATCGTGGGATTGCATGACTTCACTGATCAGATATTTGGTCAGGTCCATGTTGTTCATGCCGACCGACATCATCGGGATCATATTGCTGATCGACACCGACTTGAGCAGATCCAGCTTCGAACCTTTTTTCAGGAACTTAGTGGTAAAGCCAGCAAAGGGGCCAAACAACAAAGCAGGTTCGCCGTTGATGATGCGTGTATCTAGGTGCGGTACCGACATAGGCGGGGCACCAATAGCTGCTTTGCCATAGACCTTGGCATGGTGGCGCTGGACGATGGTTTGGTCTTTGCACACCAGCCATTGGCCAGACACCGGGAAGCCGCCATAGCCATTCGCTTCTTCAACGCCAGAAGCCTGCAACAGCGGCAATGCGCCACCGCCAGCACCCAAGAATACGAAACGGGCATTGATGGTTTTCTCGTCGCCGCTGATGTTGTCTTGCAGTACAACGTTCCAGCTGCCGTCGGCCTGTTTGCTGAAGTCTTCCACTTGGTGGCTGAGCAGCAAGTCGAACGAGTCGTGTTGCTGCAGCTGCGCCACCATATTGCGTGTTAGCGATCCGAAATCGACGTCAGCACCATAAGCAACACGAGTCGCGGCTACCGGCTCAGCCGGGTCGCGGCCTTCCATCACCAACGGCATCCACTCGGACAATACCGCAGGGTCCTCACTGTATTCCATGTCGGCAAACAGGTGGTGAGCCGATAGCAAGCGATGGCGTTCTTTTAAGAAGGCAACGTTTTCTGCCCCCCAAACAAAGCTGAGGTGCGGGGTGGTGTTGATGAAATTCTTTGGTTCTGGCAAACCACCGGTCTCGACTAGGTGACTCCACAACTGCAATGAAATCTCGAAGTTGGCGTTGATGGTCAAGGCGCGATCAATGGCGACACTGCCGTCGTTATTTTGTGGGGTGTAGTTCAGCTCACAATAGCCGGCATGACCGGTTCCAGCATTGTTCCAACCATCTGTGCTCTCGTGCGCCACATGATCCAAACGTTCTACCATGGCTAGCTTTAGCTCAGGGTCGAGTCTGGCCAGTAAGGTACCTAGAGTCGCACTCATTACCCCGCCACCGACAAGGAGCACATCGACTGATTGTGTAGTCATCACGATTTCGCCTTTGTTAAATCAAAATCTGGTGCGTTTCGTTACGTAGTACCACGAGCCGCTTGTGGCTGGCTCGGTGGTGATTGCGACCGACGCTGCTTTATAACCAGTGAGGCAACTGCTGACAACGAATTAGGGCCATTGTTCTACTAACGTATATCTCGGCCGTGCGTAGCAGTGTAGCTGGCTGATTGCGGGTCTGACGCCACTCTGTCATGGCTCTGTAGCGAGCGCATACTGACAAAACGCGAATAAGCCGCCCCTGTTAGAATTGCCCGATCGTCGCATGGTTAACCGAAGGCCCTTCAGGAGCATTCTGGGCGGTATTACAGGCAAGTGTCAGGGTGCGATAAATGCGCGAAAACTAACGGAAAAGTGCCATTTGGTCAATCTGAAACCCGTATCTGGACCAGAATTTGCTGGAAATCTGCTGATGCGGTTGTTACTGGCTTGACACTGCTTGCAAGAAAGCCAACGCGCTGGCGGCAGACATACGGTAAGGGTCGAAGTCGTTGCAGTCAGAGTAACGAAATGCCAAGGTTTGCATCTTCTTGGAATCCGGCACGTATTTCATCGCCCATTGATCAAAAAAGCGTTGCTCTGTAGCGCAATATTCCACCAGCGTCACTCGGCTATGGCGTGAGTCGCTGGAGATACGTTGGTACAAAGTGTTGATCGGATCTCGTGGGCCTTCCAAGCATTGCAGAAAGTGCTTGCGGTTGAAACACAGCACTCCGGTCAGTCCATATTTGGGGTTATTGCGCTCTGCCGCGGCGAGAATGCCTTCGATGCCTTTGTCGGTGCAGTGTTCGGTTTTGCTACTGGCATAGATTAAGCGAGTGAGGTACATAAAGCTGTCCTTGCTGAGCGGAAAGGGATTCTTTGACCATAGTCCAGCGAGCTTAAGAAACAAGCGCAGCGCTGGTGGTTGCCGTCCATGCGTGTGTCAGTCCATGCTTGAAATGACTAGCACCACAGCTCCGACACGGGCGTATCGGGTCGATACTGATACGCCACTTGTGCCAGCAGTAGCTCAGCGGTAGCGATGGCATCGGTCAACGCATGGTGCGGTGAGTAAAAGGGCAGGGAATACCGTTGCCGACAGTCCCCCAGGCGCAATGACCCCAGCGGCCTTTTGAGCAGTCTTCCTACTAGGCCTTGTCGTGCGCGCAGCGCTCGTTGTTCCAGCTCCATGGTATCAATCAGGGGGAACTCGATGCCCTCGTTCAGGCGCTCCAACAATGCCTGATTTAAAAACTCACGTTCAATGCGCTGGTGGTGAACAACAACGACTTTTCCCGCCATGGCATCCAGCAAGGGCGCAACAATGCGGTCTAAATCCGGCGCGGAACGAACTTCACTGTGGGTAATGCCATGCACCACCACCGACTCCTCTTGCAGCGGCTGCTCAGGTTTTACCAGCCATTCACAGGCGTCACGTAAAAACACGCGTTGCAGAGAAAATGGCACCAGCCCGATGCTGACAATGGCGTCTTGCCGCGCATCTAACCCTGTGGTTTCGAAGTCCAGTGCAACGAACGGAGTGGCGGCAATTTCAGTATCACCGCCAACACAGCCTGCGCCATAAAACCGCTGCAGGCGAACATCCTGACTGTGAATTTCAAGTGCCTGAAAACGCTCTGTCCAGGATTGACTCATCGAATCCCCGGTTTATTGCTGGAATGGTAGCGAAACTTCAGAAATGCTTGTGCCCGGTCCAGCACCTGAAAGGCTTCTTTTAAATTGCGTCGCTCAAAGGCAGATAGCAACTCAGGTTCGATATTATTGTCAGGCACGTCACCTTGCTCAATGTCGATGGCCTGGTAACGAATACGAACCATGGCAATGTACTCCAAGGCGTCGCTCAAATCCTGTCCCTTTTCGGGCGGTAAAATCTTCGCTCGAATAATATCGTCCAGACGTTCAAATGAATTTTGTGCGCGCGAGCCGACGGCCAAAGCGTGCACGCGAATAACATCAGAGAGGGGTGCCGTACCACGACGTTTGAGATTTATCGATGGACGATGCTGGCCATCTTGCTCCATCACAAAGCCTTTAAAAAATCCCAGTGGCGGCGTGCGGCTGAGTGCATTGCGTGCCAGATAATTTAGGAACCGCATATTTTGCTTGCTGTGCAGCGCAATAAAACGCTGTAGCTCCTGCGCCCATTTAGTTTTGCCCCAAACGCCGTCCAAGTCGAAGAAAATAGAGCTATGCAATAACGCTTGAGGAGACGGCTCATCAATCCACTGTTGAAAGCGCTGCTGCCACTGCGTTTTTGTCAGACGCCACTCGGGGTTGGTGGCCATAATATCGCCGTCACAATATTGGTAGCCACACGCGTTTAGACCGTCACAAACAAAGGTTGCCAGCTTGGCAAAATATTCACCATGATGTTCTTCATCAAAGCGATCATCGAGAATGATGGCGTTGTCCTGATCGGTCACAATCAACTGTTCATCACGGGCCATAGAGCCCAAGGCTAAAAAACAATACGGCAGTGGCGGTGGACCCAACTCCGCTTCTGCCATCTCTAATAATTTTTGTTTAAACGAGCGACCAATGACAGCCATGGCCGAACCAATCATGTGCGAGTTTGCGTCTTCTTTTACCATACGCACGAATACGGCGGGTAGCTGCTTGGCCACTTGGGTCAAATCTTCCAATGACTGCTGAGCGAAAATGCTGCGCACCAGCAACAGGCTGCTTTGTGATTCATGCTGAACGATGTCCGACATGGCAATCACGCCCACTGGCCGGCGGCGATGCACCACGGGCAAATGATGCAAGTTGTGCCGCAACATGGTGAGCATGGCCTCAAACACGTAGGCGTTGTCGTCAATCAGCACCATATCGGTGGACATCACCTCTGCCACAGGTGTATCGCTGCTGCGTTGCTCAGCCAACACACGCATGCGTAAATCTCGGTCTGTGAGAATGCCGACTACTTGGCCATCGTCGTCGTCTGGGTCGCTGCTGATCGGCTGATCCGGGTCGGTAACCAAAATCGACGAGGCTTGATGCTCCGTCATCAGCTGAGCTGCCGCGGTGACGCTGGCGCTGCATTCCAGTGTGATGGCTTCTCGCTGAATTAAGGCGCTGATTTTAACCGTGGTCAGATCATTGTTGTCGGCTTGATTCGACAAGGTATTGCGCAGCAGTGAGCTGCCTTCGATTTCGAAAAACTCTGAAAAGTCTTCAAAGCGATCGCAGAGCTGATTAAACAAATCAGCAGGAATGCAATACAGCAGCGTATCTTCCATGGTATGCACGGGAAAGCGCACACGGCGGTTCATCAGCAATCCCATTTGGCCAAAGACATCGCCTTCGGACAAGCGATTGTATAAATCGCCGTTGCGGCGGTAGGTTTCGACCGCGCCGCTGCGAATGACGTACAAGTCCTGAATGGGATCGCCGTGTTTCAGCACGTCCTGATGGGCGCGAAAATAAGCGATCTCAGTGGCTTGGGCCAGCTCTGATACAGCCTCGTCCGGCAGTTCATCAAAGGGCGGAAAGCGCTGATAAAAGTGAACGATGTCTTGAAGTTCTGCCTGCATGCCAATCACATGATGGAAGGTTTTGCTGCAGGCTAGCATGGCTGGCCGTGACTTTCACGGCCTTGGTGACGATCTAGAGTAGCGGTTACAGTGTTCCGGTTAATGTGCTTGCGACGGCTCGAGTTCGTCTTTGGTCCGTGGGCTGCTGTAGTGCAGGCTGGGGTCGTCCATGTTGGCGAATTTCAGCAGCAGCATGTCGAGAAAATAGTTCTGATAGAGTTTCCAAGGCCGACGCGAGCCTTGTTTGGGCAGTTGGTCTTTAACCCGTGCGATGTACCCGGATTGCATATCGATAAATGGACTACGCTGAATGTCGCCACTAGCTACTTGTGGCACTACCTGGCGCACACCTTTATGGTCCATATGGCGCAATAACCGACACACATAGCGCGAAATTAAGTCGGCCTTTAATGTCCAAGAAGCATTGGTATAACCAAACACCATGGCCATATTGGGCAGATTTTCAAACATGACACCGCGGTAGCTCATACTGCTATTGGGTTCGAACGCGTTACCATCGACAAATACTTCCATACCGCCAAGCATCTGAATATTCAGGCCAGTGGCAGTGATGATGACATCGGCGTCTAACTGTTGGCCGGACGTTAAAACAATACCGCGTTCATTAAAGCGATCAATGTGCCCGGTCACGACGGAGGCTTGCTTGCTATCGATGGCTTTGAATAAATCGCCATCGGGCACGGCGCACAAACGCTCATCCCAGGGGGCATACTTAGGTGTAAAGTGCTCCATGTTGGCATCATTCGGCAGCTGTTTTTTTACTGTCCATTGTAAAAACTTGCGTGCGGCGCTGGGGAAGCGTTTACAAAAACGGTAAATGGCCAGAGTAATGGAAATATTACGACCACGAATCAGTCGATAGGCCCACAACTTTGGCAACAACTTGCGTGTTAACGTCACCGTTGGATCTTGTTGTGGCACGGTGATGACGTAAGACGGTGAGCGTTGCAACATGGTGACGTGCTCGGCTTTGTCCGCCATGGCTGGTACTAGAGTCACTGCGGTGGCGCCGCTGCCGATGACCACCACTTTTTTGTTGTCGTAACGGTAGTTTTCCGGCCACTGTTGCGGGTGAATAATATCGCCATTAAATGACTCACGACCTTTAAACTCAGGTGTGAACCCTTGTTGATAATCGTAATAACCAGTACAGCCCAATAAAAACTGGCAGCGATACTGTTGGATGTCGCCGCTGTGTTGCTCTACCTCCAGTGTCCAGCACGCACGTTGGCTGCAAAAATGCGCGCTTTTAACGCGCTGTTGGAAGCGAATGTGTGGCTGGATGTTGTGTTCAGCGGCGGCTTCTTCGATGTAGTGGCGAATATCGTCGCCATCGGCAATGCCTTTTTTGTTTAACCAAGGCTTAAAGGCGTAGCCTAGGGTAAACATATCGGAGTCAGAGCGAATGCCCGGATAACGAAACAAATCCCAGGTGCCGCCAATGGCCGTGCGACCTTCCAAAATAGTAAAGGTCTTCTCTGGGCATTCGCGCTGTAGGTGACAGGCAGCGCCAATACCGGATAAACCGGCACCAATAATAATTACGTCAAAGTAGTCTGCAGCCATGGTCGAATCCGTATCGTTATTGTTAGTAGGTCGGTCGCTGCTACCTCACGGGTATCAGTACCGTTCTTCCAATGTTGTGGTGATTGTCTGACTGTGGCGTAAATTCCTTGGCCTGGACAGGTGATTGTCTGTCATTTTTTCGTGTTTGGGGTGTGGCCATGGATGGTGTCTGCAGAAGTACACCGCCGAACTGTGCCGCCTAGAAATCATGCCGCTCAGGAACTACGCCGCCTAAAAACATGCTGCAGAGAAACATGCTGCAGAGAAACCATGCCGCTCAAAAAACGGCGCACTAACTCACTTGTCTCATTTATGAGTCAGCCTTGAGGGACGAAACGGGCCGTTTAGGCAGGTTCAATGTCGCCATGCATTAGCCTGGCCACTGATATTTGGCCAGAGATACCTTGCCATGCACTACCTCCACGCCATCCTGGCGCAGGCGCTTTGCTTGCTCATGGGCTTTGTCAGAGCCGACGGGAAAGCTGAT
Source organism: Bacterioplanes sanyensis (assembly GCF_002237535.1). Classification (GTDB taxonomy): domain Bacteria; phylum Pseudomonadota; class Gammaproteobacteria; order Pseudomonadales; family Oceanobacteraceae; genus Bacterioplanes; species Bacterioplanes sanyensis_A. The sequence continues at coordinate 2,092,187 of NZ_CP022530.1, forward strand.
TTTCCCCGCCGCATTGATAACTCGGTGCCAAGGCAAAGTCGTGCCTGTTGGAAGTCGTTTCAGCTGCTGACCGACCCAGCGAGCTCGTCGTGGCCAACCACTGAGGCTGGCCAGTTGGCCATAGGTCACCACATAGCCCGGCGGAATGGCCGCTAGAGCGGTGTATAAGCGTTGTTCAGGGCTGATTGAGTCCATGGCGCGAAAGCTGGTACGCATGCTGCTTATTGAATGAATTGTCAGCTTAACATAGCCACATGTCAGAGGACGACGCCATGCTCAACGCCTTGTTGCCTGCAGCCAATACCGCACCAACCCAAGAGCTGAAACGCGCTGAGCCGCCAGCCTCAGTGGTCACTAGTAATGAAACCACGACGCAAAACCGGGAACTGAGCGGCAGTGTGGAGCGGCAACAGATGGCCGCTAGTATCGAAGCCACGGCGGAGGAATTGATAGCGTCTTTTAGTTTACCGACCCAAGCCGATGTTGAGGCGTTTCAACAGGATTTTAAGCGGGCCATGACCAAAGCCAACCTGGATTGGAGCGGCAAGATAGACCTGACCGTCAACAACGAAGGCAAGGTAACGGTGAAAGGCGATCATCCACACAAAGAGCGCATCGAAGCTTTGTTTGAGCAGAACCCAGAGCTGCGCCAAGGGTTTGATAAAACCGAGACAGTGCAGCGCTTTCGCCAGATCCAGTACGTTTACGCACAGCACCAGCAAATGGTGGACGATGGCGCCAGCCAAGCAGCGGCTGATCAGTGGCTCACCGAGCAGCTGCGACGAATCAAAGCGCAGCCACCCAGTGTGACCCTCGTAGACGGTCGTGTTAGCAGCGCCGGCAGTGAGCAACAAGGCGGTCTGGCCGCCATGGAGCGCTTGCAGGCGCGCTACACCGCATCGACGTTATAGCCGCAGCCCGCCGTCGACTTCAACCACTCGACCCGAGACGTAATCATTCTCCAGCAGGTAAGCCACGCTGTGGGCAATTTCATCCGGCTGACCCATGCGCTTAGCGGGAATGCCGGCGGTCATTTTTTCTAGCGCCTCGGGCTTCATGCCAGCGGTCATGTCTGTGGCAATAAACCCAGGGGCAATAGCGTTGGCGCGAATGCCGTAGCGGGCTAACTCTTTTGCCCATACGACGGCCAAACTGGCGACACCGGCTTTGGCGGCAGAGTAGTTGCTTTGCCCCATATTACCGGCGCGAGAAATGGAGGAAATATTGATGATGCAGCCACCTTCACCGCCTTCAATCATTTGCACAGCGGCCTCGCGGCCACAGAGGAATACCCCGGTCAGGTTTACATCGATCACCGCTTGCCACTGCGCCAGGGTCATCTTGCTGATCTGGCCGTCTTTGGCTTTGACCATCAGACCGTCACGCAAAATACCGGCGTTATTAACCAGCCCGTGTAATCCGCCCAGTTGTTGGCTGATGGCGCTAAAGGTTTCTTCTACTTGAGCTTCATCGGCAACATTGCAGACGAAGCTGTGCATCTCACCACCTGCTTCTTGCGCCAGTCTGCAGGTTTCGTCCATCTGCTCTTGATCGAGATCGATAACAGCGATTTTGGCGCCTTTGTTGGCCAGGTAGAGGGCCATGGCACGGCCGAGCCCCTGGCCACCGCCGGTGATAGCGATGACTTTGTGTTGTAAGTTCATAACAGTCTCCTGTGGAGTTTAACGAATCAGTGCTCTGCCAGTGCCGGAACATCACGGCGAATGGACAGCAAAAAGGGCAGACGATGATGCCAGGGCCAAACACCACGATTTACTTCAGGCCCGGTCTGCGATGCTTCCTGCAATGCAGTGATTATAGGGCAAATCGGGTCATGCAAGATCACTAGCCTCTAACCAGCAGGAATGTCAGGCAGAGAACGCATATCACGGCGCAATAGGCGCTAATTTCCGGCGTTTTTCCTAATGGAAATGATCGAGTGTGACGGCATGGGCGTTATCGGCTGAGCACTTTTGCCAGTCAGGTTGCGCAAATTCTACCTTGTGAGCGCCAGCTGCAGTCAGTAGCGTGAGCACTAAAAAAAGGAGTGTGCATGTTACCGCTAGCTGGCATTACCGTATTGGATTTATCACGCCTTTTGCCCGGCCCCTTATGCAGCATGCACTTACGTGACATGGGCGCGCAGGTCATCAAGGTGGAAGATACCGGTGCGGGGGATTATCTGCGCCATCTGGGCATGCCTGCAGGCCAGGTCAGCCCGGTATTTGACTTGCTCAACGCCAATAAACGATCGATCGGCTTGGATTTGCGCAAGCCACAAGGGCAGCAAATATTTAAACGCTTGCTGGCCTCGGCGGATGTGGTGCTGGAGAGCTTTCGCCCCGGTGTGATGGCACGCTTAGGGCTAGGTTTCGATACGTTGGCGCAGCAACGCCCGGGTTTGGTGATGTGTGCGTTGTCTGGTTATGGGCAAAGTGGCCCGTGGGCGCAGTTAGCCGGGCATGATATGAATTACTGCGCCACCGCTGGTGTGCTGGAACAAAGCGGGCGTGCCGGTCAGATGCCGTCGCTGAGTAACTTTCAGCTAGCAGACATTGCTGGCGGTGCGTTGAGTGCGGCCATGGCGATTTTGGCGGCGTTGGTGGGGCGCTTACAGGCGCAACTGCAGCAGCGACCGTTAGAGAGCTGCTATTTGGATATCTCCATGACGGACTGTGCTTTTGCCAATCATGTTATACCGTTATCTGGTTTAAACCTGCGGCAATCAGCGCCGCGTGGTGAAGACATGCTGACGGGCCAACTGCCGTATTACGATATTTATGCCACTCAGGATGGACGCCATATGGCGCTGGCGGCACTGGAGGAAAAATTCTGGCAGCGCTTTTGTGCAGCGATCGACAAGCCACATTGGCAAGCGCGCTACCACCATCAAGGAGGCGAGCAGCAAGCCCTGCGCGACGATATAACCGCTTTGTTTGCCAGTCGCACACAACAGCAATGGCGTGAGCTGCTGCAACACAGCGACTGCTGTGTCACCCCCATACTGACCGTGAGCGAAGCTTTTCAACACCCACAGCTGTTAGCCCGCGAAATGATTCATACCCTCACCAATGCTGCTGGCCAGCAGTGGCAGGTGCCAGCACCCGCCATCCGCTTCAGTGGGCAACGTTTTACACCACACGGTGGTGGGCCCGAGCAAGGTGAACACAGCAAGCAGATACTGCAACAAATAGGCTGTAGCAACACGGACATTGACCGGTGGCAACAAGATCAGGTCATTCGTCTCGCACAATAACGTCAATTGGTATTAATAATAAGGATAAAAATATGATCCCTCGCAGCGTTTTTACTGAAGAGCATCAACCATTTCGTGATGCAGTAAGAAAATTCATGCAGCGTGAAATCGCCCCTTTCCACGAGCAATGGGAAAAAGACGGCCACATCTCGCGCGAAGCCTGGAAAAAAGCCGGTGACGCCGGCATTTTATGCACTCATTTGCCCGAAGAGTACGGCGGCAGTGGTGTGGATTTTCGCTATTCCGCCATCGCCATCGAAGAGCAAGGCTATGTGTTCGCCTCGGGCCCTGGGTTCTCATTGCACTCGGATATCGTCGCGCCGTATATTTTGCATTACGGCTCCGATGCGCAAAAACAAAAATGGCTACCCAAGATGGCCAGTGGCGATGTCATTACCGCCATTGCCATGACCGAGCCTGGCGCCGGCTCTGATTTGGCCGGTGTGCGTACCACGGCGGTGGTGGACGGTGATGACTATGTTCTTAACGGCTCTAAAACTTTTATCACCAACGGACAGCTAGCCGATTTGATTATTGTGGTGGCTAAGACGGATACCAGTGCTGGCGCCAAAGGCGTGAGTTTATTTTTGGTCGAAGCGGATCGGCCAGGTTTTCAGCGTGGCCAAAACCTCAACAAAGTGGGTATGAAAGCGCAGGATACATCGGAACTGTTTTTTGACAACGTTCGTGTTCCCAAAGCCAATTTGCTGGGCCAGGAAAACTCCGGCTTTATTTACTTGATGCAAGAGCTGGCGCAAGAGCGTTTAAGTGTGGCCTTAATTGCCGCCGCCGCTGCCCGTGCCTGTTACGACGCGACGGTGGATTACGTGAAAGAGCGCAAAGCGTTCGGTAAACCCATCGCTGCTTTGCAAAATACCCGGTTTAAATTAGCAGAGCTGCGCACCGAACTGGAAGTGATGCAAACCTACGTTGATCGCTGCCTTGAGCTGCACTGTGACGGGCAATTGTCGATCGAAGCTGCAGCGTCGGTGAAATTATGGTCAACCGAAGCGCAAGGTCGCATCATCGATGAATGCGTGCAGCTGCACGGCGGCTATGGCTACATGTGGGAATATCCCGTTGCCCGCGCGTACGCCGATGCTCGTGTGCAGCGTATTTACGCCGGCACCTCGGAAATTATGAAAGAAATTATCTCGCGCACCATTTAACGGAGCCTGTCATGTCAGAAGCCTTTATTTTTGATGCCGTACGCACTCCACGTGGACGCGGCAAAGCCGACGGCAGTTTGCACAGTGTGACGCCGGTCAGACTGATGTCCGGCTTATTAGCACAGCTGCAGCAACGCCACGACTTAGATACTTCACAACTGGATGATGTGGTGTTGGGCTGCGTCGAACCTGTGATGGAGCATGGCGCCGACATCGCCCGCACAGCGGTATTAATGGCTGGTTATCACCAACAAGTGGCTGGCAGCGTGGTCAGCCGTTTTTGTGCATCGGGTTTGGAGGCTGTGAACATGGCCGCGGCCAAGGTCAAAGCCGGTGAAGCATGGCTGACCATTGGCGGTGGCATTGAATGTATGTCGCGCATTCCGATGGGCAGTGGCGGCGGAGCTTATTATTCTGATCCAAGCGTTGCCAATGCGTTATCATTTGTACCGCAGGGTATCTCCGCCGATCTTATCGCTTCATTACACGGTTTTAGCCGCGAAGATGTCGACAGTTACGCCGTTGAATCTCAACGGCGTGCGCACCACGCTTGGCAACAGGGCTATTTTTCCAACTCGGTGTTACCCGTCCACGATGAGCTGGGGCAGCTGCTATTGGCAACCGATGAGCTGATGCGCCCAGAAACAACCGTGGCTGACCTAGCGCAGCTTAAGCCTTCTTTTTTGGCCAATGGTCAATTGGGATTTGATGCCGTTGCGCAGCAGGTGTATCCACAGTTAGAAAAGATTAATCATGTTCACCACGCTGGCAACTCATCCGGCATTGTTGATGGCGCTGCAGCGGTATTGATCGGCAATAAATCGGCGGGCGAAGCCCTAGGGCTGACACCACGGGCGCGTATCTGCAGCGCCGCCTCCATTGGGTCTGAGCCTACCATTATGCTCACCGGGCCCACGCCCAGTGCTCAAAAAGCATTAAAACACGCAAGCATGCAGGCCAGTGATATCGATTTATGGGAATTAAACGAAGCCTTTGCCGCCGTGGTGCTGTTATTTATGCAAGAGATGGGCATCTCTCATGAGCAGATCAATGTTAACGGTGGCGCCATTGCCATGGGGCATCCGTTGGGAGCCACCGGAGCAATGATCTTAGGCACGGTATTGGATGAATTGGAGCGCCGTGACGCCAATACGGCGCTGGTGAATTTATGCGTTGGTGGTGGCATGGGCACCGCCACCATTATTGAGCGCGTTTAGGAGAAACAGATGACTGAACTATTCACCTACGCTATTGATAGCGACGGTATTGCAACCCTGGTGTGGGACGATCCTAATGCGCCGGTTAATGCCATGTCACAAGCCGTGATGACGGCGCTGAATCGTGTCATTACCGACTTGGTTAACAATGCCCAAGTAACCGGCGTGGTACTGACGTCGGGCAAAAAAGAATTTGTCGTCGGCGCTGATTTAAAAGAAATTCTGAGCTGGGAAAGCGGTGAGCGGGAGCGCGATATTGCTGTCATCAGCGAATTTATTCAAAGTATCCATGCCGTAATGCGACTCATGGAAACCGCGGGTAAACCTTTTGTTGCGGCATTAAATGGCTCAGCTCTAGGCGGCGGTATGGAAATAGCACTAGCCTGCCATTATCGCATTGCCGCCAATCAGCCCAAGGCGAAATTTGGCTTTCCGGAAGTGACGTTGGGGCTGTTGCCCGGCGCTGGTGGTACACAAAGATTGCCGCGCATGATCGGTGTCGAAGCGGCGTTGCCGTGGTTAATGCAAGGCTTGCAAACCGGCGCTGCGCAAGCTCAGGCAGCGGGTTTAATCAATGAGGTGGTGGATGCGACGCAACTGCTGGCAGCAGCGAAACAATGGCTGCGTGACAATCCTAATGCGCAGCAGCCTTGGGATCAGAACAAGTCGACTCGGCACACAGTACGTTTGCCGGGCGGTGAGGTGCAATCGGCAAAAATAAGCCAAGTAATGATGGCGGCTCAGGCCATGCTGCGCAAACAAACGCATGGCAACTACCAGGCTCCTCAGCAAATATTGCAAACCTTGTACGAAGGATGTCAGCTGCCGCTGGAGCAAGCCTTGCAGTTAGAATGCCGCCATTTTGTACAGTTGCTGCTCTCGAATCAGGCCAAAGCGCTGATTCGCACCTTTTTCCTGGGCCTGCAGGATGTTAATAAACTCAAGGCTCGGCCAACAGATATTGCACGACGTCAGTTCGCCAATATAGGAATCTTAGGGGCAGGCATGATGGGCGCTGGCATCGCCTACGCTGCCTCAGCCAAAGGCCTTGATGTGGTATTGCTGGACACCTCTCAGGTCCAAGCCGATCGCGGCAAAGACTACACGCGTCGATTATTGGATAAAAAAATCGCTGCCAAGAAAATTACTGAACAGCACGCCAAAGCACAACTAACTCGCATTAAAACCACCAGTGACTATCAGGATTTAAGCGATTGTGATTTGGTCATTGAAGCTGTGTTTGAAGATCGTGCCATCAAAGCCAAGGTCACGGCTCAGGCAGAAGCTGTGATCGGCGCCGATACCATGTTCGCCTCCAATACCTCGACATTACCCATTAGCGGGTTGGCAGCGGCAAGTCAGCGCCCAGACCAGTTTATTGGCCTGCACTTCTTTTCACCGGTGGACAAAATGCCTCTGGTGGAAATTATTGTCGGCGAGCAAACATCGCAGCAAAGCATTGCCTGGGCGTTGGATTTTGTGCAGCAATTGGGTAAAACGCCGATAGTAGTCAACGACAGTCGTGGCTTTTATACCTCACGGGTATTCAAAACCTACGTGCTGGAAGGCATGGCGCTGTTAAAAGAAGGTGTGTCCCCGGCGTTGATCGAAAATGCCGGTAAAATGGCCGGCATGCCGGTAGGACCACTGGCACTCAGTGACGAAGTGTCGCTGGAATTGATGGATCGCATCAGCCGCCAAACGCAGCAAGATTTAGGCGATGCCTATGTTGCGCACCCAGGCGATGAGGTGGTGGACTTTATGGTGCACCACGCCGATCGGCTGGGTAAAAAAGCCGGACGTGGTTTTTATCAGTACACAGATCAGGGGGATAAATCGCTATGGCCCGGCCTTGCTGAGGCGTACCCCGTCGCCGTACAGCAGCCAACGCCGGCTCACGTGAAGCAGCGCCTATTGTATGCTCAGGCGGTCGAGGCGTTACATTGCGTGTCTGAGGGCGTTATCAGTCGGCCACACGAAGTGGACATTGGCTCTATCTTTGGCTGGGGCTTTGCCGCCCACACTGGTGGCATTTTGTCTTTTGTCGAGACCATCGAAGGCATGGATACGTTTATTCGCAACGCTGATGCACTGGTCGAACAAGGCGGCGATCGTTTTCGTGTGCCGCACATGCTGCGCGAATTGGCAGAAACCGGAGGCAGCTTTTATTAGGCTCCGCTAGCAGACATGGATGGCAGGCCCTGATAGCTGGCACGGATGGCAGGCCCCGATAGCTGGCATGGATGGAAGAAAGTGGCCAAATGTTGGCAGCAGTATGATGGAAGCCCGCAGCATGATGGAGCCCCGCCGCTCAACCTACCTGCCAAATAGCGGCTATGGATTGGCGCGAGGGCTGTACAGCATTACCATGTGCAGCCCTGAACGTTGAGAAGTCCTGTGTCGCGCCAACTCACTGCCCACCAACAAGCCGTCGTCGCCCATCGTCATGGACATGCCAAGGTCATGGCGGTGGCGGGTTCCGGTAAGACCACCACACTGACACACTTTATTGCTGCGCGCTTGCAAGAGGGTGTATCGGCGCGGCGTATGTTGGTATTGATGTACAACAAAACCGCGCAGCAGGACTTCGCACAGCGTCTACAGCAGTTACTGCCGCAGCAGGCATTGCCGGAAGTGCGCACCTTTCATGCGTTGGGACTGCGTTTGTATCAGCGCTTGATTCAGCAAGGCGATTTACCCGCCTTTGATGGCAAGCCGTTGACCTCGGGTGAAATGGAAGGCGTGGTGTGGCGGCTGCTGCAGCAGTTGGCGGACGACGATACGCGCCAGGATATTCTGTCCCAGCGTAAAAAGTGGGTGGAACCGGCGCTGGCCTTTATTGATCGTGTCAAAGCCAGCCTGGATGACCCGGCCGACGTGTTTGAGCAATTGCAGTTACCGAGCAGTTGTCGGCTGTTTATTGACACCTTTCACCAGTTTGAACAATGGCGCCGTCAGGCTCGCCGTATTTCTTTTGCCGATATGTTGTATGACCCGGTGATGGCGCTGCACCGCAATGCGACCTTGGCCGCTCAGTTTGCGGGCCATATGCAATGGATCTTGGTGGACGAATATCAGGACATCAATGCCATCCAGCAACGATTGCTGGAATTATTACACGGCAATCGTGGCTCGGTGATGGTGATTGGCGACCCGGATCAAACCATTTACGAATTTCGCGGCTCTTGTCCGCAATTTATTGTCAGTGAGTTTGACCAACGTTTTTCCTCCTCCGTCACCACTTATCAATTGCCCGATACGTTTCGCTATGGCCACCAGCTGGCGCTAATGGCCAATCATCTGATCCGCCACAACCAACAGCGTGACGACGTGTTATGTCTGGCGCACGCCAGCACACCCAAAACACAAGCTCGTTTGCACCTGGCGCGCTACGAGCCGGCTTTATTATTAAAATTGATCGAGCAGGAATCCGAACACCACGCATTGCAAGACATGGCCATTATTCATCGTGTGTGGGCATTGTGCGCACCGATAGAACTGGCATTGTTGCAAGCCAAGGTGCCGTATCAGCTGCATCATTCGCAGTCCGTATTGGATCGTTGGGAGCTGCAAATATTCTGGCAGCTATTTGAGGTGGCGGCCGGGCGCTTTGCTGAGCGCAGCCGTGAACAGCGCCAGCAAGCTTGGTTAAATTGGCTGACCACGCCATTTCCGAAAATACGCCGGGCACAACTGGAGCAGCTGGCCAGCAGTTTGGCGCCAGTCGAAAAAGATCTGGCTGAAGCGCTGCAACAAGCGTTACCGGACAACCTCAATAAGTGGCAAACACAGCAGCTGTTGCGTCGCGCCGAAGTGCTGAGCAGTGCCGAGCACATCACCGTCAAAGCCCACACGCTGATAGAGCAGTACATCGATGCCAGTGATTTGTACCAGGGGTTGGCAGACAGTGCATTTTCAGCGCAACAAATTGAAGACCGTACCCATACCATTCGTGCTTTTGTGCGCTTTTTACGCGATGCCAATTTAGCCGCTGATCAAGCCTATGATTACTTGCAGCAATTGCGCCAGCAACGCTTGCAACAGCAACAGGGCGACGGCATTCATCTGACCTCGGCGCACAAAAGTAAGGGCCTAGAATGGGATGTGGTATTTATTCCTGGCCTCAATGCACATTATTTTCCTTACCAGCCCGATGGTGAGTTTACCAGTCCGACCAGCGTGGAAAGCGAGCGCCGGTTATTGTATGTGGCGATGACACGCGCCAAACAGCGTTTGCATTTAATGGCGCCTGCGCAGGCCGATCAAACCGATAAAGACAAACGCCCCAGTCGTTTTCAAACGGAGATGCGCTTTTTGCACAGCCGTGCTTTGGCGCAGGCCCTTAACACTGGTGGCAAAGCACAGCTGGCGGTGCATGAAGGTCCGCCCGCGGACTGGTGGTCGCGCTATTTTGCCGCCATTGGCACCACGCCAGAATGGGAGCTTGACCTCAGCGCTCCGCCAGCGGAAACGATTGTGGCACGTAAGCCTCGGCCAGAACCGCAAACCACACGGGTGGTCCACGCGACGTTAGGTGCCGGTATTCTGGTGGCAGAAGATGACAATTACCTCAGAATCCGCTTTGCTGATGAACAGCGAGACCGTTTGTTTAAAAAACCAGTAGCACTGGACCAGCTGGACATTCAACGATGAAAAAATGGTTACTGCAGTTATTCAATGGAGTGTTATTAGCCGCGGTGCTGCTGATTGCGTTGGAGCTGTTTTGGCTGAGCAGCAGTGTCGAACAGCGCCAGTTCATTGCCCAACGCTTGTCACTGCCACTCGATCCACAGCAGACACCATTACTGCCACAGTGGCTGCTACCAGCTTTGCCACCGACTGAACACACAGCCTCCTCGCAGGCGAACACGGCAGAACCTGTGATGAGCATTCAAGAGCGGGTGAGCCAGGTGGTGCGCCGTGCTGCCCCGGTTACCGATGTGTGCATTAAACCGCCCAGCCAGCCATTGGCCGAGACGGAAAAACCCGCGGTGTACCGCTGGACCGACGAACACGGCAAGGTCCATTTTGGTGATCAGCCCAAGCGCGCCGGCGATGCGCAGGATCTTAGCGATCGCTATCAGCAGCAAGGTAAAGGCGTGCGTGTGACGTTCGAATTTCCGGGCTGGCGCGGTGATGCAGAGCTGACTCATCAGTTGCGCAAGCAAGCGGAGCTGCTGCATCGGGTACTGATTCGGTTTATTGAGCCTGCCTACTGGCGGCAAATTAATTTGAACCTGGTGGTGTTTCATAGCCAAGCCGCGTTTGATCAATATCGCGATCAGCAAGGTCATAACGACGGTTGGGCAGCCTATTATGACGGCCGCGAAAATCGCGCGTTTTTAGCCCGCCAAAGCGGTGAACATGGGCTGCAACACACCCTGCAAGTGGCACGTCATGAAATGACCCATGCGATGATGATGGGCATGCTGGGCAGTACCCCAATTTGGCTGTCGGAAGGGGTAGCGCAATATTTGGAGCGGCTGCAGTGGCAACTCAGCTCGGCGCGCATTGAACCGCCGCTGGCGGAGTTGCAGCAGCTGCAAGCTAGTGGCCAGGATGATTTTGCCCAGCTGCTCGATGTCACCCATGAAGACTTCAACGCCGAGCAGCAAAATGAGAACTATCAACAAAGCGCAGCGATGACCTTCTTCCTGTTTGACCACGACGAGGGCAAACGCTGGATAACCCACACGTTGACGAGCTTTGCTCGCCAGCCCTGTCGGCCATTGCCGGCCGAGCAAGCCTTTTCTGCTTACCCGGGCGGATTGGCGGCCGTGCGTCAGGCGTATCGTCAGTGGCTGCAAGCCGGTCGATTCAACAGCCACTACTACTGATGCCTCATCAACCAGTCTACAGCTACTGTTAGGGCAAGATATTGCAGCGGTGGTTTATTGAAGCGGTGATTTATTGAAGTAGCAGGGTACAATTGTCCCGCGACCCTTTAACCAGCGCTTTTTCCATTGTTATACTGGCGCTTCGTAGAGTCAGGCCGCTGAATCTCATGTCGTCTTTGCGTGTAACATGACACCAGCCCATGATGGGACCACCACCAAAAACGGACCGAAACGATATGACCATTGCCCAGCACAAAGTTGTCACCATTCACTACAAAGTTGTGGATGTCGACAGCGGTGAAACCATTGACTCTTCTGAGGGCGGCGAGCCGATGACATACCTGCACGGCGCGCAGAACATTATTCCTGGCCTGGAAAACGCCCTGGAAGGCAAAAGCGTCGGTGATGAATTTGAAGTCACGGTAGAGCCGGCCGATGCCTATGGCGAGCACAGCGACGACCGCATCCAGCAAGTGCCAATGGAAGCGTTCGAAGGCGTTGAAAGCATCGAACCTGGTATGGCTTTTACCGCGCAAACGGAAGAAGGCCCAGTGAACTTGATCGTCACCGAAGTGGATGAAGCAACCGTAACCGTTGATGCTAACCACCCGCTGGCGGGCAAATCTTTGGCGTTCAGCGTTAAAGTTGAAGCCATTCGTGACGCCAGTGACGAAGAAAAAGCACACGGCCACGTGCACTAATATGATCGTCGGCGTCTTCTGACGCCGACGTCATTTTCTATTATGTTATCTCCAGCTGCGCTGCAGCTCTCCCCCACGTATTATCGCGACAATTTTCAACAGCTGGCCAATCAGGCACAACGGCTGTATCACGATTTACTGACCCAACAGGAACGTCATTGGTTGGCGGCGTATCAGCGGTTACCGCTTGCGGCGCAATGTTTGTACGTTCGATTACTGTCTCGCAAAGGGCAGTGGTTTCGCCGCGATAAGTTGCACTACGACGAGATAGATGAAATCGATACGGCCGCACAGCAGTTGCAAGAAGCCGGTCTGATCGACATCGTCACCTTAAAAGAAATTGCAGCCGACGACTCTAAGTTACATACCTTCAATACTCAGCCATCTGAGTTGTTGGCTTTGTTTACCAAAGCAGAGTTGGGGCAGTGTTTGTCTGTGGCCGGTTGGCGCACGATGAAGCGTGAACCATTGCTGCAATTAGTGCAGCAGCAGTGGCCAGAAAATATTGAGAAACTAACACACGCACCGCTGTTTTGGGTGTGCAGTCAGGACTTTTTGGAGTTATTGCAGTTGCTGTTTTTCGGGCACTTGCAGCAAAGCCTGACCGACTTTGTGCTGAGTGATTTGGGCATTTATCGCTACGAGCAGTATGAGCTATCGACTGCGCAACGCTTGTTTCAACAGCGTCAACAGCTAGAAGCACACTGGCAATTTGAACGCTGGCGCCAGGACTTGCCGGAACTGAAATCTTTGTCCGCTGATGCCTTGCAAGATTTATTAGACTCGTTACCTCACGCGGTGGATACCACCATGGCCCGCAGGGTGGAGCGCATACGCTTGCAGTTAGCGCGTCAACTCGAACGCTGTGGTGAAGCAACAGCAGCTTTGAGTTATTACCAGCAGTGTCAGCGCCACCCGGCACGTGAACGACGCCTGCGTATTTTACATCAGCAAAAAGATCCGCAGCGCCTTGAGCTGGCACAACAAATGATCGAAGCGCCCTGGTCGGAAGAAGAGCGGGTTTTCACCCAGCGTTTTGTCGCGCGGATGAAATCCGATCCGCTGGCGAAGATGCTAGAGCCAGCAGCGGATATTTCACAACAGCAGTTACTGCTGGATGAGCAAGGGAATACGCTTTGGCGTGAGCGCGGTGTTGAGTTTGCCGCCTTGCAGTCCTATGTGGACGAACACGGCGGCAGTGGTTTTTATATCGAAAATACTCTATTTACTGCCGTGTTTGCATTGACGTTTTGGCCGGTATTATTTGCCGCTGTGCCCGGTGCTTTTTTTCACCCATTTCAGCAGCGGGCCGCCGATTTATACGAAGCGGATTTTCGGTCTCGCAGACAAGACATTGTTGCCGAGTGCGAAGCTGTGTGGCAGGCAGGTCCAGACGATTGGTGGTCACAGTTACAGCAAACATGGCAAGAAAAAAATGGCTTGGCCAATCCGCTGTTGCATTGGCCAGCATTGGAGTCGTGCTGGCAAGAATTACTGCCACTGGCAGTGCAGCGCATTCCAACCGCGCACTGGCGTAGCACCTTTGATTTTTTATGGCAGGATATACGCCGCCATCGCAGTGGCATGCCAGATTTAATTGTTTTTCCGCCGCAAGGTGGCTATCGATTGCTTGAAGTGAAAGGGCCGGGCGATACGTTGCAGCCGAATCAGCGTGCTTGGTTTGCACAGTTCGCCCGGCATGACATTCCCGCAATGGTGCTTCAGGTGCGCTCGTCCTGATCGTGCTCGACGTGCACTTCTGTGCCCGCGGCAATGGACGCTAACAAGCTGACGTCATCCAACGCATCGCCCCAAATATTGCACTGACTGGCCAAGCGAATTTCGCCATAGCGGGAGATAGGCGTCGGGCCAAAACCGATGGCAATGCAACTGCCGTCGGCCCAAAACGCCATGTCGCCAGCCTTCACCACATTGACGGCATTGTCTTCTCGATGAGCACGAATGGGACAGTCAAACATGACTTCCTGGCCCCACGTTTGCACTTTGGCGGAAAAAGGCAGCGCCCGCAAAATGGCATCTGCCGTCGGCGTGCGGCGCAGCGCCACGCGAATGTGACGGGCTTTGGACTGACCTTGTGGATCAGGGCTGTGGAACTTAAGGCGGATCATGGTCATGGCGACGCTCCCGAGCGAGAGTGGTCGCTATAAATTAGCAGCGAAACGAACAGACAAAAGCCCGATAAAGTTGCCCTGAGACTGTCAATGAGTACCCGCTAAATAACAGCTCAGCAACGGCGCTGTCTGCCAGCGAAGTAAACGATCATTCTGCTTGGCTGAATATTTTTCACCCAAGTTGTTGGCTGTCATCGATGGCGTTAATGATGCGCCACAGACAAATAAATTGGCTATAAAAAAGCCGACCTTAAGGTCGGCTGAGCAGCGTTTGTAACGCCAGGTAAGGGGGCAAGCGTTGTTATTGTGCGACCGCTGAGTTTACTGCCCGCAAGATTGCTTGCAGCGATGCGGCCAGGGTGTCCTGATCTTTGGCAACGCCACAGGCTCGGGTGCCGCGCACACTGGCCTGGACCATGGCCATGGCCGCTGCGTCGGAGCCATGCTCGGTGGCTTGTTCTTCAAATTGCAGCACTTGAATATCAATGCCCGTGGCTTTGTGCATGGCGTCAGCAAAGGCGCTGATGGCACCATTGCCGTGTCCGTGAATCAGCAGCATGTCGTGTTCATCGCTGATGGACGCCTGAATGTGATGGCGGCTGCCTTGGCGATCAACCTGGTAACCGGCCAAATGAAAGCGTCCGTCGCGTGGCATAAAATGTTGCCGAAACAGCTTGAGCACTTGCTGTGCTTCCAGTTCGCCTTGTTGTCGTTCTGCTAATTGTTGCACCGGTGCAGCCAGTTCCACCTGCAGCCAGCGCGGCAGCTCAATGCCCAGTTGTTGCTCTAACAAATACGCCGCGCCGCCTTTGCCCGATTGGCTGTTCACACGAATCACGGATTGATAGCTGCGCCCCAAATCTTGTGGGTCGATGGGCAGATACGCCACATCCCACGGCTCATCATCGTCTTGCTGTGTCAGGCATTTACGAATGGCGTCTTGATGGCTGCCGGAAAAGGCGGTGTACACCAGCTCGCCGACCCAGGGATGACGCGGATGAGTTTTGATGCGGGTGCAAGCTTCTACCGTGGCAATAACGTCGTCTGGGTTGCTGAAATCCAGCTCCGGGTCGATGCCTTGGCTATAAAGGTTCATCGCCATAGTGACAATGTCCATATTACCGGTGCGCTCACCATTACCGAGTAAGGTGCCCTCGATGCGGTCGGCGCCGGCTAACAGTGCCAGCTCGGCGGCCGCCACGGCACAGCCACGGTCATTGTGGGTGTGAATACTAATCACTAGGCAGTCGCGGTGCTGCACATGGTCGCAAAAGTATTCGACCATATCGGCAAACGCATTGGGCAAGCTGGCTTCGACGGTGGCCGGTAAATTAATAATTACCTTGTCATCAACTTTTGGCTGCCACACATCGATCACTGTGTTGCAAATTTCTACCGCAAAATCTATTTCGGTGGTGGAAAAACTTTCTGGTGAATACTGGAATACCCACTCGGTCGCCGGATAGCGCTGTGCTTCGGTTTTGACCTTGTGCGCACCTCGGCGGGCAATGTCGACAATGCCGTCTTTGTCGAGGCAGAACACGCGCTCGCGCTGCACCGGTGAGGTCGAGTTATACAGGTGCACGATGGCCTTGCGCGCGCCTTGTAAGGCTTCAAAAGTGCGCTCAATTAATTCATCACGCGCCTGTACCAATACCTGAATGGTGACATCGTCAGGAATTTGGTTGTGCTCGATCAACCAGCGCACAAAATCGTAATCAGGCTGCGAGGCGGCGGGAAAGCCCACTTCGATTTGTTTAAAGCCCAGGTTCAGCAGTAGTTGCCACATGTGCTGTTTTTGCTCAACGGTCATTGGCTCGATCAGAGCCTGGTTACCGTCGCGCAGATCAACGGAGCACCATTGTGGCGCTGCTTCAATATGCTGGCCCGGCCAGCGGCGATCCGCTTTATCGATTGCCGCAAAGCGGCGGTAGCGGCGATGATCAAACTGCTTGCGCTGTTGGCGTGGCAGAGTTACCTGGGTGTTCATGTGGGTGTCCTTGATGGTGTCCTTGGTAATGGCATATTCAACGTGTTGGCTGACTTTGTGGGTCATGTGCCGGTCGTGACTTGGATAAAGTCGCTGTCCGCAGAGCGGTAATGGCCTTGTGAGCCAGGATGTGTACTGTAGCGAAGGTGGGCGGCTATTAGATTGCGAAGTTGCTCTTGATTTGCCGGCATTGTGGTGAATGCTGTTAGAGAATGTCCAATTCTTGGAATTATTGATCTTTCTCATGTGTCGGGCCGCAACTTTTGTTACTGTATGGCAATTGTTAGAGGAGTTCTGCCGTCATGGTTAAGTCACATGGGTAAGTCACTCAGCCTGCCTAAACTGGATCGCACCGACCGGCGCATTTTGCATCTGCTGCAGCAAGATGGCAGTTTATCGAACCTGCAATTGGCCGAGCGCATCGGCCTGTCGCCGTCGCCGTGTTCGCGGCGGGTCAAAGCACTGCAAGACAGCGGTTTGATCGAGGGGTATCGGGCGCACCTGGACGCCCGCCTGTTGGGGTTGGATCTGATGGCGTTGGTGCACATCAGCATGGATCGCCACACCCCGGAACGCTTTGAGCAGTTTGAACAGGCCGTCACGCAATGCGCCAACGTGCTGGAGTGTTACCTGATTACCGGGCAGTCGGCGGACTACGTATTGAAAGTGCTGGTGGAAGATATGGACGCCTATCAGGAGTTGCTGTTGGGCACTTTGACCCGCATTGAGGGCGTCACTGGCGTGCATTCCAGCTTTGTGATGCGCCGCATTATTGACCGATCCGCTTTGCCACTTTAAAGGACTGACTATGCATACCGTCATCAGCCAGTGGATTCTGCCATTGGCGTTAGCCAGCATGATGCTGGTGATGGGCTTGTCGTTGACGCTGGGGCATTTTCGCCAAGTGCTGCAGCGGCCAAAAGAGGTGCTGCTGGGCCTGAGTTTGCAGTGGCTTTTATTGCCTGTGCTGGCCGTGGCCTGGATCAGCTGGCTGCAGCTGCCGGTCGCATTGGCCACCGGGTTAGTATTGCTGGCGGCCTGCCCGGGTGGGGCAACGTCGAACATCATCAGCCACCTGAGCGGCGGCGACGGCGCTTTGTCGGTCACGCTGACGGCGGTGGTGAGTGTGTTGGCGCCGCTATTGATTCCGCTGTCGGTGAACGCTCAGTTGGCATTGCTCGACAGCCCGCAGTTGACGATGTCACTGCCATGGCTGCAAACGGCGCTGCCACTGTTATTGATTACCGCAGTGCCGCTGATGATCGGCATGATCATTGCCCACCGCTGGCCTGTCTGGGTTCAACGTCGTCAAGAATCACTCAATCGACTGGCGTTCTTCGCGTTTATGACGCTGGTGGTGTGGATGACCATCACCAACCTGGAGCGTCTGCCACAGCTGTGGTCGGCAACCACGTTGGCCTGCTTGGGCTTGTGCGTATCGGCCATGCTGATCACGCGTTTGCTCAGCCACCCGTGCCAGCGCGCAACGCGGCAAACCCTGATGGTCGAAGTGGGCATTCAAAATGCCGGTACTGCCATGGTGATCGCGGCCTCTATCTTAGGGCAACCTGAACTGGCATTGGTGGCGCTGTTTTATGGCATCCTGATGAACGGCCCTGCGCTGCTGTTGATGCTGCGACAGCAGTGGCGCCAAGGCAGCTATAATCAACACTCAACCTGGACGGAGAAACGCTATTGAGTACTCATGTGCGTTCCATTGAGAAACGCCTGACGCTGTACGTGATCTTGTTTAGTGTTTCCTTTGGCCTGATTTTTAGCGCCGTACAAATCAGCTACGACTATTTATCGCAAAGCGAACGATTTGAGCAGGCCACCAATGCGGTGCTCAGCCGCCAGAGCGGTCCTGCGGCGCTGGGGTTGTATAACTACGATAGCGGCGGTTTGCGTACCTTATTGTCATCCTTGATGCTCAATCAGGGCATCGTCGCCGCTTCGGTAGTTGAAGCCGACACCCAGTTTCAGGTGCGTGTGGGCCTCAGTGCCGACGACATCGCCACCAACAAAGAGCTGATGCAGTCATACATCATTGAGCTGGAGGCACCGCCGGTGTTTTCTTCCCGCTCTGAAGTGTTGGGGTATCTCACCATTTGGGTGGACGAAGGGTTAATTCACCAAGGTTTTGAAGCACGGGCATCGCTCACGCTGGTGCTGGATTTATTGCGTAACATTGTTCTAGCCGCTGTTCTTATTTTGGTGTTTCGTCAGCGTTTGACCGGGCCGATTCGCCGCCTTGCGGCGCGCATTATCGACGTTGACCCACAGTCGCCAGTGACTGTGCCACTGGCGGTGGAAGAACCATTGCAAGACAGCGAGCTGGACGACTTAGTCGGCAAGATGAACCATTTGCTCACGGCCATGGATGAGGAAATTCATCAGCGCCAGCAAGCGGAAACGCGGGTACGTCAACTTAATGAACAGCTGGAAGAAAAAGTGCGGGCGCGTACCCAAGCACTGCACGACTCCAACAGCCAGCTGCGCACCAGTTTGGATGAACTACAGCGCACCCAGGACCTATTGCTACAGGCTCAGCGCATGGCGTCGTTGGGGCATTTGGCGGCGGGCATGGCGCATGAAATCAATAACCCAGTGGCGGTGGTGTACAGCAACATTGCCACCTTGAGTGAATACCTGACCGAGCTGGTGACGCTGGCGGACAATTATCAAAAAGCCGAAGGCGACATTGCCAAACAATCTGTGCGGGTGGCATTGGAAGAAATGCGCAACGCCATCGATTTGGATTTTGTGCGAGAAGATGCACCAGACCTGATTCGCACATCGAAAAACAGCCTGGACCGGGTACGTCATATCGTCAGTGAGCTGAAAACCTTTGCTGCCAATGAAAACGGCCAAAAGCACACCGAAGTGTTGGCCACGCTGGTCGACACCGCGCTGGCCGACATTCATGTCGAAAATAAAGACAAGGTGCGTGTCATCCACCAGAACGACGGTGCGCCTTCCATTCCATGCTATCCAGACCAACTGCGCATGGCGATTTGCAAGGTATTAATTAACGCCTACGAAGCCATGCCAGGAGGCGGCACCCTGGAAGTGGCCTACGACAGCGATGCGCAATTTGTATCTGTGGTGATTCACGACAGTGGTGTGGGCATGACCAACGAAGACATTAGCTGCGCAGTGAACCCGTTTTTTACCCGCAAAGAAGTGGGGCAGGGCACCGGCATGGGGCTGACAGTAGCCTTTAATGTAATGAATAATCACGGTGGTGAATTGCAAATCGAGAGTACACCGGGCAAAGGAACCAGCATCACTTTAAGGCTCCCGCGGGCTGGTTAATCGAATGGCCAGCCACTGTTAGCACTGCAGTGGTAAATGTCTAGAAGCTGTTTCATAACCTTCAGTCCGATATAATAATCAAAACTATCAGCTTCAACTCCTCCACCATGAAACGTTCAACCTCAGAACTGACCGACCAACAGTGGGCACACATTGAGCCTTGTTTACCCAGCCTGCCTCGTGGCAAAGGGGGTCCCAAACCTATCAGCAATCGAGCCTGTTTCGAGGGCATTTTATGGGTCTTACGTTCAGGTGCGCGCTGGCGTGATCTACCCGAGCGCTATCCTTCACCGAGTACCTGCTGGCGCCGCCTTCAGTACTGGGAAGAGCAAGGTGCATGGGTCAAAGCCTGGCGTAAGCTTCTTCGCGTTCTGGATCAACAGTCGCGGTTAAATTGGGAAGAATCGTTTTCTGATGGTAGTTTTGCACCCGCAAAAAAAGGGGCCTCGGTGTTGGAAAAACCAAGCGTGGTAAGGGGTCGAAGTGGATGATAGTCGTCGATGGCGAAGGCATTCCAATCGGGCTGACACTTGGCTCAGCGTCACCGGCGGAGGTCAATCTGATTGAGGCTTTGTTAAATGTTTCCTATGGCAAGAGCAAGGTGAAGCGTTTGATTTACGATAAAGCGGCAGACTCTGATCCTCTGCGAATGGCGTTAAAGAAACGGGGCGTTGATCTCATTTGTCCACATCGTCGAAACAGGAGAAAAGCGCCGCTGCAAGATGGTAGAAAGCTGAGAAGGTACGACCGTCGCTGGAAAGTAGAGCGCACTTTTGCTTGGCTTGGAAATTATCGGCGATTAGTGGTTCGATGGGAAAGAAAGCTCTCAATGTATCGAGCCTTCTTTCACGCCGCCTGCATGATGATCGTGCTAAAGAAGTTGTGAAACAGCTTCTAAAGACCTTGAACGTGAGTATTGAATTTAAACCCGTAAACTTGGCAGCAGATTACGACTTCTGCTATGCGGCTCGCAAAGATGCTTATTATTCGAGCTTTCATACCGACGTCGGCTTTGATGACTTTATTCAGGGCTACCGTGAGCGCATTCAGGCAAGACAAGCCCAACAGGGCTGGTTTTATATTCACGTTTGGCAACACCAGCGGATCGTCGGGCAGTTGGAATTTCGTTCGTTTTCACCTGAGCCTGATACGGGTTATGTACACCTGATTTATTTAATGCCAGATGTTCGCGGCACAGGCGTTAGCCGTCAGTTGCAAACGTATATCGAGCTGGAACTAATCCGAGCAGGTTGTAGGCGAGCGGTGTTATCGGTAAGTCGTACCAATGCCAGGGCGTTAACCTTTTACCAGCGCCACGGGTGGGTATTTTATCGTGCCAACCCGAAACATGAAGAAACCGACTTTTATCAGCTGTGGCTGCATGGCTAATCCCCCACCAATAAGAGCCATGCAGGTTACAGCCTGTACTTTGCTAAGTTGCTCTGAACCCGTTGAGTGTTGTAATAACTCGATACAGCGGCGACGGATATTTGCGCACAGCGGCACAATGCATTAGTTTTGCCGCGAATCTCAGATAGGGTTTGAATCATGGCAAAAAAATCTTCCTCTGGCGGCTTAGTCTATTCCACCGAGTTCGGTCGTGCCTGTCCAGGGTGTCAGCAGCCGGTGGATCAGTGCAGTTGCAACACGGATGAAGCACCGCAGGGGGATGGCATTGTGCGCATCAGCCGCGAGAGCAAAGGCCGTGGCGGTAAGGTGATGACGCTGGTGACCGGTGTGCCGCTGACCGGCGCCGAGCTGAAAACGCTGGCGAAAGAACTGAAAAAGAAGTGCGGTGTGGGCGGAGCGTTAAAGGACGGTGTTATCGAAATACAAGGCGATCAGCGCGACCTACTACTCGCGGAGCTGACCAAGCGTGGGTTTACTGCCAAAAAAGCCGGTGGCTGATGCCCCGGCTTGCTCGTATGGCTTAAACAGGGCGCAAATGCTGTTCTAGTTCTGCGCGAATGGCTGCTGGTAAGGCCTTGGATGCTTTTTGATCGTGATCGAAATGGACCATCACCGCGTGGCCGCGTGCACCGAGCTGGCCGTTCTGCCAAGCCTCTTGATAAATCACGAACGAGGTATTACCCAGCTTTTCAATCCAGGTACGAATCTCTATTTCGCTACCATAAAACAGCTCACCAACAAACTCGACATCAATTTTGGCGATGATTAAATGCCAGTTTTTGGGATCTAAGTCCGGTGTAAAAAAGCGAAAAATGGGGGTGCGTGCTTGCTCGAACCAAACGGGCAATACGGTGTTATTAATGTGTCCCAGCGCATCGGTTTCGGCAAAGCGCGGTTCAATGGTCAAACTCCACATAAGCAATCTCACGGTGTAAAAACGGCGGCATCATGGCACACAGCCGATGATAGACAAGAGCCAAAGGCGCCACGGCGATGCTTTAGCGAACCTGATATCACCTATATGCAAGAGCTGCTGCTTGGCTGAGCACCGCATAAGCGGAGTAAACGGTTGGCCATAGCAGCAAACGCATGATGTTTGCCGCCTTAGCCGAAGCCTTCGATGTACTGCAGCATCCAAAGCAGCGCTGAAGACAGCTGTCATTGGATTGCCACCTAACTGCCACCAGAGTGCCAAATGGACACACTAAGCTACCCTCAGGAGGTGGCTATGGACGCAGTGATAACCTTTATCGAGCGTGGCGGTGATCTGGTGTATCCCATAGGGCTGGTGATTTTTCTGATCTGGCTGAACGTACTGCTGCGCTTGTTCTATTTGTATTGGACCTTCCCGCGCTTGGCCAACACCGCCATTGCTGAATGGCAACGGCGCAGCGACAAAGCCTCATGGTCGGCGCAGCAAATCCACCGCGAACTCAGCGCACGTTTTCGTATGGGGTTACATCGTGACTTACCCACCATCAAAATGCTGATCGTTATTTGTCCGCTACTGGGGCTGCTGGGAACCGTGACGGGCATGATTGAAGTATTTGATGTCATGATGCGTTTGGGCGCGGGCAGCCCTAAAGCGATGGCGTCGGGCATATCCAAGGCGATTCTATCCACCGTGGCGGGCATGGTGGCGGCCATCACCGGGTTAATGGCGCAAAGTCTGCTGCTACGGATTGCCAGTGCCAAAGAACGCCAGCTGCAGCAAGCTTTGGCATGGTAAACTGTCTCGTGAGTTAGCGGGGCAACGATGATGCAGGACCATACCAGCGCACCTGTGTGCGATAATAACAGCGACGAGCGATTTATGCGTGCCGCACTGCAACAGGCGCGACAAGCGTTTGATGCGGGCGAGGTACCGGTGGGTGCTGTCGTGGTGCAAAATGACGTTATTATTGGCCGTGGTTTTAATCAGCCCATTACCACCATGGACCCGAGCGCCCATGCCGAAATGCAAGCCTTGCGCGATGCCGCGCGCAATATTGGCAATTATCGCCTGCGTGGCGCCACTCTGTATGTCACCGTTGAACCGTGCACCATGTGCACCGGGCTTTTGATCCATAGCCGTATTCATAGGCTGGTATACGGTACTCATGAGCCCAAAGCTGGTGCGGTGGCCAGCGCGCTGCAACTGCTGCAGCAGCCTTGTTATAACCATCAAATCGAAGTAAAAGGCGGCGTATTAGCGGATGACTGCTCGACGGTGATGAGTGAGTTTTTTCAGCTACGACGTGAAGCGAAAAAGCGGTTAAAACAACGTTAGCGGTATTTGCGAGCTGCTTGTTGTTGGAATTAACGAGGGTGCAACTGTGCGGTTAGTCGCGGCGGGCGGAGTTTTGCTATCTCTTGTAGCCTGCTGAGGCGCGGGTAGTTTGGGGGCAAGATCGAAAGTTTAGCCCGACAGCGCAGGTTGTTAGGGGCAGTGTATGGTTTTTCTAATGCGTGTTCTTTTTCGTTAAGCCCTATGCCCTCCTTGAGGGATCTAATCCCTCACGCCGCGCGGGCGAACTCCCTGTTTTGCGCTGCGCAGGCCGTTCTCCTTCGTTGCCAATTCTGTGGTCGCCGCAACGCCAACAGCCTGCATCCCGGCAGGATGTTGGCTGGTGCTGCCATCCAGGCAGCCCCTGCGGGCACAGTCATTGCCAACTCAGGCGGCCTGCTAAGGCGCGGAAAACCTAGGCGCGAGATCGTGCTCAGAACATAAGCTGGATGTCTCGTTTGTGTTTGTTTGATCGGGTTCCTGTTTGAGGGACTTTTAAAGGTTTACCTGCATTTTCGCGACAAACCCTATGCCCTAAAAATCTTCAGAAATGCAGGCCTTGGGGAAGATAAGGCCCAAATAAGAGCCTAGAGCATGGAGATTGACGATTTTTCGACTTTCTAGTTGGATACGGCGAGTTCAGGTAAAAATCAGAGCTTTCCTAACGCCGCCAGCACAGGCCGGAGCACGCAGTGCGGAGGTCCAGCCCACGAAGTGGGCGATTGTGCCTGGCTTTGTGAGGCTTTTTAATTACGTTCATGTTTTCAATTGGCCCGTAACCTGTTCGACCTTTACTGAAGCGATTGTTCGTAGCTGCATCTCATCTTCATTTGCAAGAGCTACATACTCCTTTAGTTGTTCAAAGTCTCCGTCGCGGACGATAAATAGAATGGCACCCAGCACCTGGTCAGTCGGGTTTACCACTTTCTCAAGAATCGACTCAACTTTAGCAAGCCCATCTGAGCCAAACTTATTTTCGATAGTGAATGCTCTATTCTCTGATCCTATCGCAAAATCTCATTTATCAATCATAATTTTTGTGGCTTGATAGCCTAACGCCGCCATTTGCGGCAGACTTGCAACATGGCCTTGTTATGCATTACTACCACCTCTGTTTAAAAGCCATTCGTGAAAGCTTTGAAGCCATCGTTTTGAGCCATAAGCACTGTCATGATGGTTAGAAGCTGTTTCATAACCTTCAGTCCGATATAATAATCAAAACTATCAGCATCAACTCCTCCACCATGAAACGTTCAACCTCAGAACTGACCGACCAACAGTGGGCACACATTGAGCCTTGTTTACCCAGCCTGCCTCGTGGCAAAGGGGGTCCCAAACCTATCAGCAATCGAGCCTGTTTCGAGGGCATTTTATGGGTATTACGTTCTGGTGCGCGATGGCGCGACCTACCTGAGCATTACCCATCGCCGAGTACCTGCTGGCGCCGCCTTCAGTACTGGGAAGAGCAAGGTGCATGGCTCAAAGCCTGGCGTAAGTTTCTTCGCATTCTAGATCAACAGTCGCGGTTAAATTGGGAAGAATCGTTTTCTGATGGTAGTTTTGCACCCGCAAAAAAAGGGGCCTCGGTGTTGGAAAAACCAAGCGTGGTAAGGGGGCGAAGTGGATGATAGTCGTCGATGGCGAAGGCATTCCAATCGGGCTGACACTTGGCTCAGCGTCACCGGCGGAGGTCAAGCTGATTGAGGCTTTGTTAAATGTTTCCTATGGCAAGAGCAAGGTGAAGCGTTTGATTTACGATAAAGCGGCAGACTCTGATCCTCTGCGAATGGCGTTAAAGAAACGGGGCGTTGATCTCATTTGTCCACATCGTCGAAACAGGAAAAAAGCGCCGTTGCAAGATGGTAGAAAGCTGAGAAGGTACGACCGTCGCTGGAAAGTAGAGCGCACTTTTGCTTGGCTTGGAAATTATCGGCGATTGGTGGTTCGATGGGAAAGAAAGCTCTCAATGTATCGAGCCTTCTTTCACGCAGCTTGCATGATGATCGTGCTAAAGAAGTTGTGAAACAGCTTCTAATCATTCGTGATCCGCTTGCGCATAACGCTTCAATCAGCCGGCGCAAATGCGGTCGGCTGCATTGACTTGTTATGAGTTATTTAGCTGGAAGGCCCACACGTTCCCTTCCTTCGGGTGTTTTAATCGAAAAGTCAGTTCCTGCAAACTCTTCTCCCTCTGGACCACACAAAAATGCGACTGCTTTGGCAGCCCATTCTGGCGGGATGTGTGTAGACCATTCCAAATCGCTTACCGCATTAATCTTGGCATCACGAATTTTAGACATCATATCAGTGGCTACCGTACCAGGCGAGAGACCAACAACTCGTATATTCGTGCCTTGAAGCTCGCGATGCGCAACTTCGGTTAACTTCTTTGCCGCAGCTTTGGTTGAACAATAATGACTCCATCCAGGTAATGCACTATTGGCAGCACCTGAACTCATATTAACGATTACCCCTTCATCAGCTTCAATCATGTAAGGCAACACCGCCCGCATACAGTTGTAAACACCTTTATAGTTGATATCTGCTGCCAAAGACCATTCAACCGGATCACTATCAACCAAGTGACTCAGAGGATCGATAATGCCCGCGTTGTTGACTAGAAAATCGATTTTACCTGTCTGATCAATACAGTACTTAACAACAGCCTCTACAGAAGAGTAATCCCTGACATCACATACGTGAGCTTTAGCCGCTCCTCCTTTAGTATTTATCATCAAAACGGCTTCTTCTAGTTTATCTATACTGCGTGCGGCAAGGATCACGTTTGCACCGAGCTCAGCCAGCTTTTCCGCTGTTGCTAAGCCAATACCTTTACTCGCCCCCATAATTAAGGCAGTCTTATTAGTAAAATCTATCGTTTGCTCCATGTTAATTCACCTCTAATGTATTTTTTACTTGAGCTTGCAGCGCAAACTTCTGTGTAGCCAAGCTTTCCTCATCTAGCACAGAGGTTCCCTCTATACGAAATACGGTTATGTCTTCTATCCCAATAAAATTAAGCAACGCAACAAGGTAAGGTTCAAAGAAATTCATTGAGCTTAGATCGCCATTTCCCGTGTAACCTTGTGCGCCATATGACAAAGCCAGAATCGCTTTTTTTCCTCTCACTAAACCAGAGAAGCCCGATTCATCGAAACTAAAGGTCTCGCCGACCCTAACAATTTGGTCAATCCATGCTTTTAGTGATGATGGAACCCCGAAGTTATAAATAGGCGCGCTGATAACAAGTGTTTCTGCTTCCTTAATTTCTTTAATTAATTGATCCGACAACGTCGTCGCTTCCTCTAGTAGAGGCGTGAAGTTTTCCTTCGGGGTAAAGAAGCCAGTAATTGTGTCTTGTGAAATAGAAGGGATTTCTTGGATCGATAAGTCACGTTGACAGATCTCGATATCAGGGGTGTTAACAACAAGCTGCTTTTGCACGGCATCAGCAATAAATTTGGAATGAGAACCAGCTCCTCGTGGGCTTGAGTCAATTCGAAGTAATGATGGCATTTCTTACTCTCCTAACTATGGTTAATAAGTCAGATAATGGTAATCGATGCAAAATATGCGATAAACTACACAAGCAGCAAATTAATAATGCATGAGGCGCACGAATGAATCTAGACAATATCCAGCTCTTCATACTGGTATACAAAGCGAAGAGCTTCGCCAGCGTTGCTAAAGAGTTAAACGTCGCTCCCTCTTCAGTATCACGCGCAATCGCTGGTTTGGAAGAGCAATTACAAGCTCGCTTATTTCAACGAACAACCCGCACGTTAACGCCGACTCAATTAGGAGAGAATTACTTTCATAGGGTAGAAGCACTTATTGATGAATTGGAGTTAGCTAGGGACGAGGTCTTCAACCAGAACTCAGAGCCTTTTGGCAAAGTAAAAGTGACAGCATCAACTTCATTTGGCCAAAAAGTGCTCTCTCCTATTCTCAATGGATTCTTCGACCGCTATCCAAAAGTCCGACTTGATCTAGTGCTAAGTGATACTCAAGTCAATGTGATAGATGATAGATTTGACTTGGCGATTCGCCATGGCGCTCTTCGCGATAGTAGTATGGTCGCTAAAAAACTAATAGACGTTAACTATGTCCTTGTTGCATCCCCAAACTACTTAGCAAGATCAGCTAAAATAGAAAAACCACGCGATATTCTTGCACATCGACTCATTAGTTTTGCGTATAGTTCATTTAATACCGAATGGAATTTCAAAAAAGACGAGCTGCTAGAAACGATTCCGATAGAGCCAATACTCACAATGACAACTGCATCAGCCATCCAGAAATCAGTAGAAAGCGATACGGGTATCGCGCTACTACCAGATTGGGCCGTTAAAGATGAGTTGAGGACTAAAAAGCTGATTAGTATTTTGCCAAGCTGGAAAGTGGCTGGTAAAGACTTTGATGCATCGATTTGGTTAGTTTATCCATCTAGACGCTTCTTACCTGTTAAGACAAGAGCATTCATAGATTACTTATTGAACAACGTAAAAGTGGTATAGCCTCATAACAGATTAATAGTGTGCGTGTCTGTTTTTCCAGCTAGAACCATTCGAGGCACCCCTGCCAAGCAATCGACTTTCGCCTGCATATTCTCTTGTCTTGTACACTTCCTCCTAGAAAAACATGCTTGCCTACAGCCCATTCCTCAAAGTTCTGGCGTTTAAAAGTCGACTCACTGACTTACCGGTCGTTTAAGCTACCACTCCGCGGAAAGACAGACAAGCTAGCTGGTAAAACGCGTCATTATTTGTCGCATACAAACATAAACGAGACGCCCGGCCTCTGCTCTAAGCTCGCTCTCGCGCCCAGGTTTCCCGCGCCTTAGCAGGCCGCCTGAGTGGGCAATGGCTGTGCCCGCAGGGGCTGCCCGGATGGCAGCACCAGCCAACATCCTGCCGGGATGCAGGCTGTTGGCGTTGCGGCGACCGCAGCATTGCCAACGAAGGAAATACGGCCTGCGCAGCGCAAAGCAGGGAGTTCGCCCGCCCGGCGTGAGGGATAAGATCCCTCAAGGAGGACATCGGGCTTGGCGGAAAAAGTATAACCACGAGAGCAGAGCTTAAGCTGTGACTCACGCAGCCACCAGCTAAAATGCTAGCGGCACATTCATGGTCGGCGCGCTCCTACACTCTGGTTTCCCACACCTTGGCAGGCTACCACCTTTACCATCACTCCGCGCCACCAGTAAAGTGAGCCCAACTCATTGGGGAAATAACAATAATGACATCTCCTAGCATCACCACGCTGGTAATAAAAACGCTATTGGCTGTTAGTTTGGTACTCACCGCTGGCTGTGCGCCGGTGAAAGAGCAATTGTTCGATTGGGGGCTGCAAGCGGAGCGCTCGCTGTCGGATTTAAGTCTGCATTATGTGGAGGCGGGGCCCCATCGCTGGGCGTATTTGGACTCTGGCCAAGAGGGTGATTCGCGCCCAGTGCTGCTACTGCTGCACGGCTTTGCCGTCGATAAAGACAACTGGTTACGTTTCGCTCGTCATTTGTCTGATTTTCGCATTATTGCACCGGATTTTCCCGGCCATGGCGATAGCAGTTATCAAGCTCAGCTGACTTACAATTTTACTCAGCAAAGCCAGTGGTTGGCGGCCTTTATCGATGCCATTGGGCTGCAACGTATGCATGTGGTGGGCAATTCTATGGGCGGTGGTATTGCTGTGCTACTGGCACACCAGCATCCGCAGCGAGTTCAAAGCCTGACGCTGATGAATGCTGCAGGCGTATTTCCGCCAAAACCGAGTGAGTTCCAACGGCGGCTTGAAGAAACCGGCGATAACCCGCTGGTGGTGCAGTCGCATGAGGATTTTTTAGCGTTGCAGGCATTTGCTCTGGAACAGCCACCATTTTTGCCATGGCCAGCGACGGATGTACTGGCGCAGCGAGCCATGGCGCGCAGTGGTATGAATGAGAAAATTTTTGTCGATATTATGGCTGAGGCAGAACAGAATCGCCGCAGTGGCGATAACTTAACGCGCCTGGCTGAATTAACCGTGCCGGTGATGATTGTGTGGGGCGAGCAGGACAGGGTGCTGGATGTCAGCAGTGTTGCGGTATTTCGCCAACATATTCGCCAGCAAGACAGCTATATTTTGCCCGGTGTTGGCCACGCTCCCATGCTCGAAGTACCGCAGACCAGTGCCAACTTGGTAGCAGAGTTTGTCACTCAGCTGGATTGAAGCTTACAGCAGCGGTGGCACTTCGGTAATTAACGACGTCAGCATTTGCTCATCGGTGGTCGCGGTTTGCGGCTGCTGCTCGTTCCACACCAATACGTCGTAATAGCGACGAATATTTTGCACGTATTCCACCGGCTCATGACCACGAGCATAGCCGTGGCGTGTGTGGCGGTAATAACGTTTTTGTGTCAGCAGTGGTAAGGCGTCTTTGACGTCCATCCAGCTGTTGGGGTTGCCACCCATTTCGCGTGCAATTTTTCGTGCATCATTTAGGTGGCCATAGCCTACGTTGTACGCCGCTAGTGCCATCCAGGTACGATCCGGCTCATTAACGCCTTTTAATCGTTTGCGCAGCTGCGCCAAATAGCGGCTGCCACCGTCGATGCTTTGCACTGGATCGAGGCGATTTTTAACGCCCAGCTCTTTTGCCGTGGGCCGCGTGAGCATCATTAAGCCACGCACGCCGGTGTAGCTGCGGGCATTGGCGCGCCAGTGGCTTTCTTGGTAACCCACCGCTGCCAACAGGCGCCAATCAAACTCATGCTTCTCTGCCGCTTGCTGGAAGTGCGGTTTGAATTTCGCCAGCTTTTTATCGGCCTGATTCAGAAAATGAATGGCGCCGACATAGTCGAGCGATTCCAGGTGGCCGTAATAGCGTTCTGCCAAGCGTGCCAGTCGGATTTGGGTGCTGTGCTGGGTGAAGAAGCGATTCGCTGCTTTGTGCAGGCTGTCATCACGGCTATGCGGAAAGGCCCAGGCGATGGGCTGTGGCGAGATCAGCTCAAAGCCGACCGCCAAATTCGGGAAATATGCCTGCAGTAAATCAAACTCGTTGGAATCGACCACGGTGTAATCGACTTGGCCAGATTCCACCAGATGCAGCAAGTCCGTGACGCCCAGCTCGTCGGTTTCGTGCCAGCTCAAAGAGGGTGTTTGCTCACGCTGTAATTGGCGCAGGCGCTGCGCATGGCTGGAGTCGGCGCTGACCACCAGCTTGCCATCGGCCAGCTGCTCCAATGACGTTGGTTTGCCACGGCCACGACGATAGATCACCTGCTCGGTGACGTACATATAAGGCTCGGCGAATCTCACCCAGCGTTGACGCTCGGCAGTGATGGTCAGGCCGGCGGTGGCGATGGCGGCTTGGCCAGTTTCCAGCGTGGTAAATACTTGCTGCAGGTTGTCGGCCACCACCACGCGCAGGCGCACGCCTAAATGGTCGGCAAAGCTTTTGGCCAGCTCATACTCATAGCCCACATCACCGCTGCGATCCTGGTAATACGTGGTCGGGCTGTTGCGCGTCACCACCACCAACTCACCGCGCGCCTGGATGGTATCCAGTTGCGACGGGCGAATGCTCCCCGTCAGTGCCAGTAAGCACAGGGTAGCGATCAGTACTTTAGCGATTAGACCAAATAAGCCGAGGCGCATCATAAACCTGTATTTATGCACCAAAATGGTGCGTAACGTCAGTTGGGCGACCATTCTAGCGTGTGATTTGCGTACAAAACAACCACAGAGGCTGTAAATATGACCAGCGGTAGCTGTCAGTTTCTCAACTGTGTGCGCTAAGTCATTGAAATACAGTGGATTTTGTATTGACAAATTAAATGTTGCTGAAAAAACAACAATAGATTCACTTGAGCGAAGATAGGTGTGATTTTACGGTCGAATGCCCAATAAGAGTGTCCATTAATCTGACCATGTGGTTGGCTTTTATCGGCACTGAGGCCAGTGCTGGTGCCTGCTGGCGCCGTTCGCGCAACTGGAGAAAACAGGGTCAATCCAGTATGATTCGCGTCTTTCCGAACCACCGCTCCCAACCCTCTGGAGTTCACACCATGCTGACACTGCGTGGCGCGCCGGCGCTTTCCGATTTTCGTCAAAACAAGATTCTGAGCAAACTGCAGCAGGCCGACGCCGCTGTTACCTCGGTTTACGCTGAGTTTGTTCATTTTGCCGATCTCTCTGCTGCGCTGGCAGATAATGAGCTGCAGGTATTGGAGCGTATCTTGCGCTATGGCCCCAAAGCCGAGGTACAACAAGGCCAGGGTGAAGCCTTTTTAGTCGTGCCGCGTTTTGGCACCATTTCTCCTTGGTCATCCAAAGCCACCGACATTGCTCATAACTGTGGTTTGGAAAAAGTCCTGCGTTTAGAGCGCGGCATTCTTTATTACGTAGAGGGTGTGACGCCTGGCAACCGCGACGCCATTGCTAGCGCCCTGCATGATCGCATGGTGGAAGTGGTGTTGGCCGAAGCCAGCCAAGCCGAGGCGCTGTTTTCCCATGCCGAGCCTGCGCCGCTGGAAAGCATCGACATTTTGGCCGGTGGTCGTGACGCCTTAGTGGCCGCCGATCAGCATTTGGGCCTGGCACTGGCCGATGATGAAATCGACTATTTAGTCGAGAGCTTTATCAAACTTGATCGCAACCCAACCGATGTTGAGCTGATGATGTTTGCCCAGGCAAACTCAGAGCACTGCCGCCATAAAATCTTTAACGCCAGCTGGACCATTGACGGCGAACAGCAAGATAAATCGCTGTTCCAGATGATTAAAAACACCTACGAGTGTTACAGCGACAATATTTTATCGGCTTATAAAGATAACGCCTCTGTGATCAGCGGCCACAAAGCCGGGCGCTTTTTCCCCAATCCAGATAATAAAGGCTATGCGTATCACCAAGAAGATATGCATATTCTAATGAAGGTCGAAACCCACAACCACCCGACCGCCATTGCCCCACACTCGGGTGCTGCCACCGGTAGCGGCGGTGAAATTCGTGACGAAGGTGCCACCGGCCGTGGTTCTAAACCGAAAGCAGGTTTGACTGGCTTTACCGTCTCCGACCTTAAAATTCCAGGTTTTGAACAGCCGTGGGAAAGCCAGTACGGCAAACCAGAGCGCATTGTCTCGGCCCTCGATATTATGCTGGAAGGCCCGATTGGTGGTGCTGCCTTTAATAACGAATTTGGCCGCCCGAATTTGAACGGCTATTTC
This sequence comes from Bacterioplanes sanyensis, assembly GCF_002237535.1. GTDB lineage: Bacteria > Pseudomonadota > Gammaproteobacteria > Pseudomonadales > Oceanobacteraceae > Bacterioplanes > Bacterioplanes sanyensis_A. The sequence goes on from NZ_CP022530.1 coordinate 2,124,686, forward strand.
CGTACCTTTGAACTGCAACATGACGGCGAAGTCCGTGGTTACCACAAGCCGATTATGATTGCCGGCGGCTACGGCAATATTCGCGGTGAGCATGTGCAAAAAGGCGACATTCCCGTTGGTGCACGCCTGATTGCGTTAGGTGGCCCTGCCATGCAAATCGGCCTCGGTGGTGGTGCTGCCTCGAGCATGTCGTCGGGTCAGTCCAATGCCGATTTGGACTTTGCTTCGGTACAGCGCGAAAACCCAGAAATGGAGCGCCGCTGCCAGGAAGTGATCGACCGTTGCTGGCAGTTGGGCGATGACAACCCCATTGCCTTTATTCACGACGTTGGCGCTGGTGGTTTATCTAACGCCTTTCCTGAGCTGGTCTCCGACGGCGGTCGCGGAGGTCAGTTTGAACTTCGCAACGTGCCTAACGACGAGCCTGGCATGAGCCCGCTGGCGATCTGGTGTAACGAATCTCAGGAACGCTATGTGATGGCCGTGGCCGAAGCCGATATGGAGCGCTTCGATGCTATCTGCGCGCGCGAGCGTTGCCCCTATGCGGTGGTGGGTATTGCCACTGAAGAAGAGCATTTAACCGTTAGCGACAGCCACTTCGATAACAAGCCCGTTGATATGCCGTTGCAGGTATTGCTGGGTAAACCGCCACGTATGCACCGTGATGCCACTTCACGCGAGGTCAAAGCGGAAGCCTTTAATAGCAGCAGTATTGATTTGGCCGAAGCGGCTAAGCGCGTACTGACGTTGCCGACGGTAGCGTCGAAAAGCTTCTTGATTACCATTGGCGACCGTTCTATTACCGGTACCGTGGCGCGTGATCAATTTGTTGGCCCTTGGCAGGTGCCGGTGGCCGATGTGGCGGTGACGACCTCTTCTTATGACACCTACGCCGGTGAAGCCATGGCGATGGGTGAGCGTACCCCGGTGGCATTGCTCGATTCACCGGCATCGGGCCGTTTGGCGGTGGCCGAAGCCATTACCAACTTGGCGGCAGCACCGATTGCCAAATTAGCGGACATTAAAATGTCGGCTAACTGGATGTGTGCCGCTGGCCACGACGGTGAAGACCAAAAACTGTACGACACGGTCAAGGCTGTGGGCATGGAGCTGTGCCCTGAGTTGCAGGTGACCATTCCCGTGGGTAAAGACTCGATGTCGATGAAAACCCGCTGGCAGGAAGTGAATGAAAGTGGCGAGCAGGAAAAAGCCGTCACCGCGCCAATGTCGCTGATTATTACCGGTTTTGCGCCTGTCACCGATGCACGCAAGGTGCTGACGCCGCAATTGCGCGCTGACCAGGGCGAAACCGACTTGTTGTTAATAGATTTGGGCCGTGGCCAAAATCGTTTGGGTGCTTCTTGTTTGGCCCAGGTCTACGGCGAGGTGGGCAGTGTGCCGGCCGACTTAGACGACGCCGAAGATTTAAAAGCCTTTTTTGCCGTTATGCAGGGGCTCAACCTGGATGGCAAACTGTTGGCCTATCACGATCGCTCCGACGGTGGTTTGTTCGCCACCCTAACGGAAATGGCCTTTGCCGGTCACTTAGGGTTGGACATTAAAATGGACCTGCTGGCCGACAGTGAAGACGAGCTGGCAGCGGCATTATTTGCCGAAGAGCTGGGCGGTGTCATTCAAGTACGCCGAGACGACTTAGAAGAAGTATTAGCGCAATTTGAAGCGGCCGGTCTGGGTGATTGCACTCAGGTGATTGGTAGCATTAACGATGATGACCAGATTACCTTTAGCTTCCAGGACGAAGAATTCCTCAGTGAAACACGGGTTAGCTGGCAGCGTTTATGGTCACAAACCAGTTATGAAATGCAGTCCCTGCGTGACAATGCCGACTGTGCCAAGCAAGAATTCGATGCGTTGTTAGATGCCGATGATCCAGGCTTAACGGCGGAATTGTCTTTCGATATTAACGAAGACCCGGTTAAAGAATTATTAGCATCAAATTCTTCTTCCGAGGCGCCCAAAGTAGCGATTCTGCGAGAGCAGGGTGTGAACGGCCAGATCGAAATGGCCGCAGCTTTTGATCGCTCTGGCTTTAGCGCCATCGACGTTCATATGAGCGATATTCTCTCCGGTAGCGTTACGCTAGATCAGTTCCGAGGCTTGGTGGCCTGTGGCGGCTTCTCTTACGGTGACGTATTAGGCGCGGGTGAAGGCTGGGCCAAATCGATTCTGTTCAACGAACAGGCGCGTGAGCAATTTAAAGCCTTCTTTGAGCGTGGCGATACCTTTGCATTAGGTGTGTGCAACGGCTGTCAGATGCTGTCGAACTTGCATGAGCTGATTCCGGGTGCTGAGTACTGGCCGCATTTTGTTCGCAATATGAGCGAGCAATTTGAAGCCCGTGTGGCCATGGTGGAAGTGCAAGAATCCGACTCTGTCTTCCTGGCAGGCATGGCTGGTTCACATATACCGATTGCCATCGCTCATGGTGAGGGGCGTGCTGAATTTGCTAACGAATCAGATATTGATGAGTTGGCCGGTCAAATTGCTCTGCGTTATGTCAATAATTATGGCGAAGTGACTGAGCAATACCCAGCCAACCCAAATGGCTCACCTCAGGGTATTACTGGCCTGACTGCTAACGACGGACGCGTTACCATTATGATGCCGCACCCAGAGCGAGTATTCCGTACTGTTCAAAATAGCTGGGCACCGGATCATTGGGATGAAGACGGCGCTTGGATGCGTATGTTCCGTAACGCCCGAGTATGGTGTGAGGAAAACTAAACATAAAGGTCCTCTGATCTAGCCTTAAGCCCGCTGCTCTAGTGATAGACAGCGGGTTTTTGTATGTGGCTATGCTAGCGTTATTACGAGGTAGAGGAAGTTCTTACTAAAAGCATAGCAATCAACAAAGCAGTATTAGCCAAACCTTCAGGGCGGATGTCGAAGCAGAGCGTACAACTGTAGAAGCTGCTTGTCTAAACCATGCTGGATAGGATGGCTCTGTGAATAAAATGCGAATGACTGAGCAGAAGTGAGGTCAATAAGAGTGCTGCTGTCAAGGTGTGTAATGCGATAATAGGTGTTGCTATATCTGCGATGTAGGGGCTAGCATTGAGTAGTCGCTGAGTATATTGAAATGCTTTTGGCTATTGTGTCATGCATAGGTATTGGTGTACAGCAAAGCCAAACCTGTTTTTCTGAGCTGTAAATGTTTCGATTCACACACCTTTTTAACTTGAGCGCACCAAGAATGGCTCTGGTGTTACCATTTTTTCTTGATAGTTTGAAATAGAGATTATGTCTTTAGAGCAAGTTACCTATGACCTTGATGAGGTTGAAGGGCTCTCTGATGAAGAGTTGTATCAACGACTCTACGAGAGCTGGTGGGTTTCGAATGGAAAACTGGAAGTATGGGGTAAGATCCAAAATGGTCGGGATTTCGTTGACAGAAAGAACCCGACTCGCCTTTTTGAGATTAAATCCCTCCAGACTGGATTGGAGGCTGAATACCCTATTAATGCTCGTTTCCCGATGAGCAAAGGCATTTTTGTGTCCTTTAAAAGTGTTGAAGAGTTGTTTGATATAGAAGATGGAAGTTTTGTCTCATGCGAACTGACTTTGGCGCCTCGAGAAGAACGCGAAAAACATGAAAATCCATTCGAGTGCAATGTAAAAGTAAGTTCAGTCCGTCGGCTTGTAAAACTCCCTAAATATACAGCGAATGACATCATCATAGGTGATGAAAATATTTTTCTTGATAATGCTGTCTATGATCTGCACTATCAGAACGTTCGATCAAAAATTGACAGTGAAGAAAGTGCGCTGAGAGAGAGGCTCGAGCGCGAAGTATCGTCATTGAATGGGCAGATATCACTACATCAAAATCAGCTTAAGCAAACCCAAGATGAACTAAGCCAAAAGAATAACGTTCTATCTGAAACGATTGAGAAATTCTACAAGCTTGAAGGTGAGCACTCTGAGTGGCAACAAAAAATTGCACTGCAAAAAAAGATGGAAGAAGCGATGTCTAAAAAAATTGAACGCTTACAAGCTTATGTGGAAAGTAAGGCTAGATTTCTAAAAAGCTTTGAGTTTTTGGATGATGAATATTTTGACTCTTTTGTTGGTAGTTGTTCAGGCTCGGAGCGGAAAGGAGAGATTATATCTTTTTCACAAGCTCTTGATTCGAGCTATGCTGATGCAGTTTCATACATTCAAACGCACCTTAAAGAAAGAGATGTTCTCTACCCGCGGTACATTATTGAGAACTACCTGACGCTTATTCGCACTAATGACCTCATCATTCTGGCGGGTGACTCTGGCTCTGGCAAAACAAACTTGGTTCAGTCGTTTGCAAAGGCAATTGGTGGGGTATCGAAAATCATTCCGGTTAAGCCTAACTGGACCAGTTCAGAAGACTTGCTGGGCTATTACAACCCGCTAGAGAAGAAATACTTGGCGACGCCATTCCTTGAGGCACTGAACGAGGCTAAGCAAAACCCAAATATCCCATATTTCATCTGCTTAGACGAAATGAACCTTGCCCGAGTGGAATATTACTTTGCCGATTTTCTCTCTAAGCTAGAGGAACGTAACGAGCAACCGACGATTCAACTTTACTCGGATGATGAAGCCGCACATGTTCTTGCCGAGCTAAAAGGGGTTGTTTCGATCATTTCCAACGCGCAAGAAAAATTCAGCAAAAATGGCATCGTGGACTTCGTTGCGCTTATGCAAGATGAAGAGATTAACGCTGAAATTAAACGCGCATTTGGCTTTAGCGATAAAGATTCACTGATCAAATACCACGGTGATATCAGACGCATGTTGGCTGGTGTTCTCGGCACGCCCTCGTCGATCACAATTCCCGCGAACGTAAGAATTATCGGTGCTATCAACATCGACGAAACGACCCATTATTTATCACCAAAAATTCTCGATCGTGCGCATGTAATGAAGTTTAGGAGTCCTTTGTTGACCGACTGGGATGCCATTTTTGATGAGATTGACTCGTACGGACTCGACGATGTTACTTTACCGCTAGTGTTTGATATTGCGGAGCTTGGCGAGCGTGCCCCTTACCCAAAATTTGAACGCTCAAATGACTTCTGCGAGTTCTTCACCACCTTAAATCGAGAAGTGTTCGACCTGCTTGGCGTGGAGTTTGGTATGCGTACCATTCGACAAGGGCTTAACTATGTAAACCTGTTTAGCGATGTAAACGACAATAAGTCTCTGGCCATCAACAACTTTATCCTTCATAAGGTACTGCCAAAATTCACATTTGATGGCGATAAGCAAGTGGGTGATTACAGTAAAGCTGAGCTTGTTAGCCGAGTATTCTTACCTCGCCTTGAATCGCTGTTGGATAACCAAGCAGAGATAGCGGCGGAGTTTTCATGCACCAAGTCGGTAGAGCGTTTGGTTAAAACAGCTGAATCGAATGATGGCGTTGTGAACTACTGGGCGTAATCATGGAAGCTCCATTCATTATCAAGTTTATCGAGACCAAATGGCACGATAAGCAAACCTTAGTCAGTGTTAGTGAGTCGGAGTACTCGCTAAAGCTTGAGCAGGTTGGAAACAACGCCTTTTCCGCACACACCACCATCTACCCTAAGGTCGATAAGCTACGTTTTGCTCAACTTGCGATAAAAACTAAGAATGGTGATCAGTCACCGCCCTACATTGCCATGCCCAATGGTGAGAGAAGGCAGTTAGAGTCGATTACCGATCCCGCTTCTAATGAGGTGTGGTGGGTTGAGCCTGCCCATTGGGATGCAAAACAGCGGGTTTGGCGCAGTGAAGCGCGAAGGACCGCTGGCCAAATCACGTTTGTCATTGGTACCTCAATACTAAAGCTTGATATTGATATCTCCGAACAGACCACATCGGATCTTTCCCGCTACCTGTCAGACTTTAAAGCGGATTTGTGGGAGTTGATTCTCGATGAGAACAGCCATATCACGGGCGAAGCTAAAAATTCTCAGGTTGCAGCCGTCGACCAAGAAGCTCTGTCTCTGGTTTCATCTATTCTGACTAATGCGCAAGCCATCCTCAAAAAGCCTAAGGTAGAGCTGAAAGAAGTACAAGCATTAAAGCCTGTCAAAGAAGTGCGCCCCGTTCCGCGCACCTTTATGGAGATTTGTACTAAAGGCTCGCGTAAGAATTTAACAAGCCGCGCATCTGAGCCAAACTATAACGTACCAGAGAATCAATATGTGCTGTATGTGGTTTCGAGCACGCTGAGCATTGTGAAACAATTGGTTAGGGTGGCGGAGAGTAAAAAAAATCGCTTCTCTGGGGCTTTTGAAAAGCTCAATGATCGTTTATCAGAGCTTAAAGGTTACAAAAAAGTAAACCGGGATTTGCTTGTTAAAGACTTTGAAAGATTAAAGCGGATTTGTGATGTTGATTTCATTAGTGACGGGTTGAATAAGGAACTGGCTTTTGTTAATGCGGAAAATGAATTCTCAAGTCTACAAGTGATTGACATATATATTAGAGTAAAGGGTGCGGCAAAGGAAATAGACGGTTGGTTTGTTGAGTTTAAATACTCCCCCGGTGAGGCTTGGCGGTCATGCGAGGATGGCAAGAAAACCATTTTAAAGCCGTTGCCGCCATATTTTTGTTTGTTTAAAAAGGGTTTGGATTACAAGGTTAGAGCAAATATTTATTCGCATTCCAGTACCTCTGGGCGTTCAGTGATATTAACGATAAATTATATGGCCAAAATGAGGGTTGGTAAAGGTTCTGATGCTATTCAAAAGGCGAGGAATAGTCTTGAGAAATTAGAAAAAAAAGGCGTCAATCTAAGAAAAAACAACTGGAGAGAAGAGCTGACAAAAGAAGAGCTCGAAGAGCAGGAGAGAGAGCGAGCTACTATTGAAAGGCGCCGTAGCTACTTTGATGCTGAACGTGAAAAAGTAGGAATAGTGCATCAGGTTCTGGCGCCTAAAGTAAAGCCTTTCCAACAGGTTGAGAAGGAATTTCGTCAATGCAAAGTTAGAAGTAAAAGCACTTTTCCAAACTCGATGGCATTTGTTCAGAATCCTGCGTACCAAGCGGTCCATTCAGGTTTTAAGAAGTTAAAAGAGCAGGTTGGTTTGGCCGATGAGGACATTTTGCTTTCGCTGGAGAAGATTGAGGCGATTGGGCTAGTCAATATGCCATTGCTTTATGAGAGGTGGTGTTTTCTCCAAATCATTAAAGTGCTGATTCAGGTATTCCGATACCAGCCGGAAGAGTACTGGAAGCGTAAGCTGCTAGCGAATATTCAAGGCAATGAAAAACAAATCAGAATTCAGTTTTTCAACCCTGCTGTTTCAAGAAAAGTCACCTTACAATACGAACCATTCCTAGCCAATGGCAAACGTCCTGATTTTGTTTTGGATGTGGAAGCGACTACCAAAAGTGGTTACCAGATTTCAAAGCGACTAGTGATTGATGCGAAGTACTATTCAGCAGCCTATCTCAAGTATAGAGGTGGAATCAAAGGCGTTATTCATGAACTATACAGCAGCAAAGATTATAGTGAAGGGCAGAACAATAGCGTTTTTGTGTTCCACCCTGTGTTAGGTGCAGTTAAGGAGGTTGTCTCCCCTCAGGAGTGGGCGAAAGACAGTTATTTAGGTGAACTATCCATGTTTGACTGGGAGCCTGCATGCCATGAACGCAAAACTACAAGTTATGGTGCGGTATGTGCTAACCCAATCAAATCGCAACGCTATCTGGATGAAATTCAGCGTATTTTAGGGATGTTTTTGCAGTATGGTATTGAGAATAATCAGTCTTCTAATCGGAGGTCTGATGATACGGAGGCTGTGAATTTCTGTATTTCTTGCGGATCCGAAAAGGTAGTTGATGTAACAAATTCGGGTAGATATAATTCAAAAAAGCGGTGGTATCAGTGTTATGAGTGCGATCAATTTACTGTGTATAATCACTGTGGTGAATGTAATACACGATTAATCAAGAATGGTTACTATTGGACCTACCTTTCTTTGATGCCAATGTCATCAATTAACATCAAATGTCCGAGTTGTGAGTCACCTGTATGACGGTGTTTTGTTATGTTTTGACTGAACGTTTTTTAGATGGCATTGCTTAAGCTAGATTGGTTTCAATTGGCTTGGCTATACATGTGGTCGGTAAATGTTAGATTTTCATTATTCTTATATTCAGCGTAAGTGGTGTCTTAGCTGGTACTACAGTATCTCGTAAAGGAAGGCCTGTCTAACTGACCAGGCTGCTATCATTTCTCCTTCTTATTTCCTACAGGGAGCTTAATAAGTCCAAAGGTGCCGAAAGCTAGAAATTCCCCTCCATAAGCGTTTAACTCATAAGCATGTGATGTACGTTTTCACAAACATATGGCCCGGCCGGAAGTAACCTGCCTGTCTCATAACTGTCGATGATCGCCACAAGCGAACGTCACCGACTTTACAAGAAATTCCTGTAGCTCTGATCGGTTGATTGGTCGGGTGATAGGTGGATAATATTGTCAAGGACGCATAGGGTTTACCCATTCTGAGCATTGAGGGTGTTGACTATGGGCAGTGCTGTGCAAAATATCGTACATATTGGTAGCTGAACAAAGGGTTCTATAAGGCTAGTAACACCAGTGGGTGCTTTAGTGTAAAATCTCGGCGGAAATGGAGTTATTTTTATAAATATGAATAAGGAACCTGCCAAATGAGATTTACGCTGTTAGCACTTTCAGTTGCTGCCTCCATCATATCGGGTTGTGGTGGGTCAGGCTCTGGCTCGTCATCTGATCCGGTGACTGTTGATCCCGATCCCGTGACTGTCGAACCTGAGCCTACTCCACCCATTGACAATACCCCAACAACGAATAGCTCCATTTTTAGAGAGTTAGTAGGTGGCGGCGTCCATATGTGCGGCATAACACCAGACGATGCTCTGTATTGTTGGGGTGAGGATGCCGTCGGCGAAACAGGCATTGCACAAAACGTAGAAAAGCGTTCACTCCGTCCCACTAAGGTTGCTGATTTGCCACCGCTCAAGCAAGTCGTTGCGGATTTCGGACGCACCTGCGCGGTTGACGAGGCGAACTTGGTTTGGTGTTTGGGAATTGGGCGAAATGGTTGGGGTGACGACGCCAGTGAGCGCGATATCCCAATGCAGCCTTATCAAATGTTCGAACTGGCACAAATCGACAGGCTGGCGATGAGCCAAGATGCCGTATGTGCACAACAACTGGGTGCAAGCATGTATTGTTGGGGTAATAACGCCGACAATAACCTTAATGTCGCCAGTGACTCTACTTATGTTGTATTCCCAAGCGAGTTTACATGGGGCGATTTAGACAAAAGCAGCTCGGTGGCCATGGCGTCGGGAAGTACCTGTTTGCTGCCGGAAAGCGGAATCCCATACTGTTTTGGGTACAACCATAATGCTGGTTTAGGAACAGGCAGTGAGAACGATCATATCGTTACACCTGAACCTGTAGTGATGCCAGACAATATTCAATTCTCAGAAGTTGTCGCAGGCTTTGGTTATTTTTGTGGTGTGAGCCAAGATAAAGAGGTCTATTGCTGGGGCTATTATGGTGAATCCAGCGATAACAACGTTGAGCTTATCAAGGCGCCCAAAAAAGTGGATGCTATCGACAACGTTGAGTCATTGACCGCCGGGTACAACGGTGGCTGCGCGTTGACATCGAGTGGCCAGGTAAAATGCTTTGGTGGCAATGAAACCGGCCAATTACTGCGTCAGCGTTCATCGTCAGGTTGGGTGAATGAGGCTGTTACGATACCATTGCCCGGAAAAGCAGTCGCATTGGCATCTTCGGAATACTTCAATTGTGCCATCGGTGATGAGGCATTTGATGGCGATGTTATTTGCTGGGGAGATATTGCTTCTGAAGACTATCTAAATCCGGACCCAGATGTGGATAGAAATTACTTTGGCACAATACGGCTAGAGAAGGCTATTCATCCCTAGGTTGAATGAACCTTGGGTGGTCAGATATGGGTGATCAGATATGGGTGGCCAGATATAATTGGCCACCTTTTTAGGTTTTATGCATGACTTTTACTTTCTGATGTTTTACCTAGGTAGATAGGGGCTGGTTGGAGATGATTTTGCACTAGAGATTTTTTGGCAGGATGTCTAATTTTTGACATGCCGTTGATTTTCCTAATTCTATTACACAAAGAAAATATAAAATAGAGCTTCTTTTTTGGGGGTTTTATCTGCGTGTCATATGCCCTTTTCGCATATGCCTCTTTCGCATGTGGCTTTGATGGGGCTAGCTAGAACAGTAGAGTAAACATCATCGATAAAATAGCCAGTGTTGAAAAGTAGTCATCAATAGCCGAAAGGCTACTTTTATCGTGATGGATTGTCTCAGTGGGTATTACAATAACTTGTGACGGAAAACCTGCCTTAACTGACCAGTCTGCCATCATTTCTCCTCCTTATTTCCGACAGGAGACTGAGTAAGTCTAAAAGTGCCGTAAGGTAGACAATACCCACGGTAAGCGTTTAAATCATTACCATGTGATGTACGTTTTCACACAAATATGGCCCGGCCGGAAATAACCTTCCGACCTCATAACTGTCGATGATCGCCACAAGCGAACGTCACCGACTTTACAAGAAATGCCTGTAGCTCCGGCCGCTGATCGGTCAGTGACAGGCACATAATATAGTCATGGACGCATAGGGTTTACCCATCCTGAGCGTTGAGGGTGTCAACTATGGGCAGCAATGCACACAATATCGTTATCGAAGCCGTCCCCGGTTCCAAATACACGGCTAAAACGCCGGATGCCAACGGCCTGATTCACTATACGGCTGAAGAGAACTTGGTCTGGAAAGACCTGATTGAACGCCAGCAAATTGCCATTCAGGGCGTTGCCTGTGAGGAGTTTGTCCATGGCATGGAGCTTCTTGGGTTACCGCAAGAGCGTATTCCTCAGCTGGCCGAGGTATCCGAGCCTCTTGGGCATGCCACGGACTGGAGTGCCGCGGCGGTCCCCGCGCTGATCCCTTTTATTACCTTCTGCCAGCTGCTCGCCAATAAGCGCTTTCCCTGCGCTACCTTTATCCGTGCTCGTGAAGAGCTGAACTACCTAGAAGAGCCAGATATTTTTCATGAGGTGTTTGGCCATTGTGCGATGCTCACCAACCCCAGCTTCGCGGCGTTTACCGAAGCCTACGGTAAGCTTGGGCTGGAAGCCAATGACGCGCAAAGACGGTTCTTGGAGCGGCTGTACTGGTTTACGGTGGAGTTTGGGCTGTTAAAAACCTCTGTAGGCACTCGCGTTTATGGCGGAGGCATTTTGTCATCCATTGGCGAAACTCAGTACGCCTGCAGTACTACACCGGATCTGCGTCCATTCAATGTGTTGGATGTGTTAAGAACGCCTTATCGTATCGATATTATGCAGCCCATTTATTATGTGCTGGACAGCATCGACGACCTATTTGAAATTGCACACATGGACCTATTCTCTGAAATGAGAAAAGCCGAGCAGCTGGGCATGTTTGAGCCGCTGTTTCCTCCAAAGTCTGCGCAAGCTGGTTAGATCCGCCTGCGCCAGACGGTGGATGGCTCATGCAAGGTTCTGGGATAAGTTTCGGTCCCGGTCCTGTTAGTGCTGGGTGTGCCGCGCATCTCTGCGCTTGATTCACAGGTTTCCTACCGCTCGGAAATCTTATCCATGGCTTCAGCCAGATCGATATCCTTTTGGGTGAGGCCGCCGGTATCGTGGGTTGTTAAGGTGGTTTCCACTCGGTTGTACACATTCAGCCATTCTGGGTGATGGTCGGCGGCTTCTGCCTCATACGATACACGCACCATAAAGCTCATGGCATCGCGAAAATCGGCAAATTTAAACACTTTGTGAATGGACTGTTTATCTGTGGACAACTGCCAGCCGCTGGCTGCCAGCGCTGCAGGAATCTCGGTAAGATTTGCCATTTAAATTCTCCTGTTGTTAATGTTTGACATCGTCGACGAGCGACCTTGACGCCCAGAGATAGTGCTAATGCTGCTTTTTACTATGAAGTAATTTGTTTGGAAATGTCCATCGCCGCAAGAGCTGTTGTTTTGATAAAAATGAACGCAGCCTCTGGGTTTATCAGAGCTGTATAGCCGGCTTGCTACTTAAACTGTCGAACCTTTTTCTGGCCGTTTTTCAAAGGTCGTGTTTAGCTCGATCGCTCATGAAAACACGCATCAACCTTCAAATTGCTGAAACGCTTTCCCGACCAGTTCGGCGATAATGCCTCCGGCTTTTCCCAGTGGTGGCTCATTGCGATAGACCAGCATGGGAGTAAACGACACCCGCGAACCGGCGCGATAATCCAACTCGATCAGGCTGCCTTCGGCCAGCTCTTTTCTGACCTGGAACACCGGCATCCAGCCAAACCCAAGGCCCATCTCAATTGCAGTTTTTTTGGCCGAGAAACTGTGCATATAAAATACACGATCGCCGCCGAACTGCATGGAATCCGAGCGAGAAGACGCATGCTCACTGGTATCGTTGATGGTCAACTCGACATGGTCGTGCAGCTGATCCAGCTCGATGTTGTTTTCTCCGGCTAGGGGGTGATGGCTGGCCGCCACCAGTACGAGGCTAACAGGCGTCAGTGGCACCGCCGTGAGGGAGGGGTGTGGCACATAGTCCTTGGCCAGCATGATGTCCGCGTTGTCCTTTTCAAAGCGCATCTGCACGCCACCCAACGCTTCTACCTTGACCTGGATGCGCGTCGGAATGTCCCGATCAGCCAGGGACTTGAGCGCCCCCATGATGGGCACCATGGGCAACGCGCCGTCAATAACCAGCTCCAGCCGCGGCTCCCAGCCTTCGGTGTAGCGCTCAGCCAGGCTTTCAATGCGCTTGGCCAACTGCAGCATGCGTTGGGCCTCGGCCCACAGCGCTTGGCCCCTGGGGGTGAGGGTGGCGCGGTATTGGCTGCGGTCAAAAATGTCGATGTTCAGTTGTTGCTCCAGCTTGCGGATCTGGTAGCTCACGGCAGATTGGGCTTTGTGCAGCTTAGCGGCGGCTTTGGCGAAACTGCCCTCCTGCATGATGGTGTCCAAAACCCTGAGGGCTTCCATATCCACTTTCATCGGCGTACCCGTCACTCTCCATTGGTGTATATCTATATCTAACTAATAGATGGAGATGATGCAAATATTATTCTTTTTTTAGTGGTTGAACGACACACAATGGAGTCATCGATCAGATTTCGGACGAGGCTGTACGCATGCCGTTTTATGTCAAACAAGGTGAGTTGCCCGCCAAGCATCATGTGACTTTTTACAAAGATGCTCAGCATCCGGGTGTTCAGGCCGGGCAGGAAGAGGAGTTGTACCGGGAGGAGCTGGTGTCGACCCATGGCTTTTCCAGCCTGTACAGCACCAAATACCATCACAATATGCCGACCAAAAGCCCGGCCGTTGAGCGACTGCACATTGAGCACGGTGCCCTGTGGCAAGACAGTTTGGTACAAAACTATAAACTCGATAGTCGCAAAGCGGATCGCCAGGGCAATTTTTATAACGCTCGCAATCGTCTGTTCTTCAATCAGGATCTGTCGATTCACACGGCGCGGGTAACAGAACCCACCGATCAGTTTTATCGCAACGCTTACGCCGATGAGATTATTTTTGTCCATGAAGGTGAGGGTGAGCTGCTGTCGGAATACGGACGCCTAGAAGTGCGGCAGTGGGACTATCTGGTGATTCCACGAGGCACCATTTATCAGCTTCACTTTAATGATTACGACAAGGTTCGCCTGTTTATTGTCGAGGCGAACTCCATGGTGGAGATTCCCAAGCACTATCGCAATGAATACGGTCAGCTGCTAGAAACCGCTCCTTACTGTGAGCGGGATATTCGAGCACCGCGGTTGATGGACCCAATTGTGGAGCAGGGCAACTTCCAGGTCATTAGTAAATATCGCGATCAATACCAGGCGCATCAGCTGCAATGGCACCCATTCGATTTGGTCGGTTGGGACGGCTATCTCTACCCTTGGGCATTTAATATCAAGGATTTTCAACCCATCGTCGGCAAAATCCACTTGCCGCCGAGTATTCACCAAGTCTTTGGTGGCCAAGGTTTTGTGCTCTGTAACTTTGTGCCTCGTCTGTACGACTTCCATCCAGAGGCCATACCGGCACCGTATTATCACTCGAATATTGATAGCGACGAGGTGCTGTATTACGTCGATGGCGACTTTATGAGTCGCACAGGTATTGATGCCGGGTATGTCACCTTGCACCAGGGTGGCGTACCGCACGGGCCACAGCCGGGTAAGACAGAAGCATCTATCGGTGCCAAGGAAACGCAAGAATATGCCGTAATGGTGGATACCTTTGCGCCATTGCAACTGACTGAACACGTTAAAAACACCATGGCGAGTGACTATCACCAGTCATGGCTCGAATCTGAATAAAAACTGAAGCTAAAAAATAACAAAGATAGCAAGCGAGGTAGCACCATGAATACTCAGTTCACACCAGAGCATCAAGCAGACGATACGCAGAGCAACCCGCTGGGCCTGCGTGGCATTGAATTCACCGAATTCGCCACGCCAGACAGTGATTTTATGGAAAAAGTGTTTTTGGATTTCGGTTTTTCCAAGCTTAAATCCTTCAAAGGTAAGGATATCCTGTACTTCAACCAAAACGATATTCACTTTTTGATGAATAACGAGCGCAAGGGCTTTTCTAAGAGCTTTGCTGAGCGTCATGGTCCGGCCATCTGCTCGATGGGCTGGCGCGTTGATGATGCCCAGTATGCCTATGAACAGGCAGTCAAGCGTGGTGCAAAGCCTGCCAGTGATGTCGATAAAGATCTGCCTTACCCTGCCATTTACGGTATTGGCGATAGCCTTATCTATTTTATCGACCTGTTTGGTGACAAAGGCTCCATTTATGATGCTGATTTTGACGACCTAGAGCAGCCGGTTCGGGTGCCTGAAAAAGGCTTTATGAATGTCGATCATCTGACCAACAACGTTTATAAAGGAACCATGGAAACCTGGGCTAACTTCTACAAAGATATCTTTGGTTTTACTGATGTTCGCTACTTTGATATTCGCGGCAAAAAAACCGCATTGATTTCCAATGCACTGAAATCGCCGGATGGCAGTTTCTGCATTCCGATTAACGAAGGCAAGGACGACAAAAACAACCAGATCGATGAATACCTGGATGAATACCATGGCCCTGGCGTTCAGCATCTGGCATTTGCCTCTAGAGACTTGCTGTCATCTTTGGATGCCATGGAAGGAACCAGTATCCAGACGCTGGATATCAATGACGATTATTACGACCAAGTGTTCGACCGTGTGCCGAATGTGACTGAAGACCCAGCGCGCATCCAGAAACATCAGGTGTTGGTGGATGGTGATGAAAAAGGCTATCTGCTGCAGATTTTCACCAAAAACCTGTTTGGCCCGATCTTTATCGAGTTGATTCAGCGCAAAGAGCATCACGGCTTTGGCGAAGGCAACTTCCAGGCATTGTTTGAATCCATTGAGCGGGATCAGCAAGCCCGCGGTGTTATTTGAGGAGGCTGCAATGAAACTTGCCAGTCTTAAACAAGGGCGCGACGGTCGATTGATCGTTGTGTCCCGTGATCTTAAATCGGCGGTTGAAGTGCCACATATTGCTGGCACTTTGCAGCAAGCATTGGACCTGTGGGCAGAAACGGAGCCCAAGCTGCAAGATGTCTATCAACAGCTGAACCAACAATCTTCTGACTTAGCGGGTGTATTTGAATTTCGCCCGCAGGACTGCGCCTCGCCGCTGCCGCGCGCCTATCAATGGGCCGATGGCAGTGCATACGTCAATCACGTAGAGCTGGTGCGCAAGGCTCGCAACAGTGAGGTGCCTGATAGTTTCTGGACTGACCCGCTGATGTATCAAGGTGGATCAGACAGCTTTATTGGCCCTTGTGATGACATTGCCCTGGGCTCCGAAGAGTGGGGCATCGATTTCGAGGCAGAAATCGCCGTTGTTACCGATGATGTGCCGATGGGCGTGCCTGAAGATCAAGCAGCAAAGCATATTCAATTATTGATGCTGGTGAATGATGTTTCTCTGCGAGGCCTGATTCCTGCGGAATTGGCTAAAGGCTTTGGCTTCTTTCAGTCAAAACCGTCGAGCAGTTTTTCTCCGGTTGCCGTTACGCCCGACGAATTAGGCCCTGCTTGGGAAAACAGCAAAGTGCACTTGCCGCTCAATGTTGACTATAACCGTCAACCTTTTGGTCGCGCCAATGCCGGTCAAGATATGACTTTCAACTTTGCTCGTCTGGTATCTCATGCGGCGCACACGCGTCCGTTATCTGCCGGCACCATTATTGGCTCAGGAACCGTCTCCAATAAGCAAAATACGGAACATGGATCGGCCATTAGTGATGGCGGCGTAGGCTACTCCTGTATCGCCGAAGTGCGAATGATAGAAACCATCAATACCGGTGCTGCAAAAACCAGCTTTATGCACTTTGGCGATCAGGTGCATATTGAAATGCTGGACAGCGATGGCCAGTCCATTTTTGGTGCCATTGATCAGACGGTCGTTGAGTACAAAGGCCATCAGTCATGATGACGCTGTATGACTACTGGCGCTCATCTGCAGCCTATCGGGTGCGGATAGCGCTCAATTTAAAAGGCATTGCTTACGAAAGGGTGCCGGTGGATCTGCGATTAGGTGAGCAAGGAAAACAAGCTCACCTCAGTCGCCAACCTCAAGGGCTGGTTCCTGCATTGCAAATTAGTGACGATGAGTGTTTGACTCAGTCCCTTGCGATTCTGGAGTGGTTGGAGGAGGAGCATCCTGACCCGGCCTTGTTGCCAAAAGATGCGACCATGCGCGCCAGAACTCGAAGCCTGATGAATCAGATAGCGGCAGATATTCATCCTTTAAATAATTTGAGGGTGTTGAAATATCTGGTGAATGACCTGGGGCTATCTGAGGAGAAAAAAACTCAGTGGTATCATCACTGGATTGGCGTTGGCTTTTCGGCCCTAGAAAAGCAGTTGGGCGATGGCCCTTACTGTATGGAGGATAAGCTGACTTATGCCGATGTTTGCCTGATCCCCCAAGTCTATAACGCCTATCGCTTTGAGGCTCCCATGGCAGCATTTCCAAAAATCCGCGCCGTCTACGAGCATTGCTTAACACTGTCAGCATTTTCTGAAGCGGCTCCGGAGGAGTAGGTGGGCTGCTTTTTAGTATTTCTGAGATATTTATTCCGCCTCCTTGTAAGGCCTATGAGGTGGCGGGCTTTACTTTTTCCGCTTCTGTTTTAATTTTTATGGGTGAAGCTCTCTAGAGGTGTCTGGTTAGCTCAAGAATTTTTGAACAGAAGGATGGCCGAGGTTTTCTGAGTTATTGTCCTGTTAGTCCGGTAAAACTTCACTTTGGATGTGCCGTTAGCTGGATATATATTGGCTTTAATTCCGCCTCTTGAGCAAATTTTGGTTTGTATATGGTGTTAGCTCTAACGGTATTGTCTTTATTTCTAGTAGTGATTGTGCTCAGTGATAGTTTTGGATGTAGGGGGTTGATATGCCACTGTCTTACGACGACTCTCAGCGACTGAAAGAGTTATACGATGTGTGTCGTGATCATCAGCATCAGATGTTGGGCTATCCGGTATCGTCGGATTTTGACTATCACGAGTTATGGCCGTTTTTGCAGTTCGCCATTAATAATGTCGGTGATTGGGGCGAGGTATCGAACTACCCGCTCAACAGCTTTGCATTTGAAGGGGATGTGATTGAGTACTTTTGCCAGTTGTTTCACTCAGATACAGATCGCTCATGGGGCTATGTCACCAATGGTGGTACCGAAGGTAATATGTACGGCTGTTATCTGGCTCGTGAAGGCTTTCCCGATGGCGTGGTGTACTTCTCGAAAGACACCCACTACTCAGTGATGAAGATCGTACGTTTCCTTAATATTGAATATTGTGAAGTCGCGTCACAAGCGAATGGTGAGTTGGACTACGATGCTCTAGAGGCAGCGTTGAATGCTAACCCGACGAAGGCCCCCATTATTTTCGCTAACCTTGGCACCACCATGTTGGGTGCGATAGATGATCTAGCGCAGATTCAGCAGCGTTTGCAATACGCCGGGTTTGAGCGGGATGAGTATTACTTGCATGCTGATGCTGCGTTTCATGGTTTGATCATCCCTTACGTTGATAATCCTCCGCAATATTCCTTTGCCGACGGTATTGATTCTATTTCTGTCTCTGGCCATAAGATGCTCGGTTCGCCCATTCCGTGTGGCATCGTTTTGGCCTTGAAAGAACACGTTGATCGAGTCAGTCATAACATCGAGTACATTGCCGCCGCGGATAAAACGCTAACCGGTTCGCGCAATGGTCTGACACCATTATTTTTATGGAAGTTTATCCGCAGCAGCACCGAGCAAGAGAAAAGACAGCGCATTCAACGCTGTTTGGCGCTGGCTGAGAAAACGGTGCAAGTATTGAATGACCATAAATTACCCGCCTGGCGCAATCTCAATTCGAATATCGTCGTTGTTCCTAAACCGTCTGAGCAGATTTGGCGCAAGCACTACCTCGCTGTTGCTGGCGACGTGGCGCACATCATCGTTGCTCCGCAAACCGTTAGCGATGACAGTCGGCTAACTCAAGTGATTGATGACCTAGTGAGCGATAAGGCCAAAGAAGAAATGGCCAGCTGAGGTAAAGTAGCTCCGACAAAGCCAGTGATGTGTGCTTCTTGCACGGTTTCACTGCGTCAGTCAGACCTGACAGCCTGTGCTGATGTCGGCATTGCGCCAGTTATCTATTCTGGATGGATAACGGGAGAGTGCCTATGCTGATTCTCTATCTGCTTATATTCGTTGTTTGCACGAGCTTCCCTGTGCGGCAGGTCGCTGCGCTGGATGTGAAGGTGAGTGACAGTCGTGAAAGTAATATTTATATGGATGCTTTGCGGTGGCTGCTTGAGTACTCCGGCGAAGACGTTCGTCTGGTGCAAACGGACCATCCGGTATCAACGCAGAAACGTAAAGTGGCGATGGTGCTCAACAAAGAAATAGACATCATGTATGCGGGCACCTCGGCGGAGCTGGAAGCCACGCTGACGCCACTGCGCTATCCGATCTCTCGCGGTTTAATTGGCCATCGTCTGCTGATAGTTAACCAGCAGCATCATGCCTCCTACGATCAAATCACCCAAGTGGCACAGTTGGCTTTGCACCCGGCGTTATTAGGGTTTGGCTGGACGGAAGTCGATATGTTCCGCAATAACGGTCTGCTGGTGTACGAACGCTCGTACGACGATATTTTTACGGTGATCGATCAAGGACATCCGGGCTATTTTTCACGCGGCATATTGGAAGTGTACGGTGAGCTGGAGGATCGCCCTGAGCTGACCAATCTTATGGTTCATCCGCAGCTGATGATGAGCTACCCGTCGGCGATGTATTTTTTTGTGCATCATGATAATCAGCAGTTAGCACAGTTGATTTCTCAGGCATTTATTAATAGCCACGAGGACGGTAGCTATCAAAGGTTTTTTTATGACCATCCTCTGGTCCGACATGCGTTGGAGGCTGCGAACGTGTCTCAGCGCACCAACATCGGCGTCGACAACGCTTGGTTTCCTCAACAATCGCGTCAGGTAGACGATCGGTTTTGGCACTGATCGTCACAGCGCGGTTTAACCCATCGCTAACTCGGTGGCCTGAGCGCGGCAATAATCGTCGTGTAACCTTTGTACTTGTTCAGTTTCAGGCAACGTTTGCTGTGCCCCTAAGCGCTCCACATAGTGACAAGCGGCGTACGTCGATGCCGTTTGTTCATACTGCTGCACCCAGGCGCTGCGTTGCGGCATACGCTCTGCTTTGATTGGCCAGACGCCGCTGGCTGGTTGCATGCGTTGCATCCCAATGCGCCAGGGTTTAGGGCTTACTCGCGCTCGAAAGCACTGCTGGTTAAAGCACAGCTGACTGTACAGAGGGTCACAGTGCAGCTCTTTTAACAGCTGTTGAGCGCGGTCGCTGCGCGGGTCAAACAGCTCATTCATACACAGAACGCGATAGCCAGCAGGGGTGCGATAGATGCGTAGGTGCAGTTCTGGGTAGCGCTGCGAGAATGCGCGAATATTCTCCAGTTGCCGCTCACCTTCACCGCGTCGTTGTTCGACTTTTTTCCGTTTGGCCAACAGCCATGAAATTAGGCTGATCACCAATGTGATGCCGAGGCCCAGTAGCCAACCCGTGGAGTCGGGGGCGAACACCCAACTTAGCCCCAGGCCGATGACCAGCGGCAGCAACCAGGGCAGGGTCAAACCGCCATGGTGTGGGTCGAAGTCGATGTCGGCGAACAGGACCGATGGTGTGTTCAGACACAGTGCGCCGTAAGCGTTGCGCGAAATGACGATGTCATCATAGTTAGCGATCACTTCTTCTCGAATCGGCAAACCTTCGGTGCTGTTGTACGCCACCTTGTGATCCATACGGCGCACGCTGCCGGTGGCTGCCAGCGTTTCGAGGGCTTCGGCCAGTCGTTGTTGGGCATGCTGCTCGGCGGCCTGTTGGCTGCTGTCGGACCAGCCGAAGCGTTTGATCGTTCGCTGTCCATTGGCGACGGGCGCCGTTTGCTGAGCCTCTGACCAGTATTTGGGAACAATCATCTAAGCCTCCATTCTGAGCGGTTGTGTGTTTCGGATCATACAGATGCAGGCTTGTCTCGGGCAGCGGCGGAGGCTGTTTTGTCGAGTGGTTTGCACAACTGACTCTCACTACTGACTCTCACAATTGGCTCTCGGCAGCCAGCTGGCCAACCCATTGGCCGCAAATTCATGGATGGGCATGGCGAAATGATGGTGATGAAAACCTTGGCGTGCGGCATTGATTAACGCAGTGGCAGGCGCAACATCGCGTTAGCGTGGCCAATTCAGCGCTCCGGTTGACATAAATTGGCGTTTCCTCGCACAAGTTCACCGGCCTGTACGCTTCCTGTTTTGTTCGTCACGTGAGTGACATACGCACTGTTTAGCCTGCTCCCTCGACGTTTCAGCCCCGGCGCCAAGGCCTGCAAAGCAATTATAAATGGCTGAATGACTACCACCTGTGGATACCAGAGAGGGGACATCCATGACTGATAATGAGCGCGAGTTGCGACTCGCAGAAGGTCCAAATTACGAGCCAGAGATGAACCGCTCTGGAAATACCCCAATGGAAAAAGTCATCGAGGTGCGCTTGTCACGCCGCTCTGTGCTGCAGAGTTTGATGGGCGCCACAGCGGTAAACTTTATGGGCGTGGGCCTGGCGGGCTGTGGCAGCGATGACGACAATAACGACGGTGCAGCAACCGGCAGCGCCGATGCCCCGCGAGCGGGTTTTAATGCCATTCCGACCTCGCGTGCGGACACAGTAACCTTGCCTGAGGGGTACCAGTGGGCGCCGCTGATTCCGTGGGGTACGCCGATCACTGGCAGCTATCCGGATTACCGCAGTGATGGCACCAACAGCGGCGAAGAAGCGCTGCAACAAATTGGCTCTAATCACGATGGCATGCATTATTTCCCACTCAACGATTCGTCCGAGCACGGTCTGTTGGTGGTCAACCACGAATACATCGACCAACAGGTGCTGCACGCCAACCCGGCCACCAGTCTGCCATTGCCGCAAGATCATGTATTAAAAGAAATGGCGTCCCATGGTGTGTCGGTGGTCGAGGTGCAACGCGCCGCGGCGGGTGGTTCGCACTGGGAAGTGGTGCGCGGTGCCTACAATCGCCGGGTCACGGCACTGACAGAAATGGAAATGACTGGCCCGGCACGCGGCCACGATAAATTAAAAACCGTTTATAGCCCAGACGGCACGCGCACACGCGGCACCATCAATAATTGTTCCCATGGTTTTACGCCTTGGGGCACGTATTTGACCTGTGAAGAAAACTTCCGTGGCTATTTCCACAACACTGCGCAAAGCGCTGAGTCGCAACCGCGTGAACAGTCGCGTTATGGCATTGCCGATGCTGGCGATGCCGGCAGTTGGTATAACTGGGACAAAATCGACAGCCATTTACCGCGTGGCATGAGCGAGCGCTTTGATGTCAGCCCGAGTGGCGACGGCGCTAACGCCGACTACCGCAACGAGTGCAACAACTTTGGTTGGATCGTTGAAATCGACCCGTTCGACCCTAATTCGATGCCGAAAAAGCGCACGGCACTGGGACGCTTTGCTCATGAAGGCATTGTCTTTGCCCAACCAAAAGTGGGCGAGCCGGTGGTGTTTTATTCCGGCGATGACGCGCGTTTTGAATACATTTATAAATTCGTCAGTAAAGCGCTGTACCGTGAAGGCATCAGCGGCGATGAAGTGATGAACGAAGGCACGTTGTACGTGGCAAAGTTCAACGACGATGGCAGCGGAGAGTGGTTGGCGTTAGACATTAACGACGCGACTTTTCAAACCAAAGCCAGCGCCGCCAACGTCAGTTTTTCTAACCAGGGCGATGTGCTGATCAATGCGCGTACCGCTGCCGATGTCGTCGGCGCGACCCCCATGGACCGACCAGAATGGGGCGCTGTGTGCCCGCGCACTGGCATGGTGTATTTCACCTTGACCAACAATACCCGCCGGGAAGACGAGCAAACCGACGCACCCAACCCGCGCGCCAATAACAGTACCGGCCATATTATTCGCTGGTCGGAAGGCAGCGGCAGCAGTTTCAGTTGGGATATTTTCCTGCTTGGCGGGCAAAATGGTGACGGCAAAGTACTGCCCAATACCGCGCAAGAGGCGGCTTTGGATGACGGCAATCTGCTGTCCTGCCCAGATGGGTTGTGGTTTGACGACAGCGGCCTAATGTGGATTCAAACCGATATGTCGGGCTCGATGCTGGCTGGCAGCAATGCCGCTGGTGATTTTGGTAACAACCAGATGTTAGCCGCAGAACCCGATACCGGTGTGATTAAACGCTTCCTGACCGGCCCCAACAATTGCGAAGTCACGGGTGTGGTAACGACGCCCGACCGGCGTACCATGTTTGTCAACCTGCAGCACCCAGGCGGTGATTCAGAGCCTGGCGCCTTTACCAGCCATTTCCCGGCTAACGATGGCTTTAGTCGTCCGCGTTCGACCACGGTGGTGATTACCCGCAAAGACGGCGGCATCATCGGCAGCTGACGTCGTTCAGGCTAGGCGCCAGTGTCGGCTGGTGCCTGGCTTTTGATCATTGTACTAAACACCGACGTTTTCGCTCGTCAAGGCCGTTGAGCGGCGCAGAGGTGCACGGTTGGCATTGTTGATAACCCGCTCGACACGGCTCCACCATGTTGATTGACCCCATCTACGCTTTGGTTTAACTTTGCGCCCCTAGTGCGTATGCCCACGGATGCTCCGTCGACTGGCTGCAACGATCTTCACATTGCCAGTGCGATGCCTCAGAACTTCTGCTGCTTATCAGGCCCCTGGCTGTTGTGCCTCCTTCGTCAGTCGTGTGTGACATACCGCCTTGCTTAATTGTGGATTGATATAGGTTTCAGGATATGAAGTACAACTTGGATTTTTCGTTCGCATGGTCGCGAGATCAGCACTTAATGGCTGCATGTAAGGGAAAATCCGTACTGCATATTGGCGCTTGTGACTCACCTTACACCGAGCGCAAGCTAAAAGAAGGGTTGCTGCTGCACACCAAGCTGGCATCGGTCACCGACTCTTTGCTGGGTATCGACATTGATGAAGCGTCGATTAATTATTTGTCGTCCCAGGGCATTACCGATGTTCGTCTGTTCGACATGAATAAAATGGGCGAGCTGGATTTTACGCCGGACATTATTATTCTGGGGGAGGCGATCGAGCACTTTGTTAATTTCGCTTCGGTGTTTGAAAATATTAAACGTATTATGCAGCCGCATACGCGTTTGTTTATTTCCACACCAAACGCTTACTTTATTAATAACTTTAAAAACTCGTTGTTCGGCTACGAGTCAAACCACCCTGAGCACACCACGGCCTTTACTCCGCGAACACTAGAGTACATGCTGAACGTCAATGGTCTTACGGTAGATCAACGCGTGGCGACGTTTTTGGACCGCAAGAAAGAGCGTTGGGGCCGTCGCATGAAAAAGCACTCGCTGTCCAAGTTTCCTTTTTTATGTGAAACCCTGTTGTACAGCTGCCAGCGCAGTGCCTGAAGAAGGCAATAAAAAAACCCGAGCTTAGCTCGGGTTTTTTGTGCCCGTTGGGCAAGCAACAAAGCGCTTAAGAGAACTTCAGCCCTGTCACCTTTAGCCAAGGCAGCTGATGGGAACCGTAGTCGGTCACCTCGCGGCTGATGGCGACGATGTCTTGCAGCATCTGGCCGACGTTGCCGGTGATCATGGTTTCCGACAGCGCGGTGGTGCGCTCGCCATTTTCCAGTAAGAAGCTGTTTTTAATCACGCCAGAAAAATCGCCATTGGCCGCCGGGCTGCCCATCGACAAGCGGCTAACCAGTGCGCCTTTGCTGACGCTGGTGACCATTTCTGTGCGGCTGCTGTCGCCACCTTCGATGGCCCAGCCTGAGCTGACCGGAGTATGTGGCAGGTCCAACTTGCGGCTGCCGTAATAGCTCGGCAACAGGGCGTTGAGACGGCCTTTGTCCACCAGCGTCAGTGGCTCGGCGACAAAGCCTTCGGCATTGATCGGCGACACACCTGCGCCTTGCAGCTGTTGGCGTACCGTCAGCAAGGAGCTAGCGATCTGCTCACCCACCGCGTGCTGGTAGACTGAGGTGCCGCTGATCAGTGAATAGTCGGTGACTTGCTCCAGCAACCAGCCAAGCAAATCCATCACCGCCATTGGCATCAAAATGACGTCACCGACAAACTTTTCACCCAATAGCCGACTTTGCGTTTCTTGCACGCTGTTGGCCATCAGGTTTTCCAGTTCAAAGTGCTCAATCACTTCGTCTGGCAAGGCATCGATGGCGCCGCCGGTGTAATTGAACGAGCTGGTACCATGCTCGTCTTTGCTTGAGCCCATCAGCGAGACGTCGTAGCTGCCGATGGTCGATGTCAGTTCGGTGTTTTGTGAGGTCACCAAGGTGGTGGTGTCGAGTGAGTGCTTGATC
The DNA here is from genome assembly GCF_002237535.1 of Bacterioplanes sanyensis. Lineage (GTDB taxonomy): Bacteria > Pseudomonadota > Gammaproteobacteria > Pseudomonadales > Oceanobacteraceae > Bacterioplanes > Bacterioplanes sanyensis_A. Next base: position 2,149,744 of record NZ_CP022530.1, read on the forward strand.
GCCGCTTCTTCGATTTGGAAGGTCGGATAGTGCTCACTGCGGGCCGACAGCAGCTGCTGTGCTGCTTTGGCCAGTGCCTCGCGATCAACCTGCTGCGGGCCGCGAGTGAACTCGCCTGCCTGGTTGGCCGATACCGCATTGCCTTCGTCCTGCGGCGCGGTGGCCACGTCACGCACCATGCTGGCGATCACGTCCGCAATGGAGTCAGCGCTCAGATTGGACACGCTGGCGGTGACCTTGCGCTGATCTTTAATGCCCAGCAAGGCCATGGTTTGGTTGTTGGTGCTGCGCATCAGGCTGACGTGGCTGTGTGCCATATTCAACTCATGGGCATCACTTTCGGTGATGGTGACGCGGGCGTCATCGAATCCGGCGGCCAGCAGTTGCGCCAGAGTGTCTTTTGCCAAGGCTTGCATTATTCACCTCCCAATTGTGCTTTGGCACGAATGGCTGGACCACCCATGGAGACCACCATGGGTTGTTTCTTGCCACAGTAACCAGAGCATTCCCAATACATATCGTCGGATACCGCATCCACCGATTGCAGCATCTTGATCGCCGAACCTGACATGGTGGTGTCTTTGATAGCGCGACCCAATTTGCCGTTTTTGATCTCATAGCCCAGCGTCACGCCGAACATAAACTCGGTGGTGGTGTCGGCCTGGCCGTTGCCGGTTTTCAGCAGGTAGTAACCGTCTTCAACGTCGGCCAGCATCTCTTCCAGCTTGCTGCTGCCCGGCAAAATGGCGGTATTACGCATACGAATCAGCGGCTCGTCGTCTGGCGCGTAGGCACGAGCGTTGCCGGTCGCACGATTGCCAAACTGTGCCGCGGTTTCGCGGTTGTGCATAAAGTCGGTGAGTATGCCGTCTTTGATCAGTGCCACGTCCTCGGCCGGGGTGCCTTCGTCGTCAGCATATACCGGCACCAGCAGCTCCTGGCCGTTGTAGCTGTGGGCGAAATCCATCATGGTGACCAGATCGCTGGCGACGCGTTGGCCGCGTAAATCGCCGGTGACGGCACCACCCAGCACTAGGTCTGCTTCACACGGGTGACCCATGGCTTCGTGGGCCAAAATGCCCGCTAAATCTGGTGCCAATACCACCGTTTGCAAGCCGCCACGGGCATGCACGGCTTCGCGCTTGGCCATCAGGTGTTGGTACAGAGCGTCGAGCTTTGCTTCGACATGGGCCATGGACAAGTTCATGTCACCAAAGCTGCCTTTGCAGCTGAATATGTCCATCAACTCGACCGGCTTGTCGTCTTTGTCTTTGACGGTCAGGCCGATGTAACACTGGCCACGGGCAATTTCGTTGTAAGCCCGCGCACCTTGGCTGTTTTGCACGTACTTGTCGTGGCGTTCGTCCATTGAGGCAATGGTCACTGAGGCAACATCGGCATAGCGCTGGTGCACCAGCTGGTTTACCGCTTGCTGCCACTCGATGATTTGCTCGCTACTCCAACTGGCTTGGCCCTGAAAGCGGTGTTCACCCTGATAAGCGGCTGACGGCAAAACCTGCTCTTTGCCACCAAACAGCTGCATGGCCTTGGCATTGGCCAACGCCAGGTTGCTCAGTTCATTGGCAGCGCTGGGCTGCGTTGAGGAAGCAAAGCCCCAATAGCCATGCTGGAAAACACGTGCGGAATGGCCAACGCTGTGGGTGCTGTCGTTAGACACCAGGTTGCCATCAACCATGACCAGGCGACGTTTGCGCAGCTCATGGAAGCGGGTTTCGTTGTAATCGCCCGCATTAGAAAAATCAGTGAAAGACATAAGTGTTCCTTGCACTAAAGCATGGAGGTGCGGTTCAGCAGCCTGTCAAAACTGTGACTCTGGTCCGCACCCAGTTCTTGACACTGACATTAAACCAGAAAGCGGGGGTGCAATGTCAGAGTCTGATGTGCATCGTTTGGATTTGCAGTAGATAGCCACAGTCGGCGACGTCTGAACAAGCCAGCATGGCGCAGTTATGGTGATAAATTGTCAAGAGCTGGCGTACGGCTAGGTTGCTAGGTTGCAGGCATAAGCGTGTGTACGTGAAGCGCGCTCATTCACAGCTCATCTGAATCTCGCATTGCAGCGACGATTGTTGCAGACTGTCAGGTCGGTGCTGGCGGCTATGGCTGCCAGCCAGGCCGGCAATGTATCACTGCGAGAACGGAGAAGCAGAATGAACGAAGTAGTAGAACACGACAGTCCTGAACCGCCAGGCAATGTGCCATCGAAGGACTCGGATAAAATCCAAATCGTTTACATCTTATACCTGCTGGGGCTGGTGATTGGCATCACAGGGATTGTGGGGGTGATGATGGCGTATATCTATAAAGGTGATGCACCTGAGTGGGAGCAAACGCATTATCGCTTCCAGATCCGCACGTTTTGGATAGGTCTGCTGTTTATGGTGGTCGGCGGTATTTTAACCTTTGTCGGGATTGGCGTTTTACTCTATTTTGCTTGGCTGATCTGGTTAATTGTTCGCTGCGTTAAAGGCATGAAATATCTGAGCAATAAACAAGCCGTGCCCGAGCCTGGAACTTGGATGTTTTAATGTCACGTACTGGCCTCTGAGAAGAACCGGCGGCCAGTTCTTCAATCGATCAGCCTTGGCGCAAAAATGCTTTGTATTTATGGGTGATCATAGTGGGCGATCAACATTTAATGGCAGCATCCGCAGCTCTCTAAAAACTATATGGCATTGATATCGACCCAGGCCAGAATGTCGACAATGATCTAACTGAGTTGCTAAGGCGCGGGCATGGGGCCAGTGTCTGGTGGTCTACGATAGACCCTTCTTGCGGCGCATTGGATACAGCTTTATTGCTGAATTCTCCCGGCCACGAATGAAATACCCAACTATTGACGCAACGACAGAAGAATGGGCATTCTACGCCCCTTTTTTTGGGGATGTCTATGTTGAAAGTTTTAAAAAGTTATAACAGCAGCGCCTTCTCGGTGTGCTCCCAGCGTGCTCTGACAGCTGGGTGTTTGCTTAGCCTTGCTGTCAGCTCTGTGGCGTTTGCCGGCAATCAGCCGGGTACGGACGAGGGCAAATCATCAGGCAGTATAGAGCAGCTGGCTGTTCAATCTTTCACACAGCTCGACAATTTGCCGTCGGTATCCGCGCAATGCTGGTTAGCTCCAACCTTATATGCGGTGGGCGATGATTCGCCAGCAATCTATGCGCTAAATAAAAACTTATCTATCCAGCATCAGCTAGCTTTATCGGAACATCCTGCACAGCCCAACGGTCGTGTATCTGGTGACATTAAAGCTGATTTGGAGGCTTGCCAGCAGTTTGAGCATGAGGGGAGGACTTTGCTGGTGATGCTCGGGTCTGGCACAGCGACGGATACGCGGGAGCGAGCGTTGCTATTTTATCCGGACAATGGCGAACAACGTTGGGTCAACATAAGGCCGTTTTACCGCGATTTACGTCGGGTAGTGGGTTTTGACAATACTCAGTTTATTAATATCGAAGGATTAATGAACTACAACGGGCGCGTGTATCTACTTAGCCGCGGGTCGCATGGGCCAAATGTGCTGTTCTCGTTGCATGAAAGTGATTGGCTGGAATACTTGACTGGAGAGCAGACAGAACTGCCAGCTGCGACGGCGCAAACCGTTACTTTGCCTGCGCTGGCTGAACGTGAAGCGACCTTATCGGGGGCTACCTATCATGCGGCCAGTCAGCATGTGTTTTTTACCGCGTCGGTAGACAAACACGATGACGGCGGCATCATCGGTAGTTTACTGTTGGCATTGCCTGCCAATCAGTTGAGTGACGCTCCGCAATTGGACTTATCGAATTTTTCCTATCACTTGGTTTATCAGCAAAAGCCTTTGGCCAGCAAAGTGGAGTCGGTGGTGATCACAGACTATCAGCAAGGCCATTTCAAAGGAATTTTGGCCGCTGACAATGACGACGGAAGCAGTCAGTTTATGCACTTCTCATGGTCGTCTAACTGACACTGTTGTATTGATCTGATCACAGCTGCCCAGTAAGGGCAGCTGTAACCGATGGTGGCCGCATCACGTAAACCAATCACTCCCTGACGGCGTGCCAAATGCCATTATCCCAGGCGTAACCTGGGTGAAAAACTCTTGCCAAATTAGTTCGTGTACCTGCTTTTCGCCTACCGATTGGCGCTGCGGGTGGCCCGCTGCAGTGACGGTCTGGGTCTGATGATCATGTGCAGGAATAGTTCAATAAGTCGCCGCTTCAGAGCGTGATTGTAAGTCTAAGCAGAGTGGCCATAGATGGTCACTTTGCTGCATGCCATGAAACTGTCTAGGGTTGAGTTTTGACAAGCTGCACTGGGTATTGAATGCTTACAACAACCATAAATGTTGGCCACAGAGGGTAAGCCGTGCACGTACTGCTGGTGGAAGACGACGACGAGACCGCAGCCTTTATTGAACGAGGCTTGCAGGAGGCGGGGCATTCGATGACCCATGAGGCAACCGCCAATGCTGGTTTAATCAGTGCTGCTGCGCAAAATTATGATGTCATCGTTTTTGACCGGCTGCTGCCCGGTATGGACGGCTTAGATGCCGTGCGTGTCTTGCGACAATCCGGCGTAACCGCCCCCATTTTATTGCTAACGGCGCTGGATGGTATTGACGATCGCGTCAAAGGGTTAGAAGCCGGTGCCGATGATTATCTGGTCAAACCCTTTGCATTTGCCGAACTCTACGCTCGTTTGCGTGCTCTGGCTCGGCGCCAGCCTTTGTTAGAAGAAACCCAGCGGCGGCAAATTGCCGACTTGGTATTGGAGCGCACCACGCAATTGGTCACCCGAGCTGGACGGCGCTTGGAATTGCTGCCGCGCGAATACCGCATCCTGGATTATTTAATGGCCCACGAAGGTCAGATTGTTACCCGTACCATGTTGCTGGAAACCATCTGGGGGTTTCAGTTTGACCCTAAAACCAGCTTGGTCCAAACCCATATGAGCCGGTTGCGGAATAAGGTCGACAAACCCTTTGCTTGCGATTTAATTCACACCGTGCGAGGGGCGGGTTATGTCATCTCCGCTCCCGATTAAGTGGTGGCGCTCTTCCACATTTTGGCGCTCGCTGTTAACCAACCTGACTCAGCTGGGGTTGCTGCTGTTACTGTTATGGGTATTGTTTTTTGCTTATCGCTGGCAGCAATTAACCGACATCGAACACTCGTTGCAAGATACTGTTGATGAATGGCAAAGCCTGGTACAGGAAGAGGGTGTTGAGGCATTGGTCGATGATCTGCGCTGGGATGGCGAGGCATTGTGGCGATCGCAATGGTTGAGCGAGGCGATCGAAGAAGAGCACGTCATTGTGCGTGTGGTAGATGAAGAAGACCGCACCTTGGCAGGATATGCCGAGCTGTATGCCGAAGAAGACGGCTGGAACGATGGTCTGTTGGAACAGGAAGGCGGCTGGGACGGACACCCGCTAAGGCTATTATCTGAGCCGATTGATGACACCGGTATCAACATTATCGGTGCGCGGTTACTGCCCGCTGAGCTGATGGCTTGGCAGAATGTGTTACAGGCGCTGTCGCTGCTGCTAGCGATATTCGCGCTGCCCCTTGCTGCTATTGCTGCGTGGTGGTCAAGTCGCGTGGTGCTAAGGCGCTTACAGGCTCTGTCGCAGGCGGTGTCGCAAGTGGGTGACGGACAGCTGCAACAACGTGTTGAGCTTCATGGGCATGGCGATGAATTTGATGCCTCGGCACAAGCGATTAACGACATGCTGCAACGCATTCAACTGCTAACGCGCAATTTAGAAAGTGTTTCTGTTGGTGCGGCGCATGATTTAAAAACCCCAGTGTCAAATCTGGCCGGGCGGTTGCAATTGATGCAACGGGACATACACAACGTCGATGCTTTGCAAGAGCACATTGAGCGCTCACACGATCATATCGATACCTTATTAAAAACCCTCAGTGCTTTGCTGCGTTTGGGAGAAGTGGAAGCCGGCAGGCGCCGAGCCGCGTTTCAAACGGTTGATATGTCGGCGTTGGCTGAGGATCTGGCCGATAGCATGTCGCCTTTATTCGAAGAAGCGGACAAACATTTTCAATGCGATATTGCGGCGCAACTGCAGGTGCGCGGCGATGGCGATTTATTAACTCAATTATTGATTAACTTGCTGGAAAATGCGCTGGAGCACAGCCGCGACGGCGCGCAGGTTTTTCTGCGCTTGGCAGTTACCGGGCGTTGTGTTTGCTTGGACGTGGGCGATGATGGCCCTGGTATTCCTGAATCCGTAGGTGAGCGCATTTTTGAGCGCTTTCATCGGCTGGATCACAGTCGTCACTCGGCCGGTAATGGCCTAGGTTTGGCGTTGGTGAAGTCGATTGCTGAGTTGCACGATGGCCACGCCAGTTTGGCGGCCAGCAAACCCGGTGCGGTATTCCGTATCGAGCTGCCGTTGCTTGAGGAAGGTAATGAGCCAGCCTGATGTCGTGCGACGGTGCCGAACTATACAAATTTGTAATCTGACGCAGCGCCAACTGTAAACCCGCAGCGCCCTTGCGCTTGTTACGCTGGAGGTATTCCACAGCAGTAACACGAGGGCCAAGACCATGCGATGGAAATTCCAATCTGTCACGCCGCTGCTGGCAACTTTTTTATGTGCTTTGATGCTCATCGGCTGCGGTGCTGGCAGCGACTCAGCAGGCACTGACTTACCAGATAGCAGCTCACCAGATAGCAGCTCGCCCGATAGCACGTCACCGGATAACAGTGCACCGGACGGTTCATCGGGTAGCGATACCAGTCTGGCGTTTGCCGATCGAGCTTCGACTGCGCGCTTTTTGACTCAGGCGACCTTTGGGCCAACGCCCAATCAATTAGACAGTCTCACCGGCAGTAGCCCATCGGCTTGGTTTCGTCAGCAGCTACAACTGCCGATGTCGTCCGCCAATGCCTATCGGGTGGATGCGTTACGGCAGCTGAATTTAGATCAGGACAACGAAGAGGTAGAAGACACCTTATTTGATTGGTACGGCAATACCGCCACCATGGCGTTTTGGCGCCACGCACTGGGCGGTCAGGATCAGTTGCGCCAGCGTATGGCGTTTGCGTTATCACAAATATTGGTGGTGTCGGACGCTGGCGGTGAGCAGCTGGCGGATCATCCGGCTTCCATGACCTATTACCAGGATTTAATGAACAAACATGCGCTGGGCAATTACCGAGCGCTGTTAGAAGACGTCACCTATTCACCGGCCATGGGTTATTACCTGACTTATATGGGCAACCGCAAAGGCGACCCCGGCACGGGTCGAATGCCGGACGAAAACTACGCGCGCGAATTATTGCAGCTATTTACCATTGGTTTGTACGAATTAAATAGTGATGGCTCGGTGCGCTTGGGCGCCGATGGCAAACCACTGGAAACCTACACCAACGCTGACATCACTGGTTTGGCACGCGTGTTCACTGGTCTGAACATGGGCTGGGATGACGACACCAAGGCGGATTTGGAAGAATCGTCGTTTGAGCAAATCAATGCCGTGTGGAGTCAGCCTATGCGCGTCTTTGCGGAAGACCATTCGGAGCTGGAAAAACGTTTTTTAACCACCGTGATTCCGGTGGGTACCAACGCCCAAGCAAGTATATCCCAGGCGTTAGATGGTATTTTTTCTCACCCTAATCTAGGGCCCTTTATTGGTCGACAGTTGATTCAACGCTTGGTGACCAGCAATCCCACACCGCAATACGTGGCGCGAGTGGCACAAACTTTTGATCAAGGCAGTTATCGTCTACCGGATGGCAGTGTGGTGGGCAGTGGTCAACGTGGTGATTTGGCAGCCACGGCAGCGGCGATTTTATTTGATAGCGAAGCGCGTGATCCGGCTGCTCGCCAGCAAGCAAGCTTTGGCAAAGTGCGTGAGCCAGTGCTGAGGTTTACGGCTTGGGCGCGTGCCTTTGGCCTAGATACCATGGAGCCTGAGTATTTGCCGGTGTTGTGGCACATGGCCGATGCCGAAAGTTTATCCCAGCACCCTTATCGCTCACCGTCGGTGTTTAATTTCTTTCGTCCAGGCTACGTGGCGCCGGGTACCGTCACCGGTGCTCAGGGGCTTATGGCGCCTGAATTGCAAATCGTTAATTCGGCTTCCACGCCTGGGTATATCAATACCATGGCCTGGTTTGTATTTAACGAACATTTAGAAGAGTTTGAAGAGTCTCTCGAAACCTTTGGCTCCGTCGGTCTTCCTTTTGATGCCAATCAAGCCGTTGCCAAGGCGCGGGCGAATTATAGTGATATTTCTACCGCTTCGGTTGATGACATCATTAATCAACTGGCCGAGCGTTTGACGTTTTCTGAGCTGAGCCTTGATACCCGCGAGCGCATTCGCACCATAGTTCAATTATTGCCGCAGGACGACCCGGAATGGCGAGTGGCCATGGCGGCATTTTTGGTGACCACATCGGCCGATTTTCTGGTTCAACGATAAGCGGAGAATGAGTATGTCTTACAATCGACGTCAGTTTTTACAGGCCTCTGCCGCTTTTGGATTGGGCAGTTTGGGCGCCTCAGTGATGAGCTTTAGTACACCGGCCAGTGCCGCGCAAAGCAGCGACTATAAAGCGTTGGTGTGTGTATTTTTGTACGGCGGGTTGGACAATCACGATTTCGTATTGCCCCACGACAACGCCAGTTATTCAAAGCTGGCGGCCATTCGCTCTGAGTTATTTCAGCAGCAAGGTGGCGGGCGGGCGCAGTCGGCATTGCTGGCATTAAATGCAGATAATTATGGCGATTATGGCAATCAGCGATTTGCCCTGGCCAGTGAGATGACAGGTTTGCAGTCGCTGTTTGAACAGGGAAATTTGGCATTGGTGGGCAATGTTGGCCCGTTGATTGAGCCGACCACGCGTACCAGCTACGAGCAACAGTCGGTGCGTTTGCCGCCGAAGTTGTTTTCTCATAATGACCAGCAAAACTTATGGCAAGCCAACTCACCGGAGGGGGCGTTTACCGGCTGGGGCGGCTTGTTCGGTGACATCATGGCTACTGCCAATGCCAATCGAGACGGTGTGTTTACAGCGTTATCGACGGCGGGGAATAGCGTGTTTTTGACCGGCTTATCCACCCAGCCATTTAGCATCAGCTCTGGCGGCGGTTCTGCTATCCATATGCTGGAATATACCGACGAAGAAGTCCCTGGCCTTGGTGGCCTATTGCAGCAGCACTTTCGCGGCGGTCAGCAAGCCGGTGACTCGCTGTTAGCGCAGGACATGGCGGCCAAGTTGTCCGGCTCATTTGATAGTAATGCACGCTACAACCAGGTACGGGCGCAAGCAGCGCCTCTGGCAACGGAATTTCCTAAAGGCCCTTTGGCCAGTCAACTCAAAGGCATTGCCGACGCCATTGCCGTGCGCTCTGAGCTGGGCGTCAATCGTCAGGTGTTTTTTGTCGGTTTGGGCGGTTTTGATACCCACTCTCGCCAAGCCAATAATTTGCCGCCTTTGTTAGGTCAAATTGATCAGGCGCTGATGGCCTTTAATAATGCATTAAACGAGCTGGGTGTGGCGGACAAAGTCACCACCTTTACCGCCTCTGATTTTGGCCGCACCTTGGCCATTAACGGCGATGGTACCGATCATGGCTGGGGCGGCCATCATTTGGTGATGGGCGGCGCGGTGCAGGGCAAGCGTTTATACGGCAGCTTTCCGCCGCCAGTGTATGGCCATGACCAAGATAGTGGAGGTGGTCGCTTGATTCCCACCGTAGCGGTTGAGCAATATGCCGCCACCTTGGGGCGCTGGTTTGGCTTGAACGACAGTGAATTGGCGTTGGCGCTGCCCAATTTGAAAAACTTCAGTGAGCAAAATCTGGGCTTTTTAGCCTAAGCCAACACAGCTGGGTCAGGCCACACACGGCCTGGCCAGCTTTGCTCACGAATGTGCTAACGCATGCACGGTAAGGTCGTCTGCTCTGACTAGCTATTGACTTAACCAGAGCAGGCTTCGTTTGGCAAAAGCACCTTAGGCACCGATTGTCGGCTGCTTTGGCTTGCAGCAAATGGCGTTGTCACACCCACTCCACTATTCATACCATCATCCACTTCACTACAAAGTCATATGCGAGTGTGACGCTAACCGAGACGCGCGCGGCAAAAACTGGATAATAGCGCCCCAATGGGCTGGCGATGTCAGCAAAGTGTTCTGCAAATCCGGGTATTAGCATGCAAATCAAGGTCAATTTTCTCGACAATCTTCGACTGGAAGCCAAGTTTGACGACTTTACCGTCGTCACCGACCAGCCGATTCGATACAAGGGAGACGGCACGGCGCCCAGCCCGTTTGACTATTTCCTGGCATCGTCAGCCTTGTGCGCGGCTTATTTTGTGAAGGTGTATTGCGTTGCCCGTGATATTCCCACAGAAAATATTCGGTTATCGCAAAACAATATTGTTGACCCAGAAGACCGCTACAACCAGATTTTTAAAATCCAGGTCGAACTGCCCGATGATATCTCCGATAAAGACCGCCAAGGGATCTTGCGCTCAATCGAACGTTGCACGGTTAAAAAAGTGGTGCAAACCGGTCCTGAGTTTGTCATCGAAGTGGTCGATAACCTAGATGAAGACGCGCAAGCCTTGTTGATGGGTGCGCCCGATGCGCAGCAGCAAACCTTTATTGCCGGCAAAGACAAACCGCTGGAGCAAACCATTGCCCAAATGACTTCCTTGCTGGCGGGCCTTGGCATGAAAATCGAGATCGGTTCTTGGCGCAATATTGTGCCGAATGTGTGGTCGTTGCATATTCGTGATGCCGATTCGCAAATGTGCTTTACCAATGGCAAAGGTGCCAGTAAAGAAAGTGCGCTGGCTTCGGCTTTGGGCGAATTTATGGAGCGCCTTAGCTGTAACTTCTTTTATAACGATCAGTATTTTGGTGAAGAAATTGCCAATGCTGAGTTTGTGCATTACCCCAATGAGCGTTGGTTTAAGCTCCCAGAAGATGACTCACTGCCTGCGGGGTTATTAGATGACCACTGCTTAGCAATTTATAACCCAGACGGTGAATTGCAAGCGTCTCATTTGATCGACACTAACTCAGGTAATGTTGAGCGTGGCATTTGCGCGCTGCCGTATGCGCGTCAGTCTGATGGCGAAACGGTTTATATTCCGTCCAACCTGATTGAAAACCTGTTTTTAAGCAACGGTATGAGTGCTGGTAATACCTTGGCGGAAGCTCAGGTGCAGTGCTTGTCTGAGATTTTTGAACGCGCCGTTAAACGCCAGATTCTAGAGCAAGAGTTGGCCTTGCCGGATGTACCTGACTCTGTGTTAGAGCGTTATCCGCATATCGTTGAAGGCATTCAAGGGCTGGAGCAGCAGGGTTTTCCGGTATTGGTTAAAGATGCATCGCTGGGTGGTCAATTCCCGGTGATGTGTGTGACCTTGATGAATCCGCGCACCGGCGGTGTCTTTGCCTCCTTTGGTGCTCACCCTAGCTTTGAAGTGGCACTAGAGCGCAGCCTGACGGAGTTATTGCAAGGTCGCAGTTTTGAAGGCTTAAACGATATTCCGGCGCCGACCTTTGAAAGTCTGGCGGTGACCGAGCCCAATAATTTTGTCGAGCATTTTATTGATTCTACCGGTGTGGTGTCTTGGCGCTTTTTCAGCAGCCAGGCCGATGTCGACTTTGTCGATTGGGATTTTACCAGCGGCGGCACCGCCAGTAATGAGCAAGAGGCGAGCGCGCTGTTCGCTATTTTGGCGGACATGGGCAAGGAAGTGTATATGGCCACTTACCATGAGCTAGGTGTGCCGGCGTGTCGAATTTTGGTGCCTGATTATTCAGAAGTGTATCCGGTAGATGATTTGATTTGGGATAACACCAACAAGGCGCTGTACTTCCGCGACGATATTTTAAATTTGCATCGGCTCGAAAATGATCAGCTGCAAGCTTTGGTGGAGCGCTTAGAAGACAGCGAGCTGGATGATTACACCGATATTATCACCCTGATCGGCGTTGAGTTTGACGACAACACGGTATGGGGTGAATTGACAGTATTAGAGCTGAAATTGCTGATTTATCTCGCTTTAAACCAGCTCGATTTAGCCCAAGAATGCGTCGAAGCCTATTTGCAGTACAACGACAATACCGTTGAACGCAAATTGTTTTATCAAGCGATGCAGGCGGCGCTTACGGTAGAGCTGGATGAAGAATTAGAGCGCGAGCACTATCAGCACAACTTTACTCGCATGTACGGCGAGCAGCGCATGCAAGCGGTGTTCGGCAGTATTGATGGCGACGTGCGTTTCCATGGCTTAACGCCCACCAACAACCAGCTCGAAGGCATCGATAAGCATCAGCGCCTGCTGGCCAGCTACAAAAAGCTGCATGCCGCCCGGGCTAAAGCGGCGGGTTAGTGTGGAGCATGCCCCTGGGCGTTGAACGCACAAGCGATTCTGGCCTGCTGTCTGTGGCTATGCGTAAGCAGCCAGATGTAAGCGGCTAGGCGTAAGTGCTAGATCTTGCTTAGCCGGCACTTTAGCCGTCAGGCACATCGCTCTTGGCTGGGCGCGTTTGGCGGATCTGTTTATCCACGCGGATACCCAAACGGCGCGCCAGTCGGCTTAAATTGGCGCGGTCCATGGCCAGCGCTCGTGCCGTGGCCGACCAGTTGCCTTGGTGTTGCTGCAAGCAACCGACAATGCAGCGGCGTTGAAAGGCCTCGGTGGCGTCCTTGAGTCCGGTCTCTAACGTCTGCTCGGAAACTGCCTCGCCTAGCGATAGCGGAAGTTCGGCGGGTGCAGGCTGTTGTTGCCCCATGGCGCTGTGATCGCCGGCTGAGTCTTCCAGCGCGCCAATATCGGTGTCGTCAATCACCACTAACTGGCGTTGGCTGCGGCTACGCGCTTTTAGTGCTGCGCGGCTGATGCAGTGCTCGAGTTCACGTACATTGCCGGGCCAGGTGTAAGCAGACAAACGCCTTTGTGCACTCGGCGCCAGCTTTAGCTGCGTGATGCCGAGTTTACGGCGCATGATCTCGACAAAAAAGCCGCTCAGCAACGCCACATCGCCTTCACGCTGGCGCAGAGGCGGTACTTGCAGCGGGTACACGCTCAGGCGGTGATACAGGTCGGCGCGGAACCGTCCTTTGCCGACTTCAAGGTTTAGCCGGCGATTGGTGGCGGCGATAATGCGCACATCCACGGTCTGTACACTGTCGTCGCCGACGGGCTGCACTTCCTGACTTTGCAAAGCGCGCAGCAGTTTGCTTTGTGCTGCCAGCGGCAGCTCACCGATTTCGTCTAAAAATAAGCTGCCACCATTGGCCATAACGAACTTACCCGCGCGCCGCTGATGGGCGCCGGTAAAAGCGCCCTTGGCGTGGCCAAATAACTCACTTTCGATCAGGTTGTCGGGCAACGCGGCACAATTGACGTACACCAGCGGGCCGTTGCGGCGTGATGACATGCGATGCAAATGACGGGCGACCAACTCCTTGCCGGTGCCGGTTTCTCCAACGATCAGAGTTGTCAGTTCCGAGTCGGCCACGATGTTCATTTCTTGTTGCAACTGTGCCATGGCTGGGCTGTTGCCGATCAGCTCGCCACCGTCCTTTTGCAGCGCTTCGGTGGTCAGCTCTTCGACCAATGCATGGGCATGTGAGGCACGTTCTTTCAGCCGCTGCAGCGTCTGAATATTGCTAACCGCATTGCTGAGAATGTTGCATACCAGCTGCAGTGCGCGTGCAGATAACGCCTCAAACTGACCAGGCGCCAGACTGTCCAGCGTCACGACTGCAATGCATTGACCGTCGGCGATCAATGGTAAGCCCATGCACGAATGCACTGGCAGATCGCCTTCCAGAGCCAATAGCAGGCCATCGTATGGGTCCGGGGATGGGTCATCGCTGGCAAAGCGCAGTGCGTCTGTGGCGGCACAAATGCGGGCAAAGCGCGGATGCTCGGCAATGATAAAGCGCCGCCCCAGGGTGTCGCGGCTCAGTCCTTGTAAAGCGACGGGGGTTAAGCGCTCGCCATGGCGTAGCAGCAGGGCGACGGCATCACAGTGAATGGTTTGGCGCAGCAGGCTCAGTAGCTGTTGGTAAGCGTCTTCTTGGTCGCAACACTGCTGTGCCCCCAGAGACAGCTCCAATAAAGCTGGCGTGGATGGTAGGGCGCTGGTCATAAGGCGTTCCAGATGGGTTTTGTTAAATAGTATCAATAGAGTCTAAATGACTACAGGCGTAATTGAGTCAAATTGACATATAAATTCTGTCCGAGAGGCTTAAGTTATTGTTTTTAAATAACTTATTTCTTGGCATGTCTCTCGCAATAGGTCCAGCCATTCAGGCTTATTGCAGGAGGAAACGATGTACTCACACTTTCATTTGGGCGGACAACGACCTGATATCGGCAATGCCAAGCTCATGCATTGGCTGTTAGTACTTGGCAACTGGGGCATGCTGCTGGGCGTCGTGATGACGGTTGTGTCGGTCATGTTGAGCTATCCACTGGCCCATTGGTTATCACTGCCAATGCAGATTCTTGCACACATCAGCACGCTGGTATTCGCCACCTTGGTGAAGTTCGGTTATATCCTGCGCAGCATCGCATTGAACCGGTTTGCTGGTTGCGGCCAGCCATCACTATGACAGGCGCTCGTTTCTGGCAATGGCCGATCTGGGATTTGGCCTTTCGGCCGCTGTTTTTGCTAGCGGCAGGCGGCTCTGTTTTGTCTTTGGCGGCTTGGCTGGCGCTACTTAATGGCTGGCTCGACTGGCGACCGGCGCTGATGAGCCCTGTGCTGTGGCATATCCACGAAATGGTCTTTGCTTTTGCTCTGACGGTGGCGGTGGGCTTTTTACTTACTGCCGTACAAACCTGGACGCAACAACGTAGCCTGCATGGCAAACCACTGGTTTGGTTGGTGCTGACGTGGCTACTGCTGCGCTTGTTGCTGTGGCAACCCTGGTGGTCTGGTGTTGGCGTCATGACGTTGGTGCTGTCACTGCAGTTGGCGTGGTGGTGCTTGGTGTTGGTCAGTTTCGCCAAGTCGCTCTGGCGCGCCAATAACCGCCGCAATGCACCTTTACTGCTATTGCTGGTGTTGTTAGCCAGTGCACATGGTTTGTTTTTGTGGGCGGCAGTGCTGTCGCGCCAGGCGCTGGCGCTGCATGTGGTGCACACTGTTTTGCTGTTATTTGCGGTGATGATTGCCATCATCGCTGGCCGCATTATTCCGTTGTTTACTGCCAATGGCTGCCGCCAACTCGGCATGGACATAACCATACGGCAGTGGCCTTGGCTGGATCGACTGGCGCTTATAAGTTCGCTGTTGGTGGCCGTGCTATTTGCTAGTCAGTGGTGGTGGCCAAGTACTGCTGTGTTGGCCAGCATGCTTCTGGTGTCTGCTGGTTTGCATGGCTGGCGTTTTAGCGGCTGGTCGTTTTGGCGCACTGCCAACAGCGCATTGTTGTGGTCGTTGCATCTGGCCTACGCCTGTTTAGTGCTGGGGTATATGGCGTTGGCGTTTAGCCTGCTGAGTGAGTCGTTACGCTGGGGGCTGGCCATGCATCTGTTTACGGTGGGCACCATAGGTTTGATGATTTTATCGATGATGTGCCGTGTGAGCTTGGGTCATACCGGGCGCCCGTTACGCTTGCCAAGCGGCATGGTGTGGGCATTGGTGGCGTTGGTGCTGGCAATGCTAGCGCGTTTTTTGCTGCCATGGTTTGGATGGCATTTGGCGGGGTGGAATCTGTCAGCGTTATTGTGGTGCGGTGCTTTTCTGATGTTTTGCTGGCGTTATCAGGGAATGTTGCGGAAAAAGGACGTCGCTGCTTAGCCAGGCACAGCAGCGTTTTTTTTTGTATGCACTTGGGCCAAAACCATGGCTTTGGCCCAATGCATAATCGGTTAGCGTGGGCGGCCGAAGTTCTGTACCCAATAAGTGGGGTAATCGGCTGTGGTGGTGCGCACTAATGCGGCACCGACTTCGGTGAAGTTGGCGCTCATAATATTGCGGCAATGACCTGGGCTGGTGATCCAACCCGCCATGACGCTGCTGACGGTTGCGTAGCCGGCGGCGATGTTTTCGCCAATGCGTGACCATTGATAACCGCTGGCATCAATGCGATCTCGCATGCTCAGGCCATCACTGCCGGTATGAGAGAAAAAGTTGTTGTTGGCCATATCATCGGCATGAACTTGCGAGCTGGCAGTCAGCTGGCACTGCCATGTTAATGGACTGGTTGCGGGCATGGCATCGTCGCCGCATTGACGCGCCTGGCTGCGATATTGGTTGATGCTGTCGAGCATTTCTTGGCCCCATGCCGGCATGCACGCCAACGTGGGATCGGTAGAGTTGTCGTCGCCGCTGCTGTCTGAATCAGAATTGTCTGAACCAGAGTTGTCGTCGCCACTGCTGTCTGAACCAGAGTCGTCCGAACCAGAGTTGTCGGAACCAGAGTTGTCCGAATCAGAACTATCTGAGCCTGAGCTATCGTCAGAGGCGCCGTTATTTGCGTCAGAATCATTCGAGCCTGAGTTGTTATCCGAGCCGTCAGTGCTTGAATCAGAATCGCCTGAATTGGAGTCCGTGTCGCCAGCGTCGGAATTGTTATCAGAGCCGCCGGAGTCCGAATCACCTGAGCCAGTGTCGCCAGAATTGGTGTCGCCTGAATTAGTGTCACCAGATCCAGAACTGTCGTCAGAGCCGCCGGTAGTTGAATCAGCATCGTCCGAGCCGGAGTTATTATTAGAGCCCGAGTTATCCGAGCCGCCTGAGTTAGCATCCGTATTGCCTGAACCTGAATTATCGTCAGCTCCAGAGTTGTCGTCCGAACCCGAGTTATCACTGGAGTCATCACCAGAGTTATCCGGGTTGCCGCTGATACCGCCGGAGTTGTTATCCGATCCGCTATCGGGTTGAGTATCAGCATCGCCGCTGTCATCACCGTCCTGTCCGTTATCCGGACTTTCAGGCTCGCCGGTGGTATCTGTGCTGCTGCCGTCAGTGGTATTAGTGTCGTCAGTGGTGTTGGTGGGAGTATCGCCCGTGCGGCTGGTGTCTTCGCCACCGGAAGATTCACCTCCGCAAGCAGACAACAGCAGACTGAGCATGGCAATTTGAGTAAGGTTTAAAATTTTCATGGCCGAACAGTACAACAGCCGCTGTTGGGCAACTGCTACAGCGATCACAAAACCACCACAAGAACTGCTATGACTGCCGTGACTGCTTCTCTGGCCCCGCTGCAACGCTATGGATTGATGGCGTTGGCGGTTGTTCAAGGACTGTTGTTATTTGCCTTGCATGAAGCCCATGAACACGCGCTCTGGCCGGCCACGCAGTTGCCCTGGCTGTATGCCGCATACGCCGTATGTGTCACCGGCCCGGTTTGGCTGACGCTGTTGTTCGGCAGTGTTTCAGTGCGCAGGCTGCTGCTGTCGAGCAGCGCTTTTCTTATGACCGTGGCGATTATGAGCGGCTGTGCTGCTAACCAGCTGCTGCCGTTGCATCACGTGCGTGACGGCACGGTGACCTTGCAGTTGATACTGTCGATCTTATTGTTGGCTTTTATTGCGTTGACGCTGGTGCACACCGGTTTACAGCGCTCATTTCAGCACGCTTGCCAGCGGGTTGATGTTGGCTGGCATCATGCTTTGCTGATGGGGTGCGCCGGGCTTTTTACCCTGGCGGTGCTGGCGCTGTTGCTGTTGTGGGCGGCGCTGTTTGAGGCGATCGGCATTGATTGGTTTGACTGGTTATTCAGTGAAACCTGGTTTTTATTTCCGGCATTGGCGTTGGCCAACGCGGTGGCCATTTTATTATTGCGAGAGCGAGAGACGGTGTTTACCGCCCTTGGGCACTTGCACACTTCATTGATGCGGTTGTTGCTGCCGTTGGTGGCGGGCATTAGTTGTATTTTTGCATCGGCGTTGCCATTTACTGGTCTCGACGCCTTGTGGGACAACGGCGGCAGCACCTTGCTGCTGTGGCTGCAGGCGCTGATGTTATTTTTGCTCAACAGCGTGTACTTAAGTCATGCGCGGACACCTTACACAACAACGCTGCAGCGTTTGGTGGTGGTGGCGCTGCTGATCATGCCGCTGTTCAGCGTAATCAGTGCTTATGGGTTGAGCATGCGCATTTTGCAACACGGGTTCAGTGTTGCGCGTTTGTGGGGGGTGATTGTTTGGGCGGTGCTGGCACTATTGGCGTTTGGCTATGCCGTTTGCTGGCTGCGTTGGCGTGCTCGTTGGGAGCAACATATTGGCGGTTTAAATCTGCTCGCGGCTGGGTCTGTTATGGCCATTTTGTTGGCCATACACACGCCGCTGGCGGATTTGCGACAGTGGAGCGTGGATGATCAGTTAGCGCGTTGGCAGCATGGCCTTGTGACTGATGAGCAGCTGGATCTGGATTATTTTGAATACGATTTGGCGCGGCCCGGTTTTATAGCCATGCAGCAATTGCAGCAAGAGGTTGCCACTTCTCATCCTGCCTTGGCGCTGAGATTAGCGCAGCGATTACATCGCGACGAAGAGCAGCGGCTGACTACCGAACTGCTTCGCCAAGGCATCGATGGCGCGCAGCAAGCGCCGGAACAACTGCTGCAAACCTTGCTCAAGGAGTTGAGTGCAGATCGTTGGCGCCAGACCGCCAATAGCAGCTGGTTGCGCAGCTTGGATGCTAATCAAGATGGTGAGCTGGAGTATTTGCTCGTGCAGCGCCACCGGCACTATCAGCAATTGACGCTGTACGCTTGGCAGCAAGGTCAATGGACTCGCCACCCGCTGCTGGAAAATAACCAAGCTCCGCCAGCCGATTTGATTGACCCACAGGACAGCATCGAGGTGGTGCCACCCAAGTGGTCCGATGTTCAGATCGGTGATCAACGCTTTCGTGTGGGCGAGTGACATGCAAAGCGGGGTGGCGGACTTTCGCTGTGATGAATTATTGCAAACAGCGAGTGTTGCCTGTGCTGATATGCACCCGAGCACGGCTTGGCTGGTCATCCGCAGCTAACCATTTCTTACGAGTCGTATGTGAAAATGATCCGTCAGATGGGCATAAAAAATGGCCCCGCAGGGCCATGGTGATCAGGCAGCTTTTTTCAGCTTTTTCTTCAGCTTTTTCAGCTTGCCTTCGTGCTTAGCGATTTTCTCTTTGCGAGCTTTGATCGCTTTTTTCAGGCTTACCACTTTTTTCTCTGCTTTTTTCTTAGACATGAAAATCTCCTTCTTGTCATTAAGGGTGAACAGCAGGTCAATGGATCACTGGCCTCTCACCTTGGGTTTAATCATCAGCTGGGTGATGTTGCCGGATAAAGTCGCGCACAAAGCGTCGCACTTCCCGGGCGGCACTGGTGTCGAGCTGTTCGCACAACGCCAGAAACTGGTCTCGGTCAGCCTGGTTGAGTCGTATCAACAGCTGAGCGTCGTTTTTCGGCTTCTTGGTTTTGTCTTTTGACGGTTTTTTCGCCGTCGTGGATTTGCTCTCGGTCTTCGACTCGTCGAGCTTTGCTTTTGCCAAGCGAACCGCCTTGCTATCTCATGGATATAAAAGTGATATACAAAGTATATCTAATCTCTCGGCGCTGCAAGGGCGTGTTGTGCACTTCATGCCAGTGGTTGAGGCAGATCAAGCCGATCTGGCACAACGCATTGCTGGGGGTCGCTAAGGCTCATTAGAAATCAGCCAACGGCGCTGTTTTTTCTGTTGAGATGATCGACAATAACGCCACAGGCAATGATTGCCTGGGCGACGATCATGAGGAAGACAATGAATAAACGTATCAATGCCACGCTCGCGGCGCTGGCATGGCTGTGGGCATGTGGCGCCTCAGCCTTGTTGGCCGAGCCCAGCTACCAGCAAGGTCAGCAATGGCTGCAGCAGCGTTTGGCGCATACACCCAGCAGCAAACCTGCAAAAAACGTCATTTTCTTTTTGGGCGATGGCATGAGCATTACCACGCTCACGGCCGGACGTATTTTTCAAGGCCAGCAGCAAGGGGGGAGCGGTGAAGAGCACTTTCTGGCGTTCGAGCGTTTTGCACACAGTGCGTTGATTCAAACTTACAACAGCAATCAGCAAACTCCTGATTCCGCCGGCACCATGACGGCTTTAATGACCGGCGTGAAAACTCGCGCTGGCGCCATTGCTATTGGGCCTGAACAGTTGCGCGGCGTCTGTCAGGGCAGTGAGCAGCATCATCTGACTACCTTGCTGCAATGGGCACAGCAACAGGGCTACGCCACCGGTGTTGTTACCAATGCGCGCCTGACGCACGCCACCCCTGCATCGACCTACGCCCACAGCCCTGAGCGCAAATGGGAAGGGCCGGATGACTTGCCTGAAGAAGCACAGCAACAAGGTTGTCGTGATATTGCCAGCCAGCTAATACAAACGGCCTTTCCGGCAGGGTTGGACTTAGCACTGGGCGGTGGCCGTTCGAAGTTTCCACAAACGCTGCTGCAGCAGTTTGACGGTGAGTTTGTCGACGCCCGCGAGCAGCTGTTAAACCTTCCTGTCGCCGGTGAGACGCCGGTGTTGGGGCTATTTGGCAACAGCCACTTGGCCTACGCCTACGACCGCGAGCAATACGCTGCCATGGCCGAGGAGCAGCCCACCTTGCCAGAGATGACGCGCTTTGCCATTGAGCGGTTGCAGCACCTCAGCCGCGCCAGCGAGCAGGGTTTTATTTTGATTGTGGAGGGCGCACGCATTGATCATGCCCACCACCTGGGCAATGCGTTTAGAGCATTGACCGAAACCACGGTATTGGCGGACAGCGTGGCCATGGCACAGCAGCTCAGCAGTGACGATACGCTGTTGATCGTCACCGCCGATCACAGTCATACATTGTCCATGGCCGGCTATCCGCAGCGTGGCAATCCGATTCTTGGCATGGTCAAACAATACGACGCGCAAGGGCAAACGCAGCTGGTTATGGCTGCCGATCAACAGCCGTACACCACATTGGGGTACGCCAATGGGCCTGGTGCTGTTGATATGTCGGTGCCTTACGATCCCGCCAGTGGTCAGCTGCCGCCGCGTATTGCTGGCCGCCAGCAGTGGTGGCACAACGGCAAACTGCATACGCACCCGCAGCACGCCAACTTCTGCCAGGAAGCGTTATTGCCGTTAAAGTCAGAAACTCATGGGAGTGATGACGTCGCCCTGCATGCCAGCGGCCCAGGTGCGGAGCTATTCCATGGCCTGCTTGAGCAGCACGCTGTGTATCACCTTATTCGGCGCGCCTTAGCCATGCCGACCCAGCCGCAGGAGTTTTGATATGGGAATCTTAAATTCCGCTGTGAATGGTTTCGGCGCCTGTCACGTACGTACTTGGCTGTCAGCCGCGACGGCGGCTTGCGTGTTGCTGTTGACGGCTTGCAGTCAATCCGGCGGGCAGTGGTCACAAACGTCGATCAGTCCAGCCAGTCGTTACGAATGGGCGGCGCAAGGGCATCAACAGGCACACCGTCAGGTTGAGCCCATTACCAATAAAGCACGCAACCTAGTATTGGTGGTCGGCGATGGCATGGGCATCACCACACTGACCGCCGCGCGCATTTTTGCCGGTCAGCAGCAAGGGCTGGACGGAGAAGAGTACCGCTTGAGCTTCGAGCAGCTGCCGTACAGTGCGCTGGTAAAAACCTACAACAGCGATCGCCAGACCCCAGATTCTGCTGGCACCATGACGGCGCTGGTGACTGGCCACAAAACCGACGCGGGCGTGCTGTCGCTCGGGCCACAGGTGGCGCGAGGCGATTGTGGCTCGCAAGTCGGACAAGAGCTGCAAACCCTGTTCGACCACGCGCAGCGTCTGAACAAACGAACAGCGATCGTGACTACAGCGCGCGTTACTCATGCCACCCCGGCGGCTCTGTATGCACACAGTGTCGAGCGCAATTGGGAGAGTGACGATGAGCTGAGCGACTCGGCGCGCCAGCAGGGCTGTGTCGACATCGCTCAGCAGCTGCTGCAGCAACACCTGCAAGGGCTGGGACCTGACATTGTATTGGGTGGCGGCAAACGCCATTTTTTACCGCAGTCGCTGGCGGGTCAGCGACTGGACGGTCGCAACCTGATGGCACAATGGCAGCAAGCAGAAAACGCCCGCGTGCTCACTAACGCCGCAGAACTGGCGCAGCACGACTTGTCAGGCGGGCGCTGGCTGGGGCTCTTTGCCGACTCTCATTTACCCTACGTCGACCAGCGCCCTGATACGATGCCTGGACTGCAGGCCATGGTTGAACAAGCGTATGCCGGCGTCAAAGATCAGACGCAAGGCTATGTGTTGGTGATCGAAGCCGGGCGTATTGATCATGCCCATCACGCTGGCAATGCTGCCCGCGCGCTGACAGAGACGCAGGAACTGCATCACACCATGGGTTGGTTACTGCAGCAGATTGACCTAGAGGAAACTTTGGTGGTGGTGACCGCGGATCACAGTCATACCCTCACCTTGGCTGGCTACCCGACGCGCGGCAACCCCATTCTGGGCTTGGTGCGCAGCAACGATGCGCAGGGGCAACCGATGGCAGAGCCTTGGTTGTTGAATGACGGCAAACCCTACACCTCGTTGTCCTATCGCAATGGACCCGGCGCGGTCGCTTTGGCAGAGCGGCCGGTGTATTCGGACGCCGAAGTGCAACAGATCAACTTCAAGCAGCCAGCGCTGGTGCCCATGGCCGGTGAGACGCACGGCGGAGAAGACGTTGCGCTGTATGCCGCAGGGCCTTGGGCGCACTTGTTTGGCGGCACTCTGGAGCAGCATTGGGTGTTTCATGTGATGCAGCATGCGTTGAGCATCGACTAATGCACCTGTGTCGGAGCTGACAGAGATGCGCCTCAGCTGTGTTCTGAGGCGCTTAAGCGTTTACTCGCGACGCGTTTGCGCATACAATTCGCCACCCTTTTTAGGCCTTTTCTACGTGAATGTCGGTGCAAGCCGCATAAACACTGAGAAAAGATGTTGAACGGTGGGCGATTCCAAAACCCGCCACCGGGATGTTCGGGCATCTTCGTTGTTGATCTTTGCGGTTGGCAATGAGCGTCTGATGTTCCCGCTTGATAAAACGATCGGAGTAGATCTTTTTTATGGTAGTTATTCGTTTGGCCCGTGGTGGCTCTAAAAAACGTCCTTTTTACAGCATCAATGTAGCGGACTCTCGTAACCCTCGTGACGGTCGCTTTATCGAGCGTGTGGGTTTCTTCAACCCAGTTGCTCGTGGCCAGGAAGAGCGTCTGCGTGTTGACTTGGAGCGCGTTGAATACTGGATGGGCAAAGGCGCTCAACCAACTGATCGCGTCGCTAAGCTGCTTAAAGACGCGAAGAAAGCTCAGGCATAAGCCAACGCTTTCGCAATAGAGGTAAATCATGTCGACACAGCATGCGGCGGAGCAGGACATCACGGTTCTGGGAAAAATTACCTCCGCATTTGGGGTGAAAGGTTGGGTCAAGGTGTATTCGTTTACCGATCCCATGGCCAGCATTTTTGATTACCCCAACTGGCTTGTGAACATTGATGGCCAGTGGCGCACTGTGAAAGTGCGTGAAGGCAAACCTCAGGGCAAAGGCTTGGTAGCGGCACTGGAAGGTGTCAATGATCGGGATGCAGCGCTGGCGCTGTCCCAGGTCGAGATTGCTGTTCCTACCGCAGATCTGCCTGAGCTCGAAGAAGACGAACATTATTGGTTCCAGTTGCAGGGCTTGAAGGTGTTTCACACCGACGGTCAGCTGCTGGGTCAGGTGAAAGAACTGTTTGATTCCGGCGGTGGTAACCAGGTCATGGTTATCAGCAGCACCACTGACAGCATTGATAGTCGTCAGCGTATGGTGCCGTTTGTCGGGGCGATTGTTCTTGAGGTCGATCTGGAGCAAGGTCAAATCCAGGTGGACTGGGATCCGGATTTTTAACGGTGTGGTTTGGCGTTGTCAGCCTGTTTCCGGACATGTTTCGGGCGCTGACCGAACACGGAGTCAGTGGTCGGGCAGTGAAGCAAGGCAAAGTCAGCGTAAGTTGCTGGAACCCCAGGGACTACGCTTACGACAACTATCAAACCGTCGATGACCGACCTTATGGTGGTGGCCCCGGCATGCTGATGAAAATTCAGCCGCTGGAAGAAGCCATCCAAGCTGCCCGGCACAGCGCCGATCAGCAGCCAGGAAAACCTGCCAAGGTGATTTATTTGTCACCTCAGGGGCGCAAGTTGGACCAGCAGGGCGCATTAGAGCTACTGCAGGAAGACAAGCTAATCCTAGTGGCGGGGCGCTATGAGGGCATCGATGAACGGCTCATTGAGCGTGAAATCGATGAGGAATGGTCGATCGGCGACTTTGTGCTGAGCGGCGGCGAAATGGCAGCCATGACCTTAATGGATACTGTCATCCGATTGGTGCCTGAGGTATTGGGGCACAATCAGTCGGCCGAGCAAGACTCCTTTATGGATGGCTTGCTGGATTGCCCGCACTACACCCGGCCAGAGCAGTATCAAGGGCGGGCGGTGCCCGACGTGTTACTGAGCGGGAATCACGAAAAAATCCGACGCTGGCGGTTGAAGCAATCGCTCGGGCGTACCTGGGAGCGGCGACCAGATTTACTCGACGCACTGGAACTGAACAACGAGCAACAAACGTTATTGACAGAGTACCTGAACGAGCGTGAAACGCCGCTTCAGACTGTTAAGGAGCATACAAATGAGCAATAAAAACTCAATCATTCAGCAGATTGAAAACGCACAGCTGAAAAGCGAAGTGCCAGCGTTCGGCCCCGGTGACACCGTTGTCGTACAAGTAAAAGTTAAAGAAGGTAGCCGTGAGCGTCTGCAGGCGTTTGAAGGTGTGGTGATCGGTAAGCGTAACCGTGGCCTGAACTCAGCATTCACCGTACGTAAGATCTCACACGGTGTTGGCGTTGAGCGTACTTTCCAGACTCACAGCCCACTGGTTGACAGCATTGCTGTTAAGCGTCGTGGTGACGTGCGTCAGGCGAAACTGTACTACCTGCGTGAGCGTAGCGGTAAATCTGCACGTATCAAAGAGAAGGTATAACCCTTCTCCTTGGCGAAAAAGCGAGTCCTCTGACTCGCTTTTTTTATGCCTGCAATATTTGTATGGCACACTGCCAGCGGCGTTTGTGTTGAACTTATCAACTCAACAAGTCTCCAATGCGCCTGGCTCGTGATTGTCGCAATAGATGTGCATAATGACGGTGGACTTAAGGCCTGCATAACAAGGTAAAAGGTAATTCATGAAGAAAACAATTCTGGCTGCCGTCATGGGGTTGTCCCTGAGTACTGCGGCATGGGCAGCGGAAACGGAGATTTCTGCACAAGAACAACAACGTAGCTCGGTCGAACAACGCTTGGTGAAGGCCTTTGGCCCACGCTTGCAAGTCAAGGAAGTGACGCCTGTCGCCGCTAGCCAGATGTTGGAAGTGGTGTTGGTCGATGGTTCCATCATTCATATGACACCGGACACCGGCTACTTTATTTATCGTGACGAGCTTTACCAGCTGGCTGAGACTGGTCCGGTCAATGTTACCCAGAGTCGTTTGAATCCGCGCCGTGCTGAGCAACTGGCCAAGGTCGCCGATGCGCAAACGGTATTGTTTCCAGCTGAAGGTGAGCAAAAAGGCCTGATCAATGTCTTTACCGACATCGACTGTGGTTATTGTCAAAAGCTGCACCTGGAGATTCCGCGCCTAAACGAGCTGGGCATCAGCGTGCGCTATTTGGCGTATCCACGAGCGGGTGTGAAGAACCCTCAGACCGGTATGTTGACTGACTCTTATCGCAAAATTAATTACGTTTGGTGTCAGGATGATCGCGAAGAAGCGATGACGGTCATGAAGAACACCCAGCGTGAAATGGGCATGCTGGCACAACGTATGCGCGGTGGTGATGCCAAGCCACAGCAGCAATTTGATGCCGCTCGAGAGCAAATGCAAACCATGTTGGCAGCCAGTGCAGACTGCGGCGCACCGGTCGCTTCTCAATATGAGCTTGGTCAAAGCTTGGGTGTTACCGGTACACCGGCCATCATTGTTGAAGACGGTCGTTTGTTCCCCGGTTACATGCCAGCGGATGAGCTGGCCAAGCGAGTGCTGAACTAATTCCTACCGCTATCCACCCAGTGATGCTGGGTGGAGCAGGTGCCAGCGCCGGTCATCGCCTGTTATGACTGCGTGCTGGTACTCTTCCTGCATCTGATCAATTTTTAAGCTTTTGATTTATATAGCTTTTTTGAATAAAAAGCAGTCAAACTGAGGCCAGCCCAGAGTAGACAAGGGCTGCAGCGCGTTTTCAAAGGTTAGTGCACAGAACTATCCACAGAAGCTGTGGGTAATGCTCGTCATTGCAGCACCAAAACGGCGCAAAAAATGCCCCAAGTTGGGCAAAAAAACCTTGACCTTGGCCTCTTTATGCACAAACGGGCCATCGTATTAGCACTTTGGTTCTATTGCCGCGAATGCTCTGGGGTAATCTGATTTCGTCCCTTATGTGATTGAAAAATATAGCTTTTTTTGTTTGGTTAAAAAGTGATCAATCTGTCGGGGTGCCTTATAGAATGGGCCATGGCGACACCTTTCGACAGAATATCCAAAGAATTATCCACAGATTCTGTGGGGAAGTGTCAGTATTGGATATGTTTGCCGCCGCGTTATCAGAGTCAACAAAAAATCTAGTCAAAATGCGCCCTATTCACTGTGCATATGGCGTTATTCACATGCGTTCTAGCGCAGTCATGAGTTAGATGAATCTTTCAGAAAGGCTGATCAATGGCTTGGCTTGTCGTCCAAGCCATTGAATTAGTGATGATTTTTAAAGGCGGCGGCAATCAGCTGACAATGCCGCCAAAGACGGTGTGAAGACTTGACGCGAAAAACGTCCACCAAGTTATACACACTCACCGGCAGGTGTGCTCATGAGACCTTCATCGGGCAGCTGTGATAGCCAGTCGAAACGTTGTATCAGCCCCTGCCAAACGCCATCCAGTGGTGCCAGCAAGGTGATGTGCTCGTTACTGACTGGGTGGGTAAAGCTCAGCTGCCAAGCGTGTAATAACAACCGACCGGCGTCAAAGTGGTCGCGAAAGTAGCGGCTGTGTCGACCTTTGCCATAGCGCGCATCGCCAATGATCGGATGGCTTAGATGCTTGAGGTGGCGGCGAATCTGATGTTTGCGTCCGGTATGTGGCAACGCTTCCACCAGTGAATAACGCGATTGTGGATACTTGTCGATGGCAATGGGGAGCTCGACGGTGGCCAAGCAGCGAAAGTCGGTGCGCGCTTCTTGCGCCGGCTTGATGCGCTCATTCGGTGCATATTTATCCACTGGCGGTACCAATGCTTTGTCGAGCTCGATCCATTCCGGCATATAACCACGGACAATGGCCAAATAGCGCTTGTGTACTTGCTGCTGACGCCACTGCTCGACCACCAGACTGGCAATCTCAGGTGAACGGGCAAACATTAAAATGCCTGAAGTAGGTTTATCCAAACGATGCACTGGATACACGCGCTGGCCGAGATGATTGCGCACCAGTTGCAGTGCAAAGCGGGTTTCGTGGCGATCAATCTCACTGCGGTGAACCAGCAAGCCGCTGGGTTTATTGATGGCGATCAGATGATCGTCCTGGAAAATGACGTCGACAGACATAAGACACCTGCAAAGAAAACAGCGGCCATCATAGTCAAAGCCATCTGAGCAGCAAGTGCCAACTCCAGTGGAAATGACTCGATAGGATATCTGAAAAGGATTGGCTGAGACGAGTTGGCCTAGCGGGGCTGATATAGTGGGATCGGTATAGCGAGGCTGGTGAAGAGGGAGTGTCCAAAACGGGTTAGGGATTTAAAGGGCACCAACAAGACAATATAAGTGACAAAGCCTAGGCGGTGTTGGAGCGTCTCAGCCCGTTAATCAACACCGGATAGCAAGTCAGCGGCATCGATATCGACGTCATCCACGCCAAGCTGCATTAATAACAAGCTGATCTGGCCGCGGCGGAAGCTGTGATGATCGAACAAATAGTGCAGCACTTTGTTTAGCCCCACGCTGCATTCGTTATCACCTTCGTTATACACCACCACGGCTTTGGCGTCGTCCTGGCGCAATAGATCGCACCAACGAAGCAATAAATCGTCCAGTTGCAGTCTGGCTGTTCGCGCTGTGGTCAGGTCGGTGTAGGTAAATAGTGGCGCCAGTAGATTGTGCGGCTGACTGCTATTAAACGCTTGGCCTTGCGCCGTGGTTAAGGTGCCAATTTCTTCCAGTATCGGGTAAGTGCGAGTCAGCCGCTGCAGCCATAGGGCATCGGTAAGTATGAGTTGATTCCAGCAATTCAAGAGTGATGGTGCGCCGTCGTGCACCGGTGTTGTTAGCAGCTCGTCCGCCAGCATCGAACAAGAATCCAGTAACACAACATTGTGTTGCTGATTGTGCCGAGCGCAGCGCCTGTGATGATCAGACCATGGCATAACAGCGTCCTGATTGGCGACGGTGATTCTTCACTCTAGTGAAATGTCCCAGGGCAGACAAGCATCGCCCCAGGTCGTATTATCCTCGGCATTCTCATTTACAAGGTCAGGGAAGTCATGCGCACGTTATGTACGCTTATTGCGGTTCTGTGGAGCGTGTCGACGCACGCTCAGTCTGTGTCTTGGGATGGCGCTGATGATCAGTGGCGTACCAGCACATCGGAACATTTTCAGGTGCACTATTTAGCCCGCCACGAAGCCATGGCACAGCGCTCGTTGACCATTGCTGAGCAGGTGCACGATGAGCTGCTGCCATTTTTTAAGTTTGCGCCGCAACAGCGCACGGAAATGGTGTTGGTGGACGACTTTGATTTTTCTAACGGCTGGGCGACACCGCTGCCGTTTGCTCAGATTCGCTTGTTTGCTTCACCGCCGCAGCAGATTTCGTCGCTGGAGCACAACGACGATTGGTTGCAAAGCCTGATCCGACATGAATACGTGCACGTGCTGCACATGGAGTTGGAAGGCGGTGTGGTGGCTTCTGGGCGCAAGGTGTTTGGCCGCGCCGGATTGTGGCTG
Source organism: Bacterioplanes sanyensis (assembly GCF_002237535.1). Taxonomy (GTDB): domain Bacteria; phylum Pseudomonadota; class Gammaproteobacteria; order Pseudomonadales; family Oceanobacteraceae; genus Bacterioplanes; species Bacterioplanes sanyensis_A. Next base: position 2,178,774 of record NZ_CP022530.1, read on the forward strand.
GTGCCGCCATTGACCCTGTTTCCTCACGCTTTTACTCCATCAATGATGCTGGAGGGGTTGGCGGTGTATCTGGAAACCAACCACGAGCAAGGCTTTGGGCGTTTGCAAAGCAGTTACTACAGCATGCAAATGCGCGAAGAGGTGGACTCTGGTCAGCTGGATGCCATGAACTCGGTGATTTTGGCGCAGCGAGAATGGCCCACCAATCGAGCCTACTTGTATGGCGCTTATTTCGTGGAGTTTTTGGCGGACCGCTTCGGTGAAGAAAGGCTGCAGGCTTTTTTGCACGGCTACGCACGTCAGATCATGCCGTATTTCCTACTGGACAGTTATCTGCGCAGCTATTTTGGCCAGCCGCTGGAATCGCTATGGCAGCAGTATCAGATCTGGCTGCAACAGCGCTTCGGCGATGAGTTGGCCGAGTTGCAGCAACAACAGACCACTTCTGAACTGCTCACCGTGGCCAGCCGACGCCGCCAGCCCACCGCCAGCGACGGCGAGCACTTGTGGTACGTCGAAAGCAACGGAGAAGATCGCCCCCGCGTGATGCAGCTCATAGGTCAGCAAGCGCCACAGTTTATTGCTTGGGCCGATGGCATTCAGGCGCTGGCAGTAAACGACCAAGGCCAGCTGGCGGCAACACGGCTGCTGTCTTACGCCGATGGTCGTGCCTGGAGCGACTTGTTTGTGCTGCACGAAGGCGATTGGCAGCGTGTGACACAGCAGCAACGTTTGCGTGCGCTGCAATGGGATGCGGCCCACCAACGTTGGTTGGCAACGCGCTCGGTGGACGGACTGAGCGAACTGGTGGCAGTCACTGCGAGCGGTGAGGTCACAACCTTGTGGCGCGGCCAGCACGGTGAAGTGCTGGGCGAACTGGCGGTTCGCAGCGATGGTGTGATTGTCGCTGCGCATAAGCCGCGTGCTCAGGGTTGGAATCTGGCGCGCTTTGTAGGCCATTGGCAGGCACTCACCAACAGCCAAGCGGTAGAAAACAGCCCAGCGTTTCTGCCAGATGGGCGCGTCGTGTTTAGCGCCGATTACGACGGCGTATTTGATCTCTGGGCACTGACACTGGACACCGAGGAGCTGCCACTGCAACGCCTGAGTCAAGTGGCGAGCGGTGCTTTTGCGCCGCAAGCTTGGCGTGGCCAACTGGTTTGGCAGCAATACGGCCACAGTGGCTTTCAGTTGCGCGTGGCCGACATCCATGAGCTGGCGGCCTTTTCGCTGCAGCAGTGGCAAGGCGATTATGACTATCAGTGGATCAGTGGCAACGACTACCCCAGTCGTGACTATTCGCCTTGGCCAACGCTGAGGCCGCGCTACTGGCTGCCGTATTGGTCGGCCAACGATGACCAAAGTTACGTCGGCTTTTCCACCAGCGGTCAAGATGCTCTGGCGCGTCACAACTACAGCGCCCGCTTGAGTTACGATCTGCAACAGCAGCAAACCGACTGGGCACTCAGCTACGGCATGGACAATCGTTGGTTACTGAGCTGGCAACGCAGTCATCGCATTGACGACGTCGGCTTTGCCGAGCTAACCCGGCGTGAAGACTTGCTGGTATTGGCGCGGCAGAATCTGTGGGCCAGCTTCGAGGACAAATGGCGCTGGCACATTGGCATCAGTCACGAGTACGAACGCTGGGTGCGTGGTGAGGGGCCTGTTACCTTCGACCGCGCTGGCCTGCGTGAGAGTTTGTTAGGCATCGCCACCACCTTTGATAACCGCCAGTCGTACCTAAATGTGCCTGGTACTGGCTGGGGCACCTACAGTCTGCTGGTGGCTGAGAGCAACGATGTCCTTAACAGTGATTACGACGGCATGCGCTATCAGTGGGAAGGGCGCCACACCTTCGACCTCCCTGGCAGAAAAACCCTGACCTTAGCGGCATTGGCGGGCTATGCCGAAGATCAGGCACAACCGTTTCGACTGGGCGGCAGCGACTTTGCTGTCGAAGGCGCTTTGTTAGGACGCGATGAGTTCAGTCTGCGCGGCTACGGCAGCAGCGCTGCCATTGGACAAAATCTGTATCGCACTCAAGTGAGTTATCGACACTGGCTCGGACGGGTAGAGCGCAACTGGGATACCTTGCCGCTTGGCATGGGGGACTGGTATGGCAACCTGTTTGTTGAGCAAGGTGGCGCTTGGTTTGACGATAATAAACGCCCGGACATGGCCGCCGCTGGTGCTGAACTGACGGCAGAGCTTATCCTCGGCTACCGTCTGTTGCTGCCGGTGTCCGCTGGTGTAGCGTACGGTTTTGATCAGCAGCGCGACGGCGATTGGGAACTTTACTGGCGCTTAGGCTTGAGCTTCTGAGAGGCAGAAGCTCAAGCAGCTCAAAAGCTCGACCCCGGCTGCTGCAGAAACTCGCGTTCTTCCTTGGTAGAGGTGCGATTCAGCAATGCGTTGCGGTGCGGGAAACGGCCAAAGCGTTGAATGATCTGCTGATGCCTGCGGCCAAAGTCCAGGTAGTCGGCGGCAGCGTCTTTGAAGTTGTCGGGTGCGTCGTCATGCAGCTGCTGCAGCTTGCTCATGCAAAGGGTCTGCATGGCATCACTTTCGGCGTGCTCGAGTGGCAGGTAATAGAACAGTCGATAGATGGGCCGTAGGTCTCGATCTGCCCCTTGGCGAATGCCTTCTAACGCCCATTCCAAGGCCAATGCATCTTGGGTGAACGACATGGCGCTGTCGCGGTACATGTTGCGGCTGAATTGATCCAACACCAAGATGGCCGCCAGTCTGCCATCGGCACTGCTGAGCCAATCGCGGTACTCGCCGCGCAACAAGGCCTTTAGGGTCGGCTCAAAGCGCTCTTTGATGGTTTGGTCGGTGCTGGGATTTTTCTGCCACCACAACGCCGCCTGACGTTGACTTATCTCATGGTCCGCTGCGTCTGCACCAAACCAGAATTCCAGAATATCGTTTTTATGCATTTCTCGCCTGCCGTTAGGGGTTCCGCTGAGCTACCATAGCGAGCGTTTTGATGGGCTGCAATCTGGGAGCTGTGGGCAGCAATGGATTTTTTGTGGATTCTGGTAGCGTTTGGCGGCGGCTTCATTATGAAGCAAATCGGTATGCCGCCGTTGGTCGGCTTTTTGTTGGCCGGCTTTGGCTTGCACGCTGCAGGCGTGGAACCTGCGGCCAGTTTGCAGACCTTGGCCGACTTGGGCATCACCTTGATGCTGTTCACCATTGGCTTAAAGCTGGACGTACGAGCACTGATTCGACCGGAGGTCTGGGCCACCACCACCTTGAACACCAGTATCTGGACGGTGCTGATGATGGGCATGTTGGTGCTCGCGGCCTGGCTGGGTGTGAGTCATTACTACGACGTCGACTGGACAACACAGGCGCTCATAGGCTTTGCGTTGAGTTTCTCTTCCACCGTGTGTGTGGTCAAAATGCTGGAAGAATCCTCGGAGCTGAAAGCGCGTCACGGCCGTCTGGCGTTGGGCATCTTGATCATCCAAGACATTTTTGCCGTGCTGTTCCTGGTGGCTTCGACCGGCTCATTACCATCTCCGTGGGCTGCGGGTTTGTTGCTATTGTGGTTTGCTCGGCCATTGCTGTTTCGTTTGGTACAAGCGGCTGGGCATGGTGAGCTGCTGCCGCTATTAGGGTTTTTCCTAGCGCTGGGCGGCTCTGAGTTGTTTTATGCCGTCGACCTTAAAGGTGACCTGGGCGCGTTGGTGGTCGGCATGATGCTGGCCGGCCATGCCAAGGGCTCGGAGCTGTATAAAGCGCTGATGGGCTTTAAAGACCTGTTCTTAATCGGCTTCTTCTTATCCATTGGCTTTACTGCCTTACCAAGCCTCGATATGGCCATTAGCGCAGCCATGCTGTTGTTTGCCTTGGTACTGAAGTTCGTGCTGTTCTTCTGGCTACTGACTCGTTTCAGTGTCTCGGGCCGGGCGGCTTATTTAACGGCATTGGCGCTGACCAACTACAGCGAGTTTGGTTTGATTGTGGCGCATCTGAGCGTCAAGAACGGTTGGATGTCAGAGGACTGGTTGGTCATCATTGCTTTGGTGATGTCGATTTCCTTTATCTTGAGCACCTTCTTGTACCGCCGAGCGCATCATATTTATGCCAAGCAAAAAGACGGCATCAATCGTTGGGAACGCTCGGGAGTGCATCCTACCTTTGAACGCCCAGCCGACGCGGAGATTCTCATCCTTGGCATGGGACGGGTTGGCAAGGGTGCGTATCAGGCGATCACGCCGGATTACCCAGAGCAGGTGTGCGGTATTGAGTCGGACAGCGATCGCGTGGCGAAGTTACGCAATGAAGGCATCCGCATTGCACTCGGCGATTCCGATGACTTGGAGTTCTGGCAGGCAGCCCTGCGAGCTGGTGCTAACGGCCGCAAGGTAAAACTGGTGATGCTGGCATTGCCATCACAAACTGAGATGCTTAGTACCTTGGAAATGCTGCGCTTGGCAGGCTATCGCGGTCGTATCGCCGCAGTAGCGCGCTACGAGGATGAGCGCCAGCAGCTGCTGTCGTTGGGGGTCGATGTGGTGTTTAACTACTACGCCGAAGTTGGTGCTGGATTTGCGGCGGAAACGAAACCGTTACTGCAGTCAGCTGAGGTTGAGCCAGCGTAACACCTCTTCTGGGCTGGCCAAACGCGCCAGCTCAGCGCTGCTGTGAGCAAAACCTTCCTGCTCTATGTGGTCGAGCAAGTCGAACAAGGCCTGCCAGTATTGGTCGACATCAAAACAGGCGCAGGGCTTGTGATGATCGCCCAGTCCGGCCCAGCACCATATTTCAATCAGTTCATCTAATGTGCCGATTCCTCCCGGTAATGCCAAAAAGCCATCGGCCAACTGCGCCATGGTTGCTTTGCGCTCATGCATCGTCTTGACGTGAATCAGCTGGCTTAAGCCTGTGTGGCCAACTTCTTTGTCGTGCAGAGTGGAGGGAATGACACCAATGACTTCACCGCCAGCGGCCAAGGCGGCATCGGCCACAACGCCCATCAGGCCGGTGTGACCACCACCGTAAACGATACCGATACCCCGTTTGGCCAGCTGGCTGGCTAAATTGGCCGCCGCTTGTCGGTATTTGTCATCGCGGCCTGAGCGAGCGCCACAATAAATGGCTAAGCGTTTCATCGTGTTCTGTCTCGGGTGATGCCTTGGTGATTGGTAATGAACGGGAGCAACCGCAGCGTCAGAACAGATTAAGTACCAGAGCCGCAGGCTCGCAATGGTTGCGCTCTTTAAGGTCGTTTTTCTGCCGCGATTGCTCGGATTTGATCCAGGTGTAACTGGACGCAGAGCCTTTGCAGATGGTCAGGCCAAGCACGTTGTTGGGGGAGCGTACGAACAGGTTCATATTGATCTGGCCACGGGTGCGGGAGCGGATATGAATCTTTTTCGGTGAAATGGTGTAAGAGCGCAGGCCATCTTTGGCCGTTACATTCATGGTCTCGCCGGCTGGGGCATTAACGAACTCAGCGTCGTCGCGGATTTCGATGCTGGTCCAGTTAGAGTCGCTTTCAAACTCCAGCTCGTAAATCTTCTCTTCCGCCTGGGCGACACCGGCGATTAAAAACAGGACAGCAAGTGCTCTCATGGTGGACCTTCCCTGCAGCATGGGCTTGGACAGAAAAGAGCAATGCGGCGACCGCATTGCTCATAACACAAGTTATATAGTCCAGGATTTTTATATCGTCAAAGATGGTTTTCCGCGTATTCGGCCAGTACTGAGCGTGGAGAGCCCTGTAAATGCACGGTGCCACCATGAGGAAAATGTTTAAAACGCTCAATCAAATACGTGAGCCCGGAGCTTACCGGGTTTAAGTATGGGGTATCGATTTGCGCCAGATTGCCCAGGCACACCACCTTGCTGCCTTCACCGGCGCGGGTGATGATGGTTTTCATTTGGTGCGGTGTTAGGTTCTGGCATTCGTCGATCAAAATCAGGCTGTGCTGGAAGCTGCGGCCACGAATGTAATTGAGCGATTTAAATTGCAGCGGCACTTTTTGCAAAATGTAATCGACGCTGCTGTGGGCGTGTTCATCGTCTTTGTGCAATGCCTCTAGGTTGTCGGTAATGGCACCCAACCAGGGCTCCATCTTTTCAGCCTCAGTACCCGGTAAATAGCCGATGTCTTCGTCCAACCCGCGTGTGCTGCGGGTGGCAATAATGCGGCGGAATTGGCTGGTGGCGACGGTCATTTCAATGGCTGCGGCCAGTGCCAGAATGGTTTTGCCGGACCCAGCTTGGCCACTCAGCGTAACCAGGTGTACATCAGGATCGAGCAGCAAGTGCAAGGCAATGGCTTGCGCTGCATCGCGTGGTTGCAGGCCCCACGCCGATTGCTGCATCAACTGTTCATATGGCAAGTCTTGCAGCGTCACCTCTTCCTCGGTGATTTGCGTGACGCGGCCAATAAAGCCTTTGTCGTCAGTGATGAAGCGATTGACGTACAAGTCTTCTGGCAGATCATCGCGCGGAATGCGGTGGTAGGTACCGGCCTCATCGTGAAAGCTTTGCACTTGCTGTTGGCTGTCCCAAAAGGAGCCTTCGTAGCTGTGGTAGCCGGTTTCCAGTAACGACACATCGGACACCAGCTGATCGTTTTGATAGTCCTGTGCGCCAAGGCCACAGCCGCGTGCTTTCAAACGCATATTGATGTCTTTGGTAATCAATATCACGTCCCGGCGCGGGTATTTTTCCTGCAACGTAACCAGGCTGTTGATGATTTTATTGTCGTTTAAGTCCTGTGGCAGGGCGCGTTTGGGGTGGTCAAAGTTGTCCAGCAAAATGGAAAAGTGGCCCTGAAAGTTATCATCGGCGCGACGTATCGGTACGCCTTTGGCAATTTCTGTGGGGCTGGCGTCGCCTATAATGCGGTCAATTTGGCGAATGGCTTCGCGGCAGTCTGTTGCGATGGCGGCTTTGCCCATTTTGAGCTTGTCCAGTTCCTCCAATACAGTCATAGGAATAACGACCTGATGCTCTTCGAAGTTCAGAATCGCCACCGGGTCGTGGATCAGAACGTTGGTGTCCAGAACGTACAACTTAGTGTCGGACTTGCGTGCTGCCATATGAGCAATCTCCTGTGCATCCAAAACGAAGGGGTTGGCCAGAATGGCCCGTAAGGTGCGTGGTTAGGGTTGTGACAAAGGCTTGAGGTTGAGCGCAATCGAGGCTGGAAAAGGGCGTTGCAGAGGCCGAAAGGTGGGTTGGCCAGGCATACCACCTTGCTGTGTTGGTCGAAATCTGGGCAGGAAAATAGCGGATCGTCAATGACCTCTCCTGTGGTCACAGCTCAGGGCTGTGCAATGCCTCTGACCTCATCATGCAGGCTTGCCAGCGGCTTGCCAAGTAAATAATCCCACCAAATGTCGGTCAGCTTTGGCCGATATCAACCTGTTCAGTGGTTGTCGTTGACCCTAGGGTCTGGGGCTGCGGCGCCGCTGCCAATGGTGGTGGCTTTTATCGGATTACACTGGCAAGGTACGCCAATAAAGCCGGGATTATCTGGCACCTAGGTGGCACACAGGCCATCACAATAACAATAAACAACTCACCCCTGGGGGCTTCATGTCTATCTCTTTCCCGCGGCTGGCTCGGCTGAGTGCAGCGTTGTTGCTGACTGTGGCTGTGTCCGGCTGCAGCACTGTGTATAAGACCACTGGTTGGTTTGCCTACGACTACGCCGAAAGCCACGCCATTCCTTTCACCATGCGCAGCGATGATCCGACCATGGTGTGTAATCAGTCGCAGGCGTTGGCGGAAACCTTATTGTCGTTTTCCGACGTGACTTATGAAGCACATCTGCCGGCGGTGACGTTGTACATGATGGCTGGCAGCTGCGCCGAAGCAGACGCTCATGAACACGCGTTAGCGTATTTGCGTGCCTTCAACGGCCAACAAGTGGCGGCCGCAAAAGATGCGCGCATTCTAGAGAAACGCGGCTATGCCATCGCTGCTCAACGACAATACAACGCCTATCAGCACATGGTGGCCGAATTAGGAGAGCCTGGCGGTAACTGTCCTGAGTTAAACGATGATGAACAAATCTATTGGGTGTTAGGCATTTTGGCCGGTGTGCAGTCGGTGATGAGTGATCTGCGCGCGGAAGGCAGTGTCGGCGTGCCTAAAGACATTGCGATGAAGTCCGTGCGCGGCATGCAGTGTGTAGACAACCAGCGCTGGTGGGGCCTGCCACAAGCGGTGCAAGCGTCGGTTTGGGTGATGCTGCCAGACAATGCTCCAGCAGGCGTCGATCCCTGGCAACAATTGCAGCAAGCCAGTGCCATGGCGTCGGATGCCGGTGTGCGTATGGCGCATGCGATTGAAGTGACCATTGCTGACAGCAGTGGCGATCCGCAACGCTTACGCGATGCCATTCGCCGTCACGCGGATTCGGTGAACCAGCAGTCGGCGGCGGAACAATATCGCTTGATGGACATCATGGCCCAGCGCCAGATTTTGGCCATATCCGACCGCATGTGGACCGAGGCCACCGGCGCACGCACGCCATTTGGCCAACTGGGTACTTTCTGGGATGACCAGACTCAGTCGTTGCCAGCGTTTGATATCGACGACCTGCTGGGAGCGGAGTGATGCGTTGGTGTTGGCTGCTGGCATTGTGGTTGCCACTGACTGGCCAGGCTGAACTGCTGCAACGCACCCTATGCGTGTTTGATCCGCTGGGATCAAACGGCGGCTTGTACGGTATGGCCAAAGACTACCGTGCTCAGGCGTTGCAATGGGGCGTGGAATTTCAGCTGCGTGCTTACACGGATGAAAAAATCGCCTCTGACGACTTTAAAGCCGAACAGTGCGATGCCGTGGTGCTAACCGGCGCGCGTGCCCGGCCATTCAATACCTTTACCGCCACGGTGGAAGCCATTGGTGCAGTGCCGTCGGAAACTGTGATGCAACAGTTGGTGCAAGTGATGGCGTCGCCCAAAGCCGCGCGCTACATGACCGAAGGCCGCTATGAGGTGATGGGAGTATTGCCCGCCGGTCCCATTTATTTGTTTGTCCGCGATCGCAATATTGATTCGGTCGAAGAGTTGTCTGGCAAGCGCATCGCCACCATTGATTACGACGAGCCATCCAAACGTCTGGTGAATCATGTCGGTGCATCTGTGGTTCCAGCGAACTCGGCGAATTTTTCCGGCATGTTTAATAATGGAAATGTGGATGCGGCCTACGCTCCGGCGCTGGCGTATAAACCGCTGGAGCTTTACAAGGGGTTGGGCAACAACGGCGGCATTATTCGCTTTAACTTGGCGTACTTGGATTTTCAACTGGTTGCCTATCATGACCGTTTCCCAGCTGAGTTTGGCGGCAAATCTCGTATCGCCATTGCGGCGTTGTTTGAGCGTGTATCACGCACCATTGCTGCAGATACCGCGGCGATAAATGACGAGTACTGGATTGATTTAAGCGACGAAGTCAGTAGCGAATATCAGCAGATGCTGCGCAATGTGCGCCTGCAGCTGCGCCAAGAGGGAATTTATCATCACAGTATGTTGGCGTTATTGCGTAAGCTGCGCTGCCGCGAAACACCCAGCGCCATTGAGTGCGTAGAAAAACTCGAATAATAACGATAAGGCGCGCCACGAGCGCGCCAACAGAGGACTTCACCATGGAACAGACGGCACGCTTTGCGCAGCGCAGTGCGTACGAATGGTTGGCCGCTTTGCCGGCGTTTTTGGTCTTGGTGTTTGTGGTGATTTTAAACACCAGTCACACCTTGCACGCACAGTTGCTGAAATTGGGCGAAAACACCTGGGATGGTTATTTCAAACTGCGCCATGATCCACAGGCGCCTGCTTGCAACCCGAGCATGGACATCGAATCGCGCTTGCAGCAGCTGATTGCTGACAGCCAGGCCAGCAACGACGAGTGGGATTTGTTAGCGCCAGATCCGGTTGATCCGGCCGTGATGCGCCAATCGTTGCTGGCGGCACAGGCTCAGTGTCAGCAACAGCACCAACAATACCAGCAGACGTTAGAGCGCATTACGCCCAGCGTGGAAGTGTTTCGGGCCATCGAGTTAGGCATTGCTGCGTTTGGTGAAATGGGTATGCAAGCGCAGCGAATCATGCTGGCGGTTCTGGTACTCATTTGTGGCCTGACGGCGGTTTTTCGACGTCATCACATTGCGCTTCGCCCAATGGAAACGGCGATGGATTATCGCGTGGCCGCTGGCGCCCAACTGATCTCCAGCAGTATCTTGTTTTATTCCGTGTACAGCTTCCGTGATGTTGCCATGGGGGCTGGGGTGGCCGTCAGTACCGAACATATGATTTTGCACCATCTGTGGATCTTTGGTTTCGCTGCCATTTTATTGCTGAGTTTGTATCAGTTCTTATTTATTCCGGACGATGTACAGCCAGGTGGTAGCTTTTTAAAAGCACAGCTGTCCGTGCCGCTGTATTCCACCATGTGCATTATTTCCGGCAGCTACTTCATTCTTGCTGGGCACAGCGCAGGCATCGGTATCTACCTGAACCAGATGATGGAGTTATCACAGCTGTTCTTGAACGTCGGACTGTACGTTTGGATTGGTATGCTATTTAAACGTACCCGTTTAGCGCAGCGTATTTTTGATTTATTCCGGCCATTCAATTTGCCGGCAGAAATGTTGGCCGTGCTGGTGGTGGCTTTGGCTGCCATTCCAACCGCGTACACTGGAGCTTCGGGTATTTTTGTGATCGCTGTGGGTGGGTTAATTTACAGCGAATTGCGCCGTGCCGGGGCGCGCCGTCAATTAGCGCTGGCGGCAACCGCCATGTCTGGCTCCATGGGGGTGGTGCTGCGCCCATGTTTATTGGTGGTGATCATTGCAGCGCTGAACAACGAGGTCACCACGGATCAGTTGTTTGGCTGGGGTGTGAAGGTGTTTCTGCTGACAGCGACATTATTTGCTGCCATGGCACTGCTAACACGACAAGACAAAACCTCGCTGTCTGTTCCACCGGGCGCCTGGCTGCAGTTTGCCCATGCATTAAAACCATTGCTGCCGTACGTCGTGTTAATTGCCATTACTTTGCTGGCCTATGCGCTGTTGCTGAACGCTTACTTGGACGAGTTTTCTGCACCGGTGATTTTGCCCGTGTTGCTACTGATTATTCTTATGTACGAGCGCGTGAGTGAAGAGCGAGCGGTATTAAAACGCGAAAATATGAACATAGATTACGTTGAAACGCGGCTGGAATCCTCATGGCATGATTTGTGCGATGGGCGTGACTCGCTGGAAAAAAAGGTGCGCGAGGCAACGACAGAAACCACCGGTCATATCGGTGCATTGTTATTGCTGATGGGGTTATCTGTCAGCATTGGCGGGGTGGTGGAGCGCGCCGAGCTGATGACCATGGTACCTGCCAGCTTTGACTCAATCTGGCTGGCGATGGGGCTGATGGTGGTATTGCTGGTGCTGATTGGCATGGTCATTGACCCTTATGGTGCCGTGATTTTGGTCAGCGCCACCATTGCCACCATTGCCTACGACAGCGGCATTCATCCGGTGCATTTTTGGATGGTCACGTTAGTGGCGTTTGAGTTGGGCTATTTGACGCCGCCGGTGGCGCTCAATCACTTGCTGACCCGGCAAGTGGTGGGGGAAGAAGAAGTGCGACTGTCCAAATTAGAGGGCGATACCTTCTGGTACCGGCATGAAAAAATCCTATTACCTCTGGTCACCATGGTCATTGCTCTGGCGTTGGTCGCTTTTGTGCCCTTGACAATCGGTTACAGCAGTTAAGGTCGATCGCATGGCGGTGTTAACCACACCGCCAATAGCAATCACTAAGGGCGCAAACTGATATTGACGCTGGTGCCGGCGCCAAAGGAAATATTGCGAATGGTGACGTCACCAAGGTGGGCGTTGCTCATGCCTTGCACGCGTACATTGCGGAATGATACTTCGTCGATGTGAGTGGGTAATTTCACTTCCAGCGAGCCATCGCCATTGATTACCGTGCGCGGTCCGTCGGCGTATTGAATGCCACGGATTTCCATTTCGGCGTCAAACAAGTTTGAAATCGGCAGGGAAGTGTTTAGCAACGTTTCCAGCGTAGTAGTAGCAATGTCGTCATCACTGGCGTTGGGCGTGGTCGCTATCTCTTGTAAGCGATCCAGATTGGCCAGAATATCGGTGGCACCCTGCGCAGTTACGCCGCCCATTTCGGCTTCTGACAAGGCTTGCATGCCGCCGCTTTGTGTAAACGGTGAACGTTTTACTTGTTGTTCTGCCACTTCATGACCGTCGTCGATGGCGGCGTTAGCGCTGCTGATAAAGGGTTGAAATGGCCCCAGCAGCATGGCGGAAACAGCCGCAATTAAGCGGTAGTTGGACTGACGGCGTAACGCTCGCTTGAGCTGACCATCGGTCAGTACGCCTTGCGCCACCAGGATTTCACCCAAGCGGCCGCCACCGGAGGCCTGGCGGGTCAGTGCGTCATCCAGTTGCTGGCGATTGATCAACCCTTTGTGGATCAATAAGGTACCGAGTCGCGACCGCTGCTCTATCTGTTGACGCTTTTCCATGGTGTAACCCTTCGTGGTGTGTTGTTGTTATTGAGTATGCTGTTTGGGCACAGACACACATCTCTGCGATGTTGCCGTATTCGACGTAACGCGACAATGCGATGATTTTGACGCTTCTCCAGATTCCCCTGTCCTTTCTGTCTAACTGTTTGATAGTTATAACTTTTTTAGGGTTGCGTCAAATCGAGCCCGTTTCCTTCACGGCGCTGACAGTTTAGCAGCTGACGGCCATTGGCCGCGCCGGTACCGGGCTAATAGCTTGCCTTGATAGACAGATAAGTAATATTCATTTCGCACTGGTGGCTTTTTGGCGATAAGCTAGCGACCTTTCGATATTCAGTGTCGACAGCGCAGAACAGGCGCTGTTGGCCGTCAGATTGTGGAGAACATCATGAGCGAACCTCGTCACGTCAAACTATTGATCCTGGGTTCTGGTCCGGCCGGCTACACGGCGGCGGTTTATGCGGCGCGTGCCAACCTGAATCCAGTGATGGTGACTGGTATGCAAATGGGTGGTCAGCTGACCACCACCACCGACGTTGATAACTGGCCGGGCGACGCCGATGGCGTACAAGGACCTGAGTTGATGGAGCGTATGAAAGCGCACGCTGAGCGTTTTGATACCGAGGTCATCTTTGACCATGTGCACAGCGTTAACTTGGAGCAACGTCCATTTCATTTGAAAGGTGACAGCGGTGAATACACCTGTGATGCGCTGATCATCGCCACCGGTGCCAGCGCCAAGTACCTGGGCCTGGAGAGTGAAGAAGCGTTTAAAGGTAAGGGCGTATCGGCCTGTGCCACCTGTGATGGCTTCTTCTATCGCAACAAGCGCGTAGCTGTGATCGGTGGTGGTAACACTGCGGTTGAAGAAGCGCTGTACTTGTCCAACATCGCCAAAGAAGTGGTGGTGGTGCATCGTCGCGACAGCTTCCGCAGCGAGAAAATCCTGGCGGATAAGCTGCTCGATAAAGCCGCGAACGGCAATGTCATCATCAAGTGGAACAACGAACTGGATGAAGTGCTGGGTGACGATATGGGCGTGACCGGCATGCGCATTAAAAACCGCGAAACGGGCGAGACCGAAGAGATCGAACTGGAAGGCATCTTTATTGCCATCGGTCACCACCCCAACACCAGCATCTTTGAAGGCCAGCTGGAGATGCAAGGTGGCTACATCAAGGTACAAAGCGGACTGGAAGGCAACGCCACTCAAACCAGCGTGCCGGGCGTTTATGCCGCTGGTGACGTAATGGACCACATTTATCGCCAAGCCATTACCTCCGCGGGTACCGGCTGTATGGCTGCGCTGGATGCTGAGCGTTATCTGGATGGTTTAGATAGCCAAGGGTAAATCTATCCTATCCCTAGGCCCCGCTTTCAAGATGAAAGCGGGGCCTAGGAACTTATGCTGTAGCCAGTGCCCATTTTTCGGTAATGGTTGGGTCCCAAAGACGCACTAAAATGCGCGGCAATATTTTAACGACGATGATAAAACCAATGACCAGGTTGATACCTGGTGTGGTTATGAAAAACATTGGCACGACAAACAGCGTTGCGAGAGTTAATGCAGGCAAGGCTGATTTTATGCGTGTTTTTTCTTCTTTGTTGTAAGTCATTCCCTCTGGGAGTAAGGCTCTAATCCGCTCTAAAGCATGCGCTTTTAATGCTTGGTTTAAAAATTCAACTGAATAAGTCCTATCATCGGTCTCTACCTGAATCGTATCGCTATTATGATCACTGCGAACTTGTTTCATGGCAGAAATGGGCACTCGATTAAGCTTGTTGGCTTTGCTGGCGCCGATGATTTCCTCTAGCGCTGCGCCTTGCTGGTACAGCTGTTGTACTTTGCTAGCTCGCCCTTTGTCGATGTCAAAGAACACAAGATCAGCATCATCCAAGGCGACGAAGTAGTTATCGTCGACATCCAACCAAGTATTCTCGGTGTAAAAACCTTCCGGCAATGAATGTTTGGACTCGCGGACAAAAATAAAGCTCAGTAAATAATATAGAAATAAACTGCCGCCAAAGGTAAATGGTGCGACAGCTATCGCGTTACCAGCTAGGTTGTTGCTGGCCTTTTCGGCGATCATGACCTGTTCGGGGCTATTTTGGCTCGGGTAGCCATTTTCGTACCAGACAGTAATTGCTTGCTGTTCGTCGCTGTTTACGAACAGTGATTCGCTCACCTCAACTGTGTTGCTGTAACGATCGCCATCGACCGAAAAAGAGTAACTCAGGCTATACACATCACGATAACGCTTTTTGCCTTTTCGGTTTCTGTATTCTTCTTCCACATGACTTAATTCAGTGATGGTGCCTTGTGCTTCTTTATGATCCTTTACCCAAGCGAGTTGCTGAGTTTTAACAAAACCATAGGCTATGCTAGCCACGGCAGTGATGGCTAAAAATATAAGGCCCGAAATGATCCGTACGACCTGACGCTTTTTTTGGCCAGGTGACTTGAGTGTTGCCATGTTGCTTCCTTTTTTGAAGTGAGCAGAAACGCTTGGTGAGTTCAAGAGCCTGATAGGAAGCAGCGGCTAAGGCATGAAAATATGGTGCATTCATCCATATGCTGCGCTGGGCATCCCATCCCTGCGTTGTTGACTTAACTTTACACCGAGATAGTACTGGAGCCTTGATCGTCGGGCAATGGATAAAGTTGTGATTAACTTACCAGATATTCGAGTCTGTTCAGCGGCTGATGGTTAGCTTCTCTGGCAGCGGCGTTAATTCGCCATAGCCTGGCTGGCTTTCAATATGCGCTAGGCGCTCACTGGTCAGCGGGTGGGTCTGTAAAAACTGCTGCCAGTGGCTTTCTTGTGTCAATACATGTTGAAAAAACTCATCGGCACCGCGGCTGTGACCGTAGACCGACTGCAAGCGTTCGAGAGCATAGGCATCGGCGCTGCGTTCCATATCGCGGCTAAAGGCCAGTAATGTCAGCATGGACGATTGTTGGCTGACCCAGCTGCCGACGTCTGCCGCGCCCGAGAGATTAACTATCAGGCTAAGCGATAACTGTTCCAACAATAGAATCATGGGATGGCGTTGGTGCACATGGGCGTATTCATGGGCGAGTACCATGGCCAAGCCATTTTCTGATTGCACCGCCTCAAGTAAGCCGTGGGTCACAAAAATGTTACCACCGAGAGTGGCAAAGGCATTGGGCGTGCCTTCGTCAGCCAAGTAATGCACATGCACCGGCAGGGCATCCTCACCTTGCAGCAGTTTATCCATCAATTGTTGCAGCTCGCTTTGTACCGCCAGTTGGTCGGGGCTTAGCTGCATGAAATGTTGTGGCTCAAACCAGCCGCTTTCCCAGCGAAACGGCACCTTGGGGGCTAACCAAGAGGCGCTGGCGGCCAGTGCCCAGGTCAGAGCCACAATGATGGCGATCACCGCCGCCATTAAAATGACAAAATCTTTTAGCGGGTGTTCGTGCGCATTGTTGATCTGATCTGGCAGGATCGGGTTTTCATGAGGGCGCTGCGACATCAGTGCGCCTGATTGCGTTGCGCGATGCGCTGTTCACGCATTGCTTGAGTGGGCATCAGCGCTGTGCCATAGGCCAGTACTTCCACAGAGCCAAGGGCGTTGCCGGCATTTTGACCAATGCGTGAAGTTTCAAACTTGAGGTTGTACACCGCGTCTGCTCCGACGCGTTTGGCGTCTTCTTGCAGTCGCAGTACGGCTTCGCGGCGGGCGCGATCGAGCAGGCTTTCGTAGGCGCCAACACGACCGCCGAATAGGGTTCTGAGGCCTGCGGCGACGGTTTTGAAATAGTCCACTGAAATCACCACACTGCCGGTCACCAAGGTGCTGTCATGGCGCGCAAATTCAATCGGTGGAATACGCTGCGGCATGACCAATAAGCGCCGGTAAGCACGCTCGCGGTTACGAATGCGTTTGTAGTGGCGCGACTCGGCCATGCGGCCAAAAAAGAATCCCAATGCCAGCAGCACCAGGAAGACGATGAGGTCCATTAGCGATCCTCCACCACCACGGCCGTGCCATAGACAAAAATTTCTGATGCACCGGCGGCAATCGACGAGGTTGAAAAGCGCACGTTGATAACGGCGTTGGCGCCCAGCGCTTGTGCTTGTTGCTGCAATCGCTCCATCGCTTCTTCACGCGAATCGTGCAGCAGTTCGGTGTAGCCTTTGAGCTCGCCGCCAAAGATGTTTTTCAGGCCCGCCATAATATCGCGGCCAGCATGCTTGGCGCGCACCGTGCTGCCTTGCACCAGCCCCAGGTGCTGGACGATTTTCTTGCCTGGTACCACTTCCATATTGCTGATCAACATGGCTGTTCTCCGTCGTCTTAATCTTTGCAACATACCAGCCTGCTGGGCAGCGGCCAACCGAGTGGCGCAGACTCAGGTCACAAAAAAGCCCCCTCAGGCTTGGCCGGAGGGGGCTTTGGGCACAGCGGTGATTATTCTTCCGTCACCGCTTCGCTGGTATCGGCTTTCGGTTTGCGCCGACTGGTCTTCTTGGCGGTCGGTGCATCGTGTTTGATGGCCACCGGGCCAAAGTGCTCAAGCGGGAAGTCATCGACATTGATCATGTCGAGCACGTCCTTTTCAAACGCCAGCATAAAGTCGGCTTCGTCCTGGGTTAATACCCCCAGTTCGACGCCATCAGTAATGCGGCCTTCGATGGTCAGGTTGGACTCGTCGTATTTGCCGGCTTTCAGAGCATCGCCAATTTTCTTGTAAATCGGCTCAGCCTGATCGGCACGGGCCAACAGAGAATCGTATTTTGCCAGTGGGTTTTTACCGTTGTCGCCACGGTAAATGCCTTCGATCAGGCGCTCACGCGTTTCTGTCGCAGCGCTGGTGAGGTCAACAATCTTGGCGATCATGCGATCCGATGGCTGCTGTGTGCGACGTCCCAGTGGCAACGTCAACAGTTTCAGTGCCCAGCCAACCGGGCGCATTGGCAGATTCTTGGCCACGCCGGCTTGGGCGGCTTCAAACTCGGAGAACAGTTTGGCCATGGCGTAATCCACCAGCACCAAATCGTCGCGGTTACGGCCTTGGTCTTCCCAATGCTTCAGCGTCAGCGACGCCAGGTACAGCTTCGACAACATGTCGGCCAAGCGCGCAGAAATCAGTTCACGGAACTTGAGCTCTCCACCGAGCGAGAACATGCACATGTCGACGGTCAGCGCAAAATTGGCCGCATAGCGGTTGATTTGCTGGTAGTACTTTTTCGTCGGCCCAGATACCGGTACCGAGGTAAAGGCAGCACCGCTCAGGCTCAGCAGCAGAGAGCGCGACAAATTGGAGAAGATGAAGCCGAAGTGACCGAACAGGGCCTTGTCGAAGGCTTTTAAATCGTTCTCTGCAGCGGCTTCCATTTCTGGCAGCACATACGGATGGCAGCGAATCGCGCCCTGACCGAAGGTGATCATCGAACGAGTCAGAATGTTGGCACCTTCCACCGTAATGGCCACTGGCACCGAGGAATAGCCGCTTTCGATGTAGTTACCTGGGCCACGAATAACCGCTTTACCACCATGGATGTCCATGCTGTCGAGGGCGATTTCACGCGCTGCTTCGGTCAGGTTGTACTTCAAAATGGCCGACGGTACGGACGGCTTTTCGCCCTGGTCGATGGCAATGGCGGTGATGCGCGATGCCGCCGCTGAAATGTAGGCGTTGCCAGCGATGCGGGCGAGGGAGTCTTGCACGCCTTCTAACTTGGCGATGGGCACACCAAACTGACGGCGAATACGTGCATACGCACCAGCGGCGGCGATGCCGTACTTACCACCACCGGCACCTGAGGATGGCAAGGTAATGCAGCGGCCGACTGACAAGCACTCAACCAGCATGCGCCAGCCTTTACCAGCGTTATCGGCACCACCAATGATGAAGTCGAGTGGGATAAATACGTCTTTACCGACGATAGGGCCGTTCATAAACGGCGAACCAATCGGCTTGTGACGATTGCCGATGTCCATGCCTTTCAGTTGACGTGGCAGCAGCGCCACGGTGATGCCGATGTCGTAGTCATCGCCGATCAGTTTGTCTGGGTCAAACATGCGGAAGGCCAGGCCCACCACGGTCGCCACGGGCGCCAGGGTGATGTAACGCTTAGAGAAGTTGAGCTTAATGCCCACCACTTCTTTGCCTTCCCATTCACCTTTGCACACCACGCCGGTATCCGGCAGAGAGGTGGCGTCAGAGCCTGCGCGAGGACCGGTGAGGCCAAAACACGGAATCTCACGACCATCGGCCAGGCGCGGCAAATAATGATCTTTTTGCTCTTGCGTGCCGTACTTCAGCAGCAGCTCACCTGGGCCTAATGAGTTAGGGACACCCACGGTGGAGAATACTGCGCCAGACAGGCCAGAGATCTTTTGCAAAATGGCCGCTTGCGCTTGTGCGGAGAAACCCAGGCCACCGTATTCTTTCGGAATGATCATGGAGAAGAAGCGTTCGTTCTTGATGTAGTCCCACACTTCTTTCGACATATCGCCGTTTTCGCTGATCTCCCACTCATCGACCATGGAGCACAAGGTTTCCACCTGGTTGTCGAGGAAGGCTTGCTCCTCTGGGGCCAGCGTCGGGTTGGGGTGGTTGATCAACTTGTGCCAATCTGGCTTGCCAGCAAACAGCTCGCCATCCCACCACACGGTGCCGGCTTCTAACGCGGTTTTTTCGGTATCCGACATTTGCGGCAACAACTTTTTATAGATGGCAAAAATCGGACGGGTAACGGTGTTGGCACGGAACTGGTCACGGCTCAGCACGGCAAACACGGCAGCGAAGGCAATCGCCAGTACTTTAATCAGGCCTGCCGCGCCCAATAGGAAGCTCAGTAGGGTAAAAGCGGCCATCGCCACGGCGGCGGTTTTCAAGTTACTGCGTTTGTAAGCCAAGCCCAGTAGGGTCGTCAGCAGCAGCAAAATCCAGATGCCAGTTGACATAGGTGTGTACCTCAATGTGTCACAGTAGGAAGTGGTTAGTCATGTCAGCGACGCCGATGTTCAATAGCTGACAGTCATAGTCTGGATTGTAAACGGTCGTTTGAAATTGGCGCAAATGCCGTCGTCGTTGGCCGGGCGGCCGATTGATGAAGGCAGGCAAATAGGGGCTAGTTCTGCGGCATGATTGCTGAAGAACTTTCAATACTCTTGAGGATTGATTCAGGCAGGGTAGGCTTCGTATGCTGGCTCGGCGGTGGTTGGCGCTGTCTTATAGCCAAACCTGCGAATACATAAAGATGCACTAGAATAGTTAGGAATAACTGTGGTGGGAACACGTATATGACGGCCCAATTCTCGGCTTGGACCCTCGGCCTGATGGCGTTGATAACAGTCTTAACCCTGTATTTTCACACCTTTCGCTACTCCAGTCGTACGGCTGAGGTGGCGCCCAATATTCTCACCAGTATCGGTATCTTTGGAACGTTTTTGGGGGTGGCGTTAGGCCTTTGGCATTTCGACACCGCCGACATTCAAGGCAGTGTTCCCAAGCTGATGGACGGGCTTAAAACCGCCTTTTGGTCGTCCATTGTTGGTTTGCTGGGCGCGTTGACGCTGAAGATTCGCCACGTGATGAGCCAAACTCGGCGAGGCAAACAAGAGGCCAAGCGGCTGGCCAACATCGACGACCTAGACGCCTCGCTAAAATACCTAGCGCAGCAGTTTGACGGTGATGATGCATTACCGCAGCAACTGCGCAGCCAGCACAGCGCCATGATGACGCAGTTGGACCGCATTGCGGTCAGCCTGGAAAGTTATCAAGAGCGCATGGCCGAAGCGAATGCCAAGGCGCTGATCGAAGCCATCGAAACCGTGATGCGCGAGTTCAACACCAAAATCAATGAGCAGTATGGCGACAACTTTAAGCGACTGAACGAGTCGGTGCTGGCCATGCTGGATTGGCAAAAGCAGTACAAGCAACAACTCAATGAACTTATCGGTGAGCAGGAACGCACCGCTGCCAGTATGCGTGAAGCCAGTGAAGCGTTCGAATACATGGTGCGCCACGCCAATGCCTTTAATGGCATTTCAGAATCCTTGCAGGACCTGCTCAATGGCCTGGAAGCGCAGCGTCAAAACTTGCAGTCACAGCTCAGCTCATTGGCCGAACTGGTCAACAGCGCCACCGATGGTTTGCCCAAGTTGGAAGAGCGTGTATTGGCGTTAACCCAAGGCATGTCGGATGCGCTGCAAGCGCAGCAGCGCTGGGCGGTGGAAGAGCTGGGTAAGTTGCAGCGCAATGTAGAAACCCAGCTGCAGCAGCAGCTCAGCAACAGTCAGGAACAACTGCAGCAACAGCAACAGCAGAGCTTGCAGCAATTGCAGCGCTTGGGTGAGCGGGTTGAGCGGCAGATGACGGTGCTGGATGAAGGCATGGAAGAAGAGCTGAACCGCGCGTTAAAATCTTTCGGTATGCAGCTAACAGCACTGTCTGAGAAGTTTGTGAGTGATTACACACCGCTCACCAAACGGCTGCAGCAACTGGTCAAGATAGCCGAGCAAATCGATGAATAGCGACGAGCTGGAACGTCCGCCAGAGCAGGAAGGGCATTGGGTCGCGGTATCGGACCTGATGGCCGGTTTGATGATGGTGTTCATGTTGATCTCGGTGGTGTTTATGATCAACGTCGAGATTGAGCGCAATAAGGTGCGTGATGTTGCCATCCTCTACGACACCTTGCGCACCCAGCTGTACGAAGATTTGCAGCAAGAGTTTGCCCCGGACATGGCGCGCTGGGGCGCTGAGCTGGATAAAGACTTGGCGTTTCGTTTCAACAACACCGATGTGTTGTTTGACCGCGGTGAAGCGGAACTCAAGCAAGAGTTCCAGGCCATTTTGGCAGACTTCTTTCCGCGCTATGTGCGCATCATTACCCAATCCCAATACCGTGATGACATCCTTGAGGTGCGCATCGAAGGCCACACTTCCAGCGCTTGGTTTGGCGCCGACAGCGAGGACGAGGCCTACATCCGCAATATGGATTTATCGCAAGAACGGACGCGCTCAACCTTGGCCTTTGTGCTTGGCTTGCCTGCTGTTGCTGAGGATAAGCACTGGCTGATTCGCCATCTGACGGCGAACGGCTTATCGTCGGCCAAGGTGGTACGCAATGACGATGGCGCCGAAAACGAGCAACGCTCACGGCGGGTGGAGTTTCGTGTACGCACCGATGCCGAAGGCCGCATTGCCACCATTTTGGACGAGGTGCTGTAGTGAAGCTGCTGGACTTTCTCGACGACCCGGCACTGAACCTGCTGCGCCGACAAATGGGCGCCGACTACCTCGGTGACTTTCAGCTGTTTGATCCGCAAAAGCAGCTCACCTACGCTGAGCGCGAAGCGCTGGAGCTGGGGCAATTGCATACCTCAGCCAGCCACACCCGCGCGCTGAAAGACAAAACTCTGGCGCTGAAAAATTCGCGTGTTTGGCTGCAAGCCGACGATCGTATTCATTTGGCCCATTGCGACGAGGTACAACACTTGCGCAATCAGGGGCAAAACATTCACTGCGGCACTCACTCATGGTCGCGTCAGGCTGAGCTGTGTTTGGATTGTTTGGCGCTACTGAACTATCAAGGGTTGGATGCCCGCCGTGCGCGGCGGCCAGAATTTTATCAACCCATCGTTGAAGAATTCAGCCTGGCCGAGTTCCAGCGTTATTATCCGTTTTATCCTCTGATATAGCCGCGTGTTAATTTAACCAATCGCTGTCAGAAACTGCTCTGCTGGCTATGGTTTCTTGTGCATGGTTTCTGACACGGCTTCTGGCGCATGGTTTTTGGTGAATAGTTTAGTACGTGCGTATCTATTTTCCGGCGTGGTTTATCAGCCTTGGTGTGAGCCTCAGTTAAAAGACTCTTTTTCCTGCCATTTATTCTACGGGCTTGGCCCTGAGTATAAGTTTGTCGTAGTATCTCACGCCTTTGCGAAAAAACACGTCTGTAAATCGCTCAAATTGCCGCAAATCGTCGTCATTTTTTCTGGTGATGCTTGGTGGCTTTACGTTGGTTTGATCAGATAAATCCGCATACAATTTTCGAAGTGCTCGATGGGGGTGCGGGGTTTTATGTGTTTTTTTACAGGGTATGGTAAGTATTTTTTCGAATAGCTGGTTGCGTGTAAGTAACAGTTAACCATGACTAATAATAATTAGGAGAAGCTATGCCACTAACGCATCGCATTGTGATTGCCATGGTATTGGCCATCGTCTTAGGAAGTCTGGCGCAGTGGATGAACACCACGACACTGCCCGAGTCGATTGACTGGTTTTTAAATACTCTGCTGGTCGGTGGCGTATTCGCTTGGATGGGTAAAGTCTTTGTGGCTGGCCTAAAGCTGCTGGTGGTGCCACTGGTATTTGTTTCTCTGGTGTGCGGTGTGGGTGCATTGCGTGACCAGAGCAGCCTTGGCCGTTTGAGCTTAAAAACCATCGTATTGTATTTGGTGACCACAGGTATCGCTATTTCGATTGCGTTGACTATGGCCACCATCATTGCGCCAGGTGAAGGCATCGACCTGCCGACCGACACCAACTTTACTCCGCCGCCAGCATCGTCATTGCTGGATGTGTTTGTCGCACTGGTACCGACCAACGGTATTGCGGCTATGGCCAACGCCAGCATGTTGCAGGTAATTGTGTTCGCCATTTTGGTGGGCACCGCCATTGGCCGTGCCGGTGAGCCTGGCAAACGTTTGGCTGCGCACTTTGAAGATTGGAACGAAGCGATGATGAAGCTGGTAGAGATCATCATGCACTTCGCGCCTTATGGTGTCTTTGCGTTGCTGTTCAACCTGTTCGCCAGCGAAGGTCTGGGCACTGTGGGCCAGCTGGTGCTGTATATGTTCACCGTCATTCTGGTGCTGGCGATGCACATGACCATTGTCTATCCTCTGATGCTGCGTGGTCTGACTGGCTTGTCGCCGCTGCGTTTCTTGTCGAAAATGCGCGGCGTGCAAATGTTTGCCTTCAGCACTGCGTCCAGTGGTGCGACCATTCCGGTCACTTTGCGTACCGTAGAAGAGCGCTTGGGCGTGGATAACCGTGTGGCTTCGTTTGCCGTACCTATGGGTGCCACCATCAATATGGACGGTACCGCCATTATGCAGGGGGTAGCGACGGTATTTATCGCGCAGGCCTTTGCTCAGGACCTGAGCATGGTCGACTACCTGCTGGTGGTATTAACGGCCATGTTGGCGTCGATTGGTACCGCAGGTGTACCGGGTGTTGGCCTGGTGACTCTGGCCATGGTACTGAACCAAGTGGGTCTGCCAGCTGAGGGCATTGCGCTGATTATCGGCGTTGACCGCTTGCTCGATATGCTGCGCACGGCTGTAAACGTGACGGGTGATGCGGCGGTGTCGACCATTGTGGCGCACAGCGAAGGCGCGCTGGACGAAGGCATCTTTAACGATCCAAAGGCTGGTGAAGTTCGCGATTGATGCTGTATTAGCAGCATAAAAAAACCCGTCGTTTGACGGGTTTTTTTGTTTTCAGGGGCCTCTAAAACCTCGGAGAAGATTGCTAAGCGAAGCCATGTTGAGAACTAGGGGTGTTAGCGGCTCCCTACAGTGAAATGTCTTTCGTTTGGCTAAAGCTAAAGGGCTGTGGCTTCCAGGCCGGTAGCTGCGGTTGAATGTCCATATCACCCAACAGCTCGAAGGTCACTGGGTCTTTGCTGCGCAGCAGTTTCACCAAGCTATTGCCCAACTCAGACAGGCTCAGTGAAAACGGTACGATCACGGTTTCGGTGCTACCAGCGGGCAGGGATACACCGCTCAAACGGCTGCTGCCGATGGTTTTGCTGGCGGCATTCAGCTGGTAGTTAAACTGCTTTAAGTCCAAGTCAAAGGCGTTCGGGTTGCTGAGCTTGAGCTCGGCTTCCAGTTCGATGCCGCTAAAGCTGAACTGCTTGACCTTGACGTCCTCAATCGCCACTGTCGGCCACTTAGGAATCGGCAATTCGCCCTTGTATTCCAGCGGCAGTACCAACACACCAATCACCGGCAACTTAAAGCCAACCTCGCCTTCGATGCCGTAGTTCAGGGTGTCTTTATCTTCCATGCTGCTGGCCAGTTTGCGCAGCTCGTCAAAGGTTAATGTCAGTGGCAAGGTGATTTGGCTATTGCCTTTGGCAGCGATGCTGTGGCGGTAATCTGAGCGTTGCAGGCTCGCCAGTGAGTGCTCATTGACACTCAAATTGAGCGTCAGCGACTCGGTGTTCAGTGCCACTGGGTTGGGGTTGTAGACATCTACCAGTACGTCGAGCGTCACTTGTTTGACCGACAGCTCAGCGATGCTGACGCCGCTGACTTTGGCTTGTGGTTTCTGTACCACCTGATTGAGGGTGGCGCACGATGCGAGCAGCACAGCGGCCACAATGACTGCGCTGTATGCCAGGATTGAACGGGCTGAATGCATGATCGACTCCTTGAAAAACGCTGATCATAGCAGCCCGAGTGAGCAGCGTGTGCAACCGACTCGGCAAAACACCCGCAAAATGACCATGGGTGATATCACGCATTGCGGTGCCTGAGTCTGGTGCGTACATTGCATAGCATTGAGACAACAGCGGTTTTGTCGCATAAGGGCTGCATTGGGCGTTTTGATGCCTGCTCGCGCCGCATGTGGACGGCCACTCATTTTGCTGTGGGGTGATGATGTCGAAACAACCGAGTACAGATGGGTTTACCCTGATTGAGCTGATCGTTGTAGTCGTGGTGCTGGGCGTTTTAGCGGCGTTTGTTGTCCCCAGGTTTATGGATGCCGAACGTGAGGCTCGCGTCGCTGTGATCGAGCAAGTGGCCGGGGCCATGGCAGCGACATCGGCCTTGTTTCATGCTCAGGCGCTGATCGAAGGCGTTGAGGATGGCAATGTTGCGTTAAACGGCCAGTCGATCCCTATCGAAGGCGGCTATTTAGAAGGCTTCTGGAATGGCGCCTGGCGCTATGTGTTGGACATTGGCCGAACCATCAGTTTTACCCCCGTCGGCAGTGAATGCACCGCCAACGATTTGTGTGGCGTTGGGCGCCAACGTCCGGCCGCTTACGTGAGCGGCCTGCGCTCCAACGCCGACCGCCTGGTAATGATTTGGCCACAAGGCTATCGCCTAGCGGACGATTGCTTCGCTTATTACTTCAACCCGGATGATGGCCTGCCGCCACAGATAGGCTCAATCACCGCAGGCTGCTAGGGACCGCGCTGTCATTGCAAAGCGCGAATGGCAATGCGCCCTGTTATGCAAATTTTTGTGCCCAACGCTGCACTCTAGGACCAAATAAAAACGAAATGGTCGCGGCCACCGGCCAGGCTAGGGCAAAGGCGTGGCCCCAGCGGGCGAAAAAGTCCGGCACCAAACCAAGATTTAAAAACGTCACCCAGCAAGACATAAAGCCGGACAAGGTCAACGACATAGCGAAAGTGAAGGCGAGGCGCTGTTTCATAATGACTCCTGGAAGATGCATTGTGGATTACTTAGGGCGCCTCTGAATAATTCGCTGCCGGCTCTGGATCACCAGGGGGCTACAGCAAAAATCGGCGACATAGAGCTGGGGCTCTCTGGTGTTCCCCTTCGGGCGCGGGCGGCAGGCTTTCATAACGTCGTTGGCGATGTTGAAAAGGGCTGACCATTTCCTGCCATCGCCGCCTTGTTCTGAAAGCCTGCTGCACTCGCGCAGAGCTGTGCAGAATTATTCAGAGGTGCCCTAGACTTTATGACACTCTCTGTTTGAAAATAACCGGTAAAAATAGAAGCTATATTTTCAAATATGGAATCATCATTTGACGACCTGTCGCTGTTTGTCAGCTTGGTACGGGCAGGCAGTTTGGTGTCTTTATCGCAGCGTGAGGGCGTCCCGCTGGCCACCATCAGCCGGCGGCTGAAAAAGCTGGAACAGCGTTTGGGTGTGACCCTGATTTACCGCTCGGCGTGGCGCTTTCAACTGAGCCAGGCGGGCGAGGCGTATTACCAAGCGTTTGCCCAGCGCATGGACGATTGGGATAACGCGCTGCAACAACTGCAACAGCAAAATCACGAACTCAGCGGGCCGCTGACATTGAGCGCTTCCAGTACCTTGTCGATCGGGCCACTGCGCCCCGTATTGCGCGACTTCGTATGCGCCTACCCAGACATTGAGCTGAACATGCTGCTCACCAACCAGATCATCGACTTGCAAGCCAAGCAGGTGGACTTGGCCGTGCGCATTGGCCCTCAAGCGGACTCAGGCCTGACGCAGCAGCGCTTGGGGCAGGTATCAACCGGGCTGTTTATCGGCCAAGGGCTGGCCCAGACTTTGCGCCAAGCGGGCACACTGCCCGAGCATCCGCGTGAGTTACACGAACAGCGTTTGATTGTGTTTGAACACATACCGGTGTGGCGCATGAGCGACGGTGCGCAGCAGATGGAATTGCGGCCCAAGCCTGCCACGCAAGTCAGCAACATCGTCATGGCCAGCGAGCTGGTGGCCAGTGACATGGGCATCGCATTATTGCCCTTTAGTGAAATGGGCCCGGCATTGGCCGCAGGCCAGGTGGAACCGTTATTGCCCAACTGGCGCGGCCCCATGCGCGATATTTTTGCCGTCTGGCCGGATGGTAAATTGCTCACCGCACGCGCCCGGCGCTTGCGTGATTTTTTGCGCGAGCGCATGGCGCTCATGCCAGAGCTTCAGGGGCAGATGCCGGTGGTGGAGGGGAGGTAAGCAAAGGGGCTTTTATCGTCAAATCCTATGCCCTTATTCAACCTCGTGCCGGGCGAGCGATCCGAGGCAGTTTCTGACAGGCAAAAAGCGAGCGGGAGCCATCCTCGACAAGCGCAATTTATAGGTAGTAAGTGAGCATTTTGGCCGTGCTTGTGTATCAAGATGCTCTTAGCGCCAAACCCTATGCCCTCCTTGAGGGATCTTATCCCTCACGCCGGGCGGGCGAGCTCCCTGCTTTGCGCTGCGCAGGCCTTTTATCCTTCGTTAACAATGCTGTGGTCGCCGCATCACAAAAAGCCTACGTCCCTGTAGGCCTTTTGTTGGTGCTGCCGTCCGGGCAGCCCCTGCGGGCACAGTCATTGCCAACTCAGGCGGCCTACTAAGGCGCGGAAAACCTGGGCGAGATACCGAGAGCTGAGCGGCTTGGCCTAGGAGTTGGAGTGGATGTTCGGCTTGTTTCTTTGCCAGCTCAGGTGGCCTGCTAAGGCGCTGAAAATCAAGACGCGAGAGCGAGCAATCAGCTAAGACATGGCTGGAGACTCAATGTAAGGGATACTGTCTATGCAACCAGTGCATTTCTTGGAGTAACGAAAAGCTGGCACGCTTTTCCGGTCGGCTTGCCTGTGTTCCCACAGGGTGGTAGCTTAAATACTTGATAAATCAGTGAGTTAGCCTTTGAGCACCAGAACTTTGAAGCCTGGGTAGTAGGCAAGCACGTTTTTCCAGGAGGGAATGTGAAAGAAAGGAAGATATCCAGTTGTAAATCAATAGGTTGGCAGAGATAGCTCGAATGGTTCTAGCTGGAAAAACAGGCACGCACACTATTAATCTGTTATGTGAACCGAGTAATTTAGGAGAGAAGTATGGCTAAAAAAATAGAAGAAAGACATTCATTTGCTATTGAAGGACTTAGTCACGCACTGGAAGGAAAAATTATTCAGACTAATGAAGTTGAGCATCTTCCTTATGAATTGGTTGTTAGTCATTTTTGCAAACCATTTGATGGTGCTGTGAATGTTCATAAGCCTAGTCGAACGCACACTGAAACAATAGAGCAGGCTCGAAGTGAGTTTGAATCTTATGCAAGCCATTTTAAAGTGATTGGTGTAGAGAGTAACCCTAATTTTTAAGTCATAGTAAGATTGCAGTTTTGACTAGAAGCTGTTTCACAACTTCTTTAGCACGATCATCATGCAGGCGGCGTGAAAGAAGGCTCGATACATTGAGAGCTTTCTTTCCCATCGAACCACTAATCGCCGATAATTTCCAAGCCAAGCAAAAGTGCGCTCTACTTTCCAGCGACGGTCGTACCTTCTCAGCTTTCTACCATCTTGCAGCGGCGCTTTTCTCCTGTTTCGACGATGTGGACAAATGAGATCAACGCCCCGTTTCTTTAACGCCATTCGCAGAGGATCAGAGTCTGCCGCTTTATCGTAAATCAAACGCTTCACCTTGCTCTTGCCATAGGAAACATTTAACAAAGCCTCAATCAGATTGACCTCCGCCGGTGACGCTGAGCCAAGTGTCAGCCCGATTGGAATGCCTTCGCCATCGACGACTATCATCCACTTCGACCCCTTACCACGCTTGGTTTTTCCAACACCGAGGCCCCTTTTTTTGCGGGTGCAAAACTACCATCAGAAAACGATTCTTCCCAATTTAACCGCGACTGTTGATCCAGAACGCGAAGAAGCTTACGCCAGGCTTTGACCCATGCACCTTGCTCTTCCCAGTACTGAAGGCGGCGCCAGCAGGTACTCGGTGAAGGATAGCGCTCGGGTAGATCACGCCAGCGCGCACCTGAACGTAAGACCCATAAAATGCCCTCGAAACAGGCTCGATTGCTGATAGGTTTGGGACCCCCTTTGCCACGAGGCAGGCTGGGTAAACAAGGCTCAATGTGTGCCCACTGTTGGTCGGTCAGTTCTGAGGTTGAACGTTTCATGGTGGAGGAGTTGAAGCTGATAGTTTTGATTATTATATCGGACTGAAGGTTATGAAACAGCTTCTATAAGACAATCACACAACGAAGCGCGGCAACGGATTGTCATGCCTGTCACTTTTTGTGCGCTTCGCGGTACAAAAATCGCCAGCTTTGCCAGACGCTGTGCGCGGCGTTACGTTGTCGATTGATTAAGAAAACGTAGAAGTAGCAGAGCTTGATGGAAAAATATGATGGAAAATAGCGGTGTTTTTATTGAGCAGGCTGAATATATACAACCTGCTGACTTTATTGAGTGGTCTAGTGATCATCCCAGTGAAGCTGTCATAATTAAAAGGCTGACACAGTCAGGTGCAAAACTTCTAACAGGACCTCGAGGGTGTGGGAAAACTACTCTTATGCTCAAAGCGTACAACAAGCTCTCAAAAAAAGGTGTTAGTGGAGCTTTTCCTGTATATGTTAATTTTAAGTCTTCTCTGAAGTTGGAGCCGGTATATAAAAGTAAGGCAAATGGTGGTTTCTGGTTTTCACAGTGGATGTATTTGAAAATTTACGAAGGTATCTATAGCAGCTTTAAGGATATGGGTTATTCAGACCAATTAGATCTCAAGGTTGAATTAGATACTGCGAAAAAAGTCCTAGGTCTGCTAGAGCTGGGTGAAATAGATAAGGCGGAAAAAGAAAAAATAGAATTAACCACGTACGATTTAGAAGAGGATATAGATTATGTGATGTCTATCACGGGAAAGCCAAGGTGCGTACTTCTACTAGATGATGCGGCTCATGCATTTTCACCAGAACAACAGCATGATTTTTTTGAGTTTTTTAGAAAAATTAAGAATCGTAGGGTTTCACCAAAAGCAGCAATATACCCTGGTGTTACAAATTTCCCTCCAACTTTCAATGTTGGTCACGATGCTGAAGAGATAAATGCATGGGTGAATCCAGAAGGTGATAACTACATGTGGTTCATGACCACAATGCTGTCTAGACGGTTGCCTCAAGCAGTCTATGAAAGGCTCAGTAAAGAAGAGTCGCTATTGACAATAATGTGTTATTCAGCATTTGGAATTCCAAGAATTTTGTTGAATATGGTTAGAAGTTTCTACTCTGAAGAGGAAGTCGGTGGCTCAGTTGAATATAAGATTTCTTTAAATCGTACCAAATTGATGGCTCAAGTTAAGGATAGTAACAAAAGAGCACTTGCTGTTTATGCCTCGCTCGAAAAGAAGCTTCCCACATATATTAACTATGTTGAAGAAGGTGATGTAGTGATTGGCAGGATTATTGACTTAATCAAAACTTATAATAAAGAAAAAAGCATCAATAGAAAAAGTATATCTATTGCAGTTAAAAAGGAACTGAGTTCTGACTTGAAGAAGATTTTAGGCTTTTTTCAATATGCTGGCTTGGCTAGCCATAAAGGCCAGGTGAGTAGAGGAGAAAAGGGGGTGTTTGAAATCTACATTATTAACTTGGCTGCTCTCGTTGATAATAATGCGATACTAGCTACTAAAGCAGCTAAAACAGATGATATTGCAATTGCGCTTAAGAGTCGAAATGCTCATGAGTTCACAAGAACCAAATCTGATTACTTAATACCTGAAAATAATGAACCGCTAAAACTAAAAATGCCAGCCTGTCAAAGTTGTGGAGAGGAAAGGAGTAGTGATGAGGCCAGATTTTGTTCTAATTGCGGAGCGCCTTTAAAAACGGCTTCGATTTATGAAGAATTAGTAAATGAAAGCATTGACGTGTTGCCATTGACGCCTTCCAGGATAAAATCCATTAAGTCTAAATCTGGGATTAGACTTGTGCGAGATATCCTGCACGACATTGGTCACAAGGAGATTCGGACTGTTCCGCAGATTGGTAGCTTCTGGGCTGCTAAGATCTATCAGCTAGCAGAGGAGTATATTTCCTAATGGCTGATTGGAAGAAATCTGTAAGTGCATGTGCAACTACTGTTACGATTGGGGATGTATCTAATTATGTAGTCCCTTTCTCAGAGACAAACTCACCAATTGATAGTTTTTATATTGAAAGAAATAAACTTTTGAGTTCTATCAGTCCGGGCTATGCAGCCTCAAACCCTTCAATACCACCACTTGTTTTAGTTGGTTTGATTTCTTTAACAGAAAACTACTTCCGTGAAGTCTTAGCTGGTATTGTTACAATATGCCCAAAGGCAAAGCAAAAAAGTGCAACAAAGAGTTTGAATTTGGCAACGGCGTGGATTGGTTTTGGCGAAATGGAAAAAGGGGCATTTGAAAATACTTCATTTTCTGATCCTAAGGCGGTAAAGAAGAATCTTTATGAATTGATTGGTGTGAATGTCACAGATATTAATCAAATTGCTGCGCCGCTAGAAGAGTTTGGAAAGCTATGTGAATTAAGGCATGCAATTGTTCATAGCGCTGGGTTGCTGGCAGGAAAGAATGCAGTTAAATTGGAGCTTCCAAATTCTAGGAGTTCTGTGAGGATAGAAATTGGTTTTCCTGAGCTTCAAAAGTCGGCTGAGGTTTGTTCTTCTTTAGTTTGTGCGGTAAATCTAGAGTTGTTTGTAAATATGGCTGCTAAATGGTTAAGAGAGTGGCCAAGAACACCGGCTTATCAGGGTCAAAATTTAAATGCTCTATTTAAGAAGATTTGGAGTTTGTTTTATTCGGAGTTTGACAAAAGGAATGGGTTGATCAGTGACTCGCTAACACAAATCAAGGCACGAAACTTAATAGTGAGAACTAATGCAACATAATCTAACAAGCGCATGTTGTCGAGCTGGTTTTCCGCTTTGCTCTAAACCAGCCGCAAATGCGGACGATACGACAACAAGCCAGAAACCCACCCCCAACTCCTAGACCAACTCGCTAAAATCTCGGTTTAGCGCCTAGGTTTTCCGCGCCTTAGCAGGCCGCCTGAGTTGGCAATGGCTGTGCCCGCAGGGGCTGCCCGGACGGCAGCACCAGCCAACATCCTGCCGGGATGCAGGCTGTTGGCGCTGCGGCGACCACAGCATGGGCAGTTCAGGAATCACGGCCTGTGCAGCGCAAAGCAGGGAGTTCGCCGGCCCGGCGTGAGGGATAAGATCCCTCAAGGAGGGCATAGGGTTTTGCGCTAAAAGCACCTTGTATGTAAGTCAGATCAAAATGCTCACTTCTTGCAAGTAAGCCGCGCTTGTCGAGGGCGACTCCCATTTGCTTTTCACCTGGCAGAAACAGCTTCAATATACGCTTTCAGTTGCTCGCCCGGCGTGAAAAATGGCCCCAAGGAGGGCATAGAGTCCCTACCATAACTCACTCAGCCGGGGCAAAATCAACCCACCTTGTTTCCGATATTGTCAGCTTTATAACTTGTTTGGTGTGGCACTCAGATTGCTTGGCTTATCGCCAGTGTTTAATCAGTCACAGCGGGTGGAAATGGTATGTCGCAAAGCAATAAAAGACAGTGGTACAGCGTACAAGGCAAGGTACATAAGAACCCTTACGATAAAGCGACGGAGAGCAATAAGTTTCACGCCTATGAAGTTCAGTACAATGCGACCAAGACCTTTGGCAATAAATTGCAGGGTTTTTTCTCCTCCACCAAACAGCAGGAGAGGGAGCAGGCGGTGTTCGACACCATTGAAAAAACGTACAGCCAAAAGACCGCTGATTTTAGTCGCAAAGAGCAAGCGCTGTATCAGCCGCAAAATATGATTGGCTTCACCGGCCCTGTAAAGCCCTCGGCGACTGAGCAGCGCAAACTCTCGATTGATTTCAGCGCTCAGCCACCCAGTGTGTATTTTGAATCACAGTCGCGGTTGCAGCAGCGCACCGATACCAAAACCGTT
Source organism: Bacterioplanes sanyensis (assembly GCF_002237535.1). Taxonomy (GTDB): domain Bacteria; phylum Pseudomonadota; class Gammaproteobacteria; order Pseudomonadales; family Oceanobacteraceae; genus Bacterioplanes; species Bacterioplanes sanyensis_A. The sequence goes on from NZ_CP022530.1 coordinate 2,211,774, forward strand.
GGCCATCTGACGCAAACCCACGGCATGGTGGGCAATATCGGCTACGAAGCGGCGATGGATCGACCGGGCTACCGGATGGAGAACGTTCAAAAGGGTGACAAAACCCAATTGCAAGAAAGCTATTTGCGCACCAACAGCAAAGGCCTGCAGAAGAGAACCGTCTTTCACACCTCCAGAAACCAGTTTCGCGATCTGTCACAGCTCAGCCAGCACAGCCGCAACAAACTGAGCCAGCAAGTTCAGTCTAATCAGAAGGTCGTTAAGCCGGTCGCGACTGGGCGCATGTCGAAAGACTAAGTCTACGAACGCTCTTACTCGTACTCACCTGGTTGAGCAAGCGGCGCGAGCCTCTTCAAATGACGTTCAACAGCAGTATTTGGGCTTGTAACCCGGGGCGGCTGAGCGATGAAGTGCAGCCTCGGCTGCGTGTTCAGCGCTGGCTTATGCGCTCGAACCTCCCATTTGAACTTTTACTGCGATCGCTGCTCAATCGTGGCCGAGCTTCTGTTAGAATCCGCGCCCAGCCAAAAGGGCCCTACTATGCTGGGGCTTCTCGTTATCATTTTTTCTGGGAGCATCTGCATGAGCGTCCTCATGAGTGTGGTCGGCATCCTCGTATTGCTGGCAGCCGCCTTTGCGTTGTCTGAGCATAAAAAGTCCATCAGTAAGAGGGTCGTATTCGGTGCTCTTGGTATTCAGATTGTCTTTGGTGCCTTGGTGTTGTTTGTTCCGGCTGGCCAGACGGCGCTGAACTTGGTGACCTCGGCGGTAGCCAATGTTATCTCCTACGCCAATGAGGGCATCGGCTTTATGTTCGGTGGCTTGGTGAGCGGCAAGATGTTTGAAGTCTTCCCCAATGGCGGCTTTGTGTTTGCCTTTAAAGTGTTGCCGATTGTGGTGTTCTTCTCCGCTTTGGTGGCGGTGCTGTATTACTTCGGCATCATGCAGGCCATCATTCGTGTGCTCGGTGGTGGTTTGCAAAAGCTGCTGGGCACCAGCCCGACTGAGTCGTTGTCGGCCACGGCCAACATCTTTGTTAGCCAAACCGAAGCGCCGTTGGTGGTGCGTCCTTACATCAAGAACATGACCCGCTCTGAGCTGTTCGCCATTATGGTCGGTGGCTTGGCGTCGATTGCAGGCTCCGTGATGGCCGGTTACGCCGCCATGGGCGTGGAGCTGAAGTACTTGATTGCCGCCAGCTTTATGGCCGCACCGGGCGGCTTGTTGATGGCCAAGATCATTATTCCCGAAACGCAGCAACCGCAAACCATAGAAGACGCCGAAGAGCTGGCTGAGATAGAGCAGCCGGCCAATGCCATCGATGCCGCAGCCACCGGTGCCAGCAATGGCCTTAAGTTGGCGGTCAATATCGGTGCCATGCTGATTGCCTTTATCAGTTTGATTGCTTTGTTGAACGGCGCCGTGGGCGGCATTGGCGGCTGGTTTGGTTACCCGGATATCACCATTCAAGCCATGCTGGGTTATGTGTTTGCGCCAGTTGCCTGGCTGATTGGTGTGCCGTCTGCCGATATCAACGCCGTGGGCTCGTTGATTGGGCAAAAACTGATTCTTAACGAGTTTGTCGCCTACAGTGAGTTTATGCAGGTGAGAGAGTCGATGCAGCCGATCTCGCAAGCCATCAGCACCTTCGCGCTGTGCGGCTTTGCCAACTTTGCCTCGATTGCGGTGCTGTTGGGCGGCTTGGGTGTGATCGCACCATCAAGAAGAAAAGAGATTGCCAGCCTGGGCCTGAAAGCCGTCGCCGCCGGTACCTTGGCTAACCTGATGAGCGCCACCATTGCCGGCTTGTTTATCAGCCTTTCTCTGTAATCATTGGTAGCTAACGTAAGAAGTACGACATGACAGCAACGATACAACGACCCTTGTTAGTCGGCATCGCGGGCGCTTCGGCGTCCGGCAAGAGCCTGCTGGCTAAGACCATCAAGCAACGACTGCCAATTGAGCACATTCAGGTTATTTCTGAAGACAGCTACTACTTCGATCAGTCTCATCTGACCATGGATGAGCGCGAACAGACCAACTACGACCATCCCAATTCGATGGAGCACGACCTGCTGCAGCAGCATCTGGAGCAGCTAAAGCAGGGCAACAGTGTCGACGCGCCTTGTTACGACTTCACCATCCATACGCGCAAACCAGAGACGGTGGTGATCAATCCAACGCCGATCATCATCATCGAAGGCATCATGCTGTTTTCTCACAAGAAGCTGCGCGACACCTTTGACTTAAAACTGTTTGTCGACACACCGTTGGATATTTGTTTGCTGCGCCGTATTAAGCGCGATACTGTCGAGCGCGGCCGTAGTTTGGAGTCTGTGATCGAGCAGTACAAAACCACCGTGCGCCCAGGTTACATCAGCTTTATTCAGCCGACCAAAGAATACGCGGATGTGATTATTCCAAAGGGCGGTAAAAATACCGTGGCTATTGACTTGGTAGAGACCAAGTTAAAGGCTATGTGTTAGTGCCGTTGTTTGTTTGATTGAAAAAAGGCCAGAATATCTGGCCTTTTTTTGTATGAGTAGATCCTGCATTGCTGATGCCCTTATAACTGCCATGGCCTAAGGTAAGGTTTCGCCATCCCCGTCCACATAAATTAACTCATGGGCTTCGCTCGGCAGTGGCCATTGCCAGCTATAGAGCTGCTTTTGTAGGACTTCATTGGGCACAGAATATTGCCGAGAGGCGTTTTGTTGTTGCAGTTGCTGCAGTGGAACCCAAAAGCAGATAAGGCTGACCTTGGCTTTATAAGCGAGGGCAATATCTACCAGCGGCGTACGAAAATCTAGCCGCAAACTGGTGGCATCCCAGATCACATGCTGACCGTTTGCCAGTGCCGCTTTTAAACGCTTTTTCGCTTCGCGAATAATGCTGCCAAAGTTGCTTTGGTCTTGTCGGTCGCCGTTAATCTCCTGCCGTAGCTCATCCAAACTGATGGCTTGGCAGTCGGCTCTGTGCTTGCTGATCCAACTGCTTTTGCCACTGCCGCTGATGCCTACCAGAATTTCTAAGTGGCCATGACTGTCACGTTGGCCAAAGCCCATGGCAATGCCTTCTTCGGCCTGAGAGATTTTCCCTTGCGAAAAGCACAGCAGGCTGTGCTGGCTTAAATAGTTTTTTGCCTTGTCGTTGTGCATTGGCAGGGCTTGCTCTGCTTGCTTAAGCCACACGTCTTCAACATCGCTGCGCCAAAAGCCAAAGTCTTTGGCATACAACTTAAACAGCTCTAGCAGTTCAACTTGTGCGCTAAGGTCGTCGCAAATTCGGCCGCGCATATCGGCCAGCTCTAGGTAATAAAACAAGTGCAGAGGTGCCTGCCGAGCCAAGTTGAAATAGTCATGGCGAGCGCAGTCTTTTACCACCAGTAGTTTGGGCTTTTGATGAGCACCCACTAGGCCCAATAAGTGTTTTTTCACTCGATGTGGTAGCGGCCAGTGGGCAACACGTGGCGCCAAATAGGCCATGCCCAGCTCTTCATGGCCGCTGGCCACCACTCGATCAATGCCGTTTATTTCTTTATTGCGTGTGGCTTCGGGTTTGGCAATGTCGTGCAGGATTACCGCCAATACCAGCAGCAATGTTTCCTCACGGGTAAAGGCTTTGGTGGGCAATATTTTATACAACTCATCCAACACCATTTGTGTGTGGATAAAAACATTGCCCTCCGCATGCCATTGCGGATCTTGTGGCGTATCCGCTAAGCGACGTAACCAGGGCAAATCGTCAGAGAGTACTTCAATGGCTTCCAATAAGTTGGTGTGCTGGCCATCCGCAAGGCGCTCAAACCACTGGCTTAAACGCTGTTGCTGGGCATTTAGGCGGCTCATGATGGGCTCCTTAGGCCATTGGCTTTAATGACTTGATGCATCCAGTGTTGCTGACTTTGCACGTGATGGCTGCGCACCCATTTGGCGATGTTATTGGCAAAGTCTGCAAAGGCAAACTCACCGGCGCTGCGTACGACATAGCCTTCAGAGGCTCGGGTGTCGACGCGAATTTGCTGCACGGTTTCGGCATCAAATAGACCCTCAAATATCACGGGTACTGGCGTTAGGCCCAGCTTGTGCAAAAAATCTTGCGTCTCTCTCCATGACAAACACAGGTTGTACTCATTCCAGACGGAAAAGGCTAAAAAGTAGCTGTCTAGGTTGTGGTAGCCAATTGAATGCTGGGCGAAGCAGTTTTCGCCACAAATTCGCCAGCCTGCCGGAATTCGATAGCCAATTTGGGCATGCAACGCTTTAACCCAGTCACGAGACGGGTGGTGGCGGCTGTCTAGCGACCGGGCGTGCAGGCCATGGCGGTACAAGGAGGTGTTTTCACCATCCATCTTTTCGGTAATGACGACGTGTTTACCAATAAAATGGCTGATATCGGCCAGATAAACATCGTCACGGCTGGCGCCGGGCGACCAAGGCAAATGCGGTGTGCGCGGGTATTTAACTCGTGTATCCATTATATAATCTCCAAAAACTTCAGACGTCATGCGGCCTGCAGAGGCTCTGCATCGATGTGTTGAAGCGGGAAATTACATAAAGCCACCAGTCTGGTTGGAGGTTGATTAGGGCGGTGGATGCTAAAGGAATGTGTGTTAAAGGTCTAGCAAAGCTGCTTCTCAATGGGGTTGAGTTCGCTAACGTGAACAAGTCTTCCTGCATCGCTTTACGAATCTGGTGAAAAAGGCGCTTCCTTCAATAAATGGCTCAGCAGTAGCTTCAAGTAGAACAGCGGTAAAAACCACTCCAGCCCAGCCGGTACGGTTAGCCAATATTCTGAAAGCATTACACTTACGGCAAATAAAGTCATGGCAATTGGGCGCTGTAAATATAAGGGCACGCTGACTATGGTCCAGCTGGCGAGCAGTAAGTAGCCGCCGCTGGCGGCGATCCAGGCAAGATCAAAGTCCATAAATACAATGCTGAACAGTGTTAGCTGAATAAAGTGCAGAGCAATAAAACTCATATGTTGGCGCTTGCCTTGGCCAGGCCTGTGGTACCAGCGTTTGGCACTGGCGGTGGCGTTGGTAACAATCCCGCCGGCCAGATCTGCTGCCAGCACAATGGCCAGCAGTAACTGTAATGGGCCCCAAGACGGCGCCCAAATCCATACGCTGATGGCGGCTAATAAAGGTACAACCAGTTGCAGCCAGGCCTCGGCTTTGCTGGCGCCGGGTCCGATAAAGCGGTCGATGTTGCCTTGCCAGCCACTGCGGGGAGCGGTGGGTTGCCATTGGATTTTCATCTGCAGAGCCTTTTTAGACCACGTGGTCCAAAAAGATAAGGCACGAGAGCCCCGGGTGTCAACTTTATCGACCAAGTGGTCTTTTTCCATTGGGGAAGTATCATGTCGCTACGGAGGAGTCATGCCAAAAATCATTGATCACGACAGTTACCGCGCCGAACTCGCGTTGCAGGCGGCCGAGGTGTTCTTGCAGCATGGCTATCGCCAATTGGGCATGCGCCAGTTGGCGGAGCAGCTGGGTGTCAGTAAGAGCAAGCTGTATCACTACTTTGCCAGCAAAGAAGCGTTATTTAGCGCTGCTACGGAAGCCATCATTGCCGCCGATGCCCGAGAGTTTGCGTCGCCTCAGCAGCAGTCAAACCAGGCTGATCCCGGCCAGCAAGTCGAGCGGCTGATCGAACTGATTCATGCTTGGTTGCCGCGCTTTCGTGCAGAGCTACAGTTGACGCTGGATTACACCGAGGTGATTGGTGGTGCGGCCATTGCCACGGATTCGGTGATGCGGCTCAGTCAGAACAACTACCGCTCCTTGTTCGCGGGCATAGTCGGTACGGAACTGGCCGATGCGACCTACAGTGCCGTCATGGGCATCCTGTGCAATCGATTGTTGTCAGGTGAGCTGTGCTGCAGCGACAGCGACCGTCAGCTGCTCGGGGCGTTGGTCATGTCTGACCGGTAAGCCAGCAGTAACAATGAGTTGCAGTACAGCGGCGTTAACTTTCGGTATCATGCGCGTTTTTACCGAGTGCTTGTATGATTCGAGAGATTTTAACTGCGCCGCATCCTGTTTTGGCGCAGACGGCTAAGCCGGTAGACGACGTTGCTCAGGTGCAAACCCTGATCGACGATATGCTGGAAACTTTATACGCCACCGAAAATGGCATCGGCTTGGCAGCGCCGCAAGTCGGTGAGTCGCTGGCGGTGGTGGTGATCGATTTGTCGGAGGATCAAAACGATCCGCTGATTTTGATCAACCCCAGCATTGACGAAGGCGATGGCTCGGCCGTGGGGCCGGAGGCATGTTTGTCGATTCCGGGCTATTCAGCCGATGTTGAGCGCTTTGCGCAAGTGACGGTGAATGCATTGGATCGTGATGGCAATCCGATTAGCGTTACCCGCGATGATTTCTTAGCGGTGGTGATGCAACACGAAATCGACCACTTAAAAGGCACCTTGTTTATTGACCATTTATCGGCGTTAAAACGCAACATGGCGTTGAAAAAGGTGAAAAAAATGCGGCGTTAAACGCCGCATGATCGATATGGTGTGTTATTCGGCCTCAATGCCGACCACCATCCACGGGGCGCTGTCTTGATCCAGCGCTCGCTCCAGGTGCCAAACGTCGAAGATGCCGTCTTCGCTACGTTCTAAATCGTCCTTGCAGCGACCACGAAATAGCACACTGATGTAAGCGGTTTGGCCGTGGCGACCGGCACGGACGATATCTGCGTTTAAATCCAAGATTTCCGTACGCGGCGGCACCATTAAGCCACGGCGCTGTTGTTCCAGTGCGTCGCACAGCTGTGGCGCCATGTATTCGCGAATCACACTCATATCGCCATCGTTCCACGCTTGCTGCAAGGTACGGTAATGATCCAGTGCGCCGTTTAAAAAGGCTGCGCGATTAAACCCTTCGGGCAGCTCGATATCATTGTTGCTGCTGGACGGGTGATTAAAGTCGGTGGCGTCTTTCAGGTCTGGCCCGTCGTGGGCGTAGCGAGCTTGTGGCTGCGGTTTTTTCAGCAGTTTGACCAGCAGCAAAATCACCCCACCGATCAATAACCAATCCATCAACTGCATGCCTTCAAAGGCACCGCTGCCCAGTAAGTAGGCAAATAAGCCACCGGCCAGCAAACCGCCCAAAATGGCGGGCATTTTGCTCTGCTTTTTCTGGTTCAGCTGGCCGTTCTGCGCCGCACGTTGGCTGCTGGGCTCGGCTTGTTTTTGCTGTGGCGCAGTTTTGTGTGTCTTGCCTAGGCCGCCACTGCCCAAGCGTTTGGCTTCGGCTTCACCGCTGACGGCAAACACCATAAATACGGACAAAATGGCCGTCCATATTGCATTCATTGATCAATCTCCAAAGTACTCAATGTGATAACCCTTTTGTTGCAGTTGCTGCAGCAGGCCATCTGGCCCAACCAAATGCAGCGCACCGACCAATACCAGGGCGTTGGGTTGTTGATGAAATAGGCGCTCGATTTTAGGCAGCCAATTGTTATTGCGCTTCACAATTAAGCTGTCGTACACCTTGGGGTAATCACTGCGCATGGGGTCCAGGCCCAGGCGGCTCAAGGTGGCTCTGTCTCCTTGGCGCCAGGCATCGCGCAGACCGTCCATTTGCTGCGCCAGCAATGCCGTATCGGCGATGGTTTGCAAAATCAGCTCACTTTCACGGCCTTCGGCCATGGTGGCGATAAATTCGATTTGCTCACCGACGCTTTCGAGTTCGCCAATGGTTTTGCCGTGCTCACGTGCCAGTCGGTCAAAATAGGCATCAACGCCTTCTTGGTTCATGCCCAGGCGATTTAATTCACCCACGGTGATCAGTAAGGCGACCCATTGCGGACTAAAGTCGCGCAGCTGATCCATGCTCAGGCCATTTTTTTCGACGTACCGAATCAGTGCCTGACGGGCATCATTATTCAACAGCGCTGGTAACGATTGCCCAGGTTGCAACAGCATGCGCTGTGCCATTTTCTGTTGCACTTGCGGGTTACCCAAGGCGCTGATGTCGGTTTCAAACACCAGATGCTGCGCTTGACTGTAGGCGTGCTCAAATTCCTGTGGCAGTGGGTAGTCTTCGGCTTTCAGTAAATGAATGGTTCCGCCCAGCCAGATGCGTTGATCGCCTTTGCTGACTTGCCAAAGAAAGGTTTGCGCCCACAGCGACGTTGGCCACAACAGTGCTGCCACGCACACCATACCAAGCAGTCGGATCATGATTGTGCTCCTGAAAAATAAAACGCCGGCGGTTGCCGGCGCTTATGGTTACATCACACGCATGCCAGGCTGGGCACCGTCGTGCGGCTCCAGCAGCCAGATGTCGCTGCCGCCTGGGCCGGCGGCCAGCACCATGCCTTCTGACAGGCCAAATTTCATTTTGCGCGGCGCCAAGTTGGCGACCATCACCGTCAGCTTGCCGGTTAAGTCTTCGGGCTGATACGCGGATTTAATGCCAGAGAAGACATTGCGCGTTTCGCCGTTGCCAATGTCTAGGGTGAGTTGCAGCAGCTTGTCGGCGCCTTCGACGTGCTGGGCCTCGACAATGCGAGCAATGCGCAAATCTACTTTGGCAAAATCATCGAATTGAATCTCATCGGCAATGGCCTCGGAGCCATCTTCGCGCTTGGCCGGCTTACTGGATTTTTTCTCGGTTTTGGCTGGAGCAGCGTCTTTGGGCTGATTCAGTTTGGCTTCTTTTTCTTGCTCAGCGCGAGTATCAGCCAAAATCGCCTCGACTTTTTCCAGCTCAATACGCGCCAGCATCGGCTTAAACTTATTGATGCTGTGGCCTAACAACAGTTGCTGGCGCTCATCCCAGTTGAGTGACTCTAGGTTGAGGAATTGACAGGTTTTTTTAGCCAGTTCAGGCAATACCGGCGCCAAATAAGTCATCAATTGGCGGAACAGGTTGAGGGCAACGGAGCATACGTCCAGCACTTCTTGCTCGCGGCCTTCTTCTTTGTTCATTGCCCAAGGGGCTTTTTCCTGAATGTATTCATTCGCGCGATCGGCCAGAGCCATGATTTCGCGAATGGCACGGCTGTATTCACGCTTCTCGTAATGCTCGGCAATGACATCGCCACGATCAATAAAGTCCTGCAGCATTTGTGGCTCAGCGCAGTCGCTGCTGAGTTGCCCACCGGCTTTTTTGACAAAGTTGGCGGTACGGCTGGCAATATTCACCAGCTTGTTCACCAAGTCAGTGTTGACGCGCTGGGTAAAGTCTTCAAAATTCAGATCGAAGTCATCAATGCCGCTGCCTAACTTGGCAGCAAAGTAGTAGCGCAAGTAAGTCGGATTAACGTGGTTGAGATAGCTGCGGGCCTTAATAAAGGTGCCGCGCGATTTCGACATTTTGGCGCCATTGACGGTGACAAAACCATGCGCGTTAACTGCGGTGGGCGTACGGTATTCCGCTGCCGACAGCATGGATGGCCAGAACAGGGCATGGAAGTTGACGATGTCTTTGCCAATAAAGTGATACAGCTCAGCGTCTGAATCTTTGGCCCAGTAGTCGTCAAAGTTCAAATCATCGCGGCGGTCGCATAGGTTTTTAAAGCTGGCCATGTAGCCGATCGGTGCATCCAGCCAAACGTAAAAATATTTGCCCGGAGCATCTGGAATTTCAAAACCGAAATAGGGCGCATCGCGGGAGATATCCCACTCTTGCAGGCCGCTATCGAGCCACTCCGCCAGTTTGTTGGCCACTTCGTCTTGCAGTGTGCCACTGCGTGTCCACTCTTTTAAGAAGGCTTCAAAATCTGGCAACTTAAAGAAGTAGTGCTCGGATTCTTTTTCGATCGGTGTGGCGCCAGAAATGGTCGAAAACGGATTTTTCAGCTCCGCCGGGGTGTAAGTGGCGCCGCAGCTTTCGCAGTTATCGCCATACTGATCGCCAGTACCGCACTTAGGGCACTCGCCTTTCACGTAACGATCGGCCAGAAACAGCTCTTTTTTCGGATCGTACAATTGCTTGATCTTGCGTGTGGCAATATGGCCTTTATCGCGACAGGCGAGATAAATCTGTGCCGCTAGCTCACGGTTTTCATCCGAGTGAGTGGAGTAGAAATTGTCGAATTCAATTTGGAACTCGTCAAAATCGCGCTCATGCTCGGCTTTCATATTGTTGATCAGCTGCTCGGGCGTGATGCCTTCTTTTTCAGCGCGCAGCATAATGGCAGTACCATGCGCATCGTCGGCACACACGTAAGTACACATGTGACCGCGCGACTTTTGAAAACGAACCCAAATATCAGTTTGAATGTATTCCAGCATGTGCCCTAGGTGAATCGAGCCGTTGGCATACGGCAGAGCACTGGTTACCAGAATTTTGCGTGCGTTAGTGTCGGTCATGGAGTTTGACTGCCAGTTGTTCAAAAGAAACGCGCATTGTAGCGGGATTTGCGTGGCTGTTCAGCCCCTGTTGCAGTGAACAGGGGCGAGGGCCGCAGCTTTGCCGAAGCGGGGGTTAACGCGCCAGGGTGACTCTGGCGGTGCGCACCATGTTGTCGGCGATGTCGACAATCTCAATGCGGTAGTTCTGCAGCTTAAGGCAGACCGGGCTGTCGGGAATAAACTCCAACGTCTCAACGATCAGGCCGCTAAAGGTTTTCGGGCCGTCGGTCGGCAGCTCCCAGCCCAAAGCGCGGTTGATGTCACGGACAAAACCGGTGCCGTCGATCAGATAGCTGCCATCGGCTTGCGGATGAACGTCCGGTGAGCTGGCAGCGGCGACATCGGTGGTGAACTCGCCGACGATTTCTTCCAGAATGTCTTCCAGCGTACAAATGCCCTGAATATCGCCGTATTCATCCACCACTAGGCCGATGCGGCGCTGATTCTTCTGGAAGTTAAACAGCTGCGTGTGCAGCGGCGTATTCTCGGGAATAAAGTACGGCTCGCGGCAGGATTCGATAATGCCGTCACGCAGTTTGTGGCCATTGTTCAAAAAACGGCTGACATTGCGTGTGTGCAACACCCCGACCACCTGGTTCAGCTCACCTCGGTACACCGGCATGCGTGTGTGTTCGGTGCTGCGCAGTTGCTCAAGAATGGTGTCTTCATCGTCGTCCAGGTCGATGCCGACGACGTCGCTGCGCGGCACCATGATGTCGTTGATGGTCATCTTCTCTAGGTCGAGAATGCTCAGCAGCATGTGCTTATGGCGGCTGGGAATCATCACACCTGCTTCGCGTACCACGGTGCGCAGCTCTTCGGTGCTGAGGCTGTCGGGCGTGGGATTGTTCACATCCACGCGAATCAAACGCAGCAGCGCGTTGGCGATGGTGTTCACCAGCCACACAAAGGGGTACAGCATCCATTGCAGCCCGGCCAAAATCGGCGCGGCTGGAAAGGCGATTTTCTCCGGCGCAATGGCGGCCAGGGTTTTTGGCGTTAACTCAGCGAAAATCAGCACCACCAGGGTAAACAAAATGGTGTTCACGAACACGGCAAGATCTGGGTTGTCGGGCCACAGGCGCTGGCTGATGATGGTGGCCAAGGCGGCGGCAGCAAAGTTCACCAGGTTATTGCCGGTCAGAATGGTGCCAATCAGGCGGTCGGGTTTTTCCAGTAAGCTGGCCGCGCGTTCGGCGCCGCGGTGTTTGCTTTTGACTAGGTGGCGCAACCGGTAGCGGTTTAGCGACATCATGCCGGTTTCAGAGCTGGAGAAGAATCCGGAAAAGATAATAAGAAGGCCAAGTATGCTGAACAGCACACTTAAGGGAACGTCGTTCAAGACGGGATCCTGTATGGACTAAGGTCCCGTCATCATAGGCAGTGCCGAAATACTGTCAATAGCGCTGCAGCAGTATCTGCAGCACAAACTGCGAGCCGAAGTAGGACAATACCAGCAATCCGGTGCCGGCTAAGGTCCAGCGACTGGCCACTGTGCCGCGCCAACCGTAGCGATAACGGCCGATCAGCAACACCGCAAACACCGCCCAACCAATCAGCGACAGCACCACCTTATGCTGCAGGTGCTGTTGCTGCAGATCGACCACAAACGGCCAGCCAATGACAAACGCTGCGCTGAGCAGCATCATGCCCAGCCAAATCATTTCAAACAGCAGTAAGTCCATGGTTTGCAGTGGCGGTAGCGACTGCAGCAAACCACGCGTTTGGTGGCGTTTGAGGCTGCGATCCTGCAAATACAGCAACACAGCCTGCACCGCAGCGATGGTAAATACGCTGTAGGCCAAAATGGCCAGCAATATGTGCCAGGCCAAGCCGTAGCTGACGTTAGCCAGCGGCACGTGTTGATTGGAGGCTGCCGCCAGCAGCAGTATCACCGCCGCCATTGGGTAAAGGCCAATAAACAAGTTGTCGACCGGCTTGCGCCAGCTGGAAAAAATCAGCAGCAGGCTGATAACCCAACAAATCAGTGAGCCAACTTCGAAAAACGCAAAGTTAATGGTTTCGCCCATTAACATGTCGGTGCCTATGTACCCCAGATGCAGCAGTGAAGCAATCATCGCGGCAGACAACACCAGGCCACGGTTAGCGGGCCTTTCACCACGCAATGTCAGCCACTGACGCACGGCGCTGAAGATATACAAACCGGCCGCCGGTGCAGCAAACATGAATCCTGTCATAACGGAAATCAGATTCTCCCTGAGCGAACCACTCGCAAGCCGAGCAGTGTCGCACATGGCAGACAAGGGGGGAAGTAGGCGGTCGCAGTCAGGCAGACATGCCGGTATACTGCCGCTTTATTTTATTGGGCATGAGTCATAAGAGATGTTTGAGAGTCTTACCGACCGCCTTGGCAATGCGCTGAAAAGCATTTCTGGCCAGGCCAAGCTCACCGAAGACAACATTAAAGGTACCGTGCGTGAAGTGCGCATGGCGCTGCTGGAGGCCGATGTTGCCTTGCCGGTGGTAAAAGCCTTTACCGATCAGGTTAAAGAGCGCGCAATCGGCACCGAGGTGCTGAAAAGTCTGAACCCAGGGCAAGTGTTCTTAAAGATCGTTCATGAAGAGCTGATGAGCGTCATGGGCGAGGCCAACGAAGGCCTGAACCTGGCCACCCAGCCGCCAGCTGTGGTGTTGATGGCAGGTTTGCAGGGGGCGGGTAAAACCACCACCGTGGGCAAGTTGGCCAAATACTTGGCTGAACGTGAGAAGAAAAAAGTCATGGTGGTGTCGGCTGACGTATATCGTCCGGCGGCCATCAAACAGCTGGAAACTCTGGCTGGTGAGGTGGGGGCTGTGTTCCACCCCTCGAGCAGCGATCAAGACCCGGTCGACATTGCCAATGGCGCCATCGATGCCGCGCGTCGTGCGCAGGCCGATGTGCTGCTGGTGGATACTGCAGGTCGTTTAGCCATCGATGACGCCATGATGGCGGAAATCAAACGCCTGCACGCTGCTATTACACCGATCGAAACCTTATTTGTGGTCGACGCCATGACCGGCCAGGACGCTGCCAATACTGCGCGTGCGTTCAGCGAAGCACTGCCGTTGACCGGTGTGGTGCTGACCAAAGCCGACGGTGATGCCCGTGGCGGTGCCGCGTTGTCGGTACGACACATTACCGGCAAGCCGATCAAATTTATGGGCATGGGTGAAAAAACCGATGCCTTGGAGCCGTTCCATCCCGATCGGGTGGCGTCACGTATTCTCGACATGGGCGACGTACTGACCCTGATCGAAGAAGCCGAACGTAAGATCGACAAGTCCAAAGCCGATAAGCTGGCCAAGAAGATTCAAAAAGGCAAAGGCTTTGACCTGGAAGACTTCTTGGATCAAATCCAGCAGATGAAAAACATGGGCGGTCTGACCTCCATGATGGAAAAGCTGCCAGGCATGGGCAACATCGGTGCCATGGCCAAGCAGACCAACGCTGCCGAAGGTCAGTTTAAGCAAATGGAAGCCATTATTTGCTCCATGACCCGCGATGAGCGTCGCTTTCCGGATAAAATCAACGGCTCGCGCAAAAAACGTATTGCCGCTGGCTCGGGTACTCAGATTCAGGACGTGAATCGTGTACTGAAACAGCACAAGCAAATGCAAAAAATGATGAAAAAAGTCACTGCCAAAGGCGGCATGAAAAAAATGATGCGCGCCATGGGGTCAATGGGCGGTCCAGGTGGAATGGGCGGTGGCGGAGGCGGTATGCCGCCGGGTGGAATGCCTCCCATGATTCGTTGAGCATGATGTTCTGCTAGAACATCAGCGATCAAACAAAGGAGACTTCGGTCTCCTTTTTTAATGGCCGTATTCGAACTAACACCGGAGCAAAGTTATGTGGATGCAAAAACAACTGCAGCTGGCAGCGAAACCTCGAGGGTTTCATCTGATTACCGACGAGTTACTGCAGCAGCTTCCAGGGCTGGCCCAGGTGAACGTGGGCTTGCTGCACCTATTTATTCAACACACCTCCGCATCGTTAACCATTAATGAAAATGCCGACCCAACCGTGCGCCAGGATTTTGAAAGCTTCTTTAATCACGCTGTACCAGAAAACGAACCCTATTATCGCCACACTTATGAAGGCAGTGACGATATGCCCGCGCACCTAAAAAGCAGCTTATTGGGTGCCAGTGTCAGTATTCCCATCACGCAGGGGCGATTAAATATGGGAACCTGGCAGGGGATCTATTTATGCGAGCACCGCAATCACGGTGGCCCACGGCGACTGGTGGCAACCCTACAGGGTGACTCACAAGGTGGCTGAAAAGGTGAATCAAAAGGAAAATAACGCTCGATAAAATAGATTCCGGCAGTTCGCAACAGTGAATAAATATGAACACACTCCAGCAGTCTGTTTAGGCTTACAAAGCCGAGATTCTTCACCTTCGGGCGGTCAGCGGTACGTTATTCAAAGGGGGCAAACTGGATGTCCGGATGCAGGGCATGGCGCCGCCGTCAGCTAATTGCAGCAGCATTCTTGTGTCTAAAGACATCTTAATAATGGGAAAAGAAATTGCTGAGCGGGGTCTGTTTGGCTAACTTCGGCGCAGGATGTCCAGCAATAAGTCAGGATAAGGACGTTGCTAAGGTTTTGTATCTGAGGCTGCTTGCGCCTTTATTCTGCGAAAGGGAAAATCTCGTTGAATAGTTTATACAATGAGGATTTTTCATGAATAAGTTTTGCACGTTGGCCTTGGCTGTTAGCCTTTCTTCGACTGCAGTCGCCAATAACGCTGTGTCTGTAGCCGATTCTCTCATTCTCGATGGCAATGTCGGCAATGAAAACAGTAGCCTTGAACATGTTTTGGGGCCTACGGATAAAACGAGTTTGTCTCTGGGCGGCCCTGGTGCTTACGTGACAGTTAAGATGGCATCTCCCATTGGCGATCAGCCTGGATTGGATTTCACCGTTAACGAAGTGGGTGATGCGCAGGGTGGGCAAGACGAAAGCTACCGTGTTCTAGTATCCGACTCCGGGGAGAATGGTAGTTTTGTTGAGATTGGTATCGGGCGTGCGGTTTCGGTATTTGATATTTCATCCTCTGGTTATGATCAGATCAACTACGTAAAGTTAATCGATTTAGCGACAGAAACATTAGAGACCAAAGTACCAGGGTCAGATATAAATTCTATCGTAGCTTTGAACACCAATGATGGGACAGGAGCAGCCGTTCGCGACTTATCGGCGGAGATCCGATCTTCGAGTGTGGTACTAAACTGGACACCTGCAGATGATACTCGGTTGGCATCTTATGCTATTCGAGTCGGCCGTGGCGGCACGTCATTTGATTACAGAACTGCCTATACCGCTTCAGAATTTGCTAATGGCGCTATGATCCCGCTCGATACATCCAACTCACCTCAGCCTTTGAGTTTTATGGTGACGCCGGTTTATGCTGATGGAACCGAAGGTTCGGCTGCTATTACTAAGCTGGATTTATTGGTACGTAGTATTCCATTGATTTCATCTCCATTGCATATTGGCGATGGCAACTTCAGTAGCTGGGATGATCCTCAGTCTGACCGTCGCAGTGGAGCGAGCTTTCAGTTAGATAAGGCTCCAGTTGGCGGATATGCCGAGTTGTCATTGGAGCTGTATGATACAGACTTTGAGTTCAATCGTGTTCTGGTCAATGGCATAGACGCTGTTGTATTACCACTGCAAGCGGACAAAAGCTTTGTCAGTTTGTCGGTGAAGTTTCCGGCTGAGCTATTGGTTCAGGGAAACAATATCCTAGAGTTTGTTGCGGCGGATCAGTTTGGTAGCGATACCGGCAACTTAGACGATTACCAAGTCAATAACGTGACGCTTAAATATTCTACTGTGGAAAATTAATTTCATTGGTTAAACAGGCGTGCATATTTGCACGCCTGTCACTGCTGTTTAATACTTTTCCTTACTGTTGTAGTAAAACCCTAAGCCTGGGATGGCGGTGTCGTTATTGTTCTTGGTGTGACTGTTGCACTTGCCTGTGGTAAACGCTCATGCTTCCATGGCGGCGCTACAATAACGTACCAGGGAGCGCCGCGTGAACGTCACCAACCTGTTGTTCGATCTACTAAAACCCGTCATTGGCAAGTATCTGAAAATTCCTATCTATCTGGTGTTGGGCTTGGTGCTGCTGCCGATTTGGCTGTCTACGCTGGTCGGCTTGGCGGTCGATCTTATTGATGCCTCGAAAGATTGGCAGCAGGTGATGGTCGAGTCTTCGTCTGGGGTGCCAGGTTGGAGTGATTTCCGCTATCAATACCGTTATGACGGCGAGGTTTACGAAGGACATCAGGTGTTTACTGGCCCCACTCGTGAAACGAAGTTGCAGCAGCTGCAGCAAGCGGCGAGTGACGGCACCTTGACGGTCATGGTGAATCGCAATGACCCAGCGGAGTCTACGTTGGTGGTCCAGCAGGACTGGCCCGACTATGTGTTCAAGCTCGTTATCTTGCTGCTGGTGACCGCGGTCACGTTTCGCTGGTTGTACTTGCTGGGTGATGAGAGTCAATCTCGGCTGGTATTGAGTGACATTGATAGCGAGCAAAAGGGTCAGCAGCGTCTGCCGATCTTGATCTCATCGGTGGTGATGCTGGGCTGTTCGTGGCTGGCATTTCATTGGGCCGCAGAGCCGCAAGCGCCACACTTTATCTTGGCCCTGCTGGTGGCGTTCATGGCTGCGGTGATGCTGGTGAGGGCGCTGCTGCGTTGGCATCGCTTTAAACGTATTGGACGCACGCCTTTGCAATTGTTGTCGCAACCCGTCGATTTGCAGACGGGTGTGGCGGCTGCGTTTACCCTAGTTCAGGGTGGGGCCGATGACATGACGGCGACCTTGCGCTGTTATAGCCGCCTGAGCCGCACGCATGGCAGCGGCAGTGACAGTCATACAACGATTGTGGAAGAAGATATTTGGCAGGAGAAGCGGCTCTGTCAGGTGGAGCAGTTGCCGAGCGGCGAGACTCAGGTTTCCTGTCAGTTTAAACCGCCAGCCGAGTTGCCAGGATCTTCGGCCTTGTTGCCATCCGGGCTGGTTTATTGGCAACTCACCTGCCGTGGCACCTTTCGCGATAGCGACGGCAACACGCTGCCGTTTGAGCGCAGCTGGAAACTCCCGGTTAGCAACAGTTCAACGGATCAGCCGAATACGCTGTTGAGCTATGTCTTGCAGATGAAGGCTATGCTAGCGGCCGAAGCGGAGGGTACACACACCAAGACCGTGGCCACCAATGCGAGAGATGCCGTTGCTGAGCATGTGGATGTTGTGATTAACGCTCAGGCCGCGCCCATGACTCGCACTTCACTAGCTGATTCCCCTACATCTGGCGCCCTGACGTCTAGCCCCACAATCTCTGACACCCAGGTGTCTGACGCCCCGATGCCTGATGCTGCGCTTGAGGCCGAACTGGCGCCTACAAAACCGAAACCTGAGCCTAAGCCTAAGCCATCCGATAGCAGTGCGGAGGTAACGGCGGATGAGACGGATGTCGTGCGCTCGCCAAGCGACTACAGCAATGAGTCGGTACAGCGTTGGGTAACCTTGAAGCAGCAAGCGGATGGGATCGAAATCCGCGCAAATTCGAGTCGTCAGAAAACGGCTATGCCAATAATCTTTGCTTTTATGGCGGCGATGGTTGCTATGGAGGTGGGGCGATCTGGAGATATACAGGCCATATTAATAGCGCTTTCGCCCTTTATTGCCATCGCAGCTTTGTGGGCGCTGTTTCGCTTGTTGGCGGCCAGCTTGGCGGTGAAAGCCATGCCGGGACGTTTGCTGTTGAGCACTTTCCGCTTGGGCAAACGTAGGTCGGTGCGCGCGTTCAGCTTTGAAACAGAGCCCAATATCCGTATTGAACAAACTTTCAGAAGCAGCTCCGGTAATAAATCGACCCAGTACTACAAATTAGTACTGCGCCTCCGTGGTAAACGCATGACGTTGTTAAAACACATCGGCAGTTATCAGGATGCTTTGTGGCTGCAACGGCGCATCATTGAATCCGTGAGCGGTACTGCTGCCAGTGAACAACATCAACAGCAGACTGGCGTATGGGGCGATAGCCTGGGGGCTTTTCAACAGCAGCAGGATGATTTTAAACAGGTGGCCGAAAACTCGCTCACCAACACCTTCACTTTGAACATGTTGGAAAATGGCCTGGAGATATCGACACTCAGCAAACGACAATTAGCGTTAGCCGTGCCGATATTGATTTGCGCCTTGCCAATGGTGGTGATGTTTGGTTTTTTTGGGCTGCTGGTTGGTATTCCCATGCTGATGTTTGCCGCGATTAACCTTGGGTATCAGCAGCGCTGTCAGATTCAGCACGGAAAAATCGAAAAAAGATACGCCGTCTCTGGCATACCCTTTTGGTATAAGACGCTGCGACCTCAACCCGGAGCAACAGTTACCGCTCGTCACCGCGACATGCTGGGCCTGGATGCAGATATCGGTTATGTGACGTTAACGCTGAAACAGGCGAGCGGCGATATCAAGCTGCTGGCGGGTTATGCCACAGAGAAAGAGGCCAACAGCATGGCAGAGTGCCTCAACAGTTATTTGCAGACTGGGGCCAAATAGCTATAAGGCAGCGATAAAGTAGCGGTATTGAGTGCCGTGCTGTCACCAATAATGAGTGAACAGCATGGCGCTCGTCGAAAATTTATTCAGTTCAATAATATAGTCGGCTAACTAAGTTTTTTTAAACACATGTGATCTCTAAAAGAGATTTAAACTTTCTATATCTCTGAGTTCTGTATTCGGGGATTCTGTATTTGGGTGCTCTGTGTTCTGGGCTTAATAGCTCAGTTAATAAATCGATTTATCCTCCGATTTATGTACCTGTACTGATTGAGTGGCAGAAGTGCAGGCCGATAAATTCAGCTGCGAGTGTTAGCGACTGAATCGTTAAAAGCTCTTAATAGTCAAAGGGTGCTACCATGCGTTGCTGTCAATTAAATCGGCAAGGAAGTTGCTGGGCCGCTGCATTGCAGCAGCCCTATCCGTTGGCTACGGGTTTAGTCTAATGGTGATATAGAAAGGCGAAGAAGCATTTTCAGCCAAGTCAAAAGATGAAATCGTATATGTAACGATATCAACATTGTTCGGAAGATTTTGGTCTACGAACTTGTTTTCCGGCACATAAATCCAAGGCAGATAAGAGTCCGTTTCAAATGCTGGGTCTCTAGTCAGGACATACTCGATAACGTTACGGTCATCGGTTGCGCCACTCCAGCTCAGATGCAGTTGTCCATTAATCAGTTCATAGTCGTATGCAGTAACGGGGGTCGGCGGAGTCACATCGTTGTTTATATCGCACAGCGGCTCGTCCCTGCCTAAACCATCACTGCATTGGTTGGGTTCGTCCATCACCTTACCGGACGATTCAAACTCAGTATTTTTTCCGCCAACGCACATATTATTGAAGCACTGTTTGCTGTCCGTTTGAACACAGCCTGTGCACCAATTGTAGCCATAGCCATCTTCAAAAGGCAGTTGTGACGTGTCACGTTGGGGCCAGTAGGTGCACACCAGCTGCATGGCGCCATCGTTGTAGCCAGCTGCATCGACACCGCCGATGCTCGGGCAGTTGGCCACTGCACAGCCAATATAGCGGGTGGTGGCTTCACAAACCTGGCCGAAGTGGCCGCAATAATCGGTATGGCAGCCATTGGTGTCCCAATCGTAAGAAAAGGCTTCTGAGTACCATTGGGTTACTGAGGAAACCCAGGTATTACTGTCGTAGTTCGAGGCAGGTGGGTTGCTAGCATACAGGGCGATATTTTCTGCGGCGTATTTCAGCCTAGCTTGGCCTTCACTATTGTAAGACGTCAGATGTCGGACATCGTCGTATGCGTTGCGAATGGATTGTGGCCCGCCAAAATGACCAAACCAACAGGTTTGTGCTCGCTGTTTGGCCATTTCTTCTAGTGCTGGGTCCCAAAATACTTTTTGCATATTGGCGGCATTAACCGGGGCATTTAATCCGCCACGGCCATTGGCACATTCTGCTCGGTAGTGATTATGGGCATCGAGTAGGGCCCGTTTTTCTTCAAGCGACAGAACGTGCAGCGATATCTGTCCGTTGTAGGGTTCGCCGTTATCGCCGTTATCGCCGTTATCGCCGTTATCGCCGTTATCGCCGTTATCGCCGTTGTCTCCGTTGTCGCCGTTGTCTGCGTTGTCTGCGTTGTCTGCGTTGTCTGCGTTGTCTGCGTTGTCTGCGTTGTCTGCGTTGTCTGCGTTGTCTGCGTTGTCGCCGTTGTCGCCGTTGTCGCCGTTGTCTCCGTTGTCTCCGTTGTCTCCGTTGTCTCCGTTGTCTGCGTTGTCTGCGTTGTCTCCGTTGTCTCCGTTGTCTCCGTTGTCTCCGTTGTCTCCGTTGTCTCCGTTGTCTCCGTTGTCTCCGTTGTCTCCGTTGTCTCCGTTGTCTCCGTTGTCTCCGTTGTCTCCGTTGTCTCCGTTGTCTCCGTTGTCTCCGTTGTCTCCGTTGTCTCCGTTGTCTCCGTTGTCTCCGTTGTCTCCGTTGTCTCCGTTGTCTCCGTTGTCTCCGTTGTCTCCGTTGTCTCCGTTGTCTCCGTTGTCTCCGTTGTCTCCGTTGTCTCCGTTGTCTCCGTTGTCGCCGTTGTCTCCGTTGTCTCCGTTGTCTCCGTTGTCTCCGTTG
The DNA here is from genome assembly GCF_002237535.1 of Bacterioplanes sanyensis. Lineage (GTDB taxonomy): Bacteria > Pseudomonadota > Gammaproteobacteria > Pseudomonadales > Oceanobacteraceae > Bacterioplanes > Bacterioplanes sanyensis_A. The sequence goes on from NZ_CP022530.1 coordinate 2,232,816, forward strand.
TCTCCGTTGTCTGCGTTGTCTCCGTTGTCTCCGTTGTCGCCGTTGTCGCCGTTGTCGCCGTTATCGCCGTTATCGCCGTTATCGCCGTTATCGCCGTTATCGCCGTTATCGCCGTTATCGCCGTTATCGCCGTTATCGCCGTTGTCGCCGTTGCCGTCGTTGCCGTCGTTGCCGCTGTTATCGCCGTTGCCGCCGTTGTCTGCGGTGCTGTCGCCAGTGTCTGCGGTGCTGTCGCCAGTGTCTGTACCGCTTCTGCCGTCACCGTCGGTGCTGGCACCGCCGCAGCCGGATACTGCCAGCATAAATGTCATGCTTAATATGGTTAGGAGGTTTTTGTTCTTCATGTCGGTCTCTAATGGTTTTATGTTTATGTCGTGTTGTTCTGCGTTACCGTTTGTTGATTTGAGAGGCTTGTCACGGTTTTATGGTTTTTTTATATGTGTTTTTATTTCCTGGTGGTTTGTGCTGGTTGTTTTTTTACTTGTACGAAAACCTCTATTTAGGAAAAGAGTTTTCTCCTAAAGCGATTGGGTGGTTTAATAAGTGAATTGCCGGTTTTAAACGTTTTTCGGGGTTGAATTATCCATGGGTGCTTATGCGCTATAAACGGAATATCCACTGATACAGTTTCAAAGATTTTTTTATAATGAATACAAATGACTTGGCTCTTTTTTTACACACAGCCGCTGGAGGCAGCATCAGTCGCGCTGCTGAAAAAATGGATATCACCACGGCAAGCGCCAGCGCTGCACTGAAACGGCTGGAAAAACAATTAAATGTGCAGCTGTTTGTGCGCTCAACTCGTCAGCTGCGGATTACCGCAGAGGGGGAACATTTTCTCGGCTACTGTCGTGCGGCACTGGCCAGTTTGGATGCCGGTAAAGCGTCACTGCGTGCGGTCAGTGGCCAGGTGAGCGGTAATTTGCGGGTGACGGCTCCATCGGACCTTGGCCGCAATCGTTTGTTGCAGTGGATCGATGACATCATGGAACAACATTCACAGTTATCTATCAGTTTGCTGCTGACGGATGTGCACGCCGATTTTTACCGCGACCGTATTGATCTGGCGGTGCGCTACGGCTGTTTACATGATTCCTCCATGGTGGCGTTTAAACTGGCCAGCATGGAAAAAGTACTGTGCGCTTCGCCTGAGTATTTGGCACGCTACGGCGCGCCGCAACAACCGCAGGACTTGCTGCAGCATAATTGCCTTCTGTATCAGTTAAATGGCCGTACTTATGACCAGTGGGAGCTGATCGCTACTCAGATGCAAAATAGCGAGCCCTATAAAATCAAAGTATGTGGCAAACATACATGCAACGATGGCGAAGCCGTGCGCCGCTGGGCGTTGATGGGCCGCGGGATTATGTACAAGTCCAAGTTGGATGTAGTGGATGACTTACGCCAGGGCCGGTTGGTCAGAGTGTTGCCGGATTATGCCTCTCCCGGCATCGACCTGAATCTGGTCACATTAACGCGGGAGCAAGTGTCTCCAGCGGCGTTGCTGCTGCGTGACTTGCTGCGCGACAAATTCACCCAGCTGTTGGACGGTTAACAAGCCGTGGCTGTTCACTCCAGCCAGCACTGGCCAATGACCTTAGAGGCTGGTGCCGCTTCGATGGGTATGGCAGTATCTTAAAGGTTTCACCCTGTGGTGGGTGACCACCGTAGGGTCAACTTGGCTGTTAACAGCTGGTGAGCCAGGGCTCGAATAACCGTGGAGAGGTGATATGTCAGATAAGATGGATGTCGATAGCCTGCATGCACTGAAAGTGGCCTTTAGCTATATGCCCAAAGCCATTGAAGTCACGCGCTTTGAATACGGTGAACGCTACGATGTGGTGCTGAAGCATATTGAAACCGTCCGCCAGATATTGGAACACAACGGTGTTGATCCAGAAGAAGTCGACGGTGAAATAAACGAAGACATAGCCCCCAACTCCTGTTATTAGCGATGATGGGTTATTTGCAGCGCCGTAGCTGGTAGCGAGCAAATTCATTTCAGAGGAGCCAGCGAGTGTTGGCTCCAACTGCCTCAGAAAAACATAGATTTGCGCAACCTTGACGCGTAAAAACGCCGGTTTTTCAAGCTGTGATGGTAAAGTCCACGGCCCACTTTTAATAAGGATATAAATCATGTCGACGGTTACCTGGCGTGCGTATCAAGCCAACGATCTGGATGCATGCCTGGCGATATTTCGATCCAACCAGCAGCCATTTTTCGCCAGTGATGAATATGCTGAGTATGAAGAATTTCTCAAGCACGAAGTGAATGCTAAAACATCGCCGTACTACGTGATGCTAAAAGAGCACACCATTGTCGGTTGCGGCGGTTATATGTGCCATGAGGGAACGGCATTTCTTACTTGGGGGATGTTGGAGCGTGGCCATCACGGCCAGGGGCTTGGACGTGAGCTGGTGCGTTGGCGCATTCGACAGCTGCAAAATGAGCTGGGAGACATGCCTGTCGCCATTGTGACATCACAGCATACGGCACCTATTTATCAGCGCTTAGGGTTTGTTGAGAAAAAGCGTAAAGAAAATGGTTTTGGCCCTGGCTTGGATGCTGTGCGTATGCAATTGGCACAGTAGTTAGTCCAACTAATAAATCTACAAGTATTGTTAAATGGTTCTTCCCTGCTTTTGGCGAATAATGGCTAGCGGGGAGGGCTTCGCTCTATCAAAGAAGTTCTCTAATTGGGAGAAATTCTGCCAAAGAAAAGCAAACTATCCTCGTCCAATATTGAACAGGTGTGTGAGGGTTTTTATCTGTACCAGGATTTTTTCGCCTTTGTTGGCTTAACACGCGTGTCTCGAGCATTCAGTCGAAATATTCATGGTTGTATCAATGTCTGCTTTGGTTGATATGGCAGCACATTGTTCGTTGCAGCTTGTTCTTATTCAACCCCATACGCGCAGCGGAACTATATCCGCCGAATGCCGTGAAAAGAGCGTCATTGTTCTTATTAATACGTTTGAATCGTATTCTTTTTCGAGCTGAATGGTTGTTGGTAGCCGTTCTGTTCTTTGGCCAATGTTTCAGTTTGCGAACTTTGCCCGCTTTTCACCTTTATCTTATCCGAATGCCATTGTAACGATGGGTAAGTTGGATAAAATCGCCGCCTAAATGCCTGCATCCGGATCGATGCTTTTTTGATTTTTTTATCAAATAGATATTTTTGTCTAGATAACGCCATCAAACAAGGCAGTGCTGTGTCTGGAAAGCACCAAATAGAAACGGGCAGATGTGTTATCTGCAATGTTAGAGGTTGAGCGGTATTTGTAATGAGTAATTGGTTAATTAAGTCCAGCCTGGTATCAACAACAGCCATTTTGCTGAGCGCATGTGGCGGTTCGTCGTCGTCAACGGACCAGTCTGCCCCAACGCTGACGTTGACCGAGGCGGCGTTTGTGACTAGCGAAGGGGCAAAAGCCGTTATTCGCTTTACTGCCTCTGAGGCGGCCTCCCTGCAGCTGGCCGGTGGCTGTTCGTCGCAAATCACCTCGGTAGAGGCCGGTGCCAATACCATTACTCTTGATCCGCTACCGGCTGGCCGCTACAGCCAATGCACCCTGACATTGACCGATGCGGCGGGCAATGTGTCGGCTCCCGTGTTGTTACCGGCGTTCAACATCGTCGATGAGGCGGCACCCGAGCTGACTGTGGTCAGCGAAAACTCCGTTCATGATGACACCGACGCACCAGTGTTTCGCTTTGTCTCCAGCGAAGCCGGGCGAGTGTTGGTGTCGGGCGCTTGCTCCAGCGAAGCCATCACGGTATCGGCGGGGGAAAACGAAATTCGGTTAAATACCTTGCCCGCGGGTACCTACAGCGACTGTACGGTGACGGTGGTCGACGCCACAGGCAACCATTCGACGCTGGCGATCGCGCCCTTTATGGTGCGAGATACCACAGCACCTCAGTTATCAGGGCTGCAGCCGGTGGCGAATGTTACCGAACAGGCAAACCCTGTACTGCGTTTTCACGTCGATGAGGCGGGCACTCTGTCGTTAACTGGAGGTTGCTCCAGTGCAACGACGATCGTGCAAGCCGGGCAAAATGAAATCACCATGAATCGACTGCCGCTGGGCCGCTACAGCGACTGCGCTGTGATCGTAACGGACGCCAGTGGCAACCGGTCTGAGTCATTGGCGATTGCCGCATTTGACGTGCGAGACGGCACTAGCCCTGAGTTAACCGAGGTGACTGCGATTGGCAGTCGGTTGGACATCAGCGCAGTTAATTACGAGTTTCATTCTACCGAAGCGGGAAGTGTATCCGTGGGCGGTGGTTGTTCGAGCAACGCTGGCGCGGCGGTTAGTGGCAACAATACGATTCAGTTGACGGTCGGTGCCGGCAGCTACAGCAATTGCACCGTCACTGTGACCGATGCCGCTGGCAATGCCTCTCGTCCGCTGACTATTTCGGCATTCACCATCGTCAGCAATGCGCAGTTGCTCAATGGCGTTACCTTTGTCGATGGCGACAATGCCAATGCCGGTGATGGCAGCCGCAGTAACCCGTATCAATCTCTAGCTGATGCCATCACTCAAGTGGGCGCCAGCGGTGAGATCTATGTGATGCCTGCGGCCACTCCTTATACCGGCCAGTTCGTCTTGCCGTATGGCGTTAACCTCTACGGCGCCGGTGACAGCTTTACCAGCGCTGCCGGCGGTTATATTGCTGCCAGTCAGTACCCGGTAATTGATGGCGCTAGCAATGGCCCAGCCATCACTGTGTTGGGTGATAACCGTTTGCAAGGGTTAGAGATTCGCTCCAGTGGTAATGCGTCAGGCATCACCAGTGTTCAATACGTTGTCGACAGCAGCAACGTGGATACCACGCGTGCTGGTGTGCTGGCGAATGGCAACAATCTAGGCTCGATTGAGCTGCATCAAAACCGTTTTAATGATCTGATGGTGTCGATGGTGATGCTGTTGAGTGATACAGATTTATCCATCACTAATAACGACATCGTCGTCGGTTCAGCGACGGCCACCTCGCCAGATGGTGTGTTAGTGAAATATTACGGCTCAGATCCAGCCAGTATGACAGTGAGCCACAACTCCATCGTGTCGCAGAACCTAGTTGCCAGCGACGTGATGGATTTGGAACTGGATGAATCCGTTGTGCTGACGCTGGTGAGTAATAACAACCATTTCGAATCCGCCTCTGGCAGCAACAATACCAGCGGAGATATTTGGGATGTTTCCTTGGGTGGCAATAACAGCGACACTGCACAGCTGCTGTGGACATCGACTTCAGATGTCTACCGCACTGCAGCCGGTGGTGGTCCAGATGCCCTCGATGTAACTGCCAATGGCAGCACCCAATTGCAGTTGACCATGAATAACGGCGATATTTATCAAATAGCCAACGTTGATGGTGGCCCGGATGGCTTTGATATGTTGTTTTATGACAGCAGTCGCGGCAACCTACGCATCCAAAACACGACCATTGTCGGTGTTGGCACCAATACGGGCACAGATACTTTGGATTTATCGGTCAATGACTCGGCCCACTTAGATTTACAGACACAAAATTTGCGGCTTGAAAGTCGTGTGAACAGCGCCATTGTCACCGCTAAAGGTGGTCAGGCGATGGATGTTAACGTGCAAGACAATGCCACCGCCACCTTCCGTATTGACGGTGGGCAGCTGCTGTCTGACGGTAACCCGAACAATATTGATCCGACCTCGCCGGTGGAAGTGCTGCGGCTTACCCATTACGACGACGGGAATGCCGATTGGTCCTTTAACGGCGCCACCATTACAAATCCGGTGGGGCAGGGGGTCGATTTATACATTGAAAATAACACTCTGGTGAATGTCGATTTTACTGGCTCGACCATCAATACCTCGCTGCAGTCCTGGCGCTTCGCGGCCGACAGTTCAGATCCGTCGCAGCTGTCTGCCACCCTAAGCAATAACCAAATCAACAGCACTACAACAACAGCGCTGGACCTCGGTGGTGAGAACACCAACCACTGCTTTGCCATCAGCGGCAATACCATCAGCGCCGCAGCGGATGGCATTACCCTAGCGGGCACGTTGAGCGTGGCGGATGTGGCCAACCTGTCGAATGTGAACAATGGCGTCAGTGTCAATCAAGCCGGCGCTACCGTCACTAACGTGGCGCAGTGCCCGGAGCGTTAATTGTTTCTCTGGCGCGTGCCCTCGCACGCGTCTCCTAGAGCCTGTTAACAAGTCCTAGCAAGGCACCTGCTGCCTTGCCGTCTCTCTGTTACAATCGCGCCCTGTTTTCCAACGGACCGTTTAACGCTGTTATGTTAGTAAAAGTGATTCGCAATGTTTTGGGCTACAGCATCGCCGCTGTGGATGTGGCAACGCGCGGGCGGGGCATGAAACGCAGCCCAGAGGCGCAGGCCGCTGTCGATGCGGAGCTGCAGCAGCTGGCTTTGTATCAGTTCACCGCCTGCCCGTTTTGCATCAAGACTCGCCGAGCCATGCACAAACTGGGTTTGCAGGTCGAAAAGCGCGATGCCATGAACAACGCCGAAGCTCGCCAGGAGCTGGAGCAGCAGGGTGGGCGTATTAAGGTGCCGTGTTTACGCATTCAAAAACCGGGCAAACAAGACGTGTGGATGTACGAGTCGAAAGACATCATCAGCTACTTGCAGCAGCGTTTTGGCTAGGGCCCTTTTATACTAATCACGCTGTTATGAGCTGAACATCCCTCGAGCTAGGCGTGACGAGGGATGTTTAGCGAGCTAAATGAAGGATGAACAACACGGATTGAGGGATGTTCATCCATACCCCGAATGGCTGGCGTCCGTTTTTCCCTGAGTCGCGTTATTCGTTGCTTATGTAACCCGTTAAATCACACCCCTCATACCTCGCTCAAGAAAAAGCTGACTTTCAGTAGCAAAGGGCCAAACAGTGGTAGCTGGCCCTAATGCTGTGATCAAGCGCTAAAGGCTGGGTGTCGGCGCTTGTGTGTGCTGGTCCTTCATGGTTCCATTTGCGCCGCTTGATGACCCACTTCGAAGGATTGTTGATGAACACCCAGCGGCTGATCTATGCGTTTGTAAACCCTCTGATAGGCAAGTACCTGAAAATACCGGCATACATCGCGCTGTGTTTGTTTGTGCTGCCGGCATTGCTGATCGCTGTACTGCAGGTGATATCTGACATATCGGTGTCCAATAAAGAGTGGCTTCCCGTTCCGCTAGAGGCGACGTATGGTCAGCCACAGCGCGGCGACTTCAGTTACAAATATCAGTTTGACGGCGAAACCTATCGTAATCGGCAAATGCAGGCCGGTTTTATTACCAGAAGCAGCGAAACCGAGGCATTGCAACGGGCCTATGAGCAGGACGCTTTAACCGTTTTCATCAATGCCGAGCGCCCCGAAGAATCGGCACTGTCTTTATACACCGATGTTGAAGGCAGTTTGATGTCGGTATTGATCCTATCGCTGACAGCCGCACTGTTATTTGGCTTGGCGCGCATGTTGGGGCGTAAACCCCCTGACGGGTTGGCGAGCGTGGATATTATGCAGGACCAGGCCAGCCCTCAGGATAAAAAAGAGCAAAACGATGGCGTAAGCAGTGTCGAGCGGCACACATTAAAAAAACGCATGCTGGTAAGGTTGGTGGTATTTATCGGTGTGCTGATTTATTTTTCCCGGATGCTGCTGAATGCAGAAAACTGGCACTCTCCCTGGATAGCCTTGCCGTTAGCGATCATCGGCTTGCTGTTATTTCAGTTTTGCCAAGCAGCGATACCTTGGTGGCGTTTTCGGAAAATTGGCCAAACACCGTTATCATTTGCACAACCGTTAGATGTACAAACAGGTATTGACGCCTCGTATACCGTGCAAGGTGAGCTGCTGGGGCAAATGACGGCGACGTTGCGTTGCGTTGCCAGTGAACAGAGAGATCCGGGCAACCGGCCTTTGAGCAGCCGTGAGGTGGGTTTATGGCAAGAGCAGCGTTTATGTCAGGCTGAGGTGCTACCGTCTGGCGACACTCGCCTGACATGCCAGTTTGAGCCGCCCAAAGACAGCCCGGCTTCCTTCACGTACGTTGCCTCAGGAGAGGTATATTGGCAGTTGCACTGTCGCGGTATGGTTCGCATTAACGGGCGGGACACGCCGTTTGAGCGTAGGTGGACTCTTACTGTCGCCAATAGCAGTGCATCGCAGCCGCCGACCTTGATGGATCTAATGGCCATTCTGCAAGGCAAAAAACCGGACCGAGCCTTCGCCGCTTTGTTTGATGCAGCAGGGCAATCGAGCCGCACCGAGGCCGTGGTAGAAAGTACGTTAGACCGCAAGCTAGAAAGTGCAGCAGACAATCCGGCACAGGGCACTGTAGAAGGTATCGCCGCAGCCAAGTTAGCCGGCACAACGCAGCCAAAAGCTAATCTGCAAGAGCCAGAGTCTGGCGACGCTAGCAGCGAACAATCGAGCGAGACCATAACTACAACGGACAGTGAAACGGTCATCTCCGACACCACTAGCAGCACTAAGGCAAACACTGCAGCCGCCGATGCTTCATCAGAGCCGATAAAAGACAATGCTGAATACGCTAGGGCTTCAGCCCAACGCTGGGTGGATATCGACCAGCAGCAGGATACTTTGCGGCTGCTGAACCGACGTAAGCGCTCCGATGCTTTAGTACTGCCGTTTTTGCTGCTCCCCATTACTTTGATCGTCACGCAGCTCTATCGGGGCAGTCAGCAACCCGCTGGCATTGATTGGCAACTGATAGGTTTTATTGCCTTATTCGGCGGCGGTATGGCAGCCATGTGGATACTGAGAAGTGCGCGCAAATATTCCTTGACGGTAAAGCGTGGTGAGATGCTGCTTAGTACTTATTGGTTTGGATTTTTGGCCTCGCAGCAAACCATCAGTGCAGAGCAATGCCCAGACCTGATGATTCTGGAAGACGGGCGATACGGTAGTGAAGAGAATACCACCATCGATTTTAAAATTTGTATTTTCTACCAAGGAAAATATCTATCCTTATTAAGGCGAATTGGCAGTTATCAAGACGCCTTGTGGATCAGCAATGTCATTACCGAGCAACTCACTGGCGAGGCGCTGTACAAGGAATCGGCGGAAACGTCTTTGGCGGGTCAGAGCACGCAATCCATGTACACCCGCGCATTAAGCCATCATCACGTTGATCTTGAACAAGCGCTCACCAGCAATCTAACCCTGCACAATCTGACAGGGCGGTTGGAACTGGTGGCTCAGTCGCGGCGCGCGCAGTGGACGGAAGTAGCCATAGTGGTAGGCATGCTGCTGGTCTTCTTTTTATTTGGCGGGTGGGTCTTGGGGTTATTCCTAACCATGCCGGCCATTTTTATTGTTGCGGCGATGTTAGTCGGCGGGCGTCATGTCTGTGAGATTCGAACCAGCAAAATCGATACTTACTACAGTATTCTCGGTTTCCGGTTGCAGCACACCACCCACGTATTGGCACACGGTCATTGTGTCGAGTATGAACTCAAACCCATTGATGGCATACAGAGTGACATTGCTTATGTGACGTTTTCGTTGCAGCAACCGAACCTGCGTATTGAGCTGCTCAGCGGCTATGCCACGCAGGAAGAAGCCAAAGCGATTGCTGAGCGCATTGATAACAGTATGCGTCTTTGGAAACGGTAAGGCGCGGATATCGCTGGGTATTCTAGTTGTGTAAAGAGCGTCACCCGTATTTGTGAGTCTTAAAGGTGCTCGGTCTAGGGTCTGTTTGCCTATGGTGCGACGCTGGGCTAGCTTTTGGTAGGGATTAGCTTCTACCTGAGAGGCTGTCACGTCCAATCAGAGATGGGAGCTCACATGTTTCGTTTTGGCTTGAACTCGGAAGACAAAGAGCGCTTGCAAGCGTTAGAGCGCCAAAACAGCTCCCTGGCAGCTCAGTGGGCTGCAATGGCAAGTTTGGTCGCGTGGGCGCGTCTGGATCAGCAGGGCATGGTGCGCGAGGTCAGCCCATTGTTCGAGTCTGTGACGGGCTATTCGCAGCGTGAGTGGATTGGGCAGCCTTTGAGCATGGCCAATGTGCAGGGGGTTGTACAGGGGGCTGGCGAGGATGCCGTGGCCAAACTGAAGCCCGGCGAGCAGCGCCAGCAGGTGTGCCAGCGGCGATTGAAAAACGGCCAGCTAAAGACCTTTGCAGAGCGTTATGGCATGACGGCGTCGGAGCAAGGTGGGCGTGAAACACTGGTGGTGTTAAACGACATCAGTGAGCAGTATGAGCAACTGCAAGAGTTGCGTCATCTGCAAGCAGCCATTCACCGCGTGTTTGCTGTGATTGAGTTTGATACCGAAGGCAATATCCTAACCGCCAACGAAAATTTTCTAAATGGCCTCGGTTATAAGCTGAGCGAAATTCAGGGCAAACATCACCGTATTTTTTGCCGAGACGAATTTTATCGTCAAAATCCAAATTTTTGGCGAGATATCAGCTCTGGCAATATCCGCAGCGGTATTTATGAACGTGTGACCAAAAGCGGTCGTTCCATTTGGATCGAAGCCTCTTACAATCCAGTGTTCGATGATCATGGCAATGTGGTCAAAAATATTAAATTTGCCATCGATATTACTGATCGCGTCCACCATGAAAATGAAATTCAGCAGTTGGTTAAGTCCACTTCTGATGAAACCTTGCAGGTGTCTTCAAAAGCCACCGAGGTGCTCAAGGCATCGGTAGAAGCCGCCACACGTATCGACGAAACCGTCAAAGAAGCAATGCAGATTTTGGGGAATCTCAGCCAGCAATCGGAAGGGATTTCTAATATCTTGTCTACCATCAGCGGCATCTCTGAGCAAACCAACTTGTTGGCGCTCAATGCAGCGATTGAGGCGGCGCGCGCTGGTGAGCACGGGCGCGGTTTTGCTGTGGTTGCCGACGAAGTGCGCTCTCTGGCTTCTCGCACTGGGCAGTCGACGATTGAAATTGATGAGTTGGTCGGAGAGAACAGTAAGCTCACTGTAGCGGCCAATCAGAAAATGCTGGCGATTCAAGAAAAGTCCGAGCACAGTAAGAAACTGATTATCGAAGCCGATCAAACCATTTCTGAAGTGAGCGTGGGTGCGCGCCGTATGGCCGAGCAGCTATCGCGCATGTAATGTTTGCCTGCTTTTGAGCGTGACGCTCAGAGCCGCTGTTAGCAGATTTTGTACCCTTGCATTAACGATATTTGGCATGAATGGCTTGGTATTCGCCGTTTGCTTTTAACGCCTTTAATGCCTGATTAAAGGCATCGACCAGCGCTTTCGCTTTGGGGTGCTGTCTGGAGAAGCAAAAGTAGAACGAGTGTTGTTCTAAGCTGTAAAAGTCAAAACTCTCGCTCATTCCTAACTTTTTAATAACAAAGTCTGTGGCTTGCTGACCCAGATACAAATAGTCGAAGCGTTCACGTTTTAACATTTGTACCGCCATCTCAGTGGTTTTCGACTTTATTGGCTGCGCACCGGCGCTCACCAAGGCTTTGTAGCTCTCGTAGCCATCTACCGACGCCACTCGTGTGCCACGAAAATCACTAAGCTTGGTAATGCTTTTTGCTGCAAACCCTCTGCGCACATAAAAGCCATCGTTATAGTCGCTGATGGGGTCCGAGAAGATTATAAAGGCTTCGCGCTCGGGGCGATAAGCGCAGGTCATGATGCCCAGTATGTGGCCACTTTCTGCGTAATGTAGCACGCGTTTCCACGGATAAAACTGGATATCGATATCCAGTTCCAATTGCTCAAAGACGCGACTCACCACTTCATAGTCAAAGCCACGCAGGCCCTCGATGGGCTGCTCCATTTCATAGGGAGGGTAGTGTTCGGTACCGATCAGCAGCGCTTCTTGTGTTTGGCTGCCTTGGTGAATCTGGCTTTCCTCCTGCGCATGTAACGGCAATAGCAAGCACATGCAATATAAGCAGAGGCTGCTGATGACGTGCTTTGCTGACATGCGCTGCTCCTGCGGATGTGGGCTTTGGCTGGGCGGTGAGCTTCACCACCGTGCTGTTCAGTGTAGACCCAGGTGGCGATGAAGCATGGACGCACCCTTGGCCAATGGGCTGTCAGCACTGAGGTAGTGGCCACCGCACCGTAGGCCACCGAGAGGGTTGTGGGGAGGGTATAGTGCGGTGGCTGTTATTGTGCCGCTGAGCTTGGTCGGCGCCTTGGCCGACGAGCAGGATTGGCGGCGCCATTTTTGCTTTGAGACGCGGAACCACCGCGCTGCTGGCGGGGTTTTGCTGCTGTGTTCTTGTTAGCACGCTGATGATGCTGGCTAACGGCTTTTTGCCCACCTTGATGGCCCGGGCTTTTAGGCTTCTTCGGTTTCTTGGGCTTTTTGGCTTTTGCACGAAGTGTGGTTTGCGGCACTTCGTGTACCGGTTCAAAGCCAGGCACGTAATCGCGCTCCAGCAATTTACCGATCAGATTTTCGATTTGCGACAGCTCTTTCACTTCATCCGCTGCCACCAGAGAAAAGGCCTGGCCACTGGCACCAGCGCGTCCAGTACGACCAATGCGGTGCACATAATCTTCGGCGACGTTGGGCAAATCAAAGTTCACTACCTGCGGCAGTTGGTCGATATCGATGCCACGGGCAGCGATGTCGGTGGCCACCAGAATACGAATATCACCGGATTTAAACTCCGACAGTGCCCGAGTGCGTGCGCCTTGGCTTTTATTGCCGTGAATGGCAGCGGCGGTAATGTTGTTTTCTTCTAAGTAGCGGGTCAGGCGGTTGGCGCCATGTTTGGTTTTGCAAAACACCAATACTTGCTGCCAGTTGTGCTCGTTAATCAGCGCTTTGAGCAGTTTTGGCTTTTGCTTTTTATCCACCGGGTGAATCAGCTGCTCGACTTTTTTCGCTGTACTGTTGGCTGGGGTTACCGACACTTCCGCCGGATCATTGGTCAGACTTTTCGCCAGCGCGCGAATGTCGTCAGAGAAGGTGGCCGAAAACAGCAGGTTTTGACGCTCTTTCGGCAAGATGGCCAACAGCTTTTTAATGTCGTGAATAAAGCCCATATCCAGCATGCGGTCGGCTTCGTCCAGTACCAGCACTTCCAGCTGTTTAAAGCGCACGGCATTTTGCTGGTATAAATCCAGCAAGCGGCCGGGTGTGGCCACCAATACGTCGGCACCGCGGCGCAGGCGCATCATTTGCGGGTTGATCTTAACGCCACCAAATACCACCGCCGACGTCAGCGGCAAATGCTCAGAGTAAGCACGCACATTGTCGCCCACTTGCGCTGCCAGCTCCCGTGTTGGAGTAACAATCAAAGCACGCACCTGATTCGGACGGGCGCGCTCACCGGCGCTGAGTTTTTCCAGAATCGGAAGGGTAAACCCTGCGGTTTTGCCTGTGCCCGTTTGCGCAGCAGCCATCACATCACGCCCACTCAATACGGCTGGAATGGCTTGTTGCTGGATGGGGGATGGTTGTTGGTAACCTTGTTCTTCAATAGCCTGAAGAATGGCGGGTGACAGACCCAGTTCGGCGAACGACATAAATAATCTCAGTATGGCCAGGGCTGCAGCGATGGGATTGGCCGGGTAATAAGGGGGCGGCGATTATAGCGGCTCTGCCGGTCTGACTCGAGCTGGAAACTACCTAAATGGCCTGTCAGATATGCTGAGCCAGAGGCGCAGATTGTCTGCCGCAGAGGCGCGATAGCCCATGCGTGGCCAGCACTTGCATCATCGATGCAGGAAGATTCAGGGCTAACTCAGGGCGAAAGGCGACATCTGTTGTTTTAAATGGAACAAAGATGTTCTTTAATAGATTATTGTTGTGATCGCAACTTGCTCCTACAGTGTGCAGCAAACTGGGGGAGGAAAGTATGAAATCACCAACAAAATCTATGATCGTGCTGTTGCTGGCATCCTTGCTGCTGGCGGCGTGCTCATCTGAACCGGCAGAACCGCAAGCGTCTGCTGCGCCGTTACAACCGATTGATGTGGCGCACGTTGTCCGCGCGGACATCATCGATTGGAGTCAATTCACCACACGGCTGCAAGCACCGCAAACGGTGGAAGTGCGCCCGCGGGTGAGCGGTGTGATCGAGTCCATCGAGTTTGTGGAGGGCGCTGAAGTCAAGCAAGGCGACTTGCTGGTCAAATTAGACCCACGCCCGTACGCAGCCGAGGTCGATCGCTTGACCGCTCAGCGCGATGCGGCGTTGGCGGCGTTAAAGCAAGCGCAACTGGAAGAACGCCGCAGTACTCGCTTGCGTGCCAGCAATGCCATGGCCGCAGAGCAAGCCGATGCGCGGGTATTCCAAGCGCAGCAACGCCAAGCAGAGTTGGCGGCGATGGAAGCAGCACTGCAAGCTGCACAGTTGAACTTGGAGTTCACCGACATTCGCTCACCACTCAATGGCCGTGTCTCCAATGCCTTTATTCAGCCGGGCAATACGGTAAACGCGAATGCCAGCGTGCTGACGCAATTGGTCTCCACCGAGCAGGTGCATGCGTATTTTGATATCGACGAGCGCAGTTGGAATGCGCAGTTTTCCGATGTCACTGCAGCCACCCAGCTGGCGGTGTATTTACAGCTGACTGGCGAAAATGACTATCAACACATGGGCATGCTCGATTTTATCGACAACCGAGTGAACTTTAATACTGGCACTTTGCGTGTTCGTGCAACCTTTGACGTCGCTGACAATAAATTGCGCCCAGGCGCGTTTGCGCGTGTGCGCATTGCTCCACAGCAAAAGATCAGCAGTGTGTTGGTGCCAGAAACGGCCATTGGTACGGATTTAAAGAATCGCTTTGTGCTGGCGGTTAATGCAGAAAATACCCTGGAATATCGCCAGGTCACGTTAGGCCCGCGCATTGGCACCTTGCGTGTGATTGAAACCGGGTTAAACGGCGACGATCGCATTGCCGTGAATGGCCCAGCCCGTGTTGGCCCAGGTATGCCGATTGAACCGCGTGACGTAACGATCGATACCTCGGCGTTGGCGCAGGTATTACCCGAGACACGCATTTCATCCGAACTTGAGCAGTCAGTAGCGCAAGCGCGCTAATGACGCCGGTCGACGAGAACAAACATGAACTTTAGTCATTTTTTTATTAACCGGCCGATTTTTGCGTCGGTATTATCGCTGCTGATTTTAATCGGCGGCGGTATCTCATTATTTCAACTGCCCGTCAGTGAATACCCGGAAGTGGTGCCACCGACGGTTGAAGTGCGTGCCAGTTATCCTGGTGCGAACCCTAAAGTCATTGCCGAAACCGTGGCTGCGCCATTGGAGCAAGAACTGACAGGGCTGGAAAATCTCTTGTACGTATCGTCACAAGCGACGGCCGATGGCCGTATGACGCTGATTGTGACGCTGAAACTGGGTACCGATTTGGATCGTGCGCAGCAGCAAGTGCAAAACCGTGTGAACACGGCACTGCCACGTTTGCCCGAAGAAGTGCAGCGCTTAGGCGTCACCGTAGAAAAATCATCGCCCAACCTGACCATGGTGGTGCATATTTTTTCACCGGATGGCTCACGCGATAACAGCTACTTGGCCAACTACGGCGATCTGTACATCGAAGATGAATTAAAAGCGCTGCCCGGTGTTGGTAACGTGCAGCTATTCGGTGGTGGTAGCTACTCCATGCGGTTATGGCTGCAGCCTGATGCTCTGGCTGAGCGTCGACTCACGGCAGGCGATGTGGTTAATGCCGTACGCCAGCAAAACCGCCAGGTTGCTGCCGGTACGTTGGGTGCACAGCCCATGGTGCGCGAAAATCAGTTTCAGATTTTGCTGAATGTCCAAGGACGACTGAGCAGTGTTGAAGAATTTGAAAACATTGTTATCCGCATCGGTGAGCAAGGTGCGATCACGCGGCTGAAAGACGTTGCGCGAGTAGAGCTGGGCGAAAATACCTATGCACTGCGCTCATTGCTGGATGGTCAAAACGCCATCGCGATTCCGATTTTCCAACGCCCTGGCTCAAACGCCATTGAGTTGTCTGATTCGGTGCGGGCGAAAATGGCAGAACTGTCGCAGTCCTTCCCGCAAGGAATGAGTTATGACATTGCCTACGATCCCACCATCTTCGTACGCGGCTCGATTGAAGCGGTGATTAACACTCTGCTGGAAGCCATTGTATTGGTCGTCCTGGTGGTGATTTTATTCTTGCAGACCTGGCGCGCGTCGATTATTCCACTGATTGCTGTGCCGGTATCCTTGATTGGTACCTTTGCCGTGATGCAGTGGTTGGGCGTGTCGATTAACACCTTGTCGCTGTTTGGTCTGGTGTTGGCGATTGGTATTGTGGTGGACGATGCCATTGTGGTTGTGGAAAACGTCGAGCGGAACATTGGCAACGGTTTGTCTCCGGTGGCGGCCACCAAACAAGCCATGACCGAAGTGACTGGGCCCATCATTGCCATTGCTTTGGTGCTGTGTGCGGTATTTATTCCAACGGCCTTTATTCAAGGACTGAGCGGTCAGTTTTATAAGCAGTTTGCACTGACCATTACCATCTCAACACTGATTTCAGCGTTTAACTCGCTCACTTTGTCACCCGCGCTGTCGGCGATTTTGCTGAAGGGCCATGACGAAAAGCCGGATGCCTTGACGCGCGGTATGAACGCTCTGTTTGGCGCCTGGTTATTCCGTCCGTTTAATCGCTTGTTCGATAAAAGCTCAGATGCATACGAGGGCATTGTTCGTCGTTTAGTTCGCTTCGGTGCCATTGTTGGTCTGGTGTACTTTGGTTTATTGGCACTGACGGGCAAAGTCTTTAATGACGTGCCGGGCGGATTTATTCCAGCACAGGATAAACAGTACCTGGTGGCCATTGCGCAGCTTCCGGACGCATCGAGCTTGGATCGTACTGAGCAAGTGGTGCGCGAAATGACGGAAAAAGCCCTGGCAACTCCGGGTGTCGCCAACGCTATTGGTTTCCCTGGTTTGTCGGTCAATGGCTTTGTCAATGCCTCAAACTCGGCCATTGTCTTTTTGCCGCTGGAGGATTTCTCAGAGCGTACTGATCCTGCGCAAAGCGCGTTCGCCATTGCCGGGTCGTTAAATGGTCAGTTCAGTGCCATCGACGAAGCCTTTGTTGCCGTATTCCCACCGCCACCCATCTTAGGGTTAGGCACCACAGGTGGTTTTAAACTGCAGCTGCAAGATCGTGGCAACCTAGGTTTTGATACGCTGTTTGCGGCCTTGCAAAATGTACAAGGGCTGGGCTGGCAAGATCCTGCATTGACCGGCCTGTTTTCCAGCTTCCGCATTCAAGTACCGCAAATGGACATTCGTGTCGATCGTGAGCAAGCGTTATTGCAGGGCGTGCCGCTCAGCGAAGTGTTTGATGCGCTGCAGATTTATCTGGGTTCTGTCTACGTTAATGACTTTAACCTGTTTGGCCGAACGTACCAGGTCAATGCCCAAGCCGACGCTCAGTATCGTCTCGACCCGGAGCAGATACTGCGTTTGGAAGTTCGTAATCGCGCTGGCGATATGGTGCCGCTGGGCGCCATGGTGGAAATTACCCCCACCACAGGCCCAGACCGGGTGATGCGTTACAACGGGTACATGAGTGCTGAGCTCAATGGTAACCCGGCACCTGGCTACAGCTCTGATCAAGCTCGTCATGCGATGGAGAAAATCCTTGCGGAAAATCTGCCAGACGGCATCGACTACGAGTGGACGGAAGTGACTTACCAGCAAATTCTGGCAGGTAATACCATGGTGTATATTTTCCCTCTGGTGGTATTGCTGGTGTTCTTGGTACTCGCCGCTCAGTACGAAAGTCTGACCTTGCCAATGGCGATTATCCTGATCGTGCCGATGACTATTTTATCGGCGTTATTGGGCGTCGCTGTGGCTGGGGGAGACAACAATATTTTCACCCGTATTGCCTTGATCGTTTTGGTGGCCTTAGCGTGTAAAAACGCCATTTTGATGGTCGAGTTTGCACGCGATCGACAAAGTGGTGGCTTATCTCGTTTGGACGCCATTTTGGAAGCATGTCGCTTGCGTTTGCGTCCGATTTTAATGACCTCCATTGCGTTTACCGCAGGTGTTGTACCCCTGGTGCTGGCCAGCGGCGCCGGTGCAGAAATGCGCCAAGCCATGGGCAACGCTGTATTTGCCGGTATGTTGGGCGTGACTTTCTTTGGTTTGTTATTTACGCCGGTGTTTTACATGGCGATGACCGCGCTGTCGAAGGGCTCGGCGGAGAAACGCTCCTAAGCACTCGTCTGCCTTTCAGTCTCTGTAGTAGCCGCCTGGGGAGTTATCCCTTGGCGGCTTTTTTGTCTTTAATGATTCTTCCTCGTCGCTTCTAGTCTCTAGTCTTCTGATTTCTACCTTCTGATTGTTAGCTGGCTGACGTTTTAGTGACCGATTGAGTTGGCCATAATCAATAAATTATATTTTCGAATAAGGATATTGTTGAAAGATATATCTCGAAGTGCATCTGATGTTTCAAGCCGGATATTGTTTATATAAATGATACAGCCTGTTGTCAGTTGGTTCGGTTGTGGCTGTTAGCTGGTGTCCCCATTGTAGGTGAACCATTAAAACCGATAAGGCCAAGCAAGATGAGTGAAGCAACCGAACTCCTAAGCCCAGTGACTCTGGGAGCGTTACAATTGAACAACCGCGTACTAATGGCTCCTTTGACCCGTGTGCGTGCAGAGGCGGACCATGTGCCTGGGGATTTGATGGCACAGTATTATGCGCAGCGTGCCAGTGCCGGTCTGATTATTGCCGAAGCGACCATGGCGATGGCGGACACCTCAGCCTTTATTTCTGAACCCGGCATTTACAGCGCTGAGCAAATTGCCGGCTGGCGCAAAGTCACGGATGCGGTGCATAAAGCCGGTGGTAAGATCATTTTGCAGTTGTGGCATGGCGGACGGGCCAGTCACCCGGATTTAAATGGCGGTAAAACACCAGTTGCAGCCAGTGCGGTGGCGATTGATGGTGAAGTGCATACGCCAGCGGGTAAGCAGCCTTACACCGTACCTCGTGCTTTGGCCGATGATGAAATACCAAGCATTATCGAGGGCTTTCGACAGGCGGCTGAAAACGCCAAAGAGGCCGGTTTTGACGGTGTCGAAGTCCATGGTGCCAACGGCTATTTGTTAGACAACTTTTTACGCGACGGCAGCAATCAGCGCAGCGGCCCATACGGTGGTTCACTGGAAAATCGTGCGCGTTTATTGTTGGAAGTGCTGCAAGCGGTGAGTGATGTGTGGGGCAGTCAGCGGGTAGCGGTAAGAACTTCACCGCTAAACAGCTTTAACAGCATGAAAGACAGCGACCCAATTGAAATGACGTGCTATTTGGCACAGCAGTTTAATCAATTGGATCTGGCGTTCTGGCATTTGATGCGTGCTGACTTTATGGCCGAGCAGCAAGGTGATGTGGTGTCAGCGGCGCGAGCGCTGTATCAGGGCAATTTGGTGAGTAATATGGGTTACAGCCGCGATGAAGCCAACCAAGGCATTGTCGAGCAGAAGTTTGATGCCGTCGCCTTTGGTGTTCCTTACATTGCTAATCCGGATTTGGTCGAGCGTTTCCGGTTAGACGCACCGCTTAACGAGGCGGATCCTGAGACGTTTTATGTGCCGGGTGCCAAGGGTTATATCGATTATCCAACTCTAGCTGAGCAATAAACCGAGCAACAACATGCTAACGCAGTGACTTGGTTTCAGCTCGCTGTCCGTTTTATCGGGGCAAGATCACTGCGCGTGAAAAGTTGCGGAACATTGCACTTTTAGCGCGTCAGTTTCCAGCATAGAACCCAGTGCAGGACCCAGTGCAGGACCCAGTACAGGACCTAGTACTGACTCCAGGAGAGACCCCAGCCATGATCTGGCTGGGGTCCCTCGAGATATCGCTAAGATTTAAGCCGAAGTGGCGTCGCTAATTTCTTTTTCGGCTTGCTGGCGCAATAAATAGCGCTGAATTTTACCGCTGGAAGTTTTTGGTAGCTCATCGACGAACTCAATTTCGCGCGGATACGAGTGCATCGACAACGTATTGCGCACGTGTTGTTGCAGTTCCTCAGCCAATTGCTGATCGGTTTCGTAATTGGAGCGCACAACCACATAGGCTTTGACAATGGCGCCGCGTTTATCGTCGGGTTTGCCGACCACAGCACTTTCAATGACCGCATCGTGCTCGATCAATGCGCTTTCCACTTCCGCTGGCCCAATGCGATAGCCTGCTGAGGCAATGATATCGTCATCGCGCCCCGTGTAACTGTGTGAGCCGTCGCCATTGCTGACCACCATATCGCCAGTCAGATAATAGCGGCCCTGATAGGGCGCTTTTTCATTCCAGGTATACCCGTCAAAGAAAAACAGCGGCGAGTGTTCCATATCAACTGCTAATTCGCCGCTTTCACCCGGAGCCACTTCATTGCCTTTCGGATCAAGGGCCACCAGACGATAACCGGGTAGCTGAAATCCCATACTGGCCGGGCGTTCGACGTGCTCCAATGCGTGGAAATTAGCCGAGGTCATGCCAGTTTCCGTTTGCCCATATTGATCACATAAGCGACAGCCCAAGCGCTGTTGCGCCCAATTGACAATTTCCGGGCTGAGTGGCTCACCCGCACTGCTGGCACGTTTAACCTGCAATTTGGCAGAATCATCAAATAACTCATCGTTTGCCATTAACAGACGATACGCCGTCGGTGCCGCGGCAAGATTCGTGATGCGATATCGCTGTAAAAAAGCCAGTGTATTGTCGGCGCTAAAGCTGGCTTCATTAAAGTGCGTGGTCACACCCAATAACAATGGGCCAATAATCGCGTAGTAGAGGCCGTACGCCCAACCAGGGTCGGCCAGATTCCAGAACTGGTCATCCGCTTGCAGGCCAATGGCATATTTCATGTAAACGTAAAATGCCATCAGCGCTTTGGTCGGTACCGCCACGCCCTTGGGCTTACCGGTGGTGCCGGAGGTAAACATTTGCAGAAAGGGATCATCTAGCTGCAGCAGCACGGGCGTAAAATCGTCGCTGTAGTGCGACAGTTGCTCATGCAAATAAAAGTCTGGCTGTTTGCTAGTCGTAGGTAGATTGTCCACCAACATGGTCAGCGGTGAGGCACTGACGTCGTCGAGCTTGTGCCATTGCTCGCCATTGGTAACGATCAGGCGGGTATTGGCTTGCTGCAACCGGTAGTCGATGGCACCTGGGCCAAACGCGGTAAACAAAGGCTGATATACTGCCCCAGCTCGCAGCGTACCGAGAATGCAGATCAGTAGCTGTGGCGTACGCGGCAGCAGGCAGGCTACGCGATCTCCCCGGCCAATGCCTTGGGCGTTTAGAAAATTGGCAAAACGCGCCGCCTGTTGCTGCAGCTCAGCGAAGGTCATCTCGCCATCAATGCCGGCGGCTGTTTGATAACGCAGGGCCACCTTGCTGGCATCGCTGGCATAACGGTCACAGATTTCCTGGCAAACATTGATGCCATCGGTAAAGTTGCCATGAAACTGCGCTTCGATGGCATCGCTGGAAAATTGTTGAGCAAAGAGGGCGTAGCTGGGGAGCGACCTGGACATTGAAGTTCAACCTTGTTGTTTTTGTTGTGCGCAAAAGTCATGCTAAGTCATCACTCAATAGTCACTGAATGACGGGTTTGCGCAGAAAAATTGACAACTTTTGCCGTTCGGAGCCAACTGCCGTGACGCACAATCTGACTTTTTCTTCACATTACGCTCGCGCCGCGCTGTATGGGCTGCAACAGCAGCGCAGTGATTGGCGGGAGTTACTGCAGCAACGTGGTATCGACTATGGTCTGATACAAGAGCCGCTGGCGCGCATACCAACAGAGCAGTTTGTGAACCTGTTTCGGTTGGTCTGGCGTGTACTGGACGATGAGTTTATGGGGCGCAGCCGCCAGCCGTGTCGGGTAGGCCATTTCCATTTAATGGGGTCGCTGGTGGTGCATGCCGACAACCTAGCGGAGGTGCTGCGACAGAGTATTCGTTGCTACGACTTGTTTTCCGACGATATTGTTATTGAGCTGATCGAACATGAGCAGCAGGTCGAGCTCAGCATTACTCATACTCAGCCGCAGCTGGACCCGGATAATTTTTTGGTAGAATGGCTATTGCTGGTGTGGCATCGGCTGTGTGGCTGGCTGATTGATCAGACCATTGTGCTCAGTCAGGCAGGGTTTCAACACGCGCTGCCAGCGCATTTTGATGAATATCAGTTTGTGTATCCATGTCGCTGTCATTTCGAGCAAGCGCGCAACAGTCTCTTTTTTAGTCAACGCTATATGGCCATGCCGGTGGTTCGATCAACGGCCGAACTGGATGCGTTTGTGCACGACTCCCCTCGCCACTTGATGATTTGGGCGGGAGAAGACGACAGCTTAACCACACGCGTACGGCGCGTATTAGAGCACAGTGCGGCGCCTAAATTGCCGACATTAGAGCAAGTGGCCGTGCAGCTGCACATGACCTCCTACACCTTGTGTCGCAAGCTCAAAGCCGAAGGCAGTGCTTATCAAAAAATTAAAGATAATCTGCGCCGTGATCAGGCGGTGACCATGCTGACACGGCAAAACTTAAGCATCGCCGATATTTCTACAGAGCTTGGTTTTGCCGAGCCAGGAGCATTTTCCCGCGCCTTTAAAAGTTGGACCGGTGTTAGTCCACTGGCGTATCGCCAACACGAAGGGTAAACCTTAGGCAGGTCAATGTGGGAAAAATGAAGGCCCTGCGATAGCCAGCTAGAACATCCAGCTAAAACAGCCAGCTACAACAGGGCCTGCGAGTTACAGCACTTCAATCGCCACGGCCGTGGCTTCACCACCACCGATGCATAAGGAGGCAACGCCTTTCTTCAGACCACGCTGCTGCAAGGCGTGAATCAGCGTCACCATGATGCGCGCACCGGACGAGCCAATAGGGTGGCCTAAGGCGCAGGCACCGCCGTGAATATTGACCTTATCGGCATCGAGCTTTAATTCCTGCATGGCCAATAAGGTGACCACGGCAAAGGCTTCGTTGATTTCAAATAAATCAACGTCGTCTTTATTCCAGCCCGCTTTATCCAGTACTTTTCCAATGGCACCAATAGGCGCCAGGGTAAATTCAGCGGGCAGCTGGGCATGAGTGGCGTGCGCGACAATGCGTGCCAGTGGTTGCATGCCGTGTGCTTGTGCCGCGCCATGGCTGGCTAATACCAGAGCAGAGGCGCCGTCACTGATCGAGCTGGCGTTGGCGGCGGTGATGCTGCCGTCTTTTTTAAAGGCGGGTTTTAACGTTGGAATTTTATCCGGCCGTGCGTTGCCTGGTTGCTCGTCTATGCGAATTTCGATATCGCCTTTACGCCCTGGAACCGTCACGCTGGTGATTTCATTATCAAAATGACCGTTGGCAATGGCGGCTTGAGCACGGCTTAGCGATTGCAGTGCAAACTCGTCCATGGCCTCACGGCTAATGCGATAGTCGTCGGCGCTGCGCTGGGCAAAGCTGCCCATCAAGCCGCCTTCGTAGGCGTCTTCCAAGCCGTCGAGAAACATCGAGTCTTTTACTTCACCGTGTCCCATGCGCAATCCCGCGCGCGCTTTGGGCAATAAATACGGTGCCTGGCTCATGTTTTCCATACCACCAGCGACCATGATGTTCGCACTGCCTGCTTTGATTTGGTCGTGCGCTAGAATCACCGCCTGCATGCCTGAGCCACACATTTTATTGACCGTGGTGCAGCCGCTGCTGTCGGCAATTCCGGCGCCACGTGAGGCTTGACGTGCGGGTGCTTGCCCTAAACCTGCTGGCAATACGCAGCCCATAATGACGGCATCGATATCCGCGGCGGTGATGCCAGAGCGTTCGATGGCGGCGCCAATGGCGACGCTGCCCAGTTGTGGGCTGCTGACGTCACTGAGTGCGCCCAATAAGCCGCCCATCGGGGTGCGCGCGGCGCTGGCAATGACGATGTCGTTGTCTTTCATGATTTGGCTCCTGTTTTGCCCAGCAATGAGCGGGCGATGACTTCCTTCATAACCTCAGAGGCACCGCCATAAATGCGCTGCACCCGAGCATCGACAAATGCACGAGAAATAGGATACTCGCTGGTATAGCCATAGCCGCCAAACAGCTGCAAACAGCCGTCGGCGACACGGAACTGCATTTCAGTGGCACTGTATTTGGCCATCGACGCGCTGGCGGCATCGAGTTGGCCACGGTTGTAGAGATCAATGCACTGATCGATAAACGCTTGGTTGATGCGTACCTCGGTTTCCATTTCTGCCAGACGAAAACGGGTATTTTGCAAATCAGCCAAACGCTGGCCAAATAACTTGCGCTCTTTGCAGTATTCAATGGTTTGTTCGATGGCGCCGCGGCCTGCGGCAGATGCCAAGGCGCCAATCACTAAGCGCTCACGCGCCAGCTCCTGCATCAAATAGACAAAGCCTTGGCCTTCTTCGCCTAATAAAGCACTAGCCGGTACGCGTAATTGATCAAAAAATAACTCTGACGTGTCGCCACAGTGCTGGCCAATTTTTTCTAAATTGCGCCCACGGCTGTAACCCGGTAATACGGTATCCACCAAAAATAGGCTCACGCCTTTGGCACCGGCATGTGGGTCTGTTTTGGCAGCCACGATGACTAAATCGGCGTGCTGACCATTGGTGATAAAGGTCTTAGAGCCATTAATGATGTAATCGTCGCCATCTTTAACGGCGGTGGTGCGCAAGGCCTGCAAATCACTGCCGGCGCCGGGCTCGGTCATGGCAATGGCACCGACGGCATCGCCGCTTACCATACGCGGTAGCCACTGTTGTTTTTGCTGCTCGTTGGCCAAGTGAGATAAATAGGGTGCAACAATATCGGAATGCACCATCACGTTGGTGGCCAGTGCCCCAAAACCCAAGCGCGCCATTTCTGCGCTAATCACCACGGAATAATCAAATGGCACGCCAAAGCCACCGTGTGCTTCTGGCACATCGACGCACAATAAACCGGCTTCACCCAACGAACGCCACAGCTCGCGCGGCACCAGACCATCCAGCTCCCACTGTGCATAGTGAGGCGCGACTTCGGCCTGTAAAAATTTCACCACATTGTCGCGAAATAAAACGAATTCTTGCTCGGCGTGAGGAGGAATATTCATGGTACTCTCCTTAACGTGGTGCCATGCGCAGAGCGCAATCCAAGCGTACGACTTCGCCATTCAGCACTGGGTTTTCCACCATTTGTTGCACCATTAAACCAAACTCTTTCGGGTCGCCTAGGCGTTGTGGAAATGGCAGTGTCGCGGCGAGGCTGTCCTGCACCTCTTGCGGCATGGCGGCCATCATGGGCGTCATGAAAATCCCCGGAGCTATGGTATTGACGCGAATGCCCTGGCGCGCCAGTTCACGTGCCGACTGCAGTGTCATGGCGACGACGCCGCCTTTTGATGCGCTGTATGCCGCTTGACCAATTTGGCCCTCATACGCGGCGATGGAGGCGGTCATGATCACGGCACCGCGCTCGCCATCGCTGTTGGCTTCGCGGCTGGCCATGTCGGCAGCTGCGACGCGCAGCACATTAAAACTGCCAATTAAATTGACGTTGATGACTTGGCTAAAAGCGTCCAGTGGCATGGGTTTGCCATCGCGATCGAGTATTTTTTTCGCCGGTGCGATGCCGGCACAATTGACGGCAATGCCGCAGGCGCCATGAACTTCACGCGAGGCGGCAAAAGCGGCTTCAACACTGTCCGCCGACGACACATCGCAATGCAGGTATAAGCCGTTAACGTCTTCGGCGACTCGACGGCCAGCGTCTTCGTTTAAATCGAGAATGGCGACCTTGCAACCCTTGGCGGCTAAGGTGCGCACTGAGGCTTCGCCCAAACCAGAAGCGCCGCCGGTGACGATGGCAGGTACGTTGGTGAATTCCATGATTGATCTCTTATTGTTGCTATTTAACACCAGTGTCTCCGACCTGACTAGCTTCATCCATGACGGTTTATGGCAGGAGAATTGGCAAAAACTGGCAAAAGCTCAGCGCAGGGCTGCTAACCATTGATTGGCTGTATGAACCAAGGCACGAGTGGCCTAATGGGGGATGAGCAGCGCCAGCCCTGCTGGCATGGCCAGAGCCGGCTGACAGCGGATTTAGCGGTGAGAGCGTGCACGGTGCTGCAGCACCGTGTTGTTAAGCACTACGCCAACGACAGGCGATACGCTTTGTAGCTCGGGTAGAGAGACACCAATGAGCTGACGACTAGGATGCCTGCCAAGGTCAGCAGCACATCACTGTGCAGAAAATCGCCACTGATATGAATGCCAAACTGGCTGCTGAGTAGGCTTTGGCCGACGGCTAAAGCGACGCTGAGCAGGGTCAGGGCCAGAGTGATGGCGGCACTGGTGATCAGCAGGGATTCAGCTTGAATCAGCAGCACAATAAACCAGGGGCGAGCGCCCAAGGTGCGCAATACCAACAGTTCCTGCTGGCGCTCGCGCATGGACGCTAACAAAGTGGCACCCATGCCTAAAAAGGCGGCGATCAAAATCAGCCAGGCAATAATACGCAAGGTATCTTCCATTAGATTTAGGCTGTCCCACAGCTGGCTTAAGGTGACACCGGGTAAAATGGCCATCAGCGGTTCAGGCTGTGACTCATTGATTTGACGCTGTACTTGGAAAGTACGCAGGCGAGACTCCAGCCCTAATAACGTGGCGGTGATGCTGCTGGGCGTAACGTTTTTAGTGCTGGCATGGGAGGGCAGATGTATGATTTCTAGCCCCTCCAGGGTGACGTACAAGGCCCGGTCCACCGGTGTGCCGGTGGGTTGTAAAATGCCGCTAATCACAAAGGGGTGTTGCTCGTGCAAGGCAAAGCTCTGGCGCCCTAAACCGTGTGCGATCACCAGCTCGTCACCGAGTTGATAGTCGTACTTTTTAGCAACGGCGGCGCCGATAACAACTTGATTTTGATGTTGAAACGCACTGCCAGCAGTAAAACTCAGTGGTTGTTTTTGACCATAGCGAAAGTGGCGAAAAAACGCTTGGTCTGTGCCAATAACACGAAATCCCCGGTGCGAATCGCCCATCGACAGTGGAATGGCCCAATCAACCGCGCTGGCATTTTTTAAGGTTAAAAAACTGTCGTACGACATATTGCGGTTGGCATTGCCGAGATGAAATACCGAGTACAGCAGCAAATTAATATCGCCGCCGCGCGCGCCGACAATCAAATCAACGCCGGATACCGTTTGCGTAAAAGAGGTTTTTGCCTGCTGGCGTACATGCTCGACGGCGACCAGAGTAAACACACTGATGGCGATGGCCAACAGGGTTAACAGCGCGGCTCCACGGCGGTGCATTAAACTGAAAAAAGCGACACGCCAAAACATTACACCGCTCCTGTCTGATTGATATCGGTCAGCGCCTGCACCTGAGAAAAGTGCGTTGCCAGGGTCAAGTCGTGGCTGACCATAACCAAGGTGATGTTATTAGCGCTGCACAGCTGCTGCAGTTGCTGCATAAACAGATCACGATTATGGCTGTCCAATGCCGATGTGGGCTCGTCAGCGAGAATGACTGACGGCTGGTGAATCATGGCACGCACAATGGCAACGCGTTGTTGCTGCCCGAGGCTCAACTGCTGAGCGGTCTTATGAAACAGCGACTCAGGTAAGTTCACTTGCTGCAACAGCTCGATGGCGTGCGTGCGCACACCGCCATGGGCTGAGTCACGCTTTGCCGTGTGGCTTAGGTGGGCAGCGAGCAGCACGTTATCCAATACCGACAGATAGGGAATCAAATTAAGACGCTGGGCAATAAAGCCCAGATGGCGTGCTCGAAACGCATCGCGCCGACGCGCTGACAGCTGATTAATGGTCTGCTCACCGATGCAAATAGCGCCGGTGTTCGGCGTACTTAACCCTGCCAGCAGGTGCAACAAGGTTGATTTGCCGCTGCCAGACTCGCCGTGCAGCAGCACGCGCTCGCCGGGTTCTATCTGCCATGCAGGGATGTTGAGTACCGTTTGATCGGCGTAGCTGAACTGCAACTCATGGATGGAGATCATAGCAATGTCGGGCATGATTGGGTTGTGTTATCGTATAACAAAGTCATGTATCAGGCAGGTAAAAGTTTGCAAATGACGAGATCACTTACTCACGGCATCACGCTGATTTGGCTGTTGTGTTTGGCGCAGCTGCTGCAGGCGAAAGATTACCAGCAGATTGAATGGACCGACCTGATTCCTGATCAGGATTTACAAGCGCTGTTGGCACCACCGGAGCAACTGGATACGGTGGCTGAGGGTGACTTGGCCGATCAAATCAGCAGTGAATTGCAGCTGCAGTTGCAAGAGGATGCACCGCTGTCTGCCTACGAGCAGGCGCTGATTTCGACCCGCGTGAAAGACGAGTTTGATAAACGCCTAGTGCGAATCCCAGGGTTTGTGGTGCCGCTGCAATACAACGAACAGCAACGTGTCACCGAGTTCTTTCTGGTGCCGTTTTTTGGCGCTTGCCTGCACTACCCACCGCCACCGCCGAACCAGATTGTTTATTCCACTTCAAAAGAAGGGTTTGAGTTGGAAACCATCATGGATGCATTTTGGATCGAGGGACAAATGTCCACCAAATTGGTAGAGAACGACATGGCGGTCGCTGCTTACTCGATGCGGGTGGATTCTGTTGAACCCTATTACGACGATTGAATCTTCAGGGTGCTTGCTCAGCCTTTTCTTGTACTGGTGTGGTTTAAGCTGGTCTGCTCGTATATTGAGTTCTGGTATTGCTTACGTAAATATTGATTTTGCATAAAATATTCCTCAGCAGAATCCCTCTAGGATTTGTGTTCGTTTTGGATTAATTTTTTGACAGCGGCCATCCTGCCAAATAGGTGAAAATCTTCTTTTTTCAGAAACGTAAATCTATTCAATTCCGCACAATATTCTCAGAGCAGTAAAAAGCACTTTTGATGACGATGTTATCTGAACTTTGCCATATGGATTATTCGGCGCTCCCAAACCGCACTTGTGTTTTTGCCGGTGTTAATTTCTGATGCCCTTGGTGCTCGCTGGTGAGCCATTGGGTATTGACGGTTTCAATGGCCGGGAAATGCTGCATTAGGGCGATATCAATACGGCTGAGGTTGGAGCAACTAACAACATACTCAACATGAAATTCCGCATGCTGATCTTTGCTGTGGGTTTCCTCGTGCGAATGGCCGTGATCATGTCCGTGGTTGTGCGAGTGATCATTGTCCACACCCATGCCTGGAGCTGAGACGTCAGCACTGTGCAAGGTGCAGCCATGCGGTGTTTTGAGCAGCGTATCCAGTTTCGACAGTTTGGCGAGTGCTTCTTTTACCGCTTGCTGTTGTTGCTGGTTGGCTGGGGCATGCTCAAAGCCAACGATGTTGGCAGCGGGTGTGTGTAGCTCGGCCAACAGCGTATCTTGGTCCACCACCAGGTTGAGCGTGGCTTTGCCGTGCTCATGGGCGCCATGACTTTGATGTTTGTCGTGATGGTCATGATGTTTGTCGTGGGCGGCGGCGGGCCCTGTTGCTAACAATACGATCATGGCCCAAGGTGACATCGGTGTTTTCATATTAATCCGAAAAATCCAGAGTTAATAACAAACGGCTGCTGCCTGCTGCCGGAGTGGGGGAGCGATGCACAGCGCCATTGCCTTCATTGCCCAGCCAGCTTTCGCCTTTTAGCAGAACAACGTCATGCTGAGCTAACTGCTGTACCGCGGCGTCGTCATGATACACGCCAGCATCGCGATCTGCTTTGCTGCCAGTGCGGTGCCCCATGCGCGAGCGCTCTACCTGATGGTTGTACAACCATTCACTGCCTGGTCCCATGTAACTGGTGACCAAGCGGCAGGGCACCTTATCTGTATGAAACTTAGGACACATAGCACTATTTACCAGCGCTAACCGCAGCCCGGCAGCGGGTAAATCAAACAAACAACAGAACATATCGACCAGCTCGGCGGCATCGCGAATCAGGGCGGCTTTGCCAGCCATTTTGCCTGGCACTTCTGGCAGCTCTCTGGCAAGCGCTTGGTAAGCGGCTTCTGGTTCAAGCCGACATTGCAGTGACGACCAAGTACTGTCTGCGGACGCCAGAAACTGTGCGTAATCCGCTACTTCGTCTGCCAAGCTGCGCCGCCACGCCACCAGGTTAATGCTGGCGTCATAAATGTGCGTCAGGACGTTGGCATTGTCTCCGAGCAACGCCGAGGTGCTGGTGCAGCGCAGTGGGCGCTGAAATCTGGCCAAATTAGCCACGCGACCACCTCCGGTTTAACCCATGGGCTGCCAACATGGCCAATGCACCGGCTGCGGTTAACCAAGCTTCCAGCGCTTCTCCTGCCATCAGTGCAATCAACAGCAACAGCAGGCCAGCGCCAGCGATCATCGCAGGCAAGTAACGGCCATGATGCTTGATGCCCGCCGGAAAGCTGAGCACAGCCAACAGCAATACCGGGCCAAGCAGTACCCAGTGCGTGGTTTCGGTGGCCAGTACGGCGCCCATGGTGCCTAGCGCACCGGAGGCCAGCAGCAGTGGCGTCAGTAAGCAGTGTGACAAGCACAAACCAGAGCACAAGGCACCGGCTAAATCACGTTGCGAAGCGGACAGCAAGTTCATTGTTGATTCCTCTGATAGGTCGGTTTAGACAAAGGCGCACCACGGGTGAGTGCTCAATGCTCAATAATGTAATTGTTATAACATAACAATTCAATATCTGTGTGTGGAGTCTGAGGGTTACCGCGGTCGGATGACTCTTAAGATGTCGGCAGCTATGGAAGTCGCAACGGCAACTTGGACAAGCTCAGCGTACTAGCGCCTCTGGGGCACGGTTGAATTTGCGGTATTCGCCCCCAGATATAAAACATTCTCGGCCACAACTGGAGCACCGCCGTGCCACTGTTTCTGATTTTTGTTGCTGTCCCCATCGTTGAGCTGTACGTACTGCTTCAAGTGGGCTCGTTTATCGGTTTATTGCCGACTCTGGCGTTGGTGGTGTTGACGGCTGTGGTCGGCGTCACTCTGTTAAAGGCACAGGGGTTGGCGACCTTGATGCGGGCGCGCTCGCGCTTGGAGCAGGGCAGTTTGCCTGCAAAAGAGCTGGCGGAAGGTTTCCTGCTGGCACTGGCTGGCGCCATGTTGCTCACGCCCGGCTTTATCACCGACAGTTTCGGCTTTGCGTTACTCGTGCCCGCCATACGTAGCCTGATGTTGGGCTCGGTAATGAAACTGTTGAAGCCTAATGTGGTGGTGGGCGGTGCTGGCAATGTCTACGAAGGCCAAGCCAGTTCACGTACTAACCCTGGTTATCACTCAGGCCATGTCATTGAAGGTGATTATCAGCGCCAAGGCTCAGAAACTGGTAGCGATCACCACGGCTCGTCTCAGGCTGATTCACGCAAAGACTAAAAAAATTCATCTTCGGGTGTTGAAATCCAGTTTCGCACCCCTATTAAGCAAAACACGGCACCCGGTGGTGTAAACGCCACAGCCGATTACACAACACTGGTTCTAACATTGGAGAACATGTCAGATGAAAATCCGTCCTTTACACGATCGCGTCGTTGTTCGTCGCAAGGAAGAAGAGCAAACCACCGCTGGTGGCATCGTGCTGCCAGGCTCTGCTGCTGAAAAGCCAAACCAGGGTGAAGTGGTAGCCGTTGGTACTGGTCGTATTCTGGACAACGGTGAGAGCCGTCCTGTTGCTGTTAAAGAAGGCGACACCGTCGTATTCGGTAAGTACTCTGGTTCAAACACCATCGAAGTCGACGGCGAAGAGTTGCTGATTCTGAACGAAAGCGAAATTTATGGTGTGCTGGAATCCTGATCCATCCAGCCAAGTGACATCGAAACCTAAATACAGTTAAGGAAAAAATCATGGCAGCTAAAGAAGTAAAATTCGGTAACGACGGTCGTCAGTCCATGCTGGACGGCGTTAACGTCCTGGCGAACGCAGTAAAAGTAACCCTGGGCCCTAAAGGCCGTAACGTGGTACTGGAAAAATCTTTCGGCGCACCGACCATCACTAAAGACGGTGTGTCTGTGGCGAAAGAAATCGAGCTGGAAGACAAGTTCCAGAACATGGGCGCCCAGATGGTTAAAGAAGTGGCGTCTCAGGCGAACGACCAAGCAGGCGACGGTACCACCACCGCGACTGTTCTGGCTCAAGCCATTGTGAACGAAGGTCTGAAAGCGGTTGCTGCAGGCATGAACCCAATGGACCTGAAGCGCGGCATCGACAAAGCGACTGCAGCCGTGGTTGAGCAATTGAAGTCTCAAGCACAGCCATGTGCAGACAGCAAAGCCATTGCACAAGTCGGTACCATCTCTGCGAACTCTGACGAAACTGTTGGCCAGATCATCGCCGAAGCGATGGAAAAAGTAGGCAAAGAAGGCGTCATCACCGTTGAAGAAGGCAAAGGCCTGAACGACGAGCTGGACGTTGTTGAAGGCATGCAGTTCGACCGCGGCTACCTGTCTCCGTAC
Organism: Bacterioplanes sanyensis; assembly: GCF_002237535.1. Lineage (GTDB taxonomy): Bacteria > Pseudomonadota > Gammaproteobacteria > Pseudomonadales > Oceanobacteraceae > Bacterioplanes > Bacterioplanes sanyensis_A. The sequence goes on from NZ_CP022530.1 coordinate 2,265,254, forward strand.
TTCGTGACCAACCAAGACAAAATGACAGCAGAGCTGGAAAACCCACTGCTGCTGTTGGTCGACAAAAAAGTCGATAACCTGCAAGAGCTGATTCCAGTGCTGGAAAATGTGGCTAAGTCAGGCCGTCCGCTGCTGATCGTCGCTGAAGACGTTGAAGGCCAAGCGCTGGCGACTCTGGTAGTGAACAACTTGCGTGGCACCTTCAAAGTGGCTGCGGTTAAAGCACCAGGCTTTGGCGATCGTCGTAAAGCCATGTTGCAGGACATTGCTGTGCTGACTGGCGCACAAGTGATTTCTGAAGAAGTGGGCATGTCTCTGGAGACCACCACTCTAGATATGCTGGGTACGGCTAAGAAAGTGGTGCTGAGCAAAGAAAACACCGTGATTGTTGACGGTGCTGGCTCAGAAGCTGACGTTAAAGCCCGTGTTGAGCAAATCCGCACTGAAATCGAAAACTCGACTTCTGACTACGACAAAGAAAAACTGCAAGAGCGCGTTGCCAAATTGGCTGGTGGTGTTGCAGTGATTAAGGTCGGCGCTGGCTCTGAAGTTGAAATGAAAGAGAAAAAAGACCGCGTAGACGACGCACTGCACGCGACTCGCGCAGCCGTTGAAGAAGGCGTGGTTGCAGGCGGTGGTGTAGCGCTGGTTCGTGCTCTGGCCAACGTCACTGTTGAAGGCGACAACGAAGACCAAAACGTGGGTATCGCTCTGGCGCTGCGTGCGATGGAAGCACCGATTCGCCAGATCGCCGCTAACGCTGGCGCTGAAGGTTCCGTTGTTGTGGACAAAGTAAAAGCAGGTGAAGGCTCATTTGGCTTTAACGCTGCAACCGGTGAATACGGTGACATGATCGAGCTGGGTATTCTGGACCCTGCCAAAGTGACCCGTTCTTCACTACAAGCGGCTGCTTCTGTCGCTGGTCTGATGATCACCACCGAAGCCATGGTTGCTGAAGTACCTAAAGAAGACGCTCCTGCAATGCCTGATATGGGCGGTATGGGCGGTATGGGCGGTATGGGCGGCATGATGTAAGCTGCTCGCTCCGTGCGAATAAAGCCGGCCTTTATGGCCGGTTTTTTATGCCTGAAACTTGGGCGCGTTGCTTGGTTGTGGCCGGTTTAAGCAAAACCTTGCCGGCGTTGCCAGTAGCCGGAATTGGCAAAGCGCTGTTCACTTGCATACAGTGATTGGCGCAGGGCAGCGTATTTGTTGAAGTCGTCAAATACTTGGTTTTGATAGTCGGTCAGTGCTTGGTTGTTATTTCCCGATAAATAGTCGTAAATACAATTACCCGCAAGCTGGCCGTGCATTAGTGCTTTGGTAATGCCAGCTGAACTGATTGGGTCATAACTGCAGGCTGCATCGCCCACTGCTAACCAATTCGGTGCGATAACGGCACTTAAAATACTGGATTTGGCATTGCGTTTGAATAATCGTACTGACTTGCTAGATAAATTTTTCAGAACCATGTGCAGCTCTGCTGCCAACAATTGGGTCTCTCTGACTCGCTCTAACCATACATCTGCTTGATGCAAACATTGCGCTAGCATCTGTTTTTTATCCGTGCATAACATCAATATGACTTTCTCGTTTGGTAGCTGCGCACAATACCACCAGCCGTAGTCGCACGACTCCACCAGTGTTCGTGTCGGTAAATCGTTGCACGATAAAGATAGTTGGTCGCATTCCAATACGCTGCAAATGAAAGTGACCTCATCAAAGCTGTTGCGAGCAGTCCCCAGTTTTTGCGCAGTAATGGCCGAGCGGCCAGCTGCATCGACCAGAAAGTCTGTCTCTATCCTTCGACTTTGCCCGTCTTTACTCAAGTGCAAGGAAAATCCAGCACCAAGGCTTTCCAGATGTTTGAGTCGCTCCCCTGTTTGCAAACTTATATGCCGTGTTAGTGCGATATTAGTGAGTTGTTCTTCAAATCGGATTCTATCCAAGTGATAACCATGTCCCTCTAAGTTGAACATAAAATCGTTGTGACCTGGCCGGTCGTTTCCCCAGAGTGAAACTGAGCCAGGGCAAACGTTATGCTCGCTCAGCAGTGTTGGCGTGTGATCGCCGATCAAGTCCCTCAGCACAGATGTTGCCGCTGGTGGAATGGTTTCGCCGACCTTGACCTTTATGTCGGTAGCAGCATCAATGACATGAATGTCGAGAGCAGAGCCTGCTAAACCGGCTTGGTTGGCCAGAGATAACGCGGTGGCTAGTCCTGCAGGGCCTGCACCCAATATGGTGATGTGGGCGATCTGATCCATGTACGCTTCCTTCGGGGAGGCATGCCTCCCCCGAGAATTCCTGTTAGTTTTCGGGCACTACGGAAGTTGGCCAAGGCTGCACTATGTCTCCCTCAGATTCATACTGGCTGGCGACCTCGATAAACTTATCGTCACCGTAGTTGCCACCTTGATCTGCCATTACTCTGACTCCTTGGATCACAAAACCAGTTTTATGCCAGTTTTCCAAATAGTCGATGTACTGCTGGAAGCGACCCTGCTCTTGCGGATACTCGGTTTCGGTTCCCTTGCCTCGAACGCTGAATAGTTGTCCGCCTAGGTTCCAGCGCTGAGTTTTGTCATCAAAGCTGCACAAATCAGCAGGGTGGACTTGAACAGGGCGCTGCGCGGGCCATGACCAGTACAGGGTATTATTGCCCGGTGGGTTTGGATCTGGCTCATGTACGGCGCAACTGTTGTAGTCGGTATGCCAGGGTTGGGCCATAAACTTGGATAAATCGCCCGGTTCAACCGCATTTCGGTTTAAAGGGATATAACCAATGTTTAAAAATGGCTGGCCGACGTTGGCATTCCCATAGTCGAGTTGTTGTTGATTAATGCGAAAAGGACCAGTGCCATCATGCCATTTCTGATGGTAAAGGTTGATGTCACGCACGATAAAAGTAAGGTCAATGCCAGGAGAATAACGCCCACCCAAGCAGTTTTCTAATACGACTTTGTCGAGCTTCTCACCCACTCCCAGATGGCGTTCATTATCTTCTGTGGTACTACGCCCGGCATACCACTGTTTCATTAGGAAATACTGAGTGGTGGTCAGCGACAAAAAACTTTTCTGTGCATCGCCTAAGGCCAGTGGCATTTTTTTGCCGCCTTCCTCGCTTTGCTGCGGATCATTAGGGTCACGAATCAGGCTGTCGAAGTTGGGGATTTTCTTCGTTGGGTCATCTGAGGGCTGAATGGCAGCAACCCAATTGTGGCCATTCACGGCTTGTCCTGGCAGATTGGTGCTCCAGCGTTGCAAAAAAGCGCCATGAAATACGGGCATGACATCCTGATAGAAAGAGGCCTGATAGTCATTGTCGTATTTACCGCCAGAATATAATTGCGGGACTAACCCGAGTTGCTCTACCCACGTGTTAAATACATCGTCCCAAGTAGAAACAACGTTGCGAATCTGGGGTGCATAACCTGGGTCCGTGCATACAAACCAACCTGCGACGACTGTAGCATGGCTGCCATCGTCGAATTTAACGATGGCATTGACCGGGCCATCCGATACGTCATCAAACCAGCCATCGTTGTCAATGGCATCGTTTAGCTCAGGCTTGTTACCATCGGCATCAACAAATGCAAAGGCGTTGCCGTAGCCCCCAACTACGATCAATCGACCGCTGCCTGGCTCTATGGTCATTTGACCAAGGGTGGTGATATCGCCAGAGCTCGGATTCTGATTTTCAAAGTGATCCGCAGGAAAACTCACCGGATAATCGGCTTGTGCGATGTTGCCTGTATTGTCTATGTAAGTGCTGGGTGTGGCGGCATCGAAATCGACAATTACATTGTTATCCGATGATTTAATGGTGCGAGGTCCGGCATCGATGACCAGCTTTCTAAGTCTATCGTCGCTGTTTGGCATAGACCCATAGGACGGATTGCGAATAGGGGGCGTTTGACCATTGCGATAGGCTCTTATGCCTTCTTCTTGTCCATTTGCACTTTCGATGCTCCAACTGTTGTTTTTTTTGTTGGCCAAATGAACCGACCAGACAATGTCAGTAACCGTCTTGCCGTCAACAACATCGCCGATACATACCTCCTTACCCTTCACTTTAGATGGGTAGACTTCGCCTGAGGAGCACTCTTTTCCTGGCGGGCAATCTGTTGGGTCACGATAATCGGCGATGCCTTCGTACACGAAGATGCGAAATCTGGCTGCTTGGCGCTTTACCTTTTGGTCGGGCGTTTGGTCGCGAAAATCATTCGCTGTGATTGGAGTATCCTCTGTACCGGGTTTAATAGGTAGTCCACCAAACAGCCCGGTTTCCTTATCTAACAGTTCGCCAGCAGCGGTCTCTGGAGCGATGTAGTATTCCTCGCTATTGCCAACACGTGCGAAGTTGATGGCAGGATGAACTCTGAAAATACTGGTCATGGCTGGTCTTCCTTAACGTATATGAGTTAGTTAGCTTTTTTGGCGTTCTTCATTTCTTGATCCCAGAAATAAATATTCATAAACGCATGGCTAATGTTGAGGTTCATTCCCGGTAGGGGATCCATATTCGGTGAGGGTGGAAAGCGTTGCAGTGTATTGTGGCAGCGAAAGCAGTTGTTCATTGTGCTCTGGCTTTGGGTGAAGGTCTCTATGGTTGAGTTGGACAATCGCAAGCCACCAATCAATAGCTGTTGGTCAGATGAGTCAACATCGCTCGCTAGCCCCATGTTAGGCTGGAGTCCATTTTTACGGCTGAACCATATGGCAGATACTTCAAAGTAGTTTGACCACACGTCATCCTTATTCAGTTGATCAAGCACGCTTTGGTTCAGTTGATTGACAACCTTGATATTGGTTGGGACATCCAGTGTCACCTGTCTGGCATAGTTACCATCTTCGTATTGACGACACACCTGTGTCACAGGGCTCAATGTTTGGTCTTGTTCATTCAGTGTCAGTGATGGCGAATTGGCTGGGTTTATATTGCACTGAGAAAAGGGTGTATTGGCTTGATAGAAGGTCCAGTCTTTGTCAGAAATGATGGTGCTTGGAGAGAAGTCCGTGGGCACATTGGGCGCATTGTCTTTGTGCTCAAACGTTGCCCAAATCATCTCTGGATGGTCTTTAACCACACCTGCTATATGAAAGCCGACTAACGCCAGCGTTACCGTTAGCGACTTGTCTTCGTCGACGACGATTTTTCCACCTGAGTTCTTCAACGCATAAACGGACGACTCCATGGTATAAAAGCCCGATGTGTCCTCACCTGGCTGTACAATCTTCCAAGACGCCTTAAACTCCGCAACATTGATATCAAAAGGGGTGTACGGGTCAAAGTTCTGAACGTTTTTATAGTCAGTGAGTCCATTGGATTGCATGAACTCAACAAACTCCGGGTTGATGTACTGCGAGTAATACACGGCGCGGCCATCTTGATCGACGAGAATGCCCTCGGTCCCAGCTTGCAGGTATTCATCCATACTTTTGGCGTTATCCGTTTTCCCTAGGCGGGGCATGAGGTGTTCTCGATCAGAGATTCCTAGTAGGTCATACGGGGTATCGAAGCTTAGAAATCTGGGCTTGCCGTTGACGTCCTGAGTCAGCCACAAAAACATCTGCCAGGACCAACGATGAAAGTCACAGTTGGTCTCGCTGGAGAACTGGTTGCCATCGGGAAAGGGCGTCTGCGATTTGGGGAACCAGCTGCTCGGAGCAACACAGTTGGTATCCGATGCCGGCTGGTCCGTTGCTGAACTACCGGAATATGACAGTGTCGATAGCGGTATGGATAAAGCCAGTATGGTCGCTAATAAGTGAATGGTATGTACTCTTGCCTTCATATACGATCCCTCTGTTTTTAAGTTGCATCCATCGCTAGAGAGCGCCATAGCCCTCTCTCTAAATTTAATCACGTGTTATTTGGCTTGATCTGGTTCGTTTCCTGTAGGGTCTCATCACCAGTCATGCCGTGCCCCCTGATATCGAAGGTCTGTCAGATAAATAATGACTGATCTAATGTCAGCTTCGTCATCCAGATGATCAAGTCTGTCGCATAATTCTAGTGTTTTAGCATTGATGTTTTTTACGGACAGATCTGTATGGCATTGTTCAGCTTTCTTCGGAATCGACAGGATGGTTGTTGTCAATTTTAATGTCTGATTTTTGTGTGACGCCATCTTACATTGAATATTATTGGGGCGGGTTGGTGATTCTTTTAGGGGGGTGTGTTAATTTTTTTTGTCTATGTTTCTGTTCTTTATAGTCTCTGGTTATATTTGGTGTCTTAATTCTAGGTATTAAGTATTGTTTTTATCGGCTTTTTAAGAATATTCAGATATTTAAGCTGGCGCTCGTTTTGTTGAGCTAGGCTCCATGGCGCTTGAGTCGCTGAAGACCTAGGTAAATAGGAATAATAGATAATTTCATGAGGCTGAATATGTATAAAGGAAATGAAATGCATCCTGGCGCTTACAGTGCAGGTTCTATTGGTCGCCAACCAGGAATAACGAGAAGTGTAAGAACAGAATCTTGCTCTGTCGGTGTTCGCGAGATTCTCAATCGACGGTCTGTGTTGAAAAGTCTGTTATTGATGGCGTCATCGCTGTTGCTGTCGGTCAATGCTGTCGCTCAATCCTGCCCAACCGAATGTGGTATTGGGTCCTTTATGGGAGCGTACACGCCCAGTTCATCTATCACTGGTGGGTCCAATGTCTTTATAGGAAACTACGCAGGCAGTAATACCACCCATGGTGCTAATAACTCATTTCTAGGCTGGCAGGCTGGAAAGAATAATATTTCTGGGAGCAATAACTCCTTCTTTGGTCATAACGCTGGGCAGGCTAACTCGACGGGTAGTGATAACGTCTTCGTTGGCACGGACGCAGGAAACAATAACACCACTGGCGGTGCAAACGTGTTTATGGGGCCGTCCGCCGGTACCAATAATACCGATGGTGAATACAACGTATACATAGGTCGAAACGCAGCGCGTAGCAATATGTCCGGCGATAAAAATGTGTATCTTGGCTACAGCGCGGGGTATGGCAACCTGGGTGATCGAAGCGTCTTTATCGGTAGCGAAGCTGGTGCTTTAGAAACCAATAGTCAAATGTTATACATCGCCAATAGTGCACATTCTGCTTTGATAAAAGGCGATTTTGCCAGTAAGTGGCTTCGGATCAGTGATCGCTTGGCCGTTGGTATCGACAACCCAACAGAGGCTTTTGAAGTCAATGGCAATGGTAAGGCGTATCAGTGGCTTACCTTTTCAGATGAACGCTTAAAAGAGGATATCCAGTCATTGTCTGGTGCCATGTCAACGGTCAATCGACTGTCTGGCATTAGCTACCGCATGAAAGATACTGATTCCAGTCACCCCGATAGAACCATAGGTTTGTCGGCACAGGCTGTTAAGCAAGTCATTCCTGAATTGGTTCACTCAGATGCGGAAGGGCTGCTGGCCATTAGCTACGACGGTCTGATTCCAGTCTTAATCGAAGCGTTGAAAGAGAAAGACCAAGAAATTCAGGCAATGAAACAGGCGATCTACGATATTAATGCCGAGTTGGCGAAAAGTAAGGACATGCAGCTCAGCCAAAACTGACAGCGCAGCAATAATATGAAGAAGCAAAGCGGCTATGATTGCTTTGCTTCTGCTGAACTTGCTTATTTTTACAATAGAAGCTGTTTCATAACCTTCAGTCCGATATAATAATCAAAACTATCAGCATCAACTCCTCCACCATGAAACGTTCAACCTCAGAACTGACCGACCAACAGTGGGCACACATTGAGCCTTGCTTACCCAGTTTACCTCGTGGCAAAGGGGGTCCCAAACCTATCAGCAATCGAGCCTGTTTCGAGGGCATTTTATGGGTCTTACGTTCGGGTGCGCGCTGGCGTGATCTACCCGAGCGCTATCCTTCACCGAGTACCTGCTGGCGCCGCCTTCAGTACTGGGAAGAGCAAGGAGCATGGCTCAAAGCCTGGCGTAAGCTTCTTCGCGTTCTGGATCAACAGTCGCGGTTAAATTGGGAAGAATCGTTTTCTGATGGCAGTTTTGCACCCGCAAAAAAAGGGGCCTCGGTGTTGGAAAAACCAAGCGGGGTAAGGGGTCGAAGTGGATGATAGTCGTCGATGGCGAAGGCATTCCAGTCGGGCTGACACTTGGCTCAGCGTCACCGGCGGAGGTCAAGCTGATTGAGGCTTTGTTAAATGTTTCCTATGGCAAGAGCAAGGTGAAGCGTTTGATTTACGATAAAGCGGCAGACTCTGATCCTCTGCGAATGGCGTTAAAGAAACGGGGCGTTGATCTCATTTGTCCACATCGTCGAAACAGGAAAAAAGCGCCGTTGCAAGATGGTAGAAAGCTGAGAAGGTACGACCGTCGCTGGAAAGTAGAGCGCACTTTTGCTTGGCTTGGAAATTATCGACGATTAGTGGTTCGATGGGAAAGAAAGCTCTCAATGTATCGAGCCTTCTTTCACGCCGCCTGCATGATGATCGTGCTAAAGAAGTTGTGAAACAGCTTCTAGTTAATTTCTTAATATTCATTCAAGCTCATGTTGGCTGTCGTTCGTAATTCCAAACTACTTTCTCTGTCTAGACTGGCTGCTATTCATTGTGAACTTAGTCGTTACTGATTTTAGGTGCATGTTTATTGGGAACTGCTTTTACGCTGTCGCAATGCCTTAGGTGTGGTGTGAAACCAGCGCTGGCAGGAGCGATTAAGGGCACTTTGATCGGCATAGCCTAACAGCCCGGCGATTTGGCTGAACGGTAAGGTCGACTGTTCCAAGTAGCGCTTGGCCAATGTAAATCGATGTGCATCCAACAGCGCGTCAAAATGGGTATCGGATTGCTGGCGTAGGCGGCGCTGCAAGGTTCTTGGGTGTAAGTTCAACTGTTCCGCAACAACATCAATGCGGCAATGGCCCGTGGGCAGCAATTTGGCAATCAGGTGTTCAACCTGATCCTGAATTTGGTCTGTTCGCCCACCAAATCGTTCTGCTAAATACTGATCGGCAATGTGCGCTGTCTCTGGGTCTGCGCCGCGTATGTTCTGCTGCAGCAAAGCAACGGGCAGTTCCGCCGCACAATGCGGTTGGTTAAATTTGATGTCGCAACCAAACAGTCGGCGATAGCTGTCAGACGGTGCAATCTGACTGTGTGGAAAATGAATACAGCGCGCATGAGTGTCTGTGCCGGTGAGTATGTTCAGAATCAGCTGCGCATTACCGAGGTACAGTTCATGTATTTGGCGCAGTTTAATCAGCCCCGTTTCTTGAACACGAAACTCAGCAAATATGTGACTACTGTTGGCTGGCAATGTCAGTTCGATGGAAACACTGGGGCTGATTAAATGAAGGTACTGACGTACACCTCGAATGGCTTCTTCGATGGTATTGGCATTGCGAATTAACACAGCAACTGGTCCCAAGATCGACAGCCCCTGGCGACGGGACAACTGCAAAGCAAAATCTGGGCAGTTCAAGGACTCGGCGCAGAATTCAAACAACCTGGCTAGCTGGCTAAAGTGAACGTAACCGTCTTTTTGGGTCTCAACATCAACCGGTAGATTGAATCGTTCGAGCAGAACCAGCGGGTCTGCACCCAGCTCCACCACAAAGCTATTAAAGCCTGCGAACAGGCTGGTACTCATCAGACTTTCCATAATTTAGGTTTTATCTGCGTGTCGTCAAATGCCAAAAGACTGTCGTCAGAAGATAATATTAGCGCAGATTTCCGCCTTAGCATAAGACTAAGCTCAACAGGCGCGATTGACTGTCGGCTATGAGCGAGCAATGGCAAAACAATAACAACCCAAGGTGGATGAGATATGGCAACGATTACCTTCGTCGAGCATAACGGCAGTGAGCACACTGTGGATTTGGAAGTGGGGAAAACCCTTATGCAGCACGCATTGGATGGTCTGGTGCCTGGCATCGACGGCGACTGCGGCGGCGCCTGTGCCTGTGGTACCTGCCATGTCATGGTCGCTACCTCTTGCTCGAGTGATTTGGTGCCCCCATCGTTAGAAGAACAAAGCATGCTGGCACTCAAACCCGAACACTGTGAGTCATCACGACTGGCGTGTCAGATTGATATCACCGAGCAACACGATGGCCTGATCGTGCAACTGCCCGAGTTTCAAATGTAACGCCAGCGTGTAGGAAAGAACAACAATAACTCACAGCAACGTGTGTGCTAGGAAATCTTTATGTCGATTAAAAACACCGTGGCCAACAAGGTAGCTACCGTTGTGCCTCTTGATATGCAAATACGGGCCTCGCATCTGGTCGAAAAGGCACTGGATAAAATCATTAAGGATAAAGTCCCGGAGTTTGTCGAAACTCCCATTGCGGATGTCAGTAGTCTGGCTTTGGATGACATTGACTTAAGCAATCCATTTCTATTTCGCCAAGGCAAATGGGAATCATACTGTAAGCGCTTGCGAGATGAATGCCCAATCCATTATCAGGCCAATAGCCCATTTGGTCCATTTTGGTCCATCACTCGCTATCAGGACATCTTATTCGTTGATAAAAATCATGAGCTATTTTCAGCCGAACCACAGATCATTATAGGTAAGGCGCCACGTGGCTTAGACATCGACACCTTTATCGCCATGGACCCACCAAAACACGATGAGCAGCGCTTGGCGGTACAAGGTGTGGTGGCGCCCGCGAATCTTAAAGAAATGGAAAGCTTGATTCGCCAGCGCACCCAGGACGTATTGGATAACTTGCCCGTAAACCAACCCTTTGATTGGGTGGAGTCTGTATCAAAGGAGCTGACATCGCGCATGTTGGCTACCTTATTAGACTTTCCTTATGAGCAGCGCAGCACATTGGTGTACTGGTCGGATGTGGCGACCTCCGCGCCAGAAATAGCCGGCGGTGATACTGATAAAGAAGAGTTCTGGCAAGTGGCAAAAGAATTCTCGAAGCAGTTTTCGAAGCTTTGGTACGCTAAAAAAGCACGGTTGGACGCAGGTGAAGCACCGGGCTTTGATTTGATCAGTCTGCTGCTTACCAATGAAAAAACGCACGACATGATCAAACGTCCGATGGAGTTTATCGGCAATTTGGTGCTGTTGATTGTGGGGGGCAATGACACCACGCGTAACTCGATGACAGGTGGTGTGTTAGCGCTAAATCAGTTCCCACAAGAGTTTGAAAAACTGAAGGCCAACCCAGCACTGATTCCCAGCATGGTGTCCGAGATTATCCGCTGGCAAACGCCACTCGCTTATATGCGACGTGTGGCAACACAAGACGTTGAAATGGGTACTCAAACCATCAAAAAAGGCGACAAGGTCGTCATGTGGTATGCCTCGGGCAACCGTGACGAGCGTATGATTGAAAACCCGGATCAGTTTTTGATCGACCGGAAGAATCCGCGTAATCACTTATCCTTTGGTTTTGGCATTCACCGCTGTATGGGTAATCGTCTGGCTGAAATGCAGCTGAGAATACTATGGGAAGAAATTCTGCAACGCTTTGACAACATAGAATACGTAGGCGACCTGCAGTACGTGCAGTCTAACTTCGTGCGCGGGTATTCAAAAATGATGGTGAAACTGACGCCGAAAGGTAGCTGATAGCACCTGTTCACGAGGCTGCCGAGATGGCAGCACTCATTAGGCATCGACATGGACGTTCGCTTTTAGCGTTATGGTGCCGGCAGCGCTGTGAGTGAAGAATCAGGGTCGTATGGCGTTAAGCGCTGAACTTGCTTATACGTGTGCACTTAAAACGCCTTTGTTTGATAATTAACAACGACCCCGACTAGTCACTCAAGTTCATTACATTGTGGTAAGTCATCGGTGATGGTGAACCAGGGAGCTTTATTGTCTACGAATACATGACGTTCAGCTGTTACGCCAGGATCTGTATCTAACGTTCCTAAGGGAAAACCTAACACATCAGGTTGGTTATCGAAGCGGGTAAAAAGGCTAGAGCCGCAATGTTGGCAAAAGCCTTTATGCTCGCCCGGTGATGATTCATAGAAGCGAATGCAGTGCTGACCTGCGACTATGGTCAAGTCACTGGTATTAATCTTTGCGCGAGTGCGAAACGCTGAAGCGTGCAGTTTGCGGCACATGCTGCAATGGCAGTTCAACACATCGCTCAGCTTGCCGTGTATTTCATAACGCACTTGCTGACATAAACAACTTCCGCGATGGATCATACTTGCTCCTTTTTAGCAATTTGGTAGATATAACGCTGTCAGCCCGCTGGGCTAATCAATTTATGGATAATGTGAGTACGCTGCGCTGATTCACAGTGATTGCAGCTCAAATCCTTCGTCCAGCCACCCGGTTATGCCACCAATCATTTTTTTCACCGGTCGACCGAGCTGTGCCAAACGGATGGCGGCTTTTTCGGTGGCGTTGCAGTGAGGTCCGGCGCAATACACCACAAACAGTGCATCGTCGCTAAATTCGGCAAGACTGTCAGAATTAATGCGGCTGTAGGGCAGGTGAATAGCTCCTGCAATATGGCCCTGCTGAAACTGTGGCTCGCAGCGCACATCGAGCAATACAAAGTCCATGCGTTGGTTGCTGATGGCATGGTGTACATCCCAGCAATCGGTTTCAAAGGTGAGTAAGCGTTCAAAATGCGCCAGTGCTTGTTGGCTTTGGGCGGCGGGAATACGTGATACGGCACTGCTCATACGAGACTCCTAGTGGATGACAACCCCGCCAGTATGGCGCTGGTGTCCATTATTCACTATTGGCCTAAAAGACATTGTTCGTTAATATCCAGCCAAGACTGTTTGGATGCCGGGTTTGAAAAAGGTTGCTGTGCTCACCTATAACGGAGCTGCTTTGTTTGAGCTGGGCTGTGCCGTAGAGCTGTTTGGCCTGCCCAGGCCTGAGTTTGATCATTGGTACCAGTGCCAGGTGATCACCTTTGAGCAAGGACCATTAGTATCAACGGCCGGGGTTGGATTGAGTGCCACGGTAGTCGATAGTCTGAATGGGTTTGATACTTTGGTGATCCCTAGTTGGCCGACCCAAGGTGCGGATATTCCACCGGCTCTGTCCAGTGCGATTCAATCTTTTTATGACAATAAGCAGCGCATTTTGTCGTTTTGCTCGGGTTCATTTTTATTGGCGCAGCTAGGCCTTTTAAATGGCAAGCAGGCCACTACGCACTGGCGCTATGCCCAAACATTTAAAACACGATTTCCCCAAGTGCAGTTTGTCGACAATGTGCTGTACCTGCTACAAGGAAATCTGGGCTGCTCGGCGGGCAGTGCTGCAGCGCTGGATTTGGGCATTGAAGTGATACGGCAGGATTATGGTAGCGATATTGCGAATGCAGTGGCGCGGCGATTGGTTTTATCGGCCCATCGCCAAGGCGGCCAATCACAGTTTGCCGATGCGCCTGTGATGCAGGCAAATAGCCGGTTTTCCACGGCGCTGGACTGGGCGGTGCAGCATTTGTCAGAATCTATTGATATTGACCAGCTGGCAAACAAAGCCAATATGTCGCGTCGCACCTTTGATCGAAAATTTCGTGCCAACTTTAATTTATCACCCAAGGCCTGGTTAACGGAGCAGCGAATACAGCTGGCGAAGAGCTTATTAGAGCAGGCCCAGGGCAGTGTTGATGAGGTGGCGCTAAAAGCGGGCTTTGATCATGCTGGCACTTTGAGGCATCACTTTAGAAAAGCCTTGGGGGTGTCGCCGACTCACTATCGACAGCAGTTTTTACGTAGCAAATAGCTGCGTTGCTCAGAACCACGGTTACTGTGTTTCTAAACTGTCCCTCTGTGCCAATCGAGCAGTAATTGCTACTATAGCCGCCTTGCTGTCGCTGCTGGCAGCCCATTATTGATGCATCAGGCGCTGGCCTGTAAGGATTGTTATGACGGTGAATCTTAGCGATTGTGTTTGGGTCGATCATCGGTTTGAGCTGCCGGTGAATCATCATCAGCCGGATGGTCGTACTATTAATGTGTTTGCTCGTGAACTACGCGCCCACGGGCGTGAGGCTGAAAGCCTACCCTGGCTGGTGTATTTGCAAGGCGGACCTGGCTTTCCTGCGCCACGGCCAACGGCTTTAACGGGCTGGATGAAACGAGCTGCCAAGCAGTTTCGAATTTTATTGTTAGATCAGCGCGGTACCGGCCAGAGCACGCCGCAAACCCATCAAACCCTAGCGCATTTGACCGCCGAGCAGCAGGCGGAGTATTTGCAGTATTTTCGTGCCGATCAAATTGTTGCCGACGCCGAAGCCATTCGTCAGCAATTGGGCATCGAACGTTGGTCACTGCTGGGGCAAAGCTTTGGCGGCTTTTGTGCGCTGACATACTTGTCGTTCTACCCCGACAGCTTAAAGCAGGTGTACATTACCGGTGGCATACCGCCCATTCATCGCAGTATCGAAGAGGTCTATCAAGCTACTTTTGCTCGTACGGCGGAAAAAAACCAGCGTTTATGGCAGCGCTTTCCTGGCTTAGCCAAAAAAACCGATCAACTGGCCCAACTGCTGCGTGGTCAGGCAGCGTTAATGCCCAATGGTCAGCAACTGACGGCGGAGCAAATTCAAGCCTTGGGTATTGATTTAGGCCGCAGTGGCGGCGCGGAAAGTATTTATCATTTGCTCGATAACGCTGTCATCGAGGTGCCGGAGCAAGGCTTGCAGGTTCGTTATGAATTTTTGCAAGACATGCTGGCGCATCAAGGGTTTTTAACCAATCCAATTTATGGCTTGCTGCATGAGTCAATTTATTGCGAAGGCGAGGCCTCCAACTGGGCAGCACAGCGCGTAATGGATAGCTTGCCAGAGTTCAGCGCTACACAGGAGCGCTTACAGCTGGTGGGAGAAATGGTATTCCCATGGATGTTTGAGCAGTTGCAAACGTTAAAGCCGTTGCAGAGTGCTGCTCAAATATTGGCTGAAAAATCCGATTGGCCTGCCTTGTATGATCGTCAGCAATTGGCCAATAACACCGTACCGGTGGCGGCGGCTATGTACACTCAGGATATGTTTGTGGAGTACGACTTTAGCCGTGAAACCCTGAGCAAAATGGCCAATGCCCGTGCCTGGGAGACTAACGAATACGAGCACAATGGCATAGGTGTTGATGGCGAGCGCATTCTTGATAAATTGATTGCTATGGCAGATGATATCGAACGCTGCCGCTGTTAATAGAATCAGGATGGCGATAATCGCTCGCTAGGCATACGTGTCACCGGCGGAAATGTCCGCCGGTGACTTGGATAACAGGCTGAATACTTGAGTTTATTATCGCCCGGTGCCAACGAGTAGAGGCGGCAAGTAATATATCGTATCAGCTCAGCAGTGCTTGCAGCTGTTGCTGTACTGCTTCCGCGCTGACGTCTTGGGGCAGGGTTAAAGTGTGGTAGCCATCACCACGAAAAGCGCGGTCGATTTCAACCAATGCGTGGGTATATTCCTCTTCCGCAATAAATGATAATTCCACTTCTTTGACGCCCAACCAACTACGTTGATTAGGACGATACTCCAGCTCCTGATAACAACCAGACTGGGATTGGAATTGCTGCCCACGCAGATAACCATGCTCGACATCGGCTTTAAACAGGTCGTAACCTAATGTATCCATCGCTTGCATACAGGCGATCATGGCAGGATTGGGTGCAACCTTGAGTGAGTCTGTATCACTGGCGTCGAGCGCTAAGGAGATATCCAACCCCGTGGTCAACCAGACGCGAGTTTGATGATGGGCGAGCGGCAATTCGGTAACTGGCGTTTCTGCATGAATTGGCTCCGATAATGGCACGATCAGTTGTTCACCTGCCGACAACGTGCGCTCTTCGCAGACTCGCCAACGTTGCAAAATATGTGTTTGCCACTGCGCATCGTCATCGGTTTCTACTTTCATCTGAGTACACAGGGCTAAATCCAAGCCGTTGATGTGCTGCTCCACATCACCTGCATCAATATGGATTTCCGCTTCCAGTAGTCCACCGGGTATCAATGAATGAGTTAATAAAATGGTATCTACTTTGGCACCGCCAATACCAACGGTGGCCATTAACTTCTTAAACATGCTTACTCCTTTCTCAGCAGCTTATGATACCAGTTGCAGCACTTGATCTGTGTCATGAAGCGTGTGGAGGCGCTCTAAATAGGGTTTTCTGTCGCAGCCAGTCAATGCAGTTGCCAATACGGCTGCTAAATAGCCAGCTTACTCAAGATACACTCTTTAACCGCGAGATATCTGGGTAAGCTGGGCAGTGCTTTGGGATGAGCAATAGTCGAATATTAATCTTGCTCGGTTAGCTCTATCAGCGCCTTAACGTAATACAGTTGGATCCAGGACTCATATAAGGCATCGGTTCCCAATAAGATCCAGGCGTTGCCATCGTCATTGCTGGTAAAATGAATAGGCTGCTGTGTCATCACAGATTTCATCTCATAGCGACCATCGTTGCTGTCGCAATGCTGAGAGTTGGCGATATCACCGATGACCTTGACTTGCTCTCCCGATAAATCGTGTTTGCCAATATCAACGTTCACTTGGTACCAGCCGTAGTCGTTAATAAACACTTCGGGTAAGTGTTCAGAAATACCGGCTTTGACAAATACATGCTCACCAGGTGCACCGCCAATGCCTGCGCAGCCGTAGGGGGTGTTGGTAGCAAAAATAACACGGATATTTACCTGGTAGTTATGATTGGGTTTTAACCCAGACAATGGCTGGTGGGAAAACATAAATAAATCACCACTGTTATTTCTGCCATGGACATATAGGCCGCGATGTTGCTGCAACGGCTCGGGTAATGGTCCCACGGCATGATTGAGCTCGTAGAATTCGTTTGCATCGTCGCTCATTGGGTAGTCGGCAAAGCCCATTTGCCATGGCGCTTGTACGTCAGCAAAGTCGATTTCGAGCATGGTCGGCTGTGCTTGTAGCGCTGAGACTTGGCACAGTAGTGCACTGGTAAGCAGTGATGCGGTGATGGCGGTCTTCATTTTCATGCTGGTATCTCCCTATGGAATGTATGCGTTATCCTCGGTTGTCGATACGACAGGCTTGATGAGGAATGGGCAGAAAATCATTCCTTGGTGACAGGCGACAACTACCCGATTGGGTACCCGGACAAGGGTTTGCATGAAGCTGACGAGATCCTCACCAACAATTGACATACATAAGCGGCTGTTGACTGTTGGAGTTATAAATAACGTTATTTTTATCTCGGGCATCTCTCATTTATATCGGGCGTTTCTGATTTGTCTAAGGCATTTCTGATTTGTCTAAGGCATTTCTGATTTATCTAAGGCATTTATTAATAATTCTGCATAGCGCTGCGAGAACGTAGCAGGCTTTCAAAATGAGGCGTATACGACCGGAAACGGCCAGTCCTTTTTAAATGTCGCCAGCAACTCTTAAATCCAGCAACGTCTCTAACAAGGTTGTGGAGGTTTGCCGCGCTCCGTTGGAAGCGCCAGGTAAGTACAGCTCCGTGTCGCCGATTTTTGCTTTAGCTGGCATTTGCTTACTAGAGCGGTAAATCAGCTTGGCGATCTAGAGCCTTCTGGTAATCTATAGCCCTCCGGTGCTCCGGCGTGGGCGCCGAATTATTCAGCGGTGCCCTAGGCATGCCATCGATAGCAACACTCTTGTAATGATTGCTGACCGATGGATATGTACTTTGAGTGTTGTATGTGGGTGAATCCCTGGCGTTGATAAAACTGTCGAGCCGCGTGATTGTCGGATAATACCCAAACGTTGAAACAGTCGAAGTCTTTCATCAACTGCTGCACTACAGATTGCATGAGTAGTTTTCCAACCCCCTGATGCCAGTGCTGCGGTGAAAGATAAATGGCGTACAGCTCACCTTGTTGTGGCTGTTCTCTGTCTGCACCAAAGCAAGCCCAGCCGAGTATTTGCTGTTGCTCGTCTTCGACCACCAGAGTCGTCACCTGATCTTTTTGCACTATGTGGCGCCACTCTTGCTCTTTGGCAGCCACTGACAAACTCTGCAGATAGTCCTTGTCGATAATGCCCTCATAGGCGCTGCGCCAGCTGTCGACATGAATGGTAGCAATGGCGTTGGCGTCCATGAGTTGGGCGCTGCGTATGAACATGTATCCTTCCTTTGCGGTTAAATCATTGATCCTGCGCGCCAGTGTAACGCTGGCTTGTTAGATACCGAAGTATGAAGCCGCACACAACATGATCATAGCTATTAGCGGTGTCAGTTGATGAGATTTGATGGTGCTGGGTTTAATGGTGCTGGGTTTAATGATGTGAGACCCGATGTTGGTCAGTGCACGTCGTGAATGGGTTGCTGTGAGTTATCGAAATCTGTGCGGCAGAGAGCTGGCTTTTTCGCAGTAAATTCGGAGATTTGTTTTTATAACGAAGCGGCATAGCTGTGATGAAAAAAGATATCTCATTGTCTTGCTTTGGGGCTTGCCTTTCTACAACTCGCATGAAATAACCATAGGCTTTTCGCACGCATTTAAAGAAAGGCAGAGTGTCATGTTTATCAGTGTTCTGGAGTTATTTAAGCCTGGTATTGGTCCGTCCAGTTCACACACCATGGGGCCCATGGTGGCGGCCAGTCGTTTTCTTACGGAAGTCCGCTTACCGGCCGATGCGGTGCAGGTGCGTTGTGTGTTGAAAGGCTCCTTAGCATTGACCGGGCACGGCCATGCCAGCGACCGAGCTGTGGTGTTAGGGCTGCACGGCCATACTCCGGAAAAAATGGCGCTGACGGATGTTGAGGCGGAGTTGGCCATCGCCATGCAGCAGGATCGTATCACTATGGCAGGGACAGAACTGCGCTTTGACCCGCACCAGGATGTCATCTTCGATATGCAAGGCACTTTGCCCGAGCACCCCAATGGCATGGTGTTTGAGCTGTTGAATGATGCTGGCGACGTGGTGTTAGCGCGTCGTTATTTCTCCATCGGCGGTGGTTTTATTAACGATGAAGAAGAGATGGGCGGTCTGGTGGCTCCCCTGACTTTATTGTCAGACAGCACGTATCCGTTTCCATTTGAAGGTGCCAGTTGCATGATGCGTATGTCGCAAGAAAGCGGCTTAAGCATTGCGCAAATGAAGCGCAAAAATGAATATTTGCAGCGCTCTGAGCAGGAGTTGCAACAGGGTTTGGCGCACATCTGGCAGGCGATGAAAGCCTGTGTAGAGCGTGGCCTGCAAGCCAGTGGCGAATTGCCCGGTGGCCTGAAGGTGAAACGCCGCGCGGCCAAGTTACACCAGCAGTTATTGGCGCAGCCAGAGCAAGCGCAATTGCACGAATGGCTGTGCGCTTATGCTATGGCGGTAAACGAAGAAAATGCCGCTGGCCATGCGGTGGTGACCGCCCCCACCAATGGCGCTGCGGGCGTGATTCCGGCGGTGTTGTATTACGCCTGGCAGAAGCACCAACTGAGCGATGAGCAAATCGAAGACTTTTTGTTAACCGCAGGGTCAGTCGGCGGCATCATTAAACACAAAAGCTCCATCTCTGGTGCGGAAGTGGGGTGCCAAGGAGAGGTTGGCTCCGCCAGTGCGATGGCGGCTGCGGGTTTGTGTGCGGTGCTTGGTGGCAATGCAGAGCAGGTAGAACACGCCGCCGAGATGGCACTGGAGCATCATCTAGGCATGACCTGCGATCCGGTAAAAGGTTTGGTGCAAGTGCCCTGTATTGAGCGCAACGGCTTTGGTGCGTTAAAAGCCTATACCGCCGCGTCGTTGGCCCTGCGTGACAGCGGTCAGCACATTATGTCGCTGGACAATTGCATCGCTGCGATGAAACAAACCGGCCTCGAAATGTCGGAAAAATACAAAGAAACCTCCCTTGGCGGCTTGGCGGTGAACTACACCGAGTGTTAATGAGCAATGTGCCGAAAGTAACGTAAGCTCGGTACTGTCAGCACTGGCCCGTCACAGGTCGGGGAATAAATGGCAAGAAAAGTAAAGCCATTTGTCGTGGGTCAAAAAGCACTGCGACGGCACTGGTCAGTTTGCTGTGACCTTGCAAAGCTTGCAGCAATACTCAGGCTTTGTCAGGAGCGAGCATGCACTCTCCACATGAAAACGACCACTTTCGCGATGGTCACGAAGATCCACTCATCAACGGTATGCACAGCATCATTCGCTTGGCGGTGCGCATGTTGGCGGTACTGATGGTGTTCGTTATTTTATGGGGCATTGGCGATGTGGTGTGGGTGCTGTATCAAAAGCTGTCCACGCCGCCGATGTTTTTGCTCAATATCAACGATATTTTCTCCACCTTTGGTGCCTTTTTGGCGGTGCTGATTGCCATTGAGATATTCGTCAACATCACCTTGTATCTGCGTGACGATGTGATTCACGTCAAGCTGGTTGTCGCAACGGCGTTAATGGCCATTTCACGCAAAGTGATCGTGCTGGATTACGACAAGGTGTCGGCGGACTACGTCTTTGCTACGGCATTGATCGTGATTGCACTCGGCGTTACCTATTGGCTGGTGGTGCAGCGCGCCAGAACGTGAACAATAGGGTAAACGCTATACGCTGTTCTCTGGGGGCGAGAGCGACTAGAATCGCCGCTGAATGTTATACACAGTGAGATGCTCGAGTTATGCATATTTGGGTTGATGCCGACGCCTGCCCAGTGGTGGTGAAAGAGATACTGTTTCGCGCCGCTGAGCGTACCCAAGTGCCGCTGACGTTGGTGGCCAATCAGGCCATGCGCACGCCGCCGTCGAAGGTCATCAACAGTATTCAGGTCAGCCAAGGGTTTGATGTTGCTGATAACGAAATCGTGCAGCGTTTAACGGCAGGAGATTTGGTGATCACCGGCGATATTCCTCTCGCCGCGGAAGTGGTGGCCAAAGGCGGCACTGCGCTGAGCCCGCGTGGCGAATACCACACCGAGGCTAATATTCGTGCGCGTCTCAATATGCGTGATTTTATGGAAACGCTGCGCAACAGCGGCGTTGAAACCGGTGGCCCAGCGGCATTTAGCCAGGCCGACCGGCAACAATTTGCTAACCAGCTGGATCGCTGGCTGGCGAAGAACGCTGCTGCCAAACGTTGACCGCCAACAGCGCCAAAACCACCAGGCCAGCTATCCAGCGATAACTGTCTGGCAGTGCCAAGACCGCCAATGCCAGCACTAACAGCGCGGCCCGCATCGGGGCTGGCAAACGGCTGGCAAAGTGGCCTTCAATCGCCGCAGCAAAAGCAAGAATCAGAGCGCAAGTGGCCAGCAAAGCACTTAAATAACCGCTGATGCTGACATCGTCGGTCCAAATCAGGCTAGAGAACGCCATCATCGCCGGAATCAGGAAATAGCCTTGCGCCAGCTTAAAGGCCTGCACCGCTGAGCCCATGGGTTTGGCTCCGGCGATGCCGGCGCCAGCAAACGCTGCCAAGGCAATCGGTGGGGTAACGTTGGACGTTTGCGACAGCCAGAACACGATCATATGCGCCGCCAACATGCTGATGCCAAGGTCCATCATCGCTGGCACGGCCATCACCGAAAGCACGATGTAAGCCGCCGTCACTGGCAAGCCCATGCCCAGAATGATCGCCGCCACCATCACCAGCAGCAGTACCGACCACAATTGGCCGCCGGATAAATCGAGCAGGAACTGCGTAAAGAGCAGCCCCAGGCCGGTTTGCCCGACCACGCCGACAACGATGCCAGCGGTGGCGCAGGCCACAGAAATTGGCAGCGCCATCAAAGCACCGTCTTTTAAACCGGTAATGATCTGGCGCCAATTCAGCGCCGGGTGGCGCTGCGATAAACCGGCAATAAAGGCAGCCACCAATATAGCCGCACAGCCCGCGATACCGACCCAAACGGGCGAATAGCTGAGCATCAACAGGCTGGTAATCAATACCAGCGGCAATAAGAAATGCCAGCCTTGCGCCAAGACCACCATGACTTTTTCACTGCTGCTCATGCCTTGCAAGCCGAGCTTCACCGCCATCAGATGCACGTACAGCAAGGTGCACAGGAAATACAAAATCGCCGGGGCAATCGATACCAGCAAAATATCGCTGTAGGGAATGCCGGTAAACTGCGCCATCACAAACGCACCGGCGCCCATCACCGGCGGCATAATCTGCCCTCCGGTGGAGGCGGCGGCTTCGATGCCTGCTGCCTGCTCTGGCTTATAGCCGAGCTTTTTCATCATCGGAATGGTGAGCGAGCCGGTGGTGACGGTGTTGGCGATGGCCGAGCCGGAAATGGAGCCCAGCGCGGCAGACGCCAATACCGATGCTTTCGCCGGGCCGCCTCGGTACTTTCCGGCGACGGCAAATGCAGCATCAATAAAGAATTGCCCAGCGCCGGTAACGTTTAAAAAAGCGCCGAATAAAACAAAAATAAATACCACGCTGGCAGCAATGGCTAATGGAGCACCAAACACGCCGTTGGTGGAAAACACGTGAAAACGCACCATTTCTTCCAACGCAAATCCTTTGCTCGCCACCGCTGCCGGTAAGGCATCGCCAAACAGGGCGTAGGCAATAAATACCAGCGCCACCAGTACCATGGTGATACCGACGGTACGGCGTGTGGCTTCGAGCAACAGCACAATCAGCAAGCCACCGGCGAGTTGATCCCAAAAGGGCAAGCCATCCAATAAAAAGGTGATGTCGTCGTAATCAAAGGTGGCGATGCGCATCGCGCACCAACCACTGATCACCACCAAGGCCAGGTCGAACACGCGTGCGACCCAATACACCGGCGCTGAATGACGTTCTGGTTTTAATAGCGGATATGCGAGAAATACCAGCACCAGTACCCAGCCCAGATGCACCGGGCGGAACACAGGTGCCGACAGTTGCGCGCTCAGGCCTTGCCAGATCTGAAAAACCGACAACGCCACGGCGACTAGGGTCAATATCCCCTGCAGCCAGCGTGATGTGGAAGTGTGCGTCATGCTCTGGCCTTATTGCGCTTGAGCAATTTCGTCCAGGTAGCGCTGCGCGCCTGGGTGCATGGGTACGCCCTGCAACTGATGGGCATTGGCTGGCGTAATGTACTGAGCCACACCGATGGCCTGGCGAATTTTATCCATGTTTTCGTAGGCGGTTTTGGTCATTTGGTAGGCCAGCTCGTCATCCAGTTTGGGGTTAACCACCAGGACGTTCCACACCGCTGGTGCGGTAAAAGCAGGCACCTTGTTGTAGGTTTCAGCCGCAGCGTCATAAGCCATGTACGCAGGTGCGGCGCTGCTGATTTTTTTTAGCTCTGCTGGCGAGAACGATAAAATGCGAATATCGCGGCTCAGCGCCAGTTCGGTAATGGCGCCGACGCCTAAGCTGCCGACAATCACACCGGCATCAATTTGGCCATTGGCCAGGGCGTTGGTGGTGGCGGTGTAGTTCAAAGACTGTGCGCGCACATCGTCTTCGTTAATACCGAGAATGGCTAAAATGGCCAGCGCACTGACGCGTGTACCTGAACCCGGTGCGCCCAAGGACACGCGTTTGCCAACCAGGTCCTGTACCGATTGAATGTCTGATTTGGCGGGCACCAGAATTTGCACCACGTTCGGGTAGAGGGCGAACAGCACCGAGGCGGGCATCTGACGTGGGAATGGGTCTTCGCCTTTGTGTGCTTTTAATGCCACATTGCCCATGGCAATGCCGGCCAGTTGTTTATTAGTCGCCACTTTGATGACGTTTTCGACCGACGCCGCTGTCACTTCCGCGCGGGCATTGACGCCATCAATGTGCTCACTCCACACTTTTGCCAACATGCCGCCCAGTGGGTAATAGGTGCCACTTTGGCTGCCAGTACCAATGGCGTAGTTTTCATTAGCTGCCGCTGGCAGAGTGAAGGCGATCAAAGCAAAGCTTAACAGGCGCTTAAACACGGTCATGGTGCTCTCCGGAGAGTAATGAATGATGGGCGGTGCTATTCAGTCAGCCCGCACGGCTGAGTGGCGGTATATCACCGTCTGCGGCTGGCGTCACTCAGGTACAGTCGCAGCAAACAATAATAAAGGAATACTGACAATGATATTCGCAAAGCTGCGTAACCGACTGTTAGGGTTTGGCATAAGCGCCTGTTTGGCGCCATTGGCCCTCAGCCAGCCGGCCACTTCCACCGCACTGACCAGCATTGCCATGGACCCGGCGCAGCCACGAGCGCAGCGGATTGAGGCCATTCGAGAGTTATATCCACAATTGTTGCTCGGTGATGAATTGCCGCAGCGCACCATTTGTGTGTGGGATGTGATGGGGCGCAATGGCCCAGTGTATGCCGCCGCTCAGGATCAGCAGTCGCAACTGCTGGCATTAGGAGTACAGATCGAACTGCAGGCCTACACCAACGAAGGGGTATTAACCGACGATTTAAAAGCCGGCCAGTGCGACGCCGCCTTATTTACTGGCATTCGTGCGCGTGAATTTAATCGCTTTGCCGGCACCATCGATGCGGTGGGCGCTATTCCGGCGCAACAGCACATGCAAATGCTGTTGCAGGTGCTGGCCAATCCGAAAATGGCGGCACGCATGGAACAAGGCCCGTACGTGGTGATGGGCGTGGCACCAATGGGCGCGGCCTATGTGTTCGTCAATGACCGGAAAATCAGCACCTTGGCCAAAGCGTCGGGCAAGCGCATCGCCGTTATGGATTACGACCCGATTCAGGCAGAAATGATTTTAGGCCTGGGCGGTAATCCGGTACCTACCAGCATTGTCAGTGCGGGCAGCAAGTTTAATAACGGTTTTGTGGACGTATTACCGGCGCCGCTGGTGGCCTATCACGTGATGGAGTTGTACCACGGCATTGGTGAGCAAGGCGGCATAGTGGACTACCCGTTTTCGCAGCTGACGCTGCAATTGGTCGGACGTAAGGACGCCTTTCCGACCGAGGTGGCGCAATTGGTGCGCGAAGATTTCGCCAAACGTCTGGCAGAAATCGAGCAACGTGTGGCCCAGCAAACCGGTGATATTCCCGATGACGTGTGGATTGATATTAGTGACGAGGACAAACGGGAATACCAGACACTGATGCAGCAGGCCCGTATCGAGCTGCGTGACCGTGGCTATTACGATGCCGACATGTTGCGGCTGCAGCGTCGTATTCGTTGCAAGTTCGAGCCAGCGCATCCTGAATGCAGTGCGCAGCTGGAATAAAATGCGTACATTCGAAAATAAGCTGCATACGTTCGAATAATAAAACTGTCATCAATCAGTAAGAGTCGCGACTTAGGGTCTGTCGTCGCTACAACCATCATGCGCTGCTGTGAGCAAAACACTGCTCGCCATGATGGCATTGACGATGGGCCGAACAGGCCTTTCCATTATAAATAGTGTGAGAGAGGAAGACGGATGTTCATGCATAAACGCTGGCTGCTGGTAGTAGCGGCAGGCTTATTGGCCGCCTGTGGTAGCGATGATGACAACGGCTCCAGCCGGGTCGAGGCGCAAATTGGATCGCGCCCGTTTTTTCTGGTGAATGACATGGACGAAGGTGAACTGAAACAGCGGCTAAAAGCGTGCGAAGACGGGCCCTTTTACCGCACCAACTTTTCCATTGGCCACCGCGGTGCACCAATGCAATATCCAGAGCATACTCGAGAGTCGTATGTGGCGGCAGCGCAAATGGGCGCTGGTATTTTAGAGTGTGACGTAGCCTTTACGGCCGACAAAGAGCTGGTGTGCCGCCATTCGCAATGCGACTTGCACACCACCACCAATATTTTGGAAACCGATTTGGCCAGCCAGTGCAGCCAGCCGTTCACACCTGCCGAGGGTGAGCAGCCTGCCAGCGCCAAATGCTGTACCAGCGATATTACTCTGGCGCAGTTTAAAACCCTGCAAGGCAAAATGGATGCTGCCAACCCGCAAGCCAGCACAGTGGCTGAGTACCTTGACGGCACCGCTGATTGGCGCACGGATTTGTACGCCAGTCGCGGCACATTAATGACGCACAAAGAAAGTATCGAACTGTTCAAGCAGTTGGGTGTGGGCATGACCCCCGAGCTGAAAACCCCCAGCGTCGATATGCCTTTTGATGGTTTTAGCCAGCAAGATTATGCACGCAAAATGCTGCAGGAATACATCGACGCGGGCGTTGCCGCAAAAGACGTGTGGCTGCAATCATTTTATTTGCCCGACGTGCTGCAATGGATTGCAGAAAACCCGGAGTTTGGTGCACAAGCCGTGTATTTGGATGGCCGCTACAGCGATGCCAGTTTTGACCACACCGATTCGCAAAGCTGGCAGCCAAGCATGGAGCAGCTAGTAGCCGATGGGGTGAAAATTCTAGCGCCACCGACTTGGATGTTGGTACGCGAAGACAATGGCCGTATTGTGCCATCAGTTTACGCTGAACGTGCCAAAGCGGCAGGCCTGCAGCTCGTTACCTGGACCTTGGAGCGTTCCGGCCCATTGGCCAATGGCGGCGGCTGGTATTATCAGACCATCAGCGAAACCACCAATAACGACGGCGACCAGATGGAACTGCTGCATGTCTTAGCGCAAGACATTGGTGTGATCGGTGTTTTTTCTGACTGGGCCGGTACAACGACGTTTTATGCCAGCTGCATGGGCATGGAAGCGCGTTAGGTCTGGCGATTGAGGAGGGTAGGTGGCAGCGACTGTAGCTGCCACCGAATGCAACAGAGATGGCGGTTGTTATTGTTTTAGCAGCTCAAGCCTCTGGTGCACCAATGTGTGCATGGCCGTATTTATAGTCAATGGTTAACACGAAATGCTTTAGAACATCGTAGCCGATGATTCCTTCTATGCGTTGTGAACGTATGCGACTCCCCGCTTCCGTTGGTTCGTGTGCTCCAACTAAGGTCGTTTGACCAACGGCTGGTACCGATACCAGTACATCGGCTAATTCGAATGGACCAAAATTAAAGCGCTCTAAACGACTGATTTGGATGTTCCCAGCGCTGTTAGCGCCATGAGAGGACTTATCGACCCATTTCCCCTGTTCCAGCCAACCCAGTGTCTCAGCTAACTGACGTTTGACGGAAACGCCACCACCACTGCCGGTATCGAGTAGCATCCAGGCACTTCGGTCATCGTTTAACTTAATGCGCACAAGGGGCTGGCCGGAATCTCTCTGCGGTAGCATCTCAATATTTTGCAGTTCCTTTAGGTCGAGACTGTCTCTACTGATCAATCGTAGGCGACTATTTGGGTAGTCGATTTGAACAATGAACTGCTGAAAGAAGCCAGCTCCAATCAGAATTCCGCCACTACGGTCTGGCAGGTTCATTGAAGCAACACCGTCAACTTCTGCCTGAAAGCCGAGAAGGTTAATATTGACGTCGTCATAGAGCGCCTGCTCTTCTGAGCGGAAGACGCCTTTGAGTTCTGCGACGGCTCTTTGTGTGAGATCGAGCTGGTGTCTTTCGATAAAATCGTTACTGATGGCGTTCAATGTTGCGCCAGTATCGAAAATGGCATGGGTATCAATGCCTTCAACTTGAACTGGGACTCTGATCAGACCATAACTGGAATCGAAGTCGATCCATTCCGTGTATCCGGCCGTGCTGACGGCAGACTGGAGGCAAAATAATAGAAAACATACGAGCTTGGTATAGCGCACAGACTCTCTCCGTGAGTGTAAGAAGGATGCACTTTTTACATCAAAAGCCAATCTCGAGGCAAGAATCCGTGCTCCAAAATCGTTGATCTATGGTGACTGTGCTCTGCACATCTATGGGTATTGGACCTAAAGTGGACAGAAACTCACGAGTAAATATCGCGACCTTATTCGGGGAAATAGAGTTGGTAATTAGATTTTATCCTGATTTATCGTTTATTGTTGTTGACAGTTTTATTTATCTTGATTTGATATTTTTCAATGGCGATTGAATAACAGCCAGCAGAACTCATTTCTGCTGGCGCTATCGGTACGTTTATCCAATTTCAAACGACGTAACACCATAAATACGATTCAGTGGTAAGTCTGGAGCAGTGCCAGTATACATGCGCGCTGTCTCAAATGCGGTTTGCATATCGTGC
The DNA here is from genome assembly GCF_002237535.1 of Bacterioplanes sanyensis. Classification (GTDB taxonomy): domain Bacteria; phylum Pseudomonadota; class Gammaproteobacteria; order Pseudomonadales; family Oceanobacteraceae; genus Bacterioplanes; species Bacterioplanes sanyensis_A. Next base: position 2,293,157 of record NZ_CP022530.1, read on the forward strand.
TGCTGGACCAAAGACAACGCCGCTGGGTTGACCTCCGGAATATCAATAAAAATAGCGTCGTTTTCCGTGGTGGTAGCCGCCAATGCCTCGAACAGCGCGGAAGCGTATTCAGCGGTATCGGCTTGTAGTGGTGCGATTTTGTATCCATCTCGACACGGGCGAATCACGCCGTAACCGACTGGTTTGCCAGCTTGCAGCATCGCTAACGCCGTCGCTCCGGGGTGCTGAATCCAGCTTTGTAAGAAAGCCGTTCTTTGTGTTGGAAAAAATGGCGCGTCGTAATTAGTCAGTGTTGCAAACGTCAGTGTCGATAACGGAACAATGGCCTCATGTTTCTGAGCTGGTATGCCTCCTTGGCCTTGATAGCGAATGTTGCGGTAGGCCAATTTGAAACCGGATTTTTTATAATTCTCTTGTTGTTCGGTTACACCATCAAGGCCAATATTTAAGCCATGCAATCGCTGAAGCCCGGCTTGCCACAGTTTGATGCCAAACCCTTGCCCGCGATAGTCAGGTTTGACGATGTAAAAACCGATAAAGCCGAACTGCTGATCGTAGTTCACCGCAGACAGGCAGGCGACCATCTCATCACCCAAATAGCCGCCCAGGAAAGCCTGACTGTCGGCCGCTAAATAACACGCAGCATCGTTTAAGCCGGGGTTCCAACCCTCTTCTGCGGCCCAGTCAATCGCTTGGGCGACTTCGTCCGCCTGTAGGGTTCTAATGGTGAAAGAAGGGTCACGCATGGCATCTTCCCTGAGTCATCGAATGGTATAGGCAGTTTAACCTCGCAGCGTGTTGGTTGTCGCCACGCGGTTGGTTTGTTAATACCGGCCTACAGCGCGTTGCATTTCGCTAGTCAGCTTGCTTAGCGTTTTGCAAACCACTTCCCGATTGCCTGGCAAGGGCCGCAGCGGGCGGGCGTTTGGGCGCTGGCACAGCCTTTGCTGACCTCCAGTTGGAGGTGACCCTATGACAACAGATATCCGTTTATTAGAGTCTGAGCAAACCATCGAGTTTGATACTGAGTATGTCGACTCTTCTATGTTCAGTCTGATCCGAACCACCATTCAGCGCTTTGCCATGTCAGACCAAGCCCTATGCCTGTTGGATGTTGGCGGTGGCAATGGCAAATACGCCGATCGCTTTTTGGCCAGCTACAGTGATGCCCATTGTACAGTGCTGGAGCCAGAAACATATCTAGCGGGAAAGAATCGTATCGATGCGCGTAAAACCGTGATTAGCGATACCTTTCAAGGGCTGACCCCTAACGGTGACTTTAATCTAATTCAGTTTAATTGGGTGCTGCATCATTTTGTCAGTGACAGCTATAAAAAAACCTGTCAAGCGCAAAAAGAAGGGCTGAGTAAAGCGATGGAGCTATTGCAACCCGGTGGTTTGGTGTTGATCTTCGAGAACTTCTACGACGGATTTATGCACAGTGATTTGCCCAGTCGGTTAATTTATCAGGCAACGGCTTCCACTTGGCTCAAGTACATCACCAAGCGCATGGGCGCCAACACCGCAGGTGTTGGGGTTGGTTTTCACTCAGAGTCATATTGGACAGATTTGCTAGAGGAGGTCGGCTTTGTCGATATTGAATCCATGCACTGCTACGACTTTGGTAATTTAACCGCAGTGAAAAAGTTACTGCTGGCAATCCAGCAGCAACATGTTGGCTTTATTGTGGCAAGAAAACCTGACTGAATTTGCGTGGCATTATTGTGGCTGCTGATGCCACTGGTGCAGCAGCTGGCTTTCACGCTCTGCACTCAGCCCAGCGCGCAGCGTCGTATTGCTGCGGTTTTTCGCCCAAGTTAGGGTGTCTAACACCGTCTGTTCAATCGGGCGCAAGGCGAGGCCAGCAGCGTAGGCTTTTTGGCAGTCGGCGGTGTTAATGTTGATGGCGGCATCATGAATCCACAGCGGCATATCTGTGTAGGGGGCAACATCATTTTTTAATAGGAAAGATTCTTCCAGCCACACCGGTTTGATATCGGCGTTCAACGTGGCTGCAACGCTGGATAAAAACTGCTGCATGGACATCATTGTAGAAGGGCCAGTGGCGTGGAAGACACCAGTGGTTTTTTGCTCCGCCAGCATGACTTGCCATAAGGCTAAATCTCGCACGTCGATAAACTGCACGGGTGCCTCCGGCCTGCCGGGCGCCAGTAATGTACCACCACGTTCAATTCTCAGTGGCCAGTAGGTAAAGCGGTCACTGATATCATCCGGGCCAACGATGAGGCCAGGGCGAACAATGGCTGTGCGCCCTGGCATTGCCTCTAGTGCCGCTTGTTCGCACAATGCTTTGAGCGGGCCGTAGTTTTCGTTGCTGAACTCATGGGTGTCGACATTATCGACAGATTTTATGGCAGCACTTTCTGTGTAATTTTCCGCCATCGTGTCTTGATAGACGGAGATGGTGGAAACAAAGCTGTAGTGCTCAACCTGATCGGCCAGTAGCTGCGCCGTGCGTTGAACCTGGCGAGGCAGATACCCACAAGTATCGATCACAGCGTCCCAGTAGCGTCCTGTTAGTTTGGAAAGATCCTGATCGCGATCACCGATTAAATGCTCCGCTTGTGGAAACATACCTGGATTGGATTGGCCGCGATTGAACAGCGTCACTTCATGACCACGTTGCAATGCACAGTCGGCCAGATGTTTGCCCAAAAAGCGGCTGCCACCGAGTATTAGCAGTTTCATCGTTGATGCTCCTCGATTAGGGTAGAGATGAAATACGCGCGGGTAGCCCGCGCGCAATGTTTGCCTAGAGGTGCTCGAGCTGTGCCATGAGTTCCGATATTTCATCTTGCCACTGCGCTTGGCGTTGTGGTTTTTGAAACTTCGGTTTGCGTGCTCGATCCTCCTCCAGTAATTGCTCCAACTTAAGCAGCTGTTCTAATAGAGCGTCCGCCTTTTGGGCCTCTGGTACTGTGTTTTCTGCCTGATCTAAGCGATTGCTGCAATCAGCTTCTGCAAGTGTGCTGGCTGCTAATTCTTCATCGTATTGTTTCAGGTCGTGAATTTCTACCAACCGGCCTTGATGAATCCACCAATATCGTGTCGCAACTTTTTCAATAAAATGACGATCGTGGGAGGTAAACAATAAGGATAAACCATCCTGTATCAAATCGGCTTCCAGTTCTTCTTTACCCTGCAAGTCAATATGGTTAGTGGGTTCATCCATGATTAACAGGTTGGGCTGGTCGAGCTGAAAGGTTAATAATAACAGCCGCGCCTTTTCACCACCGCTAAGCACACGTACTGAGCGGCTATGGTCCAGGTAAGGAAAGCCCCAGCGAATCAGGGCTTGTCGAATGTCGTCATCGCCGGCTTGGCTGTGTTGACTGACCCAACTTTGGATTGATTGCTCAACAGCGAATTGCTCCAGTTCCTGATCAAAGTAGCCTAGGCGCACATTGGGGTTAAAACGCGTCGTCGTCTGCTGATCGTGTGGCGTTAAGTGCGCTTCGATCAACCTGCGAATACAGCTGGATTTACCAGCTCCATTGATGCCCAGTAAAGCAACGCGATCGCCCGGGCGTAATACCAGCTCTTCAACATGAAATAACGGAGAACCGTCAGGCGCGCTCACCTGCTCATTTTCCATAATAAATAGCTGTCGCGCCTTGAGCAGCTCGGTATCAACACTAAGGGCTAGCCCTGTGCCCTGAGTTACAAAGGTCTTGTTAGCTTCGAGGCGTTCGATGCGTTTTTCCATGGATTTGGCTTTGCGAGCCAAATCTTCGTTGTCATACACTTGGCCCCAATGTGCTAAGCGTTTGGCACTGCGCTGTAGTTTATCGATCTGTTGCTCTTCGGCCTTGCGGGTTTTGGCCGCAGCTTCATCTTGTTGTTCCAGTTTTATTCTGGCGTCAGAGTAGGGCACATTAAAACTATAAATGCGCTCATCACGTAGCCAAAGCGTCCGGTTGGTAACGCTGTCAAGCAGATCACGATCATGGGAGATCATGATAAACCCGGGTGTATCCGGCTTTTGTAAGTAGCGCTTCAGTAGCCACATGGCACGACTGTCCATATGGTTACCAGGCTCGTCGAGCAGCAGCAGCTCTGGCTGCAATAACATGGCGCGAGCAAATAGCGCCAGGTTTTTTTGCCCGCCACTTAAAGTCGACATAGGTATGTGCCACTGTCGCTCAGTGAACCCCAGCTCAGTCAGAATGTTTTCCGCCTGGTAGCGCTCATGGATTTGACGCTCTGTGGGTAAGACCTGTATTACAGCGTCGATTAGCCGATATTGGCTGAGCGCATCGGGCAAAAACTGCTCCACCTGACCAATAACGAGTCCTCGTTGGCGCTGTACAAGACCGTCGTCAGGCTCGATATTGCCTGCCATTAAACTGAGCAGCGTGGATTTTCCTGAGCCATTGTGGCCAACCAAACCGATGCGATCACCGTGTTCTATCGAGGCCGAAATTTGGGCAAAAAGAGGCTTGGTGCCCGCTTGATAGGACACATTGATTAACGAAATTAAAGACATAACTCACCTGTGTGCAATTCAAAAACGAAGCACAGATGAACACTGAGGTGTATAGAGAGGTCAGCGAACTCTGTGCGTTAAACGGCCAGAATCGCTGTGCGTGGGTCTCCAAGGTGATATGCGTAACAATGTACGCACATAAATGCAGTAAACTGCATGCGGAGCTCCTCTGTTAGGTGAATGAATGGAACAGTGTAACCTTAGTCCCTGTCGCTGCCAATCCGCAGCCGGTTTTTACCAGGCGGATTTTCAGTCGGCTCTTTTCGGTCGGGCAATCAGCTTTCGCTCAAGCGAGAATCTTTCGAGCGGGCAGTTTAGGCGCCACCTGAATCCTGTGGGCTATCGATAGCAGGGCAATCGCCGCTGTCGCTGGCAGAGGTTTGAGGTATAGACTGTGCCGATAATATGTGTTGTCGGATATCCATTGAACTTATTGTGAGGCCGTTGTCGGCGGCATAGTTATCCAGTTGAGCCTTGCCAGCCCACATATAGATGGCATAAGCCTGGTAGCAGCAGAGCCTAGGGAAATTTTATTGAATCGTGTCGCTGACTTGGCTAGGGCCTGTTAACACTATTTCGATCACGCTGTTATGAACTGAAAACCCCTCAATCAAGGCGCGAAGAGTGACGTTTAACGAGTTAAATGAAGGAAGAGCAACACAGGTTGAGGGGTTTTCAGTCATACCCCGAAGGGCTGGCGTCCGTTTTTCCCTGAGTGGCGTTATTCGTTGCTTATTTAACCCGTTAAACCACACGCCTCATGCCTTACTCAAGAAAAAACTAACTGCCAGCAGCAAAGAGCTAAATAGTGTTAACAGGCCCTAGCACTGTATTTTGATTTATTTCCCCAGTCGTCAGAGAGCTTGCGCTTAAGCTGGGTTTGAAAGACGGTGATGGCTTTTCGCCGGGTGATCCAGGGGGCTAAATTCATGGATTATTCCATACTAAAAGTATCAAGCCTTGTGCTGGGACTGTTGCTTGAGAAACTGCGCAATCAGCTTGGCACACTGCTGGGGTGAAGACGTTGTCGTGGATATTTCAAGGTCATACTCCACACCTAAATGAACACGTCCAGCTTGTTCACGTGCAGACCCAGGCACTCTGTCTTGGCGTTGACGTTCTCGCTGCACCAATGTTGAGGTCTCACAATGAATACCGACAAACAGTGTTTCGATGTTTGACAAAACCCTCTGCCAGATATCTTGCTCAACTTTACCGTTCATGATGTCATCAACAATAACATTGAGGCCATTGTGCGCTAACTGCTGAACGCTTTCGTGATAGGCCTGGTTAATTTGCTTGCCGTAACTTCCACTGTCAATGCGCTGTAGAGCATCGCCATCTTGCTGCACTGTTCTGAAATAAAAGCCATCTGCCTTTTGGTCGGCCACCGTTAACTGATTACTTTTTTCAGGCATCATGGCGATAAAGGTGTCGATGCCTAGGTGTAGGTAATATTCGGGCAGTAACGCCTGAAGCTGTTTTGCGATGGAAGATTTTCCTGAGCTGGACGCACCATTAAGAATGATGACTGGCATAGAGTTCTACCTCTGATATGAAAAACCATATCTACTGTTGTGGCACTATGATGAATCTGTTTTAAGGAACAGTGGCTGGGCATGTGGGAAAATCAGATTGTGCCAAGATTTGTTAAATGATGGCACTCTTTAGCTGCCTCATATGACGAATCTTACGTGCACTCTCGATTGACTCATGTATCCCATCTGGATCGTACAGCACTGACAACATGCCTGCCGATTTCGCTGCTGCAATACCAACATGGCTATCCTCTACTACAGCGCATTCATGAGGCTTAAAGCCCATTTTCTGCGCTGCATGAAGGAATATACCCGGGTCAGGTTTCCATGAGCCTATAACATAAGAGCTGAAAATATTGCCGTTAAAGTGATTCGACAACCCTGTGGTGGATAAGGCCCGATCAATTTTGTGTAGAAGCTGTTTCATAACCTTCAGTCCGATATAATAATCAAAACTATCAGCTTCAACTCCTCCACCATGAAACGTTCAACCTCAGAACTGACCGACCAACAGTGGGCACACATTGAGCCTTGTTTACCCAGCCTGCCTCGTGGCAAAGGGGGTCCCAAACCTATCAGCAATCGAGCCTGTTTCGAGGGCATTTTATGGGTCTTACGTTCAGGTGCGCGCTGGCGTGATCTACCCGAGCGCTATCCTTCACCGAGTACCTGCTGGCGCCGCCTTCAGTACTGGGAAGAGCAAGGTGCATGGCTCAAAGCCTGGCGTAAGTTTCTTCGCATTCTAGATCAACAGTCGCGGTTAAATTGGGAAGAATCGTTTTCTGATGGTAGTTTTGCACCCGCAAAAAAAGGGGCCTCGGTGTTGGAAAAACCAAGCGTGGTAAGGGGTCGAAGTGGATGATAGTCGTCGATGGCGAAGGCATTCCAATCGGGCTGACACTTGGCTCAGCGTCACCGGCGGAGGTCAATCTGATTGAGGCTTTGTTAAATGTTTCCTATGGCAAGAGCAAGGTGAAGCGTTTGATTTACGATAAAGCGGCAGACTCTGATCCTCTGCGAATGGCGTTAAAGAAACGGGGCGTTGATCTCATTTGTCCACATCGTCGAAACAGGAGAAAAGCGCCGCTGCAAGATGGTAGAAAGCTGAGAAGGTACGACCGTCGCTGGAAAGTAGAGCGCACTTTTGCTTGGCTTGGAAATTATCGGCGATTAGTGGTTCGATGGGAAAGAAAGCTCTCAATGTATCGAGCCTTCTTTCACGCCGCCTGCATGATGATCGTGCTAAAGAAGTTGTGAAACAGCTTCTAGGGGGCCGCTTGAAGCTACGCATTTGGGTAATTCAATTTCGCGCAGCATCTCCTGAACTCCTTTACAGGGCTGTAGCTGCTGCTCGAATAATTCGTCGACGAGCGATCTGTAGGAAGGAATAAAATCGTCTCTGAGTTCTATTTGATGATCTGATTCAAGTATCTCGAGGATGTTGGCTAACTTTCCTCCACGGAACTGCTTCATCATCTCTTCGGCTGATGCGTCAATGCCATATTCTCTGAGCTTGATTTCCAAGGCGAGGTTGCAGAGGTACTCGCTGTCTACCAATGTTCCGTCGCAGTCGAATATGATGCACTTGATCATGCTTCTCTCTTGATGTATGAATGTGGTGAAGTCGTTTTTTTGGGCTTTACTTGCTAGGAGTGCCGACACTTTTCACAATCGTATCATGGCTCTTCTTTACGCTACAGATCTCATGGATTTTGCTATTTTTGATTTTAAATACACCCCTGCTGCCTCGGGTTCTGTGCTCAAAGTATATCTCTTTGTCGAAGCCAAAGAAGTGATTCATGTATTTTCCATCCCATGAGCTGCCGCAGTTGGGGTGTCGGCCTTCCAGATCTACTTTCTGCATGTTTAAAAGAAGTGATCTGTTTTCGCTGTCAATAAATGATTTTCTGTCTTCTGATAGTTTATCAACGTAATTGTAGTCACAGCCTCGTCCTGCGCTGCTGGAATATTCCAATTCCCCGACGTAATCTGGTGATCCAGCTTGAAATGGTATATAACCACGATCAGCTGATTGTTCGTTATACGCTGCCCTCTTTTTCAACCACCAGAATTCTCGAAGCAACTTTCGGGTGTGCCACATGTTCTGTGCCTATTGAGGCAAAGAATATGTCACCGGCTTCCAGTATTGTGGATAACTCTACACCATCTTGGCGATAGAACATTTCGACAATGCCATCCAAGACGACGAACACTTCTTCGCCATCATTGGTGTGCCATTGGTAAGGTTTATCGGTCCAGTGAAGGCGGGTAGTGATGCCATTCATATTGGCGATATCGAGAGCACCCCAAGCACGCTCGGCTACAAATTCTTTCGCCCGAATAATTTTCATTTCTGTCTCCATGGCAAGTGATGAGAGGTTTGTTGCGCTTTATCTCTTCGCCATACCCGCAGAGGTCTATTGTTTCAAGCCCCGTGCTGGGTAAGTGGCGGCTGTTTTCTGCTGTCTGGGTAAAAGAGTCCTAGCGCTGCTGCATTACCATTTAACAAAACTAAAAAAAACCGCCCATTGCTGCAAACACTGGGCGGTTTGGTTCTGCCTGAAGGGGCTAAGAACTAACGCAATAACAACTAACGCAATAACAATAGTGGCACATCACTCTGGCTGACCATTTTGCGCGTATGGCTGCCGACAAAAAACTGGCGAATACGGGAGTGGCCATACGCTCCCATCACCATTAAGTCGATGTTGTGATCTTGCTGGTATTGAGACAATGCCGGCTGAACCTCGCCTTGTAACTTCGCAACCGTGACCTCAAAGCCATGGCTTTGCAGCTGTGCTGCGGCCTTGTCTAATAATTGCTGGTGTGCGTCGTCATCGTGGCCGACCATCACCAAGTGGCAGGGCAGGCCTTGTAGCAGCGGGCTTTGTGAATAGGCGTCCAGTGCTTTTTGTGCAGTATCGCTGCCATCAAAGGCGACCATAAAGCGTTTCGGTGCACTGAAATCGCCAACGGTAACCAACAACGGGCGCTCACAGCCACGCACTACTGCCTCCAAGTGCGACCCAAGGGCATGGTCGAGGCTCGCGTGGGCTTCGCCTTGGCGGCCCATCACCAGTACTCGAGTGTCTTCTTGCTGCTCTAACAGCGTTTCTACCACGGTGCCGTGGCGCTGCAGTGTTTCGATGGTGTCCGCGCCATGCTGTTTGGCCAACGTATGCGCGTCTTCCAGGATGTGTTTGCCGTGTTCCAGTGCCAGGCGGGCCCGCTGTTCATCCAGTTCGGTTAGCTGGCGCAGCAAGTGCTCACGGGCGCCTAGGCCAATACTGCCGGAGAGGTTGTCCTGATGGCTGCTGTCGCGCTCTAGCACATGCAGTAAACGCAGCGGTGCCTGCAGGCGTTGGCTCACCCAAGCGGCGGCCTGGCAAACCTGAGGTGAGACGCTGGAGCCGTCGATGCAGGCAACAATATGATTCATGCGATTCTCCTTATCGGGCGCCAGGCAGTGGTCTGTGTGAAACCGGCCAACCAAACAAGATGTTTGGCTGGCCGTTGCTGCCGTTAGTGGCCGCCCATGAGTTTTTCGACCTCGGCGGGGTCGTTGTGAACACCAAAGCGATCAACAATGGTGGAGGTGGCTTCATTCATGCCAACCAGCTCCACCTCCGCGCCTTCACGGCGGAATTTGATGACCACTTTATCCAGTGCTGATACTGCCGTAATGTCCCAGAAATGCGCTTGCGTCAAATCAATAGTGACTTTACTGGCTGCTTCGCGGAAATCAAAGGATTTCATAAAAGCTTCAGAGGAGGCGAAAAAGACCTGGCCAATCACGGCGTAGTGGCGCTCATCGCTGCTTGGCTGCTCGCTTTTAACCACCATAAAGCGACCAATTTTGTTGGCGAAAAACAGCGCTGCCAGCAAAACGCCGGTAAATACGCCCAGTGCTAGGTTGTGGGTGGCCACCACCACAGACACCGTTGCCAGCATCACGATGTTGGTCGACAGCGGGTGTTCTTTCAGATTACGCACCGACTCCCAAGAGAAGGTACCAATGGACACCATGATCATCACCGCCACCAATGCCGCCATAGGAATCTGACCGACCCAGTCGGACAAAAACACCACCATAATCAGCAGCAATAAACCGGCGGTAAAGGCAGACAAGCGACCGCGGCCGCCGGATTTCACGTTAATAATCGATTGGCCGATCATGGCGCAGCCCGCCATGCCGCCCATTAGGCCAGCGCCAATATTGGCAATGCCTTGGCCCTTACACTCTTGGTTTTTATCGCTGTCGGTGTCGGTCAGTTCGTCCACGATGGTGGCCGTCATCATCGACTCCAGCAGGCCAACCGCCGCCAGTGAAATGGAGTAAGGCAGGATGATCCACAGAGTTTCCAGCGTCAGCGGCACCTCTGGCCATAAGAAAATGGGCAGGGTATCAGGCAATTCACCCATGTCGCTCACGGTGCGAATATCCAAGCCCAGTGCCATGGAAACCGCCGTCAGAGTCAAAATACACACCAGTGGCGATGGCAACATACCGCCAATTTTCGGCACATAGGGAAACAGGTAAATGATGCCCAAACCGGCTGCCGTCATAGCATACACGTGCCAGGTCACGTTGGTGAGCTCAGGCAATTGCGCCATAAAGATCAAAATCGCCAGAGCGTTGACAAAACCGGTGACCACCGAACGCGAGACAAAACGCATTAAATTGCCGAGCTTTAAATAGCCGGCGCCTATTTGCAGCACCCCGGTGAGCAAGGTGGCGGCGAGCAAATATTGCAAACCATGCTCTTTTACCAAGGTCACCATCAATAGCGCCATGGCGCCGGTGGCGGCAGAAATCATGCCCGGGCGACCGCCGACAAAGGCAATAATGACGGCAATACAAAAGGATGCATACAAGCCGACTTTCGGATCAACGCCAGCAATGATGGAAAATGCAATGGCTTCTGGAATCAGTGCCAGGGCCACCACGGTACCGGATAACAGGTCACCACGAACGTTGGAGAACCACTCCTGGCGTAATCGTGCAAGCATAAAGGTTCCTATTGTGTAGTCGGCTCAAGCGCATTACAGCAGCACTGGCTGACAAATGAATGAAAGTCGGATTTGAATGACCACGCGGGCGTTGGCTCAGCAACCAAGCTGGGTGGCTTGGAATTGGCGCGGCGCCATGACGGTGGTGGCGGAGCAGAGTATAGGAAGAAATCGCGCTACACAGCTGTCCATTCGGGAGCGGCGATTATACAGATTGACAGAGTAGTCGCAATCAATGTGTGGCTGTTTTTTGACCAGTGCTAGCCGTTGTTGCAATCAAAATCGCTTTGCTGGCGCAGCACCAAATGAACCAGTGCCTGATAGGCAGGCTGATCTTCTGGCAGGGCTTCGTGCGGGTGGCGTTTGACTTCGCCGAGCTGGGTATAGGTGATGTTTTGCGACGGAAACTCGTGCAGAAAGTCGCCGTACTCATCGATCAAGGTGGAGAATTGCGACCATTCCCAGCGCGGGTCGAAAACGCCTTGCGCGCCCAAACCGTGACAGCTAATGCAATGCTGTTGCAGCTCCGGCTGCACATGGTGCTGGTAAAAGGTGCTATTGCGCAAACATTCGCCCACTTCCAGTTGGGTGTCTTGCAGCACATTCAAAGCTTGATTGTCTTGGTTTTGAAAATCGACGCGCACGCGCAGCTCACCGGCGGCTTCCACCAGGCCACGCCAGTTGGCGCTGCAGTCTTGGCCACAGTCGAGAGCCAAAGGTTGGCTGATAATCGGCGTACTGGCTGGCAGGGATTCGATCATCAATACGGCAGAGCTGACCGTTTCGCTGCTGCGAAACTCAACATCAACCGTGGCCGCACCGCTGGCGGCGTAGTAAGTATTCACGGTTAACGACTCGCTACTGTGGCTCGGCGCTGTTGCCTCGGCACTGCCGCTACTGCTGCTGCCGCCACCGCAGGCGACTAGCCCCACGGCAGCGGCGGACAACGTGACCAGGCGATTAAATAAAGGCCAGGTTTTTTTCATTAAAGTTCACCAAATGCGGGAATACATCCAGGCATTCGCTGGCGCTCAGACCCATCCACTGCGCCAGCGTTGCCGCATATTGGTCGACAGAATAATTAGGTATAAAGCGACCGGTTCCACTTTTGGTGGCATCTGCACTGCCACCGGGCGTGGTGTCGTGCATAGTACCATGGAATTGCCCGCCGTTAACCGCTCCGCCCATCACCAGGCATTGGCTAGCCCAAGCGTGGTCGGTGCCATTGCCGTTGACCGTCATGGTGCGACCAAAGTCACTGGCGGTAAATAGGGTAACGCTGTCGGCCAGCCCTTGTGCGTCCATTTCTGCCTGGAACTTTTCTAAGCCGCCATTGAGCAAGCTGAGCAGGCCATTTTGTGCTTCCAACTGATTGCCGTGCGTATCAAAGCCACCCAAGGTGATCATAAATAGCTGACGCTTGGCGCCCAGTTGCTGGCGCGCCAAGATGCCTTGTGCGGCGGTGCGCAGTTTGCGCTCAAAGTCATTGCTGGCTTGAAAGCCTGGCTGTGCAGATTGACTGAAGGCGGTGGCCAGTTGATCGGTGGTGCCCACCGTTTGGTTGATGCTGTGTTGCAACTGGCGCCCCATCACCGACTGGTCGCCGCTGCTGAGCAAGCGTTGCAAGGCTGCGCGGCGGTCGTTGTTGGCGTGCTGATAGTTCAGGCGATTGATGCCATCCAAACCGGTAGCATACGGCGAGGTGCTTTGGCCGTTCAGCCACGGCGCACCGTCGGCAACTAATAACGAGGCGGGCACTGTAGGCTGCGACGAGGCAAATAAATCCGCCATGCGTCCGCCCCAACCGGTGGCATCACCGGTGACTTCAATCGGGCCTAAGGTGTGCCAAAAATGTTGTTGGTGGTTGTGGGCAAACAAACTCGCTGGCAAGGCCACCTGATGGTTTTGTATTTGTGTTTTGGTGGCAGGCTCGACCAGTGCGCCGACTGAGTTCACCACCGCCAGCTGACCGCTGTTAAAACGTGCGGCTAGGTTACCCATCGCTGGATGAAAGCCATACTCGGTGCCGTTGAGGGCATGCAGCGATTGCTGACCAATGGCGATGCCACTGCGGTGGGTTTGATAATCGGCATAGCCAGCATTGTCGGTCGGAACGATCATATTGCTGCAATCGTTACCGCCGTGCAGGAATACACACACCAAACTTTTGTGGTCATTAAATTGTGTGCTGCTGGCGGCGAAGGCTTTTTCCATCATCGCCAGCGAGGTGCCAGCGCCCAACAATGTACTGGTGCCTGATAACGCCACCAGGCGTTGAATAAAATCACGGCGTTTCATTATTTGCCCTCCAGCATAAATTCAGGCGATGCCACCACCAGTGACAGTGCGTCTTGGGTTTTTAAACGCTGTCCGCGCAGGTCGTCGTGGTAGTTTTGGCTGTTGATGTAGTCTTCAACAATGCCGCGCAGCTCGGTGGACATGGTGCCACCCAGTAAATGCAAATCGATACTGTCCAGCAGTGCGCGAGTGTCGTTGGCCACCTGCACGATATGTTCAATGTTCATATACGCTAGGTGTCTTCGGTGCGGCTGGCGCTCGGCGTTCGGCACTGTGGTCAAGTACAGCATGCGATCAAAGTAGTTCTGCATTGCTAGATACTGATTGGCGCCCATCAATGCAAACTCTGGCGCCACCATCTTGGCGTCGCTAACCGGACCAGTTGGGCGATCGTCTGGGGTATAAAAGTTAAACACCGACGATGCACGCAAAATCGCCTGGCCAATATCGAATTGCAGGCCTGCAAGGCGAAGACGCGGGTGAATCTCAAAATACTCGTAGCCAGGTTGGCCGCAATACACATCACGGTTGTCGGGTTGCCAGACGTTCCACACCCAGCCTTCACGCTCGGGCGCGGTCAGCGGGAAAATACGCCACAAACGTGCCAAACGCAGCATCGGCTGAGTCAGTTTGCTGTCGCTGGCTGCCATGGCTTCTGGGTCGGTCACAATGGCTTTGGCAACGGCCGCCAAATCACCGCGTTCACCTTGGCCATTGTTTTCAAACACAGAGGCTACGCGCTGAATATAAGCTGGGCTTGGGTTGGAGCTAACCAAGCGTTGAATCAGCTGACGACTGATAAACGGCGCCACATTGGGATGCTGAAACAGCGCATCCAACGCCATGTCCAAATCTTGTTGGGCGGTATTGCCGGCCGGTAAGTTGACGCTGCCGCCCAATAGCGTTTTCGCATCGGTGTCGTGTTCTTCCTCAAAGGCAGCCATTGGCAGGCGGACGTCCTGGCCTTGATAGCCACCGTAACGCGACACCCACCATTTGAGGAAACCATTGGGTCTGAAGTCGTAAATCCAGCCGGTAAAGACACGCGCCAGCTCTTCGATGTCGGTTTGCGTATAGGTCGGAATCAGCTCGCCATTGCTGCGTTTATAGCTGCCGTCGAGATTCATCTCGTACAGGCCAATGGTAAACAGTTGCATGACCTCGCGCGCGTAGTTCTCGTCCGGGCGGGTATTTTTGCTCGGATCAGCCTTGGCATTGCGAGCATGGGACAAATACGTACCCATGGCGGGGTGCAAGGTGACATCTTCCAGCAGGTCGCGGTAATTGCCCAAAGCATGCTTGAGCAGGGTGTCGTAGTAGTGAGCCAGGCCGGTCTGCTGTCGATCAAGTGTTTCGTTGCCTCGATCGGACACCACCAGGATTTCACTCAACGCCAGCGCCATACGATGACGCAACTGATCGTCGCTGCGCAGAATGGCGTTCCACCAGGCTTGGTGGCGAGCGTGTTTGTCTTTGGGGGTTTCGCGAATGGCCCTGGTTGGATTGTCCACACTCGGTGTGCCAAGGTCTTGGTCGCCTGGGTGATCGGTGACTTCGTACAGGCACATGCGCCATTTTAGCGTTTCCATATGCGGGCTGATGTAATCAGGTTGGCCGGCGATTTGTTGATTTAACCAAGCGTCGGTACCCAAGCGTTGCAGCTCGGCCACAGAGCTTGGTGTTGCACCAAAGGTGGCTTGGTTTAGAAATTGAAATGCGTCGCTGTAACTTAACTGGCTGACTTGCTCTGAGTTGTCATCCCCCGAGTTGTCATCGCCCGAGTTGTCATCGCCCGAGTTGTCATCGCCCGAGTTGTCATCGCCCGAGTTGTCATCGCCCGAGTTGTCATCGCCCGAGTTGTCATCGCCTGAGTTGTCATCGCCCGAGTTGTCATCGCCAGAGTTGTCATCGCCAGAGTTGTCATCGCCGGAGTTGTCATTACCCGAGTTGTCATCGCCGGAGTTGTCATTACCCGAGTTGTCATCGCCGGAGTTGTCATTGCCGGAGTTGTCATTGCCGGAGTTGTCATTGCCGGAGTTGTCATTACCGGAGTTGTCATCGCCCGAGTCATTACCAGAACCATCGCCAGGCGTGCTTTTGTCTGGCGTTTCTGTATCCGGTGTTTCGGCATTGTCAGTTACTGGGGTGTCCGTTGTGGTGCGGCCACCGTCGCCCGAACCACCGCCGCCACACCCAATCAGGGCAATGGACAGCATCATCAAGGTTAACCACTGCATCTTCAGCTCCTTTTTTGTTCTGGTCTCCGTGGAAGATGACGAACAACAAGAACCGGCCAAGTAGCCAGTTGCCGCGCGCAGCCAGTGACGCACTGGTAACCATAATCTTCAAGCGGAGTTAAGTGCGCGAAAATACGCCAGCGGATGGAGAGGAGCCAGTGAAAAGCAGGGCTGTCATAAAAGACATTTCAAAAATGAGACTTGGGTCTGGCGAATGAGTGGAGTGACGTCTCATTGCTGAGAGCTGTCACCTTTAGCCCTTGAAATAGCGGAGATTTTAGTAACTTTAAATTGAGCAATGCGGTGGGTGACGCTGGGCGTGATTATGTGTCACACAGCGGCAGCTGTCGACTTTTTTTGACGAGTAGAATAGGGGCGACTCGAATAAAAACCCTAGATCGATAAAGGATAAATACGGTACATCAGTCTCTTTAATCGACACCGGTTGCGAAGCTATTTCGACGATTGACGAGTGGTATTGTTGACGGCTTTGCTGTCGATGGTTGGCAGCCGCACTGTTGGCTGGAGTGAAGGTAAGCAGTGGAAGTAATGCAGTGGAAATCAGCACAGTGACATCAAGCACAAAGGCCAGAGAGCAAACTCAAACAAGAGAATGCTCTGAAAATATAATTCTGCGAGCAACTGTAGCGGGGCATACCGGCCGTGCATATCAAACGGTTTAGTCGAATATGCTGGTTGAGCTCAAAGGTTGTGGCATCAGGCTCGCCAAATGCGCACAACCTTGTCCATTTATAGGGTTTTTTGCCAGAATTCAGCAATGCCCATGGCCGGGTCCAACTCATAATTGCCAAAACCAAAACTCGCGTACGCCTTGCGCGCGGCGTGGTTGCCTTGCAGCACTTCTAGGGTGATTTTGCAGCAACCGCGCTGGCGGGCGATGGCTTCCACTTCGCTCAGCATCGCTTGACAAACGCCTTTGCCGCGACAACGACTGTCGACAATCACATCGTGAATATTCAGCAATGGCTGGCATTTAAACGTAGAAAATCCCTGCAAACAGTTCACCAAACCAACCGGTTGGCCCTTATCGAAGGCCAGTACGGTAAAGGCGTTGGCTACCTGGCCCAGCCCGGCGGCCACATTGTTGATGACCTCTGCAGGTAAGGCTTCACCGCCGCCCATTGGGTCGCTGGCGTAATGATTCATCAGCTCACCAATGATGGTTTGGTGTTCTGGGTTTTGGTAATCGGCGACGCGAATCTCAATGGTCATTATGCTTCTCCTAAAAATCCGCCGGTTTGATGCGCCCAAAGCTGTGCATAAATACCATTGGCTTGCAGTAGTTGCTGATGGGTACCTTGCTCAACGATGCGACCTTCGTCCATAACAATCAGACGATCCATGGCGGCAATGGTGGACAACCGGTGAGCGATGGCAATCACGGTTTTATTTTCCATTAATTGATACAAGCTGGCTTGGATGGCGGCTTCGACTTCTGAGTCCAACGCTGAGGTGGCTTCATCCAAAATCAAAATGGGTGCGTCTTTTAACAGCACTCGAGCAATGGCAATACGCTGGCGCTGACCGCCGGATAGCTTCACGCCGCGCTCGCCTACTTGCGCATCTAGGCCGCTGTTGCCGTCTGGATCGGTCAGTTCGTTAATAAAGCTTTGTGCTTCTGCTTGCTCAATGGCGCGTTGCAAATCGGCTTCACTGGCGTCTGGACGACCGTACAGAATGTTGTCACGAATGCTGCGATGCAGCAGCGAGGTATCTTGAGTCACCATGCCAATGTGTTGGCGCAAGCTTTCCTGGCTGACGTCACGAATATCCTGACCATCGATCAGAATCTGGCCAGACTGCACGTCGTAAAATCGCAATAATAAATTCACCAGCGTTGACTTGCCGGCTCCCGATCGGCCAACTAAGCCGACTTTTTCACCGGCTTTGATGGTCAGATCCAACTGCTCGAATACCTGTTTTGGACGCTGATTTTTGCCTTGGTAATGAAAACCCACTTGCTGCAGGGCAATCTCACCGCGGGGTACGCTGAGTTCTGGGGCTTGTGCTTTGTCTTCAATATCGACCGGCTTGGAGAGTGTATTCATGCCGTCGGTGACGGTACCCAGGTTTTCAAATAAGTTGCCCACTTCCCACATAATCCACTGCGACATGCCATTGATGCGCAGCGCCAAACTGATGGCCACGGCAATGGCGCCCACGCTGATCAGTGAGTCGCTCCACAGCCAGATCGACATCCCGGCAATGCTGAAGGTCAGCCAATAATTGAGCACGTTGACCGCGACATTAAAGCCGGTGGCCAGGCGCATTTGCCGATATACGGTGTTCATAAAACCTTGCATGCTGTCCTGGGCGTAATCGGCTTCGCGCTGGGTGTGAGCAAATAATTTTACGGTTTGAATGTTGGTGTAGCTGTCGACAATACGGCCAGTCATCACCGAACGGGCATCGGCTTGCTCCGTCGCTACCTGTTTTAAGCGCGGAATAAAATACAGCTGCACGCCAATGTAGCCGACCAGCCACACCAAAAGCGGCAACACCAGCCTGGGGTCGGCGGCGGCAATGATGGCAATCACGCTGATAAAATACACGCCGACATAGACCATCACATCGAGCAGCTTCATCACACTTTCGCGCACTGCTAACGAGGTTTGCATCACCTTGGTGGCCAGACGACCGGCAAAATCGTCCTGATAAAAACTCATGCTCTGGCGCAGTAGGTAGCGATGTGCCAGCCAACGTATTTTCATTGGATAATTGCCGAGCAAGGCCTGATGCACTAGGCCAGCGTGCAGGAAAACCAGCGCTGGCATGCCGATCAACAACAACGCTCCCATAACCCACAGCGTGGTTTGCTCATCATGTAACAAGGTGGCGGGATCATGGTTGACCAACCAGTCAACCAAATTGCCCATGAAGTGCACCAAATACACTTCCAGAATGGCCAGTGCAGCCGTTAGCAGCGACATGATCAGCAGCGGTTTGCGCAGACCACGGGTGTAGTGCAGGCAAAAGGCCAGCAAACCCTTCGGTGGCTTATCGGGTTGGCTGGGCGGGAAAGGGTTAATCAAGGATTCAAAGAAACTGAGCATGGCGATACTAAGGTAACGTTATATGAAAAGGCGCCTACCATATCAGATTCGCATGTCAGCCGGGCAATACACAGCGTTGCAAGCACATCAACTAGTCTGCAAAGGAATATCGGCCAAAGAGGGCATCGTTATGATGTTACGTTCTAGTGTGATGCTAATGCTGCTGTTGCCAATCGTGGCCGCAGCACAGACGCTCAGTATTCGCTCCGACACCTGGTATCCAATGAATGGAGACCCACAGGCCGATAAACCAGGGTTTATGATCGAGATCGCCAAAGCCATTTTTGAACCGCAGGGCATTACCATCGACTACCGCCTTATGCCTTGGGAGAGAGCCTTAAGTGAAGTTCGCGCGGGTCGCATTGACTGCGTGGTCGGGGCTTATGTCGAGGATGCACCAGACTTTGTCTTTCCCGAACAACCTTGGGGGTTGATCATGCTTTTTTCTTTGTGCGTTCAGGTGATGATTGGCGTTACAACGGCGATATGAAAACGCTATTGCAACGTAAGGTGGGGATGATCAGTGGTTATGCCTACGGGGAAGAATACGACGCCTTTGCTGAACAGAACAAAGGCAAAGCCTTCTTCTTTATGACAGGGGATGGCGCACTGGACAAGAACATCCAAAAGTTAACGGCTGGGCGGATTGATACGCTCTTGGAGAACAAATTGGTACTGGCTGCAAAGGCGCAGCAAATGGGTGTGTCAGATCAACTTCAAATGGCCGGTTCTTTTAGTGAGGCGTTTCCGATTTACATGGCATGTTCTCCCAATAGTGACAAAACGCAGGGCTTTATCGATATGGCCAATGCCGCATTACCGGCGATGAAAGCCGATGGCTCGCTGCAAAAAATCCTGGCGAATTACGGTCTGCAGCCTTGGTGGTGAGCTAAGCCTATTGCTCGTAACCCACTGCTAAAATAATGCCTTTGCGGCGATTAAACCCAAAGAAATGTCGATTTAATCGCCGCTCGCAATTCTTTACCGCGAGGGAACTACCGTCTCTGTCGTGTCTGAATTATAAAAACAGGGTCATTTTACTGAGCCAGATGATCTTTCAACCCTGCTGGCAGGCGGGCGGGTTCAAAAATTTCGATCCAATAGCCGTCCGGGTCTTGAATAAAAGCAATATCGTTCATTTTTCCATCTTCTGGGCGCTTAGCAAAAGTCACTTGCAGGTCATCAAAGCGCTGGCACGCAGCGGTTAAATCCGGTACTGCAAAACCAATGTGGCCAAAACCACGCGGCTCGCTGTTGCCATTATGGTACTGCACTGCATCGTCATCCTCGCTGCCCCAGTTATAGGTCAGCTCTAACATAGCCGGACGGCTGAAGGTTTGCACCGTTCGCTCGGCGCTGTCGGTGGACCACTGGTCCAGCTGCTCACGGTCGATGGCGGCCAAAAAGAACAAGGTAAAGCGCATTTCGGGAAATTCCAGCGTCCGCACCAGTGTCATGCCCATTACGCGGGTGTAAAAGTCCAATGATGCACTGGGATCTTTAATGCGCAGCATGGTTTGGTTAAACACAAACCCCTCGGTGGCATCGTCTTTGGCTTCATACAAACCCGGAGCGATATCTAGATGGCGACTCATGTAAACAGCCTCGTTAGCGATGAATGTGCGGCGAAGCATAGAGGCTGATAGGGCGCTGCGGCAAGTTGTGTCCTTGCCGAGTGGTAAATATGGGATAGGCTAAATCATAAACCTCAGGGACGACGTTATGGCCAGCCCGGAACTCGTAATCAATGCCCTCACCATCGCCGCTGGCGGCGCGTTGGTGGTCGAGCGTGTGACGGAATACCTCAAGCACGTACAAAAGCGCCTGGATCAACAGCAAGCCGAAACCTACCTGCAGCAGGTTGAGCTCGATGCTGTTGAGCAAGCGTTGCACGATGTGCAGCAATCGCCGCACTCAAACGACAGCCAGAACGCCAGTGACGACTTTGAGCGTTACGCGTCTGTGCCGGTGATTGATAACGTACAGCCCAGTTTAAATCGCGCCAAAGTGCGTTTGTTTGTGCGACTGGCGCCATTGGCATTGGGCATTATCATCGCTGCGGTGATGGATTTGCATTTACTCGCGCTGATGCGCGGCGTGAGCGTTGCGCCGATGGCCGATGTAGTAGCCACAGGCGCTTGGTGGGTCGCCATTCAGCAGTGGTTGGATACCTTGCTGAGCGGGGTGTTTATTGCTGGCGGCAGTCAGCCGGTGCATATTTTGATTCGCTTTTTACGGGCTCGCTCGGCGTTGCTACCGCCACCAGCGGACCAAACAGAACTGCTCACTGCTTCGCCCGCTGCGGAGGCGATGCCAGCACTGCTGGACTATCAAGGTGGCGTTAAACCGCTGACGCTGGATAAAGTGCACCGGCGCAGCGGCGATCCGCAACGCATTGTTGTTCATCATACTGCTATGCATTCGGCGTCCAGTTTTGACACTGTGGTGGACGAATTTCTGGTCAATAAAGGCTGGCTAACCGGCTATCACGCCATTGTTATGCCCGACGGTCAGCTGCACGCGTTTTGTCGCTGGGATCGACGCGGCAATCACGCCAAAGGCCACAACGATCGCACCCTGGGCATTGCTTTTCATGGCAATTTTCACAGCGATGGCAGTGACGCCTGGTCCAACCATGACGGTCGCTATGGTCAGTTACAGCCCAGCGATGCACAGCTGGAGGCCGGCGCACGTTTGATCGCTGCCTGGATATTGTTATATCCGGCGATGATCGGCGTTGATGATTTGGTGCCGCACCGGGAGTTGCTCGGCGCCAATACCGTTTGCCCTGGCAATCGCTTTCCTTGGGCGGATTTATGCCAGCTAGTTCAGCGTTGGCTGGTGACTTGGCAGCAACCACGCTGCTGGGCTGAGCTACAAATGCTGGCGCAGCGGCCTTATCTTTATCACGCACAAGCGCCGGTATTAACGCGGCCAGCAGAGCCCTCAGCTTCAGAGTCCTCACAAGCAGCAACCTCAATATCATCACCAGCGACACCTGAGTCGCAGGAGGCTCGCCATGGATGACGGTCATCAAGCGTTAATGTTGATTGCCACGACGTTATTTTTTGCCTTTTTAATCGAGAGGCTGACGGAAATAGTGATGGCGCTGTTTGAATACGGCGAAGTGCGGTTTGGCTGGTATCGCTTTTGGCAGAGGCGCGCAGCTCGCATTGCGCAAACGCTGGCACAGCCGAGAGACGCTGCATGGCAGCAAGAAATACAGAGAGCACTGGAGCGGTATTTAAGCCGTGAGGCCAATGGCGTAACTGCAGTGGCCGTCGCCCAGGTACGGCGTGTGTATTTACAGGTGGTGACCAAAGTTCTGTCGGTGGTGGTCGGGATTATTCTGGCGTGGCTGTTTGATCTGAATCTGTTTGCGGCCATTGATCAGCTCAATAATGCAGCGACTGAGCAAGCCAGCCCGTATTTTTCCGCCCAATTGCTACCGCATGGCCTTGCGTTGGTGTTGACCGGTTTGGTACTGGGCCTGGGAGCTGGGCCTTTGCATAAGGTGATCAGCGCTCTGGATCGTGCCCGCAAAAACAACAAGGAGGCCGCGTGATGGACTGGGTTTGGTGGCTTGAATACGGCGATTTATTGCTCGGTTTTTTATTGCTGTGGTGGCTGGCGGGGCGTTTGCCTGGCAAAGCTCGCTGGTACGTGGTGTCGTTTGGCATCGGCTGGCTGGCCTTACTGGGGTGGCAGCGTCATCGCGCCCGAGAGCGTTTGCAACAGCTAGACCAGCGCCGCTCGCAACTGCAACAACAGCTGCAGCAACTTAATCAGCAAGCGCAGCAGATGGAAATGCAAAATCAGCAGTTGGCACAGCAAGCGCGTGAATTGGCGCAGCAGAGCAGTGAGCTACGCCAGCAATTGCAGCAGTTGGCGGAAGGCGATAGCGAGTTATCCGAGCGTCGCGCCGGCATTCAAGCGCAGTTGTCCGAGACTGAGCAGCAAGCCATCGACGTGCAGCGAGAAAACCAGCAATTATTGGAGCGATTGCAACAGCTGCAGCAATGGCGTGAGTTGGCGGGGAGCAGCGAATGAGATGGACTTTCTGCCTGTTGATGGCGATGGTGATGTCGACGCCGATTTTTGCTTGTGAGTGGCTGGTCACTGAAGCCGATTTTCAGCCACGTGAGTTTGATGGCGAGTTATGGTTTGTCATGCCGGCTGACCGTTATCAGCAACTGCAATCCTTGTGCTCTGATATTTCTGGGTTGTTGCAACGTAACCAGCAGACCATCACAGAGCTGCGCCAGCGCACGCAACAGCAACAGGCCTTGTTGGATGATTTTCAGCAACAGTTACAGCGTTATCAGCAAGTCGTGGCCAATGCTGAGCGCATTAACGCGCGTTATCAAAATCTGAGTGAGGCGTACCAAAGCCAACTGCAACAGCAGCAAACCTTGTTACAGCGTTATCAACAAACAGCGCAGGCGTTTGACGAGTTGGCCGGTGACTACCGCGAACTGGCGGCCAAGCCGTTCAGTCGTTATCGATTGGGAATGGCACTGGGCGCGGGCAGCGACGGTTTGGCGGGCGCTGTGCAAGCCGGTATTGGCCCCTGGTCGCTGATGCTGCACAGCATGGATGGACGCAGCAGTGCGCTGGTTGGTGCGGAGTTGCGTTTTTGAGAGGTCGATCAGAGTCAGGCAGTACTAGTCCTGTATGGTGGCGAAAAATAGCTCGCCAGTACAAGCCGTGCTTTTGCTGGCATTGAAAGGCTAATCGACTATTTGGGTCGCTATTATTTACCGCAACGATAAACCGTCATAACAGCCGAGGTGACGATGACTTTTCCACTATTGCCAGCCATGATGCTGATTCTGTTTGGTTTGTGCCTGTCTCATTTAGCACTGTCTCAGCCGCCGTCATACGGCGATTTATCCGCTGAAACCCAGGTGGTGGGTGAGCGCTATATGCAGGCGTACATTGCTCGTGATTGGGATGTGCTGGCGGACTTTGTCGCAGAGTCGGCCACCTTCAGTGACCCAACGGCCACCATGGTCTTTGGCCAAGTATTGCAGCAAGGAAAAAGCGCCATGATGGCGAACTTTCGCAGTGGCTACGCGAGCATCACCCACATGCAGTTTCATCCGCAGCGAACGTTTTTTGCCGGAGACCGGGCGGTATTTGAAGGGACATTGGATTGGGATTTAACACTGCAAAATGATGCCGTTGTCCGTACTCGCGCTATGCCTTTTGTCACCATATTGACGGTAACCGATGGCAAGGTGCAGGAACACACCGACTACGCCGACTACCAACCATTTTTAGACGCGTATCAAGCGGCCAACCCCTAGTAAAACCGGTGAGACAAATACCTGCTGTGGGGCGAGCAGGTACGGTAAAACTGGGCTTGGCAGGGCGGCAACGCCATGTCGCGTGATAGCAAACGACATGGCAGCGGCTGCGATAAAAGAACCGTTTTCTTAAGTGGCTTTAAGCGGTCTGATTGGCACTGCTGCTTCTAACCGGCCAGCGCGCAAAGATAAGAATGTTGCCACTGATGACTAAGCAAACCCCCAACACTGCTGGCAAGCTCCACTGATAGCCTTCATACAGAGTCGAGACCGTCAATGCCACCACAGGGAACATCACCGTGGCATAAGCGGCGCGATCCGCGCCAATGCGACCGACCAGCATCAAGTAGGCGGTAAATCCTATCACTGTGCCAGGAATGGCTAGGTACACCAGCGCCCAAACATAGGCAGGCTCGCTGCTGAAGGTTAGTGGTACGTCCATGGCAGCAATCAGTGCGCTCATTAAGCACACGCCGTAAAACATGCTCCAGGCATTGGTGGTGGGTGGGCGCAGGCCATTTTTTTGGTGGCGCACAGAAATCATATTGCCGCTGGAAAACAAGTAGGTACCGGTCATGCCCAGGGCGATGCCGAGCAGGGCCTCGGAGCCGCCGTCCTGAAAATGAATGTGCGGCCAAAACAGCGTGGCGATTCCGGTCAATCCGATGGCGGCACCGGCCAGGTTTTTAACGCTGGGCGTTTGGCCAAACCATAAGCGGGCGTTGACCATGTTCATCACCGTCGCCATGGAAAAGATCACCGACATTAAACCGCTGCTGATGTAATGGGTGGCGTTGTATATGCAAAAGAAGTTGATGCTGAACAGGCACGCGCCCTGCAACACACAAAAACCGTGGTCGACGGCTTTCATCGGCTGTAAGCGTCGCAGCAGTAGCAGCACCGCAAACATGACTACACCGGCCAGGGCAAAGCGGTATAAAATAGACGCCTGCACGGCGACCTCGCCGAGCTGCAGTTTGATGGCGATCCAAGTGGTGCCCCAGATCAGCACTGTGATGAGATACAAGCCCAGATTCACATCCGTCTCCTCTGTTACGGCTGGGCACTGTGACACAGCGAGTTGAGCGGCTCTTGCAGATGTTTGCGGTTTTTGCAGATTCTGGCGGTTTTATTGTGCAATCCGTGATTATATTTGCTGAGATTGCACGGTGAGCGGTAGCATACACCGCCGAGCTATGAGGTGTGCCTGTGGCTGATACTGAATTTTCCCTGCGGGTATTTGATTGTTTGTCGCAAACCGCCGCTGAGTTGCAGCAGCAGGTATCGCTGAGCAATGGCACCAGCGCAGCCGTGTGGCAGCGTCAGGAAACCGATCTCACTCACTACCAGCGCCCTGGGCATCATACGCTCAGTTGTTATCTGGCCGGTGGCCAGGGTATTCGCCGATTGTTCAAACAGCGCAGCCAAAGCGGCGGCGGACCGGGGCGTATTTGCCTGATGCCCAGCGAAGCGGACTCGCAGTGGGAAGTCAGTGGCGATATTCAATTTATGCACCTGTACTTTTCCGATGCCCAGTTGCGCGCGCTGGCGGAGCGCATTCACGACAAAGACATGCGCCATCTGTCATTGCAGGATTTAACCTTTTTTGAAGATCGCTGGCTGAACCAGCTGTGCCAGCAAGTGCTGTTACCGCTGAACTGGCGCGACAGTGCAGATCAACTGGCGCTGTCCAGTGCCAGCGACATGCTGCTGGTGCACCTGCTCAAACACTACTGTGATCACACCGGCAAGGCGCTGTCATTGCCAGCCAGCAAAGGCGGTTTGGCGCCCTACACGCAGCGCTTGATGCTGGACTACATCGAGCACCATCTCGACCAGCCGCTGACATTGGCGCAGCTGGCCAGCCAAGCGCAGCTCAGTGAATACCACTTTGCCCGTATGTTTAAGGCCAGTTTTGGCCAGCCACCGCATCAATACGTGACCGAGCGCCGCTTGCAGCGCGCCAGTGAGCTATTGCGCCACTCTCAGTTGAGTCTGGCGGAGATTGCATTGCGTTGCGGGTTTTCCAGCCAGAGTCATTTCAACCAGCGTTTTAAGGTGTTTTATCAGGTGACGCCAGCGGCGTTTCGCAAATCCCACTGAAGCGTGGCTGTTTAGTGCGGGTATTGCGAATATTACCAGCAGTAAATGAAAATAGTTTGCATCAGTATTATTTATGAGATTAAATCCGAGCCCGAAAATTGACTCGCTCATATTTTGGGGAAGGGATATGACATTCAGCTACACACCGTTGGCGCTCGCCATCATGACGATGGGCGCACAATCTGCCATCGCAAACGATCAAGACCTCGAAACCGTGGTGGTAACCGGCGGCAAAATTGAACGTAATTTGCAGCAAACCACGTCGGGTGTCAGTGTTCTGGATGATCAGATGCTGGAAAGCAACAACACCTACAACCTCAATGATGCGCTGGTATTAACGCCCAACGCCAGCAACAACGGCCGCGGTGGTTTTAGCATTCGTGGCATCAATGCCGAAGGTGGCCCAACCTCAGATACATCCACTGCCGACACAGCGGGTGTGGTGATGGACGGCGCGTATTTTGATGCCGATATTTTGGAAATGGGCATCGGCCTGTGGGACATTAATAACCTGGAAGTGTACAAAGGCCCGCAATCGACCAGCCAAGGCAAAAACGCTTTGGCTGGCACCATTGTGGTGAAAACCAACGACCCAGTGTTTTATCACGAAGGCTCAGTACGATTGGGTTTTGGCAGCGATAATACGCAAATCTCCAGTATTATGTTGAACCGCGCACTGAGCGATCAGTGGGCGCTGCGTATCGCCGCGGATCGTGTTTACACCGACGGTCAGATCGAAAACGAATTCACCGGCGATGACGACGAAGCCCACGACGAGCACATTAACGGTCGCATTAAATTGTTGTACCAGCCGTCGTCACGTTTCAGTGCGTTGCTGACTGTAGGCCAGGATAAATCAGACCAAGGCGACGACCGTGCCTGTGGCGCCAATAACAGCCGCGAAGGTGTATTTAACTGCGATGAGTTTAAAGCCTTCCGTGATGTCGATGGTCAGCTGACCAATCGCTTTAACTACCAAACGCTGAAACTGCAGGCCGAGCTGGCGCCACAGTGGCAACTGACGTCGGTTACCTCGAATTCATGGCGTGACCGCTCCGAGCGCCAAGATGCCGACAACATGGCGCCGAGCAATTCAGGCTACACGGGTGCCAACAACTTGGGCATTCGCGATGAGTCTGAAGAAGATAAAAGTCTCAACCAAGAACTGCGTTTGAGCTTTGACAGTGAGCAGCTGCGCAGCAGCTTTGGTTATTACTACAGTCAGAGCGAAGAAAAACGCGGCTACGATTTCTTGCTGGCGAACCCACTGGATACGTATTTGCCCGGTTTTTATCAGGCTACTTCCGCTGCGCCTTTCCCACCTTACGCCAATGGCGTCAGCGATACCGTGTTGGAAACTCAGTACACCGATCGCGGCACCGTACGAGAAGCGACCAACCACGCATTGTTTGCCGAACTGGATTACTACCTGACGCCAGACACCACGTTATTGCTGGGCGCGCGATTAGAGCGTGAGACCAACAAAAACTCTGCCGATGTGTCTGCCGTCAATGTAAATCAAGACAATATGATTGCTCTGGGGGCGCGCGCCAATCCATTGTTCTCTGCCATTAAAGCCGGTGCCGACGCTGGCGACCCAGCGTCGCAAGCACAGTGGGCGCTGATTTCCAGCTACATGGCACTGGGTGGTGTCAACCCGGACGATTTGCAAGCCGACAGCCTGAATAAGGTACTTAATGTATTGGCCGCCGCTGGCAACAACACCTCAGAAAAAGAAAACATCAACAATGTGTTTTTGCCCAAGCTCGGTATTCGCCATCAATTTACCGATGATTTGAGCGCTGGCTATGTGCTGTCGCGCGGTTATCGTTCGGGCGGCGTTAGCCTGAACCCGATCAACCCGCAAATGTCGACGGTTGAGTACGATCCTGAGTTTGTGACTAATCACGAGTTGTCGTTGCGCAGCCAATGGCTGAACAAGCAATTAACCGCCAATGCCAATATCTACTACATGAAGTGGAAAGATCAGCAAGTGCAGGTGATTGGTAGCAACATTTATGACCGCTACATCACCAATGCAGGCTCGTCGACGTTAAAAGGTCTGGAGCTGGATATAAACTACCGCGCCAACAATGGCTTTAGCGTATTTGCCAATGCCGGCCTGGCGAAAACCCGTTACGACGACTTTGTAACCGGCAATGCGGATTACTCTGGTAACCGCTTCCAGTACGCGCCAGAAAAAACCGCAGCAGCAGGGGTGGGGTATGACGAAGGCATTGGCTATCGCGCTTTTGTAACCCAAACCTACACTGGTGATGTGTATTTGGATAACGACAACCGTAACCAGTTGCCAGCATACTCACTGACCAACTTGCGCGTTGGCTATGCTGCCACCGATTGGAAAGTCGAAGCCTACGTGAATAACCTGTTTGATCGTCGCGCGAAAACCTACGCCTACGATTACAGCGCGTATACGCCAGCCCCAAGCTTTGTCTTGTACGGTGATTACGTGCACTGGGTGCCTGCGCGCAGTGCCGGTGTGGTGGCACAGTACGACTTCTAAGCGTATGTCACGCAATAAAAAAGCCGCGGTTTGACCGCGGCTTTTTTGTTTCTGCAGTATTTATCCCAGGTCTTAATAAGGAGTCATGGATAGCAGACCTGTATCGGCGAGGAAAACCAGTTGTGCAGTTCGGACTGTGTGCTTCGTAACAGCCCGTTTCTTGACTGTAAAGCTGGAGTTAATCGCCAACCCGATTGCCAACTTAGGCGGCTTACCAAAGCGCGGAAAGTTCAGATACAAGTCAGATAATTGAAGCTGTTGGATTTATGAGCTTGTGTGAGGGTAATCCCCCCATTTTTAACTGACGCTAAAAGTAGAAGTTAGGCTGCCATCAAAGGTGGCTTGCCTCCATTGGCCTTGTGTGGCCGTTTGTGATTGTAAAACCACAACCAGTTCGTTGCATACTCCTGAACTTCCTCAATCGACTCAAACAGGTGCTTGCTGACCCAGCTGTAACGCATTGTGCGGTTATGACGCTCGATATAGGCATTTTGCTGAGGCTTTCCAGGTTGAATGTATTCAATTCGAATACCATGCAGCCTGGCCCACTTAACAAATTCAGTACTGATAAATTCCGGCCCATTGTCACAGCGTATGGCGGCGGGTTTCGGTCGCCATTCCAGTAGCTGATTCAGTGCTCGAATAACCCTGGGGGCTGGCAACGAAAAATCCGCTTCGGTGCACAGTGCTTCACGCCGATAGTCGTCGATAACGTTAAATAGCCGATAGTGACGACCATCCGCTAATTGGTCGTGCATAAAGTCCATTGACCAAATTTGGTTGGGCCTGATGGGCTCCTTCAGTGGCTCAGGCACCTGTCGTTTTAATCGACGCCGAGGCTTAATACGCAAGTTCAATGCCTGCTCACAATAGATCCGATAAACACGTTTGTGGTTCCATGGATGCCCCTCGACGTTGCGTAAGTAGTCAAAGCAAAGCCCAAAACCCCAGTCGCTTTCTGCATCAGTTAGCTTTATAAGTCGGTGGGCGATGTCAGCGTTTTCGTCACTGAGTTTGGGCTGATAGCGGTAACAGGTTTCGCTCACGGCGAATATCCGACAGGCCAGACGAATGCTGATCTTGTGCTCAACGACAGATTGTTGAGCCAGCATACGCCGCGCCTGGGGCTTCACCACTTTTTTGCCATGGCTTCCTGAATGATCTCAGCTTTGAGGCGCTCTTCGGCGTACATTTTCTTGAGGCGTCGGTTTTCTTCCTCAAGCTCCTTCATACGTACTGACCTTTCCCCTGAGTTAGAACCAATCTTTCAATGAGAATTCCAGCATTAGGCTGCCTTCTCTGCAAAGGCAATCGGTGTTAAATAATTTAACGAGCTATGTGGTCGTTCATGGTTGTAGTGGTATCGCCATTGATCGATTTCATATCTCGCTTCTTCAATGCTCCGGAACCAATGTAAATTCAAGCAACTGTCTCTGAACTTTCCGTTCAGACTTTCGACAAACGCATTTTGTGTTGGTTTGCCTGGTTGGATAAAGTTGAGTTTGACGCCAGATTCTTTACTCCAAAAGAACATCGCCTTACTTGTGAATTCGGTGCCGTTGTCACAAGTGATTCCATCTGGATTGCCTCGTGTTTCGATCAGCTGCCCTAGGAATCGAGCAACTCTGGCACCGCTAATCGAGAACTCTGTGAGCTGACCGATCAGTTCTCTGCTGTAGTCGTCCACAACGTTGAGCACTCGGAAGCGACGACCATTGCTTAATTGATCCGCGACAAAGTCCATAGACCAGCGCTCATTAACCTGTTCAGGTAGATCCATCACTAACATTGGTCGAGTGAGCTTCTTACGTTTCTTGGTGCGTACCTGAAGCCCTTCTTCGGTATAGACTCGATACGTTCGTTTCTTGTTAATTACCATCCCTTCGGCTTTGAGCAAGCCGTGAAGTAGCAGATAACCGTAACGGGAGTATTGGGCCGCAAGCTCTTTTAAACGCGCTCTGAGCGCCTCATCGCTACAACCTTTGGCATCGTATCTAAAGCCAGTCCGACTGATGCCTGAGAGACGGCAAGCTTGCCGTTCACTCAGGCCGAATGTCTCGATCAAGTAACTAGAAGCTGTTTCACAACTTCTTTAGCACGATCATCATGCAGGCGGCGTGAAAGAAGGCTCGATACATTGAGAGCTTTCTTTCCCATCGAACCACTAATCGCCGATAATTTCCAAGCCAAGCAAAAGTGCGCTCTACTTTCCAGCGACGGTCGTACCTTCTCAGCTTTCTACCATCTTGCAGCGGCGCTTTTCTCCTGTTTCGACGATGTGGACAAATGAGATCAACGCCCCGTTTCTTTAACGCCATTCGCAGAGGATCAGAGTCTGCCGCTTTATCGTAAATCAAACGCTTCACCTTGCTCTTGCCATAGGAAAAATTTAACAAAGCCTCAATCAGCTTGACCTCCGCCGGTGACGCTGAGCCAAGTGTCAGCCCGATTGGAATGCCTTCGCCATCGACGACTATCATCCACTTCGACCCCTTACCACGCTTGGTTTTTCCAACACCGAGGCCCCTTTTTTTGCGGGTGCAAAACTACCATCAGAAAACGATTCTTCCCAATTTAACCGCGACTGTTGATCTAGAATGCGAAGAAACTTACGCCAGGCTTTGAGCCATGCACCTTGCTCTTCCCAGTACTGAAGGCGGCGCCAGCAGGTACTCGGTGAAGGATAGCGCTCGGGTAGATCACGCCAGCGCGCACCTGAACGTAAGACCCATAAAATGCCCTCGAAACAGGCTCGATTGCTGATAGGTTTGGGACCCCCTTTGCCACGAGGCAGGCTGGGTAAACAAGGCTCAATGTGTGCCCACTGTTGGTCGGTCAGTTCTGAGGTTGAACGTTTCATGGTGGAGGAGTTGAAGCTGATAGTTTTGATTATTATATCGGACTGAAGGTTATGAAACAGCTTCTAGTGACAGGTTTGCGGTCGGCTGGCTTTACCACTTTTTTGAAAGTACATCTTTCATCGCTTCCACTTCGAGTAATTTCTCAGCGAGCAGCTTCTTGAGTTTGGTGTTCTCAGACTCTAACTCTTTCATACGCTTGGCTTCGTTGACTTCCAAACCGGCATACTTTGATCGCCAGTTGTAAAACGTACCTTCGGATATGCCCAGCTCTCGGCAAATATCCGGCACTTTGGTGCCAGCCTCATGCTGCTTGATGGCTTTGATAATTTGTTCTTCGGTGTAGCGCTTCTTCATGACTTTGAAATCTCCTTGGGAGTAGATTATCTGGAAATCTCATCAAGGTCATGGTTTTAAAATCGGGGGAAAGGTCAGTACCATGAGGGAGTCATCCATGCCACCGTATTTGGCTCGCCATTTGTAAAATGTCGCGCTGCTCATGCCGTGTTCACGGCAAAGCTCCGGTACGGGTGTGCCGGCCTCGGCTTGCTTAAGGATCGCCATGATCTGGCTGTCTGTGTAGCGTGATTTTTTCATGCAGAATCTCCTGCGCTTAGGTTGCGAGAAAATTCTACTTTTGGCTGCTGTTATTTTTCGGGGGGATTACCCCAGCTTTTTGTTATTTCAAGAAATATACTGGTTGTATAAGGCTCTTCACTGTACCTAGTGGGTCATTGACATATCGAGCTGTCCGTACCTGAACATAATCAGCGACTTGTACCTGTCTCGATTTCTAAAGCCATGGGCCAGCCTCGCAAGGTTCTTAACATTTTTGTTGACGGCTTCAGCACGAGCATTGGATGACTGATGTTTCATTGCAGTAAGAATACCTTTCAGATGAGCTCTTATGGTCTCTGCGGCTAACTCCAGTGCTTTAATACCGCTGTTTTGGGCCAAGTAGAGCCATTGTGCCCAGCTTCGACGGTTTGCAGGCTCAATGCCCGTCCAGATATCACGGGCCTTTTCTTTTAGCATCCACACGTAAGCTGTTTTTACCATAGAAGTCTGTTGTAGATTGAGTTCATTGCTTTGTTGCACTTTGAGGTTGTGCCGATTCCTTAGCCACAGGTAGCGTGTTTTATGAGAGTGAAGTTTATCTAGAGACGGCTGCTCTTTAAGCTCTGAAAGTCGGGTGCTTGAAACGGCAGTGGTGAGTACTTTGGATACATGAAAGTGATCTATTGAAATCATTTTATTGGCTTTATTACCAAAAAATCGTTTGGTCGCTTCGATGTGTGCTGAGCTCATATCCATCGAGATCGTCCGCGTTTTTTGCAAGCACTGAATTGGAATTGTGCTCAGGCAGTTCAATAAACTGCTTCCGCTGCGACCGTCAGATATTGCGATAACTTGACCATTACGATTTGAAAGAATGGTAATAAAATCGCGTCCTTTTCCAATACAGGTCTCGTCGACAGACAGATGGGTACAATCCACTTCCCAGCGCCGACTTAAGCCTCGTTTTATTGCTTTTTGTATGATTCGATCGACTACCGACCAGCTTGTCTTGAATCGCCGGGTAATAGCTAGAATCGATACTTCCTGCGCCCACTTTAACACCTCATTCTCGAACTTGATTGAGTGGTGTGAGCTGCCATCAGCCCAGGGAACCTGAACCGTTAACACACCATGTTCAGGGCAGTTCACGCGAGGGACTGAAGCTTCGACGATGGTTTTATATTGACATGTGTCGAGATGTCGCCAACGACGTGATCGCTGGTCATACAGTGTGCATTGATTGCCACATACAGGACAGGCCACCCCCTGTGTTTGATCAAATGCAACCGTTACAACAACTTCCGATTCATCGTCTTTCAGATCAACAGAGGTTGCGTGCCAAGGTGGAGATAACTCCAAAATTCGATTGTACAGAGTGAGCTGATCCATCCATAGATACCCTTCCAATAAAGGATCAGTGTATCTGGACCACCAAAAATGGTGAAGAGCCTTGCATAACCAGCATCCCTTTACATTGAGTCTCCAGCCATGTCTTAGCTGATTACTCGCTCTCGCGCCTAGGTTGTCCGCGCCTCAGCAGGCCGCCTGAGTGGGCAATGACTGTGCCCGCAGGGGCTGCCCGGATGGCAGCACCAGCCAACATCCTGCCGGGATGCAGGCTGTTGGCGTTGCGGCGACCACAGCATTGTTAACGAAGGAATCACGGCCTGCGCAGCGCAAAGCAGGGAGTTCGCCGGCCCGGCGTGAGGGATAAGATCCCTCAAGGAGGGCATGGGGTTTGGCGCGAATAAAGTACTTTGTACGCGAGTCCGACTCAATGCTCACTTACCGTTCGTAAGCTGCGCTTGTCGAGGATGCTTTCGCTCACTTTTGGCCTGGCAGAAACTGCCTCGATATACGCTTTCAGTCGCTCGCCGGCCCGGCGTGAGGGATAAGATCCCTCAAGGAGGGCATAGGGCTGTCGGGCTTGAAAACTACCAGCGAAACTTAAAAAACATCCATAAAAAAGCCGCAGCAGTCGCCACGGCTTTTCCTTTTAAGAGATCAGCGATTTAACGCTTAACCGCCCAGAGCTATAAACGCTTTAACTGCGCCACAAACATGGTATCGGCGTCGTGTTCAGGCGCGCCCAGCATGGTTTGCTGCAGCAATTGCCAACCTTCATTTTGCTGCAAGAACTGTGCGATTTGTTGCTCGTTTTCTTCCACTTGCCAGCTACAGGTGGCGTAGAACAACTCACCACCTGGGCGCACGGATTGGCTGGCCAAATGCAGCAGGCGTTGCTGCAGAGCAATCAGTTCTTGGCTGTCATGCTCGTTAAAGCGCCAGCGTGCATCCGGGTTGCGTCGCCAGGTTCCGCTGGATGAGCAGGGCGCATCGATCAGTACTTTATCGAAGCCTTGTTGGCGGGCAATTTCTTTGGGCAATTTGAGTACGTCATTGCCTTCCCAAACGAAGCTGCGAATGTTGAGCAGTTGGCCGCGTTTGGCGCGGCGCTTCAGTTCCGCCAGTTTGTAGTCATGTAGGTCGGTGGCAATGATGGCGCCTTTGTTGTTCATTTGGCTCGCCATGGCCAGGGTTTTGCCACCCGCGCCTGCGCAGGCATCCCAAATTTTCTCACCCGCTTGTGGTTTGATGGCGGCGACAATGTGCTGACTGGCCAGATCTTGAATTTCGATCACGCCGGCTTTGTACAAGTTGGTCATGCCAATGCCAATGCCACGGCCGCCGTGGGCGCACAAGTGTTCGCCGCGGCGTTGCACGGAAATCTTTTCTTGCAGCAGTTCGTTGTAAATCGTTTGCTGATCCAGCTGTGCGCTGTTGGCGATGGGGTTCACCCGCAGCCACAAGGGCGCTGCTTCGCTTTGCTGTGTCAGCCAATGCGTGAGCTGTGCGTCGCTCCAGTGGCTGTACTCTTGACGTTGACGCAAGGCGCTTAACCAGCTCGGACGAATGCCGTGCCACAGCAGCCACTGCGCAGAGAGTGGGCGTTGGCTGGCATCGCGGAATTGGCGAAAGATTTCAGCGCGCTGCTCATAGTGGCGAAAACCATCGGGCCAGCGCCAGTTTTCTTGGCAGCGTTGCTGCACCCAGTGCCATAGGTGTGCGGCGTCGAGCTGCTCTACGTGAGACGGTTGCCACTGCTGGTCCCATTGTTGCCACTGCGCGTCGCTCAGTTCGCTGTCCTGACGTTGCTGATGCTCCAGCGCGCACGCCAGTTGCAGGTAACGCTGAGCCTGAAACATGGCTTGAGCCAATGCCGGCTGCTGGCGCAAGGCGCTGCCTTTGGTGTTGTGCTTGCGCAACCAACGATCGAGCGGCATGTATTCAGGGCGTTGCAGCCACTGTAACCACAGGCCGGTCAGTTCGCGGTAATGCAGGCGATCGTCGGCTTGTGGACGGCGGGTTCTAGGGCGGGGAGAGCGGCTGGTTTTAGGCATGGTGAACTCGTGAAATCTGCAGGTGGGCCTTATACGGAAAATCTAGCCGGATTGCCAGTCTGAGCTAATGATCAGTGCTGTCGATAGGCCGATGGCGGCATGCCGGTCCATGTTTTAAACGCCTTGGTAAAGTTGCTGGCGTCAGAATAGCCCAGTTGCTCGGCTACCTGATCAATGGTGAGTTCGCTGTGACGCAGCATATGCCGGGCTTGCTGCTGGCGAATGTCGTCTTTTAGCTGCTGATAGCTGGTGCCTTCTTGTTTCAGTTTGCGATTCAGCGTGGCGCCGGAGACGTGCAGCTGTGCGGCTACTTGCTCTTGGCTGAGCGGTTGTTGCAGGTGGTCGGCGATTAGGTCGCGCGCACGATCGCTAAAGCTGCGCCGGCCATGCATGTCGCGCAGGGCTTGCTCCAGTTCTTGTTCGGCCATGTGCTCCATGGCGGGGTCAAAAAACGGCAGCGGCGCTTGCAGCGCATCGGCTGGCCAGATTAGGCAGTTATCGCGCTGTCCGCCGCTCACCTGGCAATTGGGCAGCACCTGCTGCTGGCGCATATCGAGGTCATAGCGCAGCGCAATCTCGGTGCGCACCTGTTTGCCCTGTTGGCCGATTAAGGTGCGGCAAATGGTTTCAATGCTGGCCAAAAAAGCAATGACTAAAAATGGTCCGGCGCTGGGGCTGTCGAACCTGGGTTCGATAAACAGTTTGCGTTGGCCCTCGCCGGCGTAGCGCTGAATGGTAAACACCTGGGCGCGGGTTTCAACGTAACGCATGACCTTGATCGCGGCATCGCTCATGGTGGCGCTGTATTGCGCGGCGTAGCCCAAAGCGCCGTGTTTGGACAGCGTCATGCGCTTGCCGTATTCCAGCGCTATGCTGGGCTTGGGCAGCAGCTGGCAGAAGTTCTCTACGCAGCGAATACCGGAGTCATGTCCCACCAGTATGCCGGGGTGCAGCAACAGCTCTTCACGCAGCCCAGTATCCTGCAGCAACTGTTTGGCCGACACACCGTGTTCTAAGGCCAGCTCGGCCAATAAAATCAAATAGTCCGACGAGATGCGGTAATGACCGCGGCCGGGTAGGGCAGTGTTCATGGCTGTGCCTAGTTGTTATTTTTTCACCATTGTCTGCAAGCTTATCACCGGGAGGTAGCGAACACACTGTGCAATAGTGACGGTGTCAACTTTCAGAGTAGGAGTAGGACGGATGAATAAAAACAACACCGTAACCAAGACTCACTCCTCCGGTCACTACCAGCCGGAAATTAAGCCACGCCGCATGGCGTTTGATACCAAAGCACCAGAAAATAAATACACCTTTAATAACAACTCATTGGTCAGTACGTTTTTTTACGCACTGTCGGCACTTTTTCCTGATGGCGAGCGCTTTTTTATTCATTCCGTGCGCCACTATCGCGATCAGATCAGCGACCCAGAATTAAAACAGCAGATTAAAGGCTTTATCGGTCAGGAAGCCCATCATGGTCATTCCCATGAAGCTCTTAATGAGTCGATTGAGTCGCTGGGTTTTCCGATGTCGAAGATTACCTCGGCGATGCAAAGTCGTATTGAAATGTTAAAAAAATTCAGCCCTCCAAGGCAGCTGGCACTGACGGTAGCGATGGAGCACTTTACCGCTTCTTTGGCCGAGTTTTTGTTAAAAAATACCGATCTGCTTGAGCAGATTGACCCCACCATTCGGCAAATGCTGATCTGGCACGCGGTGGAAGAAATCGAACACAAGGCGGTCGCCTTTGATGTCTACCGTACCTGTGTCGATAACGAGTTTATGCGCAAGCGAGTGATGGTCATTGCCATGGTGAGTTTGTTTTCCCGGCTGGCGTGGTATCAAACGCAAATGCTGTGGGCGGATCGTCATTTCCCCAGCTGGCGTGAATGGAAAGAAGCGGCGAGCTTCTTCTGGGGCAAGCGCGGCATTCTGCGCGACAACATGAAAGGGCTGGCCAAGTTTTTCCGCACCGGGTTTCACCCATGGGATATTGATCAGCAAGCCCTGATCGACAATTGGCAGCAGCGTTTTCCGGATGTAGCAGCGCTACAGCGTTAACGCACCTCTGAATAATTCTGCACAGCTCTGCGCGAATGCATCAGGCCTTCAGAATGAGGCGTCGGTGGCAGGAAATGGCCAGCCCTTTTCAACACTGGCAACGACGTTATGGAGGACTGCGGCTCGCGCCCTACGGGGAGCACCAGAGAACTTCGGTTCTATGTTGCTGGTCCTTGCTGTAGCTGGCTAGAGCGGCAAACCAGCTTCGTGATCCAAGGCCCTCTGGCGATCCAGAGCGGGCACCGAATTATTCAGAGGTGCCTTAATTGATCAATTTTGTACAATTCATAGTGGACGGTTCGCGTTAGCTTCTCCCTGACCAACGAGGGAGAAGCCACTATGAAAGCTATGTTGTTATTCGCATTAATGATTTTGTTGTCCTACGGCGTGAATCAATATCATCACAGTCGCATGGAGGCGCCGGTATCTGCCATGAGTCGCTGACGGTTTTGGCGCCTGTACGGGCGATTTCGTAGGCTCATTGTGCCGGCACATTAAGCCGCGCTTTTGTTAACAGACCCTAGCGAGAGTAAAGGGGTTGCCGGTTTGCTGCCGTGCGTTGAGGGCCGTTGTTAATGCACGGTGTCATTTAATTGCTGCCCTGCGGCGCGCGCTGCTTTGTCTACCAATGATTGGTAGCGTCCGTCGCGCTTCATGGCGGCCAACGCCTGATCAAAACGGTCACGGATGTCGGTCAGCTGGCGCTTTTTCGAGAAGGCGATGTAGCTGGGGGTGCTTTGCACCGCAGGTTGCTGAATGTGCAGCCGTTGTTGCAGCTTGCCGTGTTGCAGCTTGCCGTGTTGCAATAATACCCGGGCGCCGTATTCGTTATTCACCCACAAGTCGACACGCGCACTGCGCAGCATTTGCATGCACTGATAGGCGCTGTTGCTGCTGTAAACTTGGGCAAAGTGTTGCTGCTGCATCAGCTGGTCCATGGTGGCGCCGTAACTTACATCATTCACGCGACATACTGATAGCGTCTTCCCTTGCTGGCGCCAGTCGATCGGCGGGCCAGCACGCTGCACCAAGCTGATGCTTTGGGTAAACAGCACCTCGCGGCTGTAGTCGGCAAAACGCTCGCGCTCTGGGGTTTTAAAGGCGGTGAATATGGCATCGGACTGGCCGTGCTCAATCAGGCTGATGGCGCGTGCCCAGGGCAGGATACGAATTTCGATGGCGACACCAAGATCGGCAAACGCCTGTTCCACCAAGTCAACGGCCACGCCTTGCGGCTGGCCATTTTGCGCATAGATATAAGGCGGGTATTGCAGCGTGACCAGTTGCAGCGGCTCTGCTTTGCACAGCGGCCACCAGCATCCAGTGATCAATATCACCACCCAATACCGCACCTGCATCCCCTTTGCCCATTGCCCGGTAAACTGACGTCAGTGCCCCTCATTGTAGCCATCCTCCTTCTTTCAGGAACCTTTGTGTGCTGTGATAGCGCTGACTATTACTAGCAAGGACAGTGGCATGATCAACTATGTAGAATTTCCCGCGCGTGACTTGAGCGCGACCCAGACGTTTTTTGAGCAAGTGTTTGGCTGGCAGTTTGAAGCCTACGGCGAGGCGTATCTGGCGTTTTCCAGCGGCGGCACCGCAGGTGGCTTTTACCACAGCGATAAAGCCAGTCGCATGGCCAACGGAGCGGTGTTGGTGGTGATTCAAGCCGAAGATCTGGAAGCCTGTTTGGCCCGCGTCGAGCAGCACGGTGGGCGTATCAGCCAGGCGATCTTTAGCTTTCCGGGCGGGCGGCGTTTCCATTTTATCGAGCCTAGTGGTAATGAGCTGGCGGTGTGGTCGGAGCAGTAAGTCAGGCTGTGGTGGGCACTGGCTCTGGCGTTTAAAGTGCGCTAGCGTGTGTGCCCTTTTTAAAAGGCATGAACAGGAGTTTGCATGCAGTCCGAGTTTTGGCATGAGAAATGGCAAAAGCAGGAAATCGGTTTTCACCTGGATGAAGTGAACAAAGTATTGCTGAAGTACTGGCCAACACTGAATGCGCGGCCTGGCCAGACGGTGCTGGTGCCTTTGTGCGGCAAATCGTTGGATGTGGTGTGGCTGCGTCAGCAAGGGTTGACGGTGATTGGCGTCGAGCTAAGTGAGCTGGCCATTGCCGAGCTGGCCGACACCATCAGTACTGAGCTGCAACTGCCGGTTGAGCGCGAGCAGCAAGAGCAGGCGGTGGTGTATCGCATGCCAGGCGTCACGTTAATCGCGGCAGACTTTTTCGATTTATCGCCAATGGCGCACGTGGATTGGGTTTACGATCGCGCGGCACTGGTGGCCTTGCCAGAGGCCATGCGCCGCGACTATGCCCGCCAACTGCGTGCGGTTAGCGGCTGTGCGCCGCAGTTGCTGGTCACCTTGGACTATCACCAGCCGAGCATGAGTGGGCCGCCGTTTGCTCTGAGCGATGAAGAAGTGCAGCAACATTACAGCAGCCACTACCATATCGAAGTATTGGAAAGCCGTGAGCTGATCGAGCAAGAGCCGCGTTTTCGTGAGCGCGGTCTCGACTCATTTATTCAGCGCACCTACAAACTGCTGCCACGTTAGCGGTTGCAGCTGTCATCGCTCAGCCACACATTCACTCATTACTCACCGGCTCCAGCCTGAGCACGCAAATGCGCTCTGGGCTGGGGTAATGCCACACCACGTTTAGGTCCCACAACTGTACGCCGTACTCGCGCTCTGGCGTTGGGTTTTGGTAAGCGGGTTTGGGATCTTGTGCCAGGCACTGGGTGATCACCTGCTGCAGCGGCTGCGCCAAACGCGCCCCGTGTTGCTGCGCTTGCTGTTCCGCGGTCGGGCTAAAGTCGACGCGAATAAGCGGTGGCGGTGCGGCGGCAATGTCGTTTTTGGCCGTCGTAATATGATCGGCATAGGGCACGTAGGGGCGAATATCGACAATGGGGGTACCATCAAGCAAGTCCAGCCCGCCCACCAGCAAACGCCCTGGCCGGACCTCCAGCAACTCGACCACGCTCAGCCCTAAGTTGTTGGGGCGGTGCGTTGCGCGCGACGCAAACACGCCCAGTTTTTCATTGCCGCCCAGACGCGGTGGGCGCACTTGCAGATGCGGCTTGTCGTGGTTGGTCAGCGTCTGATGGAAAACAAAGGTCAACCAGATGTGGCTGACCTGTTCCAACCCAGCCACAGCGCGCGCATCGTCGTAGGGCGGCAGCAGCTCCAGTTCGCCTTGGACCGACGGCGCCAGGCTCGGTTGGCGTGGAATGGCAAACTTTTCCGCAAATGGCGTGTGGGCAATGGCGATGGGGCGCAATGAATAGTGGCTGGCTGATGACACGCTGATTTCTCTTGGGTTAAACGGGCACACAGCACAGGTCTTTGTGGTTGGTTTGGACCGTGTGTGCAGACGCAATGGCAGCGCAGCAGTATATCAAAGGCGATTATTCGATCGATATTGGTGCCTTTGCATCACTGCTCTGTTTCCTTATGTTACTCAGATGGCACAAATTGTTACATATTGGCCTAATCTTGGCTGGCATACTCCCGGCGATTTTCCACTCAGCAGGTGCAAAACGGTCAGTGTCATCGATCGGCACCGCAATAAACATAACAGCCAGCAAGGAAAACCCTCAGATGTTAAAGCAAGCGTCGGTATTAGCGACCGCAGTGGCTCTGGCCAGTCAGGCCATGGCGTCGGGATACAAGATCAACGAGCAAAGTGCCAGCGGTGTTGGCAACGCTTATGCAGGCCGTGCGGCCGTTGCTGAAGATGCGTCGGTGGTATTTTACAACCCCGCCGGTATGACGCGTCTGAAGCGTCCGGAGTTGAGCGTGGGTGTGACCTACATCGACGTGAACGGCAGCTTTGAGGGTGAACGTTTAAACAGCGCGGGTGTGCCCAGTGACTTCGAACAGGGCGCCTATGGCGACGGCGGTGACTTTGTCCCGAACCCGACCATTCCTTTTATGTACTACGTGCGTCCGCTGGATGACAAAGCCGCTATTGGATTGGGCATCTTCGCGCCATTTGGTAC
Source organism: Bacterioplanes sanyensis (assembly GCF_002237535.1). GTDB lineage: Bacteria > Pseudomonadota > Gammaproteobacteria > Pseudomonadales > Oceanobacteraceae > Bacterioplanes > Bacterioplanes sanyensis_A. Next base: position 2,334,645 of record NZ_CP022530.1, read on the forward strand.
CCACACGGATTACGATTCCAACGCGCTGGTGGGCGGCTTTGCCGACGAGACCAAGCTGACCACCATTGATATCCAGCCGACCTTTGCGTACCAGCTGACCGACACTCTGTCGATCGGTGTTGGTATCGACATCGTGTTTGCCAGCGGTTTGCTGTCCAAGCAACTTGATACCGTGCCGTTCGTGCCGGAAGCCTACGTTCAAGGTGCGCAAATGCAGCTGGATGGCAGTGGCCTGGATCCAAATTCAGCGGCGTATCTGCAGCAGCAAGCCAAGATCGATGCCATCTCGGGTTTGAACGATCCAAGTTACCTGGGCTACGACAACAAGTTTGAAGTGGAAGGTGACGACCGCGGTTACGGCTGGAACTTCGGTGTGATGTGGGACATCACGCCAGTGACGACCTTTGGTTTTGCCTACCGCTCAGAGATCGACCTGGATCTGGAAGGCACCGCCGAGTTCAAACAAAACCAAGGCGTAGAAATCTTTGCTGCCGAGCTGAAAGGGCACCCACTGCTGGACGCAGACAACAATGGCATTGTGTTGGCTGACGCTGCCATCGCTGCCAAGAACGGCGAGCTGTTTGGTTTGAGCGAAGCTCAGTTGCTGGAGGCGGTACAAGGCTTTAGCGGTGAGGTGAAAGATCAGGACGCACGTGTTCCCCTGACCACGCCACGCTCAGCGACCTTCAGCTTGGCGCACAGTGTGAATGACCGCTTGCAGCTGCAAGGCGGTGCCACCTGGACGGATTGGTCGGTATTCAAATACTTCGACGTGATCGCCACTCGCTCGGGCATCATCGATGACATCAGCGGCCTGGGTGAAAACTACATTGGTCACATCGTGGAAAAATGGCACGACACCTGGTCTTACGCGCTGGGCGCCAGCTATCGCGTTAACCACGACTGGCTGCTGCGCGCCGGTTACGCCTTCGACGAGTCGCCAGTGGCCGAGAAGCACCGTACAGCCCGTGTGCCTGACAACGATCGTCAGTGGCTGACGGCCGGTGCCAAGTACCACCTGAACGACGACATCAGCTTTGATATGGGCATTGCCTACTTGCTGATTGATGAATCGGATCTGAATGAGTACGACTACGACCTGGACGACGAAGTGAAGGGTCTGCAAAACGCCACCGGCACCTACGATATGGATGCCCTGGGTGTCTCGCTGCAAATGAACTACCGCATGTAATTGCCAGTTCGTTTAAAAAACCGGGCCAGTGCCCGGTTTTTTTATGTCTGTCATCTGGGGTGCCGCTGGCTTTTCAGCAAGAGGTTACTCATCTAGGTATGAGGGGCGCATAGTTCTGTTTGTGCTCGGCTGCGAGACAGCACAAAGCCGCAAGGATATAGAGCAGCGCCCGAGGCACTGTGTGACAAGAGATTATGTGCCGAGGAGCCGTGCTGGAGAGGCTGTGCTAGAGAAGCAAGTCGGGTTCCTACTCAAAGGGCGAATGCAACAGCGGCGAACACCACAGTGAGCTGACGTTGCTCTGCCACAAGAGGGTTAGCATTCAGAGAGCGGGCATAAACGAAAAAGGCCGCTGCATCACTGCAGCGGCCTTTTAAAATATGGCGGAGGGATAGGGATTTGAACCCTAGATACGCTATTAACGTATGCCGGTTTTCAAGACCGGTGCTTTCAACCGCTCAGCCATCCCTCCAAGCGGCGCGTAATGTACTGCTAATCCGCGCGAATGTAAACCTTTGATGTGATTTTTATGTCATTCGTGCTCATTGGCGTACACATCTGGCTGCTTAGCAGGCCAACCTCTTAAGCGGCGTGCTCGGCGATGGCTTCTGCCAGTGCCTCGTCAGCAACGCGTTGCAGCCAATCCAGATCCAGGCTTTGGTGCGCTTCACAAATAAACCAAGGCTCGCGCGAATCTGGCTCCAGCATGATGCCTTTGTCGATCAGGCGATGGGCAAAGGTGGTGTAGAGCTCGCTGTTGGTTTGCTTCCAGTCGCGGTAGTTGTGTGGCACAGGTTGATCAGCACGGGTATTAAAGTGGATGCCAAACATCGAATCTGGGCCGGCAAACTTGTGCTCTATGCCATGGTTGCTAAACACCTGCGACAGCACGCGCTGAATCGCCGCACCGGTTTGGTGAATGGTCGCCAGCGCGTCGGTGTCTTTCAGCACGCTTAAGGTGGCGTAGGCCGCCGACAGGGCAATCATGTTCGCGGTGTAGGTGCCACCATGGGTCACGCCTTTGGCGCCAAAGTGAATGGTGTCCATTACTGCGGCGCGACCACCAAAGGCCGCCACTGGGTAGCCATTGCCCATGGCTTTGGCGAAGGTGGTCAGATCGGCATAGATACGATACAGCTCTTGAGCGCCGCCCTTGGCTACACGGAAGCCGGTTTTCACTTCATCAATGATCAACAAAGCGCCATGTTGATCGCATTGATCACGCAACGCTTGCATGTATTCCTGGCTGGCGGCAATCGAGCCGCAGTTGCCCATGATGGGCTCAATCACGATGGCGGCAATGTCATCGCCCAAACGCTGGAACACATCGCTCAAGGCGTCCAGATCGTTGAGCGAAATGGTTTCCAGGTGTTCGCGGCTGGCTTCTGGAATGCCGATGCCAAAGGATTTGATCTCTGGCGCGCTTTGCTGCTCTGGGTTCCAGCCATCGACATCGGGCTTCCACATCATCTCGTCGTACAGACCGTGAAAGCCGCCTTCGACCACCACGATTTTATTGCGCCCGGTGAAGCCACGAGCGGTGCGCACAGCGCCCAATACCGCCTCGGTACCGGAGTTGGCAAAGCGCATTTTTTCAATTTGTGGGCACAGGCTTTTCACCAGCTCGATCACCTTGGCATCGAGACCGGTAGAGAAGCCAGACATGGTGCCGACTTCGGTGATGGCTTTGATCACTGCCTGATCGATGCGCGGGTCACGGTAGCCCAAGATGATCGGGCCGTAGGCCAGGCGAAAATCGACAAACTCTTGGCCATCGGCGTCGGTCAGGGTACAGCCCTTCAATGATTCCACAAACACGGTATTGTCTTCGCCCCAATAGCGGTAGCTGTCGGCCACGCCCATGGGCATGTGGCGATGAGCGTTAGCCAGCAACGCATCGCGCTGGGGTTTGGGGGTGGACGATTGTGTAGTCATGTCGGTTTCCTGATGGTGCAGATAAGCGGTGGGGTGCCTGGCGCAGGTGCCGGGCCCTGAGTTGCGGCGATCATACCCATCGCTAGCAGTGATTCAAGCACGGGGCGCGGGTTTTGTGCCGTAAGCGAAAAAAAGACCTGCACCGGCGGCGAAGTGATACCGGGCAGGCCAAAGCGGAAGCAGAGTTACCGCACGAGGAGGAACAGGTAGAGCAAGCGCTTGGCGTCCTTAATTGGCCGCCAGCGTATGTCGATATGGGTTAGAGAACGTCAGGGTTTCGACTTCTTCCTGATCGCCATGGCGCACCCGTATAGCCACTTGCTCTTCGGCAAAACTCATGTCGCGCTCAATGGCAATGTTGGCGCTGCCATGGGCGCCAGCGCGCAAATGCAGCTCGGCCAGAGTTTGCTCGCCGTCGAGAATCACCACGGTGACGGGCTGTTGGCGACGGTTGTGAATTTTCACTGTGTAGTTGTTTTCGATGGTATCGGCTGGAGTCAGCTGGAATAGGCGCTGGCGATCGCGCTCGCTGCTGATGTCGATGTCCGGAGACATCATCGGCAGGCCCAGGGCCAGCACAAACGCCACGCTGGCGGCGGCGCCATAGCCCCATAAACGCCAGCGCTGGGCCAAAGTGAGCTGTTCTTCCGGCTCGTAAGCAATCAGGCCGGTAGGACGATTGAGGGTTTCCATGATCGAATCGCAGGCATCGACACAGGCGGCGCAATCGATGCAGGCAATTTGCAAACCTTCGCGAATATCGATGTTGGTCGGGCACACTTGTACGCACACGCCACAATCAACGCAATCGCCCAGTGCCTGGCCGTCGGCGCCTTTTTTACCGCGTGGCTCGCCGCGCTCAGCGTTGTAGCGCACGGTGTAGGTTTGGGTGTCAAACATCACCGACTGGAAGCGCGAGTACGGGCACATATGGGTACACACGCGCTCCCGTAGCCAGCCTGCGTTTAAAAACGTCAGCGAGCCAATAATCACCACCCAGGTGGTCGCAACAGCAGAAATATCGCCCTGGCGTACATCGGCCCACCAGTAAGTCAGCGGATAAAAATAACTCAGTGCAGTAATCGCCGTGGCCAAAGCCAATGCGGCCCACACCAAGTATTTAATACCGCGGCGCAGCTTCTGCAGACCGCTGCCTTTGCCCTGGTCCAATTTACGCCGTTGGTTGCGTGAGCCTTCGATTTTTTCTTCTAGCCAGATAAATAAAAACGTCCATACCGTTTGTGGGCAGCTATAGCCGCACCACAGACGACCGGCGTACATGGAAACAAAAAACAGCGCAAAAGCACTGCCGATCATCACCGGCGTGAGCAGCAGCAAATCTTTTGGCCACAATAGCCAGCCAAAGATATGGAACTGTTTTTCGTTAATATCTAAAAACACCGCCGGCGCATCGTTCCAAGTCAGCCATGGAGTGAGAAAGAAAAAAGCTAACAGCGGCCAACTTACGGCGCGGCGCCAGTTGCGAAAACGACCATTAAACAGCCGTACGCGGTGGGGCAGAGGAGCATCGGACGCTATCAGAGAAGAGTGGGATGGTGATGGCATGGAAAGCCTCATTTTGCATAATCACGGTTATCGACGCCGTCAGTACACAAAACGTGCCAGCCATACGATGCCAGTTTATTCGCTGGTTGCATTGATAGTGGGTATTTACTTGCTTGCGATGGCCACGATATATGGGCGCGATATATCGTGTTTCGCGCTATGTCGTGGGTAAGCAGCGATTATCGCGGTGTTTGGCAATCTAGGTCTCAGTCAAAGGTATGATTGTCGTCGGGGTGGGGGTGTAGTTTCGATAAATGGCGGGGGATGTGGATCGTTTTAGCACGGTCTGATTTGTGGCCGCCAAGCCCACTGTCCTCCTTGAGGGATCTTATCCCTCACGCTGGACGGGCGAACTCCCTGCCTTGCGCCGCACAGGCCGTTTTTCCCTCGTCGTCAATGCTGTGGTCGCCGCATCGCAAAAAGCCTACGTCCATGTAGGCCTTTTGCTGGCGCTGCCATCCAGGCAGCTCCTGCGGGCACAATCATTGCCAACTCTGGTGGCCTGCTAAGGCGCGGATAAGCTGGGCGCGAAAGCGAGAGTTTAGTTGCTCGGATGGGCGGCTGTACCTGAAAAATTCGAGGCGAAGAGCATTCACAGGCTTTCTGGTCGAAAATACCCTCTTTCCTGGGGATTGCCGTTTAGTCCGGCAAAAATGCATACCCCATGCGGAAACTCGCCAAGTTAATTTGCTTATTTAGGTCTAGAGCTGAGCACCCTAACCTTTTTACCGTGTTGTTCAGCTCGCGATACTGCATCCATTCCACCGATTTGGAAGAGGTATTCAATAAAAAATTTCCCAAATCGTCACCCCCTGCAGTCCATCCGTATAGGTAGCCTTTGGCGCACCCTTGGACTCCCATCACTTCTTTAGTAATAACCGGATTGGTGTAACCATAAAATATCCATCCATGATGGCCATAAAATCCCTGTAGGCGGTAGCCGCTCATTAGTCTGTAACTACTCCATGACATGACTAGTATCGCGATCCCAAACACTGCAACTGCATAAAATAATTTTTTCATTGATTTACTTAAGTCTCAAGGTGTAGGCGTGAAGTCATCATGATCTGTTTTTAGCTACTCAGAATACTGAAGTTGGCCAGTAGAAGTGTCTGTTGCAAAACCAATAGCAACAAACTCTCCTTTATTAAAGTCCATGTCCTGTTGATCAAGAAGCGAGCTGTCAACTACATAAGCTATGTTGATAGGGAGGTTGTTCATCTTTGGGCCGATATGCTGCCCTAAGAAGCGTGCACCAATTATGATATATGTGATTTTACGTCCATTGCTTAAGATTGGTTCTTTTAATGCAGCTAAATAGTATTCGGATCCATCTTTATGGCTAAGCTTCTTGAATATCATGCCTTTGATAGGTAGGTTTTCTTCTAACTCCGCAGGGCCAGAATCAATATCTGTAATCGAAAAGTACAGCCTGTATTTTGGTCTACTGGTTTGGTCAGGGCTAACTTCTACGCTATTGGCAACAGAAAAAGAAAAAAATTGATAGGATTAGCGTGAGTAGATTCTTCAATTTACATTCTTCTTGTATAGTGTTGTTACGTCTGTTTGTTAACTCGGGTGCAGTAAGTCTAATAATCCATCACAAGCTTTTGAGGTGATACCAGGTGCTCTTTTCTCTGGTGTTTCTTTCTAAGTTGGCGCGAATGCCAAACTTCGCATTAACTTCAAAGCTCCATCTTCCTAGAGGTAAACCGACTGATATATTTAACCCACAAGTTATCACTCCATAGAAACGCCAGCAAGTTGATAGGCAGTGATAGCGGGATGCTAATTTCAAGTTTTAAACTCGCTATTGCGACCAGGTTTTCCGCGCCCTAGCAGGCTGCCGGAGTTGGCAATATCTGTGCCCGCAGGGGCTGCCCGGACGGCAGCACCAGCCAACATCCTGCCGGGATGCAGGCTGTTGGCGTTGCGGCGACCACAGCATTGGCAACGAAGGAAATACGGCCTGCGCAGCGCAAAGCAGGGAGTTCGCCTGCCCGGCGTGAGGGATAAGATCCCTCAAGGAGGGCATAGGGCTTGGTGTAAAAGAAAAAGTTCATAGCCTAAGCTTTGGCCAAATTAAGATAGACCTCGGCACAGGTCATAGGGCGAGTACTGCGCAAAGTAGGGGCCCACTCGGTGCAAAACAGGGGCCCACTCGGGGTGAGAGATGCCTCAATCAGGGCATAATCCTGGTTTTAAAACTCTGCGAATCAACCATTAAGCCCTAGCGCTTGCACGCAGAAAAACACGCCACCGGCAGCTATTTATCGTATCCCTAATTTTTTCATCCGTGACCGTAACGTCGACTCCGGTAACTCCAGCAACGCTGCCGCACCCTGTTTACCACCCACCACGCCTTGGCAGTAATCCAATGCATGCAAAATATGTCGTCGCTCCGCGTCCATCATTGACAACGGTCGAGCGCTGGTTTGCTCTGGGCTGATGTCGCTACTCAACGCGGGCAAACGTAATTCGTGTTGCCCCAAGATCAATGCATGTTCCAGCACGTTGACCAGTTCACGAACATTGCCTGGCCAGTGATAGTGCATCAGCTGGCGCAGTTGTGCTGGGGTCAGGGTGGGCATGGGTTTGTTTAGTCGGCGTGCCAAGCGTTGTAAATAATGTTGAATTAACAACGGAATATCGCTGCGGCGCTCACGTAGCGGGGCTACCTGCAACGGAAAGACGTTAAGGCGAAAATACAGGTCTGCCCGAAATAGACCGTCGCGCACCATGGCAGTGAGGTCTCGGTGGGTGGCAGCGATAACGCGCACATCCACTTTTAACGTGCTTTCACTGCCGAGACGTTGCAGCTCACCGTTTTGCAATACGCGCAGTAGTTTTACCTGCGCTGCGGCAGACAGTTCGCCCACTTCGTCGAGGAATAGGGTACCGCCGTCGGCTTGCTCAAAGCGTCCAGCGCGACGTTGGTGAGCACCGGTAAAGGCACCGCGTTCGTGGCCAAACAATTCACTTTCTAACAAGGTGTCACTTAACGCGCCGCAGTTGACCTTTACCAGTGTGCGTTGGCTGCGTTGACTCAGGCGGTGGACCGCTTCGGCGACCAGCTCCTTACCGGTACCGCTTTCACCTTGAATCAATACGCAGCTCGGCGTTGGCGCCACCTGGCGAATGGCCTCTTCCAACTGGTGCATGGGTTCGCTTTGCCCCAGCAGTTCGGTACTGGTTTTTTGCTGCTGCAGCTCTTCTTGCAAGTAGCGATTTTCTGACTGCAGGTGTTGTTTTAACTGTTGCACCTGTTGCAACGCAGCTTGCAGGGACCGCTGTTGCTGCAGGCGTTCGGTGATGTCTTTAAACACCACCACGGCACCGGTGATTTCGCCGTCTTCGATGATGGCGGTGCTGGAGTATTCCACCGCAAAACAGTTGCCATCTTTACGCCAGAATACTTCGTTATCGCGGTGGGCGCTGTCGCCGGTAATCAGGGTTTGATAAATCGGGCAGTCTTCGTGCGGGTAGTGGCTGCCGTCGGCATGGCTGTGATGATGAAACTGATGAATACTCTGGCCTTGGATTTCTTCCTGGCTCCAGCCGGTGAGGCGCTCGGCGGCAGGATTGACGAAGGTGGCGTGGCCGTTGGCATCCAGGCCATAGACACCTTCGGACATGGATTCGAGAATACGCTGGTAGCGATGCGTCAGTTGCTGAGGAGACAGGGCCATAATGAGCTGCTGTTTGGGTGCAAAGGCGCCAGTATATCAGCGCTAGCTGAGGGTTATAGCTCTTGTGACTCGTCCATTGGGCGATTAGGCTTGGCAGCTGAGCAACCACAACCGATGTTTTTGGGGAAGCAACTATCTATGAGTGGATTAAAGGATCGTATGGCAGACGGTAAAGAACGTTTGCGAGACTGGTGGGCCGACGGTGGCCTGATGCGTGGTGGCCTTCTCACCTTGGTCGGCATTTATTTGCTGGGCGCTGTTGTGGTTGGCATCTACTGGAGCCAAGAGCCTGAGTTTTTCTCGGTGAAGGCAGAAGCACAAAACCGTGCTGATGAACTTGGGGTTGAGCCCGTGGTGGGTTTTACCACCACCGCAACCTTGATGAAGATAACCGACACCTTGCTGCATAAACCCGGCGGTTATCTCAATAACGACTTATTTCCTCCTGGTGTTTGGCTGGACAATATTCCACGCTGGGAATTTGGCGTATTGGTACAAGTGCGCGACTTTTCTCGTGCATTGCGCAAGGACTTCAGTCGTTCGCAAAGCCAATCAACGGAAGACAAAGACCTGTCTATTGCTGAGCCACAGTTGCACTTTGATGCACGCAGCTGGGCGATTCCATCGTCAGAAAGTGAGTATCGCCGTGGCCTAGAGGCTTTGGAGCGCTACTTGGAGCGTTTATCCGATGAAGACACCAGCGATGCGCAGTTCTACGCCCGTGCCGACAACCTGCGGCAGTGGCTATTTGATGTGGAAACCCGCCTTGGCAGCTTGTCGCAGCGTCTGAGCGCTTCCATTGGCAAACGCCAAATTAACACTGACTTAGCCGGTGACCCGGCGGCGACTCAATCCACGCCGACAGCAGATGAGCAAGAAGTCAAAACGCCATGGACTGAAATCGACGACGTATTCTACGAAGCGCGCGGCACAGCATGGGCGCTGGCGCATATTTTACGCGCGATTGAGGTGGACTTCCGCGACGTGTTGGAAAAGAAAAACGCGCTGGTGAGTTTGCGACAAATCATTCGCGAACTGGAAGCAACGCAAGAGCCAATGTGGTCACCGATGATTTTAAACGGCAGCGGTTTTGGTGTGTTTGCTAACCATTCGTTGGTGATGGCGTCATATATTTCACGCGCTAACGCGGCTATTTTGGACTTGCGCGAGCTGTTGTCGCAGGGCTAAGGCTTTTTAGCTGGCAATAGTAGGCCGGGAATCCACACATTCCCGGCTTATCCTCTCTTTTTATTGTACTGTTTACTGCACTTTTTACAGCGCTATTCCCGCGTTTTGCATGCAAAACAGACTGCCGTCGCCGTAACTAGCCGCCTATAGCGGCACATCGATGTTCAGCGTCATGCTGACGCTGCTTTGCCCCTGATTCACATTCGTACCTTCAAACTGGGTGGTCAGCTGCGCTTGCAGTGGGCTCACGGTGGTGCGGATGATGTCTGGCTGGCTGGCCGTCAGGCCATTGCGACTGTCTCCCTCGCTGTTGATGGTGCTGACCACCGCATATTGCTCGTCTAACAAGGACACGGCGAGGGTGCTTGAGCCTTGTTCGCCCGTCGCTATCAGCGAGATCGAATGCAAATCTACCTGGGCGGCTTGCCCGCATCCTTGCTGCAGCCGTCGCTCCATTCGGCGAGTAAAACACTGCACCGGCTGATTCAGGCTGAGCTGATTTATCTGCTGCTCGACTTGCCCTAGGCTAGGCCGCGCTGATGCTATTCGAATCATTTGGCTGTGCTGATTGGCAAAATGCACTGGCCGGCGCTGCGGACCTTCGTCGGCGGTTAAATCGTCAAGGGTTATGCCATCAAAACGGCTATTGCTGTGGTAGCGAAACTTGGGGTGTTGCCCAGCACCAAAAAACAGCGGTAATGCAATCGCGTCTTGGGTGCTGGTCCAGTCGTGCCAGCCGCCTTCTACATCACAGCGGGCGATTTGATAGCCGCCGTTATGCTCGCGTACTTGCAGCGTACTGCTGTGCCACACCTGCGACACTTCACGCCCGCGTGCGCCCAAGTCGGTGATGGCATCGACGCGGTGTACGGCAAGCCAAACTCCGGCAGCGGATTCACCGCTTTGCTCCGAATAATCATCCAGAGAATAACTGTCAACTGAGCCGGCTTCTGCCAGCAACGGTGTTGCCGCTAGCGTTGGCAGTTGGGGAAATTCACAGCTGGCTTGGCCGTTGTCTGGTTGCGGGCTCGGTGAGTTGTCCGGCTCCCCCCATCAGAGCCGCCGCTATCCGGGCTGCCACTACCTGGGCTGCCACCGTCGGAACCGTTATCTGAACCGTTACCGTCACCCGGTTGTGAAGGTTCAGGCTGTGATGGGCTGGATTGACCAGTGCCGGAGCTGTTGCCCCCGCACGCACCCAGGCTCAGTAAGACGGTAGAAAGCAGTAAAAAGGGCATCGGCCTCATAAAAACACCCAAGTTATTGTTGTTATGGGCATCTACCATACTGTCTTTTGTAACTCCATGTAACTTTATAAGGCGTATTCGGTACATCTTTACAAAGTTCTGTAGGCCAATGGTGGTAAGGGCTACAGAGAGGTCAGCGGCAAATAATGCGCGCTTGGCCTGATTTGCGGCGTGGCTACGCCGGGTAGGTAAGTAGAACTGGTGTACCGATCCTGATATGTTGCACGGGCGTATCAGCAAAAATAACAACAATAATCAGGGATTCCACCATGCCCGCACGCCTTCTCAGCAGTCTGCTGGGCGTTTGCCTGGCGACACCGGTGTTTGCACTCAAGCCTATGGCCGATCAGCAATTGGCGTTGGTAACAGGGCAAGCGCAGGGATTGCGTTTGACCAGTGAGTACGACGCCCGCATCGATAGCATCAGCTACATCGACGACGACGGCGTTGGTGCGAACGGCAGCGTGGGCTCGTTGTCGCTGTCTCCCGTGCGACTGTTTACCCCCACCAATCGTCCGATAGAAATCGATATCGAAGTCAAACAGGTGAATGGCAAAAAAGCGGTGGTTTTTACCAATCGCGATTTGCCGGTTGAGTTGCGCGTGGGGTCGTTGGCGATCAATGGCGACTCATTAGGTGGCGTTGGCCAGGGTAATTTTGCCATCGCCAACGGCGATGCCTTGGTCACTCGTATGTACGCTGGCGGTGATGTCGGCAGTGGTTTTACTCTCGATGTGCTGATACCGGCTTCTATGAGTTTTGATGCCTATTACGAGGACGATGGCGCTCGCCTGACCAATACGCTGAGTTTCTCCGACCCACGTGATGCCAACGGCGGTGGTTTGCAACTGAGCGATATGACCTTCGATTTGGAGCAAGACGGGCTGCGCATCGGTGTGCCGCAGGTATCGAACGGTAATTTTAATATTTACAACGCTCGCTTGGGCGACGACGTCTTAAATTCGTTGGCATTTCGCAACATCTCTATTCCCGACGGCGGCTACTGGCTGATTAAAAATGCCGAAGCGGCCAATGATATTGGCATCGAATTAGATAGCCGCTTGCCGCAAGGAACGGCACTGCAATTGGTCTATATCGCCGGCGCTGTGGGCGACAATTACCCCAATGCCGAAACTCACGAATTCAGCGCAGATGTCGCGCTGCTCAGTCACCTCGACGTCAATGGGCTGCGAGTCAATGTGGATGGTGAACGCGGCCTGGTGCTCGATTTTGATCGTAATACCACAACGGATGGCATTAGCGGCAACCTGCGCATGAGTAACATGGTGTTGCAACGCAGCGATCGAGTCGGAGCATCGTCACCCGTGGGCTTGGGCACATTGGATGCGCAAATTCATTTGTCGCAAAACTCTTTCTTGCAGATCGAGGGGCACTGATATGACAACTTGGACGTGTTTCATTCCCCTCGCTGTGTTGGCTATGCCCAGTGTCGCGCTGCAGCCGTTATCGGAGCTGTCTATGGCGCAGGTCACCGGCCAATCCGGATTGACGGTCGAGACCACCATTAACCACGCACAGGGCGACGTATTAACCGCTGCGGAATTTCGCTTTACCGAAGCCGACCGCACTGGCGATGGTCAGGACGAATACCTGGCGCTGGAAAATATTCTGGTACGCGCCACGCAAGACGATGGCAACGGCGGTCGGGTGGGAGACAGCTTTGTCACCACGCTGGATGTCTCCGCCAATGGCGATCTGATTATTCGTACCAGCGACATGGACTTCCTGACATTGCAAACCGGTAAAGTCGTGATGGGTGGGCGCGCGCTGTTCGAGTCGGTAGCGATTAACGATTGGAATTTTGCTGGCAACAGTTTTATTGAAACCACCGTGTTAAATGAAACCGACGGTGCGCGAATTCGTTATCGCACAGTGATGGAGGATGGCAGCGGTCTGGGCTTTGCCTTTAGTGAAGACGGCGTAACCTTCACCTCCGACGTTTTATTTAAACCCGCCAGTGGCAACAGCGCCTTTGTTAGCGAGGTGTTCCTCAGTGGCGGCCTAGACGGCGTCAAACTGGAATTTGGTGAAACGCAAGGCAGCTTTGAAATCAATAACATCACTTTGCGCAACGCCAATGGCGATAACCTGTTTGGCAGCAACGATTTTGGTGATGTTGGCTACGGCGATATTGATGTGGTCAGTGGCTATATGACCATCCAAGCAAACGATGCCGCAGGCGCAGAGGGAATACGCGGGTCCATTGCCAGTAACGTCACCATAGGCACAGCGTTTTATCGTACCGGGGATCAGCGCATCAACTTTCGCAATGCCGCCATCAATACTAATGGCGACATTAATTATCAGCTGGACTTTCTCAACAATGGTTTTGCCACTGGGCTTGAGGGTGTGATTGATGGCGTCAGCGATGTGGATTTTGTCGTCGGTGCTCTGACACTCAGTAATGGTGATGGCAGTGATGAGTCTGTCAGCATGGGCGCTTATGGCATCGAAAACCTGAATTTTAATGGCGGCAGCTTAGAGGTGGGTTTATACACCCTCGGCGGCCAGGGCAGCCAGGGTTTGCGCCTGGACAGCAACTTGTCGGGCAAAACCAGCTTTGATTTGACCATTAAAGACTCGCCAATTGACGATCCTTTTAATAGCTCTGCTCCAGCGCTGACCGCTGAAGTCGTGATGCAAAACGTATCGTTATCACAAACCGTAGATCAAACCGAAAAAGGCCTGCACATCGGTATTGTCGACGCCAGTCTGGACGCCAGTGTGAATAGCATTCAACTGGGAACCGGTGCCAATTATCAAGGGCAAACCGGTCGTGTGGTGATTAATAATTTAAGTATGCAGCCCGGCAGTTATCTGCGGGTTCAGCCGTTGCAGTAAGGACTATTGGACAGCATGATGCGTCAGACTTTATTTACGTTTTCGCTGATATTGTGGGCCGCTAACAGTGTGGCCGATTGGCAAGGCTCCGGACCTATTCCCTGGGCTCCAGGCCAGCCGGACGTAGCCGTTGGGCAATGTGCGGTGGCACGTTCTGCGGATGGTTTGTGGCAAAGCGCAGATTGCGATAGCCGCGCCCGCAGCTTGTGTACAGACGGCAATAACTGGCAGTTGTCCAACAGCACACATCAATTTAGCAACACCGCCATTCCAGCCTGTGTGCGCCAGTTTGGCGAAAGTTACCGCATCGCAGCGCCAGAAACGGACGCCGAACTGGCCCTGGTCAACACCTTAGTCACGGCACAAGCGGAGCCGATATGGCTGAATTTAAAATACCAACAAGATACTGGCCTATGGCAGTGGAATATTGATTACAGCAAGCCTGGCTCTGCAGGTGGGGATCTCAACTTCAGCGTCTGGTACGACGTTATATATGACAATAATGGTGAAGCCAAATTCAAAGACGGCCCTTGGAAAAGTTATCCAAATGGTTCTCCTTCGCTGAGCCAAGCGCAGGCGCAAACATCGAATAACTCTGTGAATACCTATTTTGCAGAGGCCGAACCCAATGGATATGAGGACCCTGATTCAATATTTATCGGCCGTCGGGATGATGCAGATTGTGTGCAGATGTATACCTCTGGAGTGAGCTCTGGGTTGTGGGATGACACTCAGTGCAACCAGTCTAAAAGAGTTGCTTGCTACAACGGCAGCGATTGGAAAGTATCAACCTCTGCTACGTCGTTAGGCTCCGACTCTACTAACGAAGGTCAGGAGAGTTTTAATGTTCAAGCAGGCCATGCTGCTTGCGCGCAGATTGCCAATAGTAATGGCATTGCTGGTGACTACCTGTTTGCCGCTCCCGTCTCTTTTGATCAATCACAGGCACTGGCCGCTATTGCGCAGGGTATTTCTGGCAATATTTGGATTAACGGCAACGACACTAAATTTGAAAGTACCTTTGTTTTTAATGTTGGTATGGATGTACTGGCACCGTTTTGGAACAGCAATGAGCCTAATGGCAGTGGTAACGAAAACTGTGCGGTGCAAACACAGAGTGGTGGCTGGCAAGATGTCAGTTGTAATACCGCTCAGCCTATCGCTTGTTTTGACGCCTTTGATGGCGTTAATGGTCGTTGGCAGATTGGCAATGCCGTGGCCTTTTCGAGTGCACGCAATTTATCCGATGCCTGTGAGGCTCAATTTGGTGGGCGTTTTCAGTTCTTTGCCCCCGTTACTCTGAGCCAACAAGCGGACCTAAAAGGTCAGATGACCAGCGGGCAGGTATTCATTAATGCCAGTGATAGCACCACGGAAGGGGTATGGAAACTCAACCAACAAATAAATATCTGGGATGTCAATCAGCCCGGCAGTCAGGCCTGTGTTGCAGTTTCCGCCAACAGTGGCCGTTGGACAACTGCCAACTGCAGTGATAGCAAGCCGGTGGCATGCTCTTCTGGTAGCCAATGGTATTTCACCACTGCAGCGACGTCATTAAGCGACTTTGCTGCCGGGCAGGCGCTGTGTGACAGTGAATTTGGCCAAGGGTATTTATTTAAAGCGTCACGCACCTTAGAGGACGCACAGAAGCTACGCTATGACGCGCGTATTGCTGGCGTTGGCGGCGATTACTGGATTAATGGCAATCGTTTAAGCGGCTCCTGGGTTTGGAATAACAGCGCGGTGCAGGTGCCCATTTGGTCCGGTGGTGAGCCGGATGGCGGCGAATTAGAAAACTGCGCCACCTTGGCCAGTAATGGTGATTGGTCGGATGAAGTGTGCGGTGCTGTGGCTCGTGCGTACCTGTGTCGCAATGGCAACAGCTGGCAAATAACCGGTAGTGGTCAGCTGGATGATTTCCGCGATGGCACACAAGCTTGTGAATTATTGGGTAACGGCTGGCGTTTTGCTGCACCGGCCACCTTGAATGACAATACCGCCGCTGCCGATGTGATCGCTGCCGCCGGTGGCAGTGCTGTATGGATTAATGCCTCAGATAAACAAGATGAAGACAATTGGGTTATTAATGCCGCGCCAGTAACGGGTTTTCCGGTGTGGGCGGCCAATCAACCCGACAATGGCGGCGTTAGTGTTGGCAATGACTCGGATGCGACTCCTGGCGATGACTGTGTTTATCAGGACGCTGACGGCCAATGGAGCGACAGCAGTTGCACTGGCAATGTGACCTACCCATTTGCTTGTACCGATGGCAGCGACTGGAAGGTCACCACATCTGAGAACATTATTCGTCGCTTTGCCGAAGGGCATCATGCGTGCTTTGTTGAGTTTGGCGGTGATTTTGTATTTGCCAGTCCGCAAAGCACCGATGAAGTGATTAAGCTCGATTTTGCACGTTTAACGGCTGCGCAAAAGCGCGGTTCGGCCATTGACCGCGTTTGGCTCAATCTCACCGATGGCGGCAGCGAAGGCGAGTTTCGCGCCAATTCTCCCTTTAGTAATTGGCTCGTCCCTGATTACCCAGGTCAAGAGCCTGCCCAAAGCTGTGCCTATAAAAGCAGTGTTGCCAGTGGTAATAACCCTTGGCGTTTGGCCAGTTGCAGTCAGGATGCCGCGCATTATGCCTGTTTTAATGGCAGCCGCTGGCGTATTGCGATCAGCCAAGGGGAGCTGGTCAATGGTCAGTTGCAAATTGTGCCGCAAGTGGGCGAAGACTATTGGTCGTATGAGCGTGGTGAGCGTTTGTGCAAACAGCAATTTGGCTCTGAGTATTATTTTGCTGCACCGGTCACTGCGGTTGAAGAAGCGGCGTTGGATGCGGCCATTCGCAGCACCAATGCCCAAGTGAAAAATACTTGGCTAAATATGCGCTACCTAGCGCAAGTTAACAGCAGCAATAACCGTTGGTTTAACAACCGCATCGACACCACTGGCTGGGCCAAGCCTGCGTTTGGTAATTTTAATAACTCGGATTGTTCGGTATTGCACACCGACGCTTCCATCACAGATGCAGATTGCTCCAGTGCCCAACTCGCTGCACAAAATTTAGGCTTTGCTTGCTTTGATGGCAGTTGGCAAGTGCTGACCAATAACGGCAATGACGATTGGCGTCAGGGATTCCGTCGTTGTGACGAAGAGCTGGGCGCATTATTTGCCGTGCCGCGCAGCCCAGATGAACTGGCGCAACTGCAGGCACAAATGTCTGGGCCTGTGTGGGTCAACATGACCGATACCGCGCTGGAATCTCAGTGGATTACTAACCGTGAGCGCTACACCTGGTGGGCCAGTGATGAGCCGCGCAATGACGGCAATCGTGACTGCGCCTTGTTACAGCGCAACGCTGGTGAGTGGCAAGCGCAAAAGTGTGATATTCAGCAGCACGCGTTTGCATGTCGCACACTGGATAATGGCGCCATCAGCTGGCAAGTGACACAAACGGCCGACATTTGGTCGCGTGGTTTTGCTGCGTGCCAACGAGAGTTTCCCGGCAGTGAATTTTATCTGCCCACCGGGTTTGGCAGCGTGTCTGCCAGTCAAAGCCAATTAGCGTTGCAGGCCGTGGCCGCTGGACGCGATGTGTGGATTAATTTCAGCGACCAGGAAGCCGAGGGCAACTGGCGCAGTTATCAGGTGTACAGTGATTGGTCTGTCGATTCTCTGTTTGATGACAATTTAGATTGTGGCTACTTTGACCGCCTCGCCAGCAATGGCGGGACCTGGCAAATGGACGTATGCCAGTACACTCCGGTGAGCGCATCCGACCGAGGTTATGCTTGCACCGATGGTTATGAGTGGCGCCTAGCGCCAGCGACCGGTGCGCCACAGCTGTCATGGACGGCGGGTTTTAGCGCTTGTCAGGCATTGGGCAACGAGTGGCGTTTCGCCACGCCGACCAATGCCGTCGAAAATGCCAAGTTGAAATTGGCGATGGAAATTGCTGACTTGAGCCAAGTGTGGATTAACGCACAGGATCGGGTGGTGGAAGGCAATTGGTGGCTCAATGGCGATGAGGTGAATTTCCCTCCCTTAATCGACAGTAATCAGACCAATCTGGTGGTGTCCGAACAAAGCGCCCAAACGCTGCATGCAGCGCTGACCGACGAAGAAGGTGAGGGCATTGCCAGCGCCGACTGGGAATTGGTATCGGATAGCCGTTTTACCAATGTCGCCGACTCTGATGTGGTCATTAGCACACAAAACCTTGCTCAAAACGGTGCCAGTGCCACGCTCACTGCCAGTTATACCGCACCGACCTTGCTGCAGCAGGATGCCATCCTGGTGTTCCGAATCACTGCGACGGATATTCCTGCGGGTACGGCAAAAGCGGCGACGGCAGTAAAAAATATCCGCGTGCAAGTAAAAGCACCGGCGATTGCTCGCTACACCTTTGATGATTCCGCCGATCCTGGCCGCGATGTTACCGGTAATGGTCACGATGCATTAAATACCCAAGCTAATCCGTTACCCGCGGTCGAAAACCAGTCGCTGGTATTGAACAGCAACGATGTCATGGTGGTGCCTGGCATTGCCACTGATAATGCTGCTGGCTTGGTGATTCCTAGTGACGAATACACGGTGGCGTTTCGTCTGAGTATCGAACAGGACGTGAGCGGCAACTGGCGCGGTATTTTGCAAAAAGGTGACGATGGTTCCCAGCAGCGCCAGCCTGGTATTTTTCTATACCCCAATAATCATACTTTGCACACCAACAGCAGTCGCGATACTTCGGGTAACGGCGGTTTTGATAGTAATCTGGTGGTTGATACGCCTCAGCCGCTGTTGGATCGCCAGTGGGTAAATGTGATTTATCAGAAAACCCAGACGGGTGTTCGCCTGTTTATCGATGGTGTGGAAGCCGTGCAAGCAGCTTATAGTGGCGCGGCTTTGTCGAACGACGGCAATTTATACATAGGTAATGTACCTGGTGCTTCTGAATCGTTTGTCGGTTGGATTGATGACATTCAGATTTTCCGCCGCGCGTTATCCGCAGCTGAACGTGATGCCGTGTTGCCACCGCCGCCTGCTGGTGAAGTTCTGTTTACCGTTGCTCAGCAACAGGCGAATGAAGATGGCGGCAGCGTGACACTCAATGTTGAACGTCGTCGTGGCAGCGTAGCGCCGCTGCAGGCGACGATCAGTTTTGTCGCCGCTGAAGGCACCGCTACTTTAGGCAGCAGCAGTGATGTCAGCAATAACAATGCGGATGTGGCGTTTGATGCGGCCGGCAGCGGAGACGCCACGGTCAATTGGGCAGCCGGAGAGCGCGGTACTAAATCCGTTACTCTCACGCTGGCCACCGCCGACGATGCCATTCGAGAAGGAACAGAAACGGCGGTATTTCGTTTGCCGGTTAATGCGACGGTGGCTGATGTTGCAGAACCTTCGACCCACCGACTGCGGTTGGCCGATGTTACTCCCAATCCGTTCGGGAATTTCTCTGCCGAGACTACACGCATCACGCCGGTCTATGAAAATGATCAAAGTACACAGCAACTGTGTATTTGGCGGCGCTCCGGCAGCGACGGCAATGTGACGGTGAATTTTAATCTCATCGGCAATGCGGTTGCCGGAGTGGACTATCAGGTGTTGGGCAGTGGTCTGAGTATTAACGCGGGCAGCGGCAGTGCCAGTTTCACAACTGGCGGTAGTGTTCCTGAATCCCAGTGTGTGGATATTCAAATTCTGAACCGCACCAGCAATGACAGCGATCGAACTTTAACGTTGGAGCTGGCCAACCTGACGGCAGAGTCTGGGAAGGAGCCGCTGCTAACAGATCAAGACAGCGCATCACTGACGATTCGTGACTGGGCACCAGGTGAATTTAACTTTGTGGCCGGCAGTTACAGCTGCAAGGAGCCCAATACCGACAGTACCGTGCCATCGGAGCTGCGCCCAACCTCGGCTGAACTGACCTGTGAGGTGGAAGTTGAGCGTAGCAACACCGGTGTTTATGCGCCTGCAGCCAGCGTCAATATTGAGTTGGATAACAGCGGCAGCGCCGATGGCAGCGACGCGCAGTTTGCCACTACGCTCAGCTGGCCGGAGATTACGTCCAGCTCGCCTGTGGTGGCCGCTAACGAGATTAAAACGCTGACCATCAATGTGGCGAACGACAACGTTCAGGAAAATGACGAAAGCCTGCAATTGAATTTGCAGCCAGCCACGGTTGAAGTGATCGGCGCACAGGCCGCGGCGGCGGTTACCTTGATTGATGTGACCAGTCCGGCGTTGCTGGAGCTGGATCCGAGTGAGTCGGATTTGGCGAGTGTGCCGGAAGGGCGTGCAACCACTGTGCGCATTGTCCGCAGCGAAAACACCTACACCGATTTTGATGTCAACTATCAGCTGTTAATGGAAGATATTCCAGCAAACCGCAGCATTCAGGATTACATCGACTTTGCCGCCACCGGGATTAGCAGCAGTGGTGTGTTGCAGTTTGCACCTGGTGTAGACAACGAAAAATTGCTGCAAATCAGAACCAAACCGACCATCAATAACAGTGGTCAGCCAAAGATCGTGGTTGAGTTATCTGGGCCAAATCCTGCTCGAGTGGTCGGGCTGGGTGCTCTCAGCCAGGCAAATAAAGGCACACCGATATTAACGAAAATTATGGTCGTTGAGCCCAAATTGGAGGACTACGTCAGCGTTACCTTGAGCGAGGGCGGCCAGGATACGGTATTCGGCCCTGGCGCCACACCGGCTTTACCAAGCTATTTGGTGACTAATAAAGACCACAGTCCAGCACGGCGACAGTTTAGCTGGAGCGTGACCGTACCTTCTGGCACCGGAGTCGAACCTGGCACGTTGAGTTACCAGTGGCAATTGCGGCGCAAGGGCTCTGCTGATGGCAGCTGGTTTGATGGTGTGGCAACACAAACGGATAACGCAGCCATGTGGAGTAACCAATCGGGGTCGGTGGCGTATAACAATGCTGCGGATGCAACGGTGAGCGGAACCTTGATGGTGCCGTTTGTGTTGGATACCACTGAGTTTGAGCTGGTGTTACAAATCACTGGCAACCAAACGCCAGCGTTTGAGCCAATGACTAAAATCGTTGGATTTAATGCAGTGCCTCTGTGGCGTAAGTTGCGCCAGGATAATGACAATGCTTGCTTAAGAAATGGCAGTGATACTATAGATTGTTCCCGCAGTGATACGCAATGGACTTGGAACCCAGACAATCGTCGCCTGATTCATCGTGACTCTTATCTAGCCGGTGCCAGCAATTATTGCTTTGAGTTGATTGAGGATTCCAGAGACTCTAACGATCCACGGCTGAGCGCATGCTCCGGTGGAAGTAATAATCTGAATGTCACTTTCCCTCGTGATGGTAATTACAACGAGTTTAACGTTGCCGGCGAAGCCGTGTGCAGCATTATCTTCAGCAATAAGTTCCAGAAATATGGTGGTGGTGGCGGATGTACAGCCGGTGATCGCCGTTGGGCATGGCAGGATTAAAGCGATGAAAAAATCAAGTTTAGTTCTTTTATTCTTTACGCCTGCTGTCACTGCCATGCAGTCATTGGATGACGAGGCGCTGGGTCAGGTAACCGGTGAAGGCATCGGTGCCACGTTTGAAGACGTAGTGCTCTATTCAGGTGACTATGGCCGCCCGGATGACTTTCAATTGCGCTTGCGTTTAACCGACGAGTCGCCGCTGCAGGCGGACTATTTGGTCTTTAGTGAGCTGCGCTTTAATAAATCTGGTGAACAGCCGGGCAGTGTCAATGGTGCCGGTTATTTTGGCAGCTACACCGATCCTTTTGTCGTGGCGGATATCCGCACCTTAACCGAACAGCATGTTGTTAGCAGTGGTCCTCTGGCCGGACAGAATCGTCAACAAACAGCCCTTTATACCGCTTTTCCTGCAGCGGACTTACAACAGACGGAACGCAGCTTCTATCACTTCAGCGATACCCAGCTGGGCGTAGAAAATGAAATTGTGCGCTACAACACCATTAATTTGAGCCGTGGTGATCAGGAAAAATATTACAACGGTCTGCCCGTCGGCTTTTTTGACGGCAATGAGAGTAACGTCAATCTCGGCAACCTATACGCCATGGATGACAGCTATGCCAGCCTGCAATTGGCTCAGCAAGACCGCCTGGACAATGCAGCATCCAAGTTTGATTTACATATGCGCATCGATTCGCTCACAACAGAGGCTGATCGCAACGATGCCAATGAGTCTTTTCTGAGTTATGTTGATGTCTTCGGTGCGCGTTTGTACGGCACCGAGTTTTATTTGTGGGGGCATGACAATCAGGGGGAAACCCTAAACAGCAACCCATACAGTAACAACGGTGGGCCTGTGTATGCCGATCGTGGTCTGGCGTTGTCCCTGTCATTAGGGCTGCAAGCCGATGCCATTCGCCTGACGACGGATGCGGATCAATCGTTAGCCAGTACGCTGGCATTGAATAACGTGGATGTGTACATACCGTTCGGCAGTGTTGATCAGCCAGTCACCATCAGTACCGTCAAATACGATCAGTTTGTGCGAGGCCAGTGGGCTGCTGGTGTGCGTGAAGGCGTGGAAAAAACCCAACTTAGGTTGGAAATCGCAGGCTTGCCACAAGATGTTGGTCAGGCGCCGCAAGGCAATATCTTTATTGAGTCCATGTCTTTTGGTGATCCAAACGATGAAGAAGTGATTACAGGCCGCCAGGATATTTTCCTGCGTGATGCCAATGGCAACATCATCGAAACCGTACCGGATGTGATTCACCGCGCGTTTGTGCCGAAAACGGTGACCTACAACGAGCAAGTCGATCTCTACAACGCAGCGAATCCTAACAACCAAATTCCCAATATTCCTAATCAGAATGTCGTTGAGATTCGCGGTCTGGAAATACAGCGTTTGGTCATCACCACACAGGATTTATAGCGATGAAATGGATATTTCTGACAATGCTTTGTTATGCACCACAGATGTGGGCAGATATGGCCCCTTTGGATGAGCAAGAGTTGCAACAGGTGGATGGTCAAGCCGGTATAACGCTCAGTGGTTACATGGAATTTGAGCAAGGCACGCGTTTTAGTTACCAGAATGAGGATGCGGATTACCGTGATAACACCCTGTACTGGCTGGTAATGAATGAAGTCACGGGTGGCATCGGTTTTACCGACATGAAGCTGGATCTGGTGGATGGAATCGGCCCCAATGGTGATAAAACGGCCATGCAGA
This sequence comes from Bacterioplanes sanyensis, assembly GCF_002237535.1. GTDB lineage: Bacteria > Pseudomonadota > Gammaproteobacteria > Pseudomonadales > Oceanobacteraceae > Bacterioplanes > Bacterioplanes sanyensis_A. The sequence goes on from NZ_CP022530.1 coordinate 2,357,529, forward strand.
TCACCTTGCCACAGGAGCTGACCTTTGAGCAGCTGCAGACCGAGGGCTTCTATTTAGGTGACAGTCGTGAGGTCAGCCAGATGGCTGATCGGCGATTCGTATTTGCTGTTGAAATAGATGGCAAGTTACAGGCACCCGCTCAAACAAAAATAAATATCTTTCCGGTGAACTGATATGACTCGGTTTCTATTACTGCTTATGTTGTCCGGACCAGCGCTTGCGAATCTGGAGCCATTAACGGAAGAAGAGCTGTCGGCCAGTTATGGCCAAGCGATATTTGAACTCAATGAGCAGCTGGTTAATCAGGGCGACGGTTCACAACTGAATATGACGCGCTTAACCATGGGTGCCAGAATTGAAATCAATGCCAATATTGAGGAACTGTCGCTTGGACGTTACTGGCGTCCTGAGGGTACCAACTGCAGCGGTGGTCCTGGCGGTGACAAGGTGTGTTACAACAATGTGGTACCGGAAAGCTACGACGACAACATTAACTGGGCATGTACGGCCAAACCTTGTGGTTCGGTGGGCCTCCCGGATGAAAATTATCTGTCGTCAGCGCTGACGCACGATACCGGCGGCGAAAAGAGCTTTTTCACCTTTCCGGGAGGCTATCGCCCTGATGGAGGTGTTGACGTAAAACTGCGAGACCTGACGTTGGGCCAAGTTCGCGACAAAGGCAATGGCCAATATGAATTACTGCCATTCGTGCAAGAAAATCCTTACATTGAGTTTGCTTTTGACGAAACGGGTGCGTCACGCAAACTAGTGGGCTTTCGTATCGGGGCTGAGGACGCGATTGGTTATCAGGGCAATATTATTGATGTGATTTCGGGGTTTATTCGCCCGAACATCGTTGCGGATGTTGAGATTGAAATTTTGGGTATCAAAATTCCATTGGGTTCTATCCGCTTAGAAGCAAGCCTAGGCGGTGTGCGGACAATTGGTTGGTTGGATGAGAAAACCCTCGATTTGTATGACGTTGAAGGGGCTGCTGCGCTGCTGGTGTCGAACCCAGCGGCCTTATTGGAACAGTCGCCTCACGCTCAGCTTTACCCGGTGCAGTCAAACTACCTCGAGCATACCGAAGCCTTTTTCTTTAGTGCCGGTACACGTGCCATTCAGTGGAGTAAAGTGGGCACTTATAAGCCCGAAATGTCACGTCCAGGTTTCTGGATTAATTTGGGCGGCGACGGTGGTTTAAAGGCGAGAACTCAGCAGGGTGACCATCCGATGAACTACTTCCCCGGCCATCCCAAGCATAACCTGTACAGTGGCAGTGAAAACTATGGCAACGTCAATACACTGCCCTCTTGGTCACAAACTTATAACAATTAAATAGTGAACATACTGTTTGGCATGTGCTGGTATGAGAGATGTTTGCAGTTTTGAAGTCGCTACTTTGAATGGCAGGCTTGTCTAGTCGCGCAAGCTTTCTAACAATGAAAAAGTTGTAGCGGGTAGTCAGATATTTCTGGTAGGCCTGAAATCAAATGATAACGGCCTTATGCAATCACAGTTGAAAGCTGGTGACCGAGGCTGTGAGGGTGGGCAACTCGGCGGAGTGTCCCTTAGCGCTGAGGTGTTTTAATTGCCTAAGTGAGCTGACAGCACTTAAGTCTTCCAAAGGATTATGATCAACATACAGTCGCAGCAGTGAACTGCCGGTTAACGCATTAATATCGCGTAACTGGTTATGTTTTGCTGATACCTGATTTAGAGCGGTTAAGGCTTGGAGCGGCTGTAAATCATTGATCTGATTGTTGTCGACATCGATGGTGTGCAGCAGCGTCAGCGATGCCAATGGTGATAAATCCTGAATGTCATTATGCGGTACCGACATGACGCGCACAAAGCTCAATTGCTCTGCGCCGGCTAGGCTGCGGATATCGCTTTGCGGGCAGCTCACTATTTGCGCCTGACCCACTTGTTTAAAGCCTTGTGCTTGTAAGCATGTCGCCAGGTTTATATCTGCAAAGGCGGTAAAATCGATACTTTGCTCTGCATTGCTGGGCTGAGCAGGCTGCGTTTTTGCGGGTGTGGATGCGGTATCATTGCCGGACGAGCCCTGTTCAAAGCAGCCACTTAAGGCACCTAGGCAGGCTGAAACAAGCACTGAGTGGGCGAAGAGTGAGGTCATAGCGGTGACTCTTATTCTTGTTATGTGTGAATCATCATATCATAGTTCAATTATTGTCCAACCTTGCAAGTAGCGTTACCCCCAAGGTGAGTATTTAATGTTTGATTTAAACCAGTTGGCCGTTTTTATCCGAGTGGTAGAAGAGGGTGGCTTTACCGCCGCAGGACGTGCGATGTCCATGCCCAAGTCGCGTGTGAGTAGGATGGTGGCCGACTTGGAAGCCAGTATCGGTGCCAGACTGTTGCATCGTACTACACGGCAAATTCACCTAACCGAAGTAGGGCAGGCCTACTATCAAAACTGCCAGCAAAGTATTAAAGATATTTTTCATACCCATGAGATGATTGCCGATCGTGAGCAAGATGCTCATGGGGTGCTGCGCATCGCCATCCCGATGATCGCTGGCAGCGGGGTAATGGGGCATTATCTGGCGCGTTATCAGACCCAATATCCGGATGTGCGCTTGGAAGTGGTGCACACCGAGGGGCAGGTGAACTTGGTCGAAGAAGGGTTTGATCTGGGGGTGTTTTTTGGCCCTGTACCAGATTCAAGCCTGGTCGCACGCACCATCACCATGTCGGATCATGTGCTGTGTGCCAGCCCTGAATATCTGGCGCGCGTCGGGCATCCTAGTCATCCATGTGAATTAAACCAGCTGCGCTGCGTCAAGATTGGCGAAGGCATTCAGCCGGAAGTGTACGAGTTGCAACACAGCAGTAGCGGAGAACAATGTACGGTTCGTGTTGAGCCGAACATTGTCATCAATATGGTAGCCAGTGCGGTGAACAGCATTGTTCATGGCGCAGGCATTGGCCAGGTACCGTTCTTTCTCGCAGGTGAATATTTGGTGCAAGGGAAGTTAGTGCCATTATTTGAAGACTGGCAGCTGGATCAACAGGCCATTTCATTGGCCTATCCCACTCGGCAGTATCTGCCGAAAAAAGTACGCAAGTTCATTGATTTTATGGTGTACGAAGTTGAGCAGCTGGATGCCTCATTACAAGCATTGCCGACACCAGAACAGCGGCTAGAAGTGTTCCAGCGTTGGGTCAACGGCTGAGCCCATCACTCGGCCCGAGGTTAATGCTGCGTCGTTGATGTGTTGCTCTGCTTGTCTGTAGCTTCGAGCTGTAGCGGTCTAGGCTCGATACCCTTCTTTTTATTTTATATGCGTCGCCGCTCGAACTGGGCTAACCAATCGAGCGGTTTGATGCAACTGTCTTTCACAACAATAGGGCACCTCTGAATAATTCTGCACAACTCTGCGCGAGTGCAGCAGGCATTCAGAACTAGGCGGTGATGGCAGGAAATGGCCAGCCCTTTTCAACATCGCCAACAACGTTATGGAGGCCTGCAGCCCGCGCCCTGTGGGGATCGCCAGAGAACTCCAGCTCTGTGTCGCCGATTTTTGCTGTAGCTGACTAGAGCGGCAAACCGGCTTCGTGATCTGAAGCCCTCTGGCGATCCAGAGCGGGTACCGAATTATTCTGAGCTGCCCTAGCCCTTTTGTATGACAAATCGCCGCGTGGCTTTGTCATGTTAGTGTCACATTTCAGCAACATACTGCCGCCACGTTTGAAGTGTGGCAGTACGGCTGGCTCATCTAATCCCGCCCCCGGCTGCCGCCCAATGATCATGTTCTAATCCTCGTAGGGGGTCTAATGAAACCGACTCGTTTGCTGTTAGGTGCGGCATCGACCTTATTTGTTTCTCAGCTGATGGCCGGCGAAGCTGTTTTTTATGTCACCGAAGAAGGCTCCGCTGTACAGGATCTGGCGGTAAGCGTAAATGGCCAGAAAAAGCTGGTCGGTAACGCAGGTTTTGTCGTATTCGATTTACCGGCTGGCTTGCACCAGGTTGAGCTGTCGCAATACGGCGAATGGTGGGGTGAATTCCCACTGGAGTTGGCTGCGGCCAAACCCAATGCAGAAATCATGGTGGAAATGATCGGCGGTGAAGCGGTCTCCGAAGTAAACCAATTTGGTAATGACGAAACGGCAATCGGTCAGATCAGCGGCTACTTAAGCTCGCAAGAAACAGGCGGCAACGTCAGCGACGCCATCATCAGTGTTGAAGGCAGCGACGTATCGGTCACGACCGATAATGATGGCTTTTTTACTCTGGAATTACCGCGCGGTGAATACAGCTTAAACGTTGCTCACCCGAACTATGGCAATCGCCAGGTATCCGATGTGCGCGTAATGGGCGGCATTAATACGGGCCTCAACCTTAATCTGAGCATGGCGGGCAATGGCGGCATCGAAGAAGTGGTTGCCGTGGGTTCATTCATGCCAACCACCACCACCTCGCAAGAGCGTGACTCCAGCGCGGTATTGGATGCCATCGGCTCTGAGCAATTATCTCGCTTCGGCGACTCCAGTGCTGCCTCGGCGTTAAAACGCGTCGCCGGCGTGTCTGTGGTCGGCGGTCAGTTTGCTGTGGTGCGAGGCATGCAAGGGCGCTACATCTCTTCCACGTTGAACGGCAGCATGATGCCGAGTACCGACCCAATGCGCCGTGACGTGCCGCTGGACTTGTTCCCGGCCAGCGTTTTGGGTGGTATCGATATTCAAAAGAGCTTTACGCCAGAGTTACCAGGCGACTCTACCGGTGGTGCCATTCGTATGACCACCAAAGGGCTGCCAGAAGAATCTCTCACCAAAATCTCATTGAGCAGCGGATTAAATTCACGCACCACATTTAGCGATGTGAATGGTTACGAAGGTGGCAGCGCGGATTGGATGGGTATTGATGATGGCACGCGTGAGCATCCATCATTTGCAGATTCATTGACCAAGGGTGGTATCGATAACCCACGCTTCTGCGAATCCGATCCAAACTGCGCGTCGGCGGAAGACAGCGTCCGTTTGGGTAACTCGTTTGAAAATATTTATAACGTCGATCAAATTCAGGCCAAACCGGACAAAGGTTTTTCTGTTTCGACCGGTGATTACTTTGAGGCAGATTTTGGTGGCCATGGCTATTACGCCGCCTTTGAGTACAAAGACGCGTGGGAAGCACGTCACGACGGTCAGCTGGACGACGCCAGCTCGAAAGGAACGTATGAACGTACCAAGCGCAAGATCGATGTGGCTGGGTATTTCGTCTACGGCCTGGATTACGGCAGTAGCGAATATCTGAGCAAAACTACTTTGTTGCGTAAAACCGACGACACCATTCGCACCACCTCGGTAGAAGACGAAGGCAAAGACCAACACTTGCAATCGGCCATTTTGCAATGGGTGGAGCGTCAGTACATTGGTCAGCAGTTTTCTGGTACGCACTACCTTACCGGCTTGGGTGAAGAGGACCAGCTGAACTGGCGCCTTGGTGTGGCGCAGACGTCTCGTTATGAACCGGACCGTCGCGCTTACACCTACGGACGCACATTGGGTAGCGATAATCCACTGCGTTTGTTGGGCGGTGTTGAGCGTCGATTCTCTGATTTAACCGAAGACGCCCTCGACCTGGGTGTGGACTACAGTGCCGACATGATGTTGAGCGACACGCTGTTCCTGAAGCTGAAGACCGGCGTTAGTTACATCAGTAAGGACCGTGAGGTTGAGCTGGCGCGATATTCCAATCTGAATATTAACGATCCGGCGATCGATTTATCGCTAACACCAGAGCAGATATTCAGCAAAAATAATATCGACAGTGGCAGTGTCAAGTTCCGCGGCTCAACTGCTGGAACCGACAATTACAGCGCCACCGACGAAATGACCGCTGCGTATGTGTCCGCTGAGTTGGATTTGAATACCGTAAGCCTGGTGGCCGGTATGCGTTATGAAGATTTTGAGCAGGAGCTGAAGTACCCAGATAACGACAGCTCTGCCAGCTCACTGAGTGAGTCTTCGGTACTGCCCATGTTGGCGGCTACCTGGCGTATTAACGAAGATATGCAGCTGCGTGCCAGTGCATCTCAAACCGTATCTCGCCCCGGTATTACCGAGCGTTCTGAGTCGGCTCAGTACGATCCGGATACGGATGATTTAATTCAAGGTAACCCGAATCTAGAAATATCGGACATTACCAACATCGATGTGCGCGGTGAGTATTATTTCTCGGAAGACGAAAGTTTAACTCTGGCGCTGTTTTATAAAGATGTTAGCGACCCGATTGAGCGCTCTGTGATTGAAGGCGATGGCAGTGCAGCCAATGGTTACACCTTTGCCAATGTAAACAGTGCAGAAATTCAAGGGATTGAAGTAGATTTTCGTATTAACGTCATCGACGGCTCTGACTTTACCGGTTTCTGGGCGACCAACTTGTCGTACATCGACTCTGAGGTGGATTTATCTGGAACCGACGCAGAGCGCTTAGAAGGTGATTCGTCGCGTGAATTGCAAGGGCAATCCGAGTATCTGGCCAATGTCCAGTTTGGCATCGATCATTTTGCCACCGGACAGTCGTTAACCTTGTTAGCGAATTATTTCGACGACCGCATTTATGCCACCAGTCGTGGTGAGTTAGCGGCGGAAATAGAAGACGGCCGAGCGACCTTCGATATTGTTTATCGCTACGATATTAATGAAAGCCTGGTGGTAAAAGCCAAGGCGCAAAATATCACTGATTCCAAAGTCAGTTATTCGCGTGACGATCGAGAAATCGAGAGTTATTACGAAGGCAGTAAATATTCTGCATCGGTCGAATACATCTTCTGATTTGTAACTTTCTTGTCATATACCCGGCGGACAATGGCCGCCGGTCAATCAAAATACCTGTTAAAAACCGAGGGATGAAAATGGAACTGAAGAAGAACTATCTGGTCGCTGCATTACTGGCTGCTGCTTTAGTTGGCTGTGGTGGTGATGATGACGACGATAACGATGACAACACTGGTGTTGTTACTCCTCCACCTGTTGTTGAGCCGGAGCCAACTCTGCCATCTTTCGTTTCTTGTACCGGTGACGTATGTACTTTGAGCGGCACCATTGATGAAGACTACGAACTGACTGCGGACAAAAAATGGTTGCTGGATGGTTTTGTACAAGTAGGTGCGGGTAATGCCAAAGCTATGACTGCTGCCGAAGTTCAAGCGATTAAAGACAGCGGTGTGACCTTGAGCATTCAACCAGGCACTGATATTCGTGGCCTGGACGATGGCGTTCTGTTGGTAACTCGTGGTTCTAAACTGATGGCCGAGGGTACTGCGGCTCAGCCAATTACATTTAGCTCTGACCTGGACGACAACTACGACGGCCTGGGCGAATGGGGCGGCGTGATCATTCAAGGTTTTGCGCCACAATACGGTGCGGGTAACACAGGCGCGTGCTTCGATGGCAACGCTGATGGCATCTGTAATGTTCAAGGTGAAGGCGGCGACGGTGTTGGTTTCTACGCCGGTAACAACAAAGCCGATAACAGCGGTGTGATCAAATACGTCCGTATTGCTGAAGCCGGTAAGGTAGCTGGCCCTAACAACGAAGTTAATGGTCTGACACTGCAAGGTGTTGGTCATGGTACAACCGTCGAGTACGTACAGGTTCACAACAACCTGGACGACGCGGTTGAGTGGTTTGGCGGTACCGTAAACGCTAAATACCTGGTACTGACCGGTAACGACGACGACGATATCGATTTCGACACTGGTTACCAGGGCAACATCCAGTACGCCATCGTACGTAAAGATGCCGTGAAAGCTGGCCCAAGTGGTTCGAACGACCCACGCGGTATTGAAGCCAACTCGTCAGACGAAGATTATGTGCCACAAACCGAAGGTGCGCTGGCTAACATCACCATCGTTGGTAGTGCGGTAAGCGATGGTCAACCAGGCATGCGTCTGCGTGGCTCTTTGACGACTCGTATTTACAACACTGCGGTTCTGAACTTCGTAGACTGTGTTCGCATCGACGACTCGGATCACGACCAGGACGAAGCGACAGACAAAATTCCATCTGACGTGACTCTGACCAACGTGATCGGTGCTTGTACTGATGGCTTCTATGCCAAGCGCGATGCAGACACAGTAAATGGTACTGTGGGTGCTAACACGGTTGATCTGGACGCTGCGGCTGCTCTGGTTGGTGCGCCAGCAGGTACCGTTAATGCATGGCAGCCAGTCGACAACGGTTCTGGTTTTGCCTTCGACAACACCGACTACATCGGTGCGGTGGCTCCAGGTACTGCTGAATCTGCCGCTTGGTGGGCTGGCTGGACCATTCCAGGTTCTCTGGAAGGTATCGAAACTCAAGGCGAATAAGCCGAACTGAGTGTCGATATGAAGAAAAAGGGTCTCATATGAGGCCCTTTTTTTATGCATGATTGCTAGTGTCGTATTTCATACTTGTTTGAATCGACACGGCTGCAAAGCAATACGGTTTATAAAGTAAAAAGCTACAGATTTTCATCGTTGAGTGACATTCACGGTCGTTGCTATGCAATGTGGACGAACTTTGGTAGCTGTATCCATAGATGTCGACCGGGTGAGACAGAAGGGTTGCTATTCACTCGTGCTAGGGCCTGTTAACACTATTTCGATCACGCTGAAGTGAGTTCCTCAATCAAGGTGCGAAGATAGATGTTTAACGAGTAAAATGACCGATAAGCAACAGAGATTGAAGCATGTTCAGAAATATCCCGAAGGGCTGGCGTCCGCTTTTCCCTAAGTAGCGCTATCCGTTGCTTATTTAACCAGTTAGGCCACATTCCTCATGCCTTACTCAAGAAAAAACTACCGTCTAGCAGCAAAGCGCTGAATCGTGTTATCAGCCCCTAAGGGAAGGGGCTTAGATAGGATGGTTTCAGCTAAGGCCAGCCTGTCTGTACATTTGACTGAACGCGTCGCTTAACAAAACGACGCGATGTATAAGCGCCAGCTATACAAGGTCTAGTGAGGATTTGAAGATGTTAAAATGGTAACAAGCTCTGCTGCACCAATAACGGCGATATCCCTCTTGATCAGCTCACCATTGATGTCAAAAAACAGTATATCTGCGGGGCGTGCTTGATGCTGTTGACGAAAGTCAGCGCTGGTAGGGTCGCCGGCTTTGGCGACTAACAGATTCACACTGTCACCTAGCTGCTGACGTACTTTGTTGATTTCAACACTTTGTTCATTGCTGCTGGCAAGATTGGGGTCATAGATAAACACCAAGGCTGCCTTGCCGTTGCCAACTTTGTCCAGGTTCATATCGATCGGAGTTGGTAACAGCTGAAATAGAACAGACAGCAATATAATTCCGGTTAGGGTTATCCAAAGGTACTTTTTTTGTAAGGTTTTCATGAAAGGCTCCACAAAATACTATTGTCGTCAGTGTAACATGGCCATTCAATACGCAAGAAAGCACCGCGGATCATACGGTGTATGCCAGTTTTCGATCCCGATGATAAACCACACGATATGTGTGACTTATAGCGAGGGCAGTTGAAGTCTATTTGAGTTGCTTGATAAAAGCGAATATGCACTAGTTCGTATGGTAAGTGACTGCTACAGTGGAACATTGCTGGTGATGCTGTGTTCATATTGGTGTGAAAAGACGATAGACCTGTTTTCTTAGATGAGCTTACTTTCTGTTGTTCCTCCTTTATTTGTATTTGCTTGCTAATGTCTATGACTGCGTAGGTTTACCAGTCGCCGTCCATCTTTTTCACAGCAGATAATCTTCGCATGATGTGACTGAAAAAGTGATACATCAGAATCAGTGCGATACCTATACCTGAAAGAAGTAACGATGCTTCACTTTGCTGAAGGCCTCCCAAATTCAGGGTAGTACCTGGGGCAGATGGGTCAGAGAAGAATATGGCCACGGATACAAGAAACAGTATCGTTGCCATGCCATATGCAAACTGTTTGAAGCTTCTAGACCAAAGCATGTGGATATCTCTTGGCTATAAAATTATCTTACCTAGCGGTTTTTAAAGTGTGCAGCGAGCCTGACTAATCTGAGGTTTTAGCGGTTGTGGTTTGGTCGACGGTCGACGGTAACACTTCATCGCTGACAGAGCAATAAAGGGGTTCTAAGGCTCGCATGCTATTTATGTGATTGTTCAATCAGTAATCATTGAAATTTCTTTCTGTAGTACCTCGATAAGACGAGTATGCTGGCACTTTCCTACTTTGTATGGATGGTTTCTATGGGTTTTGATCGTTAGACTGGAGCAGTAAACCTGATGAGAGGAATAGATATGATCCAGCAAGGTCAACAACTGCCCACTGCCACCCTTAGCGAGCTTAATGCTGACGGCATGCAGACTCACAAGACCGACGAGTTATTTGCCAATAAGCGCGTAGTACTGTTTGCCGTACCCGGTGCGTTTACCCCTACCTGCTCCGAGGCTCACTTGCCCGGTTATGTTGTACTGGCGGATAAACTCAAAGCGGCCGGCGTCGATATGATTGCTTGCGTCTCAGTTAACGATGCGTTTGTGATGAGTGCCTGGGGCAAAGCCCAAAATGCGCATGAAATTACCATGCTGGGCGACGGTGATGGTAGCTTTACCAAAGCCCTGGGGCTAGAAATGGACACCGGAACCTTTGGTGGTGTTCGCTCGCAGCGCTACGCCATGGTGATCGAAAATGGCGTCGTTACCCAGTTAAATGTGGAGGCGCCAAAAGAGTTTGAAGTGAGTAAAGCTGAGGTGATTTTGGCGGTGTTGGAGAAGTAGCCGGACTTTTGGTTTATTGATTATTTGGCAAGATCCAATGCCCTCCTTGAGGGATCTTATCCCTCACGCCGGGCGGGCGAACGACTGAAAGCGTACATCGAGGCTGTTTCTGCCAGGCAAAAAGCGAGCGGAAGCGTCCTCGGCAAGCGCAGCTTACAAACGGTAAGTGAGTCGGACTCGCGCACGAGTAATTTTTAACGCCAATTCCTATGCCCTCCTTGAGGGATCTTATCCCTCACGCCGGGCGGGCGAGCTCCCTGCTTTGCGCTGCGCAGGCCGTATTTCCATCGTTGCCAATGCTGTGGTCGCCGCATCACGTCCCTGTAGGTCTTTTGTTGGCGCTGCCGTCCGGGCAGCCCCTGCGGGCACAGCCATTGCCAACTCTGGCGGCCTGCTGAGGCGCGGACAACCTAGGCGCGAGAGCGAGTAATCAGCTAAGAAATGGCTAGAGACTCAATGTAAAAGGATACTGTTTATGCAACCAGTATATTTGTTGGGGTAACAAAAAGCTGGCACGGTTTTCCAGTCGGCTTGCCTGTGTTCCCATGCAGTGGTAGCTTAAACGCCAGAGAAATCAGTGTGTTAGATCTTGAGTGCCAGAACTTTGAGGCGTGGATAGTAGGCACGCGCGCTTTTCCAGGAAGGAATGTGAAAGAAAGGAAGACATACAGTGGTAAATCAATGGCTTGGAAGAGATACCTCGAAAGGTTCTAGCTGAAAAAACAGGCAAGCACACTATTAAGCTGTTAGGCTCTAGGATAGATATGGCTCATAAGTATAAATTGCCAGAAGAAATGGAACTTCTAAAAGAAAAGGTGCGCTCTACATTGCTACCAGTTATACCTGCGCACTCAGGTACTTCTGCTGAAAAAAACTTTCTATTCAACGCTAAGAGAACTAATGCAGGGAGGCAACTTCCCCCATATTACTTATGCTATTTCCTGTTGGTAGATCTTCTAAAGTTTAAAAATCTTGGGCAGTTTGAAAAAGTTTCTTGGTCCGTTCCTATTGATTACAACGGTACAGCCTACCTTGTTGAGCATAGAAAATTTGGGCTTGGTGTATTCGCGCAAGATCCGGAAACACAAGAGAGTGAAGCTGGTGAAATAGTCAAGCGAATAAAAAAAGCAATAAATATCGCAAAGCCATTTTTTGAATGGAAAGCATCTGAAGCTGCAAAGCAGTCTCACCTTAACGTTGTTAACCATAGCAATAGGCTGTTTGACCGTTATTGTTACTTTTCCGAACAATACAAGGTCTTAAGCAAAGAGGCTGAAGATAGAAAAGATGAACGGATTAGAGAGCAGCACGGTAGTGGGTACTCAGTCTCCTTTCCCGCTTATGAAATAAGAAGAAATGCAGAATGGATGGCTCTATCTGCAGTAGATGCCTTTTTCAGCTGGACCGAACACATATTTATACACATGGCCATTTTAAGTGGCAAAGTTACTACCGGCGAGGATGTGGCTAATCTCGCGGACAACGAATGGCCTGTTAAATTTAAATGTGCAATCGATATAGAAACTGAGGGCACTAGGTCTTATTACGATCAACTTGTGACCGTTAAGCGTCAACTTAGAAACTATATGACGCACGGGGCATTCGGAAAAAATGGAGAAGCATTTAGTTTTCATTCTGGTGCAGGTGCAGTCCCATTGTTATTGCCCCATCAAAGAGGGAGTGGTCGCTTCTCATTTTACGGTGACTTAGGGTTTAACGAAAAAGAAGTTGTTGATTTAATTGAAAGTTTCATAAGCCATCTATGGTCCGACGAAAGAGAGCCATTTAAGATTTATATCGAAAGCTCTCTTCCTTTGATTTTACCAATGGCTTCAGATGGTCAATATATATCTGCCATATCTTCTGTTGAAGATATGGAGTCACTGGTCGAGCACTTGTCATGGCAGTTTGACCAAGCAGCCAATATGGATTGGTAATCATGAAAATAAGCCTAACAAGTCAATCAACTACGCGCCTGATCTTGCCCCGATAAAACGGACACCAAAGTCAAACTGACGAGGTGTCCAATGCCAAAATATACTCAGCCAAGAAAGACCTGGCAGTATTCAAATGAGTTTAAAGTAAAAGCCGTTCAGCTAAGTCTTATTGAAGGGATTCAGGTCCAGGACGTTGCCAATACACTCGACATCCATCCGTTTATGCTGTCACGATGGCGAAAAGAATACCGTGAAGGCAAGATCGTGGCAGATAAACGCAAAAAGTTAACCGAAGCTACCCGCAAGCAAGAGAAGGAAATCTCAAAGGTTAAAAAGCTTGAGGCAGAGAATAAGAAACTGAAGCAGGAGCTTGATTTGCTAAAAAAGTGGCAAGGGTTTCTTGCGGAGGAACATCAGAAAGGTATCGATTCATCCAGAAATTCGGACAAGAGCTAGGCATCAAGCGCAGTTGTGAGTGGGTTGACGTATCGCGCAGTGGCTTTTACGCTTGGTCAAATCGTCAGCCATCTCTGTGGAAGCGTTCAGATGCAGAGATTAAGTACTAAAAACGAGATACAAACGAGACGCCCACCCTAAGTTTCGAGCGCGATATAGCATCCAGGTTTTCGCGCCTTTGCAGGCCGCCTGAGTTGGCAATGGCTGTGCCCGCAGGGGCTGCCCGGATGGCAGCACCAGCCAACATCCTGCCGGGATGCAGGCTGTTGGCGTTGCGGCGACCACAGTATTGGTAACGAAGGGAGCACGGCCTGCGCGGCGCAAAGCAGGGAGCTCGCCCGCCCGGCGTGAGGGATAAGATCCCTCAAGGAGGGCATGGGGTTTGAAACGTATTTGGCGAAACCAGCTAATGATGCAGATAAGCACCAGCGGGACCTCCATTTCAGTACTTGCGGTCGATCTTGCGTCCAGATCGTCCGCACGTTAGCAGGTAAAAAAACGCCCTCTATCGAGGGCGTTTTTATTAGCGCTGGCTTTGATCCAACTTGTAATATTGATAACGATTAATGCGCCGCTCCAACAACCGGAAGCAGCCAATCATCACTGCAGCGATGATCAAGTACATCATGCCTGCCGCGAAGAACATCTCCAGTGGGGTGTAGGTACGGGCAATGATGGTACGTGCCATACCGGTGAGGTCGAGCAGGGTAATGGTCGACGCCAGGGCGCTGCCTTTGAGCATCAGCAGCAGCTCGTTGCTGTAGGCCGGAAACACAATGCCAAATGAGCGTGGCAAAATAATACGCCGAATCATAGTCGCGCGGCTCATACCTAAAGCTTGAGACACTTCAAGCTCACCCTTCGGAATGGCTTGAATCGCGCCGCGAATCAGCTCTGCGCTGTAGGCGGCGGTATTCAGCGAAAAGGCAATGATCGCACACCAATACGGCTCTTTTAATATTGGCCACAGCGATGAGTCTTTAACGATGTCAAATTGCGCAGCGCCGTAATAAATCAAAAAGATTTGCACCAGAAGCGGCGTGCCACGAAAGAAGAAAATATAGGCAAACGGTAGCGCACGCAGCACCCAGTTGTGCGAGGCGCGCATCAGCGCCAGTGGCACCGCCAAAATGATGCCAATTAGGCCCGAGAAGAATACCAACTCCAGCGTTAGCAGCGCGCCTTGCCACAAGCGTGGCAGGTATTCCCAAATAACAGCCCATTCCCAAGTCATGCGCGGCCTCCTCGTAATTCAGGTTTGCTCCAGCGCTCTAACATCATGGTGATCAGCGTGGCAATGAGTGTCAGGCCCAAATACAGCAGTGCGGCGGCCATATAGAAGTCGAAGGGTTGTTTGGTGTTGGCGGCCCCTACGGCGGCTTGGCGCATCAATTCGTTTAACCCAACCACGGACACCAAGGCGGTGTCTTTGAGCAATACCTGAAACAAGTTGCCAAGGCCTGGAATCGACAGTCGCCACAACTGCGGCATGATGATGCGAAAAAAGGTTTGTACTTTGCCCATGCCAATAGCAGCGGCGGACTCCCACTGGCCTTTGGGGATTTCCAACATGGCCATGCGAAATACTTCGGTGGCGTAGGCGCCAAAAGCAATCGATAGCGCGGCGACACCGGCGGCGAACGGACCAACTTCAATGTAGTCGTCGTGGCCAAACCAACCGGCCACCAGCATGATTAATTGCGAGCCGCCAAAATACAGCGTTAACACCAGCAGCAGTTCGGGAATGCCGCGGATAATGGTGGTGTAGCCGGTGGCAATGCCCCGCAGCACACGCGATTGCGATAGTTTGGCACTGGCCCCTAAAAGCCCAATGACCAAACCAATTAATAAGCTACTGATGGCCAGTTGCATGGTCAGCCATGTGCCGTCCAACAACAAGTGGCCGAAGCCTTGTAAATCCATAACCTGGTCCTGCAAATAAATAACCCGGCTTGCAGACAGTGGCAAACGATTGTTAGCACCTGTCCTTGGGCCGGGTCAGAGAAACGCCGTTAACTTAGTAAATCGAGAACGGGAAGTACTGTTTGTTGATTTCTTCGTACTTGCCATTTTTCACGATGGCTTTAATGGCGGCGCTGAATTTGTCTTTCAGGTCATCGCCTTTACGTACGGCGATGCCGATTTCGTCGTTGATGTCCAGGTCGCCACCTTTGAACTCAAACTTCTGGCCATCGTCGGTGCGCAGCCAGTCGTAGGCTGGGAACTTGTCAGACAGCAAAGCATCCAGGCGGCCAGCAGCCAGATCCAGATAGGCGTTGTCTTGCGTGTCGTACAGCTTCACGGTAACGACGTCGCTGAATTTGTCTTCCAGCATTTGTCCAGCGATGGTGGCGCGCTGCGCACCCACGGTCAGGCCTTTCAGGCTTTCTTTGTTGGTGTCCAGCTCACGATCTTTGGCCGAGACGAATGCCAGTACGTTGGAGTAGTACTTTTCAGAGAAATCCACTACTCGCAGACGCTCTTCGGTGATCGACATAGAAGCAATAATGGCGTCGTATTTGCGAGCGCGCAGGCCCGGAATGATGCCGTCCCAATCCTGCGCGACGATTTCACAGTCAGCCTTCATTTGCTCGCACAGCGCTTTTGCAATGTCGACGTCGAAGCCGATCAGGTTGCCGTCGGAATCCACCATGTTAAAAGGGGCGTAAGCGCCTTCGGTGGCGATGCGGATTTTGTCAGCTGCCAGTGCCACCGGTGCGGTAGCCACAGACGCCAGCACAAGGCCAGCAGCGAACAGTTTACGAATCATACAGTCATCCTCGTTTCAGCTTTTTTGAGTTTTTTATTGATGGCTGGACATAAAGTCGCGTACGCGTTGTGATTGCGGGTTATCGAACACCTGTTCGGGTGGTCCCATTTCCTCAATCTGCCCCTGGTGCAAAAACACCACTTGTGACGACACTTCCCGCGCAAAACGCATTTCGTGGGTCACGATGAGCATGGTACGGCCCTCCTGTGCCAGTTCCCGCATCACCGCCAGCACTTCGTTGACCAACTCCGGGTCCAGTGCTGAGGTGGGCTCGTCGAACAGCAGCACCTGTGGGTCCATCGCTAGGGTTCTGGCGATGGCGACACGTTGTTGCTGTCCACCGGAGAGATTGCCCGGGTAGGCATCCTGCTTGTCCGCCAGACCGACCTTCTTAAGCAAGGCTCGTGCCTTTTCGATGGCTTCGTCTTTTGGCAGCTTCAGCACCTGGGTCGGTGCTTCAATGATGTTCTGTAAGATGGTTTTGTGGGGCCACAGATTGAACTGCTGGAATACAAATCCCAAGCGTGACCGCACGGCTTGCAGCTGTTTTTCGCTGACGGCGACCAGGTCGCCGTCTTTGTTCGGTTTCAGTGCCAGCGGCTCACCGCCGATGACTATGCTGCCCTGGCTGGGGTTTTCCAGCAGGTTGATGCAGCGCAGCAATGTACTTTTGCCAGAGCCGCTGGATCCCAAGATTGAGATAACGTCGCCGGTATGGGCGTTCAGGCTGACTCCCTTCAGCACTTCCAGGTCACCGTATGACTTGTGGATGTCGGTGAGCTCCAGAGCGAGGGTTGGATTACTCATGCTGCTTTCGCCGTTGTTATTGTGTGGATCTTCAACCGGATAGCCTGCGCAAGGTGTGTTAGCGACAAGTTATCCGGTGCTTAAAGGCGGAAAACAATATCTGCTGCAGCGGCATCCGTCCAGCGTCAGCATGATATGGCGATGAGTGGTGGGCGCAGAGATCAGCGTTTTTTCGGTGTCCAGGCCCATACCATGGTGGCTTTTACCGTTTCCGTGCCGGTGGCGTCGGTAATGGTTACCGGCACCTCAATGTCGCCTTTGTCGGTGTTACGAACGTACTCAACTTGCTCATCGCTGAAGCTGGCCACCGCTTTCATATCACCGCTGGCGCGTTTCAGATACTCCAGCTCCATTTTGCGAATGACAATAATACGATCGTCTGGCACCGACAGCGCCGTCATAAAGCCGGTGGCGGATTCTGCCAACAGCGCCATCGCCGCGGCGTGCACGCTGCCAATGTGATTGCGCACTTTACGGCGGTTGCGCAGCACAATAATGCACTCTTGTGGTTCAAGTTTTTCCACCCGAGTACCGGCCGTGCCCGCAAATGGAATCACCTTGCCCATGATGAAAGACAGCGCTTTGGGGCGCCATGATTCGGGCAAGCGCCGTACTGTGCGCAGCAGTTGCGTGAGTTGGTTGCCTTTGGACATACACTTTTTCCCCAATTAAAAGCCAGCAGTGTATGTGCTATCGGCGGCTCTGAACATGACCGAACTGACGTGCTTTTGTTGTGGGAACAAGCATCTAAAAGCGTACTGGTCAGTCAGTGGCTGAAAGCCAAGTTGGCTGTAATAGCGCTCGAGACCGGGTAGGGGGCGCAAATAGATGTAGTAGTCGGGCCAGTGCTCGCTGATCTGTCGCAGCAATTGTTGCCCCAGTTTTTGTCCGCGCCATGACGGTGCTACGCACAGGCCTCTAAGCCACCAATGTTGGCCGCTGCTATGAAGGCGGCACACAGCTACTAGGGTATTGCCCACATACAACCCTGGGTGCTGCTCAAATGGGCTGGCGCGGTTGTGATCGGCCGCGGCTTTATACAGCACGTTGCAATCACGTAGCGGCGAATCGGGACGAAATTCAAACTGGCACATTGGTACCTATATTCCAGAAAAGGGACATGCTGCACTGCATTGGAGCGTTACCCTAGGCGGCACATTGATGCGACAAATGCCTGATAAATCCCGCTACTGAAGGGTTTGTCAGTGTTGCTGCTGCAATAAAACAATCACGCATTTGTAACAACGTGCAACTAGGCTGCCCGCTCATTGTTCACCTTTATGGAGCAACATTGTGGCCCACTACTGTACTCACCTGATTACCTTAACCGCTGCCTGTGTCGTTAGCGCAGCCTCATTGGCCATGTCGGACAAGCCGGATCCGTTGCCAGATATTGACCCGGTGGAAGGCAAAGTCGTGCGCTTTATCGCCATTGGCGACATGGGTACGGGCAAGGATGGGCAGTATAAAGTAGCGGCTGCGATGGAAACAGTATGCGCTGAGCGCGGTTGTGATTTTGCTATCGGCCTCGGCGATAACATTTATGAATCCGGCGTGGATTCGACCAATGACATTCAGTTCGAGATGAAATTCGAACAGCCTTATCAGAATTTAACCTTTCCTTTTTATATGACGCTGGGCAACCACGATAACTCTTGGTTGATTGGCGGTGATGGGTTGGACAATGACAAAGGTGATATCCAGGTGGAATATCACTACAAGCGCAATCGTTTGAGCGATAAGTGGCAGATGCCGGCGCGCTACTACAATTTCACCGCGCCGCTGGGTGAGGTTGAGCCTTTGGTGGAATTCTTCTCGTTGGACTCTAACCCGCTGGCCGCCGTGGCAGACGCCGACCCTGAATATTGGCAATTGCCCTATCGCGATAAACAACAGCGTTGGTTGGACGTTGAATTACGGGACTCCAACGCGCCGTGGAAAATTGCTTTTGCTCATCACCCGTTTATTTCTAATGGTAAACACGGCAACGCGGGCATGTACGATGGCTTCCCGGGTGCTGGAGTGGTGTATTACAAATTACTGAAAAACCACGTATGCGATCGTGTGGACGTGATGATTGCCGGGCACGATCACGATTTACAGTGGCTAAAGCCGGTGGAGCGGTGCGGTAAGACGTTTCATATTGTCTCGGGCGCGGGTGGTAAAACGCGCAGCTTAAAAAATCCTAACAAAAATGCTGCCTATTGGCAGACCGACGACACGCTTGGGTTTTTCTACATAGAAATCGCCGGCGATGAGTTTCGCGGTACTGCTTATACCGTCGATGCCGACAGTGGCGAGCATCGCGCTGAATTCGAACACACTCTCACCCGCCAATAAGGATCAGGATTATGACCGTCTCTCGCCGCACGTTCTTTAAGCAAGCCGGTGTGCTCGGAGCAGCCACTGTAGCTGCACCCGCCATCGCCATGACCAGCAAGCCCGCCGATGATCCATTGGCGGATCGCGAGTTGGCCAACTTCGCCCATGGCGTTGCCTCTGGTGACCCTCTGGCCAACCAAGTGATTTTATGGACGCGCATAACACCTGAAATCGATGCGCCGGTCAGTGTGCAGTGGCGTATTTGTGAAGACGTGAATATGGAGTACGAGGTGAATCGCGGCACGGTCACCACCGATGCCAGCCGCGATTATACGGTAAAGGTCGATGCCGACGGTCTGATGCCTGACACCTGGTATTATTATCAATTCAGCGTGGGCGACGTTGTATCAGCCGTTGGGCGCACCCGTACTGCAGCAGAAACCGGCATGGATCGCGTGCGCTTGGCGGTGGTGTCTTGCTCCAGCTTTCCGCATGGCTACTTTAATGTTTATCGCATTTTATCGCAGCGCAATGATTTGCATGCAATTCTGCATCTGGGTGATTACATCTACGAATATGCGGAAGGCAAATACGACGATAAAGATTTACGTGCCCAACGAGCATTATTGCCCAAGCATGAAATTGTCAGCCTAGAAGACTATCGCTTGCGACACAATTTGTATAAACGTGACCCGGATTTACAAGCGGCGCATCAACAATACCCGTTTATTGTGACGTGGGACGACCACGAATTCGCCAATAATACCTGGAAAGACGGTGCGGAAAATCACAACGACGGCGAGGGCGACTGGATTCAACGTAAGCGCGCCGCCAAGCAAGCGTATTTTGAATGGATGCCGATTCGCCAGCAGCCGGACGACTTGGAGGCGGTGTATCGCAAATTCCAATTTGGCAATTTGGTCGACTTAATGATGCTCGACACCCGCGTTGCCGGGCGCGATGAGCAAGTCGGTTTCTTCACGCAGCACGAACGCAATGACCCGAACCGCACATTGCTGGGGTTTGAGCAAGAAGCCTGGCTGCACAACCAGCTAGCCAGCTCCACCGCACGCTGGAAGATATGCGGTCAGCAGGTACAGATGCAGGAAATTGGGCCGGTGGCGCTGCCAGATAAACTCGGCGGTGGCGTATCTTTCTTCCTCGATACTTGGGACGGTTACACCGCGACGCGCAAGCGCCTGTTTAATCATATTGAAAGCAATAATATCGATAACTTTGTGGTGTTGACCGGGGACATTCACTCCACTTGGGTAGCGGATTTGGCGCATGACCCGTTTGATCGTAAGCTTTACAACGGCTCCACAGGTGAGGGGGCGTTGGGTGTTGAGTTTGTAACGCCAGCGGTCACCTCGCCGGCCTTGCCACCTGTCGTTGGAGACGTGGCAGCGGCCGCGCTAAAAGGCTCTAGCCCACATTTAAAATACTGTGACATGGTGCATCGTGGGTTCTTTATTCTCGATGTGACCGCCGAGCGTGCACAAGCCGACTGGTATTTTGTGCAAAGCGTCGACAAGCGTACCACCGCTCATTATCACGCCACGTCGTATAAATCGGATGCCGGTGCGAATCGTGTGAGTAAAGCAGCGGCTGCAGTGACCGGCATTCATAACGACGTGCCGCTTGCGCCCTTGCCGGTAGAGCAAACGGTATAGCGTTTTTATCGCAGCGGTTTTGTGTTCAGGCCTGGCTCACGTGGCGTGAGCTGGGCTATTATCCTTGTGGCGTTGCATCTGTAGCGGTTTGTAAAAAGCTCACGTAATCCGCAGCACTTTTCTTTGGCGCTTCTACCATCGGCAGGTGACCAATGCCCGGGTAAATAATGGTCTGCGCATGGGGGATCAAGTCTTTAAAAACGGTCACCGATGATACGTCCAATACTTGGTCTTCCTCGCCCCACATAATCAGCGTGGGCATACGAATTACCTGCCGTACTTGTTGCTCAAATTGATGTTGTTGCAATGTTTCTCGTGTGGCCATCATGTCGGCAAAAATACGTCGGTTGAGTGCTTCACGCGCCAACGTTTTACGAATCAGTGCCGGTCGCAGTGGCCAAGGCAACAATGGTGGCTGACTCATGGTCATGTGCCAGCGGCGCTCAAAACTTTCTTCGTCTGAGGCAATTAATGGATTTTGCCCCTGCTCTAAGGCGGCAAAAAATGGGCTGATATCCGGCGCATCCACTCCGGCGGCATCCAACAACGCCAGGCTGAGCACGTACTGTGGATATGCCACCGCGTACAGCGCCACGATGGCACCGCCCATGGAATTGCCGGCCATGTGCCAGGCGGAAATATTCAACGCCTCGGCTAGGGCGTGCAGCCGTTGCGCTTGGCGTTGTAGATCATGGCTGTCTGCTGCTGGGGTGTCACCATGGCCAGCCAGGTCTGGAATAATAATGTGGTAGTGCTCTGGCAAATAGCGCACAAAACGCAGCCAGGTGTCTTTGTTGGCAGAAAACCCGTGCACCAATAATACCGTCGGGCCGTCACCTGGGCGCTCCAGATAATGCATGTCGACATCGAGAGTGTGGGCTGTGTGCAGCGTCAGCTCGGCCGATGATCGTGCCAGTTCGGTGGCGCTGGCGAGTAACGCGTCTTGTTGCTGATGACTGCAAGCGCTTAGCAGCCACAAGCTGGCAAACAGTAACAGGGTGGTGCGGAAAGTTTCCATAGTGGGCGTCTGTTGTTCGTGGAGTTAGGCGGCTTGCGGCGTTGCCAGTCGCTGGCACAACTCACAGCCAGCTTGTAGCGCTTGCTCTAAGTGTTCTGCTGCCAGCTCGTATTGCGGCCGATACAGCATCAGCATGCCAGCTGCGTATTCAATGTGAAGGTGAGGATGCGCCAAGCACCATTGTTCCAGTATCGCTAAGTAGGGTTGCACTAGGCCGACTTCGCTGCTGGCAATGTGCCATTTTCGCAGCCCTGCGGGTTTTTGGTGTGGGCTGAGCGGCGTCAGTGTCAGCGGCTGCTGGTCGGTTAAGGCATCGCCGCGCAACCAATGTTTTTGCCAGCATTGCAGGCGCCAGTTGGCTTTGCCGTCCAGTGGGCAGTGCAGCAGCACCACAGTTTGCGTGGACGCGCCCTGTTGATTTACCAGGCTGTAGTCAAATATATTGACCGGCCGTTGTTGGAACTCCCCCTCCAGCAAATAACGAAAGTGGCGAAACTGGCCGCATTCAATCAAGTGAAATTGAGCTTGGCGTACTGGCTGGCTAAGGCTGGCGTAGGGTCTGAACTTTAATCCCAGTTGGTCGGCGGCCTGGCGCAAAAGTGAATTTCTTCGCCCCCGATCAGCTAGCATCACCAGCGACAATAAGCCAATAATAACAGAGACGATAATAAGACTGAGTAGTATGGTCATGCTGCCAGTGTAATCCCAGTGCCAAAAAGGAGTCGACCGTGTCATCGCAAAAACCGATCCTGACTGAAGAAATAGCCTGTGGGCCACGCCATCGATTGGCGATATTAACCATCAATAAGCCGGCTGCTATGAATGCCGTGGATTTGACCATGGTCGGTATGATTGGTGAGGCGCTGGAGCAATGGCAGCAGGACAATCGTGTGGTTGCAGTGTTGATGCGTGGCGCGGGTGAGCGTGCTTTCTGTGCCGGCGGTGATATTCGCCAGTTGTATGACAGCATCAATGCCAAAGGAAAAAAACGCTATCAATACGCGGACGCCTTTTTTAGCGGCGAATACGGCAAAAATTATCGCGTGCATCAGTTTACCAAACCACTGATTGCCTGGGGGCAGGGGTTTGTTATGGGTGGCGGTTTGGGGCTGTATATCGGAGCCAATCATCGCATCGGTTGTCAGTCGCTGAAACTGGCGTGGCCTGAGGTACGCATTGGGTTATTTCCCGATGTGGCGGCCAGTTATTACCTGGCGCGTTTGCCCTATCCCATGGGGCATTGGATGGCGCTGACCGGCAGTCACATCAACGCCGCTGATGCTCGCCAGTTGGGGCTAACTCAGTACACATTAAGCGACGATGATTGGCCGGCGTTGTTAGAGGCGTTGCAGCAATTGGCATGGAGTGACAATCGTGCCATCAATCATCAGCAGGTTCGCAGCTTAGTGACGACCATGACCGATGAGCAGGGAATTGACAGTCACTGGCAGTCGGTGTCCGACGACTTAAAAGAGCTGTTTGGCGACAGTTTGGAAAGCCTGGGGCCGCAGCCGCTGATGCGATTGGATGCGCGTTTACGTGAATATCACAGTGACAACGAATGGCTGCAGCAAGGGCTCGAAAACTATCGCCAGGGGTGCCCTGCCACGGCAGCTTTGATCATGCGTCAGCTAGAACGTGGTGCCACTATGAGCTTGAAGGAGGTGGTGCAATGGGAATTGGTGTTGGCGTATCAGGCGGTGCGCCATCCGGACTTTGCTGAGGGCATTCGCGCCATGGTGGTGGATAAAGACAATCAACCTAAATGGCAGCACAGCAGTGCGATGCAGGTTGATGACACCTGGCTCAATCAGCTCACCGCTTCTCCTTGGCAAGCCGATGAGCATCCGTTGGCCGATTTGTGATGGGCTAAGCGGCGGTTATTGCCACTTGGATTGAATTGCCAAGCTGGACCAGGTGCGCATGGTCTTGCTGGCTTCTTCTGGGGCGATATCCAACCGCTGCAATACCGCGCTAGCAGGCCAGTCTTTGATGTCGCGATTGGCCTGATAAAAGCTGGCCAGAGCAACAATATCCAAAATACGCTCGTCGCTTTGTTGCTCTGGCGGTTGATCGAGATACAGCACCGGGTCGCTCAAATCAGAGCGAATCATCGGCACGGACTGTAACAAGGTGGGAAACTGCCAGATCTCCAGTAAGTGCCCGCCCAGTGGCGCCTGCTCATGCTGCAAGGTCGCCAAATCGTGATCGTCGCTTTGCTGATCGCACCAGCGCAGCAGCGGCAATAAACCAATATCGTGCAGTAGCCCTGCGAGAAACGCTTCCCCGGGGCTGGCATCCAGATCTTTCGCCATGATCATGCACAATGCTGCTTGCTCACTGCTCTGGCGCCAGGTGTTCTCCAGCTCACGTTTGACGATGTTCTTCTGCGCTCGGAACAGTTGCTTCAGCGCCAAACTGATCGCCAGTTGCGCGCAATAGCTCACTCCCAGCAGGCCAATGGCGGTTGCTAAATCGGCGATGTGGTTGGGCCGGCCGACCAGCGGGCTATTGGCAATGCGTACCAGATTGGCGGCGATGGCTGGGTCTTGCTCAATTTGCCGCGCTAGCGATTGCGCCGTGAGTAAATCGGACTGGCTGTTGCGCAGAATATTCTGCGCCACGTCGGGCAGGGTCGGCATGGCCATTTCGCCCGATTCCAGCGCTTGGGCGATGGTGTTGCTCAGTTGGCTCATTCGCCGCCTCCACCAATGGCCGAATGGGTCGCACCGACTTCGTCACTGAGCGACTCCCAGTGGGTAACGTCGTTGTCGCTGTCCAGGCCTAAGCGTTGAAATGAACCCAGCGTAGCGCTGTCCACCTGGCCGAGCGGGTGATCGGTATCGACGTAGCTTTGCACCGTGGCCACTTGCACCAGATCCACGTAAGAAGCTTCGGCGGTTTGGTAGTCGAGGTTCAGATAGTTGCGCGGCACCGCCACCAGCTCCTCTGGAAACTCCCAACTCTTTAAAATGTAAGAGCCCAGTGCCGGGTGCAGTTTCTCCAACACCATATCGAGTGAGTAGCTATCTGATAGCAAGCCATCGTGATTTTCGGCGTAGCTCAAAATGGGCAGCATCCCAATCTGGTGCACTAAGCCCGCCAGCATCGCTTGGTCGGCATGCAAGCGGGTGAAGTGCTTGGCCAGCACTTGCGCCGAGGCGGCAATTTCCATCGCTCTCGACCAGCACGCACGCATGCGTTTGTCGACGTTGTCGTGGGTGGCTTGGAACATCTGCTCCATCGCCAGACCAATGGCCAGGTTGCTGGTAAAGTTGATGCCCAAGCGCGAGATTGCCGTGGCCAGATCGGTGATTTGGCTGGAGACACGAATCAGCGGGCTGTTGGTCACTTTAATGATGCGTGCTGCAAGAGCCGGATCCTGACCGATGACTTTGGTCAGATCGGAAATATTCGCGTCAGCGTCTTCAGCGATTTCGCGCACGCGCAGGGCCACTTCCGGCAAGGTGGGCAAAATCAGTTCATCGTTTTTGATCTGGGCGACGATGTCGTCTTTGACCTGTTTAGCCAGGTTAGTCATGCGCGGGTGAATCCTCTGCTGCGGCCAGCTCGGTGGCTTATTGATCGTTCGCTTGAGTATAGGCGATTGGCTCGCAACTGACTGAGGCGCCCGCAATATTGAGCCCAGGCTGATCGGCTGCATTGAGGTTAATCAAGCCAAGCCCGCTGTGTTGGCGCCAACTTGCCAGCTCACCAATGACTTTGCCTTCGCTGTTGTGAATGTCGGACAGGGGCTGAAAGTCTTGCATCGCATCACTGCTGAGCAGCATCAGGGCCTTTTTACTTTTGCCCAGGTATTGCAGACGGGCGACAATTTCCTGGCCGGTATAGCAGCCTTTGCTGAAGCTCACGCCGCCGTGTTGGTGCCAATCAATATTTTGCGGAATCCAGTGCTCGCGGGTGGCCGCCGTGACCCATACCAAGCCGCTGCTGATGTCATCCTGGTGCCAGCGCGATTCAGCACACAATGTGTGTTGCTGCAGTAGCTCTTTAGCGTCACTGAGCGGTAGCCAATGCTCGCAACGGTGTTGCCATTGCAGTGACCAGCCGTCGGCCTGTAATTGCTGATGTTGAGGTTGCGGTAGCTCATTCCACTGAGCGACAACGCAGTAGTCTTCCAGCTCGGACAGGGTGACCTTAAAAAACACCGCGTATTTTTTTAAATGATCAAGCAGTGCGCTGGCTTGCTCGGTCGGCAGTCGCAGCCAGCATTCATCGCCGCGGCGAGCAATCACAAAGTTGGCCACCATGCGCCCTTTGGCATTGCAGCAAGCGCCCAGCTGCCAGTGGCCGTCCAGTTGGCTGACATCGCAGGTGAGCTGGCCTTGTAAAAAGCGCTCACAATCTGCGCCCTGCACACGCAACAGAGAAAATTGACTCAGCAGAGTGGTGTCTCCGCTGTCACTTGTTTGGGTCGGTGTAAAGCCGTTGCCGCTGTCCAGTTGTCCCAGAGAGCTGAACGTATCCAGTACGGGCATAGTTTCAAACCTTAAATTGGAGGTGCCATTGCGCCGCCATGGCGCAGCAATAACGGCGCATTGTACTGCAAAGGCGTCGTCTCCATAACGATACGCAGTGTGGGGTTAATGTTTGCCAGTTAAAGCAGGGTCGGTGCCTAGCAAGCATTTGTGATGTCACAGGCGGAACGACTAAAATACGTCTCCCACTAAATAGGAGATCGATGTGACTGAATCCGTCGAAGTTAAGCGATTGCGCTGGCACTCACGCCGCGGCATGTTGGAGTTGGACGTGTTGCTGTTGCCATTCGTGGACCATGCTTACAGCGATTTATCGCCCGAGCGCCAGCAGGCGTATGCGCAGCTGCTGGAGTGCGAAGACAGTGATTTGTTCGCTTATTTCCTCGAGCGCCAAATTCCAGCAGACGACGCGTTAGCGGATATCGTCGAGGTGGTCCTCGCTCATGCTCGACAGGCATGAGTGGCGATTAAAATCTACGCGCTGGCCGATGCTTCGGCACTGGCTGGCGTGCCTGTTGCTGCTTTTCTCCGCAGTCTTGGTCGCTTGGTGGAAGCAGGCACCGGTGTTGTTGCTAGCGTTGCCGGTGGTATTGGCGCTGTGCTTTACGCGCGGCCAGTTAAACATCGAATCTCTGGGTTGTGATCAGCGCGGCTGGTGGTGCCAATACGGCGACAAAACCCGTTCGTTTCAACCGCGTGCTGGCAGTGTACGCCGACCCGATATGGTTAAGCTGCAATATGGCCGCTGGTTCTGGCAGTACTGGCTGCTGTACCCGCAGCAGTTTCAATCCGCAGAAGATTTTCAGCAGCTCAGGCGCTGTTTGTACCTGCAGTGATTTAATGGCTGCTGCTCCCGATGCAATCGTTGTGAGAGCAGGCTAAAGCTCTCCCAGCTCACGCAAATACTTGGGCGTTAATACGGTGTCATAGGCACGCGGCAAGGCATCGGGGTAGTCGCGGGAGTAGTGCAAGCCGCGCGACTCTTTGCGCAGCAGCGCCGAGCGGATAATCATGTCGGCGACATCCACCAGGTTGCGCAGCTCTAACAGGTCATGACTGACTCGGTAGTTGCTGTAAAACTCTTCTATTTCTTGGCGCAGCAGTTTGACTCTGTGCTTGGCGCGCAATAAGCGCTTGGTGGTTCGTACAATGCCAACGTAGTCCCACATAAAGCGGCGCAGTTCATCCCAGTTGTGGGCAATGACAACGTCTTCATCCGAGTCTGTGACCTGTGATGCGTCCCAATGCGGGGCGCTGGGAATCGGCTCGTCGTGATCAATGTGCTCGATAATGTGCTTGGCTGCTGCGCGAGCAAACACCAGACACTCCAGTAGCGAGTTACTGGCCAGGCGATTGGCACCATGCAGGCCAGTGCAGGCGGTTTCGCCAATGGCGTATAACCCTTGGATATCGGTACGACCAAATTCGTCGGTAGCAACGCCGCCGCAGGTGTAATGCGCGGCGGGCACCACAGGGATGGGGTCGCGAGTGATGTCGATGCCGAGCTGCAAGCAGCGCTCGTAAATGGTGGGGAAATGCTCGCGCACAAACTCAGCCGGTTTGTGGCTGATATCGAGGAACAAACAGTCGGCGCCTAGGCGCTTCATTTCATGGTCAATCGCCCGTGCAACTATGTCGCGCGGAGCCAGCTCAGCACGTTGATCAAAGCGGTGCATAAACGCTTGTCCGTCTGGCAGCAGCAATCGTCCGCCTTCACCGCGCACGGCTTCAGTGATTAAAAAAGACTTCGCTTGTGGGTGATACAAACAGGTCGGATGGAACTGGTTGAACTCCATATTGACCACACGACAGCCGGCGCGAAACGCCATAGCAATGCCATCTCCCGAGGCGCCATCCGGGTTGCTGGTGTACAAGTACGCTTTGGAGGCACCACCGGTTGCCAGCACCACTGCCCGTGCAGTGATGACGTCTACTTCGCCGCTTTGATTGTTGAGAAAGTACCCGCCGACACAACCGTGACCGGACTCTCCCAGTTTCTCGCGGGTGATCAAATCAATCGCCATGTAGTCGTGCAGCAAGGTGAGGTTGCTGCGTTCTTTCGCTCTGGCCAGCAAGGTGTCGGACAGGGCATAGCCGGTGGCATCGGCGGCATGAATGATGCGCCGCGCGCTGTGGCCGCCTTCGCGGGTTAAGTGGTAATCGCCATTTTCTTGCGTAAAAGGCACGCCTTGATCGATCAACCAGTGAATCGCATCGGTGGAGTTCTCCACTGTGTAGCGCACCGTCGGCTCGTGGCACAGACCAGCGCCGGCGCCCAGGGTATCGGCAACGTGGGCGTCGACACTGTCTTCTTTTGCCAATACTGCCGCGACGCCGCCTTGCGCCCAGCGGGTGGAGCCGGCGTCCATCGACTCCTTACTGATCACTGCCACTTGCAAAGAGTCTGGCAACGACAGCGCCAGGGTCAGACCAGCAGCACCGCTGCCAATAATAAGCACATCAAATATAAAGGACTGGTTCATGCTGATATACGTAGCCTTTGTGTGGTCGTCACTATACTGCTGCGCCAAGATCTTTGTCACTGGGGAACTAATTGAAACTGTGCTGCTCTGATCGCAGGTAAGGCATTTGTCATGGCTTGTGGTATGTTGCATAAACGCTGGCCGCGGATGTCTTTCCTAATTAATTGTGATGACGGGAGGAAAGGTGTGATGCACACGCAAGTGGCCAGCCATGCCGGAATCAATTCGACGGAACTCTACATGCCGGATGCTCAGCAGACCGACACTCAACTGGTAGCTCGTGTGCAGCGCGGTGATAAACGTGCTTTTGATCTATTGGTAGTGAAGTATCAACACAAAATACTGGCGCTGGTGGGGCGTTTTGTCAGCGACCACGCCGAGGCTCAGGACGTAACCCAAGAAGCCTTTATCAAAGCCTATCGGGCGTTGCCCGGATTTCGCGGCGACAGCCAGTTTTACACTTGGCTGTATCGTATTGCTGTGAATACCGCGAAGAATTTTCTTGTAAGCCGTGGTCGCAAGACCCCTACCCAAGACATCGAGTTGGACGATGCGGCATTTTTCGCCGACGAAGAGCGCATGAAAGAGGTCGACACTCCAGATGCGTTGATGCAGCGTGAGCAGTTGCGAGAAGTGGTGTTTTCAGCCATCGCCGAATTGCCTGAAGAGTTAAAAGTCGCTGTTACCCTGCGCGAACTGGATGGCCTGAGCTACGAAGACATTGCCGAAGTCATGGATTGCCCGATCGGTACCGTGCGCTCTAGAATTTTTCGCGCGCGCGAAGCCATCGACAAAAAAATGCAGCCATTGTTAAACATGAGCGCCTGAGAAAGGTGGTAGTTATGCAAGATCGTCTCAAAGAAACCTTGTCCGCCCTGAAAGATGGGCAAGCCGAAGAGCTGGAGCTGCGGCGTTTGTTGAACGAAATGGAGAACGAGCCTGAGCTGCGTGACACGTGGGCGCGTTATCAAATGATGGGCGCACTGATGCGTGACGAGCCGATCAGTACGGTGGACTTATCGCGCGGCATTCGCCAAGCCATCGATGGCGAGCCGATGGATGAAGTCCCAGCGGTGCAGGAGCATATTGCTCAAAGCAGTGGTTCCGGTGTAAGCCATGCTGGGCGGTCTTTGCCTTGGCAGCAATGGCTCACCGGCGGTGCCGTGGCAGCCTCGGTCACACTGGCGGTGCTGCTGGGTGTGCGTTTGGACAGTGTCCAGCCGGCTGGCGGTTCTGCCGCTGTGGCCGCTGCGCCAGCGCCGACAAACCCTGTTGAAGCGACGACCCCGGTGCAGAGCAACGCGGTGCAGGTCGCCGCAGTTGAAGCAGCCCCCGCTGCGCAATCGGCAGCCGAGTTGTCCGATGCACAGCGTCAGTTGCAAGAGTACGTTTTGCAGCACACCGAACATGCGGCTCTCAATACCGGCCGTGGTGTCATGCCATTTGCCCGTGTTGCCAGCTTCCCTGAGCGTGAGGCGGAGGAGCGCCGTCAGTGAGAACTGTGTTTGGCCTTATGTTGTTGGTCGTGGCAACCACCGGGCTGGGCAATGAAGCGCGCTCTTGGCTGGACCGTATGTCACACGCCGCTAAAGAGCAAAACTATCAAGGGGTGCTGATTTATGGCGCCCCGGAACGCTGGGAAACCATGGCCATTAACCATGCTGTCTATGATGACACCGAGTACGAAAAGCTGGTGCACCTTACCGGTGAGCGGCGAGAAGTCATTCGCCGCGGCCATGCCATCAGTTGCAGTCATCCAGGCGATCATGCCGTTCGCGTCAACCCCACCAGCAGCAATCCGCTCAACACAGAACTGTGGCGCGATCTTGGTGATCTAGAAAGCTGGTATCGCTTGAGTTTGGCGGGTGAAGAGCGCATTGCCGGACGTATGACGCAGATTGTTCGAGTGTTGCCGCGCGATCAGTATCGTTTTGGCTACGACTTATGGCTGGATCGCGATACCGCACTGCTGCTGCGCTCTGACTTGGTCCGCCATGATGGCGTGGTGCTAGAGCGCCTGCAGTTCGCCAATGTGGCCATCGGCATTGAGATGGCGAAGTCGGAGTTCGAACCTGATTACGAAGGGCATCATTTGGCGCGGCATAATCACGCCGAAGTTTCGCCTGTTGCCGCAACGAACGCCTGGCAGCCGGGTTGGGTTCCGAGCGGCTTTGCTCCGGTCAACCGCGGGCAAAGTCATGGCCGCCATTTGGCAACTTTAATGTACACCGATGGTTTGGCGGCATTCAGTGTGTTTGTTGATCGCTTATCCAATCCCGAGCAGTCACGGACGCTGCGCCAGCAATGGGGAGCTACCGCTGCCATTGTGCACGATGTGCTTGGCGATGACGGCAGTTATCGCATTACCGTGGTGGGGGAAGTGCCGATGCAAACGGCCGAGAAAATTGCGGCGTCTGTTTCTGTGCCGGCCCTGTTAACGCTGCAGGAGGAGTCTTAAATGTCTTGTGAGTGGGCACGCGTGGTTGAGCTGGCGGACGATGGCGTTTGGGTAGAAGCGGTGCAGCGCAGTGCGTGCAATAGTTGCCAAGCGAAGAATGGCTGTGGCCAGAAAACTCTGGCCGATATTGGCCGCCCAATGCGCTTATGGGTCGCTTGTCAGTCAGACCAGCTGCAGGTCGGTGACGACGTTGAGCTTACATTGCCCACCGGTGGCCTGGCATTGAGTGCGTTGGTGGCCTATGGCATTCCGCTGCTGCTGTTGCTGGCGTCAGCGGTGCTGTTTTCAGCCTTTGGCGAGTTGGCCAGCGTATTGGCTTCAGGCGTTGGATTGTTATTGGGCTTATTGCTCGCTCGTAAGTTATCGCAACGATTTTCGAATATGTGGTTGCCAACGATCAGGCAGCCTTTGGTAACTCATCATCTGTGACAGGAGCGGCTGCTCCTTTTTGATTCAGAGGGAATTTCATGATTCAGACTAAGTCATTGTCGTTTGTTTTGACCTTGCTGACACTCTGGCTTGTCAGCGCCTCGGCGTCTGCGTCTTTGCCTGATTTTCGCGATCTGGTGAAAGAGACTTCGCCGGCGGTGGTGAACATCTCCACCGTCCAGCACAGCCAACCGTCGATGCGTCGCTACGGTTTGCCAGATGATGTACCGGAAATCTTCCGACATTTTTTCGGGGCGCCCATGCCTCGCGGACAGCAAGAGCAATCCTCGCTCGGATCTGGTTTTATTGTGTCTCGCGACGGGTATATTTTGACCAACAATCACGTGATTCAGGATGCCGATGAGATTTTGGTGCGCCTGAATGACCGCCGTGAATTAAGCGCCACCTTAATCGGCGCGGACCCCAGTTCAGATCTGGCTTTGTTAAAAGTCGAAGCGGAAGATTTGCCCACCGTTGAGCTGGGAGATTCGGACCGTTTAGAAGTGGGCGAGTGGGTGGTTGCGATTGGCTCGCCCTTCGGTTTTGACTATTCGGTCACGGCTGGCATTGTCAGTGCGCTGGGCCGCAGCTTGCCGCGCGAGAACTACGTTCCTTTCATTCAAACCGATGTTGCCATCAACCCAGGCAATTCAGGCGGCCCGCTGTTCAATTTGGACGGCGAAGTGGTGGGTATCAACTCACAGATCTACACCCGCTCGGGCGGCTTTATGGGGGTGTCGTTTGCCATTCCTATTAATGTCGCGATGGATGTAGCAGATCAGCTGAAAGAGCGCGGAAAAGTGAGCCGTGGCTGGCTTGGTGTGGTGATTCAGGAAGTGAATAAAGATCTGGCCGAGTCGTTTGGTCTTGATAAAGCAGCCGGTGCTTTGGTCGCGCAGGTAATGCCGGGTAGCCCAGCCGAGGACGCAGGTTTGCAAAACGGCGATATCATTACCCACTTTAATGGCAAGCCGATTCACTTGTCGTCGGATTTGCCGCATCAGGTAGGGCGGGTGAAGCCTGGCAGTGATGCCAAGGTACGGATCGTGCGCAACGGCAAGCGCAAAAACATCACCGTCGAGATTGGCGTACTGCCAGATGGTGATGACGTCGAATTGGCGTCTGGCTCTGGTCCGCAAGAGCAAAGCAGTAATCGCCTTGGAGTGGTGGTCGCTGAGCTCACAGATTCCCAGCGTAATCGCTACGGCGATGGCGTAGTGATCAAGCAAGTGCAGGGCGGCGCAGCAGCACAGGCTGGCATGATCAATGGTGACATCATCACCATGCTCAACAGTGAAGCGATTCGCTCAGTGGAGGATTTCCGCCGCGCGGTCAGCGATTTGCCGAAGAATCGCAGCGTTCCGGTGCGCATTGTGCGCCGCGGATCGGCCATGTTCCTGCCTCTGCAAGTGACAGACTAAACGCGACCGTCGCCTGCATCGCAGGCGACGAATAGCCATGGCGCTGGCTTTGCAGTAAAATCCCCGACCATTTCAACTATCATCGGGTTACTCTGTGAGCCAGCTGGACCACATTCGCAATTTCTCCATCATCGCCCATATCGACCACGGCAAATCCACCTTGTCGGATCGTTTCATTCAGGTCTGCGGCGGTTTGTCCGATCGTGAAATGCAGCAGCAGGTGCTGGATTCCATGGACATCGAGCGCGAGCGCGGCATCACCATCAAGGCACAAAGTGTGACCCTGGATTACACCGCTCGCGACGGCAAAACTTATCAGCTCAACTTCATTGACACCCCGGGGCACGTTGACTTCAGCTACGAAGTATCGCGCTCTTTGGCGGCCTGTGAAGGTGCCCTATTGGTAGTTGACGCTGCCCAAGGCGTTGAAGCGCAATCGGTAGCCAACTGTTACACCGCCATTGATATGGGGCTGGAAGTACGCCCGGTGTTGAACAAGATGGACTTGCCACAAGCCGACCCGGACAAAGTGGCGCAGGAAATCGAAGACATTATTGGTATCGATGCCATTGAAGCGGTGCGCTGCAGCGCCAAGAGCGGCCTCAATGTTGAAGATGTGCTGGAAGATCTGGTGGCGCACATTCCTGCGCCAGAGGGCGATACCGAAGCCCCGCTGCAAGCCTTGATTATTGACTCCTGGTTTGACCCCTACCTAGGTGTTGTGTCGTTGATTCGGGTGAAAAACGGCCGCATTGAGAAAGGCGATAAGATCCACATTAAATCGACTGGCCGTGATCATGGCGTCGACGGTGTCGGTATTTTCACCCCCAAACGCAAAGAAACCGGCTCTTTGGGTACAGGTGAAGTGGGCTATTTGGTCGCTGGCATCAAGGACATTCATGGTGCCCCAGTGGGGGATACCATTGTTGCGGCCAAGCATAAAGACAGTGACGCCTTGCCGGGCTTCCAGAAGGTGAAACCGCAAGTATATGCCGGGCTGTTCCCTGTCAGCTCTGATGATTACGAGAACTTTCGTGACGCGCTGGAGAAACTGTCACTGAACGATGCCTCCTTGTTTTATGAGCCTGAGTCATCCGATGCATTGGGTTTTGGCTTCCGCTGCGGCTTCTTAGGCATGCTGCATATGGAGATCATCCAAGAACGACTGGAGCGTGAGTACGATCTGGATCTCATCACTACCGCGCCAACAGTTGTCTACGAGGTGGTTACGCGTAAAGGTGAGCTACTGGAGGTCGACAACCCGTCCAAGTTGCCTGATGTGGGCAGCATCGAGGAAATGCGCGAGCCGATCTGTGAAGCCAATATCCTGGTGCCAGAAGAGTACTTGGGCAATGTCATATCGCTGTGTGTCGAAAAGCGCGGCGTGCAAATGGACATGCAATACACAGGCAATCAGGTATCGCTGCGCTACGAACTGCCGATGGCGGAAGTAGTAATGGACTTCTTTGACCGCATTAAGTCAGCAAGTCGTGGTTTTGCGTCACTGGACTATAATTTTGTACGTTTCCAGGAAGCGCCACTGCAGCGCTTGGATGTATTGGTAAACGGTGATCGGGTAGACGCGCTGGCGGTGATTATGCACCGAGATAATATTCGTCGCCGTGGCGCAGCGCTAACCGAAAAAATGAAGGAGCTGATTCCGCGTCAAATGTTTGATGTGGCGATTCAGGCGGCAGTCGGCAATCAGGTGGTAGCACGTACGAATGTGAAGGCGTTACGCAAAAATGTGACGGCAAAGTGCTACGGTGGTGATGTCAGCCGTAAGAAGAAACTGCTGCAGAAACAAAAAGAAGGTAAAAAGCGTATGAAGCAGATCGGTAGTGTGGAAATCCCGCAGTCTGCATTCCTCGCGGTACTACAGGTGAAAGAATAATGTTGATAAGTAAGCAGCGTGGCATCTCGATGCCGATGATTTTGCTGGTGTTGGTGGTTGCTGTGGTAGCCATACGCACTGGTATGGCGCTTGTTCCTATGTTTGTTGATGACACTATGGTGAAGCAGATTCTACAAACTATCGTAAGCAATGAAGAGCTTGATGGTAAAAGCACTAACCGGGATATTCGGCGCTTATTGGAAGAGCGATTGCGCTTTAATAATATAAACGTTTCTATCGACACTTTGGAAATTGAGCGCACGAGAGATCGGCTCACTTTATCTTGGCCCTATGAACGCCGCGACAATGTGATGGCCAATATTGACTTGGTGGCGCGTTTCCAGCACGAAGTGGTGTTTGATCGGTGAATGATCCTTTGCTAAAACTCGGCCAGCGTCTGCATTATGCTTTCGCTGACGAAAAGCTCGCACAGTTAGCTTTAACACACCGCAGTAAAGGCGGGAAAAATAACGAGCGTTTAGAGTTTCTGGGCGACTCGATTCTCAGCCTTATTATTTCCGACGCTTTATTCAAGCAATTTCCACAGGCCAAAGAAGGCAAGCTTACTCGTTTGCGCTCGCAATTGGTGCGCGGCAAAACCCTTGCTTCGGTTGCACGGGAGTTTGAACTGGGCGAGTTTTTGATTCTAGGCAGTAGCGTGATCAAAAGTGGCGAGCACCGGCGTGAATCGATTCTGGCAGATACCGTCGAGGCATTAATCGGCGCGATTTATCTGGAAAGCGGATTAGAAAAAACGCGCGAAGTGGTGCTGATTTGGTACCAGAGTCGTCTGCAAGACCTGACGTTGGAAGACCCGGTCAAAGACGCTAAGACGCGTTTGCAGGAATATCAGCAAAAACATCGCCTACGGTTGCCAGTCTATGACGTGCAATCGGTTGTGGGCCCTACGAATGAACAGGTATTTACTGTGAGCTGCAGCGTTCCTGAATTGGCCAGTCCGTTAACTGCCAAGGGCAATAGTCGTCGTCACGCTGAACAAGCGGCTGCGGAGCGAGTGTTAAAGCAATTGGGTTTGCAAAATCAGGAGGGCGTATGAGCGAGCGCAGTGGTTTTGTCGCCATCGTGGGGCGTCCGAATGTGGGCAAATCGACGTTGCTCAATCGCATTCTGGGACAAAAGCTGTCTATTACCTCGCGTAAACCACAGACCACCCGGCATCAAGTGGTGGGTATCAAAACCGAACATGACATTCAGGTGGTCTATGTCGACACCCCTGGGATTCACAAGCATCACGATAAGGCGATTAATCGTTTTATGAATCGTGCAGCCACCACAGCGGTGAAAGATGTGGATCTGGTGGTGATGCTGGTCGATCGTATGCGCTGGACGGACGAGGACGAAATGGTATTACAAGCCATTCGTCAGCAAAAAGCGCCAATCGTGTTGGCGGTTAATAAGGTCGACTTTGTGCGTGAAAAAGAGGATCTGTTGCCATATCTGCAGCAGCTCAATGAGCGCCACCCGTTTGAGCAAATTGTGCCGCTCAGTGCGAAAACAGGTCATAACGTCGACCGCTTAGAGCAGCTGATCGCCAGTTTTATGCCACAAAGCATGCACTTTTATCCAGAAGATCAGATTACAGATCGAAGCTCACGCTTTTTAGCAGCGGAGTTGGTGCGTGAGAAAATCATGCGCCAGTTGGGAGATGAGCTGCCTTACGCCATGACGGTGGAAATCGAAGAGTTTGTTCACGATGGCCGAATTCTGGAAATCAGTGCCCTGATTTTGGTAGAGCGCTCTTCTCAAAAGCGTATTGTCATCGGTGATGGTGGCTATCGCCTGAAGCGTATTGGCGAAGAAGCGCGTAAAGACATGGAAGTGCTATTCGATACCAAGGTGATGCTGAATTTGTGGGTGAAAGTGAAGTCCAACTGGTCCGATGATGAGCGTGCCTTGCGCAGCTTGGGGTACGACGATCAGTGAGGCCATTTTGGCTGTTGCAGCGACAGCCCTGGCGCGAACACGAGTGGTTAGTGGAAGTCTTCAGTCGCGACGACGGCCGCTTGTGGTTGACTGCAGACGTTCGTAAACAGCTGGATTTACACCAGCTGTTTGTCGGCGACTGGCAGCAGCAGGACGGCTGGCCGCGGTTGCCCATGTGCCATCGGCAATGGCACTCCAGCTGGTCGGAGCAAGCATTCGCTTGCGGTTATTACGCTACCGAGCTGTTGTCCCTATTGTTGCCTCTCCAAGAGCCACAGCCACAATTATTCGATGTGTACACTGAGACGCTAAAAGGGCTGGCGGCCGAGGATCATCCATTTCCTTGGTTACGGCTATTTGAACAAACCCTGTTGAATTCGCTCGGTCTGGGGTTTAGCTGGCAAACCGATACCCAGGGTGATGCCATCGTCAAAGGTACATGGTATCGCTTCACTGCCCCGGCTGGCTGGCAGCCAACCGAGCGCAGTCCCTCTGCCGTCTGTGGTAGCGACTTACTGCAGTACGCTGCAGGCACCGATCGAGCTGATTTATGGCGGCTTGCTCGCAATACATTGCAATCTGCTCTGCAGTATCATTTACCTCGCCCGCTGATCAGCCGGTGTTTGTTGTCATCATCCACACAGGAATTGTGAAACCATGAAAAATCCTCAGCGCGTTTTGCTTGGCGTCAATATTGACCATGTAGCCACATTGCGGCAGGCACGTGGGACGCGTTACCCCGATCCGGTTATGGCGGCCATGCTGGCGGA
This sequence comes from Bacterioplanes sanyensis, assembly GCF_002237535.1. GTDB lineage: Bacteria > Pseudomonadota > Gammaproteobacteria > Pseudomonadales > Oceanobacteraceae > Bacterioplanes > Bacterioplanes sanyensis_A. Next base: position 2,395,157 of record NZ_CP022530.1, read on the forward strand.
GCAAGCCGGTGCGGATGGCATCACCATTCATCCAAGAGAGGACCGCCGACACATTCAAACGCGCGATGTGTATGTATTAAAGGAAACCCTCACGACACGTATGAACCTAGAAATGGCGGTGACGGAAGACATGCTGTTGCTGGCCGAGGAAGTGCAGCCGGAAGCCTGTTGTTTGGTGCCGGAAAAACGCGAAGAGCTGACCACCGAAGGCGGCCTGGATGTCGTCGCTCAGCAGGCTGAGGTGGCTGCTGCGGTGCAGCGTTTGCGTGAGGTGGGTAGCGAAGTGTCTTTGTTCATCGATCCCGACGAACAACAGATTGATGCGGTGCTGCGTTGTCAGGCGCCGGTTATCGAGTTGCACACCGGTGCCTATGCCGATGCCGAGACCGAGGCCGAGCAGCAACAGCAGTTGCAGCGCTTACAGCAGGCGGCTGCTTATGCGCGCAGCTGTGGCTTAATCGTCAATGCAGGTCATGGTTTGCATCAGCACAATGTTGAGCCCATCGTTGCCATCGACGGCATGAATGAACTGAATATCGGCCATGCCTTGGTGGCGCGCGCGGTGTTTGTTGGTTTGCCGAAAGCCGTCGCTGATATGCGAGCACTGCTGCAGCGTCGATGAGGGAGCTCGAAAGCCTGCCTGCCATTGTCGGAGTCGGCACTGATTTGCTGGATGCCAGGCGCATGGAGCAAGCCTGGCAGCGCCGCGGAGAGCGTTTGATCGAGCGGTTTCTAACGCCGCCAGAGCAAGCGCTGTGGCATCAGCGTCAGCGTTCGATGAACTTTGTGGCCAAGCAGTTTGCCGCCAAAGAGGCATTAGCGAAGGCGCTGGGGACCGGTATCGCAAAAGGTGTTGGTTTCCAACAGCTGCAAATACTGCGTGACCAAGCCGGTGCCCCTTTGGTCAGCCTATCTGGTGCAGCACAACAGCGACTGGAGTCGCTGGGTGGACGTACCGCTTGGGTCAGCCTCTCCGATGACGGCAGTTGGGTGCAGGCATTTGCTGTGCTCAGCCGCTGACGGTTGTGTTGACTGTATCGATCACTTATCCAGAGTTTCTGGCTCTGCCACAGGTGTGACACCGAGCATGGCACGCCAATCGTTGCTGTCGGCCCATTGCAGCAAGCTATCGACTTGTTGCATGCAGTGTTTCATGTGCTGTGGAAAGGTATGCACAACGCGACCTTTTAGCGCGGTTTCGAACTCGTCCAGTGCCTGGCGTAAGCAGGGTACGCCGCAGTAGCGTGTGGCACCGTGCAGCCGATGCACTGCTGCCAGCAAACCGTCGTAATCTTCCAACTCCCATTGCTCGACGATGGCGGCTCGGTCTTTTGGCAGTGAGTCCAACAGCATGTCAAACATTTCTTCAGCCAGATGCGGGCGGTTGCTGGTGACTTGCAGTGCGGTCGCTACGTCCATGACACAGTCTGCTCGCGGTGCATCGCCGGTGGGAGCGCTCTGGTAGGCGCTGGAGTAGCGCGTCCATTGCTGAATGCTGTCGGCCAGTTGTTGCTGGCTGATGGGCTTGGTTTGGTAGTCGTTGAGGCCAGCCTTAAGCAACGCTTCTTTTTCGTCGGCCATGGCATGGGCGGTCAGCGCGATGATGGGCAGTCGTGCTTTGCCAGGCAATTTACGTATCGCCTGACTGGCTTCAAGACCGTTCATGCCGGGCATCTGAATGTCCATGAACACCATGTCCACGGTATGCTGCAAACATTGCTCGATAGCGGCATGGCCCGAGGTGGCGGCGATGGCTTTCACCCCTAATTCCTGCAGCAGGGTAATGACCAGCTTCAAGTTGGCATCGTTGTCGTCGACGGCCAGTACCGTCGGGACCGGCACGTTTCCGGGCGCAGGCAGTGATTGCGAGGGCGTGTCGTCGCTTTTCTCTTGAATATCGCCGTGAATGGCAGCGTCCAATGCTGCTTTCAATTTACGATGGGAGAAGGGATTGGTCAGTGCGATGTAGGCCCCTAATGCTTCTAAGCTCTCTAGCGCACTGGCTTGAAAACTATGGCTGAGGACAATGACCGGGGTTTTGCTATGGCTGAAGTCGTACTGAGAGGTGTCGCCTTCTAACGACACTATGATGGCATCCACCGGGTGAGAGGGCGAGGTCAGCCACTGCGTCAGTTCCGACGGCTGAGCAATGTCGATCACGGCCATTTGCCATTGTTGCAATAGATTGCTTAGGTTCATGCGCGACAGGTTGTGTGGCTCGTACAGCGCCACGTGCGGTGTGCGATCAAAGGCTTCGCTGAATGGCTCATCAGCCAGCTCTAAATCAACCGAAAAAGTAAATGTCGTGCCATTGCCGGGTTCGCTATGCACCTGTATATCACCATGCATAGCTTCAACCAACGCTCGGGCGATGATCAGCCCCAGGCCAGTACCACCAAATTTGCGCGCAGTGCTGGAGTCCGCCTGACTGAAAGCTTGGAACAAGCGGCTGGTCTGCTGTTCGTCCATACCGATGCCGGTGTCTTGCACAATAAACTGCAACGTAGCGCGATCTTGCTCGCGGCTGATGAGGGACACCTGTAAGGTGACGTGGCCATGCTCGGTAAACTTGATGGCATTGTTGACTAGGTTGGTGAGAATTTGCTTCAGGCGCAGAGCGTCGCCGCACAAGCATACAGGCACATCGGAATAGAGCAGGTGGTGCAGCTCCAGTTGTTTACTATGTGCTTGCGGCGCCAACATAGTGAATACATCGTCGATGACATCGCGCAGCGTAAACGGCTCGCGCTCCAGTGCCAGCTTGCCGGCGGTGATTTTGGAAATATCCAAAATGTCGTCAATGATGCGCATCAGATCTTTGGATGAGCGCTGAATGGTGTGCAGAAAATCTTGCTGGTGCGGCGTCAGTGGCGTGCGTCCAAGTACATCACTGAAGCCCATAATGCCATTCAAAGGTGTGCGAATCTCATGGCTGACGTTGGCCAGAAACTCCGATTTCACTCGGCTGGTCTCCAAAGCGCGGCTGCGGTCGATGGCCAGCTCGTGGTTACGCACTTCTAGTTCGTCCAGGGTTTCTTGCAGGTCACGTGTGGTCTGCTCCAGCGTCTGCTGGTGCTCGACATGAGCTCGTTGCAATGCACTGGCGAGCGAGTTCACACCAGACGATAGCAACTGATATTCACCACCATCCTCGATGTGGATACGAGTATCGAGGTGGCCGTCTTCGAGTTTGCCAATCGATTCGACGATGTGAGCCAGCGGTGCGGATACCTGACGGCTGATGCGTACCGCCATCAGTAGGCAGAAAAACAGCGAGCCGACAATAATGGCTAAGGCCGTGGCCAAGTGCTGATACTGCTCCAGGCGGGTATTGGTGGTGGACAGCTCCAATTCTGCCCAGCCCAGCAGTTGCGGCGGAGCTGAGTCGGACTCGGCGAAAAACTGATCGGACACCTGCTCTGCGATCACCAAATGCTCAGCATAAACCGGGGCGCGTACCCGAATGGAGCCGTCGGTTCTGAGTAACTGCAGTTGGTCGCTGCTGAGCTCCGTTGCCCCCATGCGCTCGGTGAGCATTTTCGGCCCAGCATGAGCCAACATCTGCACGTCCTGGTTATAGATGCTGACCGCTCGAACGTCGCGCTCTTCCAGCATGCTGTTGGCAATGTTCTGTAATATGCCAGTATTGCCAGTCATGACGCCGTATTCGCAGGTCGGTGCCAGCTGCTTGGCAATGGCCAACGCGCGTTGTTCCAGCAGGTCGCTTAAGGCGTGGCTGCGATCCAGAACAAAAAAGCCGCCGAGTAATAACGACACCACAATGCCGGGCAACATGGCCAACAGCAAAATCTGGTTCTGGACACTCCACTTTTTCATACTGGCCTTATTAGCGAATCAGCTGACTGCCCTAGGGTATCGGTAGCGTTACGGCAGAGCAACGGACAGCTGGCCAGCCAGCGTAAAATCTCGACTTTACATGACTTCATAAGCAAATATCGTTTGGCTATTACGATTTTGCCGCGCCTATCGTTATGATGCGCAGCGTCTCACTAACCGATAAGGCACTCAGGTGACTCACAACTACCCAACCATCGCCGATTGTGTAGGGCAAACTCCTTTGGTTCGTTTACAGCGCATGCTGCCTGCTGACTCTAGCAACACAGTGTTGCTCAAGTTGGAAGGTAACAATCCGGCAGGCTCTGTAAAGGATCGCCCGGCGTTGTCGATGATCCAGCGGGCACAAGCACGCGGCGACATTCAACCCGGCGATACATTGGTTGAAGCGACCAGTGGTAATACGGGCATCGCCTTGGCGATGGCGGCGGCGATCATGGGTTACAAGATGATCTTGATCATGCCGGATAACGCCACCATGGAGCGGCGCTGGGCGATGCAGGCCTACGGCGCTGAGCTGATTTTGGTCAGTAAAGAGCAAGGTATGGAGGGAGCGCGAGATTTAGCCCTAGATATGCAGGCACAAGGCCAAGGCAAGGTGTTGAACCAGTTCGGAAACATGGACAACCCGGAGGCTCATTATCACGGTACCGGCCCTGAAATCTGGCAGCAAACTAAGGGTGCCGTTACGCATTTCGTCAGCTCGATGGGCACTACGGGCACCATCATGGGGACCTCGCGCTATTTAAAAGAGCAGAACCCAGCGGTGCAAATCATCGGTTTGCAGCCTGCGGAAGGGGTATCTATTCCGGGCATTCGACGTTGGCCAGAAGCTTATTTGCCGACGATTTATGATCAACGTCGTGTCGATCAGGTGTTAGATATCAGTCAGCAGGAAGCGGAAGTGGCCATGCGTCGTTTGGCGCGTGAAGAAGGCATTTTCTGCGGCGTTTCCTCCGGCGGCAGCGTCGCTGGCGCGCTACGCCTGGCGCAGCAGCTTGAGCAGGCGACCATCGTTTGTATCATCTGCGATCGCGGTGATCGTTATCTGTCTTCGGGCGTATTTGCTCCTGAATCGAGCTAATAAATTAGTAATAAAATCATCACTTGTTTGTCAATGGCGCTGCGGATGGTTACCAAAGCGCCCTTGAAATGCCTCTCTGAATCCTAATAATGCCCGCTGCTGGCCGTTGTTTGGCCGCTCATTATTAGAGGAATTCTCTGTGCGCTCCCCCACGTCGCGTCTGCTGACGCTGCAAATCGACAGCTTAAACTCCGAAGGCATGGGCGTTGCTCGCCGCGGTAGAGACGTGTTTTTTGTCGCCGGTGCGCTGCCTGGTGAGGTGGTGGAGGCAACACTGGGCGAACGCCGGCGCAAGGTGTGTTACGCCAAGGTAAAGCGTGTCATTGAGCCCAGTCCACATCGTGTTGAACCGGCTTGTGCGCATTTTCAACGTTGCGGCGGCTGTCAGCTGCAGCACTTGGATTATCCACAGCAGGTCGATGCCAAGCAGCAGCGAGTGCAGCGTGAGTTCTCCCGTGCAGGTGTTGATGTTGAGTTTTGGCAGCCCCCTTTGGTTGCCGCGCCTTGGCACTATCGTCGTAAAGCGCGCCTTGGGGTTCGCTTTAGTAAAGAAAAGCAGGAAGTCTATCTGGGCTTTCGCGAGTCGGCTTCGTCACACATCAGTAGCATTGATTTCTGCCCTGTGATGGTGGAACACCCACTGCTGAACTGGCAGCAGTGGCGCGAATTTTTACAGCAATGGCCGAGGCGCGCCGAGCTGACACAAATCGAGGCTCTGCAAGCGGATAACGCCTTGGTATTGACGTTGCGGCTGCTGAAGCCTCTGGCGCCTGACAGTGAGCAACAATTAATCGCATTTGTGAACAACCAGGCAGAGGCGTTGCCGGTACAGTTATGGTTGAAGTACCACAAACATGCGCCGCCAGAGCCTTTGCGGACAGATTATCCAGAGCTGGTGCATCAGGTCGATGGCCATGATTTGCAACTGCAACCGGATGATTTTGTCCAAGTGAATCGTGCGGTGAACTTGGCCATGGTGGAGCAAGCGATGGACTGGCTGGCACCAGAGCCAGATGAGCAGATCGCCGACTTGTTTGCCGGTCATGGCAATTTCAGCATGGCACTGGCTCGGCGCCGTGCCAATGTGGTGGCGGTGGAGGTCCAGGCCAATATGGTATCCAGCTTGCAAGAGCAGGCGCGGCGCCAAGGTCTGGCGGTCACGGCGCAACAGGCGGATTTGTCGTCCGCGCAGGCGCTTCAGGCCTTGCCAGCGCTAGACGCCGTGCTGCTTGATCCGCCCAGGGCTGGTGCTGCGGCGGTGGTTGAACACCTGATAGATAACCCCGTCGGGCGCATACTGTATGTTGCCTGCGATGCTGCTACGCTAAGTCGCGACTTGGGCAGCCTGGTAGCAGGGGGTTACCGAGTCACACGCGCAGGAATAATGGATATGTTTCCACAAACCCATCATGTGGAAACCATGGTGTTGCTAACCAGGGTGGGGAAATAGTTATGGTTAAAGTACGCGAAGATCACCCGTTGTTGCACGATGGTTCACTCGACGTCGAACGCTGGTTAGACAGCATTCAACAATCGCAAGATGTAAAAGACCCTGAGCGACTGCACGAGGCGTTGTTGCTGGCTAAGCAGTTGTCTGACGAGGCCATAGCGAACCGTACTTACTGGTCCATTGACAGTGCCCAGATGGGTATTGAAATGGCCAATGTATTGCTGGATTTGCGGTTAGACACCGATTCCATCGTCGCCGCTATTTTGTATCGCGCCGTGCGCGAAGGTCGGTTGGCGTTGCAAAAAGTCGAGCGTCAGTTTGGTGAAACCGTCGCCACCTTGATCGAAGGTGTATTGCGCATGGCGGCCATCAGTGCGATCCAGAACTCGTCTGGCGACAGCGTATTAGGTCAGCGAGAAGCCCAGGTAGATAACCTGCGTAAGATGCTGGTCGCCATGATCGACGACGTCCGTGTGGCGCTGATTAAACTAGCTGAACGCACGTCCGCCATCCGCGCGGTCAAAGACGCGCCAGAAGATAAGCGTCGCAAAGTAGCTGACGAAGTTTTCAGTATCTATGCGCCTCTGGCGCATCGTTTAGGTATTGGTCATCTTAAATGGGAGCTAGAGGATCTTTCCTTCCGTTACCTGCAGCCTGAAGCGTACAAGCAAATCGCGTCTTTGCTGGATGAAAAGCGCATGGCGCGCCAGCAGTATATTGAGCAAGCGGTGCATCGTTTGCGCGACGAAATGCTGGCCGCTGGTATCAAATGCGATGTTTATGGCCGGGCCAAACACATTTACAGCATTTGGCGAAAAATGAGTCGTAAAAATCTGGATTTTTCCCAGATTTACGACATCCGCGCGGTGCGCATTTTGGTGCCGACCATGCGCGACTGCTACGCCGCGTTGGGTATTGTCCATTCCTTGTGGCGCCACATCCCGCATGAATTTGATGATTACATCGCTAATCCGAAGGAAAACGGTTATCGCTCATTGCATACCGCGGTGATTGATACCGAAGGCAAAATTCTGGAAGTGCAAATCCGCACCCACGATATGCACGAGGACGCAGAGTTAGGCGTCTGTGCGCATTGGTTGTATAAGGGCACGGATACCAGCGCCAAAGATCAGGGCTATGAGCAGAAAATTGCTTGGCTGCGCCAGGTGCTGGAATGGCACGAAGAGCTGGACGATTTACCAGAATTGGCCGGCGAATTTCGTTCCGATATCAACCCCGATCGCATTTATGTGTTCACGCCAGATGGCCATGTGGTCGATTTGCCACCCAAAGCGACACCGGTGGATTTTGCTTATCGTGTGCACACCGAGGTGGGTAATAAATGCCGCGGTGCAAAGGTAAACGGTCGCATTGTGCCTTTGACCTATTTGCTCAATACCGGCGAGCAGGTGGAAATTCTCACCAGTGCAAATGCCCACCCAAGCCGTGACTGGCTGTATCCAGATTCGGGTTATCTGCACACCACCCGTGCCCGCGCCAAAGTGACCCATTGGTTTAAACGCCAAGCGCGAGATCAGAATATTGAAGAAGGTCGCCAATTGGTGATGCGTGAACTGGATCGGTTGGACTTGGCCGACGAAGCACTGCAGCCAGTGGCGGAAAAAATGAACATGAAGTCCACCGATGATATGTACGCTGCGGTGGGCGCTGGGGATTTGCGCCTGGGGCAAATTGTTCACCAAGTTTTACAGCAGGTGGATCAACGTCAGCCGGCGCCAATGGACCAGCAAGAGTTGCCATTACTGCGCCGAGCCGCTGCGCCTAAACGCACGGATGACTCAGCCAACGATGTCTTTATCGAAGGCGTTGGCAACCTGTTGACGCAAATGGCCAGCTGTTGTTCGCCGGTTCCTGGTGACGATATTTGCGGTTACATCACCAAAGGCCGTGGTGTCGTGGTGCATCGCAGCGACTGTGACAATGTGCTGCATTTGGGTGCCCATGAGCCAGAGCGTATTTTGCAGGTCAGCTGGGGAGATGAGCCGCAGCATCGCTATCCGGTGGACATGAAAATTTCTGCTTACGATCGCACCGGTTTGCTGCGAGATGTCAGCGCGTTGTTGGCCAATGAGCGCATCAATGTGCTGTCGGTGAATACGCAAACCAACCGCAACGATAATACGGCGCTGATGAGCTTAACCGTAGAAGTTGACAGCTTGGAGCATTTTGCCCGGCTGATGAATAAAATCGATCAATTGCCGAACGTGATTGCCGCGCGGCGTATTCGGGGAGGGGTGTAGTGCCGTATCAGCTGGATGATTTATTGTATTGCATGGCACGGCTGCGCAACCCGAAAACCGGTTGTCCATGGGATCTAAAGCAAGATTTTCACACTATTGTGCCGCATACCTTGGAAGAAGCGTACGAAGTCGCCGACGCCATTGAGCAACAAGATTGGCCACACCTCGAAGAGGAGTTGGGTGATCTGTTGTTCCAGGTGATTTTTTACGGTCAGTTGGGGCAGGAGCGTGAGTATTTCACTGTCGCTGGCATCATCGACAAGCTGGTGCAAAAGCTTATACGCCGTCATCCTCACGTATTTCCTGGAGGCACGCTGGAGAGTGAGCGAGATGCCTCAATTAGCCCAGACATTGCCGAAGTATCGGTCAATTGGGAGGCGATAAAACAGCAAGAAAAGCCGTCTGCGCCCACTTCTATTTTGGCCGATGTGCCGTTGGCGTTGCCGGCGATGCAGCGTGCGGTCAAGTTGCAAAAAAAGGCCAGCAAAGTTGGGTTCGATTGGCCCGACGTTGACGGCGTTATGGCCAAAATTGAAGAAGAGCTGCAGGAGGTGGTGGACGAGCTGCCTGCCGGTAATGCTCAACGTCTGCAGCACGAAGTCGGTGATTTGTTGTTTGCTGTAACCAACCTTGCGCGGCATCTCGATATTGATCCGGAAGAAGCGTTGCGTGGCTGCAATCACCGTTTTACCCAGCGCTTTGCCCGTGTCGAGAATACGATTGAGCAGCAAGGCGGTTGGCAACAAGCCGATGCCGAGCAGATGGAACTTGCGTGGCAGCAGGCCAAAAAAGCGCTTGCTAACGACTAGTTTCCTTTAACCTCTAGCTAGCGGCGGCGGCGATTCTATGTCCAGGGTCGTTTGCTTCTTTCATGCGATTGGCGAGCAGATCGAATTCTCTTTTCTCAAACGCCAGCGCTGCCATCCTCATGAAAAGATTGTTTCTCCATTTCTTTCAGGACAATATGGGTCTACGGCCAAGAAATGGAGGTTTAAATGAGCGAACTAGATGCCCTATTGCGTGATAAGGTGCGCTTGTTAGGCAATTTGTTGGGGCAAACCATCGCCCGCCATCAAGGCGATGAGATGTTGCAGCGTATCGAAGACATTCGCCAGCAAGCCAAAGCAGCGCGCAGCGGTGAAGAACACGAACGCGATCGTCTGTTGGCGATGTTGAAAACCATTCCAGACGATGCTGTGTTGCCTGTAGTACGCGGGTTTAATCAATTCCTTAATCTGGCCAATATTGCCGAACAGCAGCACGGTGCTAGCTGGCGGCGGGCAGAATTTCTCAATGATGATGTCGATCAGCTGTTTGATGATTTATTGAATCGCCTGGAACACAACGGTGTGCGCGGTAGCGATTTGTGCCAGCAAGTGGCGGACGTTGATATTGAACTGGTGCTTACGGCGCACCCGACTGAGGTTACACGTCGTACCTTGATCCAGAAATACGACGAAATTTCGCAATTATTACAACAACGTGACGACTTGCGCGACGATCACCCGCAGTTGCAAGCCATTGAGCAGCGTTTGTCGGTATTGGTGGAAGAAATCTGGCAGACGGATGAAATTCGTCGTGTTCGTCCTACGGCTGTGGATGAAGCCAAGTGGGGATTTGCGGTGATCGAAAACTCACTGTGGCACGCTATTCCACAACTGACGCGCCATCTCGATGAGCAATTGTTGGCACGCGGCAGCGAAGCCTTACCGCTGACGGCTGCACCAGTGCGCATCGCCTCGTGGATGGGCGGTGATCGTGATGGTAATCCCAATGTGACGTCCCGCGTTACTCGTGAAGTATTGTTTTTGTCGCGCTGGATGGCGGCGGATTTATTCCTGCGTGACATTCACCATTTAAGCGGTCAGCTATCGATGACCGAAGCCAGCAGCGAATTACGTCAAGCGTATCCTGAAGATGAACCTTATCGCGCCTGCATGCATCAGTTGCGAGAACGCTTAAAAGCGACACGCCGTTGGGCTGAGGCCAAGGCGTCGGGAAAGAAAACCGATAAACAGCCATTATTGAACGACGACGAACTATTGCAGCCTTTGTTGTTGTGTTACCACAGTTTGGTCAGTCAAGGCATGAAAACCTTGGCTGACGGCCATTTGCTTGACACCATTCGGCGGGTCGCCTGCTTTGGCTTGACTTTGGTGAAGCTGGATGTGCGACAGGAGTCGACTCGCCACAGCGATGTTATGGCCGAACTGTGCGATTTCTATCAGTGGGGCGATTATTACAGTTGGAGCGAAGAGGAAAAGCAGGCATTGCTGTTGCGGGAACTGCAATCACGCCGTCCGCTGTTTCCTCGCCACTGGCAGCCATCAGACAATGCCCAGGAAGTGCTGAACACCATGAAGGTGCTGGCCGCTGAAGAAGGGGCTGGAGTATCTTGTTACATTATTTCTATGGCCAGTGAGCCGTCTGATATCTTGACCGTGGCGTTATTGCTGCAGGAATGTGGCGTTCGCCATGCGTTGCCCATCGTGCCTTTGTTCGAAACCTTAAATGACCTAGAGCTGGCCACGCCGCGGATGAAAAAATTGTGGCAAGTGCCTTGGTATCAGCAGTATTGCCAGCAGCGCCAACAAGTCATGATTGGTTATTCCGACTCCTCCAAAGACGCCGGACAATTAGCCGCTGTGTGGGCTCAGTACCAAGCGCAAGAAAATCTGACGCAAGCGGCAGAAGAGGCCGGCATTCGGTTGCGTTTATTTCATGGTCGCGGCGGAACGGTGGGGCGCGGTGGCGGCCCGGCGCACAGCGCTATCTTGGCGCAACCGCCAGGTTCCGTGAAAGGTGGCTTACGCGTGACTGAGCAAGGCGAGATGATTCGCTTTAAGTTTGGTTTGCCAGCAGTGGCTTTGCGTAACTTAAAGGTCTATGTGTCGTCGGTATTGGAGGCAAACTTATTGCCACCGGCTGCCCCTGAGCCGCAGTGGCGTTCGTTAATGGAAACGCTGGCGCAAGATGGTGTGACTTCTTACCGTGCCATGGTCAGAGACGAGCCTGACTTCGTCACCTATTTCCGCGCCGCAACGCCAGAGATGGAATTGGGTAAATTAGCCCTCGGTAGCCGACCGGCGCGCCGCAAAGCCGGCGGTGGCATCGAAACCTTGCGCGCCATTCCCTGGATCTTTGCCTGGACGCAAATGCGTTTAATGTTACCGGCTTGGTTAGGCTCTGACGCCGCGCTGCATGCCAGTATTGGTCGCAACGAAATTGACACCCTGCATACTATGTATGAAAAGTGGCCATTCTTTCGCACCTACATAGATATGTTGGAAATGGTGTTGTCGAAATCCGACTTAGCCATTGTCACTTATTATGAGCGCCGTTTGGTGCCAGTTGAGTTGCAACCACTGGGCAGTTTGTTGCGCCAGAGGCTGGAGCAAGCGCGTGAGCTGGTACTGGCGATCAAACAACAACCACATTTATTGCACGATAACCCCGCGTTGCAGTACTCCATGGACGTTAGAAACCCGTACACAGATCCGTTGCACTATCTGCAAAGCGAGCTGTTGTACCGTGAGCGTCAAGCTGGCGACAGCAGTCATGAGCAAGTTGAGCAAGCTCTGAAGGTGACCATGGCGGGCATCGCAGCGGGAATGCGCAATACTGGCTGATTCTCTGGCTGGCGCTGTGTCGGTGGATTTCGGCCCAGCGTCAGCCCGGCTAGACCAAAGTCGCCCGTCACTAAGCGGGCTTTTTCTGGATGACGACTTGAGACCAAGCGTGGGTCAGAGTAAGGTTAGGCCTATTTTTTTGCATTCTGGCCGAAAATTGATCAGTCAGTTCAGCATACAGCTATTCATTAACCACAAGGAGTATGCGCATGCGCGTAATTCTGCTGGGTGCTCCCGGTGCCGGTAAAGGTACGCAGGCACAGTTTATTTGCGACAAGTTCACCATTCCACAGATCTCGACGGGTGATATGTTGCGCGCAGCCGTAAAAGCAGGCACTGAGTTAGGCCTGAAAGTCAAAGAAATCATGGAAACTGGTGGCCTGGTATCGGATGACATCATCATCGATTTGGTCAAGGAACGTATCCAACAACAAGACTGCAGCAATGGTTTCTTGTTTGACGGTTTCCCTCGCACCATTCCACAAGCACAAGCCATGATTGACGCTGGTGTCGCCATTGACCATGTGGTTGAAATTGACGTGGATGACGAAGAGATTGTGAAACGTTTGAGCGGTCGTCGTGTACATCCAGGTTCTGGTCGTGTCTACCATGTGGAATACAATCCACCGTCGGTCGCTGGCAAAGACGACGTCAGCGGTGAAGATTTGATTCAACGTGACGATGATCAAGAAGAAACCGTACGTAAGCGTTTGGCCATTTATCATGACCAAACGGCCCCATTGGTCAGCTTTTATAAAGAACTAAAAGCCGATCAAGGTGATAATGCGCCGAACTACCACCACATTGCAGGTGTTGGATCGTTGGACGATATTAAAGCAGCGGTGCTGTCTGCATTGTCCTGATATTGCTATTTATATCATTGCCGGGGAATCCGGCAATGATATCGTCTTCGCTATAAATCACTTCTTCATAAAATCCTCGGTTGCTTGCGCGGCAATTGACGATATATACCAACCTTACTGTCATATCGGCCAATAACGCGAAATAGAACGTCAGTTCTCGCGGGTTCTGGTCAACGTCAAAGCCTGTGGTTCAAATCTTAATGGCCACGCTGGCGTGGCAGGGCAGGGCTTCACCGTACGGTTTGACGCTCCTACCCAATCGACACCCTTTGCACCCGTTAGCATTAGGCGAGTTGTGCGGATCGCCACTCTAGCTTATAGAAACGCTGAGCGATGTTGATCTCAATGCACAGTTTCTCAAGGTAGAAGCACACTGCTGAGGCGCACTTCCTTACGGAATATCGCTGATATTTCAGCAGCGGCCTATTCATTAAATATGATGCTCGGGTTGGCCAACTGGGCAGCTTCTGTCGCTGGCAGGGTAATTATCCGCTGTGACTGGTTAACGCATTTCTCTGGGGGCGCCAGTGATATCTGATATCTACTGTGCTATCAATGAACTCCTGGCTGCTAATTTGTCTCTTGGTTCAATATGGTTGAGCTGGCGGGAGAGTGATGGGGTGTGAGGGGTGAGTGGTAGGAGCGACATGCATGCACTAGAGGGTGCCTTCAGAGTTTTAGAGAAGGCTGGTCATAGTTTTGGAGCACCGGAACGACTGCTGATAAATCCTGCTGCCATGTTTATACAAGTCACCTCTGGGAAGGTATGGCCGCTGAATGGCAAAAGACTAGGTTGATGATGGAGCGCTAACTCTTTTGTTGCAGTGAATACTCGCAAATATGTAGCCGAAGAGTTTTGCTGTCACCCGAAATCTGCCAAATTTTGACGCTCAAGTGACAAGAAAGCAGTTGCAGGTATCGAAATTTACACAAAGTGGCCTGAATGTGGCGTTTTATCGCATAAATATTTTGGTTTTTGTTATATAAATACTATTATTGCACTGGGTGGAATTTTGGATTCTCGATTACGTATACGTTTGCTTCAGTTGTTATGTGTGGCTGAATGTCATCGCGTGAATGTGGCAAACCTTATGTGCTGAACTTGCACTGAGCTACGATAGTCATAATCCAGAGCAATATATGTAAGCCCCGTCGTCAGTGCCTGCGCTGGCGTTTGCTAAAGATTTAGGTGAAAACAGAGGAATTAAATATGGCCAGACCTAAAAAAGCCCCTGCCAAGCGCGGTCGCAAGCCAGCAGCGAAAACAGCTGATAAGGCTGTACCTGCGGTGATCGCTAAGGCTAGTGCTGCCTTACTTAAAGCCGAGTCTGCTGTTGCAACTCAAGAAGGTAAAGTACAAACCGCAGAGAAAGCTGCGGTAGAAGCCAAAGCGAAAACCACCAGCCCTCGCGCTACTGCTGCGACAAAACGTGCGGCAACCCGGGCGGCTGACAAGGTTAAGGCTGAAAAAGAAAAGCTGCAAAAGCTGAAAGCGGCGATGCGCAAAGCCAAAGCAGGCCTGAAAGTGGCTGAGTTGGAAGCACGCATCCTGGAAGTTCAGTCACAGGCTGAGCAAGCAGTTCAGGAATATCAAACCAAGCTCAGCGAAAAAGCTGAAGCTGAGTTGAGCAAAGCGCTGCAAGCCTTTGAAACAAAATGGCGCAAGCAGCAAGAGCGCAAAGATGGCGCTAAAGTAAAATCGCAACAGAAGAAAGAACAAAGCAAAGCGGCTGCGGCCGTTAAGAAGTTGCAGAAGCGTTTGGCAGAAGCTGCCGATGCCGCTGAGAAAACTTCTCGTCCAGGGCGTCCAGCTAAGGCTGCGGCTTCCAGCACCGAAAAAGCAGCGCCTAAGCGTCGCGGTCGTCCACCAAAGGCAGCAACAGCGACGGCAGAAAAAGCAGCACCTAAGCGCCGTGGTCGTCCACCAAAGGCAGAAACAGCGACTGCAGAAAAAGCAGCGCCTAAGCGCCGCGGTCGTCCACCAAAGGCAGCAGCAGCCACCGCAGAGAAAGCAGCACCTAAGCGTCGCGGTCGTCCACCAAAGGCGGCAGCAGCCACCGCAGAGAAAGCAGCGCCTAAGCGTCGCGGTCGTCCACCAAAGGCGGCAGCAGCCACTGCAGAAAAGGCAGCACCTAAGCGTCGCGGTCGTCCACCAAAGGCAGCAGCTGCGCCGAGTGCAGAAAAAGCAGCGCCAAAGCGTCGTGGTCGTCCACCAAAGGCGGCAGCAGAAAAAGCGGCAGCTAAGCCTGCAGCACCTGCAAAGGTTGAAACTGCGGATAAGCCAGCAGAGTAATACCTTAAGCATCGCACCAGCCCGGTGCGATGCTTCTTCCCCCCTTCTATGTCGACGTGGTCTATTCTCTGACCAGACAAACGACCTTTGTTATACTCCCGCCCCTTTCAACCACGACCTGAGTTGTTATGGCGAACTTATTGATTTTGGATGCTTCCTCTACTTTTTGCTCCGTGGCTTTAAAAACAGCAGACGGTGTCGTGGCCCAGTCTGAGGTACAGCCGCGTAAACACGCCCAGCGTTTGCTGCCGATGGTGGACGAAGTTCTGGTTCGCTCTGGCCTGGCTCGACAACAACTCGATGGTATTGCTTATGCACGTGGGCCGGGGTCATTTACTGGAATCCGTATTGCCGCATCGGTTATGCAGGGCATTGCTATGGGGCTTGATTTACCCGTGTGCGGTATTTCTACCTTACAAGGGCTGGCGCAATCGCAACTAAAACCAGACGGACAGCGCATGCTAGCGGTACTGGATGCGCATATGGGTGAAGTATTCTGGGCGCAATACCGTTATGAAAATGGACTAGCGCTACTCGACGGTGAAGAGCATGTAGGGTCGCCAGACCTTTATTTGGCGAACACGGATGAAACACTATCCGCCGTTGGCAATGGTTTGAAATTGGCGCCGTTACAACATCGTAGCGGTAACCCTGACAAAGAGCTGGTAGCAGAAGACTTAGTCCCTTTGGTTTTGCAGCAATGGTCAGCAGGCGGCTTTGGCTGTATTGAGGATCATCAGCCGGTGTACTTGCGAGAGGGTGTCGCTTGGAAAAAACTGGCTGAGCAACCCAGCTTGCTGAAGCGGTAAGTATTATGGATTTCTTTCAGGCGTTGGTATTGGCGCTGCTGCAAGGTTTAACCGAATTCCTGCCCATCTCCAGCTCCGCTCATTTGATATTGCCATCGAAGCTATTGGGTTGGCCTGATCAGGGGTTGGCATTTGACGTTGCCGTTCATTTTGGCACCTTGCTGGCGGTCATGACCTACTTTCGGCGCGATGTTTGGCGTATTGGGCAACGTTTTTTGGTTACCGGTTTTAGCCAGCCGGATAACGATGCTCGTCTTGGCTGGTGGATCATCATTGCGACCGTACCGGCAGCGCTGGCCGGTTTGATTTTAAACGACTGGATTGAGCAATCGCTCAGAAGTTTGTGGGTCATTGCCATCACCACGTTGGGTTTTGGGTTGCTGCTGTGGGTTGCAGACCGCAAAGCCACTGAGCAAAAAACGCTATTGCAATTGACCTTTACCGCCGTGTTGGTGATTGGTTTGGCACAAGCACTCGCGCTGATACCGGGTACATCGCGCAGTGGCATTACCATTACTGCGGCATTGCTGTTGGGCTTTCAACGCGTCGATGCCGCACGCTTTTCTTTTTTGCTGTCCATTCCGCTGATATTGGCTGCCACCCTACTAAAAATCATGGAACTGGTCAGTGGCGGCGATGGCAGTGGCTGGTTGATGCTACTGTTTGCCACCTTGGTTGCGGCCGTGAGTGCGTGGCTGTGCATCCATTGGTTTTTAATTTGGCTCGAGCGTATTGGCTTGCTGCCATTTGTTGTGTATCGGCTGTGTCTTGGTTTGCTGTTATTGGTACTGCTCATGGGTGGCGCATTGTGACGGCTTTAGTATGTAACGACCACTCTCTGGATGCCATTGCTGCGGCCTTGTGCGAACACTATGGTTTGGCGATAAAGCAACAATGGCCAGACGACGGTGAATATCATCTGAGTCTGACGCTGCAGGGATTGAGCTTGCAGCAGCAGGCGGCCGATAAAAGTGCCGTTACCGTCGACTTTTGTGCGGGTGCCAATGCTCACCGGCGCCGTTTTGGTGGCGGCAAAGGGCAGGACATTGCCAAGGCGATTGGTATTGGTCGCTATGTTCCCAGTGTTGCTGATTTAACTGCGGGTCTTGGGCGTGATGCCTTTGTTTTAGCGTCTCTCGGTTGTCAGGTAACGGCGCTGGAGCGCCACCCTGTGGTCGCTGCGTTATTGAGCGATGGCTTAAGTCGCGCTGGTAACAGGCATCTGCCTGCGCCATGGCAAGCGCTACAG
Source organism: Bacterioplanes sanyensis (assembly GCF_002237535.1). Lineage (GTDB taxonomy): Bacteria > Pseudomonadota > Gammaproteobacteria > Pseudomonadales > Oceanobacteraceae > Bacterioplanes > Bacterioplanes sanyensis_A. The sequence continues at coordinate 2,412,650 of NZ_CP022530.1, forward strand.
GCATTGCGGCCTGTCTTGGTTGATGATGAGACTCGAAACGTCGTACAGCGCATTCAGTTGCAGCACATCGGTGCTAAAGATTGGTTGCAACAACAGCCTGACAATAGTGTGGATGTGATATATCTCGATCCAATGTTTGCTCACGATGGTCGGCAAAAAGCGCAAGTGAAAAAGGACATGCAGGCCTTTCGTCATGTTGTTGGGCAAGATGACGACGCCGATGAGTTGCTGCATGAGGCGTTGCGTGTCGCGCGCTGTCGTTGTGCGGTCAAGCGCGCCCGAAAAGCGCCGCCATTGGCAGGGCAGGCTCCAACTTACGCTCTGACAGGCAAGGCCAACCGCTTTGATGTTTACGCCAAAGCTAAGGTGGAAGCGCCGTAACTGATGGAACAAAAAAGCGGCGCCGATTGGCGCCGCTGCTGATCACGCTAACGGGTTTGAATGGCTAGGCGTTTTTTTCGGTTGGCGTGTTGCCGCCTGCAACCACGCTGCGCTGAATACTTTGTCGCAAAGCACCGTCCAGCAAGCCTTCAAGAACCACCAGCAACTCCGGCATTTGCTGCGTCGCTTGCAGCTTGCCGTCATCTCCCTCTTGGGCAAACTCAAGCCTTAGCAGCTGACGAATCAGAGTTCTGAACAATTGCTTGTCAAAAAACTCCGGTGAGTTAATGCCGTAGAGCAAACCGATGCGCTGTGCCAGTAATGTTGCACGCTCTTCCAATTGGGCGGCATCGAGTGGTGCGTGGGTGTGCTGAATCAAACTGATGGTCAAATAGTAACGCTGCAGTGTTTGCAGCATATTGCCCGCCAAACCATTGAGCTGATTAAACTCATCGCTGTGCGCAGGTGTGGCGTGGTACCCCTGTTCACCGTGGTACAAATATCCAACGCCCACCAAAGCCTCTAGCCATTGCTGCACGAGTTCGGGCAGCGCCTCTGGTGGCCACTGCAAAAACAGCTCTGCTTGTAAGAAGGGATACAGGGTTTGCACCATTTCGATCACTTCTTCACGCTGATAGCGATCGTTGCTGATAAACAAGCAGGCCAGCAGCGAAGGCAAAGCATATAGGTGCAGAACATTATTGCGGTAATAGGTGAGGGTGACGGCCTGGCGCTCATTGGTTTGAATCAAATCGCCCATCGGGTGGCTGGAGCGTGATACCACTTCCAGTTGCTCAGCGTAGCTTAACCAGTCCTGGCCATTGCCTTCTGGAAGTTGCGTCAGAGGGCTGTAAGGAGTGAATTCCATCAGTCGTTTATAGGCGTCCATTTGCGCAATCAGCTGTGCTTCTTCCATGGCTTGCCGTGGTGATGCCAGGATGGATAACGCAACCAGGTTAATCGGGTTTACCGATGTGGCCCGATTGATTTCCGTGACAACCTTGAGCGCCAGATTGTCGACAACATCGCGTGCCCACTGTGGGCGGAAATCACACTCCTGGTAATTCTGTTGTTGCCAGCCGGGTTGCTGCTGGTCGAGGAATTGCGTCAAGTAAATGGGCTCACCGAAGGTGACGTGTACCTTGCCAAAGGATTTGCGGAACGAACGCAGCGTGCCGAGCACACCCAGCAGGCTTTCCTTTTGCTTTTTCTTACCGCGCAATTCACCCAGATAGCTGCCGGCTTCGAACACTTTTTCATAGCCGGTGTACACAGGTACAAACAAAATGGGCTTGCGTGAGTCGCGCAGGTAGCTGCGCAACGTCATCGCCAGCATGCCGGCCTTCGGGTTCAGTGTACGGCCAGTGCGACTGCGCCCACCTTCAACAAAATACTCGGTGGCGTATCCGTGGGTAAAAATCGTATGCAAGTATTGGTCAAATACGGCCGAATACAGAGGGTTGTCTCGGAACGTACGGCGCATAAAAAAAGCACCGCCGCGGCGTAAGATTGGGCCGACGATGGGCATATTCAGATTAATGCCAGCGGCAATTTGTGGCAGTTGCAGTCCTTGGTGGTAGAGCAAATAAGACAGCAACAGATAGTCGATATGACTGCGATGGCAAGGCACATAGATAATGGCGTTGTCTTTGCTCACCTCTTTCAGGTGATCGATATTGTGCACCTGTACGCCATCGTAGATTTTATTCCACACCCACGTCAGCACCACATCGAGAAAGCGAACATTGGTGTAAGAAATGTTGGAGGCAATCTCATCGGCGTATTTCAGTGCTTTGCCCTGCGCTTGCTGGCGACTGATGCCTTTACTAGTGACTTCCTCTTCAATGGCTTTTACCACGGTGGGGGCGTGCGGAATTTTGTGCACCAAGGTGCGGCGGTGGGATAGATCCGGGCCCAGCACCGACGCTGACACATGGCGATTGTGCACGCGCAACACCCGCGCCACTTTACGCGCTAACAGTTCCGGGCTTTTGCTGTCTTCGCTGAGTTCGCGTAATGACAGAGGTTTACTGAAATGTACAAAAGTATTGCGGCCATTGAGTAAAATCGCCATCAAGGTCGTCAGGCGACCACCGAGGGTGCCGCTGTTCTGCAGCCAGATGCGCAGAAACGACCCTTCTTTATCTGGCGCACGGCCCCAAAAGACACGCACGGGCACGACTTGAATGTCGTCGGCGTCGTGCTCTTGCAGCCACTGGCAATGACGCACCAGATAGCGATGCACCACAGGCGTGGCGCGTTTGCGAAACGGCGCCCCCGCGCGGCGATAAATCGGAAAAAACGGTGAGCTGTCCAGTTGATGTTGGTCATCTCCCAAGCGTGGTGCTGGCCAGCCAAATTGGCGCACTTCGCGGTCGATCACCAGTTGTTCGGCACGCGAGCGATACAGCAGGGCGTACACCACAGGTTTGCTCGGGTCGAGGTTGAATTCATCCACGCTTGGCCCAATGATCTGGGTGCGAATAATGCTGTACAGCCAGGTTTGCTGCCAGCGAAATAGGGTGCGTCGCAACGACTTTAGAAAACTCATGTTGGCCTGAATCGGTTGCCGAAATAACAGCAGCGGAGTTTACCCTGCCAACGACGCGGATTAAACGCCGTTGGTGATTTCCAGGCACATAGGTGCCTGACTGACAGCGATGGCCGGTCAGAGTGTCTGACCGATGAGTAATAGCGTTTGCCATGGAGTGAAGGATGATTGACATACAACAGTTGACCAAGCGCTTTGGCGGCTTCACCGCCGTCGACAATGTGACCTTTACAGTAGAGCCGGGTGAGGTGCTGGGGTTTTTAGGCCCCAACGGTGCTGGCAAGTCGACCACGATGAAAATGCTGTCCGGCTTTCTCGAGCCAAGCAGCGGCAGTGTTCGTTTGTTTGGTCGAGACATTGTGCGTGACCGTATCGCTGTACAACAGCAGCTCGGTTACTTGCCGGAAGGGGCGCCCGCCTACGAAGACATGCGCGTCGATGCATATCTAAAATTCATTGCTGAAATGCGCGGGTTGCGCGGCGATGCTCTGCGCAAACAGCTGCAGCATGTGGTGGATTTGGTTGATATCGGTGAGGTATTAACGCAGCGTATTCAGACGCTGTCAAAAGGGTTTAAGCGTCGTGTCGGGCTGGCACAAACCCTGATCCATGACCCGCAAGTTCTGATTCTCGATGAGCCTACCGATGGTCTGGATCCGAACCAAAAGCAGCAAGTACGCCAGCTGATTACCAATTTATCGACAGATAAAATTGTCATCATCTCCACTCATATTCTTGAGGAAGTCAGTGCGGTGTGCAGTCGCGCTGTCATTATTGCTGGCGGCAAAGTGGTGGCGGACAGTCAGCCGCAAGAGTTAGAGCGGCGCTCGCGTTATCACGGCGCAATTACGTTGCGTTTACAGCAGCCTCAACCACAGCTCGAAGCGGCGCTGACTGCGTTACCAGGTGTCGCTGCTTTAGAAACGGTGCAGACTGAGCAGTCGTATTTGTTGTTGCCCGAGCGCGGTACGACCTTGTATCCAGCGTTGCACGCGCTGCTGCAGCAACAAGGCTGGGCGGTGGACAGTCTGCATATGGAGCGCGGACGTTTGGACGATGTATTTCAGCAATTAACTCAGCAGGAGGTGGCATAAATGAGCTGGGTCATCTGCAAGCGTGAGCTAAGCGCCTATTTCTCGACGCCGGTGGCTTACGTTTTTATTTTTATGTTTTTGGCGTTGGCCGGCATGTTCACTTTTTATTTGGGGCAGTTTTATCAGCGCGGTCAGGCCGACTTGGTGCCCTTCTTTAATTTCCATCCATGGCTGTATCTGTTTTTTATGCCAGCGGTGGCGATGGGCTTGTGGTCGCAGGAGCGCCAATTAGGCACCATTGAAATGCTACTGACCTTGCCGGTGAGTCCGGCGCAAGCGGTATTGGGTAAATTTTTCGCCGCTTGGCTGTTTGCGGGTATTGCTTTGCTACTGACCTTTCCTATGTGGTTGGCGGTGAATTATTTAGGCGCACCGGATAACGGCGTGATTGTGGCCAGCTATTTGGGCAGCTGGCTGATGGCCGGCGCGTTTTTGGCCATTGGCTCGTGTATGTCGGTGCTCAGTCGCAACCAAATTGTGGCGTTTATTTTATCCGTCGTACTGTGCTTCGTCTTTATGGTGTCAGGCCTGTCGATGGTATTGGATGTCGTTCGAGCTTGGGCGCCGTTGGCGGTGGTCGACATGGTGGCTGGTTTGAGTTTTTTGACGCGCTTTGAGGCCATGTCGCGAGGTGTCATCGATCTGCGTGATGTGGGCTATTTTGTCTGGCTCATTGCCGTGTGGTTGATGGCAACCGTGCATCTGTTAAACATCAAGAAGGCAGCTTAAGGGAGGCATTATGAGAACTGTCATCATGATTGTTGTGGTCGCTGTGGCTCTGTTGGCGGGCAATGCCTTGCTGCAATTACTGGGCGCGTCGGCGCGCATCGATTTGACCGAGCAACAGCTCTACAGTTTGTCAGCAGGGACGCGGCAGGTGGTAGGCGAGCTGCAAAAACCGCTGACGGTGGAGCTGTATTTTTCGCAGCAGGCGAGTGAGGACCTGACGCAGCTGCGCGCTTATGCTGAGCGGGTAGACGAGTTGCTGCAGGAATATCGCTTGGCCAGTGACGGGCAGCTGACGCTGCGACGCGTTGATCCCGAACCTTTTTCTGAACAGGAAGACGACGCCACACGGTTTGGTCTGCAATCGGTGCCGGTCGGAAATCTGGGTGAATCTCTGTACTTCGGGTTGGTGGTGCGTGATGCGAACGATAATTACGAAACTTTGGCCTTTTTGCAGCCTGATCGCGAGCCTTACCTGGAATATGAGCTGACGCAGATGATTTATCGGCTGCAGCAAGACACCTTGCCGGTGATTGGTGTGCTGAGTGGTTTGCCAGTGATGGGTGGTTTTAACCCAGCTACTGGCCAGCCCAATGAGCCGTGGATGGCGATCGAACAGCTGCAAAGTTTGTACGAGGTGCGTTCGCTCAATGCTGAACTGACCCGTATCGACAGCGACGTGGATGTATTGCTGTTAATTCAGCCGCCCGATCTGACAGAGCAAGCTCAGTACGCCATCGATCAGTTTGCTTTGGCGGGCGGTCGAGTATTGGCCTTCATCGACCCAGTGGCAGAAACCGCTGCCGGCGGCATGATGGGGCTGCAGCAACAGGCATCCGCCGATAGTCTCACGACGTTGCTGGCTGCATGGGGTATCGACTGGCAGTCGAATCAGGCGGTGTTAGACGCTACCAATGCTTTGGTCGTCAGCCAAGGGCCGGGCAAACCGCCGATGCGTCATTTTGGTTTGTTGGCACTCGGTGAAAGCAGTTTTGTCGCAGACCAGTTGCAAACTTCCGCGTTGGAAGCGGTGAATCTGTCCAGTGTTGGCCGTTTAACGGCGGTCGAAGACGCTTCTAGTGTCTTTTTGCCTTGGTTGTTCAGCAGTGCTGACAGCATGTCGATCGATGCGACTAGGTTGCAAATGGGGGCCGATTTGCTGCAGTTGCAGCGCGATTTCAGCAGTGCTGCGGAGCGCCAAATATTGGCCGCCACGGTAACCGGCTCCGCTCGTTCCGCCTTTAGCGCTATTCAAGCCGAGCAGTGGCGCCAGCCTGAAGATCCAGAGCACATCGCTGACACCCAACAATTGGCGGTAACCGTCGTGGCTGATACCGACGTGCTCAGCGATCGTCTGTGGGTGCAGGTGCAGAACTTCTTTGGTCAGCGCATTGCGACACCGTGGGCGGATAATGGCACCTTGTTGGTGAATCTTACCGACCAAATGGCCGGTAGCACGGCATTGATGTCGTTGCGTGCGCGTGGTCAGTATCAGCGCCCCTTTGATCGCGTAGAGGCGTTACGCGAGCAGGCGGAGCAGCGCTTTTTAGCCAGCGAGCAGCGCTTGCAGCAGCAATTGCAGGCTACCGAGCAGCAGTTGATGGAGTTGCAGCCCGCGCCTGGTGACGAGCCACTGACCCTGACTGCCGAGCAGCAGCAGGCGATTGAGGCGTTTCAGCAGCAGAAGTTGGACATTCGCCGCGAGCTGCGCGAAGTGCAGCATGCGTTGAACAAAGACATCGACGCATTGGGAACGCAGTTAAAAGTGCTGAACATTTTGCTGTTGCCACTGCTGCTGACGCTGCTGGTGGGCGGCATTGCTTACCTGCTGCAACGTCGGCGGGTGCTCTGATAAGCGGGGCCTCGCGCCAGAGGCCCTTGCATTCTTTGCTGCGGCAATGGATTCGGCTGTTGCCGTTTGCAACACCGCAGTCGCGGTGCTGTTTTAGTAGTGCGGCGGCGGTGTCTCTTCGCTGATATCTTTCAAGCCACCTTGCTGGTTGTGCAGTGCTTCCAGCTTCTTATTCAATAACTGCATGGCCTGGCGTGTCATGAGGAAATCCTGATTTAACTGCGTGAGCTGTTCATTCAGCGTGTCGACCGTGTTTTCAAGGAAAGCGACGCGGGTTTCTAGCTCGACAATGCGTGGATTCTCTGGCTGCTCAGAAGGGGGGTGATGCATGAGTTGTGCTCCCTTGGCTATCGTGTTGATTTTTTTAATGAATTGGGCTTTTATACCGAACGGTTTACTACTTGTATCGGCCAGTAAAGTTCGCGAGCGCTGGGTTTTATTACCTATTTATTGCCTGAACATTCGGTATGGCGGGATAAATGCCATCGCTAATGACGATACAAGGGTTGTTCCACCTTGCGGGGCGGTACGAACCCGGCAGTGTATTCGCTGGGCAGGCAAGGACATCGTAACGCGATTCGGCCGCTCTGTTGCATAATAACGTAATCGAAATGAGAGAGCGCATGGGTAAGTTGTTGATTCGTAAGTTAATTGTTGCCGTGGTAGCGGCGGCACTGTCAGCGGTTGTGGCGGTGGCTGCCATGACATCATTGTTATCTGGTCTGACTTTGGCGGACGGTACGGCCTTGAGTTACGCCAGTTTCTGGTCGCTGCCGCAAGCGGCATTACTGGTGGTAGTCTTTGCCTTGCTGGGTTTTATTGTGAGTTTTGTTTCAGCTCAGCTGATGCCAAGTCGTCGCCGTCGTCATCGTGGCAGCGGCACCATCGTTGAAGAAGATGTTGAAGATGGGCGTGAGCGCGGCGTGGTGAAATGGTTTAACGTGAAAAAAGGTTTTGGCTTTATTACTTGGGACGACGGTGAGGACGTGTTTGTCCACTTTCGCTCCATTCGTGGCCAGGGTCACCGCTCATTGACCGAAGGGCAGCGAGTGAAGTTTGCGGTAGTGCGTGGTCAAAAAGGCCCGCAAGCCGAAGACGTCTCTGCCATTCGCTAAGCAGCGAGCGATACAAAAAAAGCGGCTTTAAGCCGCTTTTTTTGTGCCTGCAATCAGAGCTTATTCGGCGCTGCCGCTGACCAATGAGCGCAGCAATTTCGGGTTGCTGACGATCAAGTTAGCTGGCGAGCTTAGGCTAGGTTTGCCTTGAATATCGGCTAACAAACAGCCTGCTTCGCGAGCGATCAAGCCACCGGCTTGCAACGAGTATTCATCGACATCGGCCAGTAATGCGGCTTGGAAACGGTCGGCTGCGGTGTACGCCAACGACAACGCATTGGAGCCAATGTTGCGCAGCTCTTGGCCTTGCGACATGAGCGATTGAATGCGCTGGCGCTGTTCAAACGCTGACTCGTTGAAACTCATGGGCTGGGTGTAGCCAACAATGGCGTCGCTCAGGCTGTGCAGTTGGCTGCAGCGGATACGACGGTTGTTTAACTGGCTGCCGCGGCCTTTGGAGGCAGTAAACTCATCGCCGTTCATAGGGTTTACGACGACGGCGTGCTCGGCTTTGCCGCCATTTAAGCAGCACAGGGTGATGGCAATGCTCGGAATGCCCACACGAAAGTTAGCAATGTCATCGATAACACAGATTTGCCAGGTCGGCTGTTTGGCGTCGCCCTGGTTAAAGCCGGTTTCACGGCCTTGGAAGTTGTGCTCAGGGTAGGACTTTTTCAGTTCGAAAATAATGCCCTTCTCCAGGCCGATGGTGCAGTCGGCAATAAACTTCGCCTTTTCTTGATCCGTGCTTTGGTACGAATCAAAACGGTCCAAGCGACGGACCAGGTCTTGACCGGCATTACGCGCAGCGCGCAACGCCAAGTTCACCATGGGTTGCATAAGGCAGTGAGTCTCTTTAAAGAACGAATGGGAACCGGTAATTATAACAGTCGAAGAGCAAACTGCGCTACACTTTGCCGCCTTGAAAGCCATAGATAAGTCGAGAGATGATGGACGATGCTGCAATCCGGGCTGCGTTAGCCGCGATTGATGTGGTGATGGTTGAGACCACCCATGCCGGAAATCTGGGCGCTGCCGCCCGGGCGATGAAAAATATGGGTCTGAGCCAATTGGTGTTGGTGAACCCGCAAGCCAGTATTGATGATGAAGCCATTGCCCGCGCTTCCCGGGCGGACGATATTCTGCACCAAGCGCGAATCGTACCGAGCTTAACCGAGGCATTGGCCAATGCGTCCTTGGTAGTGGGCACCAGCGCACGCTCGCGCCACATCCCATGGCCATTGCTGTCGCCGCGAGAGCTGGGGGCGCGTGTCGCCAGCGCACTGCCGGCGGGCAATCGCATTGCATTGGTGTTTGGTCGTGAATCGAACGGTTTGAGTAACGACGAGCTGCAACTGTGTCACTTGCACGTGCATATTCCCACCGACGCTGACTATTCCTCGTTAAATGTGGCGCAAGCGATTCAGCTGCTGTGTTACGAGATGCGCCTAGCGGTGAGTGGGGAAGAGTTAACCAGTCATCAAGCCTGGGGGGTTGAGTGGGATTACCCGCTGGCCACCCACGAGCAATTGGATGGCATGTTGCGGCATTTGGAGCAAACCCTGGTTGATATTGACTTTCTTGACCCCAATACACCGAAACAACTGATGACCCGACTGCGGCGCTTGTACCAGCGTGCGGCGCCGGATCAGATGGAAATCAACATGCTGCGTGGCATGCTGGCACAAATTAATAAGCGCCTGCCGCCACGCTCGGAGTAATGCGGCAATGCCTTTTTCAAAGGAGTTCTCTTGAATATCCAGCTGCTGCGTGAAGACATTGCTTGTGTCTTTGAGCGAGACCCTGCGGCGCGCAATACCCTGGAGGTGATTACCACCTACCCAGGGTTGCACGCCATCATTCACTACCGCTTGGCCAATGCGCTGTGGCGTCGCGGCTTTAAATGGCTAGCGCGCTTTTTGTCGGCGGTGAGCCGTTGGCTGACGGGCATCGAGATTCATCCCGGCGCTACGATTGGTCGACGCTTTTTTATTGACCATGGCATGGGGGTGGTGATTGGTGAGACTGCGGAAATCGGCGACGACTGCACCCTCTATCATGGCGTGACCCTTGGCGGTACCAGTTGGAATAAAGGCAAACGTCATCCCACCTTGGCCAACGGTGTCGTAGTAGGCGCTGGGGCAAAAGTGCTGGGGCCAATTCAAGTGGCCGACAACGCCCGCATCGGCTCAAACGCCGTGGTGACCAAGGACGTGCCTGAGGCTGTGACCGTGGTTGGCATTCCGGGGCGCATTGTGCGCAAAGCCAGCGAGCGGGCGGAGCAGGATGATCGTCGCGCCGAAATTGCGCGCAAGATCGGCTTTGATGCTTACGGCATGACCGATGAAATGCCAGACCCGATTGCTCGCTCGATCCACAACTTGATGGATCACATGGGCGCTGTCGATCAGAAAATCGATACCATGTGCCAAGCGCTTTACAATCTGGGTGATCGCACCTGCAGTGAGGCTTTGCCGGAGTTGGCAAAAGAAGACTTTGTCAGTTTGGTGGATGCCGATGCTAGCGAGGCAGGTGCTGCCAGCGACAAAGACGTTGCAGATAGCGACACCCCAGAGAAAACCGCCGAAGCGGCGACAGCGGCTGACAAACAGTAATTATTCGTCAGCCTGTCGGGTCGATAGTTGACTGTTTTTGTCGGGAATTAGCATAATGCCCGCATAACAAATGCGGGGAGAATCACCATGCGCCTGACTACCAAAGGCCGTTATGCCGTGACTGCGATGCTCGACCTGGCTATTCATGCCCAAAACGGCCCTGTCAGCCTGAATGATATTTCAGGGCGGCAGGGCATTTCTTTGTCTTACCTAGAGCAGCTGTTTGCCAAGTTGCGACGCAACGGCTTGGTTGCTAGTGTCCGTGGTCCGGGTGGCGGTTACCGCTTGAGCCGTGCTGATACCGACATTCAGGTGGCGGAAATCGTCGATGCGGTGAATGAATCCATGGACGCAACGCGCTGTCAGCGCAAGGGCGATTGCCAAAGTGGGCAGCAGTGCTTGACCCATCATCTGTGGTTGGATTTGAGCGATCAGATTCACGCCTTTCTTAGCTCCATCAGTCTGAATAGCTTGATTCAGCGCCGCGAAATTCAAGATACCGCGGCCCGGCAAGAAGAGCAGGCCGCCAGTCGCATTGAGGCCTTGCTGCGAGAAGACGAAGTCGCTGTCTGAAGCCGGCGTCGGGCGTTACAATGCCGCCCGACTCATGTTTGGAGACTCTAAATGACGCCCGTCTATCTTGATTACGCCGCTTCCGCGCCGGTTGACCCTGTGGTGGCAGAAGCCATGTCCGCGTGTATGACGCTGGAAGGTAACTTTGGCAATCCGGCATCGCGCTCTCACCGTTTTGGTTGGAAAGCAGAGCAGGCGGTTGAAAAAGCGCGCGGGCAAGTGGCGCAGGCGATTGGTGCAGAGTCACGTGAAATCGTCTGGACGTCGGGTGCAACAGAAAGCAACAACTTGGCCATTAAGGGGGTTGTTGAAGCGGCGTTGGCCAAGCTGGCAGGTCCTGTGCACATCATTACCTCGGCCATCGAGCACAAAGCGGTACTCGATCCTTGTCAGTGGCTGGCACGGCGCCCTGACGTTGAACTGACCTTGTTGGCTCCCGATGCCGATGGCCTGATTCGCGCCGAGCAGGTGGCACAGGCACTGCGTGATAACACTGTGCTGGTGAGCCTGATGTCGGTGAATAATGAACTCGGCACCATTACCGATGTGGCAAAAGTCGGGCGCTTGCTGGCGGATCATCCGGCGGTTTTTCATGTCGACGCGGCGCAGGCGTTGGGCAAGTTACCGGTGGATGTGAATCAGTGGCAGGTGGATTTGCTGTCTCTATCCGCGCATAAGGTGTACGGCCCCAAAGGCATGGGCGCGCTGTATGTTCGCCGCGAGCCGCAACCCGAGCTGCAGGCACAGATTCATGGTGGCGGTCATGAGCGCGGTTTTCGCTCCGGCACGTTGGCAACGCATCAGATCGTCGGCTTTGGTGTTGCCGCTGAGTTGGCCATTCAGCAGCTAGAGGTCGACAGCGGGCGCATTCGTGAACTGCGCGATCGTCTCTGGCAGGCGCTGCAGACCTTAGGTGGTGTGTTTTTGAATGGCCATTATGAGTCCCTCAGTCCAAATCACTTAAATGTGTCTTTCGACGCGGTTGATGGCGAGGTGCTGCTGGCGTCGTTGGCCAAAATTGCTGTGTCATCTGGTTCTGCGTGTAACTCGGCCAGCGTGGCGCCGTCTTACGTATTGAAGGCCATTGGCCGCAGTGATGCCCTAGCTCATGCGGGAATTCGCTTTTCGGTGGGACGCTTTACCAGTAGTGACGATATCGATGCAACCATTGCTGAGGTACAACGCGTGGTGCGCTTGTTGCGCGGTGAGCGCTGAGTCGTACAACTTTCGCCAAAAGGTGCGTATAATCCGCGGGTTTTGATCCGGCCCCTGGTGTCAGTTGTGACAATACCGGGGGCTATTATCACTCAATCATAGATTTCTATTGGAGACTAACATGGCTGTAGAGCGCACCCTGTCCATCATCAAACCAGATGCGGTAGGCAAAAACGTGATCGGTGAGATCGTTACTCGTTTCGAGAAAGCGGGCCTGAACGTGGTCGCTATGAAAATGCTGCACCTGGACGATGACAAGGCAGGCGGTTTCTACGCGGAACACAAAGAGCGTCCATTCTTCGGTGACCTGGTGTCTTTCATGACGTCTGGTCCAGTGGTTGTACAAGTACTGGAAGGCGAAGACGCGATTGCTAAAAACCGTGAGCTGATGGGTGCTACTAACCCACAAGAAGCGGCTGCTGGCACCATCCGTGCTGACTTCGCTCAGAGCATTGATGCCAATGCGGTACACGGCTCTGATTCAGCTGAATCAGCAGCACGTGAAGTTGACTACTTCTTTGCAGCAGACGAAATCTGCCCACGCTAAGACAGTAGCGAGCCATTTTGGCTCAGTGTGAGGTAGCGGAGCTGCCTCACTTTGAATTGTTTTGAGGACGCTAACCGTCAGGATTCCACTATGTCAGATATGACATCTACCCCCGCCGAAAAAATCAATCTGCTAGGCCTGTCGCCAGAAAAAATGGTCGAGTTTTTTGAGGGCCTGGGAGAAAAGCGCTTTCGTGCCCAGCAAATGCTGAAGTGGATCCATCAACTCGGTGAGTCGGACTTCAACAACATGACCAATATGAGCAAAGTGCTGCGCGCAAAATTGGACGAAGTGTGTGAGATTCGCTTACCAGAAGTGATCTATCACGACGTCTCCAGCGACGGTACACGCAAATGGGTCATGCGTATGGATGGCGGCAGTGCCATCGAAACTGTGTACATTCCAGAAAAAGAACGCGGTACCTTGTGTGTCAGCTCGCAAATCGGCTGTGCATTGGACTGCAGTTTTTGTTCGACCGGTAAACAAGGCTTTAATCGCGACCTGAGCGTTGCTGAAATCATCGGCCAAGTGTATGTGGCGGCGATGAGTTTTCACGGCGATGGCGAACGTCGCACCGGCAAGATCACCAATGTGGTGATGATGGGCATGGGTGAACCATTGCTCAATTACGACAACGTCGTCGATGCCATGCGCCTGATGATGGACGACTTTTGCTACGGCCTGTCCAAACGCCGCGTTACCTTGAGTACCTCTGGTGTGGTGCCGATGATGGACAAGCTGGGTGACGATATTGATGTCTCGTTAGCGGTTTCTCTGCACGCGCCCAATGACGAATTACGCAATGAGCTGGTGCCGATTAATAAGAAGTATCCGCTCGAACAGTTGATCGCGGCGACCAATCGTTATCTGCAAAAATTGCCCGATCGGCGCAAGGCCACCATCGAATACACCCTGATGGAAGGTGTTAACGATGAATTGCAGCACGCCAAAGAACTGGCCGAACTGATGCGCCAGGTGCCGTGCAAAATCAACCTGATTCCATTCAATCCGTTTCCGAATTCAGGCTATAAGCGCCCGAGTAATAGTCGCGTCTACCGCTTCCGCGATTATCTGATCAATGCGGGCCACGTGGTGACGATTCGCAGTACGCGCGGCGACGACATCGATGCCGCTTGCGGCCAATTGGTCGGCCGTGTGGCTGACCGTACCCGCCGCAGCGAGCGCTACATTAAAGCCGTGCAGCTGGATCAATCGACAGGATTACAGTGATGACAGTGTTTTCAACGTTGCGCAATGCCGCCCTGTGTGTGTTTGCCATGGCCTGGTTGTCTGGCTGTGTCACCGTGACCGAAAGCCGCTTCAGCGCCAAAGCCTCGCCCGACAAAGCGGTCGAGAACTACACCCAGTTGGGCGTGGGTTATTTACAACGTGGCCGTCCAGACTGGGCGCGACAGCGGCTGACCAAAGCACTGGAAATTGATCCGAATAATGCTCCAGCCAACGATGCTATGGGCTTGGTGTGGCAATCCGAAGGTGAAGACGATTTGGCGGAGGAATACTTCCGCAAAGCACTGGCGAATGACTCCGAGTTTACCCAAGCGCGTCACCATCTTGGCCGACTGTTTATGCAACAGGGGCGCTTTGACGACGCCGGTAACTACTTGCAGCGAGCAGTGGATGATCGTTATTACGACAACCGCGTATCCGCCTTTAATGACCTGGCGTTAAATACCTTCCGTGGCGGTGATCGTGCTGGTGCGATTGATGTTTATATGCGCGCATTGCGCCTAGCGCCTTACAACGTGAACGCCTTGGTGAATGTTTCGACCTTGCTGTTTGAAGAACAACGCTTTGAGGAATCGCAGCGCTATTTTGATCGTTTTGATCGTCTGGTGCAGCGCGATCAAACGGATCACACGGCGCACAGTTTATGGTTAGGGGTGAAGCTGGCCACTATTAGTCAGCAAACTCAGCGTGCGGCGACCTTTGCTTCCGATCTGAAAGCGCGTTTTGCACAGTCACAAGAATACCGCTTGTATCAAGAGTCATTGCAAGGAGCAGGCAGTTAACATGCACTTTGACAATCCCATTCAGCGTCGCAAAAGCCGTCAGATTCACGTCGGCAATGTGCCGGTCGGTGGCGATGCGCCCATCGCCGTGCAAACCATGACCAATACCGACACCCTGGATGTTGATGGCACGGTGGCACAAATTCGCAAGGTGGTGGATGCGGGCGCTGATATCGTGCGTGTGTCCGTACCGACCATGGATGCTGCTGATGCCTTCGGAAAAATTCGAGCGCAAGTGGAAGTACCGCTGGTGGCGGATATTCATTTTGACTATCGCATCGCGCTAAAAGTCGCTGACTTGGGCGTGGATTGCCTGCGTATTAATCCGGGCAATATTGGGCGTGAAGATCGCGTGCAAGCGGTGGTGGATGCCGCGCGTCACAATGGCATCCCGATTCGAATTGGCGTCAATGCCGGTTCGTTGGAAAAAGATCTGCAAAAAAAATACGGCGAGCCGACCCCCGATGCGCTGGTTGAATCGGCCATGCGCCATATCGATATTCTCGACCGGCTGAATTTTCCTGACTTTAAGCTCAGCTTAAAAGCGTCAGATATTTTTATGACGGTGGCGGCGTATCGCAAAATCGCCAGTCAAATAGAGCAGCCGCTGCATTTGGGCATTACCGAAGCCGGCGGTTTGCGCGGCGGTACGGTGAAATCTTCGATTGGCTTAGGGTTGTTATTGTGGGACGGCATTGGCGATACCATTCGTATTTCATTGGCCGCTGACCCGGTGGAAGAAGTGAAAGTCGGCTGGGATATGCTGAAATCGCTTAAGCTGCGCTCGCGCGGCATTAACTTTATTGCCTGCCCAAGCTGCTCACGACAAAATTTTGATGTCATCAAAACCATGAACGAGCTGGAGCAGCGGGTTGAAGACATTCGCACCGATATGGACGTTTCTGTCATTGGTTGTGTGGTGAATGGCCCAGGTGAAGCCAAAGAAACCGACGTTGGCTTGGCCGGTGGTCAGCCCAACCTGATTTATATTGACGGCAAACCGGCGCAGAAACTCACCAATGATAATTTGGTCGATGATCTGGAGCAGCTGATTCGTCAGCGTGCCGCCGAGCTAGAACAACAACGCAAAGATTTGATCGCCAGCGACGTGTAAGCGCTGGTTGAGGAAAGCACCCCTGTATGAGTAAAAAAATCCAGGCCATTCGTGGCATGAATGATATCTTGCCGAGCCAGTCTCCGGTTTGGCAATACCTCGAAGGCACCGTCGCGGAATTGTTGGCGGCGTATGGCTATGGCGAAATTCGCATGCCGATTGTGGAGCCAACCAATCTGTTTAAACGCTCCATTGGTGAAGTGACCGACATCGTCGAAAAAGAAATGTACACCTTTGACGATCGCAATGGTGACAGCCTGACTCTGCGTCCAGAAGGCACAGCTGGGTGCGTGCGCGCTTGTGAAGAACACGGTTTGCTCTACAACCAAACGCAACGAGTTTGGTACACCGGCCCGATGTTCCGTTACGAGCGACCACAAAAGGGTCGTTACCGTCAGTTTTATCAAATCGGTGTGGAAACCTTTGGTATCGCCACCCCTGATATCGACGCAGAGGTCATCTTGCTGACCGCACGTTTATGGCAGCAACTGGGCTTGTCTGACAGCGTGACGTTGCAGCTCAATAGCCTCGGCAGTAACGAAGCACGAGCGCACTACCGTCAAGCCTTGGTTGATTATCTAACAGCCAACAAAGAGCTGCTGGACGAAGACAGCCTACGCCGCTTAGACAGCAACCCATTGCGTGTACTCGACAGTAAAAATCCTGCGATGCAAGAGATGCTGGCAGGCGCACCAAGCTTGTTCGATTATCTCGACGATGACAGTCGTGAACACTTTGAGCAGCTGCGTCGCATCTTGGACGCCGCTGGTGTGCAGTATGAGATTAACCCTCGTTTGGTTCGCGGCCTGGATTATTACTGCAAAACCGTATTCGAGTGGGTGACCGATGAACTTGGCGCACAAGGCACTGTCTGTGCTGGTGGTCGCTACGACGGCTTGGTCGAGCAATTGGGTGGTAAAGCCACCCCCGCCGTTGGTTTTGCCATGGGCGTTGAGCGCTTGATTCTGCTGCTGGAAAGTTTGCAGCGGGTGCCGGCCGAGGTCTACCAAGCGGTGGATGTTTACGTCTGTGCGGTCGGCGACAACACAGACATTGCTGCCATGTTACTGTCGGACCATGTTCGTAATGAACAGAACTGGCTGCGAGTGCAGACACACTGCGGCGGTGGCAGCTTTAAGTCACAAATGAAAAAAGCCGATAAAAGCGGCGCACGCTTTGCCTTACTGCTGGGCGAAGACGAAGTCGCTCAGCAGCTGGTCAGCGTAAAAGACTTGCGCGGTGAGCTGGAGCAGGTACAAATGCCACAACAAAATGTGGCAGCCTGGCTGGCACAGTATATTAATTGATCTTTTGAATTGGGGATGCAGTCATGAGTGACATGCGCACAGAAGAAGAACAGGTAGAAGCGCTGAAAAAGTGGTGGGACGAAAACGGCAAAAGCCTGGTGGCGTCTGTCGTGATTGTTGCCGCCGGTTGGTTTGGCTGGGACAGCTACCAGAGCAATCAGCAAGCGACGGCCGAAGCAGCCTCGCAGGTGTATTCACAGTTGGTGGAGCAGGCCGCTTTGCCTGCAGCGGAGCAAACCGACGGCACGCGTGCAGATATGCAACAGTTGGCAGAGCGCTTGGTGAATGATTTTGATGGCACAGCGTATGCGCAGTTCGGTAATTTGTTTATTGCGCGTTTAGCCTCCGATGGTGGTGATTTTGACAGCGCTGCTGCGGCATTAAAGAACGTTGTTGAGACAGCCGACAACGGCCCGATCAAATACACCGCACAAGCTCGCTTGGCCTTGGTACTGACTGAGCTGGAGCGCTTTGATGAAGCCTTGGCCAGCATTGCTACCGTGCCTGACCCTGCGTATCAGGTGCAGTTTGAAGAAGCCCGTGGTGATATTTACTGGCGTCAGGGCAATACCGCGGATGCTCTAGCGGCTTATCAAAAAGCACTGCAAGCAGCGCAGGACAATGGCGCTGGCGCGCAGTTACTGCAACGCAAGATTGACCATCTGGCGTCCACTGGAGAAGTGTAATGCCGCGTCTTTTTTGCGCTCTGTTGTTGTCGTTGGCCGTGGCTGGCTGCAGTTCGACACCGGAGCAACCGCAGTCTAGCTTGAGTAGCATTGATGATCAGCTTGATGTTGATGTCGAGTGGCGCCTGAACCTGGGGCAGCAAGCAGGCACCCGCTTAAACCGTCTGCGCCCTGCAGTGCAGAACGACACGGTGTTTATGGCTTCAGCCGACGGTCGTGTATTGGCACTGGAGTTGGCCAGTGGCGCTGAGCAATGGCAACTGACGCTGGAGCAAAACATCATTGGTGGTGTTGCTCTGGCCGGTGACCAGCTGTTTGTGTCCACCATGGATGGCATGCTGCACAGTATCAGCACCGCAGGTGAACTGCAGTGGAGTTCGGCGCTGGCATCCGAGGCGGTTGCCTCTGTTGCCAGTGATGCCCAGCGGGTGTTTGTGCACACCATCGATGGTCGTTTGAGTGCTTATCAGCGGGATAACGGCGAGCAACTATGGACCTACGAACATGCGATGCCGGTATTGTCGGTGCGCGGTACCAGCTCTCCATTAGTGTTGGAACAACTGGTGGTGACCGGCTTTGCCAGTGGCAAGGTGGTGGCGCTGGATAAACGTTTGGGCATTCCGCGTTGGGATGTACGTCTGGCGATTCCAGATGGTCGCTCCGAACTGGAACGCCTGGTCGATGTGGACGGCACCCCGGTTTGGGATAACGGTGTGATTTACGCTGCTAGTTATCACGGTAAAGTGGCTGCATTGTCACCACGCGGTGAGGTCCGCTGGCAGGAAGATGGCTCGAGCTATGGTCATCCTGTTCTTGCTCTGGGCAGCTTATATCTGAGCCTGGACGATGGCACGCTGCAGGCGTACGACATCTACAACGGTGCGAATCAGTGGACACAGACCATACTGCAAGGCAAAGCACTGGGGCAGGTCACGGTATTTGATCGCTACCTAGCGGTGGCTGACGATGAAGGTTTCTTATATCTGCTGAGCCTGGTTGATGGCGAGCTGCTGGCGCGTGAGCGCATGCGTCCTAAGCCATTGCACAAAAACGTTCCCAACTCTCCTGAAATGACCAACTGGCGTGGTCTGCGCGGCCGCGATTTCGGTCTTTCTGCTCCTATGGTGGCTACCGAACGTGGCCTGCTGGTAACCAGTAATACCGGCGAACTGCTACTCTTAACTGTGCACGCTGACCAATAAGGTCAGCGCGCCATTCCGTTTGCTCTAAGGTTACCGTCATGTTACCCGTCATTGCCCTGGTTGGTCGTCCCAACGTTGGTAAATCCACACTGTTTAATCGTCTGACCAAAAGCCGCGATGCCCTGGTGGCAGAAATTGCCGGTCTTACTCGTGACCGCAAATACGGCGAGGGCAAAGTGGGCCGTCGGCCTTTTATCGTGATTGATACCGGCGGTATCAGTGGCGAAGAAGAAGGCATCGACGAGGTCATGGCGCAACAAAGCTTCCAGGCCATTGAAGAAGCCGACATCGTATTTTTTATGGTGGACGTGGGCGCTGGTATAACCGCTGGCGATCGTATGATTGCCGACCATCTGCGTCGCAACGGCAAATCTGCCTACCTAATCGCCAACAAAATTGACGGTAAAAATCCGGACGTGGTGTTGGGCGAGTTTTATGAACTCGGCATGGGCGAACCTCTGGCGATTGCTGCCGCTCACAACCGTGGTGTTTCGACCTTGGTTGACCATGTGATGGATGAACTGCTGGGCGCCGAGTTCAGTGAAGAAGAGCCAGAAACAGGCTACCTAGAAGACGAGCCGGCCGAGGAAGAAGTCAGCCACGAAGAGCTGGATGTGCGCGGCATTAAAATCGCCGTCGTCGGCCGCCCGAATGTGGGTAAATCGACGCTGGTGAATCGCATGCTGGGCGAGGACCGGGTAGTGGTGTATGACCATGCCGGCACCACGCGTGACAGTATTTATATTCCCTATGAGCGCTTTGGTCAGGACTACACCCTGATCGATACCGCCGGTGTACGCCGCCGCAAAAATATTTCCGAGGCAGCGGAAAAGTTCTCCATCATTAAAACGCTGCAAGCCATCCAGGACTGCCATGTATGCATCTTGGTGCTGGATGCCCGCACGGGCATTGTTGAGCAAGACTTGCACATGCTGAGTTTTGTACTGAACTCAGGGCGTGCGTTGGTGCTGGCGATTAACAAATGGGATGGCATGGACGCGTACGATAAGCAGCGCGTTAAAGATGAGCTGGATCGTCGCTTTGACTTTCTGACTTTTGCTGAGCAGCACTTTATCTCAGCATTGCACGGTACTGGTGTGGGCCATTTATACGAGTCGGTGGATAAAGCCTATCAATCGGCCATGTCGAAATGGCAAACCAACATGCTGACGCGCATATTGGAAGACGCCATTGCCAGTCACCAGCCGCCATTGATTCGTGGTCGCAGACCCAAACTTCGCTACGCTCACCAGGGTGGTTCCAACCCGCCACGTATTATTGTGCATGGCAACATGACCAACGAGCTGCCAGAAGACTATAAGCGTTATTTGGCGAACACTTTCCGCCGCGTATTGGACATTCAGGGCACACCGATTCGCTTTGAGTTCCGCCAGGGCGATAATCCCTTCTCTGAGCGTGCAACGGAAGTCAAACACCGCAGCAAACGACGGGCTCAAGCGGTGGAAAAAACCAGCTCAATTCGCCAAGCGAAAAAAGACAAAACCAAACGACAGCGTCGCAAATCTAATTGATAAGCACCGCCGGTTTTTGCTGCTAGGGCGGCAAACCGGCGCCGTCATCGCAAGTCCTCCGGCGATCCGTAGTGGGCGCCAAATTCTTCAAAAGTACCTCAACACGTAAGGCTTCTGATGAAGCCTTACGTTCGCAGGCCTGCCAGGCGCTGGTCGAGAATATCCAGCTGCTGAGTTACTTGCACACTGCTGTGGTTGGCGTCTTGTGCCAACTCAGCCAGTATGTTGGCGGCATCACCAATAACGGTCAGGTTGCGGGTGATTTCTTCACTGACCGAGCTTTGCTCTTCGGCGGCAGTGGCCACCTGACCGATGTGATCGGCGATTTCACCGATGGCTGCCACCACTTGATGCAATGATTCATGAGCATGCTGAGTCGCATCCATACTTTGCGACGATTGCTCCGAACCTTGTTGAATAATGCTCACGGCGGAGTGCACTTCTTTTTGCAAGGTTTCAATCATGCCGTCAATTTCTGCAGTCGATTCTTGCGTGCGAGATGCCAGCGTTCTGACTTCGTCGGCAACCACAGCAAAGCCGCGACCTTGCTCACCTGCGCGAGCCGCTTCAATGGCGGCGTTAAGTGCCAATAAATTGGTTTGCTCGGCGATGCTGCGAATGACTTCCAAGATACGGTTAATGTCTTCGGAGTGCTGCGCCACTTTGCTGATGGATTGACTGGCACTGGTCATGCCATCAGTCATTTCCAACACCGAATTCAGTGCGGTTGATAAGTTCTGCTGCGAATCCGTTACCGAGGTGTGAATGTCTTGTGCGCGCGACGATACATCGTTGGCAATGCGCGATACTTCGTGAGCGGTGGCGGACATTTCTTGTGTTGCTGTCACCACATTGTTGATTTCGTGCTGCTGTTCATCGGTACTGCTGCGCGTGCGCCCGGAAATATTAAGATTTTCTTGCGATTGCTGACGCACTTCGGTGCTGACAGCTTTCAGAGAGTCGACCAAATTCTTCAATTTAACAATAAAGCGATTAAAGCCCTGGCTCAGCTCGATCAGTTCTGCGTGGGTATCCAGCTCCAGACTCTGGGTCAAATCGCCATCGGCTGAGGCCAGTTGGTTGACCTGATGATTCAATCGCTTCAGTGGCTGCACAATTGAGCGGACCACCACGGCCATGGTGAATATTGCCAGAATGGCCAAAATCACAGCGGCCAAAATTTGCTGTGAAATCACCACCGCATGCTCGTCTTCAATAAGCGTTTGCAGCTCGGTTAATTCTGCCAAGGCTACCGCTTTGGGTAGTTCAATTAATAGCGCCCAGGTATTGCCCGATGCTTTGATCGGAATGGCGGCGGAGACAAAATAACGATCATCGGTTTCCAACTGGCCACCACTGGTGTGCAACTCCATCAGCTCAGCCCCCAGTTCAGGCATGGCCTCATTGAGGGGCCGTGCCAAATGCTCCTGGTAATGGCTCGACGCCGCCACCAAACCTATGTGGCTGAGCAATGTGACCTTGGCAGCGCCATCGTACAGTGCGGTGCTGAGCTCTTCGGTAATGTGTTGAAATAATGGCAGGTTAGCGTCTACCCCGACAATGCCACGAAAGCGACCTTCGGCCATTACCGGCACGGTCAAGCTGGTCATCAATTCGTTATACCCGGGGCTGATTTCGTACATATAGGGTTCCATCAGACAGGGTTTGCCACTGTCTTTGCCGCACAAATACCATTCGGCTTCGCGGATACCAAACTCGTTACGGTTGCTCAGATATTTGCTGTCAGATTCCTCAACGCGCTGCTGCTCGATCTGCCCTTGGCGGTTGCGAATTAAATAAATCTCCAACGCACCATTCACGGCCACGGTGTGCATGTCACTGCTGCCCAACCAAAAACGATCTTCATCGTCGTAGCCATTGGCCTCGAACTGGGCGTATGCGGAACTGATGTCTTGGTGCTGTTCTAGGGTGGCGCTCAATAGTCGATTGACTTGTTCACGGCTTAAACGCTGGGCTGGGCCGGCTTCAATGCTGTGAGACAGAATATTGGCGACGGTCAGTGGAACACGGTAGGCGGCATTGATATACCCGCTCACATCCGCTCCGTAGCCGCGTGCGCTGCTTTGCAACTGCCGAACCACAGCTGTTTTTAAGTTATCGCCAGCATGGCGAGATAAGCGTTCACTGATGTCAGATATGCCGCTGAAAGTTTGCCACCCCATGGCCAGGGTCAGTGTTACAACAATGGCCAGTGTGACGGCCAATAATTTGGTTTTCAGAGGCCAAGCCTTCATGCGACTGCTCCATATATCATTAAAAACTGATGTAAGGAGTTTAGGATAATCCTGCCAACCTGCAGACTTGGGATATTTCGCTACAAGCGCACGGACCCCACCGCTTCGACAATGCCGTCGACGGCGGTGGCCAGTTGATTGCTGGCATCGAGACTGTGGCTGGTTTGGTCTTTCACATTATCCGCTGCAGTGACGATGTCACTGACGTAATGATCGACCTCGCTGGCGGCCACACTTTGCTGCTCTACGGCAGTGGCCACTTGCAGGTTCATCATCGCCACTTCCGCCATGCTTTGTGTCATCTCGCGAATTAATTGCAGAGCATGGAAAGATTGGCTCTTACCTTCTTCACCGCGCTGGTTGGAGCTATTCACGGCCGCCACCACATTATTAATAACGGTTTCAAAACGGCGCAGAGTCGTGCGCACTTCTTCGGTGCTTTCTGCTGTGCGTCTCGATAACGCTCGTACTTCATCGGCCACCACTGCAAAGCCACGGCCATGTTCACCGGCACGTGCCGCTTCAATCGCAGCATTAAGAGCCAGCAAATTGGTTTGCTCGGCGATTTGCTCGATTGCATCCAGCACTTTTTCTGTGCCACGGTTGGCGTCTTTTAGCTCGGTAATAGCTGACACTGCTTGATCCAATTCGTTCTGCAGTACCTCGATGGCTTCCTGCGCTTGGCTGGATTTATCGGTGGTGGTGTTGAGGCGCTCGGTGACATCACGCACATAACCTGAGGTGCGGTTGGCCAGGTTGGCGACTTCCTGAATCGAAGCGTTGAGTTCGTGAATGGCGGTGGCGGATTTTTCCAAGTGTTCATGTTCGCTGTCGGTGCTTTCCACCACATTTTGTGTAGCGCTGCGAATGGTCCCCGCGACTTGGCTGATTTGCTGCGCCGATTGCTCGAAGCGTCCAAAGGCTTGAGTCAATTTTTGATATAAACGGTCAAATGCCGCCTGCAGCACCACCAGCTCATTGTGTTGCTCCGCCGCCAGCTGACTGATGTCGTTGTCTTTCACGGTATGCACTGCACGGCGGGTCATTTTTTGAATGCTGCGACTGATCGCTAACGACAGCCAGCTGACCAATGCCAGTGCCAATATCGCCGATACCAGCATGGTAAAAAAGGTAGCGGACAATAAAGCGTTTCTTTGTTGTTCCATCTGTGCGGTGAGACGCTCAAGACGTTGCTCAAACTGTTGCTCAAGTTCAGCGGCGCTGTCACGCAATTGTTGCTGCAGACCTTGGTTTTGATCCAAGCCTTTTTGCACTTCGGCATCGACCAGCGCCGCAAACCGTTGCTGATACGCTTGCACATTGCTAAGCAATTGTGACTGACCGGCTAGCGCCTGTTGCAACGTGGGCAGATCGCGCTCAAAGCGTTGCAGGTACTTTAATTCGCGGCGCAACATAAAGTCTTTTTCATGGCGGCGCAGCATTAACATGGCCGCTTGAGTGGCGGGCTGCTGATCAATTTGCTTTTCGACGTTGTGGATGGCCTGGCGCAGCTCGCCGTATAAGCCAGTGGTGGGGGTCAGACCGATGCGCTGCTGTAGTTCAGCCAGCTGGACAAAGCCATCGATGTAACGCTGCGCCAAGCGGGCAACATCTCCATCAAAGCGCAGCTGCAGTTGTTGCTGAAAACTGCCTGCTTGCTGCTGAAACTCTTCGACGTAAGCGATATCCAGCCGCTGCAGAAAATCTTTTTCATGGCGTCTGAGTTGCAACAGCTGCTGTTGCAACTGTTGCAATGAAGACTGCCGCTGGTTGAGTAGATCTGTGATGCTGGCCAGATTCCAGGTGGCGGCGCCACTGGCCGCAAAGCCTGCCACCACCAAAAGGATCAGCAGCAAGTGCTGCTGCACAATGGATAAGCGCTGAGTAATTAACGACAGGGGAGAAAGCATTGCCACCTCGAACATCCTTGTCTGACCCGCAGGGCCGTTTACGTCTTACCTCACTGTAGTTGATGTGACAGAAATGTGACAGTTGGCCAGCGACTGCACCTGTATCAGCAGTCACTTGACCGGCAGTGCGGGTTGTTAGCTGAGGTGTCCTTACGCCGCGCTGCTAACGATGTTCTTAGAGCTGGGTGATTAGCGCCCCTGAAACCGAGCAGGTCTGCGCTCCAGAAAAGACTGAACCCCTTCGCGCGCATCCTCACTGGCTAACACTGTGGGCATGGCATCAAACACCTGTTCAATGGCACTTTGTTGACCGTGGTAACGCGCTTGCTTACTGGAGGCAAGGGAGGCACTGACCCCCAACGGAGCCGCATCGGCGATACGCTGGGCCAGTTGCTGAGCACGCTGGTGTAACTCGTCCTCAGCCACTAACTCGGATGCCAGTCCCCAGGCATAGGCCTGCTCGCCATTAAACTCATCGCCGGTCAGCAGATAGCGCTGCGCACGAGCCCAGCCGATCTCTTCTGGCAAGCGGATGGTGCCGCCACCGCATGGGTATATGCCGCGCTTGACCTCCAGCTGGGCAAACCTCGCTGTTGCTGTGACCAGGCGAATATCGGTATTCAACAGCAGCTCCAGGCCCGAGGTGTAGCACAGGCCTTGTACGGCAATGATCAGTGGTTTGGTTAATCGCTCACCGGTTAAGCCGTAAGGGTCAAGGTGGTCGTCGGGCAGCTGTGGCAGGCGCCCTTCGGCAAAGATAGGCGCCCACTGATCCAGCTCCAAACCGGAGGTAAAGTGCTCGCCATTAGCCTGAATAATGCCAACGCGCAGGTCTGGGTCGTGCTGCAAACGGTACAGCGCTTGTGCCAGCAGGTAATAGCTTTCTGGGTCCAGTGCGTTGTATTTCTCCGGCCGGTTAAAGGTGATGGTAAGACAATGCTGTTGTTGTTCGACCAATAATTTGTCTGACATGGTATGTCTCCTGCGTGACGGCGGTTAAAACCAGTGGTTTTGCATGTCCATGCACGTGGTATCCAAGCCGCATAACAACTGCGCCTGGTGCTCGATTTCCGGCAACTCCCAACGAATGAAATAGCGTGCGGTTTGCAATTTTCCGTGAATGAACTCGTCAGCCAATTCACTGCTGAGGGCTTTTTCTGCCATTTCCAGCCACAGCCAGCCGATCACGCAACGTCCCATCATATCGAGGTACAGCGCGGAGTTGGCCAACCCCAGCTCGGCGTTGCCTTGTTGCAAGGTTTGCCCCAGTGTCATGGTGGTTTTCACCAGCGTGTTCAGGTGTTGTTGATAGGACTGACACAGGGGCTGCAGCGCGTCATGCTGCTGCGCGCGGGTAAGCGTTTGTTGTATGCGTGCCAGCAATAGTTGCTGGCCTTTGCCATTGTGCTGCCATAATTTACGGCCCAGTAAATCCAGCGATTGAATGCCATGAGTGCCTTCATGAATCGGATTCAGGCGGTTATCCCGGTAGCACTGTTCCACCGGATACTCGCGGGTGTAACCACTGCCGCCCAATACTTGAATGGCCAGATCATTGGCTTTGGGTCCATAAAACGATGGAAACGACTTCACCACCGGCGTTAATAAATCCAGCAAAATGGCGCTGTCTTGTTGTTGCCCTTGCTCGCTTTCATCCACCAGCCGAGCGGCGAATAAACACAATGCCAACGAGCCTTCGACGTAGGATTTTTGTGCCAGCAACATGCGTTTTACATCGGCATGCTCAATGATATTGAGCGGTTTGCTGAGCGGATCACGCTCACCGACTGCACGGCCTTGCGGGCGCTGGCGGGCATAGTCGAGGGATTCAAGATAGCCGCGATAGCCAATCATGGCGGCGCCTAAGCCGACTCCGATGCGCGCTTCGTTCATCATTTTGAACATGTAGCTCAGGCCCTGATTTGCTTCACCAATCAGCCAGCCATGGCAGTCGTCTTGTTCGCCGAAATTTAATACCGTCGATGTGGTGCCGCGATAACCCATTTTGTGCAGTAAGCCTGCCAGCTGCACGTCGTTGTGGTCACCGAGTTGACCATCGGCGTTGACGCGAATTTTCGGCACGATAAATAGGGAAATGCCCTTTACCCCGGCCGGTGCACCCTCGATGCGCGCTAACACCAAGTGGACGATGTTGTCGGTGATGTCCTGATCGCCACCAGAGATGTACATTTTCTGGCCTTTTATGCGGTAACTGCCATCATCCTGCGGAATCGCTTTGGTGGTCAGATCGCCCAGTGATGAGCCAACGTCCGGCTCGGTTAACGCCATGGTACCGGCAAATTGACCGCTGAACATGGCGGGCAAATAGGTGTGTTTTTGCTCTTCGGTGCCAAAGGCATGAATGACGTTGGCCGCAGCCGAGGTTAAAAAGGGGTAGCCGGCGGTGGATGGATTGGCGGACATAAAAAATGCATTGCAGGCGCTGTGTATCAATGCCGGCAGCTGCATACCGCCGTCGTCGTACGCGTGGCGTGCGTTGATAAGACCGGCATCAGCAAAGTGCTGCCAAGCAACTTTTACCTCATCCACCGTGGTGACACGCTGGCCATCAAAGTGTGGTTCTTGTGCGTCGGCTTTGGCGTTGTGTGGTAAAAAATACGCCTCGGCAATGTGCTCTGCGGTGCGCAATACAGCGTCGTAAGTGCTGCGGTCGTGCTCTTTAAAGGCCTCAAGTTGGTTTAACTGATCGGCTTGAAACACCTGGTACAGCAAAAAATTGAGGTCGGTGGGGTTGATCAACTTAGACACAAGGCGCTCTCCAATTGTCACATACAGCCACTATGATGCTTGCTATGCCAGTGTGTAATTGGCAATATAGCCACTCTTGAGGCTATAAGTGACAGTTATGATCAATGTGGTGGTGATCGGTTTTGATCGCGCGTTGGCATCTGCCATCACCGGTGTTGCCGATTTATTCGGTTTGGCCGGTGTTACTTGGAATCGTATTGAAGGCAAAGAAGCGCAGCGATTATTTAATGTGCGCATTGCCAGCCCGCAGGGTGACAGCGTCCGTTGCATCAACGGTTTGCAACTGGCCAGCCACTTAAGTTTTGACCAAGTGGTGAATGGCACGACCGAGGTCGATGCAGTCATCGTGCCCACCATTGGCGGCCCGGTGGAGGAAGTTCTGCCAGATGCTGAGCCGGTTCTACAACTGTTGCAGCATGCCGACGCGCAGGGCTGGACCATTGCGGGCAATTGCACCGGCAACTTTTTATTGGCCGAAGCGGGTATTTTACGCGGCCGCTGCGCTACCACGCATTGGGGTTTTAAGGAGCTGTTTGAACAGCGTTACCCAGAAGTCGAGCTCAAGGCGGATCAATTGCTGACCCGTGATGAGCACATCTATTGCGCTGGCGGTGGCTTGGCTTGGTTTGATTTAGGCCTGCACATTATTGAGCGCCATGTCGGTTTTGAAGCCGCTATTCAAACGGCCAAAGCCTTTGTGATCGATTATCGCCGTGATAGCCAGTTGTCGTACTCATTGATGCGCCTGGCCAAGCCGCACAAAGACGATTTGGTGCGCCAGGCCCAGCAATGGCTAGAGCAACATTTTGCACAGCCGTTTACGGTAGAAGATCTGGCCGATCGTTTGAGCGTCTCCAAGCGCACTTTAATTCGGCGCTTTAATGCCGCGCTGGACATGCCGCCTAACGCGTATGTGCAGTCGATTCGTATCGAAGCGGCGCAAAAGCTGCTGGAAGAAACCGGGCGTACCGTGGACGTGGTGATGACCGACGTCGGCTATGAAGACGCCAGCTCGTTTAGACGCTTATTCCGTAAAAAAACCGGCCTGACACCGACCGAATATCGACGTCGATTTGCCCGCCGCTATTGAGCTATGCTTGCAGCAGCTGTGTCGCTTAGCCTTTTAGTGTCAGCACGCCATAAATAGGGTGCTGATGCAGCTGGGCCAGCAGCGTCTTTAGGTTTTAGGTCACAGGGATGATGTCATGTCTGCACCGATGACAGAACAAAAAACGATTCGCCATCCACTGCTGCGTCATCTGGTATTTGCCTGCGGATGGCTTGCCGTGGCTTTGGGGGTGATCGGTATTTTTTTACCCGTGCTGCCGACCACGCCTTTTTTATTGTTGGCGGCGGCGTGCTTTTTGCGCACTTCGACGCGCTTTTATCAGTGGTTGATTCATCACCCACGCTTGGGTAATTATGTGATTTATTACCTGGGTGGCAAAGGCATGCCCTGGCGGGCAAAAATGTACTCTTTGGCGCTGATGTGGAGCGTCATGCTGTTAACGGCCTTTGTGTTGGTGCCGCGCCCGATGTTGCAGGTGCTGTTGCCGCTGATTGGTGCAGGCGTCACCATTTACATACTGCGGCTGCCAACGCTAACTCTAAAATAATAACAACGAGATGATTCATGACTCCTTCGGATTGGCAGGCCGATGGCCACTGGCTGGTATTTCGGCCACAAGCGGCGCATCGCAGCTACGATTTGCGTGTTTTTTATCGAGCTTCGGTGGCAATCAGTCAGCTGGGCAAACAAAGGCCGGTGTTATTGCTGGTCCATGGGTTTCCTACCAGCAGCTGGGACTGGCATGCCGTGTGGGACCAGCTGGCTCAGCACTTCGATTTATTAGCCGCCGATATGCTCGGCTTTGGCTGTAGCGATAAACCGGCGTCATTTCCGTACCGCATTGCCATTCAAGCCGACCTACAAGAGGCCTTGCTGCGCCACCTCGGTTTGGACCATTGCCATATTCTCGCCCACGATTACGGCGACACCGTGACGCAAGAACTGATGGCGCGCCAACTGGAGCGAGGATCATCCTTACTGCAATCCGTGGTGCTATTAAACGGTGGGTTATTTGCCGAAACTCATCGGCCGTTATTGACGCAGCGTTTGCTGGCCAGTCCACTAGGGCCATGGTTGGCCGCTGGCATTACCGAGAAAAAATTGGCGCGCAGTTTACAACGGATTTGTCAGCAGCCGCTGTCTGAAGCGGATATCGCCGCCAGCTGGCGCTTTCTCAGCCATCGTAACGGGCAACGTGTGATGCCGCGATTAATTGGCTATATGAAAGAGCGCCGTCAGCAGCGCGAACGTTGGGTGGGTGCATTAACAAACTGGCCACATGCACTGCACTTGCTTAATGGCAGTGCCGATCCTATTTCTGGTGCGCATATGGTCGCACGCTACCGTGAGGTAGTGGCGCGCGACGACATCGTCGAGTTGGCCGACGTCGGACACTACCCGCAGTTAGAAGCGCCGCAAGCGATAGCGCAGGCAGTGATCGATGCCCGGCTTTGAGCCATCCACGCTGGCGGCTTGGCCGCTGGCACTGTGCCAAGCGCTGCGCCATCGCCACATTGCGCCTGAGCCCCTGTTGCAGCAAGTTGGCTTGTGCGAACGCTCGCTGCTGAGCCGACCGGATGAACGTGTTGAAATTGCACGCATGACGCAGCTGTGGCAACTGGCTGAGCAAGCGACAGCGGATGCGGCTTTTGGCTTGTCCGTATCGCGTCACGTGCAACCCATGCATTTGCATGCGGTGGGCATGTTGGCCATGGCGTGCTCATCGTTGCAGCAGGTGCTGGAAAAAGTCGTGCAGTACCACGACATGGTGTCGAACAGCGCGCATGTTACTCTGGTTCACCGGCCTGATAGCTTGGGGGTCCAACTTACGCCGCTGGCCAATGTGCCGCTGTCGCCATTGGCGTTGGATGCTTTTATGGCAACTCTGGTGCGTTTTGCTAACGTCATTTCTGGCATGTCGGGTAACGACTTACTGACTGAGGTAGCACTGCATCGCGCGCGTCCAGCTCAGCCGCAACCGTGGCAGCAAACGTATCAGGTGCCAGTCACCTTTGCTCAGCCGCAGTGTGTTTTGTGGTTTCGCCGTAGCGCACTGCAGCAGCAGTTGATCGGTGATAGCGAGTTGCTGGCGGCCCATGAGCGGCGGGTGCAACAATACCTTCAGCAGCGCCAGCAAGCAGGGTACGGCGCTAAGGTGCAGCGTGTTATTGGCGCCATGCTGGCGCAGGGTGAGCCCTCACAAGTCCAGATAGCCCAGCAATTAAATATCAGTGAACGCAGCTTGCGGCGTTTGCTGGCGCAGGAAAATACCAGCTTCAGACACTGTTTACAGCAGGTGCGCCATACGCTGGCATGCCAACGTTTACGCGCAAGCGATGAGGATTTAACCAGCATTGCGTTGCAACTAGGTTTTAGCGATAGCAGTAATTTTTCCCGCTCTTTTTTGCGCTGGCAAGGTGAGCGGCCCAGTCAATACCGGGCGCGTTGTCGCCAGTCTGAAGCCGTTTAATTATCGAGTCGACGTTTTACTGGCATAAATCGTGTCCATTGCTGGTTATTGGTCTGTCACGTCATTCCGGTGTCACGATGGCAAAATGTTGATTGGGTTTTTCAAATAGCGAAAAGAATTTGATTAAATCCCAGTGGTTGCCGTCGCTGTGGATGTCATCGGACAACAGCACGTCTTTGATGCCGGCATTGCCAATCAATAAATCGATAAACAGCGCATGGCTTAACGTCAGCCGTGCGTCGACGTCATTGGCTTCGTCGATGGGCTGATGATGCAATACCGAGTTTTCAATCCAGAGACGGTAACTTTGCTGCAAGTCGCTGAAATGTATGGCGACGGCGAGGTTGGTATCGTCAGCCTCCTCGGCTTTTAAGCGTGTTGCCATGGAGGTAAAGAAGTGGCTCACCGGTGTGTGCAAAAAAACCGATTTCATTTGCCTTAAGTCGAGATTTTTTTGCGATGCACCATGGCGCAGCTCGTACGCACCGGTGAGATACGCGTCGCGCCAGGGGCCACTTTCTGCCTGATAGCCCAATTGATCGTAACTGCGTGCCAGCCACTGTTTCGCTTCTTGATGGCCCGGCTGGGCAAACACCAAATGATTCAACAGCTCCGCGGCCCAGCGATAGTCACCTTGTTCAAATGCTTGTTGTGCGTTTTGCAATACTGCTTCATCGCCACCGGCTAAGGCGACGTAGCGAGAGGCAGCCTCGACTCTGGGGATGGGGTCTAAATGTGCCGGATTGCCGTTGTACCAACCCATATAAAATTGATAGACAGCTTTGGCATTATGTTTGACCGTGCCGTAATAACCACGGTTAGAAAATTGTTGGGCCAGACTCTGGGGTAATTGCAATTGTTGTGCAATTTCATCCGCTGTTGCGCCGTTATTCATTAAACGTACAGATTGGTCGTGAATAAATTTATAGGTATCACGCTGGCCGATTAAAAATTGCTGGATGGCATCCTTACCCCAAATTGGCCAATGGTGACTGCCAAAATACACGTGCGCCTGTGAAAAGCGCTGACGTGCTTGTTCGATGTAGCCGTTCCACTTGAGTGCATCGCGAACTTTGGCGCCGCGCAGAGTATAGAGGTTGTGTTGCGTGCGCGAGACCAGCTCGGCGCCGCAAAACGCGTTATATTCTGGCAAATAAAAGGTCATTTCTGCCGGAGCTTCAGAGTCCGGTGTGTATTGAAACTCAAACGTGACTCCATCGATAATCATGGCTTCTGTGCTGTCGTCAATGCTGTGGCTGGGCTCAATAATACCGAAATGGCCAAACGCTGGTGATTTCCCCAGCCCTGAACCTATGTGGCCACGAGTCGTGCGCGGCAATTGTTTACCATACATAAAGCTGGCTCGACGGCTCATGGCGCTGCCGGCGACGATATTCTCGATGGTGGCCTCGTGCATAAAGCCGTGTGGCGCAACGATTGGAATGTCGTTGCTGAGTGCAAATTGCGGGAACAAGCCGTTGATACCACCAAAATGGTCAATGTGACTGTGGGTGAACAGCACCGCACTGATGGGGCGCTGGGGTAAATGCTGCATCGCCAATTCAAACGCGGCTTGTGCGGTTTCAGCTGAGGTCAGTGGATCGACCACAATCCAACCTTGTTTCCCCTCAATCAGCGTCATATTGGCCAGGTCCATCCCCCGCAGCTGATAAATACCGGGCACCACTTCAAACAGCCCGGAGAGATTGTTCAAACCCGCTTGGCGCCACAAGCTTGGGTTGACCGAATCCGGCGCTTCTCCACTAATAAACTGATACGCCGCTCGATCCCAAATTCGCTCACCGGAAGGCAAATGGGCGCTGAAATCATCGGCGCTGGCCAACTGTCCACGCCGTGCCTGTTG
Organism: Bacterioplanes sanyensis; assembly: GCF_002237535.1. Lineage (GTDB taxonomy): Bacteria > Pseudomonadota > Gammaproteobacteria > Pseudomonadales > Oceanobacteraceae > Bacterioplanes > Bacterioplanes sanyensis_A. The sequence goes on from NZ_CP022530.1 coordinate 2,445,527, forward strand.
CCAGTCATCTTGCTGCTGTAGATCCAATGCGGCACGGACGGCTTGCTGATGTTGCCGCGTCGCTTCTGTTGCGGCAGTGAACCCCGCGTTGTCAGCGCTTGGGTGATGGGTTGGTGTGTTATTCGATGGTGAGGTGTCGCAAGCGCTGAGGGCAATGATGACACTGGCGAGCATAACAGAGCGATGCATGGAGTTCTCCAGCTGGATTGTTTTCGTGCGTGTTAGTGCCAGAGTAACGTTGCGCGAAGATGGGCGCAGGTTCGTAAAGGTCAGTCAGTGGGCCGAACTGACCATTAGGCTGGCGGCAGAAATCGGGTATGCTGGCCACTTTTGCACGGAGTAGTGGCGTGAAAGTTTGGCGACAACATGGGGCGATCCTAGTGTGTGCGGCGTTGGCGGTGGTGTTTGTGGCTTGGCCACAACTGGATTTGATCGTGAGCCAGTGGTTTTACGATGCCTCACTGCCGGGGTGGCCGCTGTCGAATCATCCGATTAATGAATCGATTTATTGGGTGTTCCGCTACCTGCCGCACGTGTTAATTCCCATTATGTTGTTGGTCATTGGTTTGTCGTTTGTGCGCGGCGGCGTAAGTCCTGAACATCGAAAGCCATGGCTGTTTTTATTTTTGGTGCTACTGATCGGCCCAGGGCTCCTGGTCCACAGTGTGTTTAAAGAAGGGTTCCAACGTGAGCGCCCGCGTGCGGTGGAGCAGTTCGGCGGCAAGGATACCTTTACCCCGGCGTTTGTGGTGAATGAGGCGGGGAATGGCAAATCCTTTATCAGCGGCCATGCGGCGATGGCGTTTTATTTTATGGCGCTGGCTTGGGTTTTCCGTCGTCGCAGTTGGCTGTATTGGGGGCTGGCTTTGGGCGTTGTGATGAGTGCGGTGCGTATCATGCAGGGCGGGCATTTTCTCAGTGATACAGTATTTTCTGGCTTTGCGGTATTTTTTACCTGCCAGCTGCTGTCCTGGTGGATACTCGGGCACAGCCGTATTGAGGAGCCTGAGGCCGCCTGAGCAAATCAAACCAGACCAAAGCCTGTTGATGGTACGACAGGCTTTGATTGGTTAATTTTAGCGCGAACCTTTTTAGCGCGAACCTTTCTAGTACGAACCAATGCTATGCGTTGGCTTAACTGACTTGATAGTGCCCGGCGGCAAAACCAAAAGCTTTCACCAGCAAGTTCCACTGTCCCATTTGGCTGATCACTAGCGTTAACCAGGCAATTTGCTCGTTATCATAGTGCTGCTTCAGCTGCTCAAACGCTGCTTGCTTATCACTCTCTGAGCCACCCACTACACAAGCTTCAACCCAACGCAGCAAGCACTGCTCGACGTCGGAATAAAAGGGCATGGCCGCCCAGTGGCGCAAGGCATGCAAACGCTCAGGCTGCTCACCATGATGCAGAGCTTCTTTGTAATGCATATCCAGGCAATAAGCGCAGCCATTGATCTCGGAGATGTAGTAGCGCATCAGCTCAAGGGTGCGAGTGTCGATCCAGTCCAGCTGGCGCAGGGTTTCTTCGGTACCCATTAGACCAGCCATCATAGCGCTTGGAATTTGTTGAAAAGTAATACGCTTCATTTTTTGTCCTCTCAATTGCAGTGTTCAAACCATGGAGGACAGTGTATTTGTCAGCGCCTTTGCTTAGAATGCATGTAATGTCTGCTTCTTTTTTGCATGAAATGCAAAGGTGATGCACCCAATAGTCAGCCACAATGACGCCGATTACAGTTGGACTAACGGCGGCGTTGGCTGCAATAAAACGAGGATGTGTGCGTGCTTAATGCAACGCGGATTTTTCTTAAAGTGGTGGAGCAGGGCAGTTTTTCCCGCGCTGCCAGTGTGTTGACCATGGCGCCGTCGTCGGTGGCTCGGGCCATTGATGGCCTAGAGCAGGAGCTGGCCGCGACCTTATTCGAGCGCAGTACCCGACAGCTCAAACTGACTCACGCTGGGCAGCAATTTTATCGCCAAGCGCAGCCCTGGGTTGAGCAAGCGGATGAGCTGCGCTTATCGGTCCGCGCTGAGCACAGTGCGGTGGCTGGGCGGTTGAAAATATCGGTATTTGAAGCCTTTGGCCAACAGCAGCTAGCCAGCAAAATACCGCTGTTTTTGCAGCAGCATCCGAACATTCAAATCGACATCGAACATGAAAACCGGCTGCTGAATTTATTTGAAGACGATGTCGATGTGGCCATTCGCATTGGTCGCCCTGCGGATTCTGGGCTGAAGGCCATTACCTTGATGAGCAACGATACTCACATTGTGGCAGCGCCGGACTACTGGCAGCGCCATGGCTTGCCTGACAGTCCAGATGCCCTCAGTGCACACAATTGTTTGTTGCTCAACCGCGGCCGCCAGCTCAGTTATTGGCATTTTCGCCGTGGCAGCGAACATCAACGCATCGCGGTTTCCGGCAATCTCAGCTCGCGTGGTGGCATGCCGTTGTTAACGGCGGCGTTGGCTGGGTTGGGGGTGGTGCAACTGTCACAGTGGGCCACGGCAGAGGCCGTAGCCAATGGCGCACTGCAGCCCTGTTTGAGCGACTGGCACAGCAGCTTACAAGCGGGCAGCAGCGGCCAGGTGTACGCTGTGTATCGCGCCAGCACCTACCCGAACCCACTGGTGCGGGCGTTTATCGATTTTCTTAAGCAGATGTTTTAGGGCAGGTGCGTAGATTCCAGTGTCGATGGTGGCAATAGGCGCGCGGCCACGCGCACCTAAATACTGGTCTGAAGCCTAAACTCGAGCGCCCACTCTCGCTAGGAATTACAGCGCGGTTAAACAGTCAGCAGCAATGGGGGCTTGGCGGTATGCCAGACCCAACTTATTGAGGAAATAATCGCGTGGCATGGCCAGCGGATTGGCATCTTCCAAAGTGTGACCGTGCGCGTCATACAGCGCTTTGAGAAAGGTCATGTAGGCATTGCCTGGCTCTAACATCAACGCAGCACCGCCAGCATCCGGTTTAACTCGAGCATTGTCTTCTTCCGCCAGGGTGATCTGTAACACCACGGGCTGCTCTTGTTGCTGAAACGCGAGGTTGCGGCTGTGGGTTTTTTGTTGTGCCCAGAAATACGCCAGCTCTTTGCTCTGCGTTAAAAACACGGGGTCGTCACTGCCGATACTGCTGTGACCAATGGTTTTTAGCAAATGCTGCTGGCGTGACATCAGCTCGGCGTCGCCGGCGCCTTTTAAACCTTGTTGCTGAATCGACTCCAACAGGCCGGATGCGGTGCCGTGATACCAGATGTTGCTGACGCGAAAGCCGTCCTCGCTAAGCAGTTGCTGAGTATCCTGAAACTGACTGGGGGTGGACTCTGTGCTCACGCAAACCTCTCGTATAAATAGCCATCATGCCCGATCTGCTCGGGCGCAAGCACGCGAGTATATCAACAGGCTGGCGCCTTCACATCTCAAAAACCGTGAGTTGCAGTCAGCGTTATGGTGCATAGCAACGGGGGTTTAACCCTGTGCGATGGGAGTATCCAAATGAACTTGATAGTTCTTGGGCATCTGCCCCGGGCGCTGCTGTTGCCACTGTGAATCCAGCCGGTACTGTGTGTCGGTTAATACACCGTTGTCGTACCTGTGCCTCACTTCTTCACGTTGTTGCCAGCGGGTTTGAATGTGCTGGTGTTGGCCATCCAATAAACGCCACATATCCAATCGCCGGATTTGATTGGCAAAGGCGACGCCATGTTCATCTGGCTGTCCCTTAAAACTGGTTTGCGTTAACTTTAACGACAACTGCTCGTCAGGAGGACGGCCTTGCTGTTGGCTGCGGCTAAAAAATTCGGCGCGAAAATCGGGCAAGGCATTGCTGGCGGTGGGGGAATAGGGCTGCGCCAGTTGCTCTACGGTTTGTGCAATAAATTGCTGGGCGCTGGGCGCATCGCTGCCCAAGCGCTGTAACCATTGCTGCCCTTGTTCGGCGCGTTGTAACAAGGCGCTCATCGCCGATTCAAAAAAGCTGCTGACTTGTGGCGCTAAACCGTCGCTGGATGTTTGTATTTGCTGTTGCAGCCAAGCCAAGTCGTTATGCCCCAGTAGCGCGGCTTGATCAAAGCCGCGGCGAAAAACATCAAAGCCATGCTCGCTGTATTGATTGTCTTGCCGTTGTTGCCATTGACCGTCCACATCCAAGGCGCCATCGCTGTGGCGTTGCTGCTGTAAATTTAACTGTTGTTGGCTATTACCCTGGTTATGCCAAGCGTGCAGGTCGACTGTTTTAACGTCGCTATGGCGAAGGGCCGCAAACAGGTCTGAGTGCTCGCTGCCAGAAAACTCTCTGCCTGAGAATAGGGCGCTGACGCTGTGGCCCAGCTCTCGAACCAGCTGGCGCATTTGCTGCTCGGTGCTGTTGCTGAGCTCGCTGCTACTGGCGATGGAAAAGTGTTTCAGGCTGCCGTTTAAGCGTTGGGCAAACTGTACTTGAATACGCTGCCCCGAGGTTAGGGTCAGCTCAATGTTGAAGCCAGCGGCCCCCTTGGTTGGAGTCTCCTTCTGCTCTGTTGGCAGACGACTCACCGAATGGTCGTGCAGCTGTTGGCTCAGTGCCGCACCGAGCTTGATGGTCGATACCATGGCCAGCTCCTTTGACTGTGGGCGAGTTATCGGCGGCTTAGGGCTTGGCTGAAATAATGATTGAGCAACAGATAGACACAGGCCATGACTAACGCGACCAAGGTGCCTATATCGTGCCCCAGGTGGGGGTAGCTGTAACTGACGGTTAGGCAATAGGTCAGCAGCGCGCCCATGCCGGTTGGATAGTGGCGAATGCTGCTGGCCAACACCCCTGCGCCGTAGCTGCTGTGCAGTATCAGCATCAAGGGGAAAAAGCTGATCGGAAAGGCTGCCAGTAAACCCGCGCGAGCAGGACCTAGCCAGTCGGCAAGGGCGGTAATCAACACAATGGTCAGCGCGGCCAAGCCGGCGCGAAACAGCAGTGTCACGCTGTGCTTGGCAAACCATCCGCCGCGACCAGGGCCGGTTTTAGGGTGCTCGGCGATGACGCGGAACTGGTAGCGAAACAATACGATGGCGGCCAATGTAACGGTCAACGCTAACCAACGCTGTGCAGGCAGACTTTGCAGCAGTGCGCTGGTAACGGCGAAACACACCAGCCCAGCGCCGATGGCCAGTGGCAGCCAGGACAAGCCGGGGCGGCGGCGAATGATTTGCCAATATCCCCACGCCAGCGCCATGGCAGCGGTCAGACCGGCCAGCGTATAAATGGCACTGGCGGCGGCGAAGTCGGTGCCGTGCTGGGCTGCAAAGAAGTACAGGGCAATGGCGGTTCCTAACGGAAAGCCTGCCAGCAACCCGGCATGTTTGGGGCTCAGGCGTTCGGCTACCGAGGCCAACAGCAATACCGTGGCCATTGTCACCAGCACTTTGCTCAGCGTCAGCACGGCCAAGCCTTGCGAGCGAGGCGCTGAGCGCGCTCAGCGGCATCTGTCATGCCCAATTGTGCTTGTGCGATGGCGGCGTCTTTGCACAACACCAGCAAATCGCAGCATGGCTGCGCTTGTTCAGTCACGGAGCAACGTTGCAGGTGCTTCAGCAGCAACGCACTGACGGCCAGATGATGCTGCTGGCATAAGCGCGACACGGGATGTTCAGGGTCGCTGAACTCAGCGCTGCAGTGCTGAAAAAAACAGCCATAAAACTCGCCCAGCGCCTGTCCGTTAAACCAATCTTGCAGTGCCAGAAATAACTCATCCAAAAGCGCTAAGCCTGTGTGGGCGGTGTGTAAGCGCTCATCCAACCACTGACACCAGCGCTGATCGCGCAGCTGCAATGCTGCCAACAGCAGCTCTTCTTTGCTGGCAAAGTGGTGGTACAGCGTTTTTCTCGCCACCCCTGCCGTTTGCAGAATGTCGTTGATGCCGACGCTGTACACGCTGTGTCGATAGAACAGTTGCAGCGCTGTCTCAACGAGCTGCAGTCGTTTATCCATTGGTCAAACCCATATTCGAAGCCTCACCGTTTCTGATGCAGAAAGGCGAATTTGACACAGGTAGACCGACTTGTCTACCCTGGGTAGACTGATTGGTCTGCTTGAGTGGGGAAGTTAACTATGAGTGCCTTTGTTTGGCGCCGTGTTTGGACACGGTTGTCGCCGCCGCTGTCGGCCGGGTTGGGAGCAGGAGGTTGCATTGCGATATTGGCGTTACTCAGTGCGCAGCTGGATACCTTGCTATTGATGGCGCCATTTGGCGCCACCATGGTGATTTTGTATGCATTGCCCAGCAGTCCGTTGGCGCAACCACGCAACATCATTGGCGGCCATGTGCTGACCACCGCTATTGGTTTGCTATTGCTGTGGCTATGTTTGCACTGGGGCAGTGCTCCCGACAGTGCTGGCTGGTTAGGGGTGGCGGTTGGCTTGGGGGTGGCAGCAATGATGGCACTGCGCTGTGTGCATCCGCCCGCCGGTGCAAATCCGCTGCTGGTGTTGATGCTGCAGCCTGAGCCCTGGTTTATTGTCACCCCCGTACTGTGCGGAGCATTGCTGATTGTTGTTTTGGGGATGGCTTATCACCGAGCACTGGGACAAACATACCCAGTGGTGCAGCGCTGAACGTCCTATTTTTTGCTGGCGTTAGATGACGGTGGTAACTGCTCTAACAATTCTTGCGGGTGGCGGCGTTCATGGCGGGCGCTGCCTTTGGTTTGGCTATGGCGACGCTCACACCGAGCGGCAATGCTGGACCACCAGCCGGCGGTCAGTCCGTGCAGCAAAATACTCAACAAAATAGTCAGCACACTGGTGCCGAACACCACATCGTAGTGCTTCATGTGGGCATCGTAGCCAAGTTGCTCCAAGGTCAGCAGCAAATAGAGAATGCTGGCGATGCCTCGTGGTCCAAACCATGCCAGAAAAGCGCGGCTGCTGGCGGACAACGGTGTACCGATCAGGCTAATGGCCACCGGTAGCATGCGAATTACCGTCAAACTGAGCAGGGCATAGCACAGCATGGCCCAGGTGAGCAGTGGCCAGGCGATGGATACGAAAATGGCGCCAAATAAAAAAAAGATCACCAGCGATAATAAATGCCCTTCGGCTTCGCCAAATTCTTTCAACCGGCTCATCACGCGTTTGCGCTCTGACTGCAAAAATAACCCAGCCAAAAATACCGCCACAAAACCATTGCCACCCAATGCTTCGCTCCCTAAATAGGCGAGAATGCCAAGAGCGACGGACGACAAGCGTTGGTATAGCGGCGGCATCCAATGATGCAAAATGGCGTGATCGATCAGCATGCCACCTAGACGCCCGGCGGCGATGCCCAGCAACGCACCGAGAATCAGCTGGGTGCCGATAAAATCAGCCCAGCGCCACGCATCTTGCTCGCCCGCTGCGGCTAAAAGGGCGAGGAATAGCAGCAATATGGGCAACGCAATGCCGTCGTTTAAGCCGCTTTCAACAGCGATGGAATGGCGCAGCTGCTCATCAAACTGGCGTTTATTCATGATGCTTTGTGCCAGCGCTGCATCGGTGGGGGTTAAAATGACCGCCAATATTGCCGCGGTATACCAGTCCAGCTGCAGCCAATAAAAGGCCACCACCGCGCCGCAGACCACGGTTAATGGCAGCCCGATGGCCAACAAGCGAATGGGGTAAGCTTCGTAGCGCCACAGTTGCTGGCGCTCGATTTGGCTGGCTTCGGTAAACAATACCAATGCCAGTGTCAGCTCGGCGATGCGTTGCAGGCCTGTGCTGGCCAGCGACGGCTCGACCCATCCCAGCATTAGCGGGCCGACAATGATGCCGAGGGCAACAAACAGCATCGGCGCTGTGATGTCTTCTTTTTCAATCTTGCGGGCAATCAGCCCGTAGCCAAACAGGGCGGCCGCCAAGATGAGAATGATGGACTCAGTCATCGTCCCACACGATCCTTAGTGGCTCTCCAAAATCATCGTAAATGACTTTGCGTTTTGGACGACGACGCTGCGGGGTGCTCTTGTTGGTGGTGGATTTGGCTTGGCGGCGTTGATCGATGGCGCGCAGCACGTCGGTAACTGGAGTGCGGCTGGCGGCCGGTTTTTCAAATCCCAGCGAACGGTCGTTCATACGGCCATCTTCCAAGCCGCTGGCACCGCGTTCTACCGCTTCGATCTCGCCGCCTTGCTGCAAATAGCACTGGGTTTGCCGTTGAAGTTGCTCGCGCAGCTCGCGTTTGCTGGGCCGTTTCGACATGCTGACCATTGCCCTAAGCCAAAACACATCAGTATAGGAGATCCTGCAGGCAGCTCATAGCCGCGCCCATTGCACAGGACGCAGCCAGTGCTGTCTGATCAACTCGATGGGCCGCGCCCCTTTTATCGTGTTGTTTACAGCGTTGCGATTTCAGAGCTAAGAGATATCAGTGACGGAGGATTTAGACAGCGGGCGCTTTTCCGCTTATGACGACGGAAATTGCTATCAGTGTGCAGCGGCTCAAGGGTACTGCAAATAATTCCAACCTTCCGCGGATGCGATGACAGTGCAGGCGCCCCAAATGATACCCGTGTTACTGTCGCGTTAAAAACGCTATGATTCATTACAAATGTTGATTTTTTTGCCCGATATTTCAACTGTACTGATCATGTAAATAACAACTGTATCTATAGATAGAGTGGTTTTTTTCTGTAGGATTGTTAACAGCTCGTAGCCGATCGCAACTGCAATCGCTTCGAATGACTTCCTTCTTTCGGGCAACCGTTTGTGTTGCCCCTTTTTTCCGCCTTTTCCTTCTTTGTTTATTGTTACCGGTTAACCATTGGTGTTTTTATCACCAGGTTCTTTCGGTTAATTTTCTTATCTGTTGTAACAAATCAGTCATTTTATTTTTTCAGTGTACGCAAATTAACGGGTTGCGTTGTGATTTTTTACGCTTGCCGCCAAGCTAAAACGGCAAGCGCATGGTATCCCGTGGGGATGTTGTTGATTAAAAATCCAATCGTAATCCCAGCTGAATTTCTGACATGCTGTCACCGCTGCTGGTGGCCGGCCGGCGCGTAGCGTCGTTGTCTAATACCTCGTACGCCAGCCAAAGGCGTGCTTGCGGGTGTAAATGCGCGACATATTCGGCTTTTTTGGAGTTTACTTCTCCTGCCACGTCGCATTCATCCAATGCATAACGTCCGTGCCACTGGTGAATACCGCTGCGATAGGACAGGTACACGCCGGTGCTGGAACGTTCCTCGTTGCTGCAACCAGGAACTCCATTAACACTGCCTTCTATGCTGGCGTCGCGTAAACGTACATTGCCGGTGGTGCTGCCGGTATAAAAGTCGTAGTCGCGATCGGCTTGATGGCGATACGCCGACAGTGTCCAGTTGTCCGATGGCATTAACCAAACACGCGCGCCCCACAATTTCCCTGTGTATTCTCCGCGCTGATCTTTGGCCCATGCCAGCTGAGCTTTCCATTGTGGCTGAGAATATTCGGCCGCTAGCTGGTATTGATCGATGGAATCACCGTCTTGTCCCTCGGCTTGCAAGGCGGCACCAAAGCGAAACGATTGGCGGCGATAAAAATACTGCAATAAATCGTCGTCGCGAATGGTGCCCTGGCGTAAGGTGTCGTTGGCATCGGAAAAATAAGCACCGCGCACAAAACTGTGCCACACCATGGTTTGTGAGCCGATGCGCACTTCGCCCCAATTACCTTTTAAGCCGATGTAAGCCTGGCGCAGGCCCGGTGCGTCGTTTTGTTTAAAATCCACACCGTTTTCTGCGCGAGTGCCGTATTCCAGCAAGCCGCTGGCGGTCAATCCTGGTTGCAGCGGCAATGTGGCTTTGACGCCGACCCGGCTGAGAAAATCACGACCATTGCCACCGTCATCTTGGGTGCCAGCATCGATCACATCAAAGCCCAACCGCACGGAGCCGTACGCTTCTGCTTGTACCGGTAAGGTGGCTGACGCCAAGCTGGATGAGGCTGCGCAGCTAAGCATTAGACAGCTTGCCAAGTGTTTCATGGGCGTTCCTTTATGTTTAAAAGACAAGGATTGTTATTGTTGTTCGACCGGTGGTTATGGTCGCCGATTTTCGCTGTCGCTGACTAGAGCGGTAAACCGGCTGCATGGTCTAGCACCTTCTGGCGCGCCAGAGCGGGCGCCGAATTATTCGAAGATGTCCTAACGGGCGGGGCGGGCAGCGCCATCAAACGCCGTTAAAGAACGTTCTCAGCGAGTTTTGATAAGTAGCCTGCAGTACCTGTTCAACACTGAGCTCTTTCACTTCAGCAATTTTTTCTGCCACAAACGGTAAATATTTCGGCGCGTTTTCTATGCCACGAAATGGAATCGGTGTCAGGAACGGGGCGTCCGTTTCCAGCAATAAATGATCGATGGGGGTGGCGGCGACCACTTCGCGCACATTGTCCGCGCGGTTAAAGGTCACGATGCCATTGATGCCGAGGCAAAAGCCGAGTTCTACCGCTCGCTGGGCCAGCTCAATGCCCGAGGTGAAGCTGTGAATCACGCCTTTGTTGGCCATTTGTGGCGCGTATTCGTTCAAAATAGCGATGGTATCGTCGTCTGCATCACGGGTGTGAATGACCACTGGCAACTGACATTCGATGGCCAGTTCCAGCTGGCGGGCAAAGTGTTGGCGTTGCACTTGGCGATCACAGTGGTCGTAGTAGTAGTCGAGTCCAATTTCACCAACAGCCACAACCTTGTCGTGAATTGCATGGGTCAATATGTAGGCTTCACAGGCGTCGTCATATTTGGCCGCCTCGTGTGGATGCACGCCTAAGGTGGCGTAGACGTCGTCATGTTGCTGCGCCAAAGACAGCGCGGTTGGCATGTTGTCTGGCTCAACGCTGATGGTCATAAAGCGTTCGACGCCAATGGCTCTGGCTTGCGCCAAAATGTCCTCAGCCGGATCCTCTTTAAGATAATCCAGGTGGAAGTGTGTCTCGATAATTGGCAGCGAGTAGTGTGGAATATCGCGGCGCTTCTTTTTACTCATGATTCACCAGCAGCAAAAACGGCGCGCCAGTATATCAAAGGCAAACGCGCCGCTGCAGACCTTAAATGTTGCCGGAGGTGACCATTTTTACCGGGTGCATCGGCGCTTTGGTTTGGTTCGGGTTGAGTGCACGCATACGCTCCGCTAGGCGCCCCAGGGTTTTCGCACGATTGCCAGGGGAGGGGTGAGTGCTAAGGAACTCAGGCGTACCACCACCGCCGACTTTGGCCATTTTTTGCCATAAGCTGACGGCAGCTTCGGGGCGATAGCCGGCCAAGGTGGCCAACTCAATGCCGATGCGATCGGCTTCGGTTTCGGCGGTGCGACTGTTGGGCAGCTCCAATGCCAGTTTGGCGGCTAATGCGGCGCCAGCCAGAGTCAGTTGATCCTGCTCGGTGGCTGCTCCAGCGGCGATCAGCCCTGCTTGCATCACCATTGCACGGGACATGCGCTCAGCGCTGTGGTTGGCCAGTGCGTGGGCGATCTCATGGCCCATAATTTGAGCGATTTCATCGTCGTTGAGGGCCAGCTGGTCGATGATGCCGGTGTAAATCGCCATGCGCCCACCGGCCATGCACCACGCGTTGATGGTGTCCGGGTCGTCGATCACGGCCACACTCCATTGCCACCGTTGGCTGTTGGGGTATTTTTCGACGGCTTTGCTGATCAGTCGCCCGGTAATGGTTTCAATGCGGCGCAGACGTTTGGGGTCGGTGACCAGTTGCTGCTCGTTTTGCAGTTGCGTCATGGTGCTGGCATAGGCTTTTTCCGACTGCACGATGGCCGACTGAGGCGATACCAACATCAGCTGAGAGCGCCCGGTGGGGCTGGTGGCGCAGCCGCTGAGCCAGCTGCCAATCAATAGCACAATGAGAATGTGTGTCACGCGGTTCATACGACGTCCTGATTGAAAGTGATCCTATCGCTGCCAGAGTTGTGGCGCGAAGGCCATCAGCTCGGGTGCGGCTCTGTTATACTGCAGCCATCTTAAACCATGGGA